>NZ_FOVL01000046.1 GCF_900115145.1 Salegentibacter flavus | reverse complement strand
AGTAAATTTAACCACAGTAGAATCGATTTTGCGCACTTAGTTTGCTATGCTCACTTTCATCCGGCGCACGTGGTTCACTTTGACCGGCTCATCCAGCTTTCCATCGGAATTTACATCCAAAAAATATGAAATCCGCCCTTCACGATATTCTGCTCCAAAACCATTCCCATCACTTAATTTATATATTTTATCCTCAATGTATTCATCAAAGGGTTTATAAATAATTTCAGCCACCCTTGAATCCTCCTCGATTAATCGTGGTATTGAAAAATAATTCGATAAAGGTTCTAATTTAGTAGCAGATGCAGACTTATCTGATTCCATCCAAACAGAATTCTCCACATCAGTAAATACTCTTATATATTTAAACGTGCTTTTTTCGGGAATGCGGTCAGTCAAATGCCATAATTCTTTAGAGGCATGAAAAAACATAAACCTATCACCATTTGGTAAATCAAAAATATCTTTTTCTTTATCAGAATACTCTTTTTTGTATTCCCATTCAAACTTTTTACCTGCGCCATCAAAGAAAAACTCAGTATATAACGAAAAAACTGCCGTTCCAGTGTTTTCCTGGGTTTTAATGTGTTTTTCCCCATTATAAACATGCTGGTATTCCGTTGAATATCGTACTGCTATTCCATCATATAATTCCTTGGTGGATGAGTCTAAGAAGTACATCTGATTATTTAGTGAAACAATCTGACTCATTCCAAGAAATGGTATAAATAACAATAAAAAATTAAGCCTTTTAAATACACAAAATTTAGTCATAAATAAGTTTTAAAGTTATCCCTTTTGGTTACATATTAGAATTAATTTCCAGCATCTGATAATCCAGGTCCTTCCCCTATGGAAGATGCCTTGGAAGGTTCATATGAATTTAAAATGTGAACACGTTGCTCTAATTAGAAAGCTGTTATTCTTTTATAGTATCTTGACAATGCTGAAAAAAATTAGAGACATTAAAAATAAGAAATAACAGATATAGGCTAAGGATTCTGAAACCATGTACCAAGTAGGTAATCTTCCTTCAATATCTTCTAAAATCAAACTGCCTTCCTTAAATTTGACTAAGACCATTTTGTAAGAATCCGCCAGTAGCTTATTTTGTTTAACTTCACCAAATAATGTTATACCCGTAAACAAAATTGCAAGACAGACAGTTATAATTGTTGTGGTATAGAAAAAGAAAATTTTAGAATCAGGATTGTCAACATCACTAAAAGCTACAAAAACACTTAGAAACCCCAAAGCAGTAATTACGAGCCATCTTAAGAAGCTATACTTTTTATCCAACCATTTTGCTTCTGTTTTTTGAAACCCATTCTGGAGTTCCTTAAAATACTCTCCTCTTTGGTCCTCTTTGTTTTTTTTCATAAAAAATAATTATCTCCACTTTGGTTGAAAAGTCCATGTGCTAAAAGTAGTAAGATGTTTCTCATACCTATCATAGACTGCAACTTTCAAAAATTGAGATTTAGGATTAATTATCAAGTTGTAGATATTTGAAGAAGAGGTGAAAAACATCCCACCATTTAGGGAAGTCTCTACCTCTCTAGCCTCTGTAACATACCCGTTTTCATCCTTAAATTTAATTATATTGCCGTCTTGAAATCTTTCTATATCGCCCACGGAGTTCACTTTGTAAATCCTCAAATAATTTTGGTCGATTTGAAGGATAATTTGGGTTAAATAATTAGGTGCCAGATAAGTTGGATATACTGGACTAAGCTGACCCCCCTAACAGTCTATATTTAGCGTGCTGTCGTTCTGGCGGATGCTGACCCCCCTTAAGAAAACGAAGATAG
>NZ_FOVL01000039.1 GCF_900115145.1 Salegentibacter flavus | reverse complement strand
GAAAGATGGGAGGACATCTCTGCTTCCAGCGCCTCTTCCATAAATTCCTTAAGCATCGGAGCAAAAGCGCCATCTTTGCCCGTTAGGGATTCTCCTGATAAAAATTGTTTTAATGCTTTTTCCTTTAATTCTTTAATCTCTTCTTGTGTCATAATCTAGTCTAAAAATTTTAATTTAATTTTCAAAGTCTAGACAGACTTGAGATTACACTCTCATTAGATAGGTGTACTACATTTCAAACTCGAACATGTGATCTTCTCTCAGAAAAGATTTTGCAAATTTGTGTAGATCATCTTTATTGAGGTTGTGTAAAAATTTTTCTTTTTCATCTGAAGTACCTGAGGTTATTCCGTGCCTAAAAAAATCATATAGATCTTTCTCCCTATCATTTTTGATTCCGTTCTTCCCATACAGCCTAATAATTCTGTTCAATGCTTTATCAAATGGACCTTGTTTTATATTTCCTTCTTTTATCTTTTTAAATAATTCTTTGGAGGCCATTTGTATTACATTCACCTCATCTTTAAAACACTCGAAAAACAGTTGAGCAGAAAAATAAGATAAATTTCTATCAAACTCACTTCCATTATATACATAATATGCCGCGATCCCTTCTTCGGAACTAAATTTCATAGCCATTTCCCAAATTAATGCTGACAGTAATTTAAGCATAAGATGCTTTTTCCAATCATAGGATTCAATTTTTTCTGTAAAGTTTATTGCGTAAAATACCTGGTCTCTCTCGTAATATTCCGAAGGTTTTAACTTTACTTTTTGAGGTCCCGTAGGAAATTCTTTTTTCTCCACGGTGTGATTAATTTTATCGGTTCTAACTTTTTGAGAATTTAAATTACCCAGATATTTCTTAATTTGAGGTAATAAAGCTTCTTCATCTCCCCCTCTAATTATAAATGTATAATTACCGAAATCGGAAAAAATAGTTTGATAAGCATTAAAAGCCCCTTCATATGTAGCTTCTCGAGTGCCATTAAAATGATAGGTTCCACCCCAGAAATCACCTTTCGATTTACCGAAATAATTTTTTATGGAATTTTGGAAGTCCTTTGGATGGAGGGAATAAGAAGGTGGGTGTAAAAAAATCTCAAGTTCTTTTCGCTTCCAGTGTTTAAATGCAGCTTTATCCTTTCGTGGAGCTGTGAAATACAGGTAAATCATCTGAAATAATAATTCTGTATTTTGAAGATCCGCCTGCCCCTTAATACCACTTTCCTTATTTTCAATATAAGGGCTTATTTGAATTTCAGCATTCTTAGACTTCAATAATCTATCTACCTCAAATTTATTATAATTCCCTATACCTGCATGCTTTATAATATCAGGTGACTTAGCCACAGAATACAAATTGGTATTTGTAATATTTGCAGTACCAATAGAATCAAAACCCCATACTGAAACTTTTTCCTTATAATTTTTGTCTTCTAATAATACTACCCGTATTCCGTTTTGTAATAAAAATTCTTTGGAGCCTTTATAGTTTTCACCAAGAAAGCTAATGGACTTAGGTTTTAACTTGTTAACCTCCTTTTCACTTAAAAGATGCTCTGGAGTAAATGTTTTTTCTATTAAAACGGGCTTAACCGAATTTCTATGTATTAAAGATCTAAAATCATCCTCAGAAACTTTCCATGTGCTATGTTCAGGTTTTATGATTGCAATATCCCTGGGCACTTTACCAAAATAATTATCCATAAATGTGTTAAAGTCTTGGAGTTCTAGTTGCTCCATCCAGGCCTTTAATAAACTGTGTTTTTGAGGGGTCAATGGTTCTTTTTGCCAAAAATTTCGCTCAATATCATCTATCCATAAATTGGGAGTTTCTTTTTTAATCTTATTAGCTTTTTCAAGGTTATGTAGATGATTTAGCTTAAGCTCTTCCCATTTATCTGGGAGTAATCCATAGGTTTGCAATTCATTAATTTTCGAGAATACTTCTGTTATGCTGTACTCTAAATCTTTTGGTTCAGCTTCAATTGAAATGGAAGTAGCTGCAGGTTTTCTTTCGTACTTAAAGGTATTTCTTACTCCCAGCTTAAAATTACTTGAATAGCTTTGGGTTAAAGGTTGCAAATGGTCCTCCAAAACTTCATTTGCCATTTCCCACAGAACCTGACGTTTTGCGGCTTGCAATTCTTTTGAAGATCTTATTAATGAATCCCTATAAAAAAATTTCACTTCCAAATTGTTGTTTGCAAAATGAATTGTAGTATCTCTTTTTCTTTCAATGATTTCAAACTGATTAGGTCGGGAAAAGTATTCAGAAAAACAATCGGGTACATTCTTAGCACCTTTTTTATTTCTAAATCTGGAGAATCTCTTCATGATTTTATCCTGCAACCCTTCAACATCTGGTATATTACCTATTATAGCAATGGCTACATTCTTAGGCTGGTACCAATCCTCGTAATATTTTCGTAAATTATCAGGATCAAAATTATTTATCTGGTCAATATATGATTCTCCAAGATCGTTCATACAAGGAAAAAACTTAGAAGAAAGTTTAGAATCAATGTTACTTTTACTTCGGGCTTTCATATTCATCTTGCCTTCTCTTTCCTGAATTAATGTTCTTCTCTCAATATCAATATCTCTATCAGTAAGAGATAGTCCACCAAGAATATCATAGAACCAAAGAAGACCAAGATCAACACCAGAAGAATCTGGTTTGGTATTAAAGATGTATTTGGTACCACGTTGACCACTAAAAGCTTGAATATCTATACCGGCACCTCCCATTCCAGCCTCTTTTAAGAGATTAGAGTAATTAGAAATTCCTAATGGGAAATTTTTGGTAGTCCTAAAAGCTAAATGCTCGATGGCATGGGATACATCAGGTTGCTCATTAGTTTCTACACGATTTCCAGCATTCAAAAAAAATTGCATAGTAATATTGTTTCCTGCTTCTGGCAAATGTTTAATATAATAGGTTAACCCATTAGGAAGCACATTTTTAATTAAGGTTGAATCGAATCTCTTGGTTTCAGAAGCTTGTGAATAGGAAGTCAAAGTATTTCCATATACCAAAAGAATAATTATCATATATTTTATAATCTGTATTCTCATGAAAGTAAAATTTAATAACCTGGGTTTTGGGTGAGATTTGTGTTTTTGATTCGCTCCTGCTCAGGTATAGGATACCATTCATCAGTAGCATTCCATAATGGGTTGGAACTTAAAACTTCTGTAGTTTTACCGGTGCGCTTGAGATCAAACCAACGATGGCCCCACTCCGAAAACAATTCTTTTCTGCGTTCCTCCATAATTATTTCAAGGATTGTTTCCTGATCAAGTGAGTCTTCCTCCGTGAGCTGATCAATTCCTGCCCTCATCCTTAAAAAATTAATATCTGATGACGCCCCTATTAAATCATCCTGCATAGCTCGGGCTTCTGCCCTTATTAGATACTGCTCAGCTAATCGCATAACCATCGAATATTCCGTAATGTTATCGATACTGTATCTATCTTTATATTTAAAGGGATAATGGATGTTCATCTCTTCGTGATAACCAATCCAGGCTGAGTATCTTAAATCTTCCGGTTCAAACAATGCGATTAATGACTCATCTAGTTTAAAATATAATGAGGCAGGATTGCCAGGATTTAATATGAAATTACTCCCCTCATAAGTATGGGTTAGACTATTCCCTCTACCTATAGGAGAAATTTGCCACAGAGCCTCCTTACTATTTGGTAAAAAGACCTGGTCCAAACTGTCCAAGATTTCATATTGCCCCGTCTGGGAGATAATCTCTGAACTCAGAGCTTCTGCCTGACTCCAGTTTCCTTCGTATAAATGTACTCTGGCTAGTAGGGCCAAAGCTGTAAATCTATTGGCATTAATGCGTTCCCCGTTTCTATATTCCAGAGGTAAAAGCTCAATGGCTTCTTCCAGATCGACAATTATCTGCTGGTAGATTTCTGCTTGGGAATTTCGTGGAGCTATGGAATTTTCAATATAATCCGTGGTTAAAAGGAGAGGTATATCATTATATAAATTGGTTAAATAGAAATAAGTGAATGCCCTAATAAATTTTGCTTCGCCTTCAAGTGTATTTCTTACACCCATTTCCAATTCAGAATCTATTAAGCCTTCAATTATGGAATTTGCCATATAAATGACGTTGTAAGAGCTAGACCATATAGCAAAGTTTCTGTTGTTATCCGGTAGGATCTCGTGTTGGTCGAATTCAAGAAAAGTTAGATCCGTTTCTCTTAATAGACCAATATTATCTGCTGATAAACCGGCCAGTGTAGTTACACTATTGACTCCCCCATCACTATAATCAGTCCGAATCAATTGATTATAGATACCCTGGATAACACTTTGAGCAGATTCTTCATCATTGAACACTGCATCCCCTACTATTCTGTGACTAGGAGTATCTATTTCCACAAAATCCTCACAGGAAATAAAAAAGATTGAAATGGAAAAAGCATAAAATAATTTTATAAAAATTGAAGTTTTCATGTGCGCATCTTTAAAAGTTAAGTTTAATTCCACCGGTAAAGGTTCTTAAACCCCCGAATGAGGTTCCCCCAATAGGCAATTCAGGATCTACTCCTGGATAATCAGTTATCGTAAGCAAATTCTGACCGTGCAGAGAAAGAGAACCTTTCTTAACCCCTACCTGGGCTAATAAAGTTTTAGGTATATCATAGGTCAGAGAAAGTGTTTTAAGCCGAATGAATGAAGCATCCGAATGGAAAAATGATGTATTTAAGACATTTATATATCCTATTAATGCCTGAATAGATTGCGAAGGCATTTGGTACCTACTATTTGGATTTAGTGCCGCAAGTGCTTCATGTCGCTTATTACCAATTCTGCCGACATCCATGTTTAATAATGTCCCTTCCTGTTTTACGAATTGCCATAAAAACTGAAGGGATAGATTTTTAAAACTTATTGAATTGTTGATTCCACCAAAATACTGCCTGCTCAAATCTTTAATATCTACACGGTCATTGGAATCTATTCTGCCATCTTCATTTACATCTTCTACTGTGTAAAATCCTGTATTTGGATCTAAACCAGCATATCTATAAAGTAGCGAGATATTTAGGGGTTCTCCAATCCTGTATCTGTTAGCATATGTAGAACTCTCCAAATCGGGATAACTAACCAACCTGTTTTTAGGGATACTTAAATTCATTGAAGTTCTCCATCGAAAATCTCTTGAATTGAATATTAAAGAAGACAATTCTATTTCCCAGCCAGAGTTTTCTACAGTAGCAGGAAGATTAGCCTGAACTGACCTAAACCCTGTCATAGCAGGTAAGGGAAAACCTACCAATTGATTTGAAGATCGATTTTGATACCAGCTTGATCCTAAACTTATACGATCGTTAAAAAAGCTAGTTTCAATACCCGCTTCCAGCTTTTTATTAATCTCCCAGGAATAATCTGGATTGTACAACTGAGTAGGATATAAACCTCCAGGGCCAGGAGTGACATCATAAGCCTCCAAATAGCCATAGTCCCCAATTTGATCATTCCCTGTGGTACCGTAACTCCCGCGTAATTTTCCAAAACTTAAAAATGGCAACTCATTTTTAATAAAAGCTTCTTCTGAAAAAATCCAGGCTGCTCCAACAGCCCCAAAATTGGCAAATTGCTTTCCGGGTCCAAAACGTGAAGAACCATCTCGACGACCTGTAAGATTAATAAAGTATTTACTATCCCAGTTATATGCCAACCTTCCAAATATGGCATTATAATTATATTGGGTTTTGATATGCAGAGGACTGGTTATTGTTTCAGCAGCATTAAGATTTCCGATTTGAGATTCCGAAATATAACCGGAACCCATTAATTCTAAATTTTCATCTTCATTTTGCTGAAATGTGGTCCCGAGGATGGCACTTAATTCGCCGTCCCATAGGGATTTGTTGAAATGAATTTGAGGCTCTATAATCCAGGACTTCCGGCTTATATTTAAGTGTTGTGAATTATCTTCAAAATTCCAGGCAGGATTAAAGGAACGTGTAGGTATTTTCACCAATTCCTTACTCTCTAAATTGGTATAACCCCCGTTAAGTTTCAAATTTAATCCATCGGCTATGCGATAATTTAAACCCACACTGCTAATCAAATTATTTATCTGTGTTTCACTACGATTAAAAAATCCTGCCATAGGATTGTTTTGACCTGCCGCAGCCCATTCTTCCCAATGTAAACTACCGTCAGGATTAAATACCTGGGGGGCATTGGGAGGTAAACTAAAGGGGGGTGATGAAACATTTGTACTACCGGCAAGAATATTATTGTCTATTCCATAATTTACAGAGAGGTTTATACCAAAGCGTTCATCATTTGTAAGATGATTTAAGTTTAAACTGGTCGTTAATTTATTATAGTTGTAATCTCCAGGATATATTGAGCCCTGATTGTGATATGCCCCACCAAGTCTAAAACTGGTAGTGGCATTACCCCCGGAGGCATTTAAATTAATATCTGTAACAGGGGCGGTTCCGCCATAAAAGAAGTCTTGCCAATCTGTAAATCTATTCTGGTCCCATAGTACTAGGTCATAAGCGTTGAATTGTGTGGGTTCCACCCCATCATTTTCAAAAGCTTGTCTCCTGATTTGTAAATACTCTTCAGTATTTAATAGTTCCATTTTATTTGGAAGTCTCGAGGCACCGGTATACACAGCAGCTTCAAGCCTAAAATCTTTTTGTATTCCAGATTTGGTAGTAATAAGGATCACGCCATTAGCTCCCCTGGAACCATAAATGGCCGTAGCATCTGCATCTTTCAATACCTCAATACTTTCAATATTGGAAAGATTCAATGTATTTAATGGATCAAAACCATTTGTACCCGATCCGGCTATAGACCTACTCTCAATTGGGGTAGAATTAATAGGTACTCCATCGATAATATATAAAGGAAAGTTGCCTTCAGTTCGTAAACTATTGGTCCCTCTAATTCTAATCCTTGATGCCTGGCCGGGTAAATCACCTCTCGCTGCAATCTCCACTCCTGCCATTCTCCCCTGCAATGCCTGCAATGGGCTTACAACGGGTTGAAGTTCTATCTCCTCCCCTTTTACCCTGGAGATACTTCCCGTTCGTTCTCTCTCGGTGGTATTATAGTACCCCGCATTAATCTTTACTTCTCCAAGGGCATCCACATCTTCTTCCAGGATAATGTGAATCTCTTTTTCATTATCTATGGGGATTTTCTGGGTGGTATATCCTAAATAAGAAATTACCAGGACCGCATTTGAGGGGGCAAATAAGGTGAAATTACCATCCATATCGGTGATGGTCCCGCGGTTTAAACCTTCTATGGCGATTGTTGCGCCTTCAATTGGCAAACCGTTCTCATCTTTTACGGTCCCGGAAATTTCAATTTCCTGTTGGGGAGAATACTTTTTAATTGGTGCCGCCTGGGCTGTGGCCGAAAAGGCCCAAATGGCCAATAAGATAGCGACAAATACATACACCACCATTTTAAGGCGTTTGTAATTATTTTTCATAATTTTACGTGTGGTTTTGAATGAAACATTGTTTTATTTAAGCTCAGGCCTTCCCCTCACGACGCTAATCTTCGGGGAAGGCTTTTTAGCTTAACACCTATTTAGGCTAATTCAATTTTCTTCTCATAAGCAATTTCTTTTTTTAATCTATACTCCGATCCCTTTAACCGATAGTACCTAACCTATTAACCAAAATAAAATACCCAAAGCCCACATAAAAGGCCCCAAAGGGGTTAAGGGGCTTACCCACCCAAAAGCTGTTTAATATAAAGGGCTCAAAACAGCAACCCACGGGATTGTTAAAGTGATTTTCTTGTTCCCGCAAACAAGATTTGTGAATACACCCAGGCATGGGTGGCGGCCACGTTGGCCATTAAGTGTAATTAAAGGGCAAAAAAGCGAGACTTATAAACTGTAGAAGATTACTTTGAAAATTAAGAATAAGAAGAGTTTGAAACCAAAAAGGCGTGGAAACTCAACTTATCGCATTGGGGTACTGGTATACCTGACAACAACAAGCAAGCCCACGCCCGGGTCGTGAGCATTATGCTTATCATCTCGTTGTCTAAAAATTACCAGTTTTCAATGCGAGATTCAAAGCGAAATGCTTCTAATATTTTACTTAAAGAAGTTTCGCAAATATATTAATATGAGGTAAATATAATAAAAATTTTATTGTAACACATATATGTGTTGTAATTATTTGTGCAGAAAGACAACTTTTATAGAATGAATCAGCATGATTTAAATAACTTGCTTGTACAAATTGGAGAAAAAATAAGAATTCTAAGGAAAAAGGAAAATATTTCCCAATTAGACCTGGGGAATATCGTTGGTAGATCTGCAAATCAGATTGGTAGAATTGAAAGGGCTGAAGGCAATCCAACCATTGAAACCCTGTACCGAATTGCTACACATTTTAAGGTAGAAATAAGTTATTTTATTAATGAAAAAAGAGATTAATTTAAATTGGCATCGGCGCCGAGAGTGTAATCTCAAGTCTGTCTAGACTTTGAAAATTAAATTAAAATTTTTAGACTAGATTATGACACAAGAAGAGATTAAAGAATTAAAGGAAAAAGCATTAAAACAATTTTTATCAGGAGAATCCCTAACGGGCAAAGATGGCGCTTTTGCTCCGATGCTTAAGGAATTTATGGAAGAGGCGCTGGAAGCAGAGATGTCCTCCCATCTTTCGGATGAAGAGAAAGGCTCTAAAGCTGGTAACAAACGTAATGGTAAAGGCAAAAAGACCCTAAAGAGCAACCACGGGGATATAACCATCAATACGCCTCAGGATCGGAACAGCACCTTTGAGCCTGAGATTGTTGAGAAACGTCAGCGTATCCTGGCCGATAACCTGGAAAAGCAGATCATAGGGATGTACGGGCTGGGCAACAGCTTGCGGGACATCTCCGCTCATATTGAGGAGATGTATGATTCCAAAATATCCACACACGTCTTAAGTGATATTACCGACCGCGTGGTTCCCAAGGTAAAGGAATGGCAGGACCGACCTTTGGAGCCGGTATATTGCATCCTATGGCTTGATGCGATGCACTTCAAGGTACGGGAAGAAGGGAAAGTAAGGCACAAGGCCCTGTACAATATTTTAGGCATAAATAAAGCTGGGAAAAAGGAAGTATTGGGGATGTATATCTCGGAGAGTGAAGGTGCCAACTTCTGGCTTCAGGTCCTGACCCATTTACATAACCGTGGCTTAAAAGACATCCTGATTGCCTGTACAGACAATCTCACAGGCTTTAGCGAGGCTATTCATTCCGTTTATCCCAAGACCGATATTCAGCTATGTATTGTTCACCAAATCCGCAATAGCATGAAGTACGTTGCCAGTAAGGATCAGAAAGATTTTATGAAAGACCTTAAACTGGTGTACAAGGCAGATACCAAAGATCAGGCTGAATCGGCTTTACTGGATCT
>NZ_FOVL01000044.1 GCF_900115145.1 Salegentibacter flavus | reverse complement strand
TGCAAAAAACGGTCATAGTATACCACCCTGGCCGGATTAAAGTGAACCACCTTGGCCGGGACAAAGTGAACCACTTTAGCCGGAGTAAATTGAGCCACTAAAAAATCGATTCTATTTGTAAGAAGCCAAATGTCTTTTTTTGTAAAAAAGACCATGGCCAACAAACAGATAGATATGCGAAAAATAAAACAGATTTTTAGGTTGTACAGCCAGGGCGTCAGTAAACGCCAGATAAGTTCAAGTTTGGGTTTATCACGCAACACCATTACTAAATACATCGCCTTTTTTCAGCGTTACCAGTTTACAAGCTACGAGGTCTCTGCGATGACCCTTGAAGAATTGCACAAGCTTTTTAAGTCAGATCAAAAGCCAAAGAGCGCTCAATTGTTGACCCTGGAGAAGTACTTTCCCTATTTTGATAAGGAATTGCGTAAGACAGGGGTAACCAGGCAACTGCTCTGGCAGGAGTATTATGCGAAACATCCTGATGGCTTTAAGTTATCCCAGTTCAAATACTGGTACCATCAGTGGACTAAGGAAGTATCGCCGGTGATGCACCTTACCCATAAGGCTGGCGATAAGCTGTTCATCGATTACACCGGCAAGAAACTTAGCATTGTAGATCGTCATACCGGAGAACTGCAGGATCTGGAAGTTTTTGTGTGCGTTCTGGGCAGTAGCCAATACACGTATGTGGAAGCCTCGCCAAGCCAGAAGAAAGAAGATTTTATACGTAGCGTCGAGAATGCACTTTGGTTTTATGGTGGGGTACCCAATGCCCTGGTGCCCGATAACCTAAAATCCGCGGTAACCAAAGGAAGCCGTTATGAACCCAAGGTCAACGAAACCTTCTCTGATTTTGCGGAATATTATGAAACTGCAGTATTGCCCACAAGAACATATAAACCCAGGGATAAGGCCATAGTAGAGAATGCTGTACGCATTATATATACCAGGGTATTTGCACCGTTACGCCACCAGACCTTCCATAGCGTGCCTGAAATAAATAAAGCAATACTCGAAGTTCTGAAAATACATAATGAAATGTCCTTCCGGGGAAGAGAATACTCCCGGCGTTCTTTATTCGACGAGGTGGAGAAACAGGAATTAAAACCCCTGCCCTTAAAGCGGTATGAGATAAAAGCCTATGCCAATGGTACCGTACATAAGAACAGCCACATCTATTTTAGCAAAGACAAGCATTACTATAGCGTGCCATACAAGCACATAGGGAAACGTATCAAAATCATTTACTCCGATAGCATGGTGGAGGTATTCTATAAATTTGAACGCCTGGCCGTACATCCAAGAGAGAAAAGGAAATACGCCTATACTACGGTTAAGGAACATATGCCATCACACCATAGGTTTGTAAGTGAATGGAGCTCTGAAAAATTTATCGCCTGGGCAGATCACATTGGAGTACACTGCAAAGGGTATATCACTGAAATACTGGATAAAAAACAACATCCCGAACAATCCTATAAATCCTGTTTGGGCATACTACACCTGGCAAAAAAAGTAGGAAACCTACGTCTGGATAATGCCTGTAAGAGAGCTTCTGATTACGGGGCATACAATTACATTATTATTGATCGCATCCTTAAAAAAGGCTGGGATAATCTTGAAGAAAACCTCGAAGAGGAAATAGTCTTGCCCGATCACAAGAACATAAGGGGAGGCCATTATTACAAATAGAAACCATAAAACCAAGTATATGAACACGCAAACCTTAGAACAGATGAAACAGTTAAGGCTCCACGGCATGATCAGGGCCTTCAACTCCAGCTTATCCCCGCAGAGCGTGGATTACACCAATGATGAACTTATAGCTTACCTCATTCAGTCCGAATGGGACGATCGCCAGAACCGAAAGGTAGAACGGCTAACTAAAACGGCCCGCTTCAGATATAACGCCGTTATGGAGAATATCGATTATAACCATGACCGGAATATTGATAAAAACCAGATACAACGTTTTGCAACCTGCGACTTTGTAACACAAAAGGATAATATATTAATCACAGGCAGCACTGGGGCAGGAAAAAGTTATATGGCATCCGCCATAGGTCATCAGGCTTGCTCATTAGGCTTTAAAACGATGTACTTCAATACTTCCAAGCTCTTTACCATGCTTAAAACATCTAAGGCCGATGGTTCTTATTTAAAGCAGGTAAATAAGATCGAAAAGCAGGATCTGCTCATACTTGACGATTTTGGACTTAAAGGTCTGGATAATATTAACAGGCACTCTCTTATGGAAATTATTGAAGATAGGCACGGAAAAAAATCTACCATCATTGCATCCCAATTACCCGTAGAGGCCTGGCACGAGATTATTGGGGAGCAGACTATTGCAGATGCCATATTGGATCGTCTAGTTCATACGGCTCACAGAATAGATATCAAAGGGGAATCAATGAGGAAAAAACTTAAAAATAAATAGTAAATTTAACCACAGTAGAATCGATTTTGCGCACTTAGTTTGCTATGCTCACTTTCATCCGGCGCACGTGGTTCACTTTGACCGGCTCATCCA
>NZ_FOVL01000034.1 GCF_900115145.1 Salegentibacter flavus | reverse complement strand
AGAAAAAAGCAAAGCGCCTACTACTCAGCGAAAAAGGAATTACCCATCGTAAGCGAAGGTGCTGGGATGTAGAGGCCGTTTTTGGGAATATTAAGCAAAATATGGGCTTCAAAAGGTTTATGCTTCGGGGAATGGATAAAATAACTACCGAAATGGGGCTTATAGCAATGGCCCATAACCTAAAGAAGTTTAGTATAGCCTAAGGGAAAAGATACTACTTCTTTTTTTCATTCTTAAAAAAATAGGAAAAACTGACCAGAGCCTACAGATCAAATAACACAAAAGAAAAAAACCGCCCAAAAATTACTTTTTAGACGGCCTCTTTTTATTTCAATAATATTCTTTCAGTTATGCTTGCACCGCATACATTTTCTCGCGTTGTTCTTTGATCTTTTTATCGCTCATATACTCTTCGAAAGTCGTGTAACGATCAATAGCACCACCAGGCGTTAATTCGATTACCCGGTTTGCCACGGTTTGTGCAAACTCATGATCGTGTGTGGTAAACATCACTGTTCCTTTAAAATTCTTCAGCGAATTGTTGAAAGCAGTGATCGATTCCAGATCGAGATGGTTGGTAGGTTCATCGAGCATCAATACATTGGCTCTCATCATCATCATTCTGCTTAGCATACAACGAACTTTTTCCCCTCCCGAAAGTACTCTGGAAGTTTTCAGGGCTTCCTCACCACTAAAAAGCATTTTTCCGAGGAATCCGCGAATGTAAACTTCTTCCCTTTCTTCATCGGTTTTGGCATACTGGCGCAACCAGTCAACCAGGGTGAGGTCGTTATCAAAATATTCGGCATTATCAAGTGGTAGATAAGACTGTGAAGTCGTAACTCCCCAGGAATATTTCCCGAAAACAGCTTCCTGATTTCCGTTTATTATTTCATAAAAAGCGGTAGTAGCTCTGGAATCTTTGGAATAAACCACCACTTTATCGCCTTTTGCAAGGTTGATGTTCACATCTTTAAAGAGCGTTTCCCCATCCTGGCTGGCTCCCAGTTTTTCAATGTTAAGAATCTGGTCTCCGGCCTCCCGGTCGCGATCAAAGATAATGGCAGGATATCTTCGACTTGAAGGTCTGATCTCTTCAATATTAAGCCTGTCTATCATCTTTTTACGGGAAGTAGCCTGTTTGGATTTGGCCACGTTGGCACTGAAACGTTGGATAAATTCCTGTAGTTCTTTCTTTTTGTCTTCAGCTTTTTTATTCTGCTGTGAACGCTGGCGGGCAGCAAGCTGGGAAGACTCATACCAGAAGGTATAGTTTCCACTAAAGTGATTTATTTTTCCGAAGTCGATATCAGAAATATGGGTACAAACCGCATCCAGGAAGTGACGGTCGTGAGAAACCACGATCACGGTATTATCATAATTAGCCAGAAAGTTCTCCAACCAGCTAATGGTTTCATAATCCAGATCGTTGGTAGGCTCATCCATAATAAGCACATCGGGATTTCCAAAAAGCGCCTGTGCTAATAGCACTCTTACCTTTTGCTTCCCATCAAGATCTTTCATAAGAGTATAATGGTTCTCGGCTTTAATCCCCAGGTTTGATAAGAGGGATGCAGCATCGCTCTCGGCATTCCAACCGTTCATTTCTTCAAATTCTACCTGCAGCACTCCTACTCTTTCTCCATCGGCATCGCTAAAATCTTCCTTGGCGTAGATCTCATCCATCTCTTTTTTGATGGCGAAAAGCGGTTTATTCCCTTTCATGACCGTTTCCAATACCGGAAGTTCATCATAAAGCGAGTGATCCTGTTCTAATACCGACATCCTTTTGCCCGGTTCTAAATGAACGTGACCCGAGGTAGGATCTGATTTCCCCGAAAGAATCTTTAAAAATGTGGATTTACCGGCACCATTAGCGCCAATAATTCCGTAACAGTTACCCTGGGCAAAAGTGGTATTCACCTCGTCAAACAAAACGCGTTTGCCAAATTGAACCGAAAGATTTGATACTGAAAGCATAAAATATTATTTGTCTTAATTTTTTGCAAAAGTAGCCATTTAAGCCCAATTATTTAAAGATTAACGATTTAAATATTCTTTTAACGACCAATTAACATTCAGGGCTTTTAACACCCACTATATTTGTCATTAACTACTATTACAGCTACAAACCCACGTATCTATTTAGAGCCCTACATGAAGTTAAAATTGCTTTTGATTTCCTTGATTAGCTTTGGCATTCTCGGATGTAATTCTGAGGAAGAAAAACGCCAATCTACTTTTATAGGTGGAGAAATCGTTAATCCTAAATCAAAATTTTTTATTCTTTCGAAAAATAACACCATTCTAGATACCCTTTATCTGAATCAGAACAACCAATTCGGAAAGTATTTTGAAGGTCTTGAGGAAGGGATATACCGATTTAACCATCCACCGGAAAATCAGATTTTGTACTTGCAGCCGGGGGATAGTATCCTGATTTGGCTCAATACCCTGGCATTTGATGAATCTATTAATTTTAGTGGGGAGGGAGCTAAAAAGAGTGATTTTTTACTGGATCTTTATCTGGCAAATCAGGATGAAAGCCAAATGATTCTTTCCTATTATAAATATCATCCTGAAGAATTTTCCAAGAAAATAGATTCCATCTACCGGACTAAGAACAAACAAATCAACAAATTAATTCAAAAAAAGGATTATTCTGAGAAGTTCATCGAGATCGCAAGGGCCGGGATAAATTATCAGTATTATCATTTTAAGGAACGTTATGCTTTTTTAACCCGAAAATACTTCAAGGAATTAGCTCAGGAAATTCCGGAAGACTTTCACGATTACAGGAAAAATATAAATTTCGAAAGCGAAAACCTGAACACCTATTACGTTTATACCAACTTTATCGATGATTATTTCAGGACCAAGGCTATTGAACGTTGCGACCCTAAACTCCCTCCCAGCGATGATTGTTTCGACCTGAATTCCATTAGGAATATCAGCTATAAGATTATCCTGGCAGACTCTCTCATTAGCAATCCCGAAATAAAGAACAGCTACTACGACCGTTTGGGATCTCAAGGAATTACTTTTTCTCAAAAAATAGAAACTATTGACTCGGTTATAAATTTACTGGAAGAAACCAATTATGATAAGGGAAAGCTCAACAAGCTAAAGCAAATGGCTGAGGTGCAAAAGAGTCTTTTGCCGGGTAATAATATTGGAAATCTTCCATTAAGCAATGTAAAAGGCGACACCATAAGGCTGAAAGAAATTTCTGACAAACCCACGATCACCTACCATTGGTCAATGGCTTCAAAAAACCATTTTTTCTGGCAACAAAACATTATCGATAATTTAAGAAAAAAATACCCCGAAGTAGATTTCGTGGGAATAAATATCGACAATAACACACACGCCGACTGGGCAGAGATCGTGAAAGCCCAAACCAGAAAACCCGGGATGGAGTTCCATTTAACATTCAGCCGAATAGACCGTGATTTACTCAAAGCCTATTTAAATAAGACATTTTTTATAGATGCCGGGGGAGAGATTATCAGGGGAAGTTCGCAATTAAATTCCAAGTCTTTTGAACGGGAGATTCTTGAATTTCTGAACAGGTATAATTAAAAATTCACTCATAAAAATACCCCCAAATAGTGTAGTGTCTAACTTTTTGGGGGCACTTCATAGAAGCGGTTTATCTGATTCTATTTTATCCAGGTAATTAGCTATTTCCTTTTTTATAATCGGCAAGGAATTTTTCCAGACCTATATCTGTAAGCGGATGCTTCAACAAACCTTCGATAGAAGAAAGTGGTCCGGTCATTACATCGGCACCTAATTTTGCGCATTCAATCACGTGCATGGTGTGACGAACAGATGCCGCAAGAATTTCAGTCTCAAAACCATAGTTATCATAGATCAATCTTATTTCAGCAATAAGATTCAAACCATCGGTAGAGATATCATCCAGACGGCCGATAAAAGGAGAAACATAAGTAGCTCCGGCTTTAGCAGCTAAAAGCGCCTGCCCCGCAGAAAACACCAAAGTACAGTTTGTTCTTATTCCGTTATCGCTAAAGTATTTGATAGCCTTAATCCCTTCTTTAATCATAGGTACTTTAACCACGATCTGCTCGTGAAGTTCAGCAAGTTCTTCGCCTTCTTTTATCATTCCCTCAAAATCGGTAGCGATAACCTCAGCGCTTACGTCTCCGTCAATCAGGTCACAGATTTGCTTATAATGTTTTAAAATATTGTCTTTACCGGTAATTCCCTCTTTAGCCATAAGGGAAGGGTTGGTGGTAACTCCATCCAAAACCCCAAGGTCTCTGGCTTCTTTAATCTGATCCAGGTTAGCGGTATCAATAAAAAATTTCATAGTTGTGTTTTTAAAAAGTTTAGTATTTCCGGGCTACCGGATTCTGGTTCACAAAATTACAATTTATAATGTTTTAGCAACATCCTCTCGTATACTTTATCGGGCAGGATGCGTTTAAGTCCGATGGAAAATTTTTGTAACAGCTCCCCTACTTTGTAGTGTCCCTTTGGTTCTGGGGTATTAATAATCTCGAATATCGCTTTGGCCATCATTTGTGGATCTTTCCCGGAATCTACGTGCTCATTCATCAGTTTCAGGGTATTCCCGTAGGCTTTTTTATAGGGCGAATCTTCAAGTACCGGAGCGTGATAACGTCCCGCTGCTATATTGGTTGCGAAATCTCCCGGGGCCACATTGGTCATTTGGATATTAAAACCCTTCAATTCCATTCTGAAAGCTTCCGTGGTAAGTTCAAGTGCGCCTTTTGAGGCAGAATAAATGCCGCGGTAAGGCAAGCCCATATAGCCTGCGATAGAAGTGATATTTATAATAAGCCCCGAGCCTTGTTTCCTCATAAATGGCAGAACTGCCTTGATTACTTTTATAGGGCCAAAATAATTGGTGTCAAAAGCTTTTCTTATCTCCTCATCAGGGGTTTCCTCAATGGGCCCCGTGATACCAACCCCGGCATTATTCACCAGCACATCCAACCGACCTTCTCTTTCGATTAATTCATTTACCGCTGAAGAAATAGTTTCGTTTTTGGTAACATCTAGGGAAAGTAATGGAAATTTGCTCCTGGTAACTTTTTTCGGACTTCTGCTGGTTCCATAAACCTTGAAACCCTTATCCTGAAGAAATTCGCCGATGGATTTTCCGATCCCGGAAGAAGCTCCGGTTATCAATACTGTTTTTTGGGGATAAGTATCTGTTTTCATACGCGACAAAGATGCGATAAAATTAGGAGAATTCCAGACACAAAAAATGGCAAGCGACCCACATCACACCGCTACGACCGCCTACCCTTGCTGCGTTCCCGCCCTGGGGGATTCAGCAGGAGCTGGTTGTGTGGGACTTGCCGGTGCAAATATACAATCTTTCCTACTTCTGGCAAGTAATTTTTAATACGAAATGGTTAATTTAGCCATAGAAAATTCAGCCTGAAACGATGAACAAATTTAAGTCCCTGTTACTGTTATTATTAAGTATTTCCATATTTTCCTGCGGAAGCAATTCTGCGAAAAAATCTTCTGATTTTTCCCTGAAAATCGAAAAAAATAAAAATGAATTTCAACTGGGAGAGATCCTGAAGCTTAATCTTGAAAATAAAAAAGAGCGGGAAATAGATTCAGTTCTTTACTACTTTCAGCAGAAAAAATTGAAAACAACCACTGAAACAGGTTTGTCGTTCAAATTTGAGGAAGTAAAACTGGGAAACCATATTTTTGAAGCTGTAGTTTTCTACGAAGGTAAAACCGACACGATTACTTCAGACGTGAAAATTTATAATAATTCTGCTCCGGTTTCTTACACTTATGAAATTGTAAACGAATTTCCGCACGACCAAAATGCGTATACGCAGGGGCTGGAATTCTTCAACGACACACTTTATGAAAGTACAGGCCAGTATGGCTCCTCCAGCTTGAGGAAAACTAATTATAAAACAGGAGAAATCCTTCAGAAGAAGGCTCTTTCGGATAACTATTTCGGGGAAGGACTTTCCATCCTAAACGGGAAGATCTACCAGCTCACATGGAATGAAGAAGTAGGTCTTATATACGACCTTGGAAATTTCGAGCAAACAGGGACCTTTGGCTATAATCAAAGTAAAGAAGGTTGGGGCCTTTGCAACGATGGAGAAAAATTCTATAAAAGCGACGGCACCGAAAAAATATGGATCCTTGATGCTGAGACCCTGGCGGAAAAAGACTTTATCCAGATCGCAACCCATAAAAGCATCGTCTCCCGGATGAATGAACTCGAATGGGTAGAGGGAAAAATCTATGCTAACACATACCAGAAAGACGGAGTGGCCATCATAAATCCAGAAAACGGTGCAATTGAAGGCCTGATAGATTTCCGCGGATTAAGGGAAAAGGTTACCCAGCACGAAAAATTAGATGTGTTAAACGGCATTGCCTGGAATCCTAATTCGGGTAAACTTTACGTAACAGGAAAGAACTGGGATAAGCTTTTTGAGGTTGAAATAAAAGAAAAGTAATGGCTGCAAATCCTGAAATATTCGAGCAAAGGCTTAAGGTTGAGAATTCGCACCTAGATGAGCAAAACCACGTGAACAATGTGCAATATGTGCAGTGGGTACAGGATGTCGCTAAAGCGCATTGGGAAAGCCGTGCGCCACAGGAATTTCAGGAGAAATATTTTTGGATTGTGGTTCGCCACGAGATCGATTACAAACAACAGGCTTTTTTAAACGAGGAGATTCTGCTGCAAACCTATGTTTCTGAAACCTCACACGTAAAATCTCTTCGTCACGTGATCATTAAAAATGCTAAAACCGAAAAAGTACTGGTAGAGGCAAAAACCACCTGGGCGTTGATGGAAAAGGAATCCCAAAAACCTTCCAAAATAGCGGAAGAATTAAAAAAGATCTTTGAGCAGTAAATCTTCGTGAAATTGAGCATAAAAAAAGCTTTTTGAAAAATCAAAAGACCGAAGCCAGCGAAATTTCAAAAAGCTTTATTCTATATTAGTTATCTTATTCCCACTTAAAAAGCGGACGACCTTTCATAAGTTCGAATACTTCGTTTTTCACTTTCTCAATAGCCGCATCATCATTAATATCAGAAATCACACGATCCATAAGGTCTACGATTTTAGGCATATCGGCTTCTGTGAGGCCGCGTGTAGTTACTGCAGCAGTGCCAACCCTTATTCCTGAAGTCACAAAAGGAGACTTATCATCAAAAGGCACCATATTCTTATTCACGGTGATTTCAGCTTTACCAAGCGCCTCTTCCGCTTCTTTTCCGCTCACATCTTTATTTCGCATATCGATAAGCATCATATGATTATCGGTTCCATCAGAAATAACCTTGTAGCCTTTTTCCACAAAAGCAGCAGCCATTTTAGCCGCATTCTTTTTTACCTGTACCATATAATGCAGGAACTCATCGGTTAAAGCTTCTCCGAAAGCAACCGCTTTTGCAGCGATGATATGCTCCAGCGGCCCACCCTGATTTCCGGGGAAAATGGCAGAATTCAGAATTGCCGACATCTTCTTGGGCTTTCCGTTTTTAAGGGTTTCTCCAAAAGGATTATCAAAATCTTTTCCCATAAGGATAATTCCACCACGAGGCCCGCGAAGGGTTTTGTGTGTTGTAGATGTTACTAAATGACAATGAGGAAGGGGATCGCTTATCAATCCCTTGGCGATCAAACCGGCTGGATGAGCCATATCGGCAAAAAGTATAGCTCCTACCTTATCGGCGATCTCCCGGAATCTTTTATAATCTATATCTCTGGAATAAGCCGATGCTCCGGCGATGATCATTTTAGGTTTTTCCTTTTTAGCGATCTCTTCTACCTGATCGTAATCTATCCTTCCGGTTTCCTTATCTACTCCGTAGAAAACGGGCTGATACAGTTTTCCGGAGAAATTCACGGGAGAGCCGTGGGTAAGGTGTCCTCCGTGAGAAAGATCAAAACCAAGGAATTTATCTCCCGGCTTAAGGCAGGAGTGATAAACAGCAGTATTAGCCTGGGAGCCCGAATGAGGTTGTACATTGGCATATTCTGCACCAAAAAGTTCCTTCACACGGTCAATGGCTAGTTGCTCTACTTTATCTACTACCTCACAACCGCCGTAATATCGTTTTCCGGGGTAACCTTCAGCATATTTATTGGTAAGTACTGAACCGGCAGCTTCCAACACCTGTTCGCTCACAAAGTTTTCACTGGCAATCAACTCCAATCCATTTAACTGACGTTCTTTTTCTTCTGCTATTAAATCAAAAAGTTCTGTGTCTCGTTGCATTACAATAGTTTACGTTAAATATTCCTCAAAAGTAAGAAATACATTCGGTTAATAGCAGGAAAATAATATATTTGGATGCATTAGATTTTAACAAAAAAACAAGAAATATATGCCTATTACTGCTAACGATCCTAAAAGAAAAACCTGGCTGGATACTCCCGCAGATACCGATTTTCCGGTTCAAAACATTCCTTTTGGGGTGTTTTTAACCCGGGATGATGTAATTACTATCGGTACCCGTATTGGTGATTACGCCATAGATCTGGGAGCACTGCACCAACTGGGTTATTTTGAAGGGATTCCGTTAACCGATGACATATTCCTGCAGGATACTTTAAACGATTTTATTTCAGACGGAAAGAAAACCTGGCGTCTGGTGCGAAACCGCATCGCGGATATCTTTGATGCCGAAAACTCAAAGTTAAGGGATCAAAAAGAGCACCGACAAACTGTACTTTTCACCCTTGATGAGATCGAAATGCAAATGCCGGTACAGGTTGGTGACTACACCGATTTCTATTCCAGCAAAGAGCACGCTACCAATGTGGGAACGATGTTCCGTGATCCTGAGAATGCTTTATTACCTAATTGGCTGCATATTCCGGTGGGATACCACGGAAGAAGTTCTTCTATAATTCCCAGCGAAATTCCTGTGCACCGTCCACAAGGGCAAACCAAACCAAAGGATTCAGACAAACCTGTTTTTGGACCTTCCCAGCGAGTGGATTTCGAACTGGAAATGGCTTTTGTAACGACAGATGCAAACGTGCTGGGAGAACCAATTCCAATTGAAGAAGCAGAAGAATATATCTTCGGAATGGTGATATTTAACGATTGGAGTGCCCGGGATATGCAAACCTGGGAGTACGTACCCTTGGGGCCCTTCCTGGCCAAGAATTTTGCCTCCTCTATTTCTCCCTGGATTGTAACTTTGGATGCACTCGAACCGTTTAGGACCGAAAGCCCCAAACCAGAAATAGAACCCCTTCCCTATTTAAGAAGTAGCGGAAAGAAAAGTTTCGATATTAACCTGGAGGTTGCCTTACAACCTGAAAATGGCGAGGAGAATATTCTCGCAAAATCGAATTTTAAATATATGTACTGGAATATGAGTCAGCAACTGGCTCACCACACCGTTAATGGTTGCCCGGTAAATTCTGGAGATATGATGGCCTCGGGAACTATTTCAGGCCCTACACCCGATTCCTATGGCTCTATGCTTGAACTCAGTTGGAAAGGTGAAAAACCCATTAAATTAAAAGATGGCAGTGAACGAAAATTCATTGAAGATAACGACACGGTAATTATGCGTGGTTTTTGTAAAGGCAAGGATCGCCGAATAGGCTTTGGAGAAGTAAGGACCAAACTCCTACCTGTCTTTCAACCAAAAAAGAAATAATTTAAAAGCCCGGGAGACCGGGCTTTTTTATTTTAAGACTTTTACTTTTTGTCTTTATCTTTTTTCTGCTGCTTAAGGTCCATAAATTCCTCTTTCTGGCGGTCCTGATCGGCGGCAATTTCTTCAGCCGATTTCCCAGTCTCAGTTTTTTCCTTTTTATTCTTTTTCTTCTGAGAACGATCCCGGAATTCCTCAAGCTCTCTTTCCTTGTCTTCCTCTTTTAACTGTTTCCAGTTTTCTTCCAATTTTCTGATATCTTCCTTTTTAGTCATTTCTTCAGATTTTATTTAAAAGATACAAAGGCAGCCGGAAATCCCTGAAGAATTATATCATTTTTAACAGCAAACGGCCAATTAAATATATTCTGACAGCCGTTTTGCATGTATATCCTGATGGGAACTATGATGAAGAACTTTTCCCTCTTTTAAGACAATTAGCTGCGGACTTTCGTGGCTCACCTTGAATCTTTCTGCTATCTCGTTTGATAAAGATCTGTATTTAACGAGGTCCATAAAATAGAAGGCTACATCCATGTTTTCAGGCAGATCATTCTCAAATTTGCGCAAGGTTATACGGCTTATTCCACAGCGGGTAGAATATTTGAAGATAATCACGGGTTTGCTGAAAGACTGTTTTTCCAATTCCTCAATATCCTGCTCTTCGGTAATATATTTCCACGGAATCTTTTCAATTTCCTCCTTTACAATATCTCTTTCACTCTTAAACATTTTATCAAATAATCCCATAGCTTTTCTTTTTTCTAATCTTATTTATTAATAACTTTAATATCCCGCCAAATCTCAAAAATTTTTCCATAAAATTAAATTAAAATGACTTTTTGTCTGTAAATAATTAGAGATATCGGTCATTTTGTCTTTATTTTTCAGTGGTATAGGTATTGCTTTAATCCAGAAAAAACATCTTGACTATGAATTTCAACAACTTTACAATAAAATCGCAAGAGGCCATTCAGCAGGCTCAACAGCTGGCCCAGGAATTAGGGCATCAGCAAATTGAGAACGAACATATTTTTAAAGCCATAACAATGGTTGACGAAAATGTAACGCCATTCCTGCTTAAAAAACTGAACATAAATGTAAATCTCTTCAACGAAATTCTGGATAAAACTCTTGAGAGTTTTCCTAAAGTTAGCGGTGGAGACATAATCCTCTCCCGTGAGGCAGGTAAAACCGTAAATGAGGCTCCTATCATCGCCAAAAAGATGAATGATGAGTATGTTTCCATCGAGCATTTGATCCTGGCGATCTTTAAATCTTCCAGTAAGGTTGCCCAAATCCTAAAAGACCAGGGCGCCACCGAAAAAGGCTTAAAAGCAGCCATTGAAGAATTGAGAAAAGGAGATCGGGTGACCTCCCAAAGTGCAGAAGAAACCTATAACGCCCTTAATAAATACGCTAAGAATCTCAACCAAATGGCTGAAGAAGGGAAACTGGATCCGGTAATTGGGCGGGATGAAGAAATACGTCGTATACTCCAAATCCTTTCCCGCCGAACCAAGAACAACCCAATGCTGGTTGGAGAACCGGGTACCGGTAAAACCGCCATCGCCGAGGGTCTGGCTCACCGAATAATTGCAGGAGATATCCCTGATAACCTTAAGGACAAGGTGATCTATAACCTGGATATGGGAGCGCTTATCGCTGGAGCAAAATATAAAGGAGAATTTGAGGAAAGACTAAAAGCCGTTATAAAAGAAGTTACCTCCAGTGAAGGAAATATAGTGCTGTTCATAGACGAGATCCACACCCTTGTTGGTGCCGGAGGTGGCCAGGGCGCAATGGATGCCGCTAACATTTTAAAACCTGCTCTTGCCCGCGGTGAATTAAGAGCAATTGGTGCTACTACCCTGGATGAGTATCAAAAATATTTTGAAAAGGATAAAGCCCTGGAACGTCGTTTCCAAAAGGTAACTGTGGATGAACCCGATACTGAAAGTGCGATTTCTATTCTACGCGGAATCAAAGAGAAATACGAGACCCACCACAAGGTGAGGATCAAAGATGAAGCGATCATTGCTGCTGTAGAATTATCGCAGCGCTATATCACTAACCGTTTCCTGCCTGACAAGGCCATTGATCTTATGGATGAAGCAGCTTCCAAACTACGGATGGAAATCAACTCCAAACCCGAAGAACTTGATGTACTGGATCGCAGGATTATGCAGCTGGAGATCGAGATTGAAGCTATTAAACGGGAAAAAGACGAAAATAAACTGAAGGTCCTTCGTTCTGAACTTGGCGAATTAAAGGAACAGCGCAATGAATTGAATGCTCGCTGGCAAAATGAAAAATCTGTAGTAGATAATATTCAGAATCTAAAATCGGATATCGAAGATTTTAAGCTGGAAGCTGAAAGAGCCGAACGAGATGGCGATTACGGAAAAGTTGCAGAGATACGCTACGGTAAGATCAAGGAGGCCCAGGAAAAATTAGAGAAACTTCAGCAGGAACATGACGAAAAACAGGAAGGGAAATCCCTGATCCAGGAGGAAGTAACTCAGGAAGACATCGCTGAAGTTGTAGCTAAATGGACCGGGATTCCGGTAACAAAAATGCTACAGAGCGATCGCGAAAAGCTACTTAGACTTGAAGATCACCTTCACAAAAGAGTTGTGGGGCAGGAAGAAGCTATCATCGCGGTAAGTGACGCCGTGAGAAGAAGCCGTGCCGGACTCCAGGACCAGAAAAGGCCAATAGGCTCATTTTTATTCCTGGGAACTACAGGTGTTGGTAAAACCGAGCTTGCTAAAGCCCTGGCTGAATATCTCTTCGATGATGAAGCATCAATGACTCGTATAGATATGAGCGAATACCAGGAGAGACACGCTGTGAGTCGTCTGGTAGGTGCACCTCCGGGATATGTAGGTTATGATGAAGGTGGGCAATTGACCGAGGCCGTACGCCGAAAACCTTATTCAGTAGTGCTCCTCGATGAGATCGAAAAAGCACATCCCGATACCTTTAATATCCTTTTACAGCTACTCGATGAAGGTAGATTAACCGATAATAAAGGTCGGCTAGCCGATTTCAAGAATACCATCATCATAATGACCTCAAATATGGGAAGCCATATTATCCAGGAGAAGTTTGATACTATTAAGGATATAGACACCGCGATGGAAATGTCTAAAACCGAAGTGTTGGCGCTCTTGAAGCAGAACATTAAACCTGAATTCATCAACAGAATTGATGATATTGTAATGTTTAGTCCGTTAACGCAGGAAGACATCAATCAGATTGTAGAGCTTCAGCTTAAAGGTGTAAAGAAAATGCTTGCACAGCAGAACATTACCATAGATGCTACCCCTGAAGCCATTAAATTTCTTGCAATTCGCGGATTCGATCCGCAGTATGGTGCAAGACCGGTGAAGCGGGTGATACAACGGGAAGTTTTGAATAAGCTTTCTAAAGAGATTCTTGCCGGTAACATACATACCGACAGTATTATTTTACTCGATGAATTTAATGAGGAGATGGTTTTCAGAAACCAGGAAAATCTCGCAGAAAACAATTAATATTAAAAAGGGCCGCTCAATGCGGCCCTTTCTTTTGAAGAATCATTCAGTCAGTATTTAACAAAACTACCAACTGTCAATTTCTTTCTTGAGTTCTTCTTTGGTTTTACCGGTTTTCTCCTGTAATCTTCCAAGCAATTCGTCAAATTTACCTTCGGTATAGGTAGTATCATCATCCGTGAGATCTCCATATTTCTGTTTGAATTCTCCCCGAATCTGTTTCCACTTTCCTTCTAATTGATCATTATTCATAATATCTTGGTTTTAGTTATTAATCCAATCATAAATCTAAAGACTTACATTTCTAAAGTCTCTCAAGAAACTCATATTCTTATCTTAAGGATTTGTTATTTTTGGCGCTTGAAGAAATCTTATATGAATAAAATCAAGTTTTTACTCTTAGCTGTAATTCTGTTTTCAAGCTGTGCCACTACCAGGACATTAGAGAATAAAAATTTTAGAATAACTTATCTTGACGATTTCGTACTTGAGCAAGGCCTGAAAATAGACGGCACGATAGTAGGTGGCCTTTCAGGGATAGATTTCCACGAAAACACTTATTATTTGGTGGTGGACAATCCTTCAAACCCACGAATCTATAAGGCTCAAATTCCCCTTATAAACCGAAGCGTCGACACCGTGATTATTTCTGAAGTTATCAGGTTGGATAAAGAAGAGGCCTTTTTCAGGAAAAGCACACCCGATATGGAGGGCATACGTTTTAATTCGGAAACCGGAGAAATTGTAATAAGTTCTGAAGGTTCTATTCAGAATGGCAAAGATCCCTCACTTTTTCATATTTCTTCTGAAGGAGAATATTTATTTCATTATGAAATCCCGGGATATTTTAAGGCTTCGGGAATTCAAAAACCCAGAAACAACGGTGTTTTCGAAGGTTTAGCGGAAAGTACGGACAAAACAGGGTTTTGGGTAGCCATGGAACTTCCACTGGAAAAAGATGGTCCCAAACCTAAGATCTTTCCGACAAATTCGCCGGTGCGTATCACCAAATTCAGTAAAGAGACCAAAAAGGCCGAAAAGCAATTTGCTTACAAGCTGGACGGAATTTCGAAAATCCCTATAAACTGGTTTGCAGTGAACGGAGTGACAGAAATATTAGAATATGCAGATGATAAATTCCTGGTGCTGGAAAGAGCCTATTCCGCAGGCTATGGTTCCAAGGGAAATACCGTAAAGATCTTTGAGGTGGATGCCTCGAATGCGACAAACACCCTTCCAATGGAAGACCTTAGTAAAAGCGATTTTAAACCTGCGGAAAAAAGACTAGTTTTCAATTTTAAATCGGTTAAGAATTTCCTGGAAGAAGAAATAATCGATAATATTGAAGGAATGAGCTTTGGTCCTGTTTTACCTAATGGGAAACAATCACTAATATTGGTATCAGATGATAATTTCAGTAGTTTTGGGCATCAAATCACCCAGTTCATCCTTTTAGAAATTGAATTCACTAATTAATAAAATGGGATATCTACTCCTGATTTAATAAATCTGACCAGAGGCCACTTTCAGAAGAAATACATTGTAGAATGGCTATTCGACCTTGTAAACAATTCAATTCATATTAAACACCTTAATTACCAGATCTCGACTCTACCTATTCCAATCCCAAGTGTTTCTCAGGAACAACCTTTAAATTTATTATTCGCGTTTTCTAGCCTGGGTATGAACCGGGTTATTTAGGCTTTATGCCTGTATTGAAGTTAAATCAATCTCCTCAATGACAACAATAGCCGCTGCCATTCCCGTGCATTTCCCGCTAAGTTATAGGAAGAATTTAAAATTGCCTCCAGAACACGCTCCCGGTTTTCCCGAAGAAAAACTTTAGAATGAAAAGAATTACAAGAACACTACCCCGTGGATATATTAAAAGTTTTTATATTGGTCTTTTTATTTTAAATAATATGTAAAAAGTCATAAAACATTATAAATAATATTCTTTAAAATTTTACTAATAACTATAAAAATGCTTAAACATTTACTTTCTTTTATTTTACTCTTCTTTATGGTGTCTCATTGTAGTCTTTTCGCACAAAAAGTAAACAGTTCTTATCGGCTACACATCAAAAAAACCACATCTCCGGTGAAAGTTGATGGAATAATGGATGATCAAGCCTGGTCAAAGGCAGATGTCGCTACTGATTTTTATATGATTCTCCCCACTGATACCAGTTATGCCAAGGTCCACACTGATGTAAGAATGACCTATGATCAAAAAAATCTTTATCTTTTTGTAACAAATCATCATGGTGTCCCAGGTCCTTATATGGTAGAATCATTAAGAAGAGATTTTTCCTTTACCAAAAACGATAACTTTCTTTTATTCATGGATCCTTTTGATGACCAAACCAATGGTTTTTCTTTTGGAGCAAATGCTGCCGGAGCTCAATGGGATGGACTTATGTATGACGGTGGTTCTGTGGACCTGAGCTGGGACAACAAATGGATCTCGGCAGTAAAAAACTATGAGGATAAATGGACTTTTGAAGCAGCTATACCTTTTAAAAGCATACGATATAAAAAAGGAATTAAAGAATGGGGCATTAATTTTGGCAGAAATGATCTAAAGACCACTGAAAAATCAAGCTGGGCTCCTGTGCCCCGACAATTTCCCTCAGCCTCTCTGGCCTACACAGGCACCCTTGTTTGGGATGAAACCCCGCCATCAACAGGATCAAATATTTCATTAATCCCTTATGTACTGGCAGGAGGAAGCAAGGATTTTAATGGTGAAGACGGGGTAAACAAAAGAAGTGAAGTTGGTCTGGATGCCAAAATTGGGTTAGGTTCTTCCCTAAACCTCGATCTCACGATAAATCCGGATTTCTCCCAGGTAGAGGTTGATCGGCAGGTCACGAACCTGGATCGGTTTGAGCTGTTTTTTCCCGAACGCAGACAGTTCTTCCTGGAAAATGCAGATATAGTGGCCGGTTTCGGTTATGAAAATATCAGGCCCTTTTTCTCACGACGCATAGGCCTTAACGCTCCTATTGATTTCGGTGCCCGTCTTAGTGGGAACATAGGTGATGACTGGAGAATTAATGCCATGAGTATGCAAACTGGAAAAGTAAATGAGATCGGGCTTCCAGCCCAAAACTTTAGCGTTATAGGGATACAAAAACGCGTTTTCTCCCGTTCCAACATCAGGGCGATTTTCGTTAATAAAGAATTACTAAACTACTCCCCCGACCCCTCATCAGAGCACCAACCCTACAACCAATTCAACAGAAACCTGGGACTGGAATATAATCTTGCTTCAGCCAATAATATCTGGACCGGCAAGGCAATGGTTTTAAAGTCCTTTAGCCCGAATGAATCCCAACAAAATTTAATTCACGCCGCCAATTTGCAATATGCCAGTGGAAATCTGAATTTTAACTGGAGACATGAGTATATATCGGAAAATTACCAGGCTGAAGTCGGTTATATTCCCCGCACAGGTTATTACAAGGTCAATCCGAGTATTGGTTACCTTTTTTTCGGAAAGAATAAATATATCCTAAATCATGGCCCCCAGTTAAGTACTTCAATATTCTTTAATAAGAACTGGGAAAAAACCGAAAATTCGACTTTGTTGGAGTATATGCTGCGGTTTCATAGTCAAAGCACCTTAACAATATGGGCAGGACATGATTATGTAAATCTGCAACAGCCATTTGACCCCACCAATTTTAGTGGTATAGAACTGGCCGCAGGCACCCAACACGAATGGTATCGTTGGGGCGCTAAATTTAATTCTAAACCTCAGAGTCTTTTTACCTATGCCTTATCGTACAGAACAGGAGGTTATTATGCAGATGGCGCGATGACAAATTATGCTGCAGAAATGGGTTATAGGTTTCAGCCGTATGTGGGAATCTCTCTTAACGCGACATATAATGATCTGGAACTACCTGAGCAATGGGGGGATACCAAATTCTGGTTGGTGGGACCACGGTTGGATGTTACCCTAACCAATAAGGTATTCTTTACGGCTTTTGCCCAGTATAATGAACAAATGGATAACCTTAATTTAAATGGTCGTTTCCAGTGGCGCTTTAGCCCAGCATCAGATTTATTCCTTGTTTATACCGATAATTATATTCCATACCCAGTTCAGGTGCAAAACAGAGCATTGTTACTAAAACTCACCTATTGGTGGAATTTATAAAAATGGGGAGTCATCGGTGAGCCAAAATTTTTCCTGAAGAATTTTCAGGTAGAGGAAATAATCGATAATATTGAAGGGATGAAATACGGTTTTAGCCAACGAAAAGCAACCACTGCTAAAGGTCTGCAAGAGGCTTTAGGTCCCAAGTCATCCTTCTGGAAATCGAATTGAATTAAATTTAAATAAAATCACTAAAATGAAATATCTACTCCTATTTTCACTGATAATAATCACGGCCTGTAACTTTCAGAAGGAAGATACTTCAGTAGAAATGAAAGATACTGAAGTAACCACCTATTATTTTATTCGTCACGCCGAAAAAGACACCCTGAATCCGGATAATAAAGATCCAGAACTAACAGAAGCCGGGGTGGAACGCGCTCGAAAATGGGTAGAGGTTTTCAGGGATGTGGATTTCGACCTCATCTTCAGCTCTAACTACAAACGCACGCTTAATACCGCCAAACCTATAGCCGCTTCCCAGGATAAAGAAATCGACTTTTTTAATACCGAAAAGTTAAACGATCAGAATTTTCAGAAGAAAACAAAAGGGAAGACCGTACTGGTAGTTGGCCACAGCAATCTGAATCCTGAGTTTGTTAATTACATTATTCAGGAGGAGAAGTATGAAGATCTCGATGAGATGGAGTACGGCAGCCTTTTCATCGCAGTGATCCATCCGGACGGAACGCGCACTTCAGAAGTGCTTTATTTCAATTAAAGCTTAACTTCAATATTTTCATTCTCGATTATGGAAAGTAATTCCAACTCCCGGGCTTCATACTTTTCATCCAGCTCTTGCAGCGGAACATCCAGATCATCTGCCTTATAATTCTCGTAATCCACAAATCTTATCCCTCCTACGGTTTGGGGGTTATAAGCCTTGCGAAAACGGACTCCCCCATCATTGATCTTAAAGCTGTAGGCCATATAATCAATTGTGAAGTTTTCGGTATCGATCCAGTATAGGTACACATCTTCGTGATCGGTTACCTCTTCCGTGTCTTCAAAGGTCACTTGTATCTCGTAGTATTCCTTATCTCTGATACTATCTTTCCCTAACAGTTTTTTATTCACCGCAGCATCGTTAAGGCCGTAGGGAAGTTGCACGAAATAATGCACAGAGTTAACCGAATTGCTGTAAACGGTTTTCATGGAATCACTTAAGGTAACTACAGAATCCTTATGGTATCTTGTAAAACCCTCGTTATTGATCACATCGTGATATTCAGTACCTGTGGAATCGGTTATAAAGCGTTCCAGTTGGAATTTACCTCCGTTCCGGGTACTTTTGTATTCCGCATCCCTGAATTTAAAGCTGATCTCGGCATTATTATACTTATCGCCCCCTGCTTTTTCTATGGTCTTATCGATAATTTGTTGAGCTGTTAGCTCTTTATTCTGATTACAAGAGAACAACAGGGTGCTCACGGCCGCTAAAAAGATGATTTTTTTCATTTTATTTGGAATATGAACTTCAAAGGTAATTAATGTACTTTGAATTTAATACTAAAATATATTTCTGAAGGCCAGACTTTATAATTTACAATTCCCTTATACCGAATTCTAAAATAAGCTTCCTATTTTTGCTTAAGTATGAAAAAGAAGACTAACACGATCAACATAAAAAACCGAAAGGCGAAGTATGAATATGAATTTCTCGATAAATACGTGGCCGGAATTAAATTAGCCGGGACAGAGATAAAAGCAATTCGCCAGGGGAAAGCATCTATCACAGAGAGTTTTTGTGAATTTCAGAACCATGAACTTTTTGTGATCAATATGCACGTTGAAGAATATTCTCACGCCACACACTTTAATCATAATCCAAAGAGCGAACGCAAGCTTTTAATGAAGCGCAAAGAACTTCGCAAACTGGAAAAGGAGGTGAAAAACACAGGTTTGACTATTATTCCTCTAAGACTTTTCATCAATGATCGTGGTCTGGCTAAGATGCAGATCGCCCTGGCTAAGGGAAAAAAACTATATGATAAACGGGAAACCATTAAAGACCGGGAAAGCAAACGCAAACTCGACAGAATCAAAAAAGAATACTCTTAGAACTAAAAAAGAGGCTGTCTAAAAAGGCAGCCTCTTTTTTGTATAATTAAGTGATCATGTTTATTTTTAAGCATGAGCAGCAAAGTAGTAT
>NZ_FOVL01000010.1 GCF_900115145.1 Salegentibacter flavus | reverse complement strand
GGCTTGTTCAATTTTTCGGGAAGAATAAATGTTGCGTAAATAGGCATAGATAACAACTTTGAGAAGCATCCGCGGATGATAGCTTGAAGTGCCACCACCTTTATAGCTCTTCTCCAAAGCAGAGATGTCTATATGTTCGATAATTGTATTTACTATTCGTACGGGATGATTCTTGGGAACTAAATCATCATAACTGGGAGGAAGAAGACTTAACTGGTCCTGTTGGTAAGTCTTGAATACTACTTTGCTGCTCATGCTTAAAAATAAACATGATCACTTAATTATACAAAAAAGAGGCTGCCTTTTTAGACAGCCTCCCCTCAAAATATTTAGCCGTTAATTTACACCAATTGTTTCAGGGCGATCTCAAAAGCTGTTTTGCTTACCCCAGTCTTACTGCTGTTATTGTTATAAGTATTCTGAATAGCGTTTTTAATGGTCATAGAAGTGTCGTTAAAGATAGACTCATCTGTCATCTGTACCCTTCCCTCCATAAAATATGCAAACACCCTGGCCATGCCACAGTTTGCAACAAAATCGGGGATAAGGCTTACCTTTTCATCGGTATATTCCATAATTGGCCCAAAAAAGATCGCTTCATCGGCAAAAGGCACATTGGCACCTGAAGAGATCACCTCCAGTTTCCGTTCTATCAAATTGGTAATCTGATCTTTATTGATTAATCGCGAAGCCGCGCAGGGAGCAAAGACCTCTGCATCCAGCTGCCATATTTTTTCATTGATCTCCTGAAAAGGAATAAGATTAGGGTGCTTAAGAGTATTCCCTTCTTTATTAAGGAACAAATCCTTGATCTCTTCAAAAGAAAAACCTTCCTGGTTTATCAAACCACCTTCACGGTCAATAATTCCCACAATCTTAACGCCCATTTGGGCAAGATAGTAAGCAGCTGCAGACCCTACATTGCCGAAGCCCTGTACTATTGCCCGTTTACCTTTAACTTCTCCGCCATAAATGCCATAGTAATGCTTAACAGCTTCTGCCACGCCATAGCCTGTGATCATATCAGCCACGGTATATTTACGACTGGTGTCAGGGGAGTAATTAGTGTTTTCAAGAACCTTAATCACACCCTGGCGTAACTGGCCAATCCTATTAATCTTATCGGCTTCAGTAGGTTTGAAGTGCCCGTTAAAGACCCCTTCCTGCGGATGCCAAACTCCACAGTTTTCGGTGATTGGAATCACTTCGTGAATTTCGTCTACATTCAGGTCGCCCCCCGTGCCGTAATAGCTTTTAAGTAGTGGGGAAACCGCTTTATACCAGCGCTCCAGTACGCCTTTTTTTCGTGGATCGTTAGGATCAAAATTAATCCCTGATTTTGCTCCACCAATGGCAGGTCCTGAAACAGTGAATTTCACCTCCATGGTTTTTGCAAGCGACAACACTTCGTTTTCATCAAGGCCGGGTCGCATACGGGTACCACCACCGGCGGCACCTCCACGTAATGAATTTATTACCGTCCAGCCCTCGGCATCGGTTTCAGAATCGCGCCAGTGAAATACGATTTCTGGCTCTTTATTTTCGTATACTTTTAATAATTCCTTCATTTCAGGTGTATTTTTTCACAAATATATAAACTAAGTTACATATTATTGATTTTTCAATAAATTTTTCATAGTTCAAAAATCACTCCCGCCGAGTGGTCTTTCTCTGCTCCTGTTACGGTCTTGAGCGTATTAACTTCACCCCGGATTTTAAGCACCCCTAATAAGCCAAAGATCAAGGCTTCTTTAAAATCGATGATCTCTTTAGAAGGAATGGTAAAATGGCATTGTGAATGAGCTTTTAATTCCTTTATAATAAAATTATTAAAAGCGCCTCCTCCGGTAACCAGCACATTTGAGTTTTTATCGTTATCGAGAACATTAGCAATTTGCTGAGCTATATGTACTGAGCAGGTATGTAAAATGGCAGGAATATCATCCTCATATTTCTCAAGGACAGGAAATACTTCTTCCGAAACCCATTCCATCCCAAGAGATTTTGGTGGGTTTTGGGCGTAAAAAGGAAGTTGGTTCAATTCTTTTAAAAGCTTTTTGTTTAACTCGCCGGCTGCGGCTAATTTCCCCCCTTCGTCAAATTCTTTCCCCAGTTTTTTCGCGTAATGATTTAAAACAGTGTTTACTGCGCAAATATCATAAGCGATTCTTTCTCCATTTTCTTCCGTAGAAATATTGGCAAATCCACCCAGATTAAGACAATATTTATAATCTGAAAATAACAGCCTATCCCCAATTGGAACAAGCGGAGCTCCCTGGCCACCAAGCTTGACATCCTGCACTCTAAAATCACAAACCACTTTCTGTCCGGTTAGATAAGCCAACTGCTGCAAATTCCCAATTTGAAGGGTATACCGGTTTTCCGGCTCATGTTTAATAGTATGGCCATGACTACAAATTGCGTCCAGATCTGTGATATGATGTTTCTCGATAAATTGAGAGATCACCCCTGCAAGATAGCGGGTATATTTTAGGTTGAGATCCTCAAGACTTTCTTCTGAAAAATTAATGGCAGCTGCCAGAGTTTCCTGCCAATTAAGGGGGTACGGGCTGGTTTCGGCCCTAAGGATCTTGTAAGACCATTCATTTTTATAATCGAAATTCACATAAACCAGGTCGATACCATCAAGAGATGTACCCGACATTACCCCTAAAACCTTATAATTCGCTTTTTTCATATTCGTAAAATTAATGAAAGTAAATTGAATATTACACATCAAAAAGTTATCTTTGGAGACCAAATTTAGGTATTCCTTAAACAAAATTAATATGGATTTCAAACTTACAGAAGAACATATAATGATACGCGATGCGGCACGGGATTTCGCCAAAAACGAACTCCTGCCCGGCGTTATCGAACGAGATGAAAAACAAGAGTTCCCCGCCGAGCAGGTGAAGATGATGGGAGAACTTGGCTTTCTGGGAATGATGGCTTCCCCGGAATATGGCGGCGGAGGAATGGACACCGTTTCTTACGTACTGGCTATGGAAGAAATTTCCAAAATCGATGCTTCAGCCTCTGTTGTTATGTCAGTAAACAATTCCCTGGTATGCTGGGGTCTTGACACTTACGCCAATCCAGAACAAAAAGAGAAATATCTCTCCAAACTTGCAACCGGAGAAAAATTAGGCGCTTTTTGTCTATCAGAACCGGAAGCAGGAAGTGATGCTACTTCACAGAGAACAACTGCTATAGATAAAGGCGACCACTACCTGTTAAATGGGACAAAAAACTGGATCACTAACGGAGGAACCGCCGATTATTACCTGGTTATTGCCCAGACCGATCGAGAGAAAAAACATAAAGGTATCAACGCTTTTATTGTAGAAAAGGATTGGGAAGGTTTTGAAATAGGACCGAAAGAACAAAAGATGGGAATTCGGGGTAGCGATACACATTCTCTGAATTTCAACGATGTTAAAGTACCCAAAGAAAACAGAATAGGTGAAGATGGCTTCGGATTTAAATTTGCGATGAAGACCCTTTCCGGTGGAAGAATTGGAATCGCGGCTCAGGCTTTAGGCATTGCTGCCGGGGCTTATGAACTTGCTTTAAAATATTCAAAAGAAAGAAAAGCTTTTGGAACCGAAATTTGCAACCATCAGGCGATCGCTTTCAAACTAGCCGATATGCACACTCAAATCGAGGCTGCACGACATTTGGTAATGAAAGCTGCCTGGGATAAAGACCAGCATAACGATTATGACCTTTCTGGTGCTATGGCCAAACTCCACGCTTCTAAAACAGCAATGGATGTTGCTGTAGAAGCTGTACAAATTCACGGAGGGAATGGTTACGTAAAAGAATATCATGTAGAACGATTAATGAGAGATGCCAAGATCACACAGATCTATGAAGGAACTTCTGAAATTCAGAAAATAGTGATTTCACGTTCTATCCTCAAGGATTAATTATTTTTAATTTAGATGTAAAAGCCCGGGCCAATTTTGGTGCCGGGCTTTTATTTTAGCATAAACCGGTTTTTTATTTTAATAGATTTTTATTTCATCGGGGGTCAAATTAAGTAATTATCATTTTATATCCTTTTAATTGGTTTTAATGAATTTATTTCTGATTTAACAGTAATACACCTATTTTTCTTTATCATTTTGGGTAATTTAGCCAAAATTACTTAAGGACGATAAGGACATGAAATTAAAAAAGCAGGGGCTCTATTCTCCCGAATTTGAGCATGATAATTGTGGAGCAGGATTTATTTGCAATCTAAAAGGAAAACGCACCAACGACATTATTCATAAGGCTATTGATATTCTCATCAGGCTGGAACATCGGGGTGCAGTTAGTGCCGATGGAAAAACCGGAGATGGCGCCGGGATTCTAATAGAGATTCCTCACGATTTTTTTAAGGAAAACTGCGATTTCAAGCTACCGGATTTCAAGGAGTATGCAGTAGGAATGGTTTTTCTACCCAGGTCTGTCAATCAGCGAAAAATCTGTAAAGAAATTTTTGAGGAAGAAATTACCCGCCAGGGACTAAATATTATCGGTTGGCGTGAGGTGCCGGTTAACAGAGCCTGCCTTGGTAGTATCGCCTCTCTTTCTGAACCCAATATGCAGCAGGTTTTTATAGGCAAAGACGAAGAAATTTCAGCAGCTACATTTAATGCCAGGCTTTTTGCAGCCCGGAAAATTGCCGAACATCGTATAGAAAAGTCAGAACTCTCTGAAGCTGAAAGTTTTTATCTGCCAAGTCTTTCCACCAACACCATAATTTACAAGGGCCTGCTGATGCCCCAGGACATCAATGTCTATTATAAAGATTTAAACGAACCCGGGGTAGTAACAAAATTAGCGCTGGTTCACCAACGTTTTTCCACCAACACCTTTCCCACCTGGGACCTGGCACAACCCTTCAGGTATATGTGCCACAACGGGGAAATAAACACATTAAGAGGAAACCTTAGCCGGATGAAAGCCCGGGAAGAACTTTTTGAAAGCGAAGTCTTTAGCGAAGACCTGAAAAAGATCATTCCTATTACCGCCGACGGCAAATCAGATTCTGCTTCCATGGATACCGTATTGGAATTACTGCTTCAAACCGGTCGCTCCCTGCCGGAAGCGATTATGATGATGGTGCCCGAAGCCTGGGAGAAGAACCCATCTATGAATGATGAGAAAAAGGCTTTTTATGAATACAACGCATGTATTATGGAAGCCTGGGATGGTCCTGCCTCTATTCCGTTCACCGATGGAAATTATATCGGGGCTTTACTGGACAGGAATGGGCTTAGACCTTCCCGCTACACCCTTACCAAAGACGGTTACGTAATTATGTCTTCAGAAACTGGAGTGATGGATATCAAACCAGAGAATGTGGAACTTCACGGCCGTCTGGAGCCTGGAAGGATGTTTTTGGTAGATATGAATGAAGGCAGAATAATTCGGGATGAGGAAGTTAAGAGCAAGATCGTTTCGGAAAGGCCTTACAGAAAATGGTTAAACAACAACCTACTGCCTTTGGCCGAAGTGCCATATACTGGGAATAAAACCCCACAGGAAAAAATAGATTTCAACACCAGGCAGAAACTTTTTGGGTATACCCTAGAGGATATCAGTACCATTATCACTCCAATGGCAACTCTTGGCAAGGAAGCAATCGGCTCGATGGGAGCTGATATTCCCCTGGCAGTACTTTCAGATAAACCTCAGCTTCTCTTCAATTATTTTAAACAATTATTTGCACAGGTTACCAACCCACCTCTGGATGGAATTAGGGAAGAGATCGTAACAGATATTAGCCTGGCAATTGGTGAAGACCGTAATATTTTCGATATAATTCCGGAACAAGCCAGGAAACTCCGTATACAAAATCCTGTGATCTCCAACGAAGATCTCGATAAGATCAAATACATAGATCACCCCGGTTTCCAGACCGAATCGATTTCTATTTTATACGAAGCTGAAAAAGGCCTTAACGGCCTGGAAACCCGTCTGGATGAAATAATAAATGAGATTAATAATGCCGTGGATCGTGGCTGCAATGTGATAATTCTTAGCGACAGAAATGTGAATCCTAAACTGGCGCCAATCCCCTCACTCCTCGCCTGTTCCTTTGTTCATCACCGGGTAAAAAAATATAACCGAAGGTCTTCCTTCGGAATTGTGGTCGAATCGGCCGAGCCGCGGGAACCTCATCACTTTGCACTGCTTTTCGGATATGGTGCCAGCGCGGTCAATCCATATCTGGTAAATGAAATTATTCACCAGCTCGTGGGGGACAAAGAAATAGATATTGAAGACGCTGAAGAAGCCGTTCAGAATTTCAATAAAGCCATAGGAAAAGGGATTTTAAAGATCATGAACAAGATCGGTATTTCAACCCTGCATTCTTATCGAGGTGCACAGATCTTTGAAATCCTTGGTCTCAATCAAAAATTTGTAGATAAATATTTCAGCAATACCCCAACCCGCATTGAAGGAATTGGTTTATACGAAATTGAAAAAGAAGTTCAGAAACGCTTTGATGCAGCCTTTAATCCTCCCGAAACCGACACCGGCCTGGACCTTGAAATAGGTGGCGATTACCGCTGGAGAAGAAACGGCGAGCGCCATATGTTCAATCCTGCCAGCGTAGCAAAACTACAGCAGGCTGTTAAACAGAACAACCCGAAGAGTTACCAGGAATATTCAAAGCTCATCAACGACCAGAACGAGGCCTTAATGACCTTGCGCGGAATGTTTAAATTCAGGGACCTGAATCCAATCCCAATAGACGAGGTAGAACCCTGGACAGAGATCGTAAAACGTTTTAAAACCGGGGCGATGTCTTTTGGTTCTATTAGCAAGGAAGCGCACGAAAATCTAGCCATCGCGATGAACAGGATGAAAGGAAAGAGCAATTCGGGAGAAGGTGGTGAAAACCCACAACGATTCAACAAAGACCTTGATGGGAACTGGAGAAATTCGGCAATAAAACAGGTGGCCTCAGGTAGATTTGGTGTTTCCATTAATTATCTGAGCAGTGCCAGTGAGATCCAAATAAAGATGGCTCAGGGAGCAAAACCCGGTGAAGGCGGCCAGTTACCAGGACAAAAAGTAAATCCCGAAATCGCTAAAACCCGGAATTCCACTCCTTATGTTGGCCTTATCTCCCCTCCTCCGCACCACGATATTTATTCCATAGAAGATCTCGCACAGCTCATTTTTGATCTTAAAAATGCCAACCGTGAAGCCCGCATTAACGTTAAGCTGGTTTCAAAAGTAGGCGTTGGTACAATCGCAGCGGGAGTCGCAAAAGCAAAAGCCGATGTGGTTTTGATCTCCGGTTTTGATGGTGGTACCGGGGCCTCTCCCCTCACCTCCTTGCGCCATGCAGGTTTGCCCTGGGAGCTTGGAATTGCAGAAGCCCAACAAACCCTGCTTTTAAATAATTTACGAAACCGGATTGTAGTAGAATGCGACGGCCAGTTAAAAACGGGCCGTGATGTGGCCATCGCTTGTTTACTGGGAGCCGAGGAATTCGGTTTCTCTACGGCACCATTGGTCGCTTCAGGTTGCATTATGATGCGCGCCTGCCACCTCAACACCTGCCCGGTAGGTATTGCCACGCAGGATCCGGAACTCAGAAAGAAATTCAAGGGCACCCCGGAGGATGTGATCAACTTCATGTATTTCATCGCCCAGGAATTAAGAGAAATCATGGCGAGTCTCGGTTTCAGAAGTATAAATGAAATGGTGGGTCAGAATCAGAAACTCGATATGAATCGCGCCATAGACCATTACAAAGCTCAGGGAATAGATCTTTCCAATATTCTGTATAAACCGAAGATCGATGAAGATATGCCGCTTTACAACACTCAAAAACAACAACACAATCTTGAGAATGTTCTCGACTTTGAGATTCTGAAACAGGCACACCCATCTATCTACAGGAAAGAAAAAATGTCATTGGATTTTGAAATCAGCAATATAAACAGAACCACCGGCGCGATTTTAAGTAACGAAATATCCAAAATACACGGGGAGAAAGGCCTACCTGAAAATACCCTGAACCTTAATTTCTCCGGATCTGCTGGTCAGAGTTTTGGAGCATTTACCACAAAAGGTGTGAGTCTACACGTAATTGGTAATACCAACGATTACTTCGGAAAAGGGCTTTCCGGGGCCACCCTTAGCGTTAAAAAGCCGAAAGCAGCAAGTTTTAAATCCCATGAAAATGTGATTATCGGGAATGTCGCCCTTTATGGTGCCATTAACGGGGAAGCATTTATCAACGGAATTGGAGGCGAGCGTTTTTGTGTAAGAAATTCAGGAGCTAAAGCCGTAATCGAAGGAATTGGAGACCATGGCTGTGAATATATGACCGGGGGAATAGCGGTAATCTTAGGTAAAATAGGAAGAAATTTTGCAGCCGGGATGAGCGGCGGAATCGCCTATATTTTTAATCCTGAAGATAAACTGGATCATAATAATTTTAATATGGAAATGATCGAGCTGGAAGAAGCTTCCGCAGAAAATAAGACAGAAGTAAAAGAACTTATAGAAAAACACAAAGCCTACACAGATAGTGAGCTCGCCACAGAAATCCTTAAAAACTGGGAAGAAAACGCGGGTAAATTCATTAAAGTAATGCCTACAGAATATAAGAAAGCATTGAAACTACTGGAGGAAGAGAAGTTGAGAAATGCCGAAGTAGAACTCAAAACAGCATAAGCATGGGAAAATTAAAAGGATTTTTAGAATACGAACGAAAAACGGAAGAGACAATTGAAGCCTCCCAACGGGTTAAAAATTACAAGGAATTCACTAAAGACCTGAGCAAAGAAGAGCTCCAGGATCAGGGAGCCCGCTGTATGGACTGCGGCATCCCCTTTTGCCACAGCGGATGTCCTTTGGGAAACCTCATCCCCGATTTCAATCACGCGGTTTATAGAAACGACTGGAGGAAGGCGCTGAAGATTTTACATTCCACCAATAATTTTCCTGAATTTACTGGAAGGCTATGTCCTGCTCCCTGCGAATCTGCTTGTGTACTGGGGATTATCGAACCCCCGGTATCTATTGAGCTTATAGAGAAATATATCGTGGAACGCGGATTTAAGGAAGGCTGGATCACTCCCCAAATCCCGGAACACCGCACAGGAAAGGAAGTTGCCGTAGTCGGCTCCGGTCCCGCTGGACTTGCCGCAGCACAGCAGCTTAACCGTGCCGGCCATTGGGTTACTGTTTTAGAAAGAGACAAAAAAGCGGGAGGTTTGCTGCGCTATGGAATTCCGGATTTTAAGATGGAAAAGCATATTATCGATCGCAGGTTGAAAGTAATGGAAGAAGAAGGTATTAAGTTCGAAACCGGCGCAGAAGTTGGAAAGAATTATGATGTTGAGAAATTAAAGAATTTTGATGCGGTTGTTCTATGTGGAGGAGCTACTCAACGCAGAAATTTACCAATCCCGGGCGCTGACACCAGAGGAGTGGCTCAGGCTATGGATTTTTTAAAGCGGAACAATGAAGTTGTAGATGGCCTGGCCGAAATGACCGAAGAGCTATCAGCTAAAGGAAAAGATGTTATCGTGATCGGGGGTGGTGATACCGGTTCAGATTGCGTGGGCACTTCCAACCGCCATGGCGCAAAATCGGTTACTAATTTTGAGATCATGCCGATGCCCCCGGAACACCGAAGCAAGGAGAACCCATGGCCATACTGGCCCTTTACCTTAAAATCAACTTCTTCCCATGAAGAAGGTGTAAACCGAAACTGGAGTATTTCAACCAAGGAATTTATCAAGGATAAGGAGGGGAATTTAAAGGCCCTAAAAACGGTGAATATCGAATGGGTTAAAGGGGAAAACGGAAGACCTCAATTAAAGGAGGTTCCGGATTCTGAAAAAGAATGGCCCTGCGATCTTACGCTTTTGGCCCTTGGTTTTACAGGTCCCGAAAAAAGCCTCGCTGAACAATTAGGATTAGAAGAAGACACGCGCACCAATATAAAAGCTGAAAGAAATTACCAAACAAATATCCCTAACATTTTTGCGGCCGGCGATATGCGCAGGGGACAATCGCTAATTGTCTGGGCAATTTCTGAAGGCAGGGAAGCGGCTCATCACGTAGATAAATTCCTTATGGGAAAATCGAAATTACCTACGAAAGGTCCGGGGGATCTCCCGGCGGCATAAGGAATAATTAGAAGAGGCTATTAAATAAAGCATCTTGTGAGACTCTGAATCAAGTTCAGAATGACGTGATTTTTATTCTAACAGCCTCTTTCAATTATTAGTCGACATAAAATCCAAACTTCGAGTTCCTACTGAGGAGGATAACCTTCCAGGGCTTTTTGAACGATCTTTTCGAACTGGGCCTGGCGTTCCTGGGGGGAAGCATCAGGATTAAATTTGCTCTCTACCACCGCTTGCCAGATAAGTGCATCGTCTTTTACATCAATAAAATCGAAAGTTATTTGCAGGTAGGTTTCTGGGCCACCCAGGGGAATTCCGCCTGAAACTCCCACTCCCACATTTCGGCCACTTCCACCAACTCCTATACCTACACTGTTTCGATTTTGTTCATGATATTCATCGGTATAAACATTTACATACATATCTGCTTCCGAAGAAACCGAGAAACCTTTTTGCTGAATTTGGTTTTCCAGGCTTGCCAGCAGGCGTTTTTCATCCAATTGACTCAATCCTGACCGAAAATCAGGAAAAAGTGCATAAGTTGAATAATTAGAAAAGTTTATCTCCTGGTCGTAGTCATACACCGCTTGCGGAGCATTACATGATGCCAGAAACAGAAAAACCAGTAGTGTTTTTAAAGCCTTCATTAGGTCTGTATTTTTAATGCAGTAGCTTAAAATTACAGAAAAATGAGGGGTAAACCTTAGGTATTAACAAGAATTAAACAGGCTCTTTATTAAGCATTTCCCACAACCTGTCCTTTAATTCCTGAAGCCCTTGGTGGGCTATCGAGGAGATAAACAACCAGGAGGCATCGAGTTTTTCATCGAGCTCAGCTTTAATTTCGGCTTTGAGTTCGGCATCAAGCATATCGCTTTTTGAAATAGCCACCAGACGATCTTTTACAAGCATTTCAGGATTATAACGCCTTAATTCGTCTAAGAGGATCTCGTATTGCTTCACGATATCAGGTGCATCAGCCGGAATAAGAAAGAGTAAGGTAGAGTTCCGCTCAATATGTCTTAGGAATCGATGTCCAATTCCTTTTCCTTCCGCAGCTCCTTCAATAATACCCGGAATATCGGCTACCACAAATGTTTTAAAATCGCGGTATTCAACAATTCCAAGATTGGGTTTAAGGGTTGTAAATTCGTAATCGGCAATTTTAGGTTTTGCCGCCGTAATCACTGAGAGTAAAGTGGATTTTCCCGAATTAGGAAAACCGACAAGCCCAACATCGGCAAGTATCTTTAACTCCAGGGTTATGTCTTTTAACTCGCCATCAATACCGGGTTGGGCATATCTCGGAGTTTGATTGGTAGAACTTTTAAAGTGCCAGTTACCCAGGCCTCCTTTTCCGCCTTCGGCGACAATAAATTCCTGGCCATCTTCGGTGATCTCGTGCAGGATTTCCTGAGTATCGGTATCCCGAATCACGGTTCCCAGGGGTACCTCAATATACTCATCGGAACCTTCGGCACCAGAGCTACGCTGTTTTGACCCGTTTCCGCCATGTTCGGCTTTTACGTGTCTTTTGAATTTTAAGTGAAAAAGCGTCCAGAGATTTTTATTACCTTTTATGATAACATGGCCACCACGACCACCATCTCCCCCATCGGGACCTCCTTTAGTGATATATTTCTCGCGGTGTAAATGCGCAGATCCTTTCCCGCCTTTTCCGGAGGCCACATGAATCTTCACATAATCAACAAAATTCCCTTCAGTCATAATTCAATCTTATTTCGTCCTTTTAACAGGCGATATTATTTCTTCATCAATTCGTCTACTACCGCACTAAGTCGGGCGGTAATTTCATCTATAGAACCTACGCCATCCACACCATAATATTTACCTTGCTTTTTGTAGTATTCTTTAAGGATAGCAGTTTCATCATAATAAACCTTAATTCGGTTTCTTATCACAGTTTCATCGGCATCATCAGGTCGACCTGAAGTTTTTCCGCGCTCCAGAAGTCGTTCTACCAGCACGTGATCTTCTACCTCAAGGGCGATCATTGCGCTTACTTCTGTACCTTTTTCCTGAAGTAGTTCTTCAAGGGCATCAGCCTGAGCTTCGGTTCGGGGAAAACCGTCAAAGATAAAACCATTGCAACCTTCATTTTTAACCACTTCAGCATTTAGCATATTGATGGTCACCGTATCGGGTACCAGCTCGCCACGATCGATAAAAGCCTTAGCACTAAGCCCGAGCTCTGTCTGGTTTTTAATATTGTACCTGAATACATCCCCGGTTGAGATATGCACCAGATTGTATTTTTCCTTTAAAATTGTTGCCTGAGTTCCTTTTCCGGCCCCGGGAGGTCCGAAGAGTACTAAATTTGTCATGTTGTTTTCTTTTCTTTTATATACCTGGCGCAGATTTCGGCCAAGACCATCATAATCCAATCCGTAACCTACAATAAATTTATTGGGAATTTCCAATCCCACATATTTAATATTGAATTTTCTCTTATAAGCTTCGGGTTTATAGAAAAGAGTAGCAACTTCATATCCGGCCACCTCTTCTTTCTCCAGAATTCCGTTAATGGTATTAAGAGTATTTCCGGTATCTACAATGTCTTCCAGCAGGATCACCTTCCGGCCTTTTAAGGAGTGATTTAAGCCCAGCAGGGTTTCTACATTTCCGGTAGATTCAGTTCCCTGGTAGGAACCGAGTTTCACGAAACTTACTTCACAGTCTCCATTAAATCTTTTAATCACTTCTGAAGCGAACATAAAAGCACCGTTCAAAACCCCTAAAAAAACGGGGCTTTCTCCCTGGTAATCTTCATTTAAACGAGCGGCAACCCGGGTGATAGCCGCATCGATTTCCTCTTCTGAAATATATGGTTCGAAACTGAGGTCGTGTAATTTTATCAAAATTGAAATTTTTAAAAACGCAAAGATAAGGATTCTCTATTACTAGGTCTGCTGAATTATGTAAGATTAAGTAGGGCAATACGCCTTAAAAATTTATTTTTGCGTAAACAGGAAATTTTTATGCGAAATTATTTTTCTTCAGATTTCAAACTCGGTATCCTCGGCGGCGGACAGCTTGGGAAAATGATGCTTTACGAAACCCGTAAGTTCGATATTCACACCCACGTTTTAGATCCCAGCCCAGAAGCCCCCTGCAGGATTTCCTGCAATTATTTTGAGCAAGGTGACCTTATGGATTATGATACTGTTATCAACTTCGGCAGAAAGGTAGACGTGCTTACCTTTGAAATTGAAGGGGTTAATACAGACGCCCTAAGACAGCTAGAAAAGGAAGGTATAAAAACCTGGCCATCGGCAGATACTTTGGATAAAATCCAGAATAAAGCCATTCAGAAAAAATTTTACAAGGAGAAAGATATTCCAACTGCAGAATTTGAAATTTTCGATAATAAAGAAGAGCTTCTCATAGCTGTTGAAAAGGGCACTTTAAGTCTGCCTTTCGTATGGAAAAGCGCTACCGGCGGTTATGACGGGAAAGGGGTTGCTGTTATAAAAACCAGAGAAGATCTTGATCAAATTACAAAAGGTGAATGCATTGCAGAAAGCCTTGTACCCTTTAAAAATGAACTTGCCGTAATTGTAGCCCGAAACCCTTCGGGAGAGATCAGGACTTATCCTGTGGTTGAAATGGAATTTCACCCTACTGCCAATCAGGTAGAATATGTTATCTGTCCTGCCCGAATCGAAGAAAAAGTCGCAGAAAACGCCAGAAAATTAGCAGAAAAAGTCTCCGAAGCCTTTAATCACGTGGGGCTATTGGCTGTAGAAATGTTCCAGACTGAAAATGATGAGATCCTGGTCAATGAAGTTGCGCCTCGGCCGCACAACAGTGGACATTACAGCATTGAAGCTTCCTTCACCAATCAGTTTGAACAGCAAGTTCGAGCTATCTTAGACCTTCCCCTCGGAAATACTGAAAGTAAAGTTGGGGGAATTATGGTAAATTTAGTTGGCGATAAAGATTACGAAGGAGAGGTTGTTTATGAAAATATAGAGAAAATCCTAAGGATGGATGGAGTGACCCCTCACATCTACGGAAAGAAATTAACCCGACCTTTCAGAAAAATGGGGCACGTCACCATTGTGAATAAGGATCTGGCAGAAGCCCGGAGGGTCGCCGAAGAAGTAAAAAATTCAATAAAAGTAATAAGCAAATAATATGAGCAAAGTAGCAGTAATAATGGGAAGCACCAGCGATATGCCGGTGATGCAGGACGCCATAGACATATTAAAAGGTTTTGATATTGAGGTGGAAGTAGATATCGTCTCAGCCCATCGCACTCCCGAAAAATTATTCGAATATGGGAAAACAGCTCACGAGCGAGGGATCAAAGTAATTATTGCCGGTGCCGGCGGAGCTGCACATTTGCCGGGGATGATCGCTTCTTTATCTCCACTTCCGGTGATTGGAGTGCCGGTAAAATCGAGCAACTCCATAGATGGCTGGGATTCTGTTCTTTCCATTTTGCAAATGCCCGGCGGGGTGCCCGTTGCGACGGTGGCCCTTAATGGCTCCAAAAACGCTGGAATACTGGCAGCTCAAATCATAGGAACTGCCGATAAATGTACTTTAGATAAGGTTATTTTTTATAAGGAAGGTCTTAAACAAAAAGTGATCGAAGGAGCTGAAAAGCTAAAGAAGTAGAAAGTAGAAATAAAAAAAGCCACGTCTTGCGACGTGGCCTATAGCAGTGTTAGTTCTAAAATCTGTAAAATAATTTATTAACCATTCTAAAATATTAATCCAGAAAAACTTTAAAAGAAGATCACACTGCTAATAGTGTCTTATTTTAAGCTTCGAATATACAAAAAATTGTTAAAACACACTCTTTTGGGTTAAAAATTTTTACAAAAACGTCAATTTCAATCTATGAATAACTCCAATCCTCTATTAAAGGAATTTGAATATGCCCCTTTTTCCAAAATTAAAACCGAGCATTTTAAACCCGCTATAACACAAGCCATTGAAATGGCTCGCAAGGAAATTGAGACAATAACGAATTCAGAAAAAAATCCAAATTTTCAAAACACCATTGAAGCTCTTGAATTTTCAGGAAATCAACTCGATAGGGTTACCAGTATTTTCTTCAATTTAAATTCTGCCGAAACCAATAAGGAGATCCAGGAGATCGCCCAGGAAGTATCCCCTATTTTATCGGAATTCAGAAATGATATCATCCTGAACAAAGCTCTTTTCGAACGTGTAAAAGCTGTTTTTGATAAAAAAGACAAATTAGAACTAAGTGCGGAACAACAAACTCTCCTTGACAAAAAATACAAGGCTTTTGCAAGAAACGGGGCTAACCTACCCGCAGAAAAACAGGAGGAGCTTAGAAAAATTGACAAGCAACTCTCTTCTCTAAGCCTGAATTTCGGGGAGAATGTTCTTGCGGAAACCAATAAATTTGAGCTCCACGTTACCCGGGAGGAAGATCTAAAAGGTCTGCCTGAGAGTTTTAAGGAGGAAGCCAGTTCTGTTGCAGAAACCAGAGGAAAAGAAGGATGGATCTTCACATTGGAATACCCCAGTTTTCTGCCGTTTATGAAATATGCTGAAAACCGTGAGCTGCGCAAAAAAATGGCTTTGGCATTCGGATCTAAAGCTTTTCACGGTGATGAACTGGATAACAGGGAAAATGTTCTGCAAATAGTAAAACTACGTTATAAAAGAGCTCAACTGCTTGGCTTTAAGACCCACGCCCACTTCGTTCTCGAAGAAAGAATGGCTGAAACTCCCGAAAAGGTAAATGGCTTCCTGGAAGAGTTATTGGAAAAAGCAAAACCAGCTGCCCAAAAGGAATTCAAAGAACTGGAAGATTTTGCGAAGGAGTTAGACAATATAGATCGCCTTGAGAAATGGGATGCTGCATTTTATGCTGAAAAACTTAAACAAAGGCGTTTTAATCTCGATGACGAAAAGCTAAAACCTTATTTTAAACTGGAAAATGTTATCAATGGGGTTTTCGAAATCGCCGGAAGATTGTATGGAATTCAATTCAACGAGGTTACCGATATTGATACTTATCATCCAGATGTGAAAACATATCAGGTCAATGATGAAGATGGAAAACCCATTGCTCTCTTCTATGCCGATTTCCATCCACGACCCGGGAAACGCGACGGGGCCTGGATGACCGGTTACAAATCACAATATGTAAAAGATGGAAAACAGGAAAGACCACATATTTCCATTGTTTGCAATTTCACCAAACCTTCTAAAACCCGACCTTCACTGTTGACCTTCAACGAGGTAACCACCCTTTTCCACGAATTCGGGCATGCGTTGCACGGAATGCTGGCAGATACGACCTATCCCAGCCTTTCCGGAGCGAATGTTTACTGGGATTTCGTGGAACTCCCCAGCCAGGTGCTGGAAAACTGGTGTTATGAAAAGGAGGCGCTTGAACTTTTTGCCAGGCACTATGAAACCGGGGAAGTTATCCCGATGGAACTGGTTCAAAAAATCAAGGAATCGGCTAATTTCCACGAAGGCATGGCAACCCTGCGCCAACTTAGTTTTGGCTTACTCGATCTCAGCTGGCACGGCATAGATCCAACCGGTATTACCGATGTAAAAACTCACGAAGACAAAGCCTTTGAACCCACAAAATTATATCCCGATGTTCCCGAAAACTGTATGAGCACTGCTTTTTCACATATCTTCCAGGGAGGTTATTCAGCCGGGTACTACTCTTATAAATGGGCAGAAGTTCTCGATGCCGATACTTTTGAATACTTCCAGGAAAATGGAATTTTCAGCAGGGAGATTGCCAATAAATTTAAGTCTGTCATCCTTTCACGCGGTGGCACCGAGCATCCAATGACACTTTACAAGCGTTTTCGTGGAAAGGAGCCAAGTCCGGATGCTTTACTGAAAAGAGCCGGCTTGCTGAAGAAATAGAAGGACAGGACCGGGTTTTTGAGTTATTTAAATCAATTACCCGGTTACCCCCTATTTAAACTTATATTTTTTATAACTATAAATCGGTGGAAAGTTGTTAATTTTGAAAGGATATTCAAGAAACCTATGCCTAAACATACGTTAGATCCCAACAAATGGGTAGACAAATATGCCGACTACCTTTTTAACTACGCAATTGTTCGGGTGAACGATCGCGAGATCGCTAACGACCTCGTTTCTGAGACTTTTCTTGCCGGTCTCAATTCAAAAGACAACTTTTTAGGCAAAGCTTCTGAACGCACCTGGCTTATTTCTATTCTTAAGAGAAAGGTAATAGATTATTACCGCAGGATAAATTCGCAAAAAGGTAAAGCCGAAGTGCGAATCAATTATTCAGATGACGAAAACACCGGGGAATGGTTAGAAGAACAGGTAGCTGACGATTTTGACCGCAGCGCGGAAGATGAAATGGAAAACGAAGAACTGAGGTTAGCCATTTTGGAATGTCTGGACGAGATCAATCCAAAACATGCAGCAATTTTTAAAATGAAAACAATAGATGGTGCCGACACTGAGGCAGTGTGTAATGAATTCAAAATCACCCCGTCTAATCTTTGGGTAATAATCCACAGGGCCCGAACAGCTCTCGCCGCCTGTTTAGAAAAAAAATGGCTTTAATTATGCAGAAATCTAAATTTTTCATCTTCGATTGCTCCAATGCCGCAAACTGTTGTGATAAAAAAGAGTACAACGAGGCCAATGTAAGGGAGAAAACCAGCATTATCATTCATAATCTATTTTGTAAAAAATGCCGGGATTATTCTGCAAAGAACTCCAAACTCACTCAATTAATCAAAAAAGCAAGGATTAAAGGCTGCACTTCAGAAGAAAAACGCAATATAAAGGAGCGGCTTAAACAGGAAATATCTAAGCAAAAATCATCTTCAAACTGAACCATAGAATTAACCAGGCAATAGGCACGGCTTCTACCCAAAAAGCTGCAAAATACGCCGACTGTTTTCTATCAGCCAGCTTCAGAGCATAAGCACTTAAAAGGGCTACTCCCGCAAGAGCACTAAAATTTACAGGATTAAATTCCTCTTTTAAAATTTCCAGCACCAAAATTACCACCAGCATTAACCAGCCCAAAAGGCGGGTTTTTTTTATCCCAATTTTCTGCGGAATAGTAGCCAGATGTTCTGAATCGAATTCCAGATCTCTGATTTCAAAGGGCAGGGTGATCACTATTATAAAGAGAGCTCTTTGAAAAAACATAAGGATCTTATCCAGTAAACTGACTTCAGGATGGTCAAGCAGGGGGAGAATTACACTCACCCCTGCCCAGACCAAAGCGATGATCAATATTTTAATTCCGGCGAGATCCCGGAGATTCCTGTTTTGCGTTAGCACAGGAGCTGCATACAAAAGCGTAAAAACACCCAGCAGAGCACTCATCAATAGGACTTCCCAGGTTTGAAGAAAAGCCATATAAACCAAACCCAGGAAAACCAAAAAGGAAAACACCTGGATGAAACGGAGATTTCGGGCAAGGCTTCTGTGATACAGTTTAGCAAGGCCGGCATATTTGACAAAATTATAACCGGTAATACTTCCGAAGAAGATAAAAATTAGCAGGAGTGAATCCGGGTTGAGTCCATATTCCAGGTAACTCAATAAGCTTAAAGCAACCACCGCCAAAGCCACATGGATACTACTGTTTATATACAGATCAAAAATATTCTTAAAAGGCTTCACCGTGCTAAAATAAGCAATCTGAATTCGGATGGTTAAAAACGATAAAATCTTAACAAGTCTAAACTTTAAATTTTAAAAAATTAAGTTTAAAATCCGTAATTTTGCAGCACAAAACACAACTTTATTTTAATGAGAACAGATTCTTTTGCACTACGCCATATAGGCCCTAAAGAAAGCAATCTACAGGACATGCTTCAAACCATAGGCTTAGACTCCCTCGAGCAATTAATATATGAAACAATTCCGGATGACATCCGCTTAAAATCTCCTTTAAACCTTCCTCCTGCTTTAAGTGAACACCAATATGCCGAGCATATTGGAAAACTTGCTGCTAAAAATAAGGTTTTCAAGAGTTATATAGGCCTCGGTTACCACCAGTCTATTTTGCCAGCTGTGATTCAACGAAACATTTTGGAAAATCCGGGTTGGTATACGGCATACACTCCCTATCAGGCAGAGATCGCCCAGGGAAGACTGGAAGCCCTTCTGAATTTCCAAACAATGGTGAGCGACCTTACGGGTATGGAAATCGCCAACGCTTCTCTGCTTGACGAGTCTACTGCGGCTGCAGAAGCAATTTCACTTTTATACGCTTTAAGAGACCGCAAACAGAAGAAGGAAAACGTAAATAAATTCTTTGTTTCTGAAGAAGTTTTACCGCAAAGCATTTCATTAATTGAAACCCGCGCAATTCCTCTAGGGATAGAGATCGTGGTGGGCAATCACGAAGAATTTGAATTTTCAGAGCAATATTTCGGAGCTTTGGTTCAATACCCAGGGAAATCTGGCCAAGTATTCAATTATGCCGATTTTATCGCAAAATGTCAGGATGCCGGAATAAAGACCGCAGTTGCAGCCGATATTCTCAGCCTTGTAAAATTACAGGCTCCGGGAGAACTTGGGGTTGATGTGGTAGTTGGTACTACCCAGCGTTTTGGAATTCCTCTTGGTTACGGCGGGCCTCACGCGGCTTTCTTCGCGACCAAAGAAGAATACAAAAGAAATATCCCCGGAAGGATTATTGGGGTGACTAAAGATATGGATGGCAACCAGGCCCTGCGAATGGCCCTGCAAACCCGCGAGCAACACATTAAACGCGACAAGGCCACTTCAAACATCTGTACCGCACAAGTACTGCTGGCTGTAATGGCAGGAATGTACGCGGTTTACCACGGTCCCAATGGATTAAAATATATCGCAGATACCGTTCACGCTTCAGCGGTAAGTCTGGAGAAAGAACTTAAGGAATTAGGATTTGACCAGGTGAACTCCACCTATTTTGACACGTTACAGATCAAGGCTAATGCCAGCAGCGTAAAAGAAATCGCAGAGAAAAAAGAGATAAACTTCTTTTATCCGGATGCCGAAACGGTGCTTATCTCGCTAAACGAAACCACCAACCTTGAGGACCTCAATAATATTGTTGCTGTTTTCGCTCAACTTGCTGCGAAAGAAACAACTCCTTTAGAAGAACTTTCAGAGGAAGAAAAGATTCCTGCTGAATTAAAACGTAAAACCGATTTCCTAACTCACGAGGTTTTCAACACTTATCATTCTGAAACCGAATTGATGCGTTACATCAAAAAGCTGGAGCGCAAAGATCTTTCCCTCAATCATTCCATGATCTCACTGGGATCCTGCACGATGAAACTGAATGCAGCTTCAGAAATGTTGCCGCTTAGCAATCCGCAATGGGGAAATATTCATCCCTTTGTTCCGGTTGATCAGGCAGAAGGTTATCATTTTGTGTTGCGTGAATTAGAGAAGCAACTTAACGAGATTACCGGATTTTCGGCAACCTCTTTGCAGCCAAATTCGGGTGCCCAGGGAGAATATGCGGGCTTGATGGTGATTAGAGCTTACCACGAATCGCGCGGAGAAGGACACAGAAATATCTGTCTTATCCCTTCATCGGCTCACGGGACTAATCCTGCTTCTGCAGTAATGGCCGGAATGAAAGTGGTGGTGACCAAAGCCTCTGAAAATGGAAATATTGATGTAGATGATCTCAGGGAAAAAGCTATCGAGCATAAGGATAATTTAGCAGCTCTTATGGTTACATATCCTTCAACACATGGAGTATTTGAATCGGCTATTCGCGAGATCACCACTATTATTCACGATAACGGCGGGCAGGTTTATATGGACGGAGCCAATATGAACGCCCAGGTTGGCTTAACCAATCCAGGTGTAATTGGCGCTGATGTTTGTCATCTGAATTTACACAAGACTTTTGCTATCCCCCATGGTGGTGGCGGTCCCGGAGTTGGACCTATTTGTGTAGCCGAACAATTAAAACCATTCCTGCCGGGCAACCCGGTAGTTAAAACCGGAGGAGAACAAGCCATTGGTGCAATCTCTTCTGCTCCCTGGGGTTCTTCCCTGGTGTGTTTGATCTCTTATGGTTACATCAAAATGCTTGGAAGCAAAGGTCTACAGAAAGCCACTGAATATGCTATTCTGAATGCCAATTACGTAAAAGAAAGATTGAACGAACATTTCAAAACCCTTTATTCAGGAGAAAGAGGTAGAGCAGCCCATGAGATGATCCTGGATTGCAGGCCTTTTAAAGCAAATGGAATTGAGGTAACCGATATCGCAAAACGCCTTATCGATTATGGCTTCCATTCTCCTACAGTTTCCTTCCCTGTGGCAGGAACCTTGATGATAGAACCTACGGAAAGCGAAAGCAAGGCCGAGCTAGACCGTTTTTGCGATGCTTTGATCTCTATTAGAAAGGAAATTGAAGAAACCTCGGCAGATGATACCGATAACATGTTGAAAAATGCACCGCATACAGTAGCGATGCTTACTTCAGATGAGTGGAAATTCTCTTATTCGAGACAAAAAGCGGCATTCCCGCTGGATTACATAGCCGATAATAAATTCTGGCCTAGTGTAAGACGAGTAGATGAAGCCTTTGGAGATAGAAATTTAATGTGCTCCTGCCCTCCTACTGAGGAATACGCCGAAGCATAAAAAATTAAGGCGAAACGAAAGTTTCGCCTTAATTTTTCGTCTTAATAAGTAAATTAAATTCGGATTAGATATCTTTTACCGATCATTTTATTAATTTAGTTTTTAAACCGATAAGCCCCGGACATATGAATATAAAAATAAGCGGCACAGGAAGTTATATTCCTAACATAATCACCAAGAATGCCGATTTTCAAGAGCATGAGTTTTTGAATACTGATGGTTCTGGTTTTCCGCATGATAATAAAACCACGATTGAAAAATTCAAAGCAATCACGGGAATTGAGGAAAGAAGGTATGTCGAAGACAATCTGAATACCTCGGATATAGCGACACTAGCGGCTCAAAGGGCTTTGGAAGATGCTAAAACCGATCCGGAAACTTTAGACTACATAATCGTTGCCCATAACTATGGTGATGTTAAGTTTAAAAACCCTCAAAGCGATACGGTGCCAAGCCTTGCCACCAGAGTTAAATATAATTTACGTATCAAAAATCCTAAGTGTGTTGGCTATGATGTTCTTTTCGGATGTCCGGGCTGGATCGAAGGAATGATACAGGCCCAGGCTTTTATCAAGGCAGGGATGGCTAAAAAATGCCTGGTTATTGGTGCCGAAGCTTTATCCCGTGTGGTAGACCATCACGACAGGGATTCTATGATATTTTCAGATGGAGCCGGAGCTGCGGTTCTGGAAGCCACTGAAGAGGAAGGTGGAATTCTTTCCCATGAATCTGCTACCCATAGTTTTAGTGAAGCCAATTATATTTTCTTCGGCAAATCAAACAATGCCGAGGCTACTGATGAAACAAGATATATTAAAATGAATGGTCGCAAGATCTATGAATTCGCCTTGAGTCACGTTCCTGCAGCGATGAAATCCTGTCTTGAAAAAAGTGGTAAAGATATAAAAGACCTTAAAAAAATATTTATACATCAGGCCAACGAGAAGATGGATGATGCCATAATCAAGCGTTTCTACAAAATACACAAAGAACCTGTGCCAGATCATATAATGCCGATGACTATCCAGGAATTAGGAAACAGTAGTGTGGCTACAGTGCCAACACTTCTTGACCTCGTCCGCAAAGGTAAAATCGCCGATCAAAATCTCAATAAAGGTGATGTGGTGATGTTTGCCAGTGTAGGAGCCGGGATGAATATCAACGCCATCGTATACCAATACTAAAATGTACGAAAATAGCTTCCCTAATAAACGTTATAAAAAAACGATGGAATTTTTGGAAGCTCACATTGATCCTTCAGATAGAATACTGGATCTAGGGGTAGAAAATCCGTTTAGTAAAATGATGCGGGAGCGGAATTTTAAGGTGGATAATACTTCCGGTGAAGATCTGGATCTTAATACTGAGGCGGTGCAAACTTCAACATATAATGTAGTTACGGCTTTTGAAATTTTTGAACATTTAGTGGCACCATACAATGTTTTAGCAAACATTAAGGCTAATAAATTAGTGGCGACTGTCCCTCTTAAACTATGGTTTTCCAGTGCATACCGGAGTAAAACCGATATGCGCGACCGGCATTTTCACGAATTTGAAGATTGGCAATTTGACTGGCTTTTGGAAAAGGCCGGCTGGACCATTAAAAGCAGAAAAAAATGGACGAATCCGGTTAACAAATTGGGATTTAGGCCTGTTCTAAGATATTTTACTCCAAGATACTATGCCATTTATGCTGAAAGAACCTAAGCGAAATTATTCTTTTGGAGTTTAATAGCAGCAACTTTTAAATTTCAGCATTTGAAAATTTACATTATCATTCCCGCATATAACGAAGCCGGTTTTATTGGCGAAACCCTTCAGTCTTTAATCGACCAAACTTCTAAGGCAAATAGAATAGTAGTTGTGGATGATGGATCTACTGATAATACTCCGAATATTGTAGCAGAATTCGCTTCAAAATATCCCGAAATATCGCTGATAAAAAATCCTTCAGACAGAGAAAAAATTCACCTGCCGGGAAGCAAAGTGATAAATGCTTTTAATAAAGGCTTGGAAAGCCTTGATGAAGATTACGAGCTTATCTGTAAATTTGATGCAGATCTAATTTTCCCGAAAAACTACCTGGAGGTCATTACAAAACATTTTCAGGAAGATCCCAAAATCGGGATGGTTGGTGGATTCTGCGTTATAGAGAAGCACGGAGAATGGATCCTGGAAAACCTCACCGGAAAAGATCATATTCGCGGTGCATTAAAAACTTACAGGAAAGCCTGTTTCAAGGATTTAGACGGACTAAAACCTGCAATGGGATGGGACACATTAGACGAGCTGCTGGCACAATACTATGGTTGGAAAATAAAAACCGACGACAGCCTATTGGTAAAACATCTTAAACCCACCGGAAAAAACTATAATAAATCTTCAAAATACAAACAGGGTGAAGCCTTCTACAGGCTGCGTTATGGTTTTATAATAAGTGTGATAGCTTCCGCAAAACTCGCTCTAAAAAAAGGAGAACTCTCCTTTTTCAGCGATTATATGCAAGGTTTTTTCAAGGCTAAAAAAGAAAAACGGCCTTTTCTTGTAAATGAAGAAGAAGGCAGTTTTATAAGAAAACTGCGCTGGGAAAAGATGCGCAGTAAGTTATTTTCCATTTTATAATTTTTTGGAGTACCTTAAATATACTATACTTCCACAGCTAAAGTTTAATTCTACGTTAAATACTTTGGACTGATTTTTTACTATTTTAGCTTTACAAAAACTGGTGAATGAACTATTTGCACTCCATTGGAGAATATTTCTTAATGCTGAAAGGGGTTTTTGGCCGGATGACCAAAAGATCGGTTCTTAAAGACCTTATTTTTAAGGAAATAGACGATCTTATTATAAGCTCTCTCGGAATCGTAGCTTTCCTTTCCTTTTTCATAGGAGGTGTAGTCGCAATTCAAACCGCTCTCAATCTCACCAATCCATTAATCCCAAAGACACTGGTAGCATATGCTGCAAGGCAATCGGTGATTCTTGAGTTTGCTCCAACTTTCATCTCCATTATTATGGCGGGGAAAGTAGGGTCTTATATCACTTCCAGTATTGGGTCTATGAACGTTACCGAACAAATAGATGCCCTGGAAGTAATGGGAATTAACTCCCTGAATTACCTGATTTTTCCAAAAGTGATCGCGATGCTCACTTATCCGTTTGTTATCGCTATCGCAATGTTTCTTGGAATTGTTGGGGCCTATACTGCTGCGGTTCTGGGAGGCTTTGTAGGTCCAGATGCTTTCATAGAAGGGCTTCAGGATGATTTTGATCCATTTCATCTCACTTATGCTTTTGTAAAAACATTTTTATTTGCCTTCATCCTCGCCACGGTCCCGGCTTATCACGGCTATTATATGAAAGGCGGAGCCTTAGAAGTAGGCCAGGCCAGTACCACCTCCTTCGTATGGACGAGTGTGGTGATTATTGTAACCAATTATATAGTAACCCAATTATTATTAAGTTAGGCGATGATAGAAGTTAAGAATATACATAAAGCCTTTGACGGGGAAGAAGTTTTAAAGGGAATAGATTTTGTCTTTGAACGTGGGAAAACCAACTTAATCATTGGCCAGTCAGGCTCGGGTAAAAGTGTTTTACTGAAATGCATGCTGGGTCTTTTCCTCCCGGATCAAGGGGTAATTGAATATGATGGCAAACCCTATACAGAATTTAGTGAAGATGAAAAGAAAGACCTTAGTAAGCAAATAGGAATGGTTTTTCAGGGCGGGGCTCTTTTTGATTCGATGACCGTTGAAGAGAATGTGCTTTTCCCCTTACGCATGTTCACTAAACAAAGCAGGAGCAAGTTAATGACGCGGGTTAACGAAGTACTAAAGCGCGTAAATCTTGATGGCAGTGAAAAAAAATATCCCTCAGAAATTAGTGGAGGGATGCAGAAACGGGTTTCCATCGCCCGGGCAATTGTAAACCGTCCCAAATACTTGTTCTGTGATGAACCAAACTCAGGGCTTGACCCAAAAACAGCTACGGTTATAGATAATCTTATCCAGGAAATCACCCGGGAATATGACATCACCACGGTGATTATTACCCACGATATGAACTCTGTACTCGAAATAGGTGAAAATATAGCTTTTTTGAAAGACGGAGTCTTAGCCTGGAAAGGTGATAAGGATCAGGTATTTAAAACCGAGGACGAAACAGTAACCGATTTTATTTATTCTTCTAATCTCTTTAAAAAGGTCAGAACCGCCCAGTTAAAAGGACTTTAATTCACTGTTTTCACCGCCAGGGTATCCAGCTTTAGCCTCACTTTTAGCCAGGATTCAAATTTTTCTTTTTCTTGATTTCTTTTTGCAGCCGAAATACCCGGATCCCAGGTTACTGTAAAAGTGGGAATCGTATCGGTTTTATCGAAATTTGTAGAGATGAGATTAGAATAACCAAGCTCCTGAATTTCGCTGTAATTGATCCTTATTTCTTTACTTAAATCGGGAAATGAGAAGTTATCTCCCCGGAATTTACTGAGTTCATTTTCCAAAAGCACAATTCGGGCATCCTTATCTTCAATAATCTCCTGGTTACGAACGTAGAGATCTTCCAGAATTCCACTTCGAACCTGGCTACTTAGCTCGTTTATATCTCCACCTCTTTCTCCCTGGTGCACGATTAATTCAGATTCCTTAAGAGCTTCCACGCTTCCCATTTGCTCCTTCCAGGTTTCAATAGTTCCTTGAGGCACCCTTTGCCCTATAAGGTAAACATCAATGGTCTTTTCCTGATAATCCTGCGTAAATTTAATGGTCTCAGCTCCACTGTAACGAACCACTTCGTTAATAAACTCTCTTGATTTAGATTCAAAAAGTTGCTTTTGCAGCAGATTTACAAAGAGGATCACACTGGGAATCATAACAATTATCGCGATTGTTGAAGCAATCTGGGCAGTACGCCGACGCTTTCGGCTATTGGCATATTTAACCAGGGGAAAACCTAAAAGCTTTGTCACTACGAAGGTTGAAAGAGCAATGAAGACGGCATTTATTGAAAATAAATATAAGGCTCCCCCTGCGTAAGACCAATTGGCAATAGCCAGCCCATATCCTACTGTACATAAGGGTGGCATAAGCGCAGTAGCAATAGCAACCCCAAGGATCACACTGGCAATGGTTCCTTTTTTGGTTTTAGCCACTATTAAGGCCAAACCACCAAAAATAGCAACCAACACATCCAAAATGGTAGGATAAGTACGGGCAATAAGCTCAGGAGTTTCTTCTTTGACGGGCGAAATAAGAAAATAAATATATGCTGTGAGCACACTCAAACCAACCATTACACCAAGGTTAACAAAAGATTTCCGAAGGGTAATAACATCATTTATAGCAACCGACATGCCTACCCCAACAATGGGTCCCATTAAAGGTGAGATCAACATCGCTCCAATCACCACCGCGGTGCTGCTCACGTTAAGCCCAACTGAAGCTACAAATATGGAAAAGATGAGAATCCAGGCATTATGCCCTTTGAAAGAAATATCCTTTTTAACGGCTTCGACGGTAGACTCCCTATCGGTATCATCCCGGATCTCCAGAAGATCCCGGATGAATATTTTCAAATTCTCAAAGAAACCATGTGCGTTTTTCCGCAATTCGGTTACATGAGCCTTATCGTTACCGGGTTGATTGTTATCCATGTAATCAGCCTAAGTTATTTCCAAAACGCTCCTGAACTTTATCCCTGAGCTCTTTTATTGATTGTTCTTTATTCTTAGGAAGCAGTAATAAAACTTCAGAAGTCTCCACAATTATATAATCATGGATTCCATCGAGCACCACAACCTTCCCGCTTTGAGTACTTACTATATTTCCTGAAGAATCCAGGGGCAGCAATCTGGAATTCACTACAGTATTTTTTAATTCATCTTGCGGAAGTTCTCGCTCCAGACTTCCCCAGGTACCCAGATCGTTCCATTTAAAATCCACCGGAATCACAAAAACTTTGTCTGATTTTTCCAGGATGCCATAATCAATTGAAATATTATCGGCCAGTCCATAGTTCTTTTCAAGAAATTCCCCTTCTTTACCCGTATTCCAGAGTCGATCTCCTTTTTCAAAAAGTCGGTACATCTCGGGAAGGTACTTTTCGAAAGAATCGATAATGAAGGCTGCGCTCCAGATAAATATCCCGGCATTCCATAGATAATTACCACTTTTCAAAAACTCTTCTGCTTTTTTAAAATTAGGTTTTTCAGTAAAATCCTCTACTCTGGAGAGCCTTGTGGCCTCTTCGGGATTATATTTAATATAACCGTAACCGGTATTAGGAAAATGAGGACTTATACCCAGGGTTATAAGTTTATCATCTTCAGCAACTGCGTTAAATCCGGCTTCCACATTTTCAGAAAAATCCAAATCATCATCAATCCAGTGGTCGCTTGGGGCTACCAGAATAAGCGCATCTTTATTTTTTTTTCTGATTTTTAGAGCACCCAGCAAAATACTTGGGGCCGTATTTCTCATAGCAGGCTCGGGAACTATCTGTTCTTCCTTCACCTGTGGCAGGTGTTCTTTAACCAGGTTTGTATAATCCTTATTGGTAAGGATATATATATTTTCCTGCGGAATAATTTTGGATAGGCGTCCAAAAGTGGTTTGGATAAGACTTTTCCCGGAGCCAAGAATATCCTGAAACTGTTTTGGATTAGCCTGAGTACTCGCAGGCCAGAATCGGGAACCCACTCCCCCGGCCATTAGAATCGCATAATAATTTTTATTCTTCATACATCAGGCCTTTAATAATTCTACTTCAGCATTAGGTTGAAACAAATAGATTCTACCTGTATTAATTTCCAAACATTCATACCTTTTAATCCGCCTGTGGCCTTTTTTAAAGGTCTTCCCATTATAAATTCTGAAAATCCCACCGGTTGGAATTTCAAAAATATAATTTTTATCGTTTTCAGGGTCAAAACTTTTTAATGCCACCGAAAGTCTCGCATCGGTATCACTACTGGCACGCGGATTCCGGAAATGACTCGCAATAACCGGCAAAAGACGCTGAGGAAAAACCTCCGGCCTTATAAAGGGCAACATTAGTTCCCTGAAGGTAGATTTCCATTCAATCCCATGAGGTTTAATAGTCCTGCCATATTTTTCAAAAGCCAATAAATGTGATATTTCATGAACCAGCGTTATAAGGAACCGGTATTTATTCAAATTGGCATTCACGGTAATTTGTTGTGAACCATTGGGCATCCGCCTGTAATCGCCGTGTCGCGTCTTGCGCTCATTAACAATTTTTAAATGAACATTATTCTCCCTGATGAGGCTAAAAACAGCAGGTATGGCCTGCACAGGTAAATATTTCTCAAGGATTTGCTTCATTAAATTTTATGGAGTGCTATTAGAGACCTGCAGCAATTTTCCGTTATAATATTTATTTCCGGTTAAACTGAAGTCCATTATATATTGCGCCATTTCTTTAGCCGAAAGCGGAGCCTTATATCCCGGGAAGGCTTCTTCCAGCATTTCGGTTTGCACCGCTCCTAAAGCGAGCACATTAAACGAAGGCCCGGTTTCCTTGAATTCTTCCGCGAGCAATTCGGTTAATGTAATTACCGCAGCTTTACTGGAACTGTAAGCAGAAAGTCCCGGGAATTTCACGCTACCCTGTACTCCTCCCATTGTGCTAATATTTACTACATGGGAGTTCTTGTGAAAAAATGGCAGCAGCTTTTGGGTTAAACCTACTACACCCATTACATTCGTTTTATAAATCTTCTCAAATTCTTCAAGGCTTATATCCTCAAAGGCTTTATTAATCAAAGCTCCGGCATTATTTATGAGAATATCAACGCTATCAGCATTGTTTTTTAAATAATCTCCTGCTTTATCCAAACCGGAAGATTCTGAAATATCACAGGAAAGACTATGAACGTTTTCAAGCTTAAGATCCAACACAGGCATTTCATTTCTTGATAAGGCCAGAACCTTGTGCCCGGCTTCAGCAAAAAGCTTTACCAGTTCAAAACCAATTCCTCTGCTTGTACCAGTTATTACAACCTGCTTCATTCCTTGTTTAGTTTTATTTCTTTTTCCTGAGTATTTGCCATTTTATAAATCCCCGGCTTCACTTTATCTATCAGGTCTTTCATATGCACAAAATCCAGGTTTCCGGCTTCATCGGAAACGTGATGATAATATTCGTAATTCGTAAAATCAAAGGTACTGATAGTCTGTGCAGGAATTTTAAATTCCTTATAAAACGGAAAATTATCGCTACGCTGAAATAACCTGTATTCCTCGGCTTGCGGAAGATATCCCAGAACCTCTTCTTCCGAATACTCATTGAATTTTTCAGCAAGGTTGGAGGTTTCATAGCCGGTTAAATAGGCCAGATAATCCTTATCTTCCATGGGCACTCCAATCATTTCAAAGGTGAGCACCGTATACGGATTTATTCCATCTTTTTTCAGTTTTTCAGCAGCATATTTAGAACCCTGAAGGCCCTTTTCTTCCGCAGAAAAAAGCATAAACATCAGGCTTCTTTTATTGTCCCTAATTTCAGCAAAATGCTTAGCGAGTTCTACAACAGCAACTGTTCCGGCTGCATTGTCATTTGCGCCATTAGCAATGATGTCGCCGTTTACCTCTTTTCCTTCCCCAATATGATCGTAATGTGCACCAATAATGATAATCTCATCTTTCAGGACAGGATCTGATCCCTCTACAAAACCAACTACATTATAAGCAATTCGATCTTCAACCTGGAAGGTATCACGATAAGATTCATAGTAAGGCTGTACATTGTGATCCTGGAAGATGGTTTCTATCCTGCTGGCGGCAAGATTAATTCCTTCAGTACCGGTTTCACGGCCTCTCAATTCATCAGATGCAAGGTAGCGTAACAAAGATTCTACGGGATCTTCAGTTGTATCTTCGGTTTCAGTTTGCTTTTCTGGACTTGCCGTTTGGGCTGTTCCCTGGCATCCAAAAACGGTTAAACCCGCTATTACTCCTAAAAAAAGTAAAAATTTTCTCATAAGGCTAAAGATAAAAAAATCCCGCAATTAAGCGGGATTTTATAGTTATAGAATACGATGATTAGACCATTAGGCCAGCATAGTCACCGGATTTTCCAAATAAGTTTTGAGGGTTTCCAGGAATGCGGCCCCGGTAGCACCATCTACTGTTCGGTGGTCACAGGCCAGGGTTAGCTTCATAGTATTTCCAACAACGATCTGTCCGTTTCTAACAACCGGTTTTTCCACGATGGTTCCAACCGATAGAATAGCCGAATTAGGTTGGTTGATGATACTGGTAAATTCTACGATCCCAAACATTCCAAGATTAGAAACTGTGAAGGTACTTCCCTCCATCTCGTCTGGCTGAAGTTTCTTATCACGGGCTTTCCCCGCAAGGGTCTTTACATTGCCACCAATTTGTGTCATAGACATCTGGTCCGCAAATTTAAGAACAGGAACAACAAGACCTTCTTCAACCGCTACGGCCACTCCCATATGGATGTGTTTAGCGATCTTAGTAGCATCACCCGTCCACTGGCTATTCACCCGCGGATGCTTACGCAGGGCCATAGCACTGGCCTTAATAACCATATCGTTAAAGCTTACTTTAACATCTGGCATATTATTAATCTGCTTACGCGAAGCCATAGCATTTGCCATGTCTACCTCGATAGTCAGGTAATAATGAGGGGCATTAAATTTAGACTCTCCCAGGCGTTTGGCGATAGTCTTACGCATTTGTGAGTTTTTAATCTCCTCGAAGCTTTCTTCTCCTGCGGGCACATAAGTTTGTGCTGCTGCCGGTTTCTTCTCAGCAGGAGCCTCAGCTTTTGCAGGTTTTTCTGAAGGTTTGAAGTCTTCAATATCCCTTTTCACGATTCGTCCGTTTTCTCCGCTTCCCTGGACCTCCGAAAGATCTATGCCTTTATCCTCAGCCATTTTTTTGGCAAGTGGAGAAACAAATATTCTTCCTGAAGATTTCTTATCCTCAGATTTTCCGGAAGTTTTTTCTGAAGATTTCTCCTCTTTTTTCTCTTTCTTCTCTTCTGATTTATCTTCTTTCTTAGCAGAAGTTTTATTTTCAGTATCACCGGTAGAAATACCTGAAACATCTGTCCCTTCAGGGCCTATGATAGCCAAAAGGCTATCAACTTTGGCTGTTTCTCCTTCCTGAATGCCTATTTTAAGCAAAGTACCCGTATAAAAGGACTCAAATTCCATTGTAGCCTTATCGGTTTCGATCTCGGCCAGGATATCCCCCTCTTCTACCTTATCTCCTTCTTTCTTAATCCAGGAAGCAACGGTACCTTCTTCCATAGTATCGCTAAGCCTTGGCATGGTGATCACTTCTACCCCTTCCGGGATATCATTATCATCACTTCCGTTTTCGCTTTCTTCTTTTTCATCAGAAGTATCTTCTTTTTCATCAGAATCAGCCTTATCAGATTCTGAGCTTCCACCTTCAAGCAGGTCAGAAATATCTTCGCCTTCTTCTCCAATAATCGCTAAAAGTGTATCTACTGGAGCGGTTTCACCTTCTTCAATTCCAATATGCAAAAGCGTACCTTCATGAAAGGATTCAAATTCCATCGTTGCCTTATCGGTTTCGATTTCTGCAAGGATGTCCCCCTCTTCTACTTTATCTCCTTTTTTCTTCAACCACTTTGCTACCACGCCTTCTTCCATGGTATCGCTCAAACGCGGCATGTTAATTACTTCTGCCATAATTTATTCGGGTTTATGTGCTAAAAACGGATAGTCTTTCTGCTCGTATACTACATCATACATTACGTTTTTCTCCGGCCAATCAGAATCTTCAGCGAATTTCTCGCATTCTGACACCTTGTCCTTCACGCGCTTATTGATGGCTTTTATTTCGTCTTCTGAAGCATATTTCTTTTCCTTAATCACATCCAACACCTGGGTGATAGGATCTATATTCTGGTATTCTGCAACTTCTTCTTTGGTACGGTATTTTTGAGCATCACTCATTGAGTGACCGCGATAACGGTATGTTTTTAACTCTAGAAAGGTAGGTCCATCACCTTTTCTGGCTCTTTTAATTGCTTCATCAAGTGCTTCAGCAACCTTAATCGGGTTCATAGCATCTACTGGTCCACAAGGCATCTCGTATGCATTACCGAGCCTCCAGATATCAAGACTCTTGGAAGTTCTGGCAACAGAAGTTCCCATAGCGTACCCGTTATTCTCCACACAAAAAACCACCGGAAGATTCCATTTTACCGCCATATTAAGAGTTTCATGAAGTGAACCCTGCCGTGCTGCTCCATCTCCAAGGAAAGTAAGGGTCACAGCATTGCGCTTAAAATATTTATCGGCAAAAGCCAACCCGGCACCAAGAGGTATTTGCCCTCCTACAATTCCGTGCCCCCCATAGAACCTATGTTCTTTAGAGAAAATATGCATAGAGCCACCAAGTCCCTGAGATGTCCCAGTAGCTTTTCCATAAAGTTCGGCCATAACCCTTTTTGGATCCACCCCCATTCCAATGGGTTGCACATGGTTACGATAGGCGGTGATCATCTTATCCTTCTCCAGGTCCATTACATGTAAGGCTCCGGCCAAAATAGCTTCCTGGCCGTTATAAAGATGTAAAAAACCTCTCACTTTTTGCTGAATATAAACCTGCGCAAGCTTATCTTCAAATTTGCGCCAAAACAGCATATCCTCGTACCACTTTAGGTATGTGGCTTTTGTTATTTTCTTCATTTAACTCTATTAATTTTAGGCCAGACAGATAGGGTTTGCCAAGCGGGTAACAAAAATACTATTTTCAACAAGAATGGAAAACAGTTTTAACCCAAAAATCACGAAAACGTTATAAGTAGGAATTATCAAAAATGAGCGGAAGCAAATCTTTTACAGATTTAGCCTTCACTATGGCCCCGGATTCCCCCATAAAATAAACTTCCATATCTGTTTTTTGTTTTACCTCGTATTCCACGAGAGCCTGCCGGCAAGCTCCACAAGGAGGCACCGGAGAAGTTACCGGTCTCTTCAGGGAAGTAGCCGAAACTGCTATGCATTCTATCCTGGCCTCGGGAAATTTAGCTCCTGCATAAAAAACGGCGGTACGCTCGGCACATAGGCCAGAAGGATAAGAGGCATTTTCCTGATTGCTTCCGGTAATAATCTCTCCGTTATCCAACAACAAAGCGGCACCAACCTGGAACCTGGAGTATGGTGCATAGGCCTTATCCCTGGCCTCAAAGGTTTTTTTCATCAATTCGCCTATATTATCAGGCAATTCTTCAAATGAATCGAAAATTTCAAATTCAGCAGATATATTGAAGGTTTTCATTTAATTTTATTTGAAGCTTTAAAAAATAACACCCTGATTATTTACTCAAACAAGGGAATTGTAACTAAAAAAAGTATCAAATGTAAAACATGATACTTTTTTGAAATTGTCAGGTCGGGATCTTTTTAAAAAGAATATTGTTCCCCAAAATTAAAAGTAAGGCCAAACCTTAAAGTCCCCTCTAAAGGGCTTTGTACTTTAGATGTCGAGAAGAGATATGAAATATCCACATTTACCTTCTCATAGGCAAAACCGGCACCAAAAGAAAGAAACCGCCGGGATCCCTTGGTCTCACTTTCATTAAAATATCCAGCTCTAAAAGCAAATGCATCACGAAAAAGATATTCTGCACCCAGTGCCCAGGTTACCTCTCTCATTTCTTCGCCAAAGCCTCCGGGAGCATCCCCAAAAGATTTAAATATTCCTTCTATGGCCCCAATATTATTGTATTCGGCATCATCTTCAGCGTTTATGGTTCCGTCATCATTGAAATCCTGAGGAGTAGGAACCAGCAATTTGTTGAACTCTACATAAGTTCCTAAGCGGTTTTCCATATCAAAAATAAAATCGAAACCTCCTCCTACTTTAAAATTAGTAGGGATAAAGTTTTCCTGCCCGGCATCATCATACTTCATCTTAGGCCCTATATTAGAAATATTAGCTCCCGCCTTCCATCGCCCATCGAAAGCGGTGTAGGTTACCTGATTACTTCGGAAATATGCTGCGACATCAACCCCAAAACTATTGGCTGCACCAAGATCGGCTTCATCCTGCAATCCGAGATCCGAATGCAAGTAACGCCCGGCTACAGCCATAGAAAAATGATCACTAAGCCTTAGTGCATAGGAAAGGTCAAAAGTAAGCTCATTAGGATTTACCAAAAGAGGCTCCTGTTCTCTGGTACCTCGTGTTTCTATCGAACCCAGACTGAAATAGCGCAGGCTTGCACCAAAAGCACTTCTTTCATTAATACGGTTAAAGTAATTTATATTTCCAAGGAAAATATCATTAACGATATCGCTTAGATAAGGGGTGTAGGAAACTCCAACTCCATGTTCAGAAGAAGCAAAAGCATACTTGGCCGGATTCCATTGTTGGGAGAATACATCGGGAGAAGTAGCGACTCCCTGGTCACCCATCCCTGCGGCGCGAGCATCAGCAGCTACCATTAAGAACGGAACTGCAGTAGTAATTACTCTATCCCTCTCTTCATCCTGCGCGGTGGCAGAATAGTTAATTCCAAGAAAGACCCCAAGCAGTAAGATTGTAATTTTTCTCATCACATTAATTAATGATTAACAAATATATATTAATATTCTCGTTAAGAAAGTGCCTTAGCACTAAAATATACATCATAAGCTTATATCCATTGTAGATAGCCTTGGGGAAATCATTGGGCACCGGTAAGTAATAATAACTTAAATTACAGATAATTATTGTATTATTAAGAAGGATTGCAGGTATATTTTTATTCTTTCTAAGAAGCTTCGGTAAAAAACCACTAATTTTACCCCACCCGAAGTGCTGAAGCCTCTTAACATTAAGCTTACGGGCCGGTTAATAAAAAACAGCAAAGACTCAACAACATCAGGGACTTATAAGATTTTGAGGTATTCTGATTAAAATAAAATAATCTTGTACATTTATCGTTAATTACTATATTGCAAAGCCTAAATTTCTACCAAAAAGAGATGATTAATATGAGAATTAATGTTGCTTTAAAAGCCTTAATAGCTGTCGCTTTAGCGGGTAGTTTTGTAGGCTGTAACAATTCGCGGGACTATAAGGATAATTCGCGGGCTACCGGTTGGGATATCAACTCTAAAGACGGTGGTTTCCAATACAAAACCGATTATAAGGAGCAGGAAACCGGTCCCGGCCTCGTCTTTGTTGAAGGTGGAACATATACTATGGGACGGGTTCAGGATGATGTGATGCATGATTGGAACAACACCCCTACCCAGCAACACGTTCAGTCTTTCTACATGGATGAGACCGAAGTGACCAATATGATGTATATGGAATATCTCGATTGGTTAAAAAACGTATTCCCCCCAAGTGAAGAAAACTACAGAAATATATATTCAGGAGCCTTACCAGATACTTTGGTATGGAGAAACCGTCTTGGTTTTAACGAGACTATGGTAAACAATTACCTGCGCCATCCGGCCTATGCCAATTACCCGGTAGTAGGTGTTAGCTGGATCCAAGCCGTTGAATTCAGTAAATGGAGAACCGACAGGGTTAACGAACTGATGCTGGAAGAGGAAGGTTACATCAAAGAGGATGCAAGATATACCGATGTGAACGCCGGTTCCACCTTTAATACTGAAACCTACCTTAATGCACCCAGCCAGGTTTACGGCGGAAATACAGAAATAAGCCAGGGAGGACGTGAATCAGAACGAATGATTGAGCGTAACGAAGATAGAGCCGATGCTGAAGGCAATACCATTGGCGGGCAAACCTTTGTTCAGCGAAAGGACGGGATAATCCTGCCGGAATACCGGCTGCCTACTGAAGCTGAATGGGAATATGCTGCTTTAGGTTTGGTAGGCATTAGAGATTATAATGTTTATCGTGGAAGAAAAAAATATCCATGGGATGGGCAATACACCCGTTCAGGAGATATAAAAAGACAGGGAGACCAGTTAGCAAACTTCAAGCAAGGGGACGGAGATTACGGTGGAATTGCCGGTTGGAGTGATGACGGCGCCGATATCACTGCTGAAGTCAAATCATACGAGCCAAACGATTTTGGACTTTATGATATGGCCGGAAACGTAGCCGAATGGGTTGCTGATGTTTACCGACCAATTATAGACGATGAATTCAATGATTTTAACTACTACAGAGGTAACGTTTACACCAAACACGAGATCAATGAAGATGGCAGCGTGAAAATAGTAACTCCTGAAGATGTACGTTTTGATACCTTAAGCAACGGACAGATCGTGGCTAGAAACCTGCCTGGAGAAATCCTTCAGACACCGGTTACCGAAGAAGACACCTATATGCGTACGAATTACACCGATAGTGACCAAAGAAGTTTCCGCGATGGAGACAAGAGTTCTTCAAGATACTTTCAACCTTTTCAGGAGATTGATGATCCGTCAAAAAGAATGTACAATTCCCCCACCTACGATAATATCACTTATGATGACAGTACCGGTGCAGTAAACAGAGGCTACGATTCAGCGCAACGCACCACACTTATTAGTGATGAAGTTAGAGTTTATAAAGGAGGCTCTTGGAGAGATCGAGCTTACTGGTTAGATCCGGCTCAACGCCGATTCTTCCCACAGGATATGGCTACCGACTATATTGGGTTCAGAAATGCTATGTCCAGAGTAGGATCAAAATCCAAGGATAAAAACAAGAAAGCGAGGAATTAAACCTTAATCTTTTAAAATATTCTAAAAAAGCCCTATTTATTTAGGGCTTTTTTTTAGCTTTAATTTCATGAATATAGCCAAACTCCACCAACGTTTTCTAGTTTGTAGCGGTTTTAGTACCGATACCCGAAAGATAATTCCCGGAAGTATCTTTTTTGCCCTGAAGGGCCAAAATTTCAATGGTAACCATTATGCCGCCGAGGCTCTTGAAAAAGGAGCAGCCTGTGTAGTGGTAGACCAAAAGGAATTTGCAGTCAAATCAGATAAATATATCCTGGTAAAGGATACCTTAGAAGCATTACAACATCTGGCTACTTTCCACCGAAAATTTCTCGATATCCCGATTATAGCCATAACCGGCAGCAATGGAAAAACAACCACCAAGGAACTCGTGCATGCGGTACTTACTAAAAAATATAAGACTGCAGCCACAAAAGGAAACCTCAACAACCATATTGGGGTCCCGCTCACCCTCCTTGAAATGGATGAAAATACCCAGATGGGAATCGTAGAAATGGGCGCAAACCACCCCGGGGAGATTGAATTTCTTTGCAGTATCACAAAGCCTGATTATGGTTATATAACCAATTTCGGGAAGGCACATCTGGAAGGTTTTGGCAGCCTGGAAGGAGTTATTCAGGCCAAAAGTGAGTTATATAATTATTTGAAGAAAGATAAAAAACTTCTCTTTTTAAACCTGGATGATGAAAACCAGCGAGTCCAGCTTCCCTACAACCACTATTTCAGTTTTGGAACCGGACGAACCCCACAGGTCCAGGTGACCTATATCTCAGGGGACCAAACCGCCAGACTTCATTTTAATCAAACCGATTTCAAAAGCAAATTAACAGGGACATACAATGCCTTTAATATGGCGGCCGCCCTCTGTATAGGGCTTTATTTTAAAGTTCCGTTGGAAGAGATTAAAGAAGCTATAGAAGAATATACTCCCGAAAACAATAGGTCCCAGATCCTGAAAAAAGACAGCAATACACTTTTTATGGATGCCTATAATGCCAATCCTACAAGTATGCGGGCGTCAATAGAAAACTTCGATCAAATGAAGGTTAAAGGCCAAAAGATTGTCGTACTTGGAGATATGCTGGAGCTGGGCTCTACCTCTGAAATCGAACATCAGGATATAGTAGATCTCGCAGAATCCTGCCAGTTCGACGAAGTTTACCTTGTAGGAAGAAATTTTAAAAAGACCAAAACCACTACTCCAACGGTCATAAAATTCGAAAATACCGAAAATCTGAAAAAACATTTCAGCATGACCGAATTCAGGAATTGCAATTTTTTCATTAAAGGTTCCCGGGCAATGGCCCTGGAGGATCTGGTAGCAGTCTTATAAAGGATTGACTTCCCAATAATATAAAGAGGGAGCCTTGCCAAACGGCTTCTACAACTCCCTCTGCACTCAATCCCTATCTTATCTTAGGATAATTACTAAACCCATTTAAATTTTCGTGGTTCGCAGCCTCAGCGCATTCGCAATTACCGAAACAGAACTAAAACTCATAGCTAATGCCGCTATCATTGGTGATAATAGAAGCCCGAAAACCGGAAATAAAACCCCTGCCGCAATAGGCACCCCAAGCGTATTATAGATAAGAGCGAAAAACAGGTTTTCTTTAATATTACGCATCACCTTTTTACTTAGGGTCTTGGCTTTTTTCACAGATTTTAAATCCCCTTTAACCAAAGTGATCTCTGCACTTTCAATAGCCACATCGGTTCCTGTTCCCATCGCGATCCCGATATCAGCCTGAGCTAAGGCCGGTGCATCGTTTATTCCATCACCTGCCATCGCAACCTTTTTACCCTGCTGCTGAAGTTTCTTAATTTCATTTTGTTTGTCTTCCGGAAGCATTCCTGCTTTAAATCCACTTAGACCAAGTTCTTCAGCAACCGATTTTGCGGTTTTTTTATTATCTCCGGTGAACATAAAGACTTCAACCCCATCATCCATTAACGATTTCAACGCTTCTCTACTGGTTTTCTTTATTGGGTCGGTAATCGTTAAATATCCCACAATTCTGCTATCCACAGCAACATAAGACACAGTTTTACCCTGTTCCTGTTCAGCAATAACCTTTTCTTTAATTTCTGAAGTAATCTGAACATCCTCTGCCTGCATCAATTTATCATTCCCAATAGCGACTTTTTTATCTGAAACCATCCCGATAACTCCCTTTCCGGTAAAAGCATTAAAGTCTGTAGCTTCGCTGAACTTCAATCCCTTTTCCCTGGCAAAATCAACGGTAGCTTTTGCTAATGGGTGTTCACTCTGGGAATTTACCGATGCGATTAGTTTGATGATCTCTTCCTTGTTTTCTTCTGAAGTAACCTCCACCTTTTCAACTTTGGGTTTTCCTTCGGTTATGGTTCCGGTTTTATCAATAATTAAAGTATCGATATCATCCATTTGTTCAAGAGCACGGGCATTCTTGATCAAAACCCCGTTTTGGGCTCCTTTCCCAACGCCTACCATCACCGACATTGGAGTGGCCAGACCGAGTGCACAGGGACAGGCAATGATTAGAACCGCAATAGCATTTACCAGCGCGTATACGTAAGAAGGTTCAGGTCCGAAAATTGCCCAAACAATAAAAGTGATTACGGAAATCATCACCACCACCGGTACAAAATAACCCGAAATCCTGTCAGCTAGTTTCTGAATAGGTGCCTGAGACCTGCTGGCATCATTCACCATTTTAATTATCTGGGAGAGCAATGTCTCCTCCCCCACCTTTTCGGCTTTCATAGTAAAACTACGGTTGCCGTTTATGGTACCCGAACTCACCTTATCACCTTCAGTTTTATCTACAGGGATGGGTTCCCCGGTGATCATCGATTCATCAATGCTGGAATTTCCTTTTTCTATAACTCCATCTACCGGAATCTTATCGCCCGGTTTAACCCTTAAAATATCTCCTGAATGTATCTCATTGATAGAGACTTCTTTTTCTTCCCCGTTAACCACCTTTATCGCCTTATTAGGAGCCAGCTTCAGCAATTCTTTAATCGCAGAATTCGTCTTGCTATGAGCGCGTGCTTCGAGAACCTGCCCAAGCAAAACCAGGGTTAGGATCACCGTTGCAGCCTCAAAATAAACGTGCACGGTTCCCATTTCAGTCTTAAACTGTTCAGGAAAGAAACCGGGAAATACGAGCCCAAAAACGCTGAAGATCCAGGCTATTCCCGCTCCAATCCCAATAAGCGTAAACATGTTAAGGTTCCAGGTCTTTATTGATCGGTAGGCTCTTTCAAAAAACATCCAGGTGGCATAAAAAACCACCGGAATTGAAAGTGCAAACTGCACCCAGTTCCAGTATTTCATTCCCATTACATCATAAAGCGGATTGTCCGGGATCATTTCAGACATCGCGATAATAAAAATGGGCAAAGTAAAGGCGACCGCTAATTTGAATTTTTTCAGAAGTTTTTTATAGGATTTACTTTCCGAAGATTCCGGTTCCATTGGCACTAGTTCCATCCCGCACTTTGGACAGGAGCCCGGTTCATCTTCCACAATTTCAGGATGCATAGGGCAGGTATACTGCGTAGCGGCCGGGGTTAGACTGGCTTCTTCCACAAGATCCATCCCACACACCGGGCAGTCTCCCGGTTGGTCGTAAGTTTTATCGCCTTCGCAATGCATTGGGCAGTAATAAACCCCTGTACCACCGCCTTTAGGTTTTTTATTTTCAGTTTTAACCTCATCACCAAGCTGATGGATCTGATAGTTACCACCATCTTCTTCCATGGCCTTCTGAAATTTCTTAAGTGGAATGTGCTTCTTCATCCTGATTTCTGCTTCGGCTTTCTCCAGATCGACTTTTGCTTCCTCAACACCTTCAACTTTGTTAAGCGTTTCCTCAACGTGAGAGCGACAGCCGTTGCAGGTCATCCCGCTTACCGAGAATTTCTTTGTAACAGGACCGGGAGGGTGTATCCCATACTTTCCACCGTCGTCCTCTAAAGCTTTCTGAAATTTTTCAAGCGGAATGTGTTTCTTCATCCTAATTTCTGCTTCAGCTTTCTCCAAATCGACTTTGACTTCCTCAACACCTTCAACTTTGTTAAGGGTTTCTTCGACATGAGAACGACAGCCATTACAGGTCATCCCGCTTACCGAATAAGTATGAACCATGGGGCCCGGTGCCTTAATTCCATAATTTCCTGGAATCTTTTTAAGCGCTTTTTGGAATTCTTCAATTGGTATATGCTTTTCCATCTCGATTTCTGCTTTTTGTTCCTCGAGATCTACCCAGGCATCTTTAACGCCTTCTACATTTCTAAGAGTCGACTCCACCTGAGACCTGCAACCAAGGCAAGTCATTCCTGTTATTTTATAGCTGTGTTTCATATTATTTTTATGCTTAAAAAAACCCCGTTTCATCGGGGTCTTTATTTTTCTTTGTTTATGCCAGATAGGCCCGACAAGCTTCTACACAATGTCTGCAGGCTTCCGCACATTCCTGACAGTGATCGTGCTCGTGCTTACCGCATTCATCGGCACAATCATTACAAACTTCGATGCAATATTTCACCAATCCGTCTACATTCTTGTAATTGGTGGCCAACACCTGGTTCAGGGTCGAACAAACCTCAGCACAAACCTTATCGGTCCTGATGCAGGTAACCATCAATTTCACATCATCTTCATCCAGACACGCATCGGCGCAATAATTACAGTGGTTTATGCAATTTCCCAATGCATGAATCAACTTCTCATTTCTCATAACTTCATTTTTATTGGTTTACACCAAAGGTAACCACCCAAAACCGTAAAAGGTTTTAAAATTATGGTAAGAAGTTATAAGAAAATCGAAAATCAGCCCGGTTACATAAAATATATAATTCTGAATATAAAATAGTTATATCTATTATTTCGATGGAATTGAGAAAGAATTAGATCAGTAGCCTGAAAAAATTCCATCAGGTTGAAACTGGAAGTTTAAATACTATCCAGGGAATTTCGGGAGGTGTATCGCTGTTTATATTCCGATGGTTTTAAACCGGTTTCTTTCTTAAAGAAGGTGGAAAGATAAGCGGCACTGCCGTAACCCATTTCATCGGCAATTTCGGCTATGCTTAGTTCGTCGTATTCAAGTAGCTCCTTGATACGTTCGGTTTTTATTTTATTCTGAAAACTCTGAATACTCTGATTCTCTGCTTTTGAAAAAATTCCGGTTAGGTGACTGTAATCGTAATGTAGTCTCTCGCTTAAAATTTCCGAAAGCTTTTTGTTTCCAAAATCACTGCGATGATAAACCATTTCAATAATAATCGCCTTAATAGCATTTACGATCTTGTCGCTACGTTCTATAACCAGTTCAAATCCGGTTTTATTCAATTCGCTTTCCAGCAAACTCAACTGCTCCTCTGAAATCTCTTCCTTCAACTCGATCCTGCCAAGGCTAACATCCTTGTAAGACAGATTTTGAGCTTCAAGTAGGTTTTTTACACTCGTCAGGCAACGGGCACAAACCATATTTTTAATATGCAGAATCCTGTTGTTCAAATTTCTGAAGAATTTAGAGAAAACCTTCAGGGCCTGTTCAGACCCTGAAGGATTATAAAATACTTATTTTATGGTAGCATCTACTCTACCGCACTTTAACATTTTGTCACCATAGTAAGGATTAAAAATGTCTTTTGAGTTTGAAAGCCAGTAATCTCCCTTTCCTTCAAAAGCCATCGGGCAGTATTGCTTGTAGATTTCTCCTGAAGCAAGGGCGCCTTCAAGTTGCTTTTCCATAGCCACGGTAAGGTCAGAAAATGCTTCTCTTTGTTTGTTTACATCATCACTGGAAGCGATCTTTTTCGCGGCTTCAGTAACCTCTTCTGTTGCTCCGGCCTCGCTTAGTTCCTCAGCCTTGGTTTTGGTGGTTTCAGCATCTGTATTCACCAATGCATCCTTTATTTCCACGTACAGCTCGTAAGCTCTGGCAGTATTCTCATCTTTGAATTCAGCGTTCATAGCTTCGCCCTCATATTTTTTCATTTCGTTGCTGCTATGATCCATACCGTCCGTTTCGCCCTCCTGGTGCATTTCATTTTGCATAGGTTCTGCCGGTTCATCCTTTTTTTCTTCGGCATCGCGGCATGAGGTCATAGATAGCGCTCCGGCTACCAGGCTAAGCATAATAAGTTTTTTTAGACTCTTTTTCATCGTTTCTGTTTTTATTCTTATTTGTGTTTAAAATTACTCTTATTTAAATCGTTTCTTAAGTTTTCTTACCGACGGTGACGAAATGTACCAAAGCACAAAACCGCTTAGCACTGTTATTACTCCCATCAGGGAAAATATGCGAAGCACCAGGTTATTAAAATCATCCCGCCCTTCATAATCCATTGTGTGGGTCATCCAGAGAAAGTCGAACCAGCGCCAGTCGCGGTGGCGAACCGATCTGAATGTGGCATCCTTTACCGAAACATATGCCTTAAGATCATCCGGTTCTTTGTAGGAGATCACATAAGCCGGTAAGGCCCCACTTCGGTATTCGTGGTGTTTTCCGGTTTCATTGACCAATTCCACTCCGGCTACCTCGAGGTTTTCCCGCATATGTTTTTTAGCAATTTTTAATGCTTCTTCTTGGGTAATCTCCTGTCTTTCCTCTCCCGTTTTAGGATCAATCAAGCTTTTACCATTAATTAAGTAAAAGGCTTCACCTCCTATATCTTTTAGCTCCAAAGAGCGTACCGGAGTTTCAAACAGCATTTGTCCTGGTCCCTGAAGACCGGAAAATGCAGGATTTTCCACAATTCCCTTTTTAAAATGATCTCCATGGATCTCATCAAGATCGGTCCAGCTAAAATACATTCCACTAACGGTCCACATAATGAACTGAATTCCTATAAAAAGTCCCAGGTATCTGTGGGCCTGTCTTAGTTTAAGGGCTGTTTTCCGTTTAACCACTTTTAGGCTTTTAATTCGACAAACTTATACAAATTTTATTTTTCCAGTTTCTCTATACTGGCAACATTCAAAAACATTTCTCCATTCATAATAATGACGGACACCCCATCATTAAAGATTACTGTTTATTCTACAATTTCGGTTACTTCCCCACAGGTAAGCATGGCACTACCATAATAAGGATTCTCGATTTCTTCAGAAAGGCTTAACCAATCGGCACCTCTGTCACTATTTGCCATGGGGCAGTGTTGTATATAGAGTTTGTCGCTAAAAGGTTTAAAGCTTTGCGCCATTCTTATCATTACTATTGAAAGTTCATCAAATTTTTCTCTCAATGCTGAAATATCTTCTGCGGGAGTGATGCTTTCCATATTATTTTCGAGCTGCATTTTATAGCTTTCCAGTGCGGCTCCTGCTGAAGCTCCAAATTCAGAAACTTCCAGCTGCTCAAGGCTAGCTTCAAGTTCTTTCGCCTCTTTTTCAGCAAGTTTAAAATCATCCTCGACCAAGGCATCCTTCAAACTTAAATAATTACTGAAAACCGGTTGCAGCTTTGTTTTTTCCTCTTCCGAAAGCAAAATCTCTCCAACAGGCTCAGGAGTTTCTTCATTTTCCGGGGGATTCATCATACTGGGTTTTCCGGCCAATTGCACGGCAGCATCTACAGTAAAGGTTCCGTTAACCACGATCTCATCTCCTACCTGCAATCCATCTTCTACCACATAGGCATCCCCTAAGGATGGGCCTAAAGTGATTCTTCTAATTCTGAAACCTGCTCCACCTGCAGCTTCTTCCTTAATATATACTAAACTGCGTTTCCCGGTCCATAATGCCGCCGACTTAGGAATCACGATCTCATTACTGCCGGCTTCCCCGATATTATTTTTAACCAATCCGGAGGCGAACATTCCCGGTTTTAATCTCCCGGTACTATTATCTACCTCAACTCTGGCAGTAGCCACACGGGTTTGGGAATTCAGCAAGGGATCTACAAAACTGATCTTCCCCGTAAAGGTCTCTCCAGGCAGAGAACGAATGCTGTATTCTACCTCACTACCTTCATTTACCCAGCCCATAGTGCTTTCGTAAAGATCGAACATTACCCAAACTTCAGAGAGATCTGAGATCTCGTAAATTGGCATTCCGCGCTCCACATAATCCCCAAGGTCTACCATTTTTTCAGTCACTATCCCATTTACATCAGCCGTAATAGGAAAGCGTTCAATAGCTTTTCTATTAGAAAGGATTTGCTGGATCTGATTCTCTCCAATTTTCCAGTTTCTCAATTTCTCTTTTGCCGCCTCAAACAAATCAGGTTGACTCTCCCTTATCGAATAAGCCTGCAGCAATTCTTCCTGGGCGGTAACGAGCTCTGGACTGTACACTACGCCAAGAGTCTGGCCGCGATTAACCTTTTCCCCGGTAAAGTTCACCCGTAGATCTTCAATTCTTCCAGGGATATGAGTCGACTGGGAATAGGCATTACGTTCATCGACCTCAACTTTTCCGTTTAATCTTAACTCCCGGGAAGCTTCGCTCTTCCCTACTTTCATAGTGCTCACATTGGCAAGTTTCAGCGCATTCTCGCTCATCGTGTAGACGTTAGGATCAGTGGAAGTTTCTTCCTCCTCAAGTGGAATTAGGTCCATCCCGCAAATCGGACAGGCTCCGGGTTCACTTTGTCTAACAGATGGATGCATAGAGCAGGTCCAAATGGTTTCTGCGCCCGCTTCAGTGTGATCGTGTTCAGCGGCATCATCACTGCCACCACCAAAGATAGCCCACCCCAGTAGGATCCCGATAACGAGAATTCCTATTGCTTTAAGTATATTATTTGTTTTCATCGTAATTTTCTGTTTTAGTTGCCAAATATTCCAGTTTCGCCTGGGCGATAAATCCGTTTTTCAAAGCGGCGAGTTTTTGGGTATTCAGCATTAAAATATCCTGATTCATCCGAAGTACTTCCTCAAAATCTTCGGTGTTATTACCAAAGCCCGATACCAGTAAGTTATTAGCCTGGTTGGAGCTGATGATCTGCCTGTCGTACAGGTCCAAGAGTTTCTGTGCCTTATTCTGTTCGTAACGGGTTTGTTCATAAATACCCAGCAGTTCATTTTCGCGAGCTTCCCGGTTTTGTATAGCGGCTGTTTGCATTAGTTCAGCTTCCCTTTCAGCGGCTTTATATTTTTTTCTGAAAATAGGTAAGCTTACCGAGAACATTGGCATAATAGCATCCTGACCGTTCATTTCGGGATTGGCATCGGTACGCTTTGAGATAATTGAATAATCCACCCCCAGACCCAACATTGGCAGACCTTCCTTTTGGGCAATTTCAGCTCGGCTCTGATAAGCTTCGAGCTCACTATCGTATCGGGCCAGTTCAGGGTGGGCGTCAAAATCTATTTCTTCCATTTCAGTAGCTCCCAGTGCATTTAGCACCAAAGTATCCTGAATACTTACAGCCGCCTTGGGTTTCCGATTCAGCAAATAATTAAATTGTTTCTTCAAACTTTCCAAAGCATCGTGTTCAAGCTCAATTTCGGTAATAGCCTCCTCACGTATGATATCGACCCGCACCACATTAACCATCGAAGAGCTTCCACTTCTGAATTTACTCAGCGAAAGTTCACGGTACGAATCCAGGATTTCCAGGTTCTCTTCTTTGAGTTCAATAGTTTTTTCCAGTTCATAAAGTTCTGCATAAGCCTTTTTCACCTCATAAAACAGGTCCCCGCGCATCGCCAGATATTCCTGAAAACGGGCTTCGGCCATCAAATCGGCTGCCTGTGCTTTGGCTTTTAAGGTTCCAAACCAGGGAAACATCTGCATCAGGTTAAACCGGGCTTCCTGTGCTCCCAACCGGGTTTCTATCATCCTTCCGAAAGCACTTACCGTAAGCGTGGGATCGGGAAGGGAAGCTACCTGCGGCGATTGCAGCAAGGCAGCTTCAAATTGAGTGTACGCCGACTGCAGTTTCGGGTTGTTTTCCGCGGCGATCCTGAGATAGGTTTCAAGTTCCTGCGACTGAGTCTTATTTCCGAAGAAAAGGACCAGAAATGTCAGTATTATTTTTAGTGCGTTTTTCATCTTAATTAGTTTTCTCAGCTTTTTTCACCACAGTTTCTCTCCAGTAGGCCTGTAAAACCGGCACCACGAAAATGGTCATAATTTGAATCACCATTCCGCCAACAATTGGGATGGCCATCGGCACCATAATATCGGAACCTTTTCCGGTGGAGGTAAGCACGGGGAAAAGGGCAATAATCGTAACTGCCGTGGTCATCATCGCAGGGCGTACCCTTTTTAGTCCGGCTTCCATCACAGCAGAACGAACCTCCGGAACAGTTTGTGGATTTTTTCGTTCAAAAACCTGGTGAATATAGGTTCCCATTAGCACCCCATCATCGGTAGCGATCCCGAAAAGCGCGATGAATCCAACCCAAACGGCTACACTTAAATTGATAGTGCCCATTTGGAAAAGATCCCGCATATTGGTCCCTGCTATGCCAAAATCCATAAACCAACCCTGGCCGTAAAGCCAAATCATTATAAATCCACCTGCAAAAGCCACAAAAACTCCGGAAAAATGAATAGTTGAAGCGATAATGGTTTTAAACTGAAAATACAGCAGCAGGAAAATAATGAGTAAACAAATGGGAATAAGGATGGCCAGACGTTTAACAGCCCGTACCTGGTTCTCATAATTACCCGAAAATTTATAGCTCACTCCAGCAGGCACTTTCAATTCACCCGAATCGATCTTAGACTGAATATGATCCTGAGCATCGTTCACCACATTCACTTCAGCAAAACCATCGCGTTTATCGAAGAGTACGTAACTGGTAAGGAAGGTATCCTCACTTTTAATCATTTGCGGGCCACGTACATAATTGAGATCGGCCAGTTCCCCTAGGGGAATTTGCGCCCCTTTTGGGGTCGGAATCAGGATTCGCTTCAGGCTAGAGGGGTCGTCCCGCAATTCGCGTGGATAGCGCACCCTTACCGGGAAACGCTCGCGGCCTTCAACGGTAGAAGTTATCTCCATCCCGCCAATAGCGGTTTCTATAATTCTCTGGACCGATTCAATGCTAAGTCCGTAACGGGCTATGGCGTTTCGGTCTATATCGATCTCCAGGTAAGGTTTCCCCACCACCCGATCGGCGAAAGCGGCTTCGGCTTTTACTGAAGGTACCTCTTTCAGCAGACTTTCGAGTTCCATTCCAAAATCCTGAATAGTTTGCAAATCAGGTCCAAACACTTTAATTCCCATTGGAGCACGCATCCCGGTTTGCAGCATTACCAATCGGGTTTCAATTGGCTGAAGTTTGGGTGCCGAAGTAACTCCCGGAAGCCTGGTACGTTTCACGATCTCATCCCAGATATCATCAGGGTTTTTAATATGTTCCCGCCAGCTTCGGTAATATTTTCCGTTTTCGTCTTTTATGAGATTTTCTTCGGAAATATTTTGCAGAATAGCCTCCTCATTGGTTAGGCTGTCGCCCGCTTTGGTAATGAAGCGTTCGTTGTCATCAACCTTAAATGCCTGAAGTTTTCCGTCTTCATTCAGAATATATTCAGATTTGTAATTGATTATATTCTCGAACATCGAGATAGGCGCAGGATCCAGAGCGCTTTCTACCCGTCCCAATTTCCCTACAGAAATCTCTACTTCCGGGATATTGGTTACCGCAATATCGAGCTGCTGAACGGTTTTTTTGACTTCTTCTATTCCGGCGTGTGCCATAGCTGTAGGCATCAACAAGAAGCTCCCTTCATTAAGCGATGGCATAAATTCTTTTCCAACTCCGGGGAAAGTATGAGCCATCCCGCTCCATCCTGAAGTAGTCCTCACATTCCAGCCTACTTTATCAAAACCGTCAGCTACAAATCCGAAAATTTTTGGAAAGCCGAACCAGATCATCATTCCGAAGAAAATAGTGATAAGTGGCAGTGATAGGAATTTTCCTTTATTGACCAGACACCAGTTTAGGATAGGCCGGTAAAATTTCACCACCGCCATAAGAACTGCCAGGGTTAAACTCAGTAGAATAATCACGAAGAAGTAATTAGTAAACAAGGAAATCCCAAAGCCAAGCGGCATCCATTCTTCAACCAGGAACAGAATAGTAACCAAAAGAATCACCAACATCATTATTTTATCTGAGTACCTTCCCAGGAATGCGGGATTACGACTTTCTAGTAGTTTTAAAACCCCGATTAATGTGAGCGCAAGTGGCAGCCAAAACTGGAACCAGAATGCAAGAACAAGTCCTGAAATGATTAAAATTATATACCAGATCTTTCGGCTTTTTTCTTTGTTTACCTTGATATTAAAAGCAAAATAGGAGAGCATTGGCAGCAAAAGAATTCCCACCAGGAAAGCGGCTACCAAAGCAAAGGTTTTTGTAAAAGCCAGTGGGCGGAAGAGTTTACCTTCTGCATTTTCCATAAAGAAAACCGGAATAAAACTCACAATGGTCGTAGCCAGGGCTGTTGTTACGGCAGGAGCTACCTCGATAGTGGCTTTTTGGATGATCGCTAACAACTTTTCACCTCGCACCCCGGAATTTTTACGCATTTCGAGATGTCGGATGGTATTTTCAACAAAAACAATCCCGACATCTACCATCACCCCTATGGCAATGGCAATACCCGAAAGGGCCACCACATTGGCATCTACGCCAAAGTAGCGCATCGCGATAAAGGTCATTAGTACCCCAATAGGCAGCAGGGCCGAAATAAGAATTGAAGCCCGTAAATTGAGCACCAAAACAAGGATCACAATAATGCTGATAAGCACCTCATGTGATAACGCTCTTTCTAATGTGCCAATAGTTTCGTGGATAAGCTGGGTACGATCGTAAAAAGGCACTACGGTAAGCTGGCTTTCGGTGCCATCGGCCAGGGTTTTATTTGGAAGACCGGTGGAGATCTCCTTGATCTTTTCCTTGGTATTCTCTATAACCTTTAGCGGATTTGAACCATAACGTGCTACCACAACCCCACCGGTAACATCAGCTCCACCTTTGTCGAGAATGCCACGGCGTTCTGATGGTCCCAGGTGAACCTCGGCTATATCGCGGATTAACACCGGGGTATTTTCTGAAACCGAAACTACCGTATTTTCGATGTCTTCAACAGATTCAATATACCCAAGACCCCGCACCAAGTATTCCACCTTATTTATCTCCAGGGTTTTTGCGCCTACATCGCGATTGGAGTTTTTTACCGCTTTCATCACCTCGTCAATCCCAATGCTATAAGCTTTCAAAGCATCAGGGTTTACATCGATCTGGTATTCCTGAACATACCCGCCTACTGAAGCCACCTCGGCAACGCCTTCAACAGCACTTAGGGCCGGTTTTATATAATAATCCTGAATAGTACGCAATTCGTGCAGATCCCAGCCACCGGTTACGTTTCCGTCTTTATCCCGGCCTTCAAGGGTGTACCAGAATACCTGACCTAAAGCCGTAGCATCGGGACCCAGGGTTGGTTTTGCGTCATCTGGCAAAAGACCGGAAGGAAGGGAATTGAGTTTTTCCAAAACCCTGGAACGGGACCAGTAAAACTCTACATCCTCTTCGAAGATGATATAAATACTGGAAAAACCGAACATAGAATTAGAGCGAACAGACTTTACTCCGGGAATTCCTAAAAGAGAACTGGTAAGCGGATAGGTGATCTGGTCTTCGATATCCTGTGGGGAACGTCCCGGCCAATCGGTAAATACGATTTGCTGGTTTTCACCAATATCAGGAATGGCATCTACCGGTACAGGATCGCTTGGAAGAAAACCGGTATTCCAGTTAAAGGGTGCGGTAACCAGTCCCCAGCCTATTAAGAAGATAAGCAGAAGCACTGATACCAGCCGGTTATATAAAAAATATTTTATAAGCTTATTGAACATTTTCAAAATGATTTATTGATGGAATCCAACACTAAAGGAGGATTTCTGAGTCAGAAAAAGTCAGGATGAGGCTATTTCCTGGAACAGGAAAAGGCCGCGATCATCAATAAAATCAAATAAGGAAAACCTGATCTACCAAGTGTATGTCAGTGACCAGCAAGGGGGGAGAATAATCCTTAAATGGAACAACTTCTTTTGGAAGGGTTTCAAAAAGATTTAAATAAGAAAAGCTAAAGCTTGCAATAAATATCTGCTGTTGAAAATCAAGCGACTCGAAGGAATGTTTGAGTTCATCCTGCCCGTCTACCACCACTTTTTCGTTGGTACAGCAGTTATCTACAGCATTCTCCATATCCATTCCGCAGGTTTCAGCCTCAGAAAAGATAGCTTTATCTACCAAAAAGCTTCCACAGAAATGCTTGTCTACCGTGAAAGACAGGGTAGAAAATAGCACCATCAGGGCTAGTAAAACAGAACTGCTATTTTGAAAAGCTTTTTTCATCAGCTACAAAAATAGTTAAATTTTTGATATAAAGTCATTTTCAAAGATACGCACAATTTTTTCTAAAGAAATTTCAGGATTACCGGGAATTAATTTGAAATTATGGTTTTGTTCGTTTCTGAAGCCGATAATAATAAAAAGCCGGAAGTAAAATAAGGATAAACACCGGATGAATAAGGAATCTTCTCACATAAAACAGGCTCAGTACGTGGCCGCGATCAAGATTCAGTAGTAAATACGTATAGGTTGCCATACCAAACAGGAAAAAAGCGAGAAATAAAAGTGCGGCAAATTTTACAATATTTCTATCCAGGAATGCTACATAAAGAATCACCAGGGAAATTAGAGAATTCAACCAGAATCTAAAACTTAGATTAAGCAATAATTCTGGCAATTTATATTGAGGCAACTGGTCCAGCATATAATATCCACTGCGGTAAAACTCATTAATGGGGTCGTAAAAAAGATACTCCTCAAAGACGCGCACCAGCGCCAGAAAAACAACCAGCACTCCAATTATGAGTATGCGGTATCCTGGTTTCATCGTGCCTGGTTTTTAGAATAAATATAGACCCAAAGAATCCAAAGTACGAAAACTGTTCCATAGATAATGAGCGGAAATATAATGGTATGAAGAAATTCTGTATGCTGAGGATATTCGTAGATTCCTATAGAAAGGATCGCGATACGAATGATATTCATCGCATAGATAATCACCAATCCAGCAAGAAGAAAGGCCAAAGTAGTCTTTAGTCTCCCAAAAAAAGCCAGGATAAAAGCAACGAAAAGCACCATTATACTCATGGCATTACAACCTTCAACGATTTGAGCAAGATAATCCCCGTTGATCATCAATTTCATAGAAAGGTGGTATTGATGCGGTTCTATCTGGGCAGCATATCCAAAGCTGCTAATCAACATTTCGGTTTGCCGGGCGACCATATGCGTGACATAGTCGGGGTAATAGATCTCAGATCTGAAAAGGTCGAGGTACCAGTTATAGAAAAGACTTAAAATAAAATAGCTTCCCAGAAAAATGAGGATAAACCGAAGTACCGATTTGTATTTTACGAATAGTTTGAGCAAGAGTGATTAAAGGCTTTTTAACAAATTTATACAAATAAGCCACCCAGCCTGCGCAAATTTTTAAATACTTTTGCACTAAAACACATTGGTATGCCATTTCAAAAACTAAAACCCGCAGTAGAAAAGATTTTATCTAACGACGAACTTTCTGTAGATCATCGTTTGGAGCAGATTTGTGACCTGTTGAAAGAAAATATCCCGTATTATGACTGGGTAGGTTTTTATTTCAAAAACGGTGACAAGGAAGAATTAAAACTACGTGCTTTTGCAGGGGAACCCACCGACCATACCATTATTCCCTTTGGAAAAGGCATTTGCGGGCAGGTAGCCGTATCTAACGAGAATTTTGTGGTGCCTGATGTTAAAACCCAGACCAATTACATCGCTTGTAGCATTAATGTGAGAGCGGAAATTGTAGTTCCTCTGTTTTTAAATGGAGAGAACATTGGCCAGATCGACATCGATTCTCATACCGAAGATCCTTTCAATATTGAAGATGAAAGATTTTTGGAATGGGTTAATGAAAAAGTAGCGGAAGTTCTAAAGTCCCCCTCTACCTAAAGACTTCGCCTTCTAAAAACCGGTTCTTATCGCTTCTACCGGATCTAATTTAGAGGCTGAAATAGCAGGAATAATTCCAGAAATCAGTCCGATGACTGCGGCAACAATCGTCCCTAACATTAGATTCCAGAGCGATAGTACGAATTCGAAATCACCAGTGAACTGAGAGGCAATTATTGAAACCACCCATACCAGAAACAGCCCTATTAATCCGCCTATTACCGATAAAATAACTGCCTCGAAGAGGAACTGAAAAAGGATAAACCTGTTTTTAGCACCAAGGGATTTTTGAATTCCTATCAGGTTGGTACGCTCTTTCACACTTACGAACATAATGTTGGCTATCCCGAATCCTCCAACCAGCAACGAAAAGCCACTAATAATAAGGCCTATGATGTTCATCTGCCCGGTAATATTATCAATAAAATCGGCAAAGCCTTGTAATTGATTTATGAAGAAATTGTTCGTCTCTCCGGGCTTTATCGCCCTGTAATTTCGGAGTTGACCTTCAACCATAGCTACAAATTCGGCGTTATCTACCCCATCTTCAGGTTTAAGAACTATTTGAGGAAAGACCCCTTTATTGTTATCGCCATATATTCTTCTTACGAGATTAACAGGTACAAAAGCCTGGCCATCCCTGGAATTTCCGAAGAGAGAACTCCCCTGTTTTTCCAAAACGCCAATTACCTGCATCTTACGCCCATATAGTCTAACTTCCTGTCCCAAAGGGTTGGAATTTCCGAAGAGATTATTTGCTATCTCATGGCCAAGAACAATAACGGGAGAGCCACTTACCGATTCAGATTCATTAAAAAATCTGCCTTCCCTTAATTCGAAGGCTTCAATATCATAATATTCACTGGTTACCGCGCCTACATCTACATTTTCACTGGTTACATCCCGGTATTTTATTGATTCTGAAGGAACGCCAATCACATAACTTACCGCTTCGAGATCAGGTAGGCTCCTTTTCAAATGCTGATATTCATCGTAGGAGACATCGGGAAATTGCTGGCGCTTCCATTGTGGAACATCGGTAGGGCCAAAGGAAAAGCGCATAATAATTACCGTGCTGTTATCAAGGGAGCTCAAACTACCTTTAATCTCTTTTTCAAGAGAATCTACTGCAGCGAGCACGGCGATTATGGAGAAAATACCAATGGTAACCCCCAACAAAGAAAGAAAGGTGCGCAGCTTATTGTTTCTAAGCGCGTTCACAGCAAAAGTGAAACTTTCTTTTAAAAGTCTAAGATATATAAACATACAGTTAACTGCCGTATTTAAAGGAATCACAAGATAAGACGCCGGTGTTGAAAATTCGTTACAATTTTATTGATAAATAAATTCATTCGCTTTTATGTTTGTGGGTGAAATACTTACTTTTGCCACTTCATCAAACACAACACAATGAGAGACTTAAAACAAGCAACATCTGCTTTAATTTCTGTATTCAGTAAAGACGGCCTGGCTCCTATCGCCAAAAAACTCAATAAGCTGGGTATCACTATTTATTCAACCGGAGGAACCGAGAAATTCATCAAAGATCTGGGAATTGAAGTTATTCCTGTTGAAGATATTACTTCCTACCCATCTATTCTTGGAGGAAGGGTTAAAACCCTGCATCCAAAGGTTTTCGGCGGAATTTTAAACCGCCAGGACAATGAAAGTGATGTAAAAGAACTGGCTGAATACGAAATTCCGCAGCTAGACATTGTGATTGTAGATCTTTATCCGTTTGAAAGAACTGTTGTCTCCGGGGCTTCCGAAGAAGATATTATTGAAAAGATAGATATTGGAGGGATCTCGCTGATACGCGCCGCGGCTAAGAACTTTAAAGATGTGCTTTGTGTTTCTTCGGTTGAAGATTACAAAGAATTTGAAAATTTATTGAACGAAAAGAAGGGCGAAACCAGCCTTGCCGACCGTAAGAGATTTGCCGCTAAGGCTTTTAATATTTCTTCGCATTATGACACCTCCATTTTCAACTATTTCAATGCTGAAAATGAAGTAAATGTTTACAAAGAAAGCATTCAGCAAGGCACCGAACTTCGCTATGGTGAGAACCCTCACCAAAAAGGATTTTTCTTTGGAGATTTTGATGCGATGTTCAAAAAGATACACGGGAAAGAACTATCTTACAACAACCTGCTGGACGTTGATGCGGCGGTAAATCTTATGAACGAATTTAAGGGGGAAGCTCCTACTTTTGCTATTTTAAAACATAACAATGCCTGCGGCCTTGCCCAGCGCGAGACTTTGCATCAGGCTTATACCGATGCACTGGCGGGAGATCCGGTTTCTGCTTTCGGCGGAATTCTGATTAGCAATATTGAAATCGACAAGGCTACTGCTGAAGAGATTCATAAACTTTTTTGTGAAGTAGTGATCTCTCCTTCTTTTTCAGCTGAAGCTGAAGAAATTCTGAAAGGAAAGAAAAACAGAATTCTATTAATTCAGAAGGAAGTAGAGCTTCCTAAAAAACAGGTTAGAACCTGCCTGAACGGAGTTCTGGTTCAGGAGAAAGATCTTAAAACAGATGCTGCTGAAGATTTAAAGCAAGCTACCAACAATAAACCCACCGATGCGGAGTTATCTGACTTGTTATTTGCTTCCAAAATTTGCAAGCATACCAAATCAAATACCATTGTTTTGGCAAAGAACAAACAACTTTGTGCCAGCGGAACAGGCCAGACCTCACGTGTAGATGCGCTTAATCAAAGCATAGATAAGGCCCGTTCTTTTAACTTTGACCTGAGTGGAGCCGTAATGGCCAGTGACGCGTTTTTTCCTTTTCCAGACTGTGTAGAAATCGCAGGAAATGCAGGGATTACAGCGGTAATTCAGCCGGGGGGATCCATCAAAGATCAGCTTAGTATAGATTATTGCAACGAAAATGATATTGCTATGGTGGTGACGGGAACCCGCCATTTTAAACATTAATTTTATTACATTTACGAAACCTCAACACTTAACATACTATGGGATTTTTTGACTTTCTCATTGAAGAAATAGCGATAGATTTAGGAACCGCAAACACTTTGATTATCCACAACGACAAAGTTGTTGTAGATAGTCCTTCAATAGTAGCCCGCGACCGCACCACAGGAAAAATAACCGCGGTAGGGAAAGAAGCTGCAATGATGCAGGGAAAAACCCACGAAAACATAAAAACGATTCGTCCTTTAAAAGATGGAGTAATTGCAGATTTTGATGCTAGTGAGAAAATGCTCACGATGTTTATCAAAGAGATTCCTGCGCTGAAGAAAAAGATGTTCACTCCGGCGTTAAGGATGGTGATCTGTATTCCTTCAGGAATTACTGAAGTTGAGATGAGGGCGGTAAAAGAAAGCGCCGAACGTGTAAACGGAAAAGAAGTATATCTAATTCACGAACCTATGGCTGCGGCGATAGGGATTGGAGTAGACATTATGCAACCGAAAGGAAATATGATCGTAGATATAGGTGGTGGTACTACCGAGATCGCGGTTATCGCCCTTGGCGGTATTGTTTGTGATAAATCAATTAAGATTGCCGGAGATGTTTTCACCAACGATATTGTGTATTATATGCGTACCCAGCATAACCTTTATGTTGGTGAAAGAACTGCCGAAAAGATCAAGATCCAGATAGGTGCAGCCACTGAAGATCTTGAAGTTCCGCCGGAAGAAATGAGTGTACAGGGACGGGATTTACTAACCGGAAAACCAAAACAGGTAAATATTTCTTACCGCGAAATAGCCAAGGCTTTGGATAAATCTATTCTTCGTATTGAAGATGCGGTTATGGAGACTTTATCCCAAACCCCACCCGAACTTGCCGCCGATATTTACAACACCGGGATTTATCTTGCCGGTGGTGGCTCAATGTTGCGCGGACTGGACAAACGTTTATCTCAAAAAACAGATCTACCTGTTTACATCGCCGAAGACCCGCTTAGAGCTGTGGTAAGAGGAACCGGAATAACCTTAAAAACCTTGAACCGATATAAGGGAATACTGATCAAGTAGGAGAAGATAGCTTATGCAGCAAATTTTTAATTTTCTTATCCGCAATAAGAATAATATTCTGTTCTTATTCCTGCTGGCTTTATCTGTGTTTTTTACGATTCAAACTCATTCTTTTCATAAAAGCAGATTTATAAGTTCTGCCAACGCTGTAACGGGCGGGGTTTATTCCTGGACCAGTGATTTGAAAGACTATCTGTATCTGGAAGAATACAATAAGCGTTTACTTGAAGAAAACAAGGAATTGCGAAATATCCTCACCAACCTAAACGACACTATTTCAATCAAAAATTACCGTGACAGCACCTCATTTGAGGGTACATATTATTTCAGAGCTGCGCGGGTAATCAATAACAATTATGCCAAAGCAGATAATTACCTCACCATAAACCAAGGGAAGGAAAACGGTATTAATCCCGAATTTGGGGTGGTGACCAGCAAAGGGGTTATCGGCATTGTAGATCGTGTTAATAGCAGGTTTTCGAGGGTGATTTCCATCCTGCATACCGAATCCAGAATAAACGCCCAACTGAGCAAAACCAATCATTTTGGAAGTCTTATCTGGAATGGCAGAGATCCCAATCTAGTTCAGCTTATTGACGTGCCAAGACAGGCACCGGTAAAGCAAGGAGACACCATAACTACCGGGGGACGATCGCTTATTTTTCCTGAAGGTTTACCCATTGGCAGTATTGAGGATTTTGAAATGGATGAAAGCGGAAGTTATTATGAGATCAACGTACGCTTATTTAACGATATGACCAATATTGGTTTTGTATACGTTATCGAAAATGTTGACCGGGATTTAATATTATCATTAGAAACCGAAGATGAATAACAGCGCACTCGCAAATACCGCCCGGTTTATTGGTTTGATCTTACTGCAGGTCCTGATACTGAACAATATTAATTTTATGGGTTATATAAATCCATATTTGTATGTACTTTTTGTCCTCTTATATCCTTTTAACAGCAACCAGAGTTTTTTTCTAATACTTTCATTTTTTCTGGGGCTTAGTATTGATATTTTCGAGGACAGCGGCGGTATTCACGCAGCCGCCTGTTTAATAGCTGCTTTTGTACGTCCAAATCTTTTGAGATTTTCTTTTGGGGTAAGCTATGATCATCAGAATATCAGGCTTTCCGCTACTCCCTTTGGGGCGAGATTTAGTTATATTTTATTAATGGTCCTTATTCATCATTTCATCTTATTTTCTTTGGAAATGTTCAGCTTAAGTCATATAATATTGATCTTGAAAAAGACGTTATTTTCAAGTATATTCACCGTGATTCTGGTGATCTTAAGCCTAAGCCTTTTCAATAAAAAATTTAGATGAGAAAGTTACTTCTCTACATCATAATTCTAACAACCGGCCTTATTTTTCTGGCACGTGTCTTCTATCTTCAGGTAATTGACACCTCTCTTGCGCTCAGGTCTCAGGATAACGCGATAGAAATCCAATACGATTACCCCCAGCGCGGTTATATTTCCGACCGAAACGGAAAGCTTATGGTTTCCAACCAGCCTTCCTACGATGTGATGGTGATTCCGCGAAACCTGAAACCTTTCGATACCCTGGAATTTTCAGAAATCCTGAATATCACCCCGGAAGAATTAGGTAAAAGACTCGATAAAGCAAAGATTTATTCCCCGCTGCTGCCTTCTGTAATTATTCCGCAGCTAACCAAAAGCGAGTACGCTGTTCTGCAGGAAAAAATGCGAAAATATGAAGGTTTCTATATTCAGAAACGTTCTTTGAGAGATTACCAGGTAGATCACAGCGCCAATGTACTGGGATATATCGCCCAGGTGAATCCCCAAATGGTTAAAGACAATTCTTATTATATTTCTGGAGATCTCATAGGCCGTAGCGGTGTTGAAAGCGTCTATGAGGAATTATTACGGGGAGTAAAGGGCGTGAAATATATTCAGAAAGACCGTTTTAACAGAGATATTGGCCCCTATAAAGATGGAATCTATGATACCCTACCTGAAAAGGGACAGGATATAAGTATTACCCTGGATTCAAAATTACAGGAATACGGTGAAAAACTTATGCAGAATAAACGTGGAGGAATAGTAGCTCTTGAACCTTCAACAGGAGAAATACTAGCCCTGGTAACGGCTCCCAGTTACGATCCTGCCCTTCTGGTGGGACGAAAAAGATCCCCTAACTACACAAAATTATATTATGACTCCATCGCCCATCCGTTATATGACCGCGGACTTTTAGCCGAATACCCTCCCGGGTCGCCCTTTAAAGCAGTAAATGCACTTATTGCGCTTCAGGAAGAAGTAGTAACAACCGAAGACAAGTTCTACTGCAACAATGGATATACCTACGGAAGAGGACGAAGAATGGGCTGTCATGCACATAGTAGTCCCTTAAATATGGTTCCAGGAATCGCTACTTCCTGTAATGCTTATTTTGCAAATGTTTACCGTAGGGTAATCGAGAAATACCCAAGTCCGCAAGAAGGAATAGACACCTGGAAAAATCATTTGGAGAGTTTTGGCCTGGGGCAGTTTATGGGAAATGACCTGAGTACCGGCCGGCCAGGCAAAGTTCCGGATTCTGATTATTACAATAAAATATACAACTACCCTACCTATAAATGGTATTCTACCGCGACCATTTCCAACGCGATCGGCCAGGGCGAAGTGCTCATGACCCCTATTCAACTTGCCAATATGACGGCTACCATTGCCAATCGTGGCTGGTATTATACGCCACACATTTTAAAAGAAATTGAAGGTGACCCGATAAAGGAAGAAAAATTCACGGTTAAAAATCACACCACTATAGAACCAAGGCACTTTGAACCCGTAGTTGAAGGAATGCACCAGGTGTATGAAAAAGGAACGGCCCGTAGCCTTCAGATTCCAGGAATTGAGATTGCCGGAAAAACCGGAACCGCAGAGAATTTCACAAAGATAGATGGAAAACGGGTACAGCTTACCGACCACTCTATTTTTATCGCCTTTGCTCCAGTTGATAATCCTAAAATTGCCCTCGCGGTTTTTGTAGAAAACGGCTATTGGGGAAGTAGGTATGCAGGCCGGATCGCCAGCCTTATGATTGAAAATTATATTAAGGGAGAGATTACCCGAACCGATATGGAAAAGTGGATTCTTGAAAATAGTCTTGAAGATGAATATGCCAAACCTTTAAGTGGCGAACCCTTTATAATTAACCAATAAATGGCTAAAAGTATAACAGGTTACGACTGGACTACAATTCTTATTTTTTTACTTCTGGTTGGTTTTGGCTGGGCCAATATATATTCGGCTTCCCTGGGTGCGAACACAGGGAATTTTTTCGACCTGAACCAGGTTTACGGCAGGCAGGGTTTATGGATTGTGCTCAGTTTTCTAATGCTTATCATTATACTATCTATCGAACCCAAATTCTATCAGCGTTTTTCCAGTGTAATTTATGTAATTAGTCTTTTAAGTCTTGCTGGCTTATTTGTGTTTGGGAAAACCATTGCAGGCCAAACCGCCTGGTATGTCATGGGGCCCGTTAGCCTTCAACCCGCCGAATTTGCCAAAGCTGCTACGGCTCTTGCTGTTGCCAAATATGTAAGTGGAATTCAGGTTAATTTAAAGGAATTTGAGCATCAGCTAAAGGTTTTTGTAATTATAAGTTTACCGGTGTTATTGGTAATGATGCAACCCGATGCGGGAAGTGCGATGATTTATTTTGCATTTATTTTTCCACTTTATCGAGAGGGTTTACATTTTGCCTATTTACTACTGGGCTTTTTCGCAGCCATCCTATTTGTTGCCACCCTGGCCTTTGGAATTCCCTGGGTTATTGGGGGAATCGTTGTAATTGGGATCCTAATGTTTCTGAAAAATCGTAAAAGGAGACCTAATATCCTCAAATATTTATTCTTTATGGCAGTAGCCATGATTTTTTCCCTTTCAGTGAATTATGTATTTGAAAATGTATTTAAACAACATCACCGCGACCGGTTCAATATTGTACTGGGAAGAGAGGTGGATTCCCGGGGAATAGGTTACAACACTAACCAAAGCGAAATTGCCATAGGTAGTGGAGGTTGGTTGGGAAAAGGCTGGACGGAAGGCACACAAACCAAAGGCCATTTTGTTCCCGAACAACATACCGATTATATCTTCAGCACTGTAGGAGAGGAATGGGGTTTCCTTGGAAGTAGTTTTGTAATAATCCTTTTCATATTACTCCTGCTCAGGCTGCTTTACCTCGCCGAAAGACAACGCTCACAGTTTAACCGTGTATATGGCTATAGCGTGATAGGAATAATTTTTATGCACTTCCTGGTCAATATAGGAATGGTTATAGGCATCTTTCCCACCGTAGGAATACCTCTGCCATTTTTTAGTTATGGTGGCTCCGGCCTTTGGGCATTTACCATTTTACTGTTTATCTTCATTAAACTGGATGCCGAAAGGATCTCCTATATTTAATCACAACGTTCTGCAAGAAGCAACAATGCAGCTACCAACAAAATTATAACGGGATAAATATATTTTCGTTTCATCATAATTCAAAATTAAAAATGCCCCGGAATTTCCGGGGCATTTATTTTTCAATAGCCAATAGTTAATTATTAATCCTGGCCACTTTATTTCTTTTTACATCACTAACCTTGAGCTCAGAAAGAACATTCAGAGCCTCTTCGATGTAAATATCCTTGCTTAGGTTGGTATGCCATCTGTCCCTTTTCTCTCTTAAGATAGTGTCACTTACAAAGAGCTCTTTTTCATAAGGAAGAGATGTATAAGTAAGATCTGAAGCATATTCTTTTAATGAATCGAAACGTTTGGCTACCTGTTTGTTTTCCGCAGCATTTCTACTGTATTCAGTGTAATTAAGGGAGTGAACATTATTATCGCTTTGAGTTTTAATCCATCTGGCATTTTCCTCAATGAGTTTTAACTGTTTGTTTTCATCCATTCTTTGTTTGCTCCTTTCAATGGTTTCCTCAAGGTCCACATATCCATCCCAGATTTCATAATCGGCGGCATCGATCTTATCCCAGGGCAAGGGATTTTCCATATCCTTCTCGCCAATATCTACAAAACTGTAACGGTCTGGAACCACAACATCACTTTTAACTCCTTCCAACTGGGTAGAACCTCCATTAACTCTATAGAATTTTTGAGTGGTCAATTTAAGAGCTCCTAAATCGCCATACTCATTATTTCTTAACCAACGGTTAAGGTCTATAACGTTTTGGACGGTACCTTTTCCATAGGTTTGTTTACTGCCTATAATAACGGCTCTCTTATAATCCTGCATGGCCGCAGCCAATATCTCTGAGGCCGAGGCAGAAAGTTCATTCACAAGAATAACAAGGGGACCATCCCACAAAACAGACGGATCTTTATCCTTTAAAATTTCCTTTTTCTGTCCACTTGATTTAACCTGAACAATTGGGCCCTTTTCAATAAACAATCCTGCGATATCAACCACTGTTTTAAGTGAGCCTCCACCATTATTTCTCAAATCCAACACAAGGCCGTCCATACCTTCTTTTTTAAGGCGAACAATATCTTTTTCTATATCTGAAGCAGCATTCCTTTCAGCGTAATTTTCCATATCGAAATAAAACTTCGGCAGGTTAATTACTCCGAAATTTTCACCTTCTTTCTTAACCATGGAAGTTTTGGCATAGGTTTCTTCAATTTCAACCACATCCCGGGTAAGGGTGATATTCTCTATGGTTCCAAGTAATTTCTTTCTAACGGTTAAAGTAACCTTAGAATCTTTTGGACCCTTTATAAGTTTAACCGCATCGTCAAGGCGCATTCCTACAATGCTCACAGCTTCATCTTCATCTTCCTGTTTCACTTTAAGGATCACATCACCTTCGCTCAATTCGTCACTTCTCCAGGCTGGACCTCCTGAGATCACTTCCATAATGGTAATATTGTCACTCTTTTTCTGAAGTCTTGCCCCAATTCCTTCCAGTTTACCAGACATTGCCATGTCGAACCTATCTTTATCCTGTGGGGCAAAATAAAATGTATGAGGGTCAAATTCCTCTACGATCGCATTTATATATACTGAAAAATAATCTTTCCGTTCAAGGTCATCAGTAAAATCGTAGTACTCCTCCAGCGAAGTAAGGGTTACTTCCCGGGCTTCTTTTTCAAGTTCCTGATCAGATTTTATCGAGTATTCAGGGTCGTTTTTCTTCTTTTGCTCTTCCTCTTCTTTTTTATCGTGAAAAGTGATAAGCGTAGAAAACTTAAGTTGTTTTCTCCATCTTTCTTTCATTTCCTTCTTTGAATCTACATAGTCCAGGTCCTCAAAACTTGTGTTAAGTTCTTCTTCCTTTTCAAAATCAAAAGGGGTAGACAGAATTTCCATATAAATTTCCCGTGATTCATCAGAACGCTTCATCAAACGCTGGTAAGTAAGATCAAAAAAGCTGATATCTTTGGACTTAATGTAGTCATCGATAAGTTCTTCATATTCGTTGAATTCCTCTATATCGCTGGCATAGAAAAACCGCTTAGACCCGTCAAGGTTTCTAAGGTAGTCTTTATAAACTCCTTTCGAGAATTCATCGTTAACATCTTTAGCGTCATAATGTCCCTGATTAAGCACATAGGTTATAAGGTCTATTAAAACTTTATCTTTATTGGGGTCATCAAAACTTTTCGTAGTAAAACTACAGGAAGCAACTGCCATTAACAGCAGTACTACAAGAATTTTAGGGTTCCTTTTCATAAATCGCATAATTTTCATCATAATGGCTTACCAAAATACATTAAAAATTGTGCCAACACTCGGCATAGACACTAATAATTTGTTAAACTACTAAGATAGGCATTCCTTAGGAAATCACTATTTTAGCCATAACAATTTCGAAATGCATGGATAAAGAAAAACCATTGATCCTGGTGACCAATGACGACGGGATTACAGCTCCGGGAATCAGGGCTTTAATCGAAGTAATGAAGGAACTCGGAGATGTTATCGTTGTTGCTCCCGATAGTCCGCAAAGTGGAATGGGACATGCCATAACCATTAGCGATACCCTTTTTTGTGAACCAGTTACCATTAAGGAAAACTATAAACATAAAGAATTCAGTTGTTCGGGAACTCCAGCCGATTGCGTAAAGATCGCTACCCAGGAAATCCTGCATCGCAAACCCGATCTTTGTGTTAGTGGAATCAACCACGGTTCCAATTCTTCGATTAATGTTATTTACTCAGGTACGATGAGTGCAGCGGTAGAAGCCGGGATTGAAGGGATTCCAGCTATCGGTTTTTCCCTGCTGGATTATTCGCTTACCGCCGATTTCGAACCTTCAAAAAAGTTTGTGAAAGCGATTACGCGAAAAGTTTTAAAACAAGGACTTCCTAAAGGAGTTGTTCTGAATGTAAACTTACCTAAACTCCAGTCTTCAGAAATTAAAGGCATTAAAGTGTGTCGCCAGGCCAATGCTCACTGGGAAGAAGAATTTGATAAGAGAACCAACCCACAGGGCCGCGACTATTACTGGCTTAGCGGAAGATTTGTAAATAAAGACAAAGGTGAAGACACAGATGAATGGGCACTTGCCAACGGATTCGTTTCGGTAGTCCCGGTTCAATTCGACCTTACCGCACACCATTTTATGGACGATCTTAATAACTGGGAACTCAATGATTAAGCAGAATATTTTTATAGGATTTCTTGTTGGGCTGGCCTTTAATATTGGAGGCATTCTTCTCTATATCCTGGTTTTTTCAGCATATGGAATAGACCACACAATAGAAGACGCCATCATCAACGATTATATAGGAAAGATTATCGCCCTGGGAGCCATCCTCAATTTTCTGCCATTTTTTGTTTTCCTGAAAAAGAAACAGCATTATCACGCCAGGGGTGTATTACTCGCCACTATTGTAGCGGCCGTAGCCATCGCATTTTCAAAAATATTTTAAATGAAATACTACCTCATTGCCGGCGAAGCTTCAGGCGATCTCCACGCCTCAAACCTTATGAAGGCCCTAAAAGAAACAGATCCTAAGGCCGAATTCCGATTCTGGGGCGGCGATCTAATGCAGCAGCAAGGAGGAGAACTGGTGATGCATTACCGCGAGTTGGCATTTATGGGTTTTGCTGAAGTTCTTGGAAATTTAAAAACCATACTTCGCAATATAAGTTTCTGTAAAGATGATATAAGTAAATACCAGCCAGATGTGATCATCTTTGTAGATTATCCGGGCTTTAATATGCGTATTGCAAAATGGGCGAAGGCACAGGGTTTTAGAACACATTATTATATTTCCCCGCAAATCTGGGCCTGGAAGGAAAATCGCATCAAAGCAATAAAAAGGGATATCGACCAGATGTATGTTATCCTTCCCTTCGAAAAAGAATTTTATGAAGAGAAACATAATTTCCCCGTTCACTTTGTGGGCCATCCATTAATTGATGCGATCTCTCACCAAAAACTTGTTGATGCCCCAAATTTTAAAAAACAGCACAACTTAAATGATAAGCCAATAATTGCATTACTTCCAGGAAGCCGAAAACAGGAGATAGCTAAAATGCTGGAAATCATGTTGAGTATCACAAACGATTTTCCGGATTATCAATTTATTATCGCCGGTGCCCCAAGCCAGGAGGAAGAATTTTACCAGCCGTATTTTAAAAAAAACAAGGTTAAACTGGTAATGGATAAGACCTATGAAATACTAAGCCTATCTCACGCTGCGTTAGTAACATCGGGAACAGCTACTTTGGAAACAGCTCTTTTCAAAGTACCCGAGGTGGTTTGTTATAAGGGAAGTTTTATCTCTTACCATATCGCTAAACAGATCGTAAATTTGGAATTTATTTCCCTGGTGAACTTAATTATGAAACGCGAAGTAGTAACAGAATTAATCCAACGAAACTTCAATAAAAATTCATTAAAAAGAGAACTTAGCAAAATTCTGAAGGATGAGCACAGGAATAAGATTTTCGAAGACTATTACCTGCTGGAACAAAAATTAGGTGGCAAAGGTGCAAGCCAAAAGACCGCGCAACTAATCTTTGATACGATTAATTAAAGCTGATATGCAATTTCGGTTAAAATTTATCATTCTAATTATATCGGGCCTGGCCCTTACCTCCTGTGGCTCCTCCCGGTCTAAGGTTATCATTACAAAAACCGAAAACGGCACCCAAATAGAACCCACAAACAAGCAGGTACATAATATTATCTCCCACGCCCTGGATTTTGAAGGCACCCGTTACAAATATGGCGGAATCACTAAAAAAGGCGTGGATTGTTCCGGCCTGATCTACACCTCATTTCTCAAAGAGGACATCGCTATGCCCCGCACCTCACGCGATCTTTCCCTTAAAGGCAAAAGGCTTTACCTCAAAGATGTATCGCCCGGGGATCTACTATTCTTCGAAACCAACAAAAAAAGAAAGGTTATCAACCACGTTGGCCTTGTAGTAGAAGTGGCAGATGAGATCCGGTTTATTCATTCTTCTACATCACGGGGAGTGATTATTTCTTCTCTGGAAGACAATTACTGGAAAAGCAATTTTGTGATGGCACGCCGGGTTTTATAAATTTTTCATATCTTCCTTAGTCTTTTCCCCAGATCGCACTTTAAATTAAGCGATGCGATTTCTGAATTTCACATTTATAAAACTAAGTCTTAGCTTTCTCCCGGGAATAATAGCTGGATTTTACCTGGATATGCCGTTACAGGTTCTATTTTGGATAATCAGTCTGTTGATGCCGGTTTTTATTTTGGCTTATTATCGCGCCAGAAAGCAGATCTTCCCTGATGCTTTCTTCGGAATTCTGGTCTTCCTTGTTATTTTTATCCTTGGATTCTTAACGGCTAGTCTGCACGTCCCTGGAAATCGTTCGCTTCACTATATTAAAGCTAAAGTAAATCTCCAAGAAACTTTGCTCCAGGCCCGTATAGCCGAAAAATTAAAACCTACACGATATAACCAGCGGTACATAATTAGAGCAGAAGCCTTCAGAACAGAGCACCAGGAAGCAAGATTAACGGAAGGTAAGCTTCTGCTCAGCACAGAAAAAGACGCAACAGAATTCCAGGTAGGCGATGTGCTCCTGTTCCCCTACCGCCCATCAGATATCAATTCTCCGCTTAACCCGTACCAGTTTGACTATAAAAATTATATGGAAAAACAGGCAGTGCTGAAACAGCTCCGGATTAATTCTGCAGAAATCCTGAAAATAAACGAGAGTTTATCTCCCATAAGTTTCGCAGAAAATCTAAGAGAACGGATCATAAAAAAGCTTCAGGCCGCCAGTTTTTCTGAAGCAGAACAAAGTATCATCCAGGCCTTATTACTGGGGCAGCGTAGAGATATTTCCAGGAAGATCTACGATCAATATGCCGCCGCCGGGGCCGTGCATATACTTGCAGTTTCAGGTTTACACGTGGGGATCATTCTACTTATTCTTAATGTTCTACTAAAACCCTTGGAAAGCATAAAACACGGAAGACTTTTAAAAACCATTCTGTTGCTTTTGCTTATATGGGGCTTCGCACTTCTTGCCGGACTTTCACCCTCGGTAGTTAGGGCTGTAAGTATGTTCTCTTTTGTGGCTGTTGGAATGCAACTTAAACGTAAAACCAGTGTGATGAATAGTCTGTTTATTTCGCTTTTCGTTTTACTGCTGATAAATCCTTATTTCATTTTCCAAGTAGGCTTTCAGTTAAGTTATCTGGCCGTTTTCAGTATTGTGGCTTTTCAGCCTTTTCTCTATCGGCTGATAAGGCCTAAATTTAAGCTGATAAAATATATGTGGGGTTTACTGACTGTTAGTGTCGCAGCACAACTCGGAGTTCTACCATTAAGTTTGTTCTATTTTCATCAATTCCCTGCCTTATTCTTTCTATCAAACCTGGTGATCCTTCCGGCATTGGGAATTATCCTGGGCTTAGGAATTTTAGTAATCCTGTTGAGCTTATTAAATTTTTTACCAGATCAATTAGCGGAGATCTATGGCCAGCTTATCAGTTATATGAACCAATTTATTGGTTGGGTAGCGGTACAGGAAGATTTTCTCTTTAACGAGATTTCCTTTTCTATACTTCAAAGTATTACAGCCTATTTTATAATCCTGGCCTTGTTCTATCTGCTAATTCAAAAAACCTACAGGACATTCGTTTTTTTGTTTTTGGGAATAATCAGTTTTCAACTAAGCAGTATTTATGAAAAACAAAAGCATTTTTCTGAAGAAGCTGTTATTTTTCATAAAAGCAGGAACAATCTAATAGGCTTATACCAAAACAGGAATTTGCAACTCTATCATAATCCGGACAGTCTTGCTGCGGCACAAAGAATTATAAGCGATTATAAAACCGGAAAAAACATCACAGAAACAGAAACCGACACCATTAAAAATGTCTTGAGGATTAGAGACAAAAACCTTCTGATAATAGATAGCAGCGGGATCTATGATATCCCGAACCTGGAACCAGACCTCCTTTTAATTACTCAGTCTCCCAAAATTAATTTGGAGCGAGTACTAAATTTAGTCAATCCCTCTCAGGTAATTGCAGATGGTAGTAATTACAATAGTTTTGTAGCCCGTTGGGAAGAAACCTGCCGAAAACAAAAAGTCCCTTTCCACCACACAGGTAGAAAGGGAGCTTTCCGCATTTTTACAGAACCTAAGGCTCTATATCAACTAACACTTAAACTTTAACTAAAAAGTGCCTTCAAAGCTTTCCTGATACTCAGCAAAAGCTTTCTTTGTTGTCATTTTTTTATATTCATCGGTACCGAATAATTTTAAATAGATCTCCAATTGTTGTGGAGTTCGGTAACCCGTTATTGGTGCTATTAAGTTTGCTTCTTCATCAAAGAACACAAGGGTAGGATAACCTCTTACTCCAAGGGCTGCCGTAAACTGATGCGTTGTATTCCGACCTTTTTTATTGGGGTCAAAATTAGGATTGGTGAATTCCTTGTCCCCGAAATTAACTTCTTCATCCCCTTCGGCATTAAATTTTACGGCGTAATAATTATCATTTACATATGCAATCACATCCTCATTAGAAAAAGTATTCCTATCAAGCATCTTACAAGGACCACACCAGGTGGTATAGGCATCCATAAATATCTTTTTAGGCTCCTTTTTCTGGGCCTCGAGAGCCTCATTCATAGACATCCAGTTAATCTCCTGAGCCTGAAGGAAACTTGTTGCAAAGAACAATAGAAATAGAATAAAAATTTTATGCATAAAGAAATATTTTAGGCTTTAGTCGAACAACAACTCTATCCTAACAAAAAACGTTCCTCAAATTTAAGGAACGTTTTTCTTATTATAAAACCATTTAACCTAATGCTTTTTCTCTGTATCGGCAATCTCATAATTTTCCTGCTCCAGCATTTCATGCTCTTCATCTTCAACTCCATGAGTTAAGCGTTTTAGAGGCTTAAGCATAATAAGCACAATTACTGCGAAGGTTACCGTAAATATGGTGATTCCGGAAAATATTGCAAGATCTCCTGCTGAAGCTGCAAATTCTCCCAGGATTCCAGCCACTTTATTTCCAAGCCCGGTAGCTGCAAAATAGACTCCCATCATTAAGGAAGCGTATTTCATAGGTGCCAGTTTGGTAATGAAAGATAATGCAACCGGGGAGCTACTTAGTTCTCCAATTGTATGGAAAAGATACGCAAGCACTAACCAGTACATCGCTGAAGACCCATTGGCTTCGAATTGCACAGAAGCGGCAGCCATAAAGACAAATCCTAAGCCCATTATAATAACCCCTATTGCCATTTTAAATATTGAAGAGGCTTCTTTATTCTTTAGTTTTCGTTTCGCCCAGAAATTAGCTACCAACACACCAAAAGTGATAATAAATAATGCGTTTAATGACTGGAACCAGGATGCAGGAACCTCATTCCCAATACCCGGCAGCGTAAATGGAAGGGCCCTATTCGTTTTATCCAGTGCATAAATATTCATCAATCCTCCTGCTTGCTCAAAAGCACCCCAGAAGACAATTACCAAAATAAAAGATAAGAGCATTACAACGTAGCGATCCTTCATGACCTGAGTGGTTAGATCCTTATAAACCATAAGCATCATCGCGGTAACCAGAGTAAGGAAGATAAATAACAAACCATAAGCCCAGGATTCGAATACCAGCACATATAATGATACGATCATTAATACCGAGGTAACAACCAATTGAATTGGTGACTGGAACAAATCTGAAAAAAGTCCGGAAAGAGAAGCTCCTTCATCCCTTTCGGCTTTTGATAAGAGATTACCCACATTTACAAGGTATTTTTGCCCCCATAGATACACTATCAAACCAAGAGCCATAGCGATTCCGGCAAGACCGAAGCCGTAATGCCAGCCAATTTGTTCACCAACGTATCCAACGAGCAAACTCGAAAGAAATGCTCCCAGGTTAATTCCTATATAAAAAATGGTAAATCCTTTATCTCTTCTTATATCTCCAGGCTTGTAAAGCCCACCTACCATGGTAGAGATATTGGGTTTAAGCATTCCAACACCTGCTATGATAAGACCTAAACCAGTGTAAAATGCCCACATTTCTTCAACGGCAAGAATAGTATGTCCTGCAACCAGGATTATTCCACCCCAGAGTACGGTTTTTTTCTGTCCCAAAAGCTTATCGGCGATTATACCGCCGGGGATAGAGACTATATAGACAAGCATAGTATACCACCCGTAAAGAGCAAGAGCCTCTCCCTGGGTCCAGCCAAGACCGGCATTTCCATCGGTAGTTGCACTTACCAGATATAAAACCAGGATGGCGCGCATCCCATAATAGGAAAAACGCTCCCACATTTCAGTAAAAAACAGGATATAAAGCCCCATTGGATGCCCAAATAATTCCTTTTGAGGCGCTGGTGTTGTCGTAGTAGCCATTAACTTAGATTTGGTTTAAAGATTTTCAGTGATAAAATTGGTCATTTTAGTATAAAGGTGACGTCTGGTATTCCCTCCATAGATTCCGTGATTTTTATCAGGATAGATGGCCCAGTCAAATTGTTTGTTTGCCTGAATTAGAGCCTCTACCATACGCATGGTATTTTGAAGATGCACATTATCATCTCCTCCCCCATGGATCAATAAATAATCACCTTTAAGTTTCTCCACATGATTTATCGGAGAATTCTCATCATATCCCGATGGATTCTCCTGTGGAGTCGTCATATATCTTTCGGTATAAATAGTATCGTAGAATCTCCAGCTTGTAACCGGAGCAACAGCGATAGCCAGCGAAAACACATCATTACCTTTCAAGATAGCGTTAGAAGACATAAACCCACCGTAACTCCAACCCCAGATACCTATACGATCTTCATCGATATATTCTCTGGCACCTAAAACTCTGGCAGCTTCTATCTGGTCTTCCACTTCGTATTTCCCAAGTTCTTTTTGAGTTACCTTTTTAAAATCGGCGCCTTTAAGGCCTGTTCCTCTTCCGTCTACGGTCGCTATGATATAACCCTTATCTGCAAGAAGCTGATACCAGTAATCATTAGTCCCGAAATAAGAATTTGAAACCGACTGTGATCCCGGCCCTGAATACTGGAACATCAGTAATGGATATTCCTTATTGGGATCAAAATCTGAAGGTTTGATCATCCACATATTGAGTTCGTTGCCGTTCACCTCAATGGTGCTCAATTCTTTTGGCGAAAAATTATAAGCTTCTTCTTTTTCCAGTAAGGCCGAATTATCCTTGATCTTCCTTACCAGCCTGCCATTTTTGGCATTGTGAAGGGTATATTCGTATGGGGTTTCAGTATTTGTAAAGGAATTGATAAAATAGGTGTAGTCTGCACTGAAATCGGCGCTGTTCATCCCGGTTTTGTCGGTTAAACGGGTTTTCCCCTTGCCGTTTGGTTTTATCGAGTAAACATCACGATTTACACTTCCATTCTCGGTGCTCTGGTAAAAGATCCTGTTGGATTTTTTATCGTATCCGTAGTAATTTGTTACTTCCCACTCTCCGGAGGTTACCTGATTCTCAAGCTCTCCATCTTCATCATAAAGATAAATATGGTTCCAACCGTCTTTTTCACTGGTCCAGATAAAATCATTGTCTTCCAGAAAAGTCAAATTATCGGTAACATCTATGTAAGCCTCGTCAGTCTCAGTCATCACAATCTCGGCCTCATTATCTTCAGCATCAACAAAGATTAGGTCCAATTTATTCTGATGTCTGTTCAACACCTGTACACTTAGGATCTCGGGATCCTGAGTCCATTTTATCCGCGGAATATAAAAATCTTCATAATCTCCCAATTCAACATCTTCTATTTCTTCGGAAGCCAGCCCATACAAATGCAGACTTACCTCAGAATTTGTCTCACCTGCCTTAGGATATTTAAATACTTCCTGTTTTGGATAAAGTGCTTCACCAAATATATCCATAGAGAATTCCGGAACATCTTCTTCGTCAAACTTTAAAAAAGCAATCCAATTACCATTTTTATTCCATTCAAAGGCTCTTACAAAAGCAAATTCCTCTTCGTAAACCCAATCTGTAATTCCGTTAATGATCTTATTCTTTTCTCCATCGGAAGTTACTCTGGTTTCTTCCCCTGAATTAATATCGAAAATGTAAATATCGTTCTCATAAACATAAGCTACCTTCGAGACGTCGGGTGAAAAAGTGGGCTCCTGAACTTTTTTATCAGAAAGTTTTATAAGGCTGCCGTCGGCTGTATCGTAGATATAGTAAACTCCGCGCGAAGACCTTCTGTAGATCTGTTCAACTTCAGTAGAAAGCAATATTTTACTTTCATCGTCGCTTAATTCAAAGCCCTGAAAAGAGGAAATTTCATCAAGATCGTTCGTAGAAACCAGGCTGCGGGATTTTTCACCGCTTTTATAATCATAGACATCTATGCTAGCGGTCCCATTTTCGCGGTTTAAAACCACATATTCCTTACCATTATCGAGTGATTGGAGAGATTGTAAGCGTTCCTGGCTAAAAGTGCCATCCCAGATCTCTTCCTGGGTGATTTGTTTATCCTGTGCATAAACAACTGAGGATGCAGTGATTATCAACCCCAGTACAATATTTCTAAATTTCATATTTTTTTGATATAGGTATCAATTCCCAAGTTTACTAAAATTTCAGCAAAATAGGTTAATGAAGAATGTTAAATACTAAGGATTTGTTAAAGAAAGATACGGCCTTAACTTTTAAAATATTTCCTCCCAGTTTTCATTTTTCGGCTATCTAAACATAAGCTTTGTATCTTTGCCCTTCGAAAATTGAATGAACTATGATCTCACCTATTAGTGGTTTTTCCAAATTAACGAAAAAGGAAAAAATAGACTGGCTTGCCGAAACTTACCTGAAAGATCAACCTGAAGATGTGCGGGTACTCCGGCAATACTGGAATGAAGATTCCCGGCTGCAACAGCTGCACGATGAATTTACCGAAAATACCCTGTCCAATTTTTATCTTCCGTTTGGTTTGGCTCCCAATTTTCTGATTAACAAAGAACTTCTGGCGCTACCAATGGCGATTGAAGAAAGCTCTGTTATTGCGGCTGCCAGTAAAGCAGCAAAATTCTGGAGGTCTCGTGGTGGCTTTAAAGCTGAAGTGATCGATATGCAAAAGATAGGGCAGGTACATTTCAGCTATACGGGTGACCCGGAGAAACTTACCGGTTTTTTTGAGGAGGTAAAACCGAAAATGATAGAAGCAGTTAAGCCCATTACCAAAAACATGGAAAAACGCGGGGGCGGGATATTAAATATTGAACTTAAGGATAAAACCGAAAGCTTAAACAACTATTTCCAATTGCACTGCACCTTTGACACCCAGGATTCTATGGGTGCCAATTTTATCAATTCCTGTCTCGAGAAATTTGCCGACGTTTTTCAGCAAGAGGCCAAAGAATTTGAAGCTTTTACTGAAGAAGAAAAGCAGATTGAGATCATAATGAGCATCCTTTCTAATTATGTGCCGCATTGTCTGGTAAGATCAGAAGTTTCCTGCCCGGTGGAAGAGCTTTTTGAAGACGACCAAATGAGTGGTCAGGAATTTGCGGAAAAATTTATACAGGCCATAAAGATTGCCGAAGTCGAACCTTACCGGGCGGTGACCCACAATAAAGGTATTATGAATGGCATTGATGCAGTAGTTCTGGCCACAGGAAATGATTTCAGAGCGGTAGAAGCTGGGATTCACGCTTACGCCTCAAAAAGCGGGAACTACAGCAGTCTCTCCCACGCTAAAGTAGAAGACGGAATATTCACCTTCTGGATGGAAATTCCTCTGGCGCTGGGAACAGTTGGCGGACTAACAAGTTTGCATCCATTGGTGAAATTAGCTCTGGATATTCTGCAACAGCCTTCAGCAAAAAAACTGATGAAGATAGTCGCAGTTGCCGGGCTGGCACAAAATTTTGCAGCGGTTCGCTCACTAATCACCACTGGAATTCAGCAGGGGCATATGAAAATGCACCTTATGAATATTCTTAACCAGCAGAATGCTACCCGGGAAGAGAAACTCGCCTTAACCGATTACTTTAAACATCACACGGTAACCCACAGCAGTGTTATTGAGCAACTCCAAAAGATACGTTTGCAATGAAAAAATTTTACAGCCACGGAAAATTACTAATCACTGGAGAATACGCCGTTCTGGATGGAGCAAAAGCTCTGGCTTTACCTACCAAATACGGTCAGGAAATGCAGGTGGAGAGCACAGATAAACCCGAAATTTCGTGGACAAGCCTTGATGAAAAGGAGGACATATGGTTTGGAGGTAGTTTCATTTTAAAAAATGATAATTTTTTTCTGAAGGAAGAAAATAATAAACCTTCTGTTTTAGACTCCCGCCTGCTCCAGGTGCTAAATGCGGCTAAAATGCTCAATCCTGAGTTTTTTTCTGAAAAACAGGGTTTCAAAATAACCACGAAACTCGACTTTAACCGCAAGTGGGGTTTAGGCAGCTCATCTACTTTAATAAATAATATTGCAAGCTGGCTTAATATTGATGCCTATAAACTACTTGAAAAAACATTTGGAGGGAGCGGTTATGATATTGCGGCCGCGCAGCAGGATTCTGCATTCACCTATCAATTAATAAAGGGGCAGGCATCGGTATTAAAAAGCCATTTTGAGCCACAATTCGAAGACAAATTATTTTTTGTTTACCTAAACCAGAAACAGAACAGCCGGGAAGCGATTGCTCATTACCGCAACCAACCCCGGGAGAATATCGATGTTCTTACAGACAAAATATCCGGACTTACAGAACAATTTCTTCATTGTGAAACCTTGCACGAATTCCGGGTTTTAATGGATCTTCATGAAACCCTAATCTCAAAAGCAATAAACCTCCCAAAAATAAAAACCAGACTATTTCCTGATTTCTCCGGAAGCATAAAAAGCCTTGGAGGTTGGGGCGGGGATTTCGTTCTCGCCACAGGCTCTGAGGAAGACCAACAGTACTTTAGAGACAAAAATTATAATACAATTATTCCTTTCAGCAAAATGAAACTATAAAAAACGCCTCCCAAAAAGGAGGCGTTTTTTATACATTCTTAATGCTTTCAGACTAATAGAATCTGGCTCTGTTATCTTCGATATCGGCCTTTTCCTTTAGCGCTTCAAAAGCACGCTGAGCGGCAGCCTGACGTTGTTTTGCAGTTTCCTGATCTGCAAAATTCTTATACGAATCCATAGCAGGAGCCTCGTTTTTGCTAACCATTTCCACTACATAAACACCTTTCTCTCCGGTTATGGGTTTGCTCACCTGACCAGGTTCCATCGCGAAAACTGAACCTACTACTGCAGGTTCGCTTCCAGCACCCGGAAGAGTTGGATTATTCAAGTTGATAGCATTGGCAGACTGAACACTGCTGTTTTGGGCAGCTGCAATCTCCTCAAGACTATTTCCACTAATTTTATTTTTGATAATCTCAGCTTTCTTTTGTTTGGTAAGAATTGGTATTACTTCAGAAGAGGCATTCTCAGCACTCATAAGCCCGGCATCTCTTTTCGCGGTAAGTTGAGCAACAACATAACCTCCAGAAGTGTCAAACCTCTTAACATCACCAACTTCAGCATCGTCTTCAAAGGCCCACTGAATAATCCTTCTTTGGTTACCTAAACCTGGAATATTTTCTTCCAAGGCTTTAACATCTCTAACCGTTCTAAGATCAAGATTTTCGTTTTTGGTTTGTTCGGCAAAATCCCCTTCACGGACAGCGATCTCAAATTTGGTCACCTCATTAAACAGGTTATTTCTTGAACGCTCAGAAGCTTCAATTTCACGAGCAAGGGTTGCGATTTTCACCGCTCTTTCTCTATCGCTCTGCTCTTCAATATGAATTACATGATAACCAAAATCGGTTTCTATAACCCCTATATCACCGGCATTATTGTCAAAAATATAAGAATCAAATTCAGGCACCATATCGCCAGGTCCGAAATATCCAAGATCTCCACCTTCAGCTTTATTCGATTCATCTGAAGAATACTGGGCAGCCAGGCCTGCGAATTTAGATTTATCATTACGTACAACATTAGCAATACTGTCAGCCAATTGTTCAGCCTCCTCCTTGCTTCTGGTTATATTAGGCGCAAACTGTAAGCCTTGGTAAGATATAAGGATATGGCTTGCTTTAGCAGAATCTGCAATTTGCTTTGCATCTACCATCTTGCTGATTTTGAAATATCCATCGTGCTCATAAGGTCCGAAGCTTTCTCCCACTTCAAGGCTAAAAAGTTCATCACGAAAATCGGATGGAAGATCATTTCTGAACATATATCGATCCTGATAAGGAAGATCGGAGTTTGAATTAACAAAGTCTTCGTAATCTGTAGTCTCGCTAAAACCTGGTAAGGTATCATTGGTTTGAGAAGCAGAATTATATTCCACCCTGGTTTCCATTAACGCAGTAAGGGACTCTTTTGCTTCATTACGATCTTCTTCGGAAGCGTCTTCTTCAAAGAACACATACTGAATGTTTCTGGAAGCTTCCGTTTCAAATTTCGCAGGATTCTTCTTAATATAATCCCTGATCTCATCTTTACTTACCTCCACTTCGTCGTCTGAAACTGAAGTATAAGGAATCTGTACGAATTTCATATTTATATTATCGTTTTCAAAACGATAAGCCTGCTCTCCTTCTTTTAAGGTTGCACCCACTCCGGCTGCTACCATTGAGAAGTATATATTTTCACGGGCAGCACTACCAAGACTGTTCTCGAAATCGAGCCACTGGCGGTAAGCTTCTGGAGAAGTTGACTTCATTGTGGCAACATATTCCCGAACTCTATTTTCATCAAACATTCCTGCCTCATTGGTGAAGTTAGGGTTGTTACCCATCTGGGCACGCATCATTTCCCTGATCTGGGCTTGCTCTGCTCTCACACCTAATTCTTCAAGTTCTTCGTCAAGGATGATCTCGCGGAGCTTATTTTCCCAAACCTGGTTTACCGCCTGAGTTGTACTCGCATTAGCTCCCATATTACGTTGGAGATTTTCAACATTTCGGGCAAATTCCTCCCTGTCTATTTCTTCCCCATTTACGGTTGCGATAACATTTTGAGATTTAGCGGAAGAAAAACCTCCATTACGAATCACATCAGCTAACACGAATGCAAAAAGTGCCAAAGCAATGATAATGATCAAGAAAACAGAACGCTGTCTGATTTTATTTAATACTGCCATTTGTAGTTATTATTTATCGGAATATAGTGGGCGAAAATAGCGTTTTTAAGCTAATTATGAAACTTATAATTAGCAAAATATCAACGATACCAGATTTAATCTGCGGGTTTAATTTTTAGTTCCACCAATTCTATTTTAGTATTGGAAACTTCTTTAATCTCAAATTCGAAATCTTCAATAGAAACCAGCTCCCCCTGTTGGGGGATTTCTTCGGTATAATTCACGATAAAACCGCCCAGGGTTTCATAGTTTTCACCATCGGGAATGTTGATCTTATAAGCTTCATTAAGGTAATCTACTTCCAGCCGGGCCGAGAATAAATAGTGATTTTCATCTAACCGCTCCTCAATGAGTACCGGCGAGTCGTGTTCGTCTTCTATTTCTCCAAAAAGTTCTTCAACAATATCTTCAACGGTTATCATCCCGCTGGTACCGCCGTATTCATCTATTACTACTGCGATACTTTTGCGTTTTTTTATGAGAATATTCAGCACATCCTTCACCCACATGGTTTCAGGGACAAAAACTACCGGCAGCAAAATAGACTTTAATGATTTTGGCTTTTTGAATAATTCAAAACTATGAATATAGCCTATAATGTCATCTATGGTTTCATTATACACCAGAATTTTCGACAATCCGGTTTCGGTAAAAGTTTCAATAAGATCTTTAGGAGCCTGTGCTTTATCTACCGCAACGATCTCGGTTCTTGGAATCATCACCTCCCGGGCCTTGATATCTGAAAATTCAAGCGCGTTTTGAAAAATCTGTATTTCGGTGTCAACATCCTCATCATTTTCCACAGTTTCCATTTGTTCATTGATAAAGTTACCCAGGTCAACTTTGCTAAAAGCCAGCTGCACTTCGTCCCCTTCGGTTTTAAAGAATTTCTTCAAAACAAAATCAGAAATCCAGATAACAAAATCAGAAATAAAAGTAAAAATGACATAGAAAAAATATGCAGGTATGGCGAAAAATTTCAGCATAGAATTCGCATAGATCTGAAAAAAAACTTTGGGGAGGAATTCTGCAGTAAAGAGAATCAACAAAGTTGAAATAACGGTTTGGGTAAGCAGGCTAAGATCGGTTACCAGGTATTCAACAATTCCGTTTTCTATGGGCTGAAGGCCGTTTAGCCAGCTCATAATGAGATCGCCCATGAAGAACCCGTAAACCACCAGGGCAATGTTATTACCCACCAACATGGTGGCAATAAATTTTGAGGGTTTCTTGGTGAGCCTTCTTAAAACCGTGGCCAAAAGATCATTCTGGCGCTTTTCAATCTCAATATAGATTTTGTTGGAAGAAACGTAAGCAATTTCCATCCCAGAAAAAAAGGCTGAAAAGATCAGGGAAAGAATAATTATAAATATCTCGCTTTGCATCGGAGTTATTTGTTGCGCTCTTCAAACTTACGCCTAAAACGCCTTTTAAAGAAGAACATAAATATAGATATCACTACAAAAAAGATAAAAAGGTAAGCCCTGCCGCGTTCGGTATCCCAGATTCTGATACTTTCAAAAAGGAAAAATGCCCCAATAACGAGGTAAGCATACTCAAAAAACTTATAATATTTACTCATCTTCTTTATCTTCTATAATTTGAACCCCTACGTTGGTCCGGGAACGAAAATTACCGAAATTTTGATTAGAATCAAAACCCTGTCCTTCGTTTAGTGCTCCATTAGGGAAGCGTATTTTATTTGGCTTGTCTGTAAAAACCCAGCCCTGGTTTTGATCCCAATAAAGCTGGCTAGCTTCTAAACGGGTACTATCACTAGTATAAATCACAACATCTCCCTGCAGGTCTATTAGGCCGGTTTTCTCGTAGATCACTCCGTAATTTGCGCTTACAGTACTGCTTTTATTCTCGGGATCGAAGAACTCTACCTCAAGTCCATCAGGAAATTCACGGTAAGGGAAATTTTTATTGGTAAAATCAAGCATTCGCTCACTTTTTAGGGTAGCTACAAGCCGGCCCGAATCGGTGTATTTAAGATTCAGGTCCAATGCCTCAGCCTGGGGAGCGTCGCCTTCAAGATCTAAGGCCCTGATCTCACTTAAGTTGCCCTGACATGAAAAAAGCATTGTCACGCCTATTAGCGTGACAATGCCTGAAATTATTTGGTTATATGTGATTTTCATTCTACAAATTAGGGATGCGAACTGTCTCGCCTATCCAGCAACCAATCTTAATTGCCTCTCCGGCATTTCTTCCTTCCTGGAAGATATCAGATTTCTGAGGTGCTCTGCCCATATAGCTACTTGCAGCCTGACTTGCGTTACTAGCAATAGAAGGATCTACACTAGCAGCTCTTCTTGCATAGTCTGCAGCAGCCCAGTAAACAGCTCTTTTCTCAAAGGTGGTGTTCCCACAGTTGTTTGCACTTTGAGCATACATACTTGCGATTTGCAGGTAAGCGCTACCTAAAGAAGGTTTTGCACTTAGTGCTCTTCTATAGTAAGTTCTTGCCTGAGAAAAACTTCCCTGGTCTTTATAGTTACCCGCAATTCTGTAATAAATTCTCGCTTTAGCTGAATTGTCTTTTTCCAGTTCAGCCGCTTCGTTATAATACTGAAGGGCTTTGGATCTGTTTCCTTCAGCTTCAGCTAACTGACCTAAAGAGAATGCTGATTTTGCAGAAGGATCAAGTTTGTGAAGCGCTTCTGAAACCCTCATAAATAATGGGTCTTCAGTACAATCTTTAGCAGAAAGACGTGCGTTAGCATTCCTTAACCAGTCAACATCTGTTTTCTTCTCATCAAAATCTTTGGTATAAAGAGGAATAAGGTTATCACAATCTGCCCTTTGCCCTAGTTTCCCATTAATAGCATTCTTTACCTGGTTGTAGGCTTTTAGGTTGATCTCTGAATTCTTAACAAGGGTTTTTTCCTTTGCAGTAAGAGTCTCTGCTTGATCCTGCTTTTCCAAAAGCGGTGCAAGTCTTTCAGCAAGTTCGTTTTCTTCAGACTCTACTTTAGCGATTACTTCATCGTACTTAGCAAAAACATCTTCAAGAGAACGTTCCCCTGCATCCTGCATATCTACCAAAAGTGAAAAGTAAGCATATATTCCTTTTGGACTGGTAAAGTTATCAGGATCTTCAGTAAAAGCCTTATCAAAAGCTTCATATTGGTCCTCTTTATCTCCTATTTTATAGTCGAACCTAAGTTGAGCAATATCACCGTATACTTTACCTTTTGAAGTTTTTTGAGGAAAAAGCTCTAATCGCTCTTCCCAGAGCTCGATAAGCTCTTCAATAAAAGCTTCTTTTTCTTCGCCTTCAGCATTATCTATTTTATACTTAAGAGCTCTCTCTCCATATTGGAAGGTAGCCAGGCTATATTTTGGACATTCCTTCCTTACCTTCATTAAAGGTTCGTAGGCTGCGTCATAATTTTTTGCCTTTGCATCGTCATAGGCCAATGCCGCCATAGTCGCACAATCATTAGACTGTGCATTTACTACACTTGAACCGAATACGGCTCCAAATACTAATGCTATTAACTTCGCTTTCATTTTCTTTAGTTATAGTGGTTAATCAAATTTTCTTCTTTCAAACCATTTTCTGGCTTCCGTTAGGGAAAACCCTACAGACACCTTGAAAATATCCTCTTTTACCAATCCTGAATCTGTGGTACCGCGCTGTCCATACTCAAATCCAAGGTTGATATTAGAGAATCCTGGTCCTACAGGCAATCCTAATCCAAAAGTGATGCCAAACTCGTTGATGTCCTCATTATTGAGGCTAAGCCCGGTTTCTTCATATCGAAAACCTCCTCTTATCACAACTCTTTTGAAATAGCTGGTTAGGGAGTTATATTGAGGAATATAGTACCCCCCCAATTTATATTGTGCGGCTTCATTATACACCGCAGCCTCATTAAAGGTGTTGGATCGGTCGAGATAGGCATTGCGTCCCGTTTTAATGTATTCTCCACCAAAAAACCATTTATTAGGTCGACCAAGACCGGCCCCAATAGTAATTTGTTCTGCAAGGCTGTATTCTGAATCGGGCACCTCCAGGTCTCTCACTTCTACCGGAATTTCTCCGTTTTGCGTGAAAGCGATAGTAGCAACTTCTCTTTTGTTTTCTGAAGTAAGACTGGTTTCCGGAGAATATGTGGCCGATGCGTGTAGTTTTAGCCTGTCAGAGATCATCGTCTGGAAATCAGCTCCGAAGTTAAAGCTCAAACCTTTAAGGTCTGACCGGCTAATGTCCCGGCTTCCCAACTGTATTTGATCCCTTACCAGGGTTCTTCTATTCTGGAAATTCCCGAAATTATAGCGGGCATCTATTCCAATGCTGAAATTTTTATTTATTTCATATCCACCCGAAAGGTAAACACGGTTAAGACCTCCGCGCCCCTGAAGCCTGCTGGCAACATCCTCCTGAATATCCAGAATGCGATAACCTACTGAAGTTTGAGGAATGAGACCGAAACCAAAGCCGAATTTCCCAACCGGTATTCCTAAAGCGAGATAATCCAGGGATGTGATCTTTGCCTTATCACTCCCCATATCAGACGTCAGACTGCTCTGTTCGTGACTCCCTGCTATGGAATATGTTGTACGTCTTAAACGCCCATACCCGGCAGGATTACTAAGATTAAGGTGAATACTGTCTGAAAACACACTTATACCTCCCATAGAGCGGTTTTCGATGGTTCCTTTAAACTTAGTTAAACCAATTCCGTAATATGAATAAGGGGAAGAGATATTTTCCTGTGCCGCGGCGAGTGCCGTAGTTAATATAGCTACGATTACTATAAATCGTTTAATCATTGAGTCTTGTTAAATTCTAAAATGTAGTTTAAACCCTCAAATAGAAAATTAGGGTTGGCAAATATGCTATTTTTTAATTGCTTTGACAAAAATAGCATATCCCCACCTGTTAAAATAATTGTTAAATCTTTATTTTCAGATTTATACAAATTTATGAATCCGTCGATTTCAAAAAGCACTCCATTAACCGCACCGGAATTCATAGCGCTTTTGGTAGAATTACCGGTGACTCCGGAAGCTTCAACGGGCTTAAATAAGGGTAAATTCCCGGTAAATTCGTGCATGGCTCTTAACCTCATGGTGAGCCCGGGAGAGATAGCTCCCCCCAGGTATTCATCCTTTTTATTTTTAAAATCGTAAGTAATACAACTTCCGGCGTCAATAACCAGCACATTTTCACCGGGATAATTTTTAACCGCAGCAGCGATAAGTGCGATCCGGTCTTTACCTAATGTAGCAGGCGTTGCATAATGATTTGTAAAAGGCTGCTTAATATCCATTGTCAAAATCACAAGTTTGCTGCGTTCCTCGAGAAATTTCTCCTCCCTTTCAGTGTTTTTAATCACCGAAGAAAGGATGGAAAATTCTATATGAGGGAAGGATTTAAAAATTTCTTCGGTTTTTTGAAAAAATTCTTTCCCGGGAACTGCAACTTTATATTGAAGGCTACCTTTTTGAAAAACAGCCATTTTCACCAAAGTATTGCCTATATCTACAACTAAATTCACTGGCTTTCTTTTGAATTGGCTAAATTACAAAAGCATTTTTTTAAAAATTCCTTTGTGGGTTAATAAAAATGAAATTATATTTGCAACCGCTTAAAACAAGCAACTGGTGCCTTAGCTCAGTTGGTAGAGCAAAGGACTGAAAATCCTTGTGTCCCTGGTTCGATTCCTGGAGGCACCACCTCAGAAACCCCGACTTATAGTTGGGGTTTTTTGGTTTAAGCCCCTACTGTATTGGGCTGATAGAAAATAAATGAAAATTAGTTTGAAGTAGAATTTACAAAAGGGTACAAATCCAGATAGGAAAGCAATCTATCCGTTTGGTTTTGAGTTGTGAAATTAACAGGAGTTTATTTGCCGATGGAGATTTCCGTTGAAACCCGGAAGGCCGGAGCTTGACCTGCGCCGGCGGATCATGGATCATTTTAATTACAAGTGATGGTATCAGGATTATAATGAGTAATTTCCTACTTTTATACTTGCCCATACAACATTCACTTTATTGGAATTCTACAAGAAGATAAATGAGAATCAACCAATCCAATATCTTATTGGAATTGGCACTATTACCCTGGTTTCCCTTTTTTCTTATCTTTTTATTGATATTATTGGCTATTATGTTGTAGCCTTGATTCTCCTCTTTGCTGTTTCTATCCTGGCAATGTTTTTTGAAATTTTCCCTATAGTTACTGTAGCTGTTTTAAGTGCTCTAATCTGGAATTTTTTCTTTATTCAACCACAATACACCTTTAAAATAAGCACTCCGGAAGACATACTTTTGTTCTTAATGTATTTTATGATTGCCGTTATGAATGCCGTTTTTACCACAAAGATCAGGAAAGCTGAGGCTGCGACCCGGAAACGGCAGGAAAGAGGGAAGACCCTGGAATTATACAATACATTGCTGAATTCACTTTCGCATGAATTAAAAACCCCTATCGCAGCCATAATAGGATCTGTAGATACCTTAAAAGAAAATTCGGAAAAACTATCTAGACAGAATAAAAACGAACTTTATACCGAAATTGAAATTGCAGGTAACAGGTTAAACCGTCAGGTGAAAAACCTCCTTAATATGAGCCGACTGGAAAGTCATTCCATTCATCTGCAATTGAACTGGTATGATATTAATGAATTGATATATGGGGTGATACAACTCAATAAAAGCGACTCTGCTAAGCATCAAATTCTTTTTGAACCGGGAGACGACCTCCCACTTTTCCAGTTAGATGCGGCATTAGTAGAGCAAATATTGCATAATATTTTGCATAATGCCCTTCAGTATACTCCTCCGCGATCGATTATTGAAATCAAGGTCTCTCATACTTCAGAAGGCTGTTTTATTGAAGTAGCCGACAACGGGAAGGGCTTTCCGCAGGATAAAATAGACCGGGTTTTTGATAAATTTTACCGATTGCCTAATACGGCAACCGGTGGCACGGGATTAGGTCTTTCTATTGCCCAGGGATTTGCCAGGGCCCACAATGGAAGTATTGAATTAAAAAACCGACCTTCGGGAGGCGCCAAGTTTATGATAAGAATACCGGCCGCGATGACCGATCCAAAAGAATATCACAATGAATAATGCCGAAATACTTGTTATTGATGATGAACCTCAAATCAGGAAACTACTTAAAATTTCCCTGGAAAGTAACGATTATAAAGTCACCTTAGCTGAAACCGGCACTGAAGGTCTTCATCTTGCTGCAAACCACACTCCTGATCTAATTATCCTTGACTTGGGTTTGCCCGATAAAAACGGCCATGAAATACTAAAGGAATTAAGAGAGTGGTTCGAAAAATCTATCATTATTCTTTCGGTACAGGATGAAGAGGTCGATATTATAAAATCCCTGGATAACGGCGCTACCGATTATCTTACCAAACCCTTTAGAACAGGAGAACTGCTGGCTAGGATAAGAGCTTCCCTGAGAATCAACAAAAATACCGAATTACAACCGAGAATATTTGCTAATGATCTCGAGATAGATCTTTCTGCAAGATTGGTTGAAAGAGATAAAAAGCCGGTTAAACTAACTTCTACTGAATACAGTTTAATCGCACTTTTAGCAAAGAACCAGGGGAGAGTTCTCACCCATCAATTTATACTTAAGGAGATTTGGGGAGTGGGCTCCCAGAACGAAACTCAATACCTGCGGGTTTTTATTGCACAGCTTCGTAAAAAACTGGAAGAGAATCCCAATTCCCCTGTTCATATCATTACCGAAAGTGGCGTAGGCTACCGCTTTGTGTAATCTTTATAAAATCTTTATGTCTTCGGTCTAAATTTTATATTCTGTTTATATGATGAGTCCTAACTTTGTAAGTCAATTAACTAAACCAACATCATGGCTAAGCGGAAAGATGGATCAGGTGAACCTAAAAATCAATCTTATACATACTTAAAATGGCCGGCGATAATTATGGGCGTTCTCGTTGTTATATTAATAGTTAGCCTCGATTATTGTTCTCGTTAAGGCAATTAATTCTCCCACTAAATGTTATCATTTTTAAATTCGCTTCAGTCCAATGTAAAAGTGGAAAGAAGACTCAGGAAATTCTCAGGTTTCTTAAGTTTGATCGGGATAGGTTTGGTCATTTTCGATCTGGGCTTTACTCATGCAGAAGGTGAAAAAGCCATACTTAAGGAGCTCTTTTATTTTATAATAGGGATAGGCCTGGTTAATGTGCTCTTCAGGAAAATAATATCCAAAGTCAAGCCTCCCAAAAAAGTAATACTATTCGACTGGTTGTTAAGCATATCTTTTCTGCTCCTGCTTTTAGTCAGGAATGAATTCATAGTAGAGAATTTTGAGTTTTTAAAGTTCTTTAATAAGATGGGATGGCTCTACCTGGCTATATTATTGTATTTCCTCCGCGAGATTTTTTCCTTTAGGATGAATTTCAATAAGGAATATCTAAATCCTGCCCAACTCTTTGTTGTTAGCTTTATGCTGATCATATTTCTGGGAACACTTTTTCTCTTGCTCCCTAAAGCCACACATTCCGGTATTTCCCTGGTAGACGCACTTTTTACCGCTACCAGCGCGGTTTGTGTTACCGGGCTTATCGTAGTAGACACCGGGACCTATTTTACCGGCTTTGGGCAAAGTGTGATTATGATCTTAATTCAATTGGGAGGCCTTGGAATAATGACCTTCGCGAGTTATTTCAGTTATTTTTTTCGGGGAAACACATCTTATGCCAACCAGCTTATGCTGAAAGACTTAAATAATTCAGATAAAATAGGGGAAGTTTTCGTAGTCTTGAAAAAGATCCTATTACTCACCTTTGGGATCGAAGCTATAGGTGCTATCCTGATCTACCTTAACCTGGATAGGAGTCTTTTCAGCTCGATTCCTGATCAAATTTTCTTTGCCGTTTTTCACAGTATTTCAGGCTTTTGTAACGCCGGGTTTTCAACCCTGGAGAACAGCCTTTACGAACCAGCGTTCCGGTTCAATTATCCCTTGCATCTCATCATTGCAGCATTGTTTATTCTGGGCGGGATAGGTTTTCCTATTTTGCTCAACCTATATAAATATATGCGGTATTATGTACTAAGGAAGTTTCGAAAATTTAAAGATCCGCATCAGGCGCATTATATACCCTGGGTACTTAATCTTAATTCCAGAATTGTTCTTTTAACTACAATAATTCTATTGTTTTCGGGGTCGGTGGTATTCTATATTTTTGAATATAATAATACCCTGGCAGAACACGGCACATTTGGGAAAATGGTAACCGCATTTTTTGGGGCTGCGACTCCCAGAACGGCCGGGTTTAATTCGGTAGATACCTCAGCGCTTCATTTCTCTACATTAATGATCGTGTTCTTATTAATGTGGATAGGAGCTTCCCCGGCATCTACCGGAGGGGGAATAAAAACGAGTACCTTCGCTTTGGCAACACTTAATTTCTTTAGTCTTGCTCGGGGAAAAGACAGAGTTGAGGTGTACCGTCGTGAGGTTTCTCCTGTTTCATTAAGGCGTGCTTTTGCCATAATATCCTTATCGTTCCTGGTTATTGGCGCATCCATTTTTCTGGTCGCATTTTTTGAAGGTGATAAAAATATTACCGACATCACTTTTGAAGCATTTTCAGCCTACAGTACGGTGGGATTAAGTATGGGTATTACCGCAGGTCTTGGAAGTTATTCCAAATTGGTCATTATCGCCACTATGTTTATTGGGAGGGTGAGTATGCTTACAGTCCTTATTGCGATGCTTAGAAATATAAAACATCTTAATTACCGATATCCTTCAGAAGAGATATTGATCAACTAAAAATTTAAAAATATGAAGTACATAATAATAGGATTAGGAAATTTTGGAGCTTCCCTGGCTGAGAAACTGACTACCATGGGAAATGAAGTGATTGGAGTAGATAATAACCTGGATCGCGTTGAAGCCATAAAAGAAAAAATTACTCATGCGATAAGCCTGGATGCGACAGAATTTAATGCGGTAACCAACCTACCTCTAAAAGATACTGATGTAGTAATAGTTGGGATAGGCGAAGATCTGGGAGCCAATATTATGGCTACCGCCTTAATGAAACAACTGAAAGTAAAAAGGTTAGTAAGCAGGGCAGTATCCTCACTACAGGAAATGGTTCTAGAAGCTATGGGAGTAAAAGAGATCATCCATCCGGAAGAGGAAACGGCAGAGCGTTGGTCTAAAAAACTCAATCTTGAAGGAGTAATAGATTCTTTTGAAGTGACCGGAGAATACAGTATCGTAGAGACGGAAATCCCAAAGGAGTATGATGGACAAACCCTACAGGAGGCCGGTTTAAAACGCAAGTATAACATTATTGTGCTTACTACCATTAAAATTTCCGGAGAGAAAAATGAAATTGGAGTCAATAAAAATGTTTCTTCGGTACAGGGAGTGGCTTCAGCCCAAACCATTTTACATCATGGCGATGTAATGGTGTTGTATGGAAATAACCGCGATATAAAAAAGCTCCTCACTAAGATTAGAACATCTGATAGAGAATAGTAAGCAGGCTTAATTTTGAATGAATTAAGATTTCAAAACACCTTTCAAAATGACATTTATCATTAAGAAAAAGATTTTAAAGTCTTAATTTTAAAAATATTATGGTGAAACTTAAAAGTCATGGTTAAAGTACTTAATAAAACAACTAAGGTGATTTTCTGGATATTAATTATACTTGCAATTCTAGTAGGTATTATTGTCTATGGAGGAATGGCTGATGGTTTTAGCCTGAAGTTTTTAGTCTTATTTTCCGGATTACCATTCTTCTTTTTTGTAGTCGGGGCCTTTGGACTTCTTTGGCCAAAAATAAAACCCGCTGGAGAGTCAACGTATATTATTCATGCTCTTGTATTAGGGGTATTATTTTTTATCCTGTTTTTACTTCACACTTGGTTAATCTTACCTCTTATCTGTCCTGACTTCGGAAGATGTCTCGATATGTAAATACTATCTTTATATAAAATAAAAATGTCATTCCCGTGTTTCGGGACTGCTGGAAATGGGCGGGTTTTTGGGTTTCGGGAAAGAACAACAAATTGATATTATTCCTTATGGGGGATTTCCCTCATCCGGTAAAGATATTGGCTGTTTTTAATAAACGAAGATCGAATTGCAGGTGACTGGAAGAATCTGGGAATTATTATTCAAAACTGCCATTGTACTCTTCAACCTTAAGCAAGGGCAGTTTAACAATCAATTCTTTGCCGGTCTCCTCTACCTCAATGGTTTCAGTGGTAAAATATTCATACCTTTCGATTAAATCCTTCAATCCTGCTCCTGATGTCTTTTCTCGCCGAATCTCATACAGATTATTACTCACTATAAGTTTTTCTCTGTGAATACTGATATTGATATGAAGTGGCTTTTCTCTGCTAATTTCGTTATATAATACGGCATTCTCGATAAGTACCTGTAAACATCCGAGTGGTATCTGAAGAGACAAGTATTCCGGAGGGATTTTCATGTTAAATTGTATTCTATCCCCGAAACGGGTTTTTAGCAAATAAATATACGCCTCCACCAATTCCATTTCTTTTGCCAATGTCCCCAATTCTTGTTCACGATCCAGGAAAGACCGGTAGACATAAGATAAGCGATTTACAAATTTGACAGCTTCTTCCGGATCTTTTTCAATAAGGGAATCAAGAGCTTCAAGATTATTAAACAGGAATTGAGGATTCACCTGGTTTTTCAGGTTCTCCAGTTGACCTTTAAATTCTTCTTTTTGTAGCTGTGCATATCGTAAAGCTTCTGCCTGTATTTGCTTCCGAATCCTTTCTCTCTCCACAAAATAATAAATGAAAAGACCCAGGACAGCATGCGCAATGACGTCCCGGCGCAAAGCATCTATGTCAAATGAGGCATTCAGGTCCTCATATCTTGCGTTTAGATACAAGAGCAGTATCCATATTGGCAAGATTTTCATGATCGTAATCAAAAGGAAAGTAGACATGGCTACAGTTATTCCTTCAAGAATATTGATATAAACTGACTCCAGGCGATTAAAAACAGGAGAATGGAGAAAGCGGGAAATCCTGGGATATATCGAGAACAGAGAAAGGAAATAAAGAAATGTAAAGGTGAATTCAATTCCGGAGGTGTAATGTAGCTCTACGAATATACTCCCATATTTTACATAAAGGAATATTAGTTGGATTGCGACAGTTATTAACCCAGCCACAAGTATTCTGTGCAGCCAAACCCGATACCGCGGTTTTATTTTCTCAGCTAATTTCAGTCTCATTTCCTGGTCATTATTCAATAATCTCTATCATTTCTTACAGGTCCAGCCAATCCTTGAAAGCAGAAGCCTTACTACTGCTTATGATCTGATCACCTGCCAGGGATGGATTTAGAACGAGATGAAGCCGTCCTTTGAAATAGGGGCTCACCTCCTTCACAGATCTGATGTTTGCAATCAACTGCCGGTTTGTCCTAAAAAATGTTTTAGGATCAAGCATCTCTTCCAGCTGATCGAGGGTATAACTCACCACAAAACGATTGCCCTCAAAAGTAACCAATAATACCACTCCCTCTTCTGCCAAAAAATAAGCAACTTTTTCACTGGAAATAGTTTTTATTGACTGGCCTGATTTTACCATGAAACGGGATTTCTTCTCTGTCTGGGATCGTCCCTTAGCAGCATCATGTAAAAGATTCTGCAGGTTTTGAATCTCCAGGGGCAGGTTCGTTTGCTTAAGTTCTTCATACTTTCGTATGGCTTTTGCAAGTTCTTCTTTCCCAATAGGTTTTAGCAGATAATCTACGCTATTTACTTTAAAAGCTTCAATAGCATATTCATTGTAGGCAGTGGTAAAGATCACCGGACATTTAACCTCTGTTTGCCTGAAAATCTCAAAGCTGTTCCCATCTGAAAGATGTATATCACAAAACACCAGATCAGGGTGCTGATTCATGCTGAACCATTCCACAGCTTCTTCAATCGATTCTAACTTTTCCAGCACATCGGTTTTCGGCCGTAATTCAAGGATCATCGACTCCAGGGAATCGGCTGCAAAGGCTTCGTCTTCAATAATTACTATTTTCATAAGCTTCAACTTTTAGCAATGGAAGTTTGGCTATAAAATCTTTTTCTGATGTAATGAATTTTACTTCCTGATCAGTCAGGAATTTGTAACGTCTGGTAATATTTTTCAATCCGGTCCTGGTTGAATCCATTTTCTCCAAACGGGGCTGGAGGTTATTTTTCACGATCACTTCATCTTTTTCGGAAGAGATCTGAATGATCAAAGGTTTTCTTCGGGTAGAGCCATTATGCTTAATAGCGTTTTCGACCAACATCTGCAGAGAACCGGGAGGCAATAATAAGTGTGTATGATCTTCGGGAACATTTATTTCAAAACGAACATTGTCACCAAATCGCGTACTAAGCAGGTAAATGTAAGCCTCTGTTAATTCCATTTCTTTTTGGAGCGTCACCAACTGTTCATGGCTATGGTCAAGGAACGATCGGTATACTTTTGAAAGCCTGTGTACGAACTCCTGGGCCTGGCTTTGGTTTTTCCGGATCAGGGAACTCAAGACATTAAGACTGTTAAAGAGAAAATGAGGGTTCACCTGGTTTTTAAGACTTTGTATCTGGGCCTGATAATTCTCCTTTTGGAGATGGGTTGAACGCAATATTTTTTCCTGAAGTTTTCTTTTATTTCTTTCCCGTTCAACTAAAAAATAGAAAAACAGAGAAAGGATGATTGTTATAACAAAGGCGGTTCGTATGTTTTCCGGCAGAATGGCCTCGGGAGGAAATATATAACTAGTTGGAAGATATATTGTAATAAAAGTCAACAAAAGAGTCGCCAGAATGACAATAGATAACTCAATGATCGTTTTAATGACAGTATTGATTTCTTTTAAAACACTAGATTCCATATAGCTTGAAATCCCGTGATGCATCCAGAGAAGAAACAGAAGGAATATAAAAAATAAACCCATCTCGATTAGATTATAATAAGAGGGAACCATTATATAGCCCTGGTGCATAAAAACCATCACATAATACCACAACACAGTCACTAAAGCAGCAATGCCGATATCTTTAAGGATCAAATAAAATCCGAATCGTTTCCGTGAAGAGTCAATATTTTTAGCTGAAGCTTCTATTCTTTTTATTTTATCTAAAAGGTAAATGTAAAAAATTAAAAGGTTTTTTCGTTTTCTCATATCCATTATGGTTTGGATTTCTATCTCTTGTGCAAGATCTCTTAATTTTAAAAAACTCCTTTCCATTTCATATTGAGCATATCCCGGTTCATTGAGTTAAAATCCCGGTTCATAGAATTGCGGTTCCCCGAAGGCGTAATTCCTGTCATATTTGCTTCATAAATCAATTATTAACCAATTAAAATAAACGTGATGAAGTTGTATCGAAAATTAACAATCGCCTTTTTTATGTGTTTAATAACACAGATTAGTATCGCTCAGCAGGGTTTGCTCAGCGGGAGCCTTATGGACCAGGAAGAAGAATCCATACCTTTTGCGACTGTCGCAGTAATGAAATTACCCGATTCTACACTGGTAACGGGATCGACTACAGAAATGGATGGGACCTTTAATCTGAAACCCCCTAAAAATGGAACATATGTACTGAGATTCAGCGCCATAGGTTTTGAATCCACATTTAGTCCATTATTTGAAATAGCCAGTTCAGATTTCAGCAGGGATTTCGGGTTGGTTACCATGCGGGAAGAAATGGCCATGCTTAACGAGGTTATGATCCATAGCTGGAGGCCACGTGTAAAAGTCGAAAATGGCAAAATGGTGATGAAAGTGGAAGGAACTGCTGTTGCTGCCGGCAGAACGGCTTATGAAATGCTTTCCAGAGCACCCGGAGTTTCAGTTGGACAGGATGGGGACTTTATGATCAACGGAAACCAAGGAGTAACTGTTATGCTCGATGGGCGTATGACTTATCTTTCAGCCAAGGAACTCCAGACCTTGCTCGAGAGCATGCCTGCAGAAAGCATAGAAGAAATTGAAGTGATCCATAACCCTTCAGCCAAATATGATGCCGAAGGTACTGCTGGGATTTTGAACATAAACCTTAAGAAGAATATCGGCACCGGACTTACTGGTAGTATTTACGGGGGGTATAAAGTAAGTAATCAGAAATTATTCAATGGAGGTACTAATTTGAGCTATAACAAAGGAAACTGGAATTCTTTCTTCAATCTAGATCTGTCTGAACGGGGAGATTACAGGCCACAGAAGGTGATCAGAACATTTCCCGGTAACCAGGATTTTTCCATATACGAACAATCAGGACTTCAGGAAAGCGAACAATTTGTTCCATCTCTTCGAATTGGAACAGATTACGATTTTAATGACAATCACAGCATTGGAATAATGGCCAATCTTATTTACAAGGACAGACAAGATGACTGGAATACCTTCAGTACTTTGCGGCACCCTGTAAATGGTCCTTTCGTTAGCGTAGATGCCCTTAACAACAGGAATGACAGTTTTTCAAACGGGCAGTTCAATGTTCACTATACGGGAAAACTGGATACTACAGGAACCTCCATATCGGCCGATGTGGATTATGTGAGACTCAAAAACGAAGTTAATGCCAGTTTCACAAATACTTATACCTACCACACTGATGATTCTAAAGTACTGGAACTCCTCGACAATAACAGCCTATCAGACTACAGCATTTACGCTGCAAAAATAGATTTCATGACACCACTGTCAACCAGTTCTAATCTTGAACTGGGAGTAAAGGCCAGTAAGGTAATATCTGACAGTGAACTAAATTATTTCGTAACTGAAAATAACGATCGCCAGTTAGATCCCTCCATGAGCGACCGTTTCAGATATGAAGAGGAGATCTATGCGGCGTATGCAAGTTATAGCAACAGGTTCAATGACACCTGGAATTTCCAGGCCGGGCTTAGAGCTGAACAGACTTATGGAGAGGGAAGATCCTTTAAAATGAACGAAAGTAATGAGAGGGAATACCTGGAGTTCTTTCCCAATGCCATGCTTGAGCAGAAGGTAAGTAAAAATTACCAGTTGAATTATGCCTATAGCAGAAGGATATCAAGACCGAATTACAGCAATTTCAATCCTTTTATATTCTATCTGGATCCATATACTTATGTTGATGGAAATCCCGAGCTGCGGGCCCAGATAACCGATTCCTATAAGTTGACCCAGACTTTCTTCAAAAAGTTCAATCTTTTGCTGGCCTATGAAAGTACAAATGATTACTTTATTGAAGTACCTGCGTCTGATTCACAGACCGGTAAAACAGCTTTTACCACACGGAACCTGGACAATTTTACGAATTACAGTGCTACTTTAGTAGCTCCTGTGGAATTAGCTTCCTTCTGGAAGATGAATAACACCATGGTCTTAAATCAGCAGAAATATGATCTTACTATAGATGAACAATCCGTAGAAAATGATAACCTCTTTTATCTTGTTCAGTCGAATCACCAGATCAATCTTCCCCTGAACATAAAATTCGAACTGAACGGCACGTACAGAGGTCCTATGGCATACGGAGTATACAATATTGCCAGCCAATGGTGGCTCGATGCCGGTCTTAAAAAGTCATTTTTCAATGATAAACTGGAGGTAACTCTAAATGCAACCGATATCTTTAAAGGAATGGAAATGGATGTCAATGCTGATTTTCTTGACAATACAATTAAAATAGATCAGTACTTTGATGAACGTTCCGTAAGTCTCAATCTCAGATATACTTTCAGAAAATCGAATTCAAACAAAAAAGTTCGCCAAAACAGTTTAGAAGAACTTAACAGAGCAGGTGGAAAATAGCCGTTTTCGATACCCTGCATCACGGGAGATCCCGGGCATCTGCCCGGGATTCTCTTTTTTTTTGGAAGCCAGACAGCTGGAACCTTGCAGAAAGATTCTCCCGCCTGGTCTTCAGAACAGGAACTTATACTAAGCTTTTGAGCTGTATCTACTCGCTCGTTATTATGTTAATACTGATTTCCAGGAAAGGGCAAAAGCGATGTTGGAAATGGATTTCGCCGCATTTCCAGGCCACCATTACAGTGCAGCGTTTCTTGATAGGTTAAACAAGAAACCAAGGGATTGAGTTAATTTAAAATTTTAAGGGAAAAGGATAACTGGCAGTATAGCTTAATCCTGTTTCATCGCTTTTTTTCCCGATTCATTTGCCCCATATCCCGGTTCATCCAAATTGGATTGGGGTCAGGATACTACCATAGTATATTTGAGTAATTAATGATCATTAAAATTTATTCTATGAAAAATTCAAAATTTATAATCATCCTCGCACTCATGATTTCCAGTCTTCCGGGTTTTTCTCAAGAAAGGATTACTTCCGAAGAAAAAAAAGCAGTTATAGAAACAATTGAAAAATTCATGGACTCCACCTACGTATTTCCAGAAGTAGCCAAAGAGGCTATGGCGCTGCTAAAAGAAAACGAAAAGCAAGGTATCTATAGCTCCACGAAGCTTCCGGAAGAATTTGCCCGGACGCTTACTGAGGATCTCAGGTCAATCACCAACGATCTTCATATTAAGGTGAAATTTGATCCCGAAAGTATTGCTGAAGAGAAAAATAAAAAAATAAAAACAGATTTGGCCGCGGGTACTATAGAGAGCCTTAAACGAGAAAATTTTGGTTTTAATGAGGTAAAAATACTGGATGGAAATATTGGCTATCTTGACCTGCGGCTTTTTATTAGTCCTGAATACGCAGCAGAAACTGCCATTGCCGCCATGAATTTCCTGGCCAATACCGATGCTATCATTTTCGACCTTAGAAATAACCGTGGTGGAAGCCCTGAGATGATCCAGCTTATCCAGTCATACCTTTTTGAAGCAGAACCGGTGCATCTCAATAATTTTTACAATCGTCCAACCAATAAGCATATGCAAACCTGGACCTTGCCTCATGTTCCCGGAAAACGTAATCCAAATGCCGATGTATACGTATTAACCAGTAAACGAAGTTTTTCTGCAGCCGAAGAATTCGCATTTAATATCAAGAATTTGGAGCGTGGAAGGCTAATTGGCGAAACTACAGCTGGGGCAGCAAATCCCGGCAGCACTCAAAACATCAATGACAGCTTCATTATTTTTATACCCAGCGGCAGAGCCTACAGCCCCATAACGAACACCAATTGGGAAGGTACAGGAATTATTCCGCACATCCAGGTTCCTGAAGAAGAATCTCTAACCTTTACGCATCTCAAGGCTCTTGAAAACCTCTCCAGGAAAACCGTAGATGACAAAAAGAAAGCTATCTATCAATGGTATCTTAAAACTGTGAAAGCAAAAAAAGACCCCATTATACTGAATACTGAACAACTAAACTCTTATGCTGGCTCCTACGGAGGCAATAAAATTCTTTTTAAAAAAAGCAGGTTAATCTACGAAAGAGCAGGCATGCAGTTTGAGCTGATACCTTTAGGTGAACACGAGTTCACGATCAGAAATAAATCTGGGGTACGCCTGCAGTTTTCTGAAGACAGAAAGAATATGAATGAAATCCTTGTTTCGGGAAAAACTAGAACCTTGTCCAGGGATTAGTTTTTGGTTAGGCTTAGCTGAAATGCCTTTTCCATTAAATTCGAAAGGTCCCATCTTCATTATAGATCGCAAATAAGACTTTTCCTTCAGAATTTCTCAGGTTTTTTACCTCTACTGAAAGAGAAGAAGTTTCCTGACTAAATACCCCCGTCGAAAATAACAGGATACAGCTGGCAATTATGCCGAACATTAGTTTTCTATGTTTTTCCATTTTTTTATTTTAAAATATGCAAGAATTGCAAATCCGGTAGTAATAATAAACCTCAAAACCAGTGCCCGAATGGTTTCCAGTTCATATGCACCACCAGAATCTATATGAAAAAGCAAACCTATAAAGGCTGCAAAAATCATGAGTGCAGCCACTCCCAAAACTTTCCAGGTCCACTTTTTATACTTGAAAAAGCCAAAAAGTGCAACGAGATAAATCAAGGCAGCGATAAAGTTCACCCACACTACAAACAGCACATAGTCACCTTGAGCCTCTCTTAACTCAAACCAATCGAAGATTATACTACTGCTTAAGTATAGGGTAACCAGGGTAAAGACCAGAAAAAACCCAAGGGCGATATAATAAAATAACTTTTTCATAATGTTCTTAATTAATCCCGGGAACTATTCCTATTGTGTTTTACGATAACTCCATACAGCCAGGGCGTTCAGGACGACAGCAAAAAAGCTCATCACTCCAAACTGCCATAAAATATCTCCTAACCCCGATCCCTTAAGCATTACCATTCTAATCACTTCTACAAAATACCGTATAGGGTTAAGCAGGGTAAGCTTCTGAGCCCAGTCTGGCATGCTTTCAATAGGTGTAAATAATCCACTCATCAGGATAAATACCACCATAAAAAACCAGGCAATAAACATAGCTTGTTGCTGCGTATCGGTATAATTAGAGATGAAAAGTCCCATTCCCAGGATTACAAGAAGGTAAACTGCAGTAAACAAATAGATCAATCCAATATTCCCCACAAAAGGCACATCATTATTTGGTGTTTCCATTGTGGTATTAGGAAGCTGGAAGGGAAAAGAAATCACCTCAGATTGATAATGAGCCTGGGCATTCAGGTCTATTCTAGGCAGTTTATCTTTCTGAATCTCCGAAACTTCAGCTTCGGTTTTATTACCCAACAGCTCTCCTTGTCTGGCCAGAGGATAGTTTTTTTCTGCCAACTCATAACTTTCCTCCAGGCTAAGAACCTGTTGGGCTTCCATCGAAAAGGTCAACAAAAAAATAATAATTACACTTAAAAATCTCATTTCTAAAGTCTTATTGAATTGATAATAAATTCGGCAACTTCTGTTTTTCTTTGATCCATTAAAACACGGTATTCTTTATCGTTAGCATCCAGAAAACCTTTAAACAAAGGCGCCGCAATAAAAGGCAGGATATTCAACGACATAATATTGATAAACAGTTGTTCCCCACTAATAGGTTTAATTACACCCCGGTTTACATTGTCTTCAACCTGTAGCTTGAATTTTTCAATATTCGGAAAATCTTTATCAGCCCTCAGACGTTCAATAAAATCGGGGGTTTTATTCAGTTCCTGAATAATAAAATTAGGCAGGTAAGGGTGCTTTATCACAAAAGATATATAGCTATTGGTAAAACCCCTGATCTTGTCAAAAAGATCGGCATCCTCGTCAAGGACCTTCTTTAATTGCGGAGCCAACAACTTAAACGCGTTTTTAAATACGGCTTCAAAAAGCATCTGCTTGCTGCGGAAATAATAATGCAACATCGCTTTATTAATCCCGGCTTTATCAGCGATTTCCTGCATCCTGCTCCCTGCCATACCCTTCTGCTGAAAAACAGTTTTTGCAGCCTCCAATATCTCTGATTCAGTATTTTCGTGTTTAGCTTTCATTTTTCAACTATACAGTTTAACCATTTGGTTAACAAAGATAATTGAAAACTTAAAAAATAGACTATAGAAAATGTTAAAATTATTGATCAGGAAAATGAACCCTTAAAATCTTTTGAAAAATTGATTAAAACAAAACCGCCTCCATTCCTGGAGGCGGTTTCTAACCTAAAAAACCTAATTAATATGAGAAAAGATTAATTGGAAGTTAAAACTAACTCCTGTCATATTCTCCTCCTTGCAAAATTCAGGATCCCTCCTAAATTGCTCTTTCAACCGGCACCACAACAACCCTTATAGGATTATCGGTCTCCAGGTGTTTATTATATTCTTCTACCAGCTTAAAAAACTCGTCTATCTTTTTATTTTTAGTAAAAGAGAAATACAATAGTGATTCACTCCCTCCCTTTTCACTGGGAAACCAGCTTTGGGTTGCTATGAGGGAATCGTTACTTTTATAACCGTCTATCTCAGAAGTACTGAAGGCCTCAATACCTGCCTCTTTAAAAAGTTTCAGTACCCCTTTCTGATATTCGGCTACTGTAGTTACCATTAATAATTTCATCGTTTTATTTTTATATCAGTATTTAAAAACATTGCGGCTTATCTTCCTGTTAAATTTACGACATTTACCCTTCAATTTCCTTCTTTTCATCCTCCTCAATCTTAACTCTTCTGGCCGTTTGTTTTTCCTCAGGATAATTCTTTCTTACAAGCAGATAGTACACAACTGGAACTACCAGCAGCGTGAGGAATGTAGAACCAATGGTTCCTCCCATTAGAGAGATTGCCAGACCCTGAAAAATCGGGTCAAAAAGAATCACAAAGGCACCAATTACTACCGTTCCTGCAGTTAACAGAATTGGCGTAGTTCTCACTGCCCCTGCCTCGATGATGGCCTGCTTAAGAGGAATTCCATCTTCCAATCTGAGGTTAACAAAATCTATGAGCAAAACGGAGTTTCGCACCATAATTCCGGCGAGAGCGATCATCCCGATAAAGGAAGTTGCAGTAAAGAAAGCTCCCATGATCCAGTGACCCAGTACAATTCCCACCATAGAGAGCGGAATCGCCACCATCATCACAATCGGGGTTTTGAAGTCCTGGAACCAGCCAACTATCAGCATATAAATGATGATGATAACTCCAAGGAATGCAATTCCCAGGTCACGGAAAACTTCCAGGGTGATCTGCCACTCGCCATCCCATTTTACCGTATAATCATCTTCTTTTTGAGGTTGTTCTAAATACAATTCATTCATAGTATAACCGGCCGGCAATGGAATTTCTTTTAATTTTTCTTCCATACCAAGAATGGCGTAAACAGGACTTTCCAGGGTTCCTGCCATATCTCCAAGCACATAAACCACGCGTTTCTGGTTTTTGCGGTAAATACTTTTATCCAGGGTGCTCTCTTTAATATTTACAAGATCTCCAATAGACACCATATTTCCCTGCGCAGATACAATCTCCAGTTGCGCTATGGCCTCCGGACTCGCTTTTTCCTGTTCAGCAAGGGCAAGTTGTATTCCTACTCTTTCAGTGGCATCTTCATCGTACAAATGCGTTACCGCTTTATCACCTAAGGCCGATCTTAATGTATAAACAATCTGTTGCGGAGCTACTCCGTAGCGCATAGCCTTCTCCCGATCAATTTCGTAAACAAATTCGGTTTGATCGGCTTCTACCATCCAGTCTACATCCACAACATCGGTGGTGCTATTCAATATATTTTTAACCTCATCGGCTACTTCAATTTGCTCTTCATAATCGGGGCCATAGATTTCAGCAACAATAGTTGAAAGCACCGGTGGTCCCGGCGGAACCTCAACAATTTTCACGTTGGCACCATATTTTGAAGCTATCTTCTGAATATCCGGCCGCACTAATTTCGCGATATCGTGACTTTGGGCACTACGTTCACCTCTATCCGTAATATTCACTTGAATATCGGCGGTATTTGAAGCTCCACGCATATCATAATGACGCACCAGTCCGTTGAAGGTTATTGGAGCCGAAGTTCCCACATAAGATTGATAATTCACTACTTCCGGGCGATCGGCAAGATATTGACCTATTTCTTTGGTCACAACAGCCGTGCGCTCCAGGGTAGTTCCCTCAGGCATATCAATTACTACCTGAAATTCATTCTTGTTATCGAAGGGTAACATTTTCACTAATACAGTCTCCGTAAAGAACATCAATACAGATCCAATAAGCAATACAGAAGTAATCGCAAGAGCCGACCACCGCTTAACCGGACTATCTAAAAGCGGTTGCTCTAATCTTCGATAGAGTTTATAAATTCTTGAATCTTCCAATCTCTGTCCTTCTGATTGAGCTGAACCATTTTTATCTCCTTTTTCCCGTAGGAATAAATATCCCAGATATGGCGTAATAGTTAGCGCTACAAAAAGTGAAAGTATCATCGCGATAGAAGCACCGATCGGCATCGGACTCATATAAGGCCCCATCAGTCCGCTTACAAAAGCCATTGGCAATACTGAGGCGATAACCGTAAAGGTCGCCAGGATTGTCGGGTTACCTACCTCGTTAATCGCATAAAGTGCGGCCTGTTTAAATGGAAGCCTTCGCATCTTGAAGTGGCGGTGCATATTTTCAGCAATAATAATCGAGTCATCAACCACAATACCGGTTACAAAAACCAGGGCAAAAAGAGTGATCCTGTTCAGGGTATAATCCAGAAGGTAGTAACTCAGCAGAGTAAGCGCAAAAGTTACCGGCACCGAAAGGAAAACCACCAAACCACCACGCCAGCCCATTGCCAGCATAACTACGATAGTTACCGCGATTATAGCCCCTATTAGGTGCAATAATAATTCTGAAACTTTTTGCGAAGCAGTTTCTCCGTAATTACGGGTTACCTCCACGTGCACATCAGAAGGAATCATGGTGGTCTTTAAATGTTCCACCTTTTCCAAAACCAAATCGGCGATCTTCATCGCATCAGCACCTTTTCTTTTCGCTACAGAAATAGTTACCGCAGGATATTCCGATGGATAATCTGAAGCTATCGCCGTATTAGCCTGTCCAAACCCAAAATTAACGTATTCTGTAGGCAATTCAGGGCCATCCAGTACCTGAGCTACCTGCTTTAAATACACAGGCTGATTTTGATTGATGCCTACAATTAAATTCTCAACATCATCGGTGGTTTGAAGAAAACTTCCCGTATTTACAAGGAATTCAGTATCATTTCGGGTAAAACTCCCGGAACTCATCTGGGTATTATTGGCTTTTATTTTTTCGCTAACCCCTAAAAGATCAACTCCTGCCGAAGCCATTTTATTTTTATCCATTACCACGCGAATCTCCCGGTTCCTGCCTCCCATTCTATGGGTAGCAGCAACATCGGTCACTTTGCTTATCTCGTGATTTACTTCATTGGCAATTTGTCGCAGCTGGTAATCGTCGTAGTTTTCACTCCACAATGTTAAACCCAGCATAGGCACATCGTCTATAGACCTTGTTTTCACCAAAGGGGGGGTAACCCCTTCGGGAATCTGGTCCATATGTTTCATGATCTCATTATAGAGTTTTACGTAAGAGCGCTCTATATCTTCTCCTACATAAAATTGCACGATCACCATCCCTTGTTCCTGCATAGAAGTTGAATACACATACTCTACTCCTTTTATGTTGGAAACTATTTTCTCTATGGGTTTTATAACCCGAGATTCCATCTCGGTAGGGCTTGCCCCGGGATAGCCTACAAAGATATCGGCCATAGGCACGTCAATCTGGGGTTCTTCTTCTCTAGGTATCAAAAATGAGCTGTAAACGCCAATCACCATAAAAACAACCATCAGTAGTATGGTGAGTTTGGAGTCTATAAACCCCCTGGCTATTTTTCCTGCTAAACCTTCTTTCATTTTTATATTTTTTCAGTTCTCCCTTAGAGAACATTCTTTATAGTATCAGATTAATTACTTCAGGTTGAATTACATTTTCACCTTTGCACCGTTGTACAACTTTCCTTCAGCAGAAATAATATAGGGCTCGTCTGCTGAAAGCCCTGAAAGCACTTCCACCTGGTCACCGTAGGTACGACCTAATCGCAACCAGCGAAGCATCGCCGTGTTCTGTTGGCTTACGGTATAAACTCCGTGAAGGTCCCCCTGAGTGATAATGGCGTCCGTAGACACAGTAACCGGCCCCTGAGTGTTTTCATCTGCTTCAACAGGAAATTGAACCGTAGCATACATTCCTGATCTTACCGGAAGATCAGTTTTTTCTAAAGCGATCTTTACCGGGAATTGACCACCGGTGTTACTGGAAGAGCTGCTTACTTCAATAACTTTTCCTTTTAAAGGCTGGTCAAGAGACTTGATCAGCACTTCAACTTCTTCCCCTGAGTTTATTGCTCCAATGGAAGATTCCGGTACACTTGCACGAATCTCAAAATCTCCGGGAGCTTCAATAGCGATCAAAGGCATTCCGGGATTGGCCATATCTCCATTTTCAACGAATTTATTGGTAACCACCCCGCTAAAAGGCGCTCTTATATTTGCATAGGCAAACTGGGCATCGATCTCGTTCTTCATCGCTTTAGCCGATTCCAATCTTGCCTTAGCCATTTCATAATTAGCTGTGATATCGTCTACTTCTTTCTGGGAAGCACTGTTCTCGGCAAATAAAGCCTGATATCGTTCATAGTCTTTTTTAGCATTTTGGAAAGCTACAGTAGCCTCATTTATACCGGCATTTACCTGGGCTCTTTTCGCCTGAAGATCAGCATTGTTAATCGACACCAAAACCTGACCTTTATTAACCTTATCTCCGGTATTTACGTTTACTTTATTGATGTATCCCATCATTCGGGTACTTAGCGTAGCATTGTTCTCTGCTTCCACAGTACCGCTTACACTAAGTTTTCCTCCTGAAGCCGAAACAGGGGTACTTGTAGTTACCTGGATTGCAGCAACTTCTTTTACAGCTTCTTTCTCATTATCGCCGCAGCTAATAAATAATGTTGTTGCCAGAACTAAAGTGAGTAAAATTCTTGTTTTCATTTTTATAGTGATTTCTTCTCTCGATGAGAGATTATATTTAATTAGTGATTATTCTGCTTTTGTTAAAAATTCCAGGTAGGATTTTGCGAAATTATATTCGAAGATCGTCTGGTAATATTCCAGTTGTTTTTGCTGAAATTGGGTTTCGGTTTGCAGGAGATCTGTGGTTTTTTCAAGTCCCTGTTCAAACCTGTTAGTTCTTATGCGGAAAGCTTCCTCCGATTGGTCTACAGCAAGTTCACTGCGTTTCATTTTATCATAAAGATCTTCCACATTGCGTTTGGCCCGGTTGATCTCCATTTGGCTCTTCGCCTTATATTGATCGAGCTCCAGTTTAGACTGTTCAAATTCTGCTTTGCTTTTTTGGGCTTTTCCGAAGCGTTTGCTTCCCTGGAACAGGTCCCAGCTTAGTTCAGCACCTACCATATATCCGTTAGCTGCACCCTGGAATATATCCTCGTCATAAAGCTCATAGCTTCCGAAGGCATTAAGCCTGGGTAAAAATGCCATCTTATCGGCCTTATTCATTTTTTCATAGGCATCTGTCGCGAATTCCATAGCCTGGATATCGGCACGATTATTAGAAAGTTGAAGGCTCTCTGCGGAATAAAGACTTTCAGCCTGCAGCTGGTCTGATGGCATCCAGGTTTTTCCGCTTTCTTCATTCATCAAAAATGAGAGATAATCTGATGCATTTTGCACGTTACTTCTTGCCATTTGCAATTGGTTGTTTACTTCGCTCACGCGAACATCAACAGCAAGTACATCGGCACGTTGTAAGTAGCCTTGCTTAAAACTGTTATCTGCCAGTTTTTTATTCTCCAAAGCTGCCTCCTGAGCTTTCTCCAAAACCGCAACTGCTCTATGAGCTAGCTGAAGCTCCATATAAGCCTTTTCTACTTCCAGCAGCACATAATCCCGGGTACGATCTCCCTGGAGTTCGGTGGCCTGCATCTTGGATTTAGCAGCCTGGCGTTGCAAGAAGCCGTCAACATTAACAAGAGGTTGTTGTACCTCGATTTTTGTGGCAAAGTTGTTAACCCGATCCGGGTCATTAAGCAACATCGGGTTAAAATCGTTTTGGGTAAGTATTTCCTGATTGAGCTTTGAGCCAAAAGCCATCAACGGATTGGTTGTAGTAAAACCGGTATGCGACGCCTTAATATTTGGCAAGAACACCGCATTGGTTTGGCGGTAGTCTGCTCTGGACTGGAAAAACTCCTGTTCAGATATTTTTAAGCTTCGGTTGTTCTCCAGTACCCGGGCCAAAACCTCCTCCTTAGAGAGAGCTGTGGTTTCCTGAGCAAAGAGATAACTTCCAGATAGTATTGTTAATATAAAAAGATATATATATTGTTTCATGGGTTACTTAATTTGTTGGCAAAAATAAGCCGCAGGATAGGCTAAGCCTGTAACCCTTGTTACCTAAGCAAACAAGCAATATTTTGAAAAATTTTACTATAAGCGTCTAAAGGAGAAATCAACCACATGAATTAAAACCCTTTGAAATCAAGCCTTTCAAAGGGTTTTAAAGTGAAAATTATAAGTGTTCTATTGATTTTTCTGAAGAAATAGAAAAACCTTACAGCACCCGCAAGTAACATTTGTTACAGGAACATTTATGCAGATTGGCGCTTATATCCAGAATTCGTCGTGCCAAAGTCCACAGGAAATTTCCTGATCATGATGCTCCAGAAGTTTTTGAAAATCTTCTTCGGAAGCTTTTTGCTGAATTTCATTAAATAAAACGCGCTCCTCAAACCTGATATGGGCTTCCAGATCCCTTCTTATCATTTTAAGGTTTTCGGCTAGATCTTCTTTAGCCTGAAATAAATATTTTAGATGCTCGTGTTCTTCCAAGGCCTGTTTTACCAGCTTATGATCTTCACCCAACACCGGAAAAACATATTTTTCCTCAATTTCAAAATGAAGTTTCAGGTGATTTTCCCAAAACCACTCCAAATAAGTTTTCATCCGCTCCGGGGCAATATCCTTTTCAAAACCCTTACCTATCTTCCAGCACAGCAAAAGTCCCTGATGGTGTTCCCGGCTTAGAGGTTGGATCGCTTTATGTCTTTTAATAGGTTTGTTTTTAGGTGCTTCAGCCATTTTTAGAAATTTTGTTGCACCTCTAAGATAAGGATTATCATTTTGACTAGCGTACTTTGTTCGTCGTTTGGAACCTGGAAAATATTTAGATCAGCAGCAAACCACCAACATAAACCAGAATTCCCACCAGCATAAGTATTAAGGTATAAGGTAAAATATCTCTGGCTTTCAGGTTAGTGATGGCCAGCAGTGGTAAAGCCCAGAACGGCTGGAGCATATTGGTTATCTGGTCGCCATAGGCTAGGGCCATCACCGCTTTATTGAGTGGCACTCCCAGCTTTAAGGCACTCTCCAGAACCACCGGGCCCTGAACAGCCCACTGCCCGCCACCGCTGGGCACGAAGATATTCACCAGGCCAGCACTAAAAAAGCTGTACACCGGCAGACTAACATCTGTTGCGAAACTTACAAAAAAGTTAGCGATATCTGCAACCAATCCGGTTTCCCGCATAATCCCCATAATCCCAAAGTACAAAGGAAATTGTATCAGAATAGCCGCCGCCCCACCTATGGCTTTTTCCAAAGCTTTTAGAAAAGAAGCAAAAGAATCGTGCATCAGAATACATAGACAAAGCATCAAAAAGTTCAGCATATTAGGCGTTAGATTTCCGGCAAGAAGTTGTTCAGAATAACTAGCGAAGAATGCGCTTAACAACAATAAACCAAAAATAAATTTAAGCCATTTGGAATGATCCAGTTTTTCTGCACCCGTTACTGCAAGCTTAAAACTTACTTTCTCCTGTGATTCTAATTTTACTGGGACAGTCCCTGAAGCTCTGGAAACCAAATACAGCACCAGCGGAATAAGCACAAGCAGAACCCCGAAAATAATCAGGTTCCAGCTTGCAAAAATAGTAGTATCGGCAGGGATACTATCAGGTAATTGTGCGAGTAGCGCCGGATCACCGCCCGGGAACAGGCTTGCCAGATGCCCGCTTTCGGCAGCTTTTAAAGGCGCGCTTCCGCTAATGCCCCCGTGCCACACCATCAGGCCTACGTAACCCGCAGCACCTACTAGTGGATAGTTGATCTTAAATCCTCGTTCCTGTGAAGCTTCAGCAACTTTCCTGGCCATAATCGCACCGAAGATCAGCCCCAGGCCCCAGTTAAAAAAAGCCACCAGCATGGTGGAAACCGAAACAATAATCACGGCGCTGGCGTTATTGGTGACTATTTTGGTAAGTTGACTCGTTAACCAGGCAACAGGTTTGCTGAGCACCAAAACGTGACCCAGCACAAGAATAAGCATCATCTGCACCATAAAGACCAGCAGAGCCGGGTCCCACATTCCGGATTGCCAAAATTCCAGGATCTGCACAGCCGAATCTCCACTGCGGTCTCCTGTAAACACAAAAGCGATAGCTAAAGTGAGCAGGCTAAGTAAGACTGCCAGGGTAAATGGTGCCGGAATGAGTTTTTTAAATGTTTTTTCTACAAAATGGGAGGCAGACATTAAGATTGCTTGTTTACCTGCTAAGATAATTATTTTGGAGGTTTAAGTTTAATCGATATTATTTCCGCAGAAAATCAAAAGCACCTTCTCTCAGGTTTATGCCGTACTCGAGATAAGCCTTTAGGCAAACGAGAAAATTTGACCAGCCCTCGGTATTATTTTGTAGCCACTGTATGCCCATTTCATCGTTCTGCCGGCTTTTTTCAGTGATATGCACGACCGTTGAATTATTCCCGGCGGGACGCAGTTCGATTTCGGTGAGCAGTTCTTCTTCATCAATATCCCAATAAAAGGAGATATACTTATCCTTTTCGATCTTATCTATTCTTACCGGGGCTTCCTCTTCAAACTCCGGAAACTTCCACACCAGTACCTTTCCTTCTTCCATTGGCCCCGTACTCTCCGAAATAAAATAATTCTTCATTTTCTCCGGATTTACGATGGCTTCAAAAACCTCGGCGGCAGATTTCTGTATCTGCAAGGCAACTTTTACCTGAAGTAGTTTTTGCATTGTTTACGGCTTCTTTAATGAACCTTCAAATTAGTGAATTTTTATTCAGCTAAGTCTTTTCTTTCAGTTTAAACTGAAAGCGAAAGTAGCACAGGCTAAAAATCGGTATACTCCGTGGCGTCTATAAGTTCAAATTGCGGATTGTGCTTCAGAAAAACATCGAAATAAGAAGAATACGCATCTGAAGTATTGGTTAAATGGGAAGTGGTATAGTTTAAAACTTTGATCTTTTCTTCATTTTGTGCGGCTGCAAGAAAATTTCCGAGAAGAACGAATAATAGAAAAAAGCGTTTGAGACTGGTCATAATACGAAATAAAAAATCCCGCCGAAGGTAGGGCTTTGGGCGGGTCCTTTGATTAACACCCTATAAATCTATAAAATTTCTAAGAGAAATTATAGAAAAGAAACTCTAAGATTAAGAATTGATTTCTCAAAACCCAAAACCCCCACCGGCTAGGATGAGGGTTTTGGCCGCATTATTTTTTCAGATAGAAACCTACAATTTCTTTACCTGTTTTGCTTTATCCTTATCAACTTCCATAATGCTGATAGCATAACCTCCACCAGGCACAGAAACCTGAGAAAGTTTAGACCTGTGATTTACGCGTACTTCTCTGATCTCATAAGACTGAGGATGGTCTTTGTAGTGTGCATCCTTTCCATCAGAATATATAGTGGCGATATAATCTTTGTCTTTGTCCAGGAAGTCAAACGAAATATTGGAAATGCGTTCTTCATTTCCGTTTACGTTTCCAACAAACCAGTTATTCTCTCCTTTTTCCTTTCGGGCGATTGTGAGGTAATAACCAGGTTCAGCCTCCAGGTAGATACTTTCATCCCAGTCTAAAGCCACATCTTTGATGAACTGAAAAGCATCGGGGAATTGCTCGTAATGCTCAGGGAGATCGGCTGCCATTTGCAGCGGAGAATACATAGTTACATACAAAGCCAGCTGATTGGCAATGGTACTATTCACGTGGGAGTCGTTATCAGGATTTAATTTACTGATGTCCATTTCAAAGATACCCGGGGTGTAATCCATTGGCCCTCCTATTAAACGGGTAAATGGCAGAACGGTCACGTGGTTAGGTTTAGAACCTCCAAAAGCCTGGTATTCGGTTCCACGCGCAGATTCGTTAGCGATAAGGTTCGGATAAGTTCTCGCAATACCGGTGGGGCGCACAGCCTCATGAGCATTTATCATTATTTTATAATCTGCCGCTTTTTCCAGGGCATACTGATAATGGTTTACCAACCATTGAGAATAATGATTTTCTCCCCTGGGTAAAATATCTCCCACATATCCACTCTTTACCGCGTTGTAACCATGTTTATTCATAAAAGCATAAGCAGTATCCAGGTGACGTTCATAATTCCTCACCGAAGAAGATGTCTCGTGGTGCATGATCATTTCCACACCCTTGCTTTTGGCGTAATCTCTTATTTCTTCAACATCAAAATCAGGATAAGGAGTTACAAAGTCAAAAACATAATCTTTCGAATGTCCAAACCAATCCTCCCAACCTATATTCCAGCCTTCCACAAGAACCCCATCAAAACCGTGTTCAGCAGCAAAATCGATATGCATTTTTACATTTTCGTTATTAGCTCCATGGCGCCCGTTGGGTTCTGCAGCATCAAAATCGGTTTCGCCGAGTTTTACCGCGGTAAATTCATCGGTATAGTTCCATGAACTCTTCCCGGTGATCATCTCCCACCAAACCCCGATATACTTCATAGGTTTGATCCAGGAAGGATCTTCTATGGCAAGAGGCTCGTTCAGGTTATAGGTGATTCTTGATCTCAGAATATCTTTGGCATCATCGCTCACCATCACAGTACGCCATGGAGATTGAGTTGGGGAAACCAGGTATCCTTTATCTCCATTCACATCTGGAGTTAACCAGGATTCAAAGATCATCTTCTCGTCGTCCAAATTAAGATGCATAGCGGCATAATCGATAAGTGCGGCCTCGTGGAGATTGATGTAAATTCCGTTATCAGATTTCATCATTAAAGAGGTTTGCACCCCGGTGTTGGAGAAAGATGTTTGTGAAAGATTGCCCGTAATGGCCTTTTCCATTTGTCCGCGTATCTCCGAAAGTTTTGATTCTATGTAATCGTATTCCTGGGTATCGTAATCTCCCGGAATCCAGAAAGCCGTATGGTCTCCCGCCATAGCAAACTGAGTTCTCTCTTCTTTGATCACGAAGTGCCCCAGCTCGTTTTGCTGCGGAAATTCATAACGAAAGCCAAGTCCCGTATCGAACAATCGAAAACGCAATACCATTTCTCTGTTGGTTTCAGCTTGTTTGAGTTTTACTTCAAGCTCATTATAATGGTTTCTAATTTCCTTTTCTTCTCCCCAAACCGGCTCCCAGGTTCCATCAAAATGAGAAGTTGCGGTATCTTCAATGCTGAAACCGGCTAGAAGAGAATGCTCGTCATTCTTTAGTTCCAATCCCAACTTACTTGTTTTTATAACTTCCTGTCCTTTATAATTTAGACTGTAAACAGGGGTACCATCTTCCTGCAGGCTAAAATTCATTTCAAGGTTGCCGTCCGGTGACTGCAGGTCTTGTGCCAGGGTGGTGGTAACCGCTACCAGCCAAAGGCTTGATATTATCAAAAATCTTTTCATTTTATTTGTTTTGGGGATTATTTTTCAATTTCAATTAGCTGTTCTTTTTTGGTGTCGGGAAATTTGAGGTAAAGTATATTGTTTTCCTTATCAAAGCTATGACCTTCCTCATTAAAATCAGAATTCCAATTTTCCTTTAATTCTGAAAGTGCTTTACTACTGAGTTCTTTTCCATTAAGCTGAATTTTTCCCGGCTCCTCTTCTAAATGAACTTCCAGCCAGAAATTTCTTTCTTCAGTTTCATATCCTGAAGTTTCAGGCGTATTGATCTTAACTGAAATCGCTGAAGCGCCCGGCACAGCCTCTATTTTCGTTTTAGAAAATTCGTCGTTTTTATAGCCATTGGTTGTTCCGTCGTCTTCATAAATGGTGAATTCCGAAGCTTTATTGGAAGGAAATATTTCCAGGATCATCGGGGCGTTATCCATAGCGCCTATATAAGGCATCACAGGCATTTTCGGAATTATGGCTCCTGCTTTTACAAAAAGAGGAATCCTGTCCAGTGGAGTATCATAATCTATAAACTGCTCTCCGGAAAATTTCTGCTGCGGATCGTTATAATCTATCCACTCTCCTTTGGGTAAATAAATCTGAGTAAAAGTGATGCCCTCTTCTACTACCGGCGCCACTAAAAATTCTTCGCCAAACATGAATTGTTCGTCTATTTCATAGGTCTTCTCATCGGTAGGATACTCCAGAAAAAGGGGTCTCATAATAGGCAGGCCGGTATCATAGGCTTCCCGGGAATATGTATAAAGATAAGGGTGCAATTGGTATTTAAGTTCAATGGCGGCTTTTGAAATTTTTTCAGCTTCCTCGCCGAAAAGCCAGGGTTCCACAGCGTTGTTACCTTCGTGATGGGCACGGCTTAAAGGATTAAAAATTCCAAACTGAAGCCAGCGAACATAAAGTTCAGAGAACTCTCCGTAATCCTCAATATCTCCACAATATCCTGAAATATCGGTGGCCCAAAACGGGATAAGCCCAAGTCCTGCAGATAATCCAACCGGAATTTGATTGGCAAGGTTTTCCCAGCCGGCTGTTACATCACTTCCGTTGCCGCTGTCACCACTCCATCCAAAAGTATATCGCTGCATCCCGGCATAGGCTGCACGGGTCATCTGGAACACGCGCTGGTTCGGATTTCTTTTCTCAAATTGCTCGGTCACCACGCGATCCCACTCCAGTCCGTACACATTATGGATCTCATTGTGCATTCCTTTGTGATGTTTTATATGCAGGCGATCGGTATCTTCTTCATTGCTCCAGGCAGGTTCACCCATATCGGTCCAGAAACCTTTCACCCCGTCATCAAGCGGTTTCTGCTGAAGTTCTCCCCACCAGTCGGCTACTTCGGGTTTGGTGAAATCTACCACTCCCGCATTTCCGCCCCATGGCCAGGGCATGTCGTAAGATTTTCCGGTGCGTTCATCCAGCGCGAAATAGCCTTTTCCATCGGCTTCTTTCCATTGTCCTTCGGTAGATTGCGAGACCACAGGATCCTGGGAAATAATCACTTTAAATCCATCTTCGGCAAGATCAGTAAGCATTTTTTCAGGATCATCATAGCGGTCTTCACGCCAGTCAAAACTCTGCAGTCCGTCTACCCAACCAATATCCTGGTAAATTATGTCATTGGGAATTTCCCGCTCCCGGTATTCCCTTGCAATTTGGCGGGTAAGTTTTTCATTGGTAAGCATACCCCGACTCTGGGAAAATCCCAGCGCCCAGTTTGGCGGCATGATAGGCTGGCCGGTAAGTTTGGTATAACTACCAATGACCTCCTTATGGTTTTTTCCGTAAAGGAAGTAGTAAATAAAAGGGCCATCAGGTGCGGAAAAAGAGAAATGCTCTTCTGAAGATTCCCCGAAATCGAATTGGGTTTTATAAGTATTATCGAAGAAAATTCCGAAATTATAGGTGCTCAGGAAAAACGGAATGCTTTTATAAAGTGGATCTTCCACATCAGAATAACAGGGTTTGTCGCTATTCCACATGGTATAAGAATTCCCCCTGCGATTTAGCGGTCCGGTTTTTTCACCCAATCCAAAAAACTGTTCATCTTTTCTCAGTATCTTTTTTGCAGTAACTCCGGTACCTTCTGTGGTATAGGCTTCTTCAGCAAAATCGCCCATCACCAGCCGTTGGTATTTATCAAAAATCTTCACGTTAAAGGGTGCTTTTTCAACCACTACCCTAAGATCTCCGGTGAAGATCTCGAAAGCAGCATTAGATTCATCTACATTAATGGAAAATCCGGGATCGAACTTCTCATCGATTACCGCGAAGGACTCATTGTTTCTTTCAAATTTTCCATTGGGAGCATACCAAAATTTAATGTTTTTGGCATCCAGGAATTCCAGTGAGATTTTTGCTCCTGCATCACATCCAAAAACCACTCTATTACCTTCCTTTTCAAGTATTTCACTGCACTCGCTACTGAAGTTTTCCTGAGAAAATCCAAGCGCAAAAAACAACAAAAAAACAGGGGTAATTATTAATTGTATCTTTTTCATATTCTTTTTCATTCTGAAGCTGATTCCTCTTCTCAACCTGGAAAAGAAAATATGAATAAGCCGGACACCCGCGTTTATTCAGATGCCCCGGCTAATTTCAGCTTATTATATTAATTGTACTCTACCACAATCATACTCCAATACTCCAGGTAAGGCAATCTCACCAAAACCTGTCCGTTACGCGGGCTGAATTCGATTTCCATGGAAGCTCCTCCTTCAAAATCGGGAGAGGCAAACCATACTTTTGAGATATCGCCTGTTTCCTGCAAATTCACTAACAAGTTGTTTATCGGAGTAGGACTGGCCTGATTTCCTTCGTTGTCTCTCCAGTTCATGGTGGTAGCCTGTGAAAAGTTTAGCAGGTGAATAACCTGTTTGTTACCGATGCGTTTTCCGGCCACAGCTACATTGGAAGCTTGCGGAGGCCAGCTGCCAAAATTAACTTTCCCGTCACCTGTAGAAACATCGGGATAATTAAAGTCCCCTCCGTCACGAAGCAGGTTTTCATAGGCGGTCATAAAGTCGTAATATTTTGTCACCCTGTCCTGAAGATCACGGCTCATAGAGAGGTTGCTGTTAGGGAAGTATTCCTTGCCCAGCATATGCTCCCCAAGTTCAAGGTGAGCCCCACCAAATGCAAAAATCACAGCATCGGTAAGCAGCACTCCCGGAGTATTGAACTGGCCGGTATTCTCAGCCAGATCATAGTTCATATAAGCTGCGAGTACTGTTTGCTTTTCGTTATTGGAATACTCATAATTATCAGTAATCACCTCAGTCAGGTCTCCGTAGCTGTTTGCGCTCCAAACTTCAGTATAAAGGAAATCTACCTCTTCGTTGGCAATGTTTTCCTGTGCATACTGATCTACGGCATTCATCACCATACTTTTTTCAGCATCGTCCTGTTTCATCTCATCGATAAAATTTCCAAAGGCATTTGGAAGATCTACACGGTTTCCGCTATAATCATAAACATCGTCCCTGCTTCCAAGCTGGTCAATATGAAAGCCGTCAAAAGCCAGGTTCTCGTACACCAGATCGTTTTGATCTTTCAGGTACTCCAGCCAATCAGGATTAGACGGATCGGTTAAATAAATGTCACTGATAAAGGGCGGTTGAGGTAATTCGTGCCTGTCTTTACGATCCTGATTCCGGTCGTTATAAAGGAACCAATCTTCACCAATTCCGTAGTCTTCATAGTCGTCAAGAGCACCATAAGCCAGGTTGTAATACATCGCTTTCATATTATTCTGATGCGCCAGGTTGATATAATCTTCGACCGTAGAAAAATAGATTTCTCTATCAATTATATCCCTCCACATCTCTTGCGGGGAACCATTCTCCATGGCCAGAGGTGCGTGAGGTTTATAGTGCCAGTCGTAAAACTGAAGTCCGTTGATATGATACCTGTTAAGGTTAGAAATAATTCCCTCCTTCTTATCATCGACAATATCCCCGAATTTTGAAAGAAAACCGTAGCGTGGAAACCGCGCCCAGTCTGAAGATACATCAATAGCTACAGTACCCAGTATCACTTCTTCCCCATCTTCATCTTCGGAAAACACCTCCAGCATATAGCCTCTGAAATCGTTGGAAGGGGGCGTCCAGGTCCAGGTTTGCGAAGAAAGATTTTCCTCATCAACTACCTCATTCAGGTGCTTATATCGCACCATTGCATTGGAAGGAAACTCATCAACTGAAATTTCCACTTCTTCCCCCGGATCATATCTTGCCTTGTCGGTACTAAGAAAAATCTCGGTAACCGGCTGTTCGCCTCCATTACCCGAATTTTCCGGGCCGGTAACATCATCATCTTTTTCGCAGGAAACCAGCGCTGCTAAAAACAGCGCCAGCATCCCCGAAAATCTTTTGATTTTATAGATCATTTTCAATTTTCTATTGTGCTTCAATACTGATGGTCTCAGCGTCAAGATCTACCGTTATGATATAATCTCCGGCTTCGCCTTCCCGAAGCTTCCATTTATTGTCGGGACCGTCACAGCCTTGTGTATAGATAAACTCGGTGTTTGAAATCGACTGCCCGTTTGAAGCTGAATTTATCCATTCACCATCACACCAGTCTCCCTTAAATTTGGCTATTTTGAATTCGCCGGTTGCATTTTCTTCGCCAAGTGGCCCTGTATAAGTATAAACACTTCCACTTCTTTCCATTGGCTCAGGATTGTTGATATCCCAACCATTAGGACCGCCATCTCCAACTATGTAGAGATTTACCTGCTCTATTTCCACACTTTCGTCGCGGGTATTCACGGTAATCTTGTAGCGGCCTTCGGTTTCTTCGGTTATTCTCCAGGTATTATCTACATCACAACCGGAATTCTGTTCCACATCGGTATTGGTGATGTCCTGCCCTGCTTCGAGCGGTCGGTACCATTGCCCACACCAGTCGCCCATTGGTCCTGCAAAAATCTTCATATCACCGGGGCTAAGGGTTCCTTCATATTCAAAGATGAAAGGATCTTCTTCATTTTGTTCAAATTCAGCCGGATCATCAACGGTCCAGCCACTTTCGGTGCCGTCTCCCACAATGTATAATTTACTGAATGGCGGATCGTCTACGGTTGTAACAGAAATTGTTCCATCAAGGAGGTTTGCTTCGATATTATAAACCCCGGCTTCGGTTATTTCAAAAGCATCATCAGGCTCATCATCTGAGGTTCGGTAGAAAAGGCTGTTTTCGTCTTCACCCATGTTATAAGAAGGAAGGAATTCACCTAAAGTGGTGATGAATTTGAACTCCCCTTCATTAAGGCTTCCGGTGTATTCGAATACGGCTTCATCTCCCTGCCTGGTCATTTCAATAGGATTATTAGCATCCCAACCGTTTGGTGAGGCGCTTCCAATCAAATAAAGTTCTTCAGTAAGTGGCTGATAGGTGGTGGCGGTAAAATTAACCACGTCTACCTGGTCCATATCTTCTTCACCTCCCACACTGGCAGTAATTCGGGCTGTTAAATCAACCGAATCTCCAGCTTCAACGCCGTAGGTATTCTGTAAAATATCGTTTAAGACTCCGTACCGAAGCGAAAAATCGTAGGTTTCTTTGCCGAGTTCGTATTCCAGTGGAAAGGAAAAGTCATTTTCCTCAAGGTCAATTTCCAGGGTGTAGAAAATCCCCTGATTGGTCCCGTAATTTGTTCCCGTAGACCAGATAAATTCCAGTTCCCGGCTTTTATCTTCTTCAGAAAGGGCTACCGATTCTTCTGAAATACTTAGTTGCAATTCGTTATCTATATTCTCAAAAGATGGGTCGTAAAGATCATCACTATCACAGGATACACTGAAAGCAGCAGTACCCAGCAATACCATCCAAAGGAATAAATGTTGAAAGTTTAAATATTTTTTCATGTTCATTTACTTTAAAGTTAGTAACCTGGGTTTTGTGAAAGATTCGGATTCCTGTCAAGCTCAATTTGGGGAATTGGGAACAGCAAATGTTTTTCTGAAGCATTGTTTTTCCCTATCGAGTGAAGGAAATCCAGACCATACTGCCCGTTATTTACCCTGATAAGATCTAACCAACGCTGACCTTCAAAAGCGAGCTCAATTCTACGTTCGTGGAGAACTGCATCCTTAAATTCTTCCTGTCCCAGTCCCTGGGCGACATCCTCAAGACCGGCGCGGTTTCTAACCATATTCAGGTAGTCTTCGGCTTCATCGGTACGGCCAAGTTCATTCAAGGCTTCAGCTTTCACCAATAATATGTCGGCATAACGTAAAACCGGGAAATTAAGCGGACTATTATCATAAGCCGAAACTACGCTAAGCGGCACTAAGAATTTCCGCACATTGTATCCGGTATGTGAATAATCACTGTCATATTCTTTTCCGTCAAACTCCGGTCCGCCTTCATAAAGAATAGTGACATCTTTTCTCAAATCTCCGTCCTCATAAGAGTTCACGAATTCTTCGGTAGGCTGGTTCCACCCGTAACCTCCGGCAACAAAATTTGCTCCCCTTGGCCCCATGAACGGGCTCGTCCAGGAAGACTGGTTATCGTTACTCCAGAAATTCTCCCCGGCATCATCGGTATACTGAACTTCAAAAATAGACTCTATTCCATTTTCATTGTCTATGCTAAAATTATCAGCATAGTTTTCATTTAGCGCATAGCCAAGGTTTTCCACCTCGGTTGCTGCGTCTGCAGCCTCCTGCCAGTTGCCAAGGCTAAGATGTACTTTGGCAAGCAATCCATAAGCGGCAGCCTTTGGTACTCTTCCAAGATTTTCGCCGTTATAGGTGGATTTCTGCGGAAGCAATTCAGCAGCTGCGGTCAAATCGTTTATAACCTGCGCATAGACTTCTTCCACCGGGTCTCTCTCCGGCAGCAGATCATCATCTGAACTCTGCGGCACGGTTACCAAAGGAACATCCCCAAAAAAGGTTGCAAGGATATTGTAATAATGAGCTCTTAGGAAATAAGCTTCGCCCATTGACCTGTCGCGAATATCTTCGTTGATTTCCATAGTTGGCGCAACATCTAAAACAATATTAGACATTAGAATTCCCGGCCATGGGCCACGCCAAAGGTCAAGTGCCCCGGCATTATCGGTTGAAGTTACAAAGTTGGCCATATTAGTGGTTTCTATACCATCGGTTCCTCCACCGGCACCTACAATGCTGTTTCCGGCGATGATATCAGTGGTCCACATCCTCATATTGTAAAGTTTTGGCCATTGCATTGGCTGGTATGCACCGTTTACAATGGTCACCAACTCATCGGCTGTTGCCGGATAGTTTTCGGTATTGATTGAATCCAGGGGTTGCCTGTCCAGGAAATCATCGGAGCATCCCGTGATAACTGCAAGAGCAAGCAATAAAAATATTTTATAAATCTTCATAGTTTCTTCTTTTTAAAATCCAACATTAACTCCTAACAAGATAGTCCTGGTAACGGGATAGTTGTTATTATCTATTCCGTTTGGACCTACTTCAGGATCAAATCCTGAATAGTCGGTCAGAGTATATAAATTCTGGCCTGAGATATAAACACGCGCCGAGCTTAATGCATTCTCAGCAAATGTTTCCACCGGAATATTATAACTCAGGTTCACGTTTCTTAATCTTAAATAAGAACCGTCTTCAATATAGCGTGTTGAAGGGCGGGCGTTATTGTTAGGATCTCCAAAAATGGCACGAGGCATGGTGTTGCTGGTGCCTTCGCCAGTCCAACGGTCAAGAACCGCGGTAGACTGGTTACTGGTAACGGCCATACCTTCAGTAAAAATTCGATTTGCGTTAAAGATGTCATTTCCGTAGACTCCCTGAAGGAAAATATTAAGATCAAAATTCCCCACTCGGAAAGTATTATTAAAGGAATATGTGAAATCGGGGTTTGGATTACCAATAATGGTACGGTCATCGTCATTAATCACTCCGTCATTATTTAAATCCTTGTACCTGATATCTCCTGCTGCGGTACTGGTAGCAGGATCATTTCCGGCAACTTGCACGGCACCATTCTCTACTTCCTCCTGGGTTTGGAATATTCCATCCTCAACAAATCCGTAGAAAACATTCACCGGATAATTTGGCTGAATTCTGGCTAAATTATAATTAAGCCCAATTCCACCGGTTGTCATTGGCGTATCGCTGTTAATATTCATTACCTCGTTATCGTTATAAGTGAATACGAAATCTGAGGTCCAGCTAAAGTTTTCCTTTTCGATATTTTGCGTGGTCAGCAATACTTCAACCCCCTGGTTCCTAATCTTTCCTGCATTAACAGAAGGCACAAATACATCAGAATAACCCGAAGTTACCGGCACCGCCATAGGTACGAGCATGTCTTCGGTATCTTTTCGGTAAAGATCGAGGGTTAAATCAACTCTATTGTCGAACAAAGTGGCATCCACACCAAAGTTGTATTGTTTCTGGGATTCCCACTGCACATTAGCATTGGGTAAAACCGTAGGAACAGCAGCTGTTACCAGGTTTCCGTTGAAATTGTATAGATTGGTATTATAGGAAGAGGCAAAGGCATAGTTTCCTATCTCCTGGTTTCCGGTAATACCATAACCGGCACGAATTTTCAGGTCGTTGATATTTTCTGAATCAACTAGAAAATCTTCTTCTGAAAGTCTCCATGCTGCCGAAGCCGAAGGGAAGGTTCCGTATTTATTTCCTTCTCCAAATCTTGAAGAACCATCACGACGAACGGTAGCAGTTAATAAATATTTACTACGGAAATCAAAAGTACCGCGTGCAAAATAAGAGAATATCGCCCATTCTGATTCGGTTCCACCAATTTCCTGCTGATCCGTTCCGCTATCCAATTGCTGGGTCGATGTACTGGCGAAATTCTGAATCGATCCACCCATGGTCTTAAACCTGTTCTCCTGGGCACTGGTACCCACAACCCCGGTAAAACGACTCCCGTCATCAAAGCGTTTTTCGTAGGTAAGGGTATTATCCCAAAGCAGGGTTATGCTCCGGTTAGAAGATTCTGACAAAAATTCGTTTTGGCCAATATGCGCATCCCATTCATAGGAAGGGGCCCAGGTTCTCCCAAACCAGAAGTTTGTCTCTCCCCCAAAGAGGGTTTTAAAGGTGAAATCTTCAAGAAAATCTAATTCTGCAAAAACAGATCCCTGAATATTGTAGCCTTCAGTAGAGTTATCTACAATATTTGCTTTACCAATTGGGTTCTCTATGTCTCCGTAATACAAAGGATGGCCTAACGGTCCTGAGAAATCACCGTCTTCGCGATAGATTGGATTAGTAGGAAGTGAAAAAATCGCGTTGTTGATATTAGTATCTCCACTTTCCTTTTGATCATAATTCATTTTCAGGTTATTCCCAAAACGAAGATTATCGTTGATCTCTGTTTCACTGTTAAACTGGAAGATGTACCTTTCGTAATCATTATTGATAATGATACCTTTCTGATCAAAAGCATTCAACGATGTATACACCTTAGTATGTTCATTCCCGTTGCTGAAGGAAACAGTGAAATTGTTTTGCCTTCCGGTTGTGAATAAGGCATCCAGCCAGTCTGTACCTTCGCCAAGCGAAGAAGGATCAGCATATTCAGGATTTGTTTCATATCCGGCATTGGAGAGCATTTCATTATTAAATTCAGCAAACTGACGGGCATTTAAAACGTCAATCATATCGGTAGAATGCTGAATCCCTGAAAAGGCTTCCACATTAAACTGCCCTTTTCCGTCTTTCCCGCTTTTGGTGGTAATGATTACCACCCCATTTGCTCCACGTGAACCATAAATAGCAGTGGCCGAAGCATCCTTCAAAACCTGCAGCGACTCAACATCCTGCATGTTCACCTGATTTAATCCGCCATTTAGTGGCACTCCATCTACCACTACTAATGGGTCGTTGTTACCAATAGTACCAATTCCCCTAATCCTGATGGTGGGATTTGTACCCGGAGCACCTGAGGTAATTACTTGTACCCCGGCAGCCCTACCTTGCATGGCATCACCAATGTTTGACGCCGGCTGTGATTCAATATCACCCAGATCTATAGAAGAAACAGATCCTGTTAGGTCTCGTTGAGTAGTCTGGCCGTAACCAATCACTACTACCTCCTCAAGGGCGTCGGCGTCTGATTCCATCACGATCTCAACTTCTTCGGAAGTAGCTTCAAACGTTTGCGTTACAAAGCCTAAAAAACTCACTTCCAGTTGAGCGTTTTCACTCACGACAAGCTCAAAATTTCCGTCAAAATCGGTTACCACTCCATTATTGGTTCCTACTTCTACTACTGATGCACCTGGTAGTGGAATTCCAGTTTCGTCGAGAACAATCCCGCTAACGGTAATATCAGAACCTTGTGCCCCTGCAAAAAGCGGAAGGCAGAAAAGGAGCATCAACGTCACTTTGGCCCGTAGTCCTCTAATTCTTAAAATTTTAAATTCATTTCGCATTTGCTAAAATTTAATGTCTGTTAAAAAGTGTATGTGTCAGTTAATGATAACACCTCAAACTTCGAAAAAATCAAGGACTCCTTTTAGGTTTTTAAAAATCCATATAGAAAAATTCAGGATTAAATAAAATATAAATTGCTGATTACTAGGATTATAATACAAATTATATATGCAGAAATATATAGAAAATAAGAGGTGTTATAAAAGAAGATTAGAGCTTAAGAGTGGTATTTTCGATTAGTTTATCGTCAAAATCCTTTTTATCCAACCGCGATTTTTTTCTAATCTTGGTTTTATAAGTGTAAATAGAGTTCACTGAATATCCCAGGATTTGCGCAATGATTTCGTTGTGTTTAATTCCGAGTCTTATCAAGGCAAAAATGCGGAGTTCTTTATTAAGGAGTTGACCTTTTTTTAGAGTAATTTGTTCCTCGGGCTTAAGAAGGGAATTAAACTCCTCAATAAAATTTGGGAAGAGTTTAATAAAGGCTTCATCAAAATTCCTCATCAGTTTTTCCTTTTCGCGTTTCAGGTTTAAACTGCTGATAGTATATTTAAGTCTCTTTAGGTTCTCCTCATTAAGATCTTCTTCTATTTTCAATTTGAATTCCCTGAATTTTTCAAAAATATCGGCATCCTGGGTAAAGAAAAATCCAATGTATTCTTCCTTGATCTTGTTGGCCTCCTGTAACTGTGCATTTAATCGGTTAAGTTGCTGGTTCTTTGATTCTACCTCCTCATTTACCAAAATGATGCGTTTATTGGTTTCTTGCAGAGTATGGTGTGCTTCTTCAATGGTTTTACGAGCCTTTTTCATCTTAATCACCTGGTAGAAAATGATAACTGCCAGCCCCATAACGAAGATCAGGAGGAAGGTTACAATAACATTTTGCCGGTAAAGCGCTTCCCGTTGCTTTTCAACCTTTTGCACGATTTGTTCTTCAATTATTGGCAAAATAGCCCCAACACGAATTTTTCTTTGCTGTGCCCCATAAAAAGAGGCATCTTCATTGGCCTTTCTAATAAAAGCTGAAGCCATATCTGTTTTTCCTCGTTCAAAAGTAAGTTCAGCCAGCCTTATCATAGCTAGGGTTTCTTTTGTAGAAGTTCTGATATCGGCAATAGAGGCTTTGGAAAAATGAAAAATAGCTTTTTCTTTTTCGCCTAACTGGAAATAAATATCTCCCATGCTGTAATGAACCAGAGCCTGATCCCTTAATCCCAATTCTTGCTCTAAAAGCGATTCAAAAATCTGCAGGGCCGCCCTTGGGTCACCATGCTTGTATTCTATAAATCCTTTTAAAAACGAGTTAAAGAAAGTACCTTCTTCTGCAAGCCGGAGTGCCTGTTCGCGATAATTTTGTGCCGTTTCCAGATATTCTAAAGCAAAGAAAGGAAGCGCATTATATTCTGCCATTTCGTTGTAAAGCCGCCCAGCCAGGCCAAAATAAAGAGAACGGGTGTTTTCGGGTATTTCCTCGGGGGATATAGTTTCCAGAAAATCAAGTGCTTCTTTATACATTCCGGCAGAAACACTTACGTCTGCCAGATTGACAACCGCAGTAGCCTTTAAAGGAAGGCTATCCAATTGATCTGCCAAACTTCGGATTCTTAAACCATACTTAAAGGCGGAGTCTTGTTTAAAAATCCGGTATTCATTAAAAAGTTTGAGGTTGAGTTCATACCGTTTTTGAAGTTCCAGAGAATCAACATTGTTAAGCTCATTTCTTAAATTCTCAATGCGATTTACCTTTTCCCGGTCATATTCCTCAGCTTTTTCAATGTTTTCAAGAACAGCATTCAGGGTTTCCTCCTCCTGACCGAACAAAGAAATCGAAAAAAAGAAAAAACAAGATATCAGAAAATTAAAAAAAAATTTCATCGTTTTGAAAATTCAAAAGAAAGCTCCGGCAAAAATAAATTTTTCAATATATCAAAGATATAACCCTATCAGTAAAGTTTGGTATCATGCCAGTTTTTCTTTGTATATGGAAAAGCAGAAAAGGAAATATTATTTTTTTTGGTTTCTTTTCCACCCATTCTCAAATTCATTTTTTAATACCCCCTTATTCCTTAATTTTCTCATATTTTTGTAGGCATCCTAAACTAAAAAATTATGATTCCTGTAGAGGTATTGGAAGACTTTGGAGCCAAACGGGTTGAATACCCCAAGGGGGAAGTCATCTTTTCTGAAGGCGAAAACGCAAATAATTACTACCAGGTGATTTCGGGAGAAGTAAAGATGAATAATTTCAATTATGATGGAAAAGAATTTGTCCAGGGAATGTTCTTTAGCGGGCAGAGCTTTGGAGAGCCGCCCTTGCTGGCCAATGTAAAATATCCTGCCAATGCCGAAGCGATAACCGATGCCGTACTACTGAAACTTCATAAACTAAAATTTCTGGATCTGCTTTCCTCACATCCCAAAATTCACCTGGGCCTGACTAAAACCCTGGCCAGCCGTCTCTATTACAAAGCCATAATTGCTTCTGAACTTTCTACCCAGGAACCCGAACACCGCATCCTACGCTTACTGGATTACCTGAAGAAACACGTACACAAATTGCAGGAGCCTTTTTCATATAAAGTAGATCTCACCCGCCAACAAATAGCCGATCTAACCGGGCTACGGGTAGAAACGGTTATTAGGGCTACTAAATCTTTGGAAAAAAAAGGGGAATTACAGATAAAATCAAGAAAGGTATTTCGCTAAGCTTTCGTTCTTAATTTGGTTAGCAATATCCAGCCTATCCCGATTGGGAAGAGGCAACTTCCCGCGAAAAGATAGACCGCAAGATCTTCCGGTAATTGCCAGCGCTGCCACATCGCCAAACCACGATAGAGCAAAATAAGTTCGGTTATTACAAAGCCCGAAAAGAATATCCAAAAACCAATTTTCGAAAGTCTCATCAATTTAAAATGAATCAGTAAAGCGAAGAGAACCGGACTTATCAATCCCAGAAAGATCCAGTGCAGGTAAGCAATTACGAAATCGGGGGTTCTATAGGCCAGATCGGCAAAATATGGCAGGGCAGATAACAACTGCGCAAGGAGTTTTACAACCAACACCCAACCGGCAATAACAAGAAGTTGCTTCGAAAAAGGCATGATGACACTTCCCAGACCGGCGGATTTCAGGATGCTGTAAAATTTCAGAAACACGAATAGCTGCAACACCGCCCCTATTCCAGCCAGGTTATAAAATATAAGATTTGGTTGTGTCCATAATACAGAGAGAAAAAATGTGAGCACGATGGCTATATTGATGAAGATAAAAAAGCTTTTGAAATCCCTGCGGGAGATTTTCAGCTTATTATTTTCAGCAATAAAAAAAAGCATCCCACATAAAGCGAGTACAAACCAGGCATTATACTGAAAATGCAGATAGAAATAAATCGCCAGCTTATACCAGATAGATGTGCTTCCCAGGGCACTCATAATTCCGCCAAGAGCCCAGGGGCCTATACTGGAAATAATCATATATATGAGCGATGCGCGTATGCATTTATAAGAGAAACGTGATTTGAATTCTACTGGAGTCTTCGTGAAAACCATCCAGGCAAAAAAGTAACTGGCGACAAGAAAAAGCGTGGAAAAAACTATAGAGAACAAGGCATATCCCTGGAAAGGAAAACTTAGCAACATCCCCAGGATCGTGAGCTGGGTAAACCAGAAGATTCTTCGGTAGACCTTATCTATACCGGCATCTTTAAGAAAAAGAATATAAATAAGACTGGTGAGCCCCACATAAACCCAACCCAGCAATGCTACGTGAGAATGCGTATGCACCATAAATTTATAGGTGGCAGGCACATCGGCGAAGAAAAACAACCTTAAAACCACACCCAGAAGGGCAACCAGGAAAAAATATCCTAAGGCCAGGATGATATGCTTTCTTATGGCGATCATGTTGATTCGCAAGATAGGAAAATTAGCATCGCAAAGCTGAATCTCTCAGCAGGACCGGGCATACGTATTTCAGTCCTTTCGATGGATAATAATTAACCTGGATTAAATTCGATTTCGGATAACTTAGGTAACATTTAAAGTATAATTCAGCTTTGGGTAGGTCGTACCGGGAAGACAAACAAAAAGGCTGCTCCGGGGCGACAGGTTTATTGATCGATACTATTGGGGCAGTAAAGTTTTATCAATTTTTTATACCTGTGAGCCACGAAACAGCCGGCTTGCAATCACTAAACTAATCTTAAAAACGTTTCCATTTCTTCCTGAAACACAAGAAGCATAATGGGTAGTTCCTCAAAAATGGCTGCTTCAAAGCAAAGTATTCCACTTTGAAACAGCCGGCTTGCAATCACTAAACTAAATCATCACTTTCTTTTCCAAGGCTATGGCTTTGGGAAAAAGTATATTATTTTCAAGATGGATATGTAAATACAAATCCTTTTCAAATTCGTCTAATTTTGAATAGAAGGCCTTATAAGTGTTACAGGCTCCTTGCGGCGGAGTGAAACCATCACTCAACTCTGCTATTTTCCTGATAAGGTCTCCTGCACTCTCATGTTCCTCCTCCATCATCTTTACCGGGCTACTGGCATTACCAAAAGGCGGACGCTCCAGCTTTGTTCCTTCTTTTTCAGCTTTTACCATCTTGTTGATAAAGGGAAAAAGAATTAGTTCTTCCTTCTTCAGATGGGTTTTTATTTCTCCGGCCAATTGGTGAAACAGCTTCTCTATTTCCTTAAGTTCGGGATGTTCACCTGCGTGAGAACGCACTACCCGATCGCAATAATTCAGCATCATCGGAATGCTTTCTTCCACGTATTGATGGTGGACATTAACTATATGATCAGATAGGAAATCCAGTTCCCAGGTATTATATTTATACTCCCTGCTACCATTGTTGTAGGCATTAAGCAAATCTCTCTCAATATCTTCAAGGCTTACTTTTCTCCTCTTACATGCGGTTTCAAGTTTCTCTCCTCCTCCGCAGCAGAAATCAATTCCGTATTTCTTAAAGACATGAGCATTTTTTATGTTGTCAGTAACTAACTCTGCTACTGTCTTATCTTTTATGGTATTCATATTCCTTGTCTAAATCACGATGTAAATATCACATCTTAACAGGGGAAATTATATGAGCGCAGTCATAAAAGGAAAGTTTTCTAAAAATCTTTTTTTGCAGCGATCCTCTTTATTCTCCAAACGGGAAATATCACCCAGAGAATAAGCACGACAATAGAGGTAAATGCCCCCAAACCTGTTCCGAAAAACTGCTTGAAGACTGCACCGGTATAACCCAACAAAGCTGAAATATCCAGTTTCAGCAGGATAAGTATCCTGGAAAGATCAATGGGGTTAAGCATACTCGCCACCAGGGAGAACTTATCCAGCGGATAATCCTGGAAGTACACCAGCGATAACAAAAAGAGGCCGTCGTAAACCACTGCCAAAAAAAGCCAAACCAGGATTGCCAGGCCAAAGCCTTTTATCTTGTTCTCATGGGACAATGCGATATTAAAGGCTATAGCGGTAAAAATAAAGGTGAGAAAAACTCCTGAAATCAAAAGAGAAGCAAAATCCCAAATCGCACCAGACTGGAATAGGCCGTATATAATAAATGGCAAACCTAATCCAAAGATAAGGCTGGCAGACAGAGAAATAGCCACGCCCAGATATTGACCTAAAAATATAGAGCTTCTTCTTACCGGTTGTGCCAGGAGGAGCTCTGTGAATTCCCGAGAATTATAAAAGTACATGACTCCGAAGATAGTCCCGATAAGAGGTACCAGGATAATAATGACATTCATTAGCGTGATTACCGCATTGGAGAGATCATTGTTCAAAAACAACAGCACTACCCCTAAAAGCAGGTAAAAAAAGAAATACACATAACTCCAGCGGCTACGGGATAGATCGTAAAAACTATATTTTAATATTTTAAGCATGGTTCTCGGTTAAGATGTTGGCAATGGCGTGTTCGAAATCTTTTTCTCCTGTAGAGGTTTTTAGCTCTTCCACGGTTCCATTAAAATAGATTTTGCCTTCCAGCAAAAACACGATCCTGTCTGATATTTCTTCAACAAAACTCATAATGTGCGAGGTGATCAGGATAGTTTTCCCTTTTTCTTTTTCTTGCTGAATAAGCTTCCGCAGGCGTATAAGTGAAACAGGATCCAGCCCGGATGTGGGTTCATCCAAAATAATTAACGGACTATCGAACATAAAACACAAGACCAGGTTTACTTTCTGCTTGCTCCCTCCCGAAAGATTACTAAGCTTTTTATCCAGAAAAGGTTCCAGTTTAAAGAGATCAATAAGTTCCCGGTCCCGCGCTACTTTTCCGCGCAGGTCCTTGATCATATCAATAAGTTCCTGAACCCTTAGGTTGCCGGGGAAATTGGCGATCTGTGGCAGGTAATCTATATCTTTACGGTAATTCCAGTGTTTTTTTACTCTTTGACCATTAACTTCAATTTCTCCCTTTTGGGGTACTACCATCCCAAGGATACTTTTTATAAGCGTGGTTTTCCCTGAGCCGTTTGGCCCTAATACAGCTATTATCCCGCTTTCGGGAGTTTGAAGGTCAAGCCCATTCAGGACAACCAGGGAACCGAATTTTTTATGCAGATTTGTAATACTTACCATTGGATTCTTTTCATTTGGGGTTGTTCATCGATAAGATCGGCCGGTGTAAAAATAGGAGAAACTTTCTCTGAAAAGTCCAGCATATCTATAAACATACTTCTTAACAGAACGATTGCCTCCGGAGTTCTGTTCACCAGGTAGGAGAAAAGAGTTACCGGCCTGAAAGGCACATCCCCTATCCCATCTTTATCCAGGTCGTAGCCAGAATAGCCGCTCCAGTAATTATTGTTGAATTTGTTATCATTAAGCCTCCCGGTGTAGGCTACATCAAAGGAGTTGTAAAGGAAGTTATTCCGCTCAAAAATATTGTCGTAAACAGCACCGCGAATCCTAATCGCATAGCCGTTGTTCTTAAAATCGTTTTCGATATAATTTATTCGGTTGGTATTATCGGCACTAATAGCTATAGTATTATCCTCAAAAATATTATTTTTTAATTCTGAATCGTTTATCTCCTTCAGCAGAAGTCCGTAGGAGGCGCTGCCCCAGTTTTTTCTGAACTGGTTATCCTGCATATCAATAAATTTGGAATACATCACTGCTACTCCGGCTCCATTATTCTCGAAGATATTGCCTTTATAAAGGTCATTGTCTGAAAACATAAAATGCAGTCCATAACGTAAGTTATCTTTACAGAGATTGTCAATGATCTCAGAATTATTCACAAATTCAAGGTAGATACCATCCCTTAAACCAATTACTTCATTATTCTTTACGGTTATTTTTTCCGATTTCCATATATGCACACCATTTCCTGAAGTAGCCTGGTCTTTAGCATTACTGGTAACTTTATTCCCGGAAATAATTCCTTCTGAAGATCTTTCTAACAGGATACCAAAAAACACCTGGTCCAACCTGTTGTTCTTTACCTCAAAATTTTTGGAGTTTGAAACCAGGATACCAGCAAAGTCATTAGTATGGCTCCTTCCTACATTGATAATCTTTAAGCCTTCAATAGAAAAGTTTTCTGCTCTTATGCTTATTGCTGTGCCTTCCATTTCGGCGTCTATCACCGGGAGACCTTCCCCGATGATTGTAAGAGATTTATCGATAATGGTGATATCGTGTTCTTTATAGGTACCGCTTTTAATCCTGATAACATCACCATTTTCGGCCATGTCTACGGCAGCCTGAATGGTCTTTACCTCACAACTTTTACAGACCTCGATCTCCTGTGCATGAATGCTTGTTGTTGCAAAACCGAGCAATAAAAAAAGAATAAATAATCTTCCCATGTTATTGGTAACTTGTAGTTAATGAATCGGTTTGAAGGAAATGGGTCTTTAATTTTTCCCAACTAAATGTTCCTTCAGATCCATCATTAATCACAGGACTTTCTTTTTTAAAAGCAGCCAGGTTGCCGCCCATAGGAGATTTAATACTATCGTTTATAACAAATCCGGCCTTATTTACATCTATCATAGTTCCCGGTTGCTCAAAATTGGCAACCAAATTTACGGCCATATCATAATTATGCTGAAGCTGGTCGTTAACCATGCATTCTATAGCATCATATTTATATTGCTTCCCTTTTTGACTCACTGCCTGCGCCGAATAAGCCTGACTAACAATCGTCATCTCGCAGAAGTTACAGTTATCGTTGCCGTAGTCTATAGGTTGGGGTTCACTGCTGCATGCGGTGAACAGCCCCAGCACAAAGAGGTAAATTATCTTTTTCATAGCTTTAATTTTTCTTTAGCTCTTACCTTTTGGGGATTTTTTTCCAACCCACCAGGCGACTAAAGTTAGTAACATTCCTGCAAACATCAAATAGGCACCTGCTTTAGGATAGGAATGCGCGGTAAAGTTAAGAATCTTTTGAGATCCGAAGAGTGGAGGTTTATAGCTTAAAGGGTTGCCTTCAGAGTCGGTTAACTTCATAATGGCTTTAGGATCAAGATCAGTTCCGTAGTCTGTAAGCCAGTTATTAAAATCCATCATTCCTAAAATGCCTAAAACGGTCATTAATATGAGCCAACCTAAGAACCAGTTTGGACCTATAACTTTAAAGAAGCCCAGGATTCCCAGAAGGACACCTAGACCGGCCATTCCACCTATTACCAGAGGGAAGACATTAAATTCCCACATTTCTGCAGGCTTAGGGATCTTTTTCATCCCAATATAGTGGTTTATACCATCTATATTCTGAATATCAAATTCTTCTTCGCCCTGAATTCCACTTATATAAATATTCATCCCCAGAGGATCTGGATACTGTGGCGCTTCCAGTTGTATGTTCCAGAGTGGATAGATAAACAGGCCAAGCAGTAAGGCTGAACCTATTACCATTAAAATTCCTGATTTTTTCATTGTGAAGGGGATTTTTAAAAGAAGGCGGGTAAATTTTCCATCCACCCGCCTTTCTCAATCTAAAAACAACCAGTTTTCAACTAAATAAACTAATTAATCTCTTCATCATCCAAAGTCCATTTCAATGGCACATTTGAATTCTGGCCAGATACTCTTACGTATCCCTGCATTTCCTGATGAAGAGCTGAACAGAAGTCGGTACAGTAAAATGGCCATACCCCTTCTTTTTTGGGTTCCCAGGTAATTGTTTTGGTTTGTCCGGGCATAATCAAGAGCTCAGAAGTGTTTGCACCAATCATAGCGAAGCCGTGTGGTACATCAAAATCCTGCTCCAGGTTAGTAACGTGGAAGAATACTTTATCTCCAACTTTAATACCTTCAAGGTTATCTGGTGAGAAGTGACTTCTCACTGTAGTCATATATACGTGAACTTCATTACCATCACGCACCATTTTTGTCTCAGACTCACTGGTAGCGGCATATTCGTGCTCATTCTCATCCAATCTGTAGATTTTTTGAGACTTAGATTTAATCATATCTGCAGGAATACCGGCAGCATAGTGAGGCTCTCCGTGAGTTGGAAAGTCTAACAGAAGTTCCATCTTATCTCCGGAAATATCATATAATTGTGCAGAGTGTTCCAACTCAGGACCTGTAGGAAGGAAACGATCTTTAGTAATCTTGTTCATAGAGATCATATACTTTCCGAAAGGTTTTCTTGAGTTACCTCCTGGAATCATATTGTGACCCACAGAGTAGTAACTTGGCTGTCTGTCAAGCACTTCCCAGGTTCCCAATTTCCATTTAACAACTTCAGAGGAGATAAAGAATGTAGTATAGGCGTTTCCTTCTCCGTCAAATTCGGTATGCAGTGGTCCCAGACCTCCTTCTTTAACAGTTCCTGCAAGTGTAGACTCGAAGTTAAGAATTGGAATTCCGTAAGCATCACCCTCATAATCTTCATTTTCAATTGCAGTGATCATTTTAGAAAAAGAGTGAACAGTAAGGTCGGTAGAAAGTTTACCATTACCCACAATGTACTCTCCTGAAGGATCTACATCACAACCGTGAGGAGATTTTGGAGTTGGCATAAAGAATACGGCTCCTTCTACTTCTCTTGGATCTACAGTAAGAACTTTATCTTCCATCGTGGAAGTAGCAGTCTGGGTACTATGATCAAAAACATTATGTGCATATTCTGCAGCGATCTCTTCTCCACCTCCATTTTCTACATATTCCTGGATCTTTTTCCAGTTTACAGCAGCAATGAAATCTTTATCATTCTGAGAAGCGTTAACTTCCTGCAAAGTGTGAGCTTCTTCGGTGTTATAAGTGGTAAAGAAGAACCACCCGTGAGAATCTCCACGTCCAGGATGTGAAAGGTCGTAGTTGAATCCAGGCATTTTTAGCTGGAAATCAATATTCATCCTTCCATCATCGCCAACAGCGATAAAAGTAAGTGGGCCTTTAAAGTTACCTTTCATTTCATTGATAGGCATATCCTTTTGTGGATAAGGCACGGAGAAACGAGTTCCGGCTACCACATATTCCGTATTTTCAGTAACAAAAGATGAAGAGTGGTTTCCTGCACTGTGAGGAATCTCGATAATCTCTTCGGTCTCAAAAGTCTCAAGGCTAATACGTGCTATCCTTGGAGTATTGTTCTCGTTGATGAAAACCCAACGTCCATCAAGTTCTCCGTTAGTTTGAGAAATATCGGGATGGTGAGCATCTCCCCATGGCACGAATCCATATGAGGTATTTAACATTGGGACTGTTTCTTCAGAATACCCATAACCATTAGTAGCAAACTGAGAAAAAACAGGAATTTCCTTCAACATTCTTCCTGAAGGTAAACCGTATACGGTAAGATTACCACTGTATCCTCCGGAAAGGAATGCATAAAATTCATCGTGCTCCCCCGGAGCTACGTAAACACGTTCTGCTGCATTAGAGGTGATGGCTCCTGATTTCTCATCAGAAGACCCACCATTGCCACATGATTGGATAAATAGTCCCAGAACACCCAGGACCGCGATTTTTAAAATATTCTTCATTAGATTGGATTTTTAATTTATTGTTTGAAATTGGATTGATTATTCTTTTGGTAAAATGACGTCTTCAACTACGTGTACCCATCCGTTACTTACTTTAACGGTACCGATAATTTTAGCTCCACCCACAATAATATCATCTCCTTCCTTGCTAACATCTACATTTTCTCCGGAAGCCATATAAAGGGTACGGCCTTTTTCTATATTTTTCTCAAGCATATCAATTGGATAATTGCTGGGCGCGACATGATTTTTAAGGATATAAGCCAGTTTAGACTTATTTTCAGGTTTTAACAGATCTTCAACGGTACCATCAGGGAGTTTATCAAAAGCTGCATTTGTTGGAGCAAAAACCGTAAGCGGACCTACATTTACCAGAGAGTTTTCAACCCCTGCAGCTTCAACTGCGGCAACCAAAGTTGTATGATCCTCAGAGTCCATGGCCAGGCGTAAGGCATTTGGGGTAGCACTGTCATCATCAATAAAAGCCTGACCTCTATTTGAAGCAGCATCGTTACTTGTTTCGTCAGCTGTGGCAGGAGTCTCACTCTCATCATTGGTGTTATCCTTACATCCAATAAGTACTGAAGAACTTATTAGCAGGAAAATCATCATTAAAAAGGGAATTGATTTCATCATTTGTTGGTTTGGTTAGATTTATTCAATTAAAAAGCTAATTCATTGCGAATTTATAGCAGAAAAGCTTAGAAAAATATGAGAAGCATCAGTTTTTCTCATCATATTGTCTAAAGTATTCAAGAATTGCCCTAGCTTCATCTTCAGCGAGTCCCTGGTTAGCCATTACCGCCATATTCGATTCAATCAAAAGTCTTTTAGCAATAGGATCTTCTTTTATCATCTGTTCAGGATTAAGAATCATGTTCATGATCCACTCAGGAGAACGTCTTTCAGTTACACCAGCGATTTGAGGACCTACAAATTTCTTGTCCATCTTATGGCAGGCAGAACACATATTTTTGAAGATATCTCCTCCCTTTGCAGCCATATCGGAATCAATGTCATCATCAAGAGAAAGGTTGTCTATAGGGCCAATTCCTTTATTGGAAAGATCATCTCCACTATCGGCCTCTGAATCCTGGGAGGCAGACTTTGCTTCAGGAGCAGGTGCCTCCTTGTAGTCGTCTAAACGAATTTCATCTTTTTCTTTTTTCTCTGAATCTCCACAAGAAAACATTAGCAGCATTGCTGCAAAAATTCCAGTTGTTTTTAGCAAACTTTTCATAATTATTAGATATTTAATTAGTTGTAAAATTACCGGGTATTACCCTTCTATTTTATGACTTAAGTCATATACATATGAAGGTACAAAAATTTAAGAAGATGATTATCTTACCTTAGCTACTGAAGTAAAAAACTAATATGCAAGAGGTTGTGAATATTATTGTACCTCTCTCCATAGCCTTTATAATGTTGGGGATAGGTTTAGAACTTTGTTTTAGGGATTTCAGGAGGGTCTTCACTCATCCCAGGCCAGTATTAACAGGCTTGGGGAATCAGTTAATACTTTTACCTCTACTTACGTTCGCTCTGGTTTACTTCTGGCCTATGGGTAAGATATATAAGGTCGGTTTCATGTTACTGGCGGCTTGCCCCGGTGGCACTGCATCTAACCTGGTAACAAAAATGCTAAAGGGCAAGGTCGCACTATCAGTTTCCCTTACAGCTTTCAACAGTTTTATAATAGTTTTTAGCATTCCTTTTGTGATGCAACTAAGTTTCCTTCTACTGGGAAGTGATACTAAGCAGTTCGAACTTAAGTTTACCGATACGATGCAAGATGTTTTTCTAACAGTGATTTTACCAATAAGCCTGGGAATCCTGCTGAATGAATATTTTGGTCATAAATTCACAGATAAATTCCATCAGGCATTGAAGTATATTCTTCCGGGCATTATGTTAATAGCCTTCTTAGCGGTAATCTTTTTTGACGAATCGCAGCAGGAAGTAAATTATCTGGATCACATTAATCTTTTTATTCCTCTTTTTCTGCTGAATTTTATTACTATCGCAACCGGTTATTTCAGCTCCCGGCGTCTCCACCTGGAACATAAAGCTGCATATACGATCGCCATTGAAATGGGGCTGCAAAACAGTGTACTGGCATTGTTTATCGCCAACCAGATTTTGAAGGATAAAGACCTAAGCCTGGTTGCTGTACTTTATAGTAGTTTTTCCTTAATCACCACATTTTTAATCGCCTGGGGAATAAAGGTTTATTTAAACAATAGAATAAAGAAAGTAGATTAATAAAAGAGTAAGAATTAATTATTTACTGAAAACATTTAGTCCCAGAATTATTAATGCCCCCCCTTTTGAATACAAGTGCTTGCACGCAGAGTGAAAAGCTATAGGAATGAATCCCGCTTCGTAGCGGGACCTACATAATATTCCAAAAAAAAGACCCTTACAAATTAATGTAAGGGTCTTAAAAGAAAGGCGGCGACATACTCTCCCACAAATAGCAGTACCATCTGCGCTAACGGGCTTAACTTCTCTGTTCGGAATGGGAAGAGGTGAGCCCCGTTGCCATAACCACCTTAAGTCTTTGAGTGTAGCATAAAGACCCTTTCGGTCTTTATCTACCTCCTAATGAGTTGACATATTTAAGAAACAAAAAATAAAGAAGTACTGCGGTCAAGCATTCAAGTCCCCACACCCTTGCAGGTGTGGGAATCGCATCA
>NZ_FOVL01000043.1 GCF_900115145.1 Salegentibacter flavus | reverse complement strand
AAACTGTAATATTGTCATTATCTTATCTTTTTGACCAAAATCCTTGAGGGGTCAGTATGGCCAGTACGAGGGGTCAGCATCACCAGTATATCCAGCAATAGCAAATGTCTATTTTCAGGAGCTCATTATACACGGCTATTAGTCCTAGTTTCTTACTCGTTGAAAGAATGGATTGAACCGGTGACAATAAAATGGGCGAAAGGAAATTACGAACTGAAATAAAAACTAGTTGCCACATTATGTAATATGAAAAGCAATAATAAGCTTCTCTTTAAAATAAACTTTTTTAAAAATTGATTACACTATCCAAAGCATCATCTGCATCTCTATGAATAAATTGGCCTGGTAATTCAGGGTGGTTTTTTAAATCACTATGCCGGTGAAGCTTTTGTAGCATTAAAGGATGGATTCTATCTCCCGCAATATTCCCGAAACTGTGACGCACAATATGATTTGATAAATTCTTATCAATTTCGCATTGGCTGGCAATCCGTTTCAAATATTTATTAAACAGCTTTGTTGCATTTCTTGTTTTTCTAAAAATATCTTCCTCATTGTTATAATTGGCACCTTTTAAGAAAGGGTATTGGCTTTATCTGGAATTTTAATACTTAATGGCTTTTCATTTTTATTCATAATATAGTAAAGCCTATTATTTGGATCTGCTCATTTTCTCAATTCTATAAAGAAAAGTAAATGAATAATAGTGACAAAATATGTCGTTAATAAAATAGTTAAATTTTTATCTATGGTAATGGGTTAGGGTTTTAGAGCCACTCGGATTAATAAAGCGCTAGAGAAAATATATTTTGGAATTTTTTAAGGGCTCTGTGGCAAAGTTAATTTATTGCGCCTATTTTTAATAGGCACCTTTATTTTGCGCTCATTTTTTAGTGTCTGCACCTATTTTTTATTTATCTTGCGCTCAAATTTATTTTTATATGTCAATTTCCGCCCATTTTTATTCTGATGCGCCTGTTTTTCACGGGCTAGAACGACCAGAAAAAGGTACCATCGTAGGATACGCGGCTATAATTGATAAGCTGGGTCTTAATATTCCTATTCAAAAGCCCGTGGCTTTGATCTGTAATCAAAACAAATCTTTTGAAACGGAAGACTGGCGGGTCTTCCCACCAAGTTATTTGCCCGAAGATAATGAAAAACTTTCCAGAATCGAAGCCCTTTATAAGCACCTGGTATTCAGTTTAAAATATGAAGGGGTGAATTTATTAGTGTTTAGTGCACTAACGAGGTACTTTTCTGAAGAAGAACTATATGAGTTGACGGATATTGAACCTACCGGACAATATAGCCGGAGGATATGGTTCTTTTTGGAATGGATTATGGAAAAAGAGATTCCTCAAAAGAAGGCGCTCACTAAAAAAAGTTACGTTCCCGCTATAGATAGTAATCTCCAGTTTGCTATAAATGGAACAAAATCAAAACGTCATTTGGTGATTAATAACCTCCCAGGCACTCCATATTTTTGTCCATTAATTCGTAGAACTGCGAAACTTGAATTCTCTCAGGCCGATTTAGAGAAGAAAAAAACTGAATATTTAAAGGGTATACGTAAGGATATCATTCAAAGAGCTTCGTCGTTTCTCCTTTTAAAGGATTCTAAAGCTTCTTTTACCATAGAGGGAGAAAGCCCTCCAAGCAAACGTGCAGCAAGATGGGGCCAAGCGATAGGACAGGCAGGGACAAAAGATCTTTCAGAAGATGAATTCGTGAGATTGCAGCAAGTGGTGATTGAAAACAGTCGATTCGTAGAAATGGGCTTTAGGAAAAAGGGAGGCTTTATTGGAGAACATGATAGGACAACTGGGGCACCAATACCAGATCATATTTCCGCAAAGCCTGATGATCTGCCTAAGCTAATAAAAGGCTTGCTTGCTACAAATCAATTATTACTTGAAAATGATTTTGCAGCAGTCATGGCCGCCGCAAAAATTGCTTTTGGTTTTGTGTTTATTCATCCCTTTGTTGACGGGAACGGACGGATTCATAGATATATAATCCATCATCTCCTGGCGAAGAAAAAATTTTCTCAACAAGGGGTAATATTTCCTGTTTCAGCCTCTATTCTTGATCATATTGATGACTATAGAAAGATTCTTGAAGATTATTCACATCCACTTCTAGATCATATTGACTGGGCGCAAACACCTGACAACAATGTCCAGGTAATGAACGATACTCTGGATTACTATCGTTTTTTTGACATTACTAAGCAAACGGAATTTTTATATGATTGCGTAAACGACACCATAGATAATATAATTCCTCAGGAAATTCAATACCTCACGGCTTATGATGCTTTTAAAAGATGGTTGGATGACGAATATGAAATGCCGGATAAAATGGTAGCCCTCCTGGTAAGATTCCTTGAACAGAATGGGGGAAAACTATCTAAAAGAGCCCTCGAAAAGGAATTTGTCAACCTCAAAGCAGAAGAGGTTCGTGAAATAGAGGAGACTTTCAGGGAGTTGTTCATGGAAAGTTAGTGCTTTTACCAGACCAGGGTTTGAGAGTGTAATCTCAAGTCTGTCTAGACTTTGAAAATTAAATTAAAATTTTTAGACTAGATTATGACACAAGAAGAGATTAAAGAATTAAAG
>NZ_FOVL01000042.1 GCF_900115145.1 Salegentibacter flavus | reverse complement strand
ATAACACAAAAGAAAAAAACCGCCCAAAAATTACTTTTTAGACGGCCTCTTAGTTTTTATAAAAATTCGGTTTACAAATTCAGCAATCCGATGATCACAACTTCCAGGCTAAGTTCGGTATTAGCATCAACTGAAAGGTCCAGCAGGTCGGTATCCACATCAGCAGCGGTTACTGCTTCCAGCTCTCCTTTGAATTCCAGTTGGCCATCGGCATCGGTATCTTCATAGGAAGCGAAGTGCAGCTCATAATCACCTTCTTCAATAAAATGAAGTTCAAAATCTCCATTAGCTTCTGCAACCACGGTACTGTTAACGGCATTGGCAAACCTCAATCCTTCGTCATCGGCAGAGGTTTCAGATTCACCGTAAGTTCCGGCTTCGTAGGCATATACCACATAGGCATCTGCACTGGCAGAACCAAAATCAGACACATTCCCGGTGATAGCTCCGGTTTCGATGCTATTTACCGCTCTAATGCTGTTTGTTAGTCGGCTGTCTGATGCCAAGCTGTATTCCCCACTCTCATCGGTTACCACAGCTTTTCTAAGATCAAAATCCAGCACCACTTCGTTATCGTTGCTTTCATGGATCTCCACATTATCACTCAGGCTTAGCTCATTAGAACCGCTCACCAGGGCGCTCTTTTCCCCGCTGGTGGTCAGTACATAATTACCCGGGGCTTCTCCCGAAGCATCGGTCTCATTGTCCAATACCAGGGTGATATTGGAAGTTGTTCCGCTTTCCAGGTCCAGGCTCCCCAGTAATTCGGTTTGCCCGCTGTGCAGACTGCTCACCTCGATGGTGGTCTTTTCAAAACCTTCAACAGCCTGTCCGTTGATCATTACACTGGCTACGGTCACAAATACCCCCTGTACTTCGGCATTATCTACCGGAGAATCGGTTAGGTATACCTGGGTCTCATAGGTTTGGGCATCGGGATCTCCCGGTCCCAGATCATCGTCATCATCAGAGCACGAGACTATAAGCCCCATTGATAACATTAAAATTCCTGTTTTAAATAAATACTTCAAATTCATAGTTGTTTAATTTTATCGTCTAAAACGACGGATTTGGGTTATACATAATTCAGGTATTTATAGATCATACCTACAACTTTGCCCTTAAAAACGCACTCAGGCTAATGCTATTATTCAGCAGCACTACTTTACAATCAGTTTAACAGGCTTTTAGAAAGTATTAAGAAAATAATGTTTTGGGGTTGCCCTTACGGGTCGGGCTATCCGCGCTACATGGTAGCTTCTTCTATCTCTCACGCGGGCTGCGACTCCTTAGGAAGGAAGCAAAAAAAAGAAGCCGCCGTTTCACCGACTGCTTCTCCCATTCAACTAAGTAATTAACCTAATTATTAGTTTCCAGACAAGATCTTCTTAAAGAAGACATCCCTGTCTGTGATCACTCTCAGAATATAGATCTGGTTTGCTTTTGTTGCAAAGTCCAGAGTCAACTCTGTTACATCCCCGTTGGTCACTCGCTTATCCTTATAGGTACGCAATAGTTGACCGGTAATGTTATAAAACTCCAGGGTCACATTAGAAGTGTATTCGAATTCATAACGAACACTCAAGCTGCTTGTGAATGGCAATGGATATACACTAAAGTCGGCTGTTTCTAAATCGGCAGTCATAGTTCTGAAACTGCTTTCTTCTGAAGTAGCTTCGACCCCATTAATACAACTATCACTAGGCTCGGTAGTTGCTGAAGTACCACCCAATGGACAGTAAGAATTATTCATATAATCCAATTCCATCGCGAAGCTGTTCTCGGTTTTAGGATTTCCTCTCCAGGCCTCGTTTACATCATCAATTAAGGTATATACATTGTAATAAACATAACCCACTTCTGAGCTACAGGCATTCAATAAAGCCGCTACTGACTGACGAGCCAGGTTTTCACCGTTACTGTTACCTTCGAGACTTATGGCTTCATACAAGGTTAAACTTGCGATGTCTATGGGACCATTGGTTGGCGCATCAACAAATACATCACCATATGGGGTACAGGTAGCTATAACCACCTCTTCACCACCTATGGTATAAGTATTTTCACACCATCTATCGGTATGGTTTTTCCAGTAACCGAGAGTACAACCTTGGTCTATTATACAGGTTTCTACAGTTACAGTTATACTATCGATACTATAACATACGTAGTCTCCATTGGTTATTTCACTGCGCACCCAATAAGTGGTCTCCCCAAGTTCGGGAGTAACCACCGAATTCATTAGGGCTCCCATATCCGTATCGGCATCATTCATACTGGTGTGATAGGTCAGAACTCCACCATCAGGATTGCTAACGTACATCGACAGGTCAATAGAATCTCCTACACAGATGAACTCTGGATTTGTAGTGGTGATATCAGGATTGTCGTAAACAGTGATATCAAAAGAATCAATGGTATAACAACTATCATCCTCGGTGTTTTCACTACGCACCCAGTATGTAGCTCCAGCTAGTGGTACATCTACGTCCAAAGCCTGTGCCGCTGTCAACGCATTGGTCTCGTTTATAGCATCATTTTCTGTTGGATAGAAAGTTACATTGCCATCGACAGTGGTCACTCCATCATTCAGATCAAAGCTCTGATAACCGGTTATTCCATCCTCACAGTCTTCAAGATCGGTTACTACAAGATCAGGATTGTCATAAACAGTTACATCAAAGGAGGCTATTGAATAACAACCCTCATCACTATCACTGTCATTATCACTTCT
>NZ_FOVL01000026.1 GCF_900115145.1 Salegentibacter flavus | reverse complement strand
ATGATCGCAAAATCTTCCTCCAGGATATTAAAAACCGGCTTCCAATAGACGCCGGTGCTTTCCATAGCCACATGAGTAACCCCTTCTTCCTTACACCAATCTCGTAACTCTGTCAAAGAACTTGTATAGGCAGTAAACTGCCTGGTCTGATAATCTTTGCTATTGCTTCTAACCGTAGCAACAATAACATCCTTGTGCACATCTATTCCGCATCCCACGGAAATAACCTGCTCGTAGTCAATTGCTTTCATTCCAATAAGTTTTTACATCACTTAAATTTAAGCAAAAAACTCATCGGTGTTTGCGTGGGCTAAATCATGGGTATTTCATAATTAAATATTTATGGTTTTAAAAAGTTTTAATAACAGGCGGTATTAGTAACAAATGCAATATGCTTACTGTCCTTTGACCAGCTGGGGACATTAATTGTACCCTGCCCGCCATATATGTAGGCTATAACTTTAGGCTCACCACCATCTACCGGCATTAGCCTTAACAGGCAATGTTGATAAAACGGATGGTCTCCTGAGTCAATTTCCGGAGGAAAAGAGATGAAGGCAATCCATTTGCCATCAGGAGAAATATGCGGAAACCAATCATTATGATTAGGATCAAAGGTCAATTGTTCTTGCTCACTTCCATCGGGTTTCATCCTCCACAAATGCATCTTACCATTCCGGTTGGAATTAAAATAAATATATTCTCCGTCTGATGAATACTCTGAACCATCGTCCAGGTAATCGGTATCTGTTAGCTGAATTTCTTTTTTTGTTTCAATATCAATGCTGTAGATATCCATTTTACCCTTACGCTCTCCGGTAAAAAGAAGGGTCTTATTATCTGGGGAGATCCCGTGCAGATAAGAAGCTCCTACGCCATCTTTTGTGATTTTCTGCGGAAGTGTATCTCCAGCAGGATCCATAATATAAAGGGATGACACCCCTCCATCTTCCTGGTTATGATGACTTATCCCCAAAATGCTTTCATCAAAAGAAAAAACGTGATCATTGTTATTATTAATTGCAAATCCTGTTTCAATTTGCTCCACTCTCTCAGAATTTAAATCATACCGGTATAAGTAACCATTCGAATTATAGACCAGGTCCCTATCCTTGTTTACCCAGTTAGGAGCTTGAATAGAATGAGCAGAAGTATACAGAACCTTCCGGTTTCCGGTTTCGACATTCAGAATCTCCAGATTACTGCCAAGATATTCCTGATACTGCTCAAAATCCGGCCCGGCAGGCTTTATGATCCTAACGTTGTTTACAATTACTTTTCCATTCGCTCCCTCACTTCCAGGATCAAAGAAAAGTCCTGCGAATAACTCGTTTCTCAGGTTCTCATTTTCAATTTTTACTGTTGTAAAAGGCTCCCCAAATTTTGCTGAAGAAAAGTAATACACATCCCCTCTTTTCTCTAATTGGAGCACATTTACCTTAGCCAGAGGAACTTGGATTTCCTCTGATTTTAAACCCTCCATTGCATGGGATTCAAGGGAAGCTGTACCTAAATTATTTACCTGAGCGATTACCTCTGCAGATTTTGAACTCAGATTATTGCGAATTATCCATCCTGCATTAGATCCGGAACCGGTATCATCTTCAAAGCTTAAATGAGCTCTAAGGATAAAGTCTCCTTGTATGGATTTATATAGATAGTGGAAGGGGTGAGATTCCCCAGATTTTTGATCTTCAGAAAATAAAAACGAATATTCCTGCAGTTTTGGGTTGTACTCCAACTCTCCAATTGAAGTAGTTTCCCCGATAGTGACCTCATTCTCAAAAATCCCGAAATCCCTTTCAATAGTATCCAGATATTGAGATATTTGATTTTCAAAAGGAACAGCAGAAATTAATAAGGCTAATAAAAAGCTCCCTGGGATTAATTTTTTCATCTGAAGTATTTTTATAGAATTATATCACTTTCATTTTCTCCGGATCCCAACCAATAAATTTGTTTTGCCTATAACTTTCATTACAAAGCAAGGCTGGAGCAGCCGCCCTGAATCCAAATACCGGGTCTTCTACTACCTGCCCATTAGTCCTTATTGCCTGAAAGAAATTAGCAAAATGATCGTAATGAGCTCCTTTATATCCTTTTTCAACCTGATAAAAGGTTTCTGAGGGTGGAAGAATCTTTTTACGGTCACTACGCGTTTGACTCTGTTCTCTGCCCTTTTCCTCCATAAAAGGATCATCTGAGGCTGCAACCTCATTTTGTTTTAGCATTACATCGTCCCAGGTGACGTCCATGGACCCTTTATTTCCTACAATTTTCAGGTAGGTACTTCCGCTGGTGCCGTCTACAAAATTGCAACGTAGGGAAAGATTAAATCCGGGATGTTGGTCAGAGTCGGGATAGTCAAACATGCCCAACAATACATCTGGAACCTCACGTCCATCTTTCCAATAACGCAGGCCTCCTGTGGCTGAAACCTTATTTGGACCAAGTGAATCAGTTATGAAATGAAGGCTGGAAAAAAGGTGAACAAATAAATCTCCTGACATACCGGTACCATAATCAAGGTAATTCCTCCATCGAAAGAATCTTTTTGCATCGAAGGGACGTTTTTCGGTATTAGCAATAAATTTCTGCCAGTCTACAGTTTCAGGTGAAGCATCTGGCGGAATTGGATATTGCCAGGCTCCAAAAGGAGAATTTCTTGCCCAAAAACCTTCGGCATAATTTATATCTCCAATTGCTCCCTGGGCGAGTAATTCTTTAGCTTTTTCATTCCCCAAAGAAGACAAACCCTGGCTTCCTACCATGAAAATCTTTCCCGACTTTTTCCAGGCATTAATCAGTTCGTGACCCTCTTCCACAGAGTGTACCATAGGTTTCTCGCAGTAAACATGTTTGCCTGCTTTTAATGCATCAATGCCTATTTGTTTATGCCAGTGATCTGGAGTAGCTATTATTACTGCATCAATATCCTCTCTTTTCAGAATATCTTTATAATCTTTGGTGAGAAATATATCGTCACCCCATCGGGTTTTGGATTCTTCCAGTCTCCCGTCATACAAATCACAAACGGCAAGCATCTTAATATTATCGTGTTCCAGCGCTGTTTTAGCATCGGCTACGCCCATTCCACCAGCACCAATTAAAGCTAGCCCCAGGGGTTTAGCCCCGAATATATTTGCAGCATTTCTTTCCAGGAATTTTATTTGTTTTGTTTCAGAGGCAAAAGCAGAAGGCATAATGGCTGCGGTAGCTCCCGCGAGCCCAAGATTTTTTAAAAAAGAACGTCTTTGTTTTTTCATGACTATTAAGTTATTCTGGGAATTGGTTAAAACCCAGGTCTGGTTAAGCTAAATTAAAAATTAAAGAGAGTGCTTAAAAAAACACTCTCTTTAAGATAACTAACGGCTACAAATTTTAATATCCCGGATTTTGTTGCAGAACCGGACCGTCTGCCGTAGTACTTAAATCTATTTGTCTCTGGGGAATTGGGAAATATCCCTCATCCGGGCTAAAATTCCCACCCCTTACATCGGTAGTTATTTGACCTTCATACTCAATGAAACTATTGATTACCTCCTGTGCAACACCCCATCTCACCAGGTCAAAGAATCTATGTCCTTCCATAGCTAATTCCACTCTCCTTTCGAACATAATAGCTTCCATAGCCTCTGCAGTAGAGGTGAAAGACCCATCTGGATAACGAGAGACATTATAATTCGCTGCATAATCGCTGGAAAAACCATCCATTGGATTTTCAGGATCTACATAATCCTTTAACCAGTGCTCAGGATTATCGGCTAATCTTCCTCTTACTTCATTCACATAATCAAGTGCAACATCAAAGTTTCCGGTTTGAGCTTCAGCTTCCGCCGCCATCAATAAAACATCTGCAAATCGAATAATATTGATATTGATGGCATTACCAGGAGCCCATGAGCTCTGATCGGAATACTGATCAGCATGATACTGCCAGTAAATATGCTTTTTAGGAGCATATGGGCCACCTGAAGATTGCTCACGAATCCAGTTGTAACCTGGATGATAACCCCAATCATGATAAGGAACATCACGTCTTCCTACCGTCCAGTCCAAACGTGGATCAAGAGATTGAGTATCTGGGGTAAATGGTTCGTCTGATAAAATTCCCATATCACTCTTTACCGGATTACTGTTATAGTTATCAAGATATGGAAGACCCGTAGCTTCATCTGTACGGAAGGCGTTTACAAGATCCTGAGTAGGCTGATAAAACCCACAACATCTGAAAGGACTGTTATAAGGATAATTCAACATTAAAGCAGTATTGGCATTCCCAATGGTATTGGTTCCATCATTGGCCACCATCTGAATTGCAAACACAGTTTCTTCATTGTTTTCCGTTTCTGCATTAAAGTTGGCATGGTAATTTTCTACAAGTCCATAACTCAAGCCATTGGAAGTCACCCCAGAGTTTATCACTTCTGTGAAAACAGTTTTAGCTTCAGGGAATTTTTCCTGATACAGATAGGTTTTTCCAAGGTAAGCTCCGGAGGCCCATTTGTTTACTCTTCCAACTTCACTCTGAGTGGTCGGAAGATTATCATAAGCAAATTGAAAATCTGCTTCTATCATAGGCCAAATATCTACATCATTTGGCACGTTGGTATTTTCTGTAGTTTCATCTATCCAGGGTACCATATTGTACATTTTTTTAAGCTCAAAATAATAATGACCTCTTAAAAATCTAGCCTGGCCAGCGATATTAGCACGCTCTGCTTCTGAAATCTCCTCAATTTCACTTAATAATTTCAGAACTGCATTTGTTCTCGTCACCCCTTCATATAAGGCTTTCCATTTGGTGTTAAAAAATCCGTTACTCGGATCTACATTATAAGTCGCGATAGAATTGATCCCGGCCTGATCCCCACCATCACTACCTTTATGGGCATCACCCCCGGTAATATCACCATAAATCCAGTTAGAGGGTGTTGCTTCCCATGGATTACCTCCACCAAGAGCAGCATAATCCGTAGTTCCGCCCAAGGCAGCATACGCACCTATAAGTAAGGCGTTCACTCCTTTCTCATCTGCCAGAACCTCATCACTCAAAGATCCATAGGCAGGCTTATCGAGAAAATTTTCGGCACAAGAGCTACTAAGAACTATTAAGCCTAATGCCAGTATTTTAAAAATATTGATTTTATTTTTCATTTTTTGATATATTTTATTTCTCAAATTATAAAGTAAGATTAATACCACCTATAAACTGGCGTGGTGTTGGGTAAGCTCCTTCATCTATACCAAAGGCGGTAGCTGTTCCTGTTAATTCGGGGTCAACTCCGGAATAATTGGTAATAGTAAAAAGATTAGCAGCCTGAACATAAATTCTAAGTTTGTCTAGACCTAAGCGATCAAGGAAATCCTGAGAGAAGCTATATCCCAGTTGAACGTTTTTAGCTCTCAAATAGCTTCCATCCTCAACAAAATAAGAGTTAGGCACATTGGCGGTACTAAAGGTGCCCCCTGTCTCCTGAATTGGCGCAGTAGCATTTTGATTTGTTGGTGTCCAGGAATCATTTAAAGCAGTGGTACTCTTTGCCCCATTAAAGGAACTATAGAAATCATGCCACCATTTAACCTGGTTCCAAATATCGTTCCCATACACTCCATACAGGAACATGCTAAAATCGAAATTCTTATAATTGAATTCAAGGTTCAGACCTCCCGTGAAATCCGGATTTGGGTTTCCAAGGAAAGTTCTGTCATCACTGTTAATATAACCATCTCCATTGGTATCCACATAGCGGAAGCGCCCAACCCCAATGTCGGTTTGATATTCTTCATTTGGATTCCCTGTAGCTGCCTGAGCCTGTTGATTGGCTGCGTCAACTTCTGCCTGGCTATTCCAGAATCCCTGGATTTGGTATCCATAGAATTGACCCACAGAATGACCCACAGCATTCCTCACAATAGTACTACCATTAAATCTTCTTCCTTCCTGATCAAAATAAGAAACTCCATCGGCAATTTTAACTATTTCGTTATCGTAGCTGGTGAAAGTTAAGGTCGCGTTCATTCGTAAATCAGAGGTCAAATCGGCAAAAGTAGTTGCAGAAAGATCTAAACCACTGTTTTTCATCTCGGCAATATTTACATAAGGAACTGTAGATACACCAGCAGTGGCAGAAAGCTCTGGATTATACAATAAGTCTACGACATCTTTTCTATAATAATCTGCAGTTATTTGAAGTCGGTTATTAAACAAATTAGCATCAATACCAATATTGGCATTCACGTTCTTCTCCCAGCTCGCATTTGGATTTCCTATTCGGGATCTTTGAAAGCCTTCAACAAGAGAATTGTTCGAACCAGTAACATCATAATAGGATGAGGTACGGCTACTTCCATAAGTAGTAAAGGCATTGGCCGGATCCACGTTATTCTGGTTACCCATAACACCGTAACCACCTCGTATTTTTAAATCATCTACCCATTGTACATCATCCATAAAAGATTCCTGAGAAACACGCCACCCGGCGCTTACTGCAGGAAACCATCCATGACGTGGATTAGTAAAGCGGGAAGTAGCATCACGCCTTATAGTAGCCCCAAGAAGATACCTGTCATCATAGGTATAATCTAATCTACCAAAGACAGAGAACAATGCATCTTCGGTATAAAAACCAGCATTGGTTTGTGTTCCTGAACCGGTACCTAAATTGACATAGTTTGGATTAAAAGAGTAAAACCCCTGGGTTACCGCGTATATCTCCTCATACTGATTGTAATAAGCTTCCGATCCTACTAGGACACTAACATCATGTAGGTCATTAAAATTATTAGAATATTGTAGAGTATTGGACCAGGTCCAGTTATAACCGGTAAAAGCATTTTCACTTAATTGATTTGTAGTTGAATTTTCTTGATTTTCATAAGTTGGATAGGTAAACACCTGGCCATTGGTGTTAAAATAATTTCCTCCAAAATTGGTGCGTGCTGTAAAGTTTTCCATGAAATCCAGCTCTGCAAAAATATTCCCAAAAATTCTACTCGTGCGGGATAAATTATTTCTGTTTCTTTCCAGCATGGCCACAGGGTTCTGTGCATTACCTAAAGATGGAGCCTGAGTTCCTGCAAAATTACCCGCAATATCATAAACAGGAATAATTGGCTGCATACGATAGGCATGGTTTATAGGGTTTTCTCCAATTACAGAAATCCTGTTCCCATCGGAAACCGAAACCGCTATATTTTCTCCTACGCGGAAATTTTCCTTAATGTTAAATTGGCTATTTACCCTTGCAGTATACCTTTTAAGAAAAGTGTTATTCAAAGTACCATCCTGATCTGAATGACTTAAAGAAAACAGGAAATTCCCTTTCTCTCCACCCTGACTCACAGAAAAATCATGATTCATTATCGGCGCAGAGTTGAATATTTCCTGAAACCAGTTTGTCCCTTCCTGGTTTGCTCTAATAATCTGGTTGAAACCGGAAACAGCTCCAGATTCAGTATAGTAAGGATCTACATAATAAGCAGCCTCATCTACTTCGCCCTGGGCGGCTCCCCCTGGCAAAATGTAATATGGTAATACAGGCTGATCTCCTGAGCCATACTGGCGATCAGAGATTGGTTCTCCGGGATTTGAATTTTGCATAGCCATCCATCTTAGCTCAGCGTGTTCCTGAGGAGAAGCTATGTCGTAAACATTACCCTTTGGAACCGTTTGAGTACCGTAATACCCATTATAAGTAACTTTAAGCTCTCCTTTTCCGCTTCTGGTAGTAATTATTATTACCCCATTGGCTGCTCGAGCTCCATAAATAGAAGCAGATCCAGCATCTTTCAACACTTGCATATTCTCTATATCATTGGGGTTAAGATGATTTATATCTCCCGTAGGAACACCATCTACAATATAAAGCGGATTAGAATTACCGAAAGTATTTATTCCACGAATTCTTACCTGGGGAGCTTCACCAGGTTGTCCTGAGCTTGCTACCGTTACTCCGGAAGCCTGTCCCTGCAGTTGTTCGGTTACCTGGGGAGATGGCTGCCTTCCCATAGCTTCCATATCTACGACGGCTACGGCTCCAGTTAAATCTGCTTTGCGCTGGGTACCATATCCCACAACCACCACCTCTTCCAAATCGGCTGCCGATGGTTCAATTGAAATTTCGAGATAGGAATCACTTTCCACCACCACTTCGGCTGTAGAATATCCCAGAAAACTTATTTCAAGAGTAGCTCCTACTGGAACTGCAATACTAAATTCTCCATCGAAATTGGTCAAAACCCCATTAGAGGTTCCTTTTTCAATAACGTTGGCACTGGGGACGGGCATCCCATTTTTAGCGTCGGTGACTACACCCTCAATGATAACTTCATCCTGGGCAAAAATGGGTATTTGAAAAAACACAATTACAAATAATACAATCAAGGGGTTTCTCATACTTTTAACTTTTAAATTTGATAATCAGGGCTAGTTAATTAATACTCTTAATTCTTCGTTAAGAAAAACGAAGTAAAAGCTTTTTTGTATAAATGACAAAAATTTATTCCTAAAAATTAAAATATGTTTAAATACTTATTTAATATTTTACATTATAACATCTTTGTAACTCCTAACAGCATTGCTTTAATACAATTTTCACTTAAAATTTGCGTTTTTTGAATTCAGCTACTGCATGATTTGCCGCCCGGGCCGTTATGGCCATATAGGTCAGAGATGGGTTTTGAGAAGCAGAGGAGGCCATACAAGAACCATCGGTTACATATACATTAGGTACAGTATGAACTTGATTATTCCCGTTTAAAACAGATGTTTTGGGATCCCGCCCCATTCTGGCCGTCCCCATCTCGTGAATTCCATTACCGGGAAAACACGGCTCTTCGTATCCTTTTACATCTTTAAAACCTGCCTTTTCAAGCATAGCAACAGCTTCCCGTTTTGCATCCTTCCGCATTGCCATTTCATTTTCCTTATACTCACAATCAAATGTAATTGTTGGCAATCCCCATTCGTCTAGCTTGTCATAATTAAGCGACATCTTGTTGTCGTGATATGGCAAGCACTCTCCAAAACAATTTATTCCAATCTGCCATTCACCGGGCTCCACAATTGCTTTTTTGAGTTCTTTCCCATACTGAAGCTCGCCTATTGCCTTTGTCCAGTCAGATCTGCTTGCTCCACCCTGCATTCCATAACCCCTAACAAAATCGTTGCTTTTACTCTTCTCATCTATATTTCTAAATCGTGGCACAAAAAATCCCGCGGGTTTTCTTCCCTTATAATAGTCCTCTAGATGGTTATCTGATTTACCGGTAGCTCCAACTTTGAAATGATGATCCATAAGATTATGACCCAGCTCTCCGCTGTCATTTCCGAGACCGTTGGGAAATCTGTCTGATTTAGACTGCATTAAAATGGAAGTAGTAGGAATGGCTCCGGCACAGCAGAAGATTATATCGCTGTAAAACTCCAAACTTTCTTTGGTTTGTGCATCAATAACTTTTACACCAACAGCTTTACCCTGTTCTTCATCATAAATGATCTCATGAACAATCGAATTGGGGCGGAGAGTCATATTTCCAGTACGTTCGGCCGCGGGAAGTGTTGAGGAATTACTACTAAAATACGCCCCATAAGGACAGCCTCTAATACAACGATTTCGGAATTGGCAATTTGCTCTCCCTTCACGCCCATCAGGGTCGGTTAAGTTAGCAACACGGGAATTGATAATCTTTCGGTCATCAAAGTTTGCGGCAACTCCTTCCCGCAGCTCCTCTTCCACACAATTTAAAGGCATTTCCGGAGTAAAAATACTATCGGGAAGTTGTGGGAGCCCCTCGGCTTTTCCGCTTATACCAATATACTTTTCTACCTTTTCATACCAGGCTTGAAGATCTTTATAGCGTATTGGCCAGTCTACTCCAAAACCGTCTTTTTTATTGGCTTCAAAATCCAGATCACTCCATCTGAAAGACATCCGGGCCCACATTAGGGATTTCCCTCCAACATGATAACCTCTAATCCAGTCAAAACGCTTTTCCTCGTTATAAGGATGTTCAATATCGTCTACAAACCAATGCTTACTGGCATCATTAATAGTATATCCTGTTCTGGCCTGTTTCTCTTGCCTTTTAAGTTCTTCCCTGGTTACCTGTCCTTTGAATTTATAATCCCATGGATCATCATTCATCGTAGGGTAATCCTTAATATGCTCTACCATTCGTCCTCTCTCCAACACAAGAGTTTTTAATCCTCCTTCACAGAGTTCTTTTGAAGCCCATCCTCCCGTAATCCCGGTACCGATTACTATAGCATCAAAATGCTTAGGCTCATTTTGATTTTTTGCCTTGTTCATATCTTAATTTCAGGTTAAAATTTGAGTCTTCAATATATAAACTTTTTTAAAAAAATTTATTAATTACTAAATTTTTTATATAACTTCAATTTAGATATCTAATATTTTACTTCAAATACACCAAATTTTATAATTATGATTCCACGCAGAACTTTTTTAAAACAGACAGGATTAGTAGTGGCGGCAACTACCTTAACCCCTTCTTTTGTATTCGCCGCCGAGCAAGACAAAGCTTTAGGGCTTCAACTCTATTCCCTTAGAAATTTACTGAAAAAGAAAGATTTGGAGAATATAATTTCTAAGATATCACAGTTGGGAATTAAAGAAATTGAAACGTACGGATATTCAAGAGAAGACCTGTTTTGGGGTCATGAAGCCCGAGAATTTAAGCATATGCTCTCTGATTACGGCCTAAACAGTCCGTCCGGGCATTATTCTGGAGGCGATTATTTAACTGGAGAAAAAAATGTTTCTGACTTCAAATATATTCTGGATGCAGCTAATGATATGGATCAGAAATATGTAATAATTCCAAGTATACCGGGCTCCCTTCAAAAATCTACAGACGGTTTTAAGCAATCTGCTGAGAAATTATCTCAAATAGGAGAAATGTGTAGGAATCAGGAGTTGAAATTAGCCTATCATAATCACGCTTTTGAGTTTAAGGATTTCAATGGCAAAAATGGAATGGAAATTTTTCTTACTGAAATAGATAAAGATCTTATTGATTTTGAACTTGACATCTACTGGGTGGTAAGAGCAGGAATAGACCCCATCAGCCTATTTAAAAAATACCCTGGCAGATTCAAACTTTGGCACATTAAGGATATGATGAAGATTGACGAATCCTTAAATACTGAAATTGGTGCCGGATCTATAGATTATAAAGAGATAATGGCTTACACTCAAACTTCAGGTTTGGAACATCTAATCATTGAACAGGAGAATTTTGAAATGGATCCATTCAAAAGTCTGTCTAAAAGTTACACCTACATCCAAAATAACCTTCTTAAATAATTGCGTGTTTTTAATTTAAGTATCTCGGCGGAACAATTTTACCCATAACATTTTCGCACTTCCTTAAGAAAGAAACTTTGCCTTTTTACTATCTTGCAATATGGAGAAAACCGTAATTGGACGATTTGACAAGGCAGATTTTCCTGCGCTTCACCTTAATGATATTGCTATAAAAATTGATACCGGAGCCTACACCTCTTCAATTCATTGTGAGAACATAAGGGAAGAGAATGATTTACTGTTGTGTACTTTTCTCGATGAGGAACATCCGCTGTACAACGGGAAAGAATTCTCATTTAAAGACTACGATATCGTCTTTGTACGCAGTAGCAACGGGATAATTCAAAAAAGATATCAGGTAGAGTCTACCATTAAAATATTTAATAAGGTATACAAAATTTCGCTTTCTTTGTCGTCCCGTCAGGAGATGCGGTTTCCAGTACTTATAGGACGAAAATTCCTTACTAAAAAATTTATCGTAGACACCCAACTTACTGATGTTTCTTTCAATCTAAAGCAAAATGAAAATAAAAATCCTATCCAGGAATAGTCATTTATATTCAACCCAGAGACTCGTTGAAGCCGCAAAAAAAAGGCACCATGAAGTGGAAGTTATAGATCCGCTAAAGTGTGATATCGTTATTGAAAAGCGTAAACCCAATATTTATTACAAAGGCGGTTATATAGAAGGCGTAGATGCGGTAATCCCAAGAATTGGGGCTTCGGTTACTTTCTATGGTACGGCCGTGGTACGACAGTTTGAGATGATGGGTGCATTTACCACCACAGAATCTGAATCTCTGGTTAGAAGCCGCGATAAACTAAGAAGTTTACAGGTACTTTCCCGGGCAAAGATTGGATTACCTAAAACTGTTTTCACTAACTATTCCAGAGATGTTTCTGGAGTTATCAAACAGGTTGGGGGCACACCTTTAGTGATAAAATTACTGGAAGGAACCCAGGGAGTTGGCGTAGTGTTAGCCGAAACCAAAAATGCTGCAGAATCTGTAATTGAAGCTTTTAATGGCTTACAGGCTCGAGTGATTATTCAGGAATTTATTAAGGAAGCCAAAGGTGGAGACATCAGGGCTTTCGTAGTAGATGGCCACGTGGTAGGCGCGATGAAAAGACAGGGGAAAGAGGGAGAATTTAGATCTAACCTCCACCGCGGCGGTAGCGCAGAAGTAGTAGAACTCACCGATGAAGAAGAAATCGCAGCGGTAAAAGCCACCAAAGCAATGGGACTTGGCGTTGCCGGAGTAGATATGTTACAAAGTGCTCGTGGGCCCCTAATTCTGGAAGTGAATTCATCTCCCGGATTGGAAGGTATTGAAAAAGCCACCGGTAAAGATATCGCCAAAACCATAATAAGATATATTGAAAGGAACATTTAGCTTATGGCAAAAATAACCAGTGACAATGTTCTGGAAATACTCGGCGAGCAAGTAAAGCCGGGAAAAAGTGCCACGATCAACTTCAATATGGCTAAACTCTACACTGCCAATTCGGTAGATGTACCTGTTATCATTGAGCGCGCTAAAAAACCCGGTCCGGTAGTTCTGCTTACCGCAGGGATCCACGGTGATGAAATAAACGGGATTGAAGTAGTTAGACAGATAATTTCCAAAGGGATAAACAAACCCCAGAAAGGGACCATAATCTGCATTCCGGTGGTAAATATTTTTGGTTTTCTGAATCTTAGCCGCGAATTTCCGGATGGCAGAGACCTTAACAGAATGTTCCCCGGCACCAAACATGGTTCTCTCGCCAGCAGATTTGCTTATCAGTTCGTTAAAAAAATCCTGCCTGTCGCCAATTTTTGTCTGGACTTTCATTCGGGCGGTGCAAGCCGGTTTAATGCGCCGCAGATAAGGGTGAAGCAGGCAGATGACCTCAGCGTCAAATACAGCCACATCTTTAATGCTCCATTTACGATGGAGTCTAAAACCATTACCAAATCTTTTAGGGAGACCTGTTCAAAACTTGGAATTCCGGTTTTGTTATATGAAGGTGGAAAATCCAAATCAAGTGATAAAGAGATTGCCAGGCACGGGGTGGAAGGTACCATGCGTATTCTCAGTCATCTGGAAATGCTAAATCCTAAATTTGAATATCCCGATGCGGTAACCCAAACCGTACTTATCGAAAATAGTTTCTGGATGCGCGCCAAATACAGCGGCCTCCTCCACGTAAAGATTCCCTGCGGGAAACACGTGGAAAAAGGCGAGTTTATTGGCACTATAACCGATCCATACGGAAAATTCCGGCATAAGGTAAAAGCATCTAATACCGGTTATATCATCAACGTGAACGAGTCACCTATCGTTTATCAAGGCGATGCAATTTTTCATATTTCCTTACCACAGAAAGAAAATGAATAAAAGCGACCTCCGAAGAAAATATAAAGACCTACGCTTAAAGCTTTCCGAAGAAGAGATTGAAGAGCTAAGCCTCAAAATTGCCAATAATCTTTTGAAGCTTAAAATATGGGACTTTGAATTCTACCATTTGTTCCTGAGTATTGCTGAACAAAAAGAAGTTAATACTGAATACGTTCTGCACATTCTCCAGGGAAAAGATAAAAATGTGGTGGTTTCAAAAACCGATATTAAAAACCACCGCCTAAACCATTTTCTCTTAACCGACACAACCAGGATTATAAAAAACCGTTGGGATATCCCTGAACCCGAGGGTGGGATCGAAATTTCCCCCGAAAAGTTAGACTTGGTTTTCATCCCCTTACTTGCTTTTGATAAAACCGGTAATCGCGTTGGTTATGGTAAAGGGTATTACGACCGGTTTCTGGATTCCTGCAAACCCGGCGTGATCAAGATTGGTCTCTCTTTTTTTGAAGCTGAAGAAGAGATCAAAGAAATGTTTGATACCGACGTTGCACTGGATTACTGCGTAACCCCCAATAGGGTTTACCAGTTTAAAAATTAGGCATTAATTTGCTAGTAATAGAACATTCTATTACTTTTAGATAAACTAATCGGCCAGATGTTAAACGACCTCCAGTTAAACAGTATTCTTGAAGATTTTGATATTGCCTACTGGAAGGTCAACCTCTTCAGCAAAAACCTTAGCTGGTCCGATCATTTTAACGCCCTGGTTGGCAAACCCGATACCAGCGAGCCTTTTGAATATTTTCTGAAGGAAATACTTCATCCCGATTACCGCTACGATTTCAGGATATATTTTGATAAACTTACTTCCCAAAATGAACCTTTCAGTCTTGAACTAAAACTGAAATTGCACAATGGTAAATACCGCTGGTTTGAATGCCGGAATTTAAAAAATAAAGACCACAGCAATCGGGAAACCGCCGTGCTTTTGTTTGTGAATATTCATCAGGCAAAACGAGATCAATACACTATTGAAGAAAACTACTTCTACTATCACGAAACAGCCGAAATGACTTCAACCGGTGGATGGTACGTAGATACCCTCCACAAGAATATTTACTGGGATAATGTCACCAAAAAGATCGTGAATTGCCCCCTTGATTATCAGCCTGCTTACGAGGAGCGTTTAAAATTCTATGCTCCCGAGCATCATCAGCGAGTTTTATCTTCCTTTGAAAAATGCGAAAAGTACGGTATCCCTTTTAAGATAGAGCTCAAAATGTTAAGCCTTCACCAGAAAGAATTCTGGGTAAGGGCCACCGGGAAACCAGTTTATAATGAAGAACAGGAAATAGTTGGAATTAGAGGGGTCTACCAGGATATCGATGAAAATAAAAACAACGAACTCAATCTTCAGAATTCCCTGGATATTATTGCTACTCAGAATTCAAGACTTTTTAATTTTGCGCATGTCGTCTCTCATCATTTACGGTCCCACAGCAGCAATCTAAGTCTTATTGTAGAATTATTAAAAGAAGCCAAAACCGATGCCGACAAACTGGAGCTTCTTCCCAATGTTGTAGACATTGCAGATAATCTGGATGCGGCTATTTCACAATTAAATGAGATAGTAAATAAACAAAGTTTGCTCAGCAAAAACAGACGCATCATTAAATTTGAGGACGCATTAAGTGGGGTAATGGCTTCAACTTCTTCCCTGATTAATCGGGAAAATGCAAAAATCGTAGCTGAATTTAACGCACTTGAAGAAATTAGCTATATCTCTGAGTATCTTGAAAGTATTTTACTAAATTTAATCACGAATGCCATAAAATATAAACATCCGGGTAGGAAACCGGTGATTTATATTCAGACCTACATTGAGAATGACAAGGAGTATCTTGAAATTAGCGATAACGGAATGGGCATAGACCTGGATCAGTACGGCGACAAGATGTTTGGAATGTATAAAACATTCCATAGCAATCCGGAAGCAAAAGGAATTGGCCTGTTTATCACCAAAAATCAGGTGGAGACATTGGGAGGCTCAATTTCGGTAACCAGCACCGTAGATGTAGGCACCACTTTTAAGATTAAATTTTAAACTAGTTCTCATGGGGCAAAAAGTAGAATTAGCGTGTATAATTGACGATGACAAAATATACGTTAACCTGGTACGAAAGATTATCGAGATCAAAAAGCTGTCTGAAAACCTGCTGATCTTCAAAAACGGGAAAGAGGCACTTGACTATTTTCAATTAATTATGGGCAATATGACCGAGGATAAACTTCCCGATATTATTTTCCTCGATCTCAATATGCCGGTGATGGATGGCTGGGAGTTTCTTAGTGAATTCATCAAGATCAAGAATAATTTTGAAAAGAAAATAACCCTTTACGTGGTGAGTTCTTCTATAGATCCCCGGGATCTTGAAAGAGCCAAATCATTCAATATGGTTACCGATTATTTGATCAAACCAATTGAACTGAAAAAGTTCGAAAAGATCTTTGAAAAGAATAACGCAGCTTAATTCTTTTCTGAAGTTTCTTCCTCCGGCGGAAATGCTTTTTTATTGAATAATAATAAGAAAGCAACGCCTACACTTATGGAAGTATCGGCTATATTAAAAACGGGTTCAAAAAAGGTGAAATAATTACCGCCCCAAAACGGGATCCATTCCGGCAAATTACCTTGCCACAACGGGAAATAAAGCATATCTACCACCTTCCCGTGAAAAAGAGTACCGTAACCCCCACCATCAGGTAAAAAGCTCGCTATATTGCCATAGCTATCGTCGAAGATAATTCCGTAGAAAACCGAATCTATAATATTGCCCATGGCCCCGGCAAAGATTAAAGCGATAGCAATGATGAGAATTCTGGAACCATTTTTCCTAACCGAATCCCAGAGCCAATATCCTATTCCCACAATTGCCGCCAGTCTGAAAAGCGTTAGTGCGAGTTTCCCGTAGGAACCGGGGATCTTTGCTCCCCAGGCCATCCCTTCATTCTCCACGAATAAAATTCTGAACCATTCGAAAACTCGCATCTCATCCCCTAGGGCAAAATTTGTTTTAATATAAAATTTGGAAACCTGATCGATTATCAGGATCAGTATTATAATTATTCCGGCTTTTTTTAAGGACATGTATGGCTATTGCATTAAAATCGGACCAAAAATACAATTATTATTTAGTTTTTCGCAGGCGAATGTCGCCATTCACCGAAGTCAACTTCAGGAGATTATCGCCATTGCGGGCTAAGGGCATTTCGAGATTTCCATTGCGGGATTCTGCTTTAACACGGGTATTTAAGGTTTCTACCAGAATATTCCCCATAATAGTTTGGACATTGCCATTTCCGCTGAAATCTCTTAAATCGCAAAATCCTTGATTGAGCCTAAGTTCCAGAAATTCAAACTCCCCGGTTGCGGTCACCGAAGCCAGGTTTGATTCAATATACAGCTTTAAACGCTCAGGTATTTTTAACTCCAAGTCCAATGAGAAAACTTTGTGGGCGCTTAATTTGTCATAACCTCCGGATAGCGCTTCGGGATACTGGGTGCTTAGAATTAGATTTTCATCCTGAATTTCGGTGTTGAGTCTTATGCGGTTATAATACTCTCCTTCTGAATGAGTGGCGATAATAATCTCAGAACCTTCATAAGTTTCTATGCTAATACTATAAACCTCATCCGCATAGATTTGAATCCCTTCTACAGATTTTGCGTCAATAATCTCCAGCGTTTCTTTCTGACTAAACAGAGAGAGGCTGTAAAACACAAAAAGTAGTATTAAAAAGTTATTTAGCATCCCAAAAAAGCAAAACGCTCCCTTTGAAGATTTTCAAAAAGAGCGTTTAGTATATATTTATGTTATGGTGTTAACGCTGCATATTCTTTGCTTCGATGCTTAAGGTAGCATGCGGCACAAGCTTCAGACGTTCTTTGCCTATTAATTTACCCGTTACTCGACAAATCCCATAGGTTTTGTTCTCAATGCGCAATAAAGCGTTTTTAAGATCCCTGATGAACTTTTCCTGACGGATAGCCAACTGTGAATTGGCTTCTTTACTCATCGTTTCACTTCCTTCTTCAAAAGCTTTAAAAGTGGGGGAAGTATCGTCGGTGCCGTTATTCCCATCATTTTTATAAGCATTTTCGTAAATCTTCAATTGTTCCTGGGCCTTTTCGATCTTTTTCAAGATAAGGGCCTTAAATTCCGCCAAATCGGCGTCATTGTAACGTTCTTTAACTTCTGCAGACATAAGCTCAATGTTTTTTAATAAACAATTTAGTGGTAATGTCATCAAAAGCTACTTCTGTACCTTCTTCTACCACCGCTGCAACTTCGAGGTGTGCAGTTAATGTTTCGTTCTTAATATAGGTTATATTTTCTTTAACGGCATCCTCGACAATGCCGTCTCTTTGTAGGGTCACATCTATGGTATCGGTAACTTCAAAACCAGAATCTTTTCTAAGGTTCTGTATTCTATTTACCAATTCCCGGGCTACTCCCTCCTTTTTGAGCTCCGGAGAGATACTAACGTCCAGGGCTACTGTAATATTACCACTGCTTGCAACTAACCAGCCTTCAATGTCCTGGGAAGTGATCTCCACTTCTTCGGCCGCCAAAGTAATCATTTTTTCGTTAACTTCAATATCGATACTGCCCTCCCGCTCTATTGTGGCAATATCTGTGGCATTCAGACTATTTATTTTGCTGACAACCAGCTTCATATCCTTCCCAAACTTGGGTCCAAGCACTTTGAAATTGGGCTTAATTTGCTTTACCAGAATACCCGAAGCGTCATCAATAAGTTTTAATTCCTTTACGTTTACCTCCGACTTTATAAGGTCTTCCACAGCCTTTATTTCTTCCCGCTGCTGCTCATCAAGTACCGGAATCATTACCCTTTGAAGCGGTTGTCTTACTTTTATCATTTCTTTTTTACGCAATGAAAGCACCAAAGATGAGATGGTTTGCGCTTTCTCCATTTTGCGTTCTAAAGATTTATCAACAAATTTATCATCAAAAACCGGGAAATCAGCAAGATGTACCGATTCGTAAGCCTCTTTTTGAGTGGCCTGGTTAAGATCTTTGTACAGCCTATCCATAAAGAATGGAGCTACAGGAGCCCCTAATTTGGCCACTGTTTCCAGGCAGGTATAAAGGGTTTGATAAGCTGAAATCTTATCCTGCTCATAGTCGCCCTTCCAGAAGCGTCTTCGGCTTAAACGCACAAACCAGTTGCTAAGATTTTCCTGAACAAATTCTGAAATTGCCCGGGTTGCCCGTGTTGGCTCATAATCAGCATAGAATTTATCTACTTTTTCGATAAGCGTATGCAGTTCTGAAAATATCCATCGATCTATCTCTGGCCGTTCGTCTAGAGGAACATTTTTTTCTTTGTAGGTGAAATTATCGATGTTCGCATACAGCGTAAAGAAAGAATAAGTGTTGTAAAGGGTTCCGAAGAATTTACGCCGCACTTCAGCTATACCTTCAATGTCAAATTTCAGGTTGTCCCAGGGGTTGGCGTTGGAAATCATATACCAACGGGTAGCATCAGGCCCGAAAGCTGCCAGGGTCTCAAAAGGATCAACTGCATTTCCAAGACGCTTAGACATCTTCTGCCCGTTCTTATCCAAAACAAGACCATTGGAAACCACGTTTTTATACGCAACATCATCAAAGATCATCGTAGCGATAGCGTGCAGGGTGTAAAACCAACCACGGGTTTGATCAACTCCTTCTGCAATGAAGTCGGCCTTTCTTTCTCCTCCTTCAACTTTTTCTTCATTCTCAAACGGATAATGCCACTGTGCATAAGGCATAGAACCAGAATCAAACCAAACGTCTATTAGATCGGCTTCGCGTTTCATAGGCTTTCCTGAATCGGAAACCAAAGTAATTTGATCGACCACATTCTTGTGAAGGTCTACCAACTCGTAGTTTTCTTCACTCATATTGCCGGGTTCAAATCCTTCAAAAATATCTTTATCCATCACCCCGGCTTCTACAGCCTTCGTCATTTCTTCTTTTAGCTCTGCAATAGAACCAATAAGTTTTTCTTCCTTCCCCTCTTCGGTTCTCCAAATTGGCAACGGAATTCCCCAATAGCGGCTACGTGATAAGTTCCAGTCGTTGGCATTGGCCAGCCAGTTTCCAAAACGACCTTCCCCGGTAGATTTTGGCTTCCAATTAATACTTTGGTTCAACTCGAACATACGATCTTTGAATTCGGTTACTTTTATGAACCAGGAATCCAGCGGATAATATAAAATAGGTTTATCAGTTCTCCAGCAATTTGGATAGCTGTGAACATACTTTTCAACTTTAAAAGCACGGTTTTCTTCTTTCAGCTTAATAGCAAGCTCAACATCTACCGATTTTTCGGGCGCCTGGCCATCGTCATAATATTCATTCTTCACATATTTCCCGACAAATTCTCCCATTTCAGGTCTAAATTTCCCCTGAAGATCTACCAACGGAACAAGATTTCCGTTTTCGTCTTTCACCAATAACGGCGGAACCGGCGGTGTGGCCTGTTTTGCTACCATCGCATCATCGGCACCAAAAGTTGGAGAAGTATGCACTATCCCGGTACCATCTTCGGTAGTAACAAAATCTCCGGAAATTACGCGGAAGGCATTTTCAGGGTTTTCAAACGGCTGAGCATATGGTAGCAATTGCTCATATTTAATTCCCACCAGATTTTTTCCTTTAAAACTTTCACCGATTAAAAATGGAATCTTTTTATCGCCTTCAGCATAAGCTTCTAACTCCTCTTCGGTTTCAACTTCCTGAAACTTCTTATCGAATTGCTTTCTGGCCAGGTCTTTTGCAACGAGAATCGTAATAGGCTCGAAAGTGTACTGGTTATAGGTTTTTACGGAAACATATTCAATTTTTGGCCCAACGGTTAGGGCGGTGTTAGACGGTAAAGTCCACGGCGTGGTGGTCCAGGCGATTAAAAACGCCCCTTCCAGACTTTCTTCTACCGAGGCCGCTGAAGCATCAGTAATTTTAAACATCGCTGTTACCGTGGTATCGGTAACGTCCTGGTAAGTTCCCGGTTGATTAAGCTCGTGGGAACTCAAGCCTGTTCCGGCCTTTGGCGAATATGGCTGAATGGTGTAACCTTTATAGATAAGGTCTTTTTTATAAATTTCGGAAAGCAGCCACCAAACCGTTTCCATATATTTTGATTTGTAGGTAATATATGGGTTTTCCATATCTACCCAGTAGCCTATTTTTTCGGTAAGGTCGTTCCACACATCGGTGTAACGCATTACCGCATTTTTACAGGCTTCGTTATATTTCTCTACGGAAATTTTTGTCCCGATATCCTCTTTAGTGATCCCGAGTTCTTTTTCCACACCAAGTTCAACCGGCAGCCCGTGGGTATCCCAACCGGCTTTTCGTTTAACCTGGTAGCCTTTTTGGGTTTTATAACGACAAAAAATATCTTTAATAGCACGTGCCATCACGTGATGAATCCCCGGAAGTCCGTTAGCAGATGGCGGCCCTTCAAAAAACACAAAAGGCTCCTTCCCCTCGCGGGTGCTTACGCTCTTTTCAAATATATCGTTCTCCTTCCAGTAAGCCAGTATTTCCTCGGCTACTTTCGGTAAGTCAAGTCCTTTATATTCGGGGAACTTATTGCTCATTTTGTCGTAATTTCTAATGAAACGCGAAATTAATGATTTTTAGCAAAATAGCCGACCTGAATTATGGAAAAAGCGGACTGATTAATTCCTAAATCCCTAAATAAAAAACCTAAAAGCTATACTTCATAGCCAAAATCAAATTTCTCCCTGCTGCAGCAATACCTGAAGAATAAGTGCGGTAACGCTGGTCTGTAATATTTTCCAAAGAGACTGTTGCGAGCCAGGCTTCGCTTATCTCATACTGCCCGCTTAGATTAAGCGTATACCAGGAAGGCGAATATGGATTCCCATTTTGGTCTGAAGCGTACAAATAGGCTTTCCCTTTCTCTGAAGGAGCAAGGTCCTGGTAATCCAATTGCCCGTTGTATTCGGCAAAAAGATCGAATTTCAGACGTTTTTTATGCCAGGTGAGATGAGTATTTCCAAAAAGCGGTGCGGCGTGGCGTAAAGCTACCTTCGTTCCATCCTCCTGTTCCTCTTCTCCTTTGGTTAAATTGATCTGGGAGCTTAGCCTGAGGGCCACAGAGATATTATAAGCCACTCCGGCTTCAAAACCGTAGACATAGGCTTTAGATGCATTTTGAATAGCCTGTACCCGGCTGGGCTCGCCCTGGTATTCGATCTCCGTTTCACCGTCTAGCTGATAATCTCTTCTCACCATCGCATCTTTAAGGCGGGTGTAATAGGTGGCAAAAGAAAATTGCAGGTTTCTTGAAGGTGTCCAATCCAGGCCAAGTTCTCCATTATATGCATATTCCGGTTTGAGATCGGGGTTGGGGACCACCACTGCACCGGGTTCAGAATCGAAGATCTTGCCTACATCATCAATATTTGGCGCCCTGAAGGCTGAAGAGAGATTGACCTTCCATCTGAAAAAACGATTTTGCTTCCAGTTGATGCCGGCACTACCGGTTAAAGCACCGGTATTTATGTTTGCTTCAGAAAATGGAAAATCGAAGAAACGCTCATCAAATTCGGCATCAACCAGAATATGATTATATCGCGCCCCCGACTGAAATGACAATTTCGAATTAATCTTCCACTGATAAGAAAGATAGACGGCAAGCGACTGCCAGGTGGAACCATCGGGATAACGGGAGGCCTCTGCCTGACTATCTTCAGAAATAATATTGAATTGACTGGCGCTTGAAGTTACCAGGTTATGAACATACTCAGTTCCATAAAATAATCGGCTTTCTTCAAAATCCTTTTCAAAATCGAGATTCATGGAAGAGGCATCGACATTTTCGGTGGAATTAAAGCGGATGTCTTCATTAAAACCCCTGTTGTTCCGGCTTTCTTCAAAAAACTGATAGGCCGCCGTTAATTGCGCTTTATCGTAAATAACCCCATTCCCCTCTTTGTTAATTTTAAAATTTCCCATAAACCAGGTTTGCGGCCCGTAATACCACTCTGCCAACCGAAATTCTCCATCTCTTTTCTGAATTAACCTGTCATATCGCGGAAAATCGGAGGTGGTAGAATAGATCAAACCCAGGTTGAAATCCCAGTCGTTGCCGGGCATATATTTTATCTTCTGAAGCAGGTTGATCTGGTTATAGCCTGTAAATTTTTGAAGCTTTTCATTAGAATTATTTACCACAACGTCCTGACCTCCCTGTCGAATCACATATTCCGGTCGAAGATATTCTTCAGGGCCATCTGATCCCATTCTCAAATCTTCAAAATCTGAATAGGTGACACCGGTTAGGAAAGCCCAATTCTCGCGTCCAATATTAAAATCGACGTGTAAGGTTTTTTCATTATTGGCAGAGGCATACCGGGAATATGCATTCCCTGAGAACCCGGTTTTTCCTGCCGAAAATTTAGGCTTAAGGGTATAAAAATTCATTACTCCTCCTACGGCATCACTCCCATATACCACCGATCCCGGCCCGATTAGCACTTCAGTATTTTCAACGGCCAGGGGATCTACCGAAACTACGTTTTGCAGGTTTCCGCTTCTAAAAATAGCAGTATTCATACGCACGCCATCCACAGTGATAAGCAATCGATTAGCCGAGAATCCCCTAATCATCGGGCTTCCCCCACCCATCTGACTTTTCTGAACAAAGACCTGTCCGCTGCTCTCCAGAAGATCTGCAGCGGTTTGAGGCGAAAATAGCTGAACATCTGCAGGGCTAAGGCTAACAATTTTTTGAGTGGTTTCTTCCTTAGACATTCTGAATCTCCCTGCCGAAAGCACTACTTGTTCCAGTTGATTCTCGTGCTGCTCCAGATAAACCTTATTGTTATTAGCAACAATTGCAGCTTTTGAGAGCACTGCATCTATATGCCCCATATGTTTAAAATGGATCATCTCGGAATCTTCAAACCTGGAAATATTGGCCTTTCCGTCAAGGTCGGTAATGGTAGATCTGGATTTATCAGGATTAAAGACGGCTACTCCCGGAATAGGCTCATTGCTGGTTTGTTCCAGCACCTGTATCTCCTGGGCATTAGATAGACTGTGTATACAAAATAGAAGAATCGCTCCCGCAATTGATGCTCGCATTTAATTGAATATTTCATTGAAAACCGAAAGCGACCTGGGTTTTTTAAAACCTTCAATATGCAATTCGTAATATAATAGCAGCATATTCAGGAAATTTCTTCGGCTTGATTGGTTAAGTTTAATTCGGCTTAACTCATCAAAATTTATGCCCAAAAACCTGCTTAAAACCTCCACATTCTCCCCTTCTATGCAATAGTCATTAGTTTTAAATTGCTGAAAATTGCCTTCCAGTAAATTAAAGCAAGCCAGATCTTTTTGGGATGCATCAGGAGAAAATCCGAGATACCCGGATAATTTCAGCAGAAATAATAAGTGAAAATTTCCCACCTGCTCTGTTCGGTCCAGCATCATAAAACTATTATCGAGAAAATTAAATAGTGGCTGGTTGGCTTCTTCCTCCTGGATGGAATTCCGGAGCACTTCAGCAAGAAACATTATAAGCGCCGATTTCACCACATCGGTATGCAGACTTTTATAGTGATTGGCCAGCCTTGCATCGGTGAGATATTCCATCGTTCCCTTGCCACGGTGCTTAGCCACAATTTCCAGCTGGGTTAAAGGCTGAAAAAGCGAAGCCTTGAATTTGCCTTTTCTGGACTTTAAAACCCCTTTGAGCATATAGGTTTTAAGGCCATCGCTAAAGGTGTAGGCCTTAACGATCAAATCGGCCTCGGCATACTTCAGGGAACTAATTACAATAGCTTTGGTGGTGACCAACATCTAATAAAATTTATCCGAAGATATAAAAAAAGCCGCTCCGGGAAGGGAGCGGCATTTAGTATTAAAATTATATTTTATTAAACCACGCCCTGGGCAAGCATAGCATCGGCAACTTTTACAAAGCCGGCAATGTTTGCTCCTTTCACATAGTCTATATATCCATCTTCTTGCTTTCCAAATTCTACACAACGATCGTGAATTTCGTTCATAATAGCGAGAAGCTTGGCATCTACCTCTTCAGAAGTCCAGTTATATCTCATAGAGTTCTGAGACATTTCCAAACCTGAAGTGGCTACTCCACCGGCATTAGAAGCTTTACCCGGAGAGTAAAGGATTCTGGCATTCTGGAAATGTTCAACGGCTTCAGGAGTACAAGGCATATTCGCGCCTTCTCCCACACACATACAACCGTTATCCACAAGCATTTTAGCATCGTCTTCGTGAAGCTCATTTTGAGTAGCACATGGCAGCGCAACATCACATTTTACTTCCCAAGGAGTTTTGCCTTCAAAATATTTAGCTGAAGCATATTCATCAACATATTCGCTAATGCGACCACGCTTCACATTTTTAAGATTCATAATAAACTGAAGCTTCTCCTCTGTGATTCCATCTTTTTCATAAATATACCCACCGGAATCTGACATAGTAAGCACTTTCCCGCCAAGCTGAAGTACTTTTTCAGCCGCATACTGGGCAACATTACCCGATCCAGAAATAATCACTGATTTTCCTTCCAGGCTATCACCTTTGGTTTTAAGCATATTCTGTGCAAAGTATACGTTTCCGTAACCGGTTGCCTCAGGACGAATAAGTGATCCTCCATAAGAAAGACCTTTCCCGGTTAGGATACCGGTAAATTCATTCTGAAGTCTTTTGTACTGCCCAAAGAGGAAACCTACCTCTCTTGCTCCTACTCCAATATCCCCTGCAGGCACATCGGTATCTGCACCAATGTGACGGCTTAATTCGGACATGAAGCTCTGGCAAAAATGCATTACCTCATTATCAGATTTACCTTTTGGATCGAAGTCTGAACCTCCTTTACCGCCACCCATAGGCAGTGTGGTTAGACTGTTTTTGAACACCTGCTCGAAAGCAAGGAATTTAAGAATACTAAGGTTTACAGAAGGGTGAAAACGCAAGCCTCCTTTGTATGGCCCAATGGCAGAGTTCATCTGGATTCTGATACCACGGTTTACCTGGATATCTCCTTTATCATCTAGCCAAGGTACTCTGAACATAATCACACGTTCGGGTTCTACCATACGCTCCAGAAGCATTTTGTTCTGGTATTTCTTATTTTTTTCTATAAAAGGGAGAACGGTTTCGGCAACTTCGCGAACTGCTTGCATGAACTCAGGTTCGTTTTGATTTCGTTTTGAAACTTTATCAAGGAAATCTTTTACATTTTGTTCCATAATTATATTGGTGCTAATAGATTTTACAATAAAATAGGGTTACCCCCTTGCAAATATATGGGTTATTCAAAAAACAAGGAGTATTTTTTACCATTTCATATAATATTAACGTATGATTCCTAAAGATTATGAGCCTCGTCATATCAAAAAAAAATTGTTAACGTAGTTTTTATATATTTGCTATTACTTCAATCCCGGGGTGCATGTACTACATCAAGATAATCTTAGTCTTTTTCTTCCTTTTGGTACTGCAAAACGGCCGGGTGCATGCGCAATTTGGCATCTCTCATGAAATAGGGGTTTTTGGCGGCCCTGCAAACTTTTTAACCGATTATGGAGAAAGATGGAATTTACAGGCGAATGTTGCCAATGCCGGGCTTGGACTAGGTCTGCTGCATTTTATGAACCTTGCTTATTGCAACGAATGTAATTACCAAAGAACCGATTCCTGGTTAGCGAGTCATCTGCGACTGCGAAACGAACTCACCTGGCTGCGATCTAATCTTGAACATTATGGCCCTGTAGCTTCAAAAGATAATATAGGTGGGCAGCTTCTTCGTGCTATGCATGGAAAGACCAATGTGCTGGAAGTAGGTTCGCTTTTGGAGTATCATCCTTTGAGAATTAGAGATTTCACCAATTTTGGCTACTGGTTTTCCCCCTATATTGGGTTGGGAGCTCACTTTGTTTCCTATAAGCCCGATGCGTATTCTGATTTAGGTTCCCTGGAAAATCCCAAAAACGTATTCCCTGCCTTTGTTGGAGGCATCAACCTGGAACGCGGAACTACTTATTCTATAGTTGGAGTTATGGGAGCAAGATACCGGCTGGGATGGCGTCACGACCTTATGTTTGAAGGCCGATGGCATTATTATGGCAATGACTGGGTAGACGGCCTAAACCATGATGTTGCCGCCAACAAATTTAATGATGTGGTTTTCTGGATTGGCGTTGGTTATGTTTACTATATTAACTTTTAATCGGTTATTTCTTCTGAAGTAATAATCTTTCCGCCTTTTTCGAGAATATCCTCTTTAGCCTTTTTAAAATCATCAGCATCCAGTGCCCTGGTGGCATCTTCAATCAGCACAGCTTTAAAACCTTCCTTCAAAGCATCTATTACCGAAAAATACACGCAATATTCCGCAGCGAGACCGCAAAAGTAGAGTTCTTCAACACCTTTTTCACGAAGGTACCCGGCCAGGCCGGTAGACTTTAAATGAGCATTATCATAGAAGCCGCTGTAGCTGTCAATTTCGGGATCGGTACCTTTTCTAAAGATCGCTTCTATTCTGGCGGTTTTTAAATACCGGTGGAATTTTGCTCCTTCTGTATTTTGCACACAGTGCACAGGCCAGAGGATCTGGTCTGTTCCGTTAAGATCTATGCTTTCAAACTCCCCCTTTCCAGGATGGCTTTCGGCAAAACTCGAATGAGCTTTCGGGTGCCAATCCTGAGTAGCGATTACCAAATCAAATTTCTCCTGAAGTCTATTGATTAATGATACGATCTCATCTCCGCCGGGCACGGCGAGAGCACCGCCAGGAATAAAATCATTCTGCATATCTATGATTACTAGGATTTTCATTGCGCTTATTTTTTAAATGAAGAGATAAGCCGGTCCCGTTCTTCTTTGAGGTTTTGGCTAATCCCGATCTTGTAAATATGTGGGTTATTAAATCGCTTGTATTCCGTTGGTAATTCTGCAAGTCTTTTTTTACTATACCTGGCTATTTCAGTAAGACTTCTAAAGTCAATCTTTATTTCCCCGTCCTTCATGACCGGTTGCAGTAATTTTTCCAGCTTCAACCCGGTTAGTTCCATAGATTTAAAAGGTTCAAAGGGATGGAACATGCGCTCAGGCTTCTCCTCTTCAGCGAGCGTGACCACATCGGCTCCTAACGCTTCACCATTATCATTCTTTACCCTGTAAACCTGTTTTTTATGCGGAAGTGTGATCTTTATGATACTTTCTGAAATTTTTATCCGGGGTTTTTCCGCAGAAAAAGTTAGCTTATAGACCCCATCCAAAGCACCATCGGGACTTCCAATAACAAGGTTGGTCCCTACGCCGAAAATATCAATAGGTGCTTCCTGTTCCAGCAAACTCTTTATCACAAACTCATCAAGTTGATTGGATGCGGCGATCTTCACATAATCAAGTCCGGCATCATCAAGCAGCTTCCTGCTCTGTTTGGCAAGGTAGGCAAGGTCTCCGCTATCCAACCTGATGGCGAGTAGCTTTTGCCCCCGCTTTTCCATTTCTCTTGCAACCTTTATCGCGTTTGGAACTCCACTTTTTAGAGTATCGTAAGTATCTACCAGCAACACACAGTTTCTCGGTCTGCCTTCAGCAAAATCCCTGAAAGCTGAGAGTTCATCGTCGTAGCTCTGAATAAAGGAATGTGCCATGGTTCCCGAAACAGGAATATCAAAATCCCGCCCGGCGAGTACGTTGCTTGTACCATTAAATCCTCCAACAACGGCTGCTCTGCTGGCATAATAGCCCCCGGGACCCTGAGCCCTGCGAAGTCCGAAATCGAGCAGCATTCGTTCTCCGGCGACAAGGCGAATTCGGTTGGCTTTGGTGGCAATAAGAGTTTGGAAATTCAAGAAATTAAGTAACAAGGTTTCTATGATCTGGGCTTCAACGATGCTGGCTTCCACCTGCAAAACAGGTCGGGTGGGGAAAACCACATCCCCTTCCTGAACGGAATAAATATTCCCGTTGAACTTAAATCCTTTGAGATAACCGAGAAATTCCTCATCGAAATCCTGGGTTTTGAGGTAAGCGATATCCTCTTCAGAAAATTTAAGCTCATCAATTATTTTTAAGACATCCTGTAGCCCTGCGAAAATCGCATACCCGCCTTTAAAAGGATTTTTTCGGAAAAAATAATCGAAGACGGCGATATCGTTCTTATGACCCTGGTGAAAATATACCTGGGCCATAGAGAGCTGGTACAGGTCGGTATAGGTTGCTGTAAAATCGAGCATGGAAAAGCTTATTTTTTTTCGCTTAGATCCCTGAAAACCGACTCATAGATTTTCAGGTCGCCTTCGCTGTGAAGCACAAATTTAAGTTTTTGAAGATGGTTTAGCTGAGGAACCTCCGCTAAAATTGTATTAAAAGTAATTTCGGTGGCCTCTTTAATAGGATACCCAAAAGCACCGGTAGATAGGGCGGGAAAGGCGATACTGCTGATTTTATGTTCTTCGGCTAGTTTCAGGGCATTCCGGTAACAGTTTGCCAGGAGTTTATCTTCCGGTTTGTCCCGTCCATAGACAGGTCCCAGGCAATGGATCACATATTGATTAGGCAATTTATAGGCTTTAGTGACCACAGCCTCTCCGGGCTTAATGGGGGCCAGAGGTTTACACTCCTCGTAAAGCTGAGGTCCTGCGGTACGATGTATTGCACCGGCCACTCCGCCGCCAATAGCAAGTTCGGCGTTCGCAGCATTTACCACAGCATCAATCCCTTCCTGAGCGGCAATATCTTCTCTTGAGATTTCGATCTCCACCTGTTTGTACATTGTTTTCATAGTTGAAAATTTAAACAGAAGTTACGAAATCTTTGTCATGTCAAGAAAAGTTTATTCGCTGGAAAATCTTCTCAGCCCTTATTTAATTTTAAAGCCTTTAAACGCTCTATGTCCTTAAAATATAGGCGAAAAATCCTTTAGCCTTCACCGAAGCTTGCTAACCAGGCATTAAAAAAATGAAGTTCTTACTCCTAATGAACGTGTTAGTGAATTTAATGATCATCGTTTTAAACTTTAAGTCCCCATCTTAACTTCTATTAATTATAATTTCTTTACATGTTTGGTAATGCAGGGACAGGTTTAAAATTCAAACAATATTCTTATCAGAGGGAGATCTTTCAAAAAGAATATATTTTTGAATACCTTTAATTAAACTTTAAACGTCAAATCTCCATCCCCTCGCTCAACTACGGGAAATCCCAAATAAATTACCAGTACTGTAAATTAAAAACATCCATCAAATGTCCAAAAAACCTAAAATTAGAATTGCATTAATCGGATTAGGGAGAATTGCTCAGAAAGCTTATTTACCAATTTTAGCTAATCATCCTAAAGTCGATCCTATACTTTGTACAAGAAACACCTATACTTTAAAAACCCTTTCGAATCAATTTAGAATAAATAATCCCTGCTCTACCATAGATGACCTTATACTCTCAAAACCAGATGCAGCAATGGTTCATAGCTCAACAGAAAGTCATGCACTTATTCTTTCGAAATTGTTAAATGCAAAAATTCCCGTTTTTGTGGATAAACCTTTGAGCTATTCTTTAGATGAATCTGAAAAGATATTGGATCTAGCCGCTAAATATAGATTACCTCTTTATCTAGGATTTAACAGGAGGTTTGCCCCGCTAATTAAATCAATCTCCAAAGTACCGGATCCTATTCAGATATCGTGGGATAAGAATCGCGTTAACTTAGCAGGCAATCCGCGAATTTTTATTTTTGACGATTTTATTCATGTAATCGATAGCCTTCGATTTTTAGGAAAAGGGGCTGTGCAGAATTTAAATGTTATTTCCAGAGTTAAGGATGAAAAGCTGGAAAACTTACAAGTCCAGTGGCAACAAGGGGAAACCCTACTGCTGGGAGGGATGAATAGAGTTAGTGGTATTACAGAAGAAAGGATCAATTTATTTTCAGAAGGGAATAAATGGATGATTAACAATTTAAATTCTGGATATCATTTTACTAAAGAAGAAGAAAATCCATTGAAATTTGATAATTGGGAATCTACTTTATACAAACGCGGTTTCGTAAACATGATTGAAGATTGGATAAATGTTTTGGAGGAAAGAAGGTATGATCCTGAAGCAATGGAAGATATTTGGGCTACTCATCAGTTATGTGAAACTATCTTAAACAAAGTTTCCCAAAGTTAATTTTAGAGTGCAGCTTAAGAAATCCGTGGCACCATATATACCATATTCATAATAGTATTCAGGTATAAAAAAGAGGCTGTCTAAAAAGTAATTTTTGGGGAATACAATCCCCAAAAATTACTTTTTGAAGGATGGATTTACTCTTTAAAACCTATATACTATACATCATTCTAAAATTATAAAAACAAAAAAGCCCGACATCTCTGTCAGGCTTTTTGCTTGCAATACTAAATAACCTCAATTTTTTAATATAAATAATGAATTGGGAAACCTCAAAGTAGAAACATGCTAGTGAACAATCTTAAAGATTTATTCCTCTTTATCAAATCCTGTCGCCTTTTTGAGTTTCTTAAACAGACTATTGTTTTTTTCCCCTTTGGTCTCTGATGGGTTACCTAGTAGAAAGCCAAATGGTTTTGTGGATTCAAATTCATCAAGAACATTTTTCAGAATAGCCAAGTAAGGAATGAACAGAATAATCCCTGCGATTCCCCAGATACTTTCTCCAATAAAAATGGCTATGATAACGGCAAAAGGATTTAGGCTCACCCTGTTGCTCATAATATTGGGGGTGATAAAATTGCCTTCCAAAAATTGCACAAAACCAAACACTCCAATTACCCCAAGTGGATACAGAAATGAATCCATAGCGATTAAGGCATAGAGCATAGGCAGAATACCGCCTATGGTTACCCCTATATAGGGAATTACTGCTAGCAGGCCGGAAAGCGCTCCCCATAAAATTGCATAATCAATCCCTAAAATCCAAAGGCCAAGGCCGTTTAAGGTGCCCACCGTAAGCATCATTAACAATAATCCACTTATATAACCCGTAACGGCTTTTTTTGTTTCTAGAAGAAGATTGGAAAGTTTATCGTGCAAGGATTCAGGAAAGACCTTATAAAGGAATTCCAAGAAAAAATTCCGGTAATAAATAAAGAAAAAGACAGACAGAAGCAGAATCACTCCAAAAGTAAATATACTTGCCGTCGCAGATAAGGTGTCTGTAAAAAAATCGGAGCCCTGTTCGACGATACCCCCTATGGAGTCCCTGATGTAATCAAATTGCAATTGGGGCTCCACATTAAGCTTTTCCTCGAAATAAGATTGGAGATCCTTACCAACTTTCAGCAGCTTTTCTCCTATTTGCGGAATATCCTGCGCCAGGTTACGTATCAGCATTCCAATGGCAAAACTCACCACAGTCAAAATAATTATTACGAATAGGATCGAGAGAATTACCGCCAGTATACGTGCTATTCCCAGGTTTTCAAAAAATCGGCTTACGGGCAACAGAAGAATTGCTATGAGGAAGCCCAATGCCAAAGGCACGAGAATAAAATTTGCAACAACAAGAGCATAAAAAATAATGATAATGGCCAGGGCAAAAAAGACAAATCTTATATACAGTGGGATTCGCATACCTTATGAAGATTTTTAATGGTTAGTTGGCAGTTATAATCTTATAAACTACAAATTACGAATTTGAAGTATATAATATACCTGTTCGCCATAGGTAACTAACAAGAGCGATTAATCTTTATGTCACAAAATATGTGAATAAGAATAACGCTAAATTTAAATGACAGGCTTGTAACTATTCCAGGCAGGTTTCAGAGTTCTACTCAGGTGTTTTATGCCATTACAGAGTTTATGGGAAATTTTACACGCCTAAATGCGGTTATAAAAGATTTTGGAGCTAAAGATCATATAGACCAATCTTTTCTGCAAATAAAATGATTGATTTGATTTGAATAGAACTGCTTAATAGCTTTATGAAAGATTATATCCGTGAATTTTCGAGCTTCCGAATTATCGTGGAATTCCATTCTTACAACTAAGTCGGAAGTTGAGCCAATATAGAATTGTCAAGTTTTTCAGAATATATACATCCTCCTGAAATTATAAAAACAAAAAAAGCCCGACATCTCTGTCAGGCTTTTTGCTCCCCCTCAAGGACTCGAACCTTGGACCCTCTGATTAACAGCCTCAAAAATGGTGTTTTCATATAATTACATTTAGCTTCTTATAGATTGATTTTCAATAATTTATGAAAATTTATTTGTCATTTAGTTTTACAAATTTTACATTTAATAGCCCATATGTTGTACCTATGTTGTACCCAATTTAAACCGAATGATAACTATTAGAATTGTACAGAGAACAAAAGCATTATCGGATGGATTATATCCAATCTTTTTACGTGTTACCAAAAATCGACGATCCAAATATTATAAAACACCATTTAGTTCAGAAATTTCCGAATGGTCAGCCTCAACAGGAACGTTTAATAAGAAGAAGGAAAATTACTTTCAGTATAATCGATTACTTATAAAAATTAAGGATCGGGCATATCAGGTAGCGTCGGAAATTGATATACAAAATCCTGACTATACCCTTGAGGATTTTGATAAACTTTATAGAATTACCTTCAACCCAGTTAAAAATGATGTCTTTGCCTTTTTTGATGAAATAGTTGACGAGATGACCTTTGCTGGTCGCATTGGAAATGCGAAGTCTTATAAAGATACCAAAACCTCAGTACAGATTTTCCATAAGGGCAAAAAACTTAGTTTTAGGGAGATAAACTCTACCTTTTTAAGTAAATATGATTCTTTCCTTAGATCACGAGGTGGTACCGATGGGGGTGTCGGGGTAAAGATGAGAGCCATAAGGGCATTATTCAACAAAGCCATAGAGCGTGGCCTTATTAAGGAAAGTTTATATCCCTTCAAAAGCTATAAAATTTCAGGCTTAAGAGGTAAAGGGTTTAAACGCGCATTAGATTTCGAAGAAATAATGCGCATTATTAATGTAGATTTGAGTAACCATCCACATTTAATTGATACTAGAAACTACTTTGTTTTTAGTTTCTATACCCGAGGAATGAACTTTGCCGACATGATGTGCCTAGAGTGGAAAGATATAGAGGCAAATGTTATCTATTATACCCGAGCAAAAACCAAAGGAAACTTTTCCATTGCCATCATGCCTCCTGTGAGAGACATTTTGAACTACTATCGAATTAATGGGTATGGCAATAAATATGTATTTCCATTACTGTTTCGTGAAAACTACAATCCAACGCAGCTTGCAGATCGAAAACATAAAATGTTGGGCATTTACAATAAAAAGCTAAAGGAATTGGCTGACATTTGCGAGATTACTAAAAATGTCAGCAGTTATGTAGCCCGGCATAGTTTTGCAAATTGTCTCAAACAAAAAGGCATTGCTACTGATGTGATTAGCGAATCGCTAGGACATCAAAACCTGACTGTTACCCAATCATATTTGAAAGAACTGGATACCCAGATTGTGGATAAAGCGCTTGAAGTATTGTTATAATCGCACTTTTTTTAAAAGCTTATAACTAAGAATCTAACTGAGGCTTATTTGAAAGACCTGAAAAAACTGGATAGTTCTATTTAGAAGTGAGTACCTCGGAGTTGTTATTTCCGCTCTTCCTCAATCACTTTTACCACGACTATGAGCCCTTACTTAATTCTTTTAGAGAGAAAACCTGAGTCCTTTAGAAAAGCTGAAACCCCTTAATATTGCTAGGATTATTGAAATTTATTTTAATTCCATTTGCTATAATGAGACCTTATTGAGCCGTTTCAAAAATCGTTATGAGCCCATAGTGAGCCCTTTAAAAACATATATAGTACCCACTCCTGTTGTTCCTACTTTTTTCTTGAACGGAGAAGTATTACCAAGGAAAGCAGAAATTTCAAGTTGGGGCTTCCTGTCTTATTGTTAATAAGGTTGCTTATTTGTTGACAAGTGTTGCTTAACCCCTGAAAACCCTTTAAAACAAGAGATAATTATTCTGGAAAGAGTGTTGTTTACCAGTCCATCAATGTTTCTTAAATGTATATAAAGCCTCCGCATCTCTTTGCTTTTCGCTTTTTCGCTCCAAAATCTCTTCTTCAATAAATTGATTTAAATTTCGTGCTATAGTATTTTTATGTGTACCACAATGATTTGCTAATACTTCTTTTGTTGCCGATTGCCCAATGAAAAGATAGTCCAATATTTTTTTCTGAGTCTCACTATATCCTTTCCAGTTTTTTTCTATTGCTTTAATTACACTGTCATGAATGGTTTTGGAATGTTCACTAATTTTATTTCTTAAGGTGAGATAAACATTTCCATTTTCCTCTTTATATTCTGGTCTAGAAAGCATTGATTTTTCCATCGACTCGTAAATACGAGAAACTCCTTCATTTAATTGTCTTACATAACCCATATCTTCCAGAACCCTGGCAATTCTCGGATTCCTGGCAAAACGTTCGGATTTAATGTTTTGAATAGTCACTTGTGCAGGCAATGGGCCACTATTGGAAATTTCTAGCCTGTCATCAAAGTGCTTTATATAAATTGAACTTCCTTGGACATTATAAGAACGGTGACATAGAGCATTTACAATACCTTCAAGCCAAGCTTCTTCTGGATATTCAGGAACCTTCTTGAATTTTCCTTCATCGATATCCAAAAAATGATAATCTCGAAAAGAAGCTCTGAGAAAAGCTTTAAGATCATTTATCAAGGTTGGAATATTATTTTCAAAACGTTCATCTTTTACTACATTATGCTCAACACCAGACAAAGCTTCGGTTCCTTCATAACGTATATACCTGACAGATGCTGAAGGAATATATTTTTCCGGATCTTTCGAAAATAATAGTACGGAAGCATTCTTTATAACATAGTTACCATCTTTTTTGATGGCTAAGTACCTCTTGGTAAGCAAATCCAAAGAATCTCCTTTATAATTCAGCTTTTGTTTGTACTCTTCCAACAAGCCTTCGTCTAAATCTTCAAAATCAAAATCATTGACCAATTCCTCCTCAAACCTCCTAATGGTTTTGTCGTACTCCAATTTTCTAACACCTTCCCTATCCAGCTTTCGGTTTGTATCCAAAACCCGTATAAAAACATTTTCATTATCCTTTCTTGAAAATATTCTCTCCAACTCTTGCTCCACGTGAAAAAGAAAAATCAAATTTCCCCTAACCAGCACTTCTTCCAGCTTAACATTACTTGCAGGGTGTATAAAGTCAAAACATAAAGATCTGTATTTATTCAATTCTTGTTCGTCAAGAGAACCTAAATCCTGAATGACTCCACTATCTGAAACGCCAAATGCCAAGACACCTCCATCGGCATTTAACATCCCTATTAATTCCTCTGCGATTTTTCCTGGTTTGATTTCCTTTTCTCCTAATCCCTTTCTTTCGAAATATTGATTCTCCTTCTTAGTTCTAAGATAATCTTCGGTTATTAAGGTATTAATGTCGGAAATATTTTGGTTACTCATTGTTTCTTAAAGGTATCAAGATGTTGTTTAAAAAGCGATTTCAGTCTCTTAACAATTCAAAACCTAACAATATCAGGGGTTTATTGGACTATTATTAATGTTTCTTGTCTTTTGATTAAGTTGCTTATTCAAATGTAGTTAATACAAATTAGTATAAATAATTTCCTGTTTTTTTAGTGCAAGAGTAAGTAAATTTCCTGTTATTTTTAATTTCCAGTAAATTTCAGTTTTCAGAGCTTTTCACTGAGGGTTTCCCGACTAACACCAAGATAAGAGACTATTATTTTTTTGGGTATCCTGTTTAAAAGGGCAGGATAAAATTCTTCGAATTGGCGGTAGCGATCTTCAGAATTTTGACTCGTCAAGGATAATATTCCCTTTTGCAGGGCGATATAGCCAGAAGTGGTTTTCTTCATAAAAAAATACTCCATTTTTTACATTTAGAACAAAGTATTTACCTATTTCCTATAGTAATCGCTAGAGCGGTCGTATCTTCTATACAGTCGATATTCAAAGCGGATGGCGAACGATTATGATAACCTGAGGATCTGAAATCCACCAGTCCTCCATAGCGAATTGAAGGATATTTTTCTTTACTGTCTTCATCAATGAAGTAGGATTTTAGAAGACCTGAAGTTACAAAATGGTCTAACGGAGCAGTTGCTCCTGCCTGAACTACATATTGGTTTTTCCTATAATTTTTAGCTTCAAAATAATCTAACACAAATTGAAATTCCTCATCGGTCAACTTTTACAATAGCCTCGATTTGTTTTCTTAATAACTGTTCAGTCACCATAGTATTTTATTGATTATCATGTAGTTGAAACTAAGTATTTTCTCTACTCCTGATTTTAGCCCCAGGAAACATACTTTTTTATAAAGTTAATGAGAAAAACGTTTAATTGTCTAGATTCATCTTATTAGCGAAGATTGATTTTACAAAGTTCCCATTAATAATAGCCTGCTCTTTAATTTGATACGCTTATTGAAATACTTTAAGAGTTCTGCATCAGCCCCAAATCTACCATAACTTACCTGCGCTGGATCCTATGCTGTTTTTATAGTGTACGGGAAGTTAAGCGTAAAGTAAAAACAGCATAGGGCGCAACCTACTTCTGTTTTTACATTTCCAGTAAATTTCAACCTGTTTTCAGGGCTTTCCGGCCCGTTTACTGGTATTCTCCCCTCATTTCACCACTTATTTTAAAAAAATGTCCTAATTTTTTACTAATTTTTTGACACAAAATTCAACGGGTTTACTGGGGTTTTCAGGCCATTTGCCGCAAATTTCAGGGATTTTGCGACAAAGTCATTTGTCATTACAAATCCTGGTTTT
>NZ_FOVL01000005.1 GCF_900115145.1 Salegentibacter flavus | reverse complement strand
TTCCAAGAAATCTCGCTTTGATCGTCTCCGTGGTGACCAGAAGACCATCTTTTAAAAGGCTATCATAGGTTTTATAAAGTTGTGCTTTGGTTTCATCAATTTTTTTATTGATCTGCCGGCTTTCAGCACTACTACCGGTAAGTTTACTTGCAGATTGGTTCCACTTGTCCACCGGAATAGTTCGTTTTAAACTAATTTCCAGGGATTTGCCGTTAACGGTAATTCGGGCATAGAGGAGGGCTAATTCTGGTTGTTTTTTCTTTTTGCGAATGAAAAAAGAAATGGAAAAGGTTTGACTGGTACGCATAGTTTTGTTGTTTAAATGAAACAATTAATTAAGGCGAAAGTCAAACTACCAATACATAATTATGGAGTACCGGTAAGCTAAAAATACAAAAAAATAACTCACGATAAACTCACAAATTCACCGTGAACTCACGATAAACTCACATAAAATTTAACACTATTTGTTAATTTTTGAGCACAAAAAGAAAGGGTAACTATATGAAAACCATATAATTACCCTTTTTTTATGTTAAAATATAACTTGTAAAAGTCGGGGTGGCAGGGTTATTTTTCCCCTCCCGTATACCTAGTAAATACAGTACTTTTCCTTTTTTTCTTTCCTCCAGGTAACCGAATAGGTAACTTTCAGAATGATTAAATTGACTAACCAAATGTAATAATTTTAATTTCATTTATTAAAAGTCAATAATGGAATTCGGTTATATGGCATGCCTTTCAAGTCTTTTAACTGTTGTGGTAGTCATATTTTCGAGAACTTAAATAATAAGATATCAGACCATCATTACCTCCAATACCCTTTTCATCGATTTTTGAGATCCAGGATTTAAGACTTTTAAGTAATGTTGATATTTTTCTAATGTAGATTCGTCGCATCTTTTAATATCAGTTATAAATTCCGTTAAGTAACCGTCAAAAGGAGTATTAAATATTGGTTTCTCCAGAAATTTAATTATATCATAATGTCGAGAGTCCTCCGAAATTATTTTATACAATTCTAATACAGTCTGCTTTTCGCCCTCAAGAAGTTGAAAAAAATTATTTTCATTATATAAAAGTATACCCGATATATCGTGATTACGGTTAAATTTCATGGTCCTTTTCATTATATTGGTTACTTCCGGGTCTGTTAGGTCTTTATTTGCAGTGCTAACGTAGGATATTGCATATCTCATAATCTCGAATTTATATTTCTAAGGTTGATTTTAAATTTTTTCCGGCGGAAAAATAATCAAGCTATATTACATTGTTTTGTATTTGCTTTTTAAGGGGTCTTGATATTCTGTAATTTACGTATAACCAGAATGTTAGTTTGGTTGCTCATCCCAATTGGCAAACAAATAACCTTATTGAGAATTTTTGTTAAAAAGGTGGTGTTACATAAAACAAACCCGTTAACATCTAATAAAGTTGGAATTAATTCCGCCTTAAACATCTTTTTTTTATTGCGACCATCGGGAGTAATCAAGATTGTGTCCACAGACACACATCTTGAATTATATCCTGAATTTATTATTTATTGTATAAATCGATTTTCTGATTTAAAAAGTCAAGAACTCCCCGAGATTTTTAATTTAGGGTAATTGGGTAAATTATTTTTAAATAAAATATTACCCTATAACTGAAAACCCTTGACTGAAGAAAGGCTATTCAAAAAAAAAATGAAGCTCTCTGGTTTTTTTTCTTTTGCCCGTGAATTTCACATCAATTTAGCTTGTAGCATATCCATGTCGTCTCCAATCTTTTTATCTACCACCCGAGCATAGATTTGAGTGGTAGAAAGTTTTGTGTGTCCCAACAACTTGGAGACAGTTTCTATTGGAACACCATTGGAAAGTGTAACTGTGGTGGCAAAGGTATGCCTGGCCACGTGAAAACTAAGCTTTTTAGGAATCTTACATTGAGTGGCTATCTCCTTGAGATAACTATTGGTTTTTTGATTACTATAAACCGGAAGTAATTTTTCAGCCATTGGATCCCTATACTTTTCTATAATCTTCCTTGGCTTCTCTAGTAACGGGATTTTCATCGAGGTCTGGCTCTTTGCTCTTTGGCAATAAATCCATTCTTTTCCATTTACACCTTTTATGATGTTATCATAAGTCAAATTCCTAACATCGATATAGGATAATCCAGTGTAGCAGCAAAAAAGAAAAATATTCTTTGTTTGTTCTAGTGTTACCCGGGTGAATCTCGTATTTTCTATGAATTCCAGTTCCCTTTTGCTTAAATATGGCCGATCAAACTTTTCAAACTTCATTTTATAATTCCGGAAAGGATCCTTTTCCAACCATCCAAGTTTAATGGCTAAATTCGTGAGCTTTTTAAAACGCTCCAGGTGTTTCATAATTCCATTATTGCTCAATTGCTTTTTACCCTTCTTGTCTTTTTTCCTTCTTAGAAACTTTTCAAAGCCAGTAACAAATTCATAGCTTATATTCTTAAGATAAATATTGGTGGTTTTATGCTCCCTGGAGAGATAATCGAGTAAATATTTTTCTGTAGCTCCATAATTCTTCAAGGTTCCTGGCTTAAGAACATCTCCCATAGTAGTACTATGGTGATCAAGAACATCCTGGAGAGACTTAAAAGTCGAATCCGCCCCAAGAAAACGTGCTTTAATGGCCTGGGCGGTTATAACCTTGTCTTCTTTAAGCAGATCTTCATAGCACTGCAGTAATTTTGCGTACTTGGCATCCAGGTAATTATTTAAAGTAGTGGCCTCCTGGTTTCTTCCTTTTAACCTGTGGGCACGATCATCCCAGGATTCTGGATGACATTGTCTTCTTAAACTGATTTCTGCCCGCCGACCATTAACAGTTACTCTTGCATAAATAGGTGCGAGAGTGTCCTTTTTCTTGGCCAGATTGAGCCACAAGAGAATGCGAAAAGTGGGTTTTGATTTCATCGCCTTTGTTTTAGGTAACTGATTTAACATAATTGTAGAAAGTCAAATCACGCTAAAGCCCCAAGGCTACTGAAAGATAAGAAAAAATAGGTAACCGATTAGGTAACCGAATAGGTTACATTTTGTTTGATATCAAACAAAAAAAAATGATTCCCAGTATCTGTTAAAGTACTGAAAATCATTAATTTAGGTGTTTTTTGATGTCATTTGAGACTCAAAAAGTCGGGGTGGCAGGATTCGAACCTGCGGCCTCCTGCTCCCAAAGCAGGCGCGATAACCGGGCTACGCTACACCCCGAGTATTTCTTAATCGCGCTCGGCGCGATAATGAGGTGAAACCTGTACTGAGTAAGTCTCGAAAGCGACATACTGAAGGGCTACACCCAGAGAAAACAACTTGCGTTGTGTTTTCAATTCAATTTTTAGTCTTTTCCGTTCCAAAATACACTGAAGCAGTCGGGAAGCGGAGGAAATCTATCCCTGTCTTTTCTTTCGAAAAGGAGAATAAATAATCCACAGACTAAAAATCTTGCGGAGAGACCGGGATTCGAACCCGGGCATCCAAAAAGGATGACAGCTTAGCAGGCTGCTGCATTACCACTCTGCCACCTCTCCAATATTAATGAACGTCGCAATTATTTTGCGGTTGCAAATGTAACTTTTACTTAGGTAGCTTCCAAACTTTTTTGGGCTAAAACATCCAATAAAAATACAACATTTTATTAATCACTTTTGCTTCAGAATTTTAAGAAGAAAATTATTTAAATTTTATTGGTCTTCATCAATATTTTTAACCGGGAATTTTTCTCTAATTTTTTAATAGGGCAGTATTTAAACGGATAACAGGATCTAATCCGGCAAAACCCTGCTAAAAGTTTATCTTTAATTTTTTAATAAATTAGCCTTGCTTGAATCAAACTATATTATTCAGCTAACGAAATGTCTATGAAACAAAGTTTACTCAAAGAACCCATTCTTGAAATTGAACGTATTCTGGAATTAATTCCGCAGAAACCACCTTTTGTAATGGTAGACCGGCTTCTTAAATACACAGAAAACACCGGTAAGACCGGGTTTGTTATTCCAATGGATAATATTCTGGTGGAGGATGGTGTTTTTTCTGAACCCGGACTTATTGAGCATATGGCTCAAAGTATGTCCCTTTGGCGTGGGTACCAGGGATTTTTGTCTGGATTGGATAAACCAAAAACCGGCTTTATAGGTTCAATCAAATCGGTAGAGATCTTTGAATTACCAAAGGCCGGAAGCACGCTTACTACCAATGTGGAGATCCTGCAGGAATTTAAAAATGTGACTTCAGTAGGAGCACGGACAGAGGATGAGAGTGGAAAATTACTGGCTACTTCTGAAATGAAAACCGTCACGGTAGGTTAATTGAATTCTGAAAATTTCAGTGTAGGCCCAAAATTTATAAGCCCCCGTACCTTTAATCCTATTTTTCTATATATTTTAGTACGAATAACCAAAAAGAACAGATGCTTTTAAAAGACTTTTATTCGGTGGAATCTTCAAGGGAAGAAGATGGAAAATGTATTACCCACTTAAAAATCAATAAAAACCACCGGTTATATAATGGTCATTTTCCAAACCGCCCGGTGACCCCCGGAGTTATCTTAATGCAGTTGTTCAAAGAGGATGCTGAGCGTCGAATTGGGAAATCGCTGCAATTAAAAAATGCAAATAATATAAAATTTATGGCTGTGGTAGATCCTGAAATCCATAACGAATTGTTTCTGGAGTATCATTTTGAGGATAATAGCCAAGAAATCAGACTTAAGGGAATTGCTAAAACAAACGAGGGTATTTCCTTAAAAATCAATGCTATATACAAACTAATTTAATTACTTTCGCCGAAAATAAAATAGATTTGAGTAGTACACCTATATACCAATCCAGATTTGAGAAACTTAATTGTTGCATCCTTATCCCGACATACAATAATGAAAAAACTCTGGCAAGTGTCCTGCAGGACTTGATGCTTTATACTTCTAATCTGGTTGTGGTTAATGATGGTTCTACTGATTCTACTTCACAGATTCTTCAGGAGTTTTCTGCAATAAATATTCATCATTTTGAAGAAAATCAGGGTAAAGGTGAAGCTTTAAAGCAAGGCTTCAAAATCGCTGAAGCGCTTGGTTATGAATATGCGGTTACAATAGATTCTGATGGACAACACTATCCAGATGACCTTGATGTTTTTCTAGGCGAACTGGAAAATAAGAAACCCGGCACAGAGATTCTTCTGGTAGGAGACCGCAATATGACCCAGGACGGGATTCCGGGAAAAAGCACTTTAGGGAATAAATTTTCTAATTTCTGGTTTCTGGTTGTTACTGGAATTAATTTGACAGATACACAAAGTGGTTACCGCTTATATCCCCTTAAAACAATAAATGAAATAAGGCTTTATACCAAAAAGTTTGAATTGGAGATCGAGGTTATTGTGAAAGCAGCCTGGCGTAAGGTAAAAGTTAAAAACATCTCTATAAAAGTATTCTACGAAGAAGAAAACCGGGTAACCCATTTCAGGCCATTCTGGGATATTACCCGGATTACACTGCTTTATATCTGGTTTGTGCTGGTTAGTTTCTTCTATATTCACCCCAGGGATACTTATAATGATTTCAGAAGAAAAGGTTTTAAGCGTTTTTGGAAAGAGAACATTATCAAGAGCGATGAACCGGCACATAAAAAGGCTGCTGCGATCGCTTTAGGAGTCTTTGTTGGTATTTCCCCGTTCTGGGGATTTCATACGTTATTAGTTTTTACCCTTGCCGCAGCTTTCAAGCTGAACAAAGTAGTAGCTTTCTTATTTTCTAACATCAGTATTCCACCACTAATACCTTTAATTGTATATGCCAGTTACCAGGTGGGATCATTTATCACCGGAAGAGGCTTTAGATGGGAATTGCTGCCGGAAGATTTTGACTCGGCTACAGATTTGATCCAGGGATTTTGGCAGTACATAGTTGGAAGCTTTGCCCTGGCAGGAGTAATTGCGTTAACTCTTTGGGCAGTCTTTTATTTTATGTTCGCGCTTACGAAGCAGCAACAGGTGGTTAAGCCATAGCATTGTTTAATCAGGAATCAATTTAAAGCCTTAACCTTTCGACAGTCAAGAACTATCTTTTTATTCTCTTGGTTAGTGGTAAAGAAAAGATAGCGCTCTCCCCCATCTTTGATTCTGAGAAGTTTACGTAAACCTGCAACGCTTTCAGGAAAATTCCGGGTGGTAATATTTGCTTTTTTTTCTTTAAACTCCTTCTTTAGTCTAGAGGCCTTAAAGTCTTTTATACCAATTATTTCAAATCTTCTTCCGGGAAATTTTTTTAATTTTTCTGAAGTAAATAAATGCGAATTCTTATTCAGTTTGAAAGTCCCGGTTTTTTCAGCCAAACGTTCAAAAAGACCGCTTTTCATTATGGCAGCATTGGGTTCATAAAGGTATTTTTTGGGAAGGCTGAAGTTTAGTTCTGGTTTGTTTTCTATGGTTCCCGAAAATTCTTCGAGCTGATTTTTATTAAAATTAATAGTTTTAATTTGAAGAGAACCTGAAAAACCTTTCTCCATAAACCAAAGAAGCTCCTTCACTTCATTATTTACCGCCACTATATGAACCTCTGATCCGTATTTTAATTCTGCTATACCCGCCGTAATATCCAGAAGCGGGGAGGTTTTAATTAAAATTCTGCTGCTTTTGTTGAATAGAAGATCCAGGTTAGCCGGAATATTGGGGAGGCAATCTGTAAGTTTAAAAACCTTTCCGCCGTGGTCATCCCGCCTGGCAGGATCGGCATAGATCACATCAAAATCTTTATCGGTGATTTCCAGCGTTTTTATACCATCTCCTGGAATAACCTGTATGTTATCTTTCTTAAGCTGCTTGAAATTATGTCTTGCAATTTCGGCCAGCTCTTCATTTAATTCACAATAGACCACTTCTTTAAAACTTTCAGCAAAAAAATGATCATCGATACCAAAACCGCCGGTAAGGTCTATGAGTCGTTCTCCCTGAATTAATGAAGCCTTATATTTTGCAGTAATTTCTGAAGATGTTTGCTCCAGGTTTAATTTAGGTGGATAAAAAATGTTTTGGGTTTCAAACAAGGTAGGAATTTTTTTTTCAGCCGTTTTTAAGCCTGATATCTGCATAGCTATTTCAGCAGAAGAAACTTCGGGGAACGGGCTTCCTTTCAGCACAAGTCCCGTAAGATCCCTTTTCAGGTTTTTCCTGATAAAATTTTGGATTTCGGGTTTTAAAAGCGCTTTATTCAAAGCAGGAGATTTAAAGATCGCGGGTAAGTCTTTTTACAATTTTATATTCGCTAAGCGATTCCTTAGCGATAACTTTCAGGGCGGTGTAAACGGGTACAGCTACTACCATTCCCGCAATACCGAAAAGCAAACCAGAAATAAGTATGATAAGGAAGATCTCCAGAGGATGCGAACGTACACTCGCGCCAAAGATCATAGGTTGAGAAATAAAATTATCTATAACCTGACAAATTCCGTAACCCAGCATTACATAACCTAGTCTTGGTAAGATAACGGTAGAGAAATCGGCCCCCAGGAAACTGGAGATTACAAATAGAGCCATTAATATCCCGGCGAAAATAGGGCCCAGGTAGGGGATAAGATTTAAAAATGCGCAAATAAAGGCAATAGCCACAGGATTGTTTATCTCAAAAACAGTGAGTAAAATGGTGTATAAAATAAATAACACAGTAATCTGCAAAAAGAGTCCTACGAAGTAGCGCGAAAGCAATATTTTGATCGCGTTAAAAATCCGCTGATACTTCTTTTCCTCTCCACGGTTGGCGAAAACCAGGATAGAATTCAACATTAACTTGCTATCTTTTAGAAGGAAGAACGAAATAAAAATCACCGAGAAGATGGCAATTAAGGCTGCGCCTAAAATTCCAAATACATTGTTTAAAAATCTGGGTATTCCACCTATATCAAAATCCCGAAAGAATTCACTTTGGCGTAAACCTTCAATTATATTGATTTCTTGCACGCCCAGGTAATCATTGATCTCCTGATTAAGCACATTTAAATCGGCCCGAAAGGCTTCAATATCGATCTGTCCCAGGTGTTGACTTTGTTCAATAACAATTGGAACAAATACAAAAACAATTCCCACGAGTATAGAAAGCACAAGGAGTAACACCAGGACAACCGCCAACTTATTAGGTATTAAAAGCCGGTGTTTCAAAAATATCACCACCGGACGGCCAATAAGCGAAATTACCCCGGCAATTGCAATATAAATTAGTACAGATTGGATCATGTACAAAAAGTAAAGCAACAGGATAATTCCAACCATGATCCCGGTTGCACGCAGTATTCCGAATGTAATCGCTTTTGAATTCACAGGGTAAATATATTATTTCTTGTTGAAAGCAAGGATTGTTTTTGTTATTTCATAAAGGGCGATGCCTGCCGCCTGCGCCACATTCATACTACTATTTTTTCCATACATATTGATATGCAGTCCTTTATCTGAAATTTTAAGTAATTTTTCATCTATTCCTGAAACTTCATTTCCTAGAATTAGACAAAGTGGACGATCTTGCTGATAATCAAAATCTCCAATTGGTACGCTGTCTGAAGTTATTTCAAGAGCATAAAGCCAATATCCCTGTGATTTTAAAGTTTCAGCGACTAGGAAACAATCTTCGTTAATTTCAATAAGCACTTTTTGATGTGTGCTTCTTGCAGTTTTTTTTAGACGGTTGCTTTGGAGGTTTGGGGGAGTCCCGGTAAATATTATTTTTTCCACATTAAAAGCATCTGCCAGCCTGAAGATACTGCCAATATTGGCCTCGCCGGTAATATTATCCAGTAAAAGAACAATGGGAAACTTTCTTTCCTCAAATTTATTTTGTTTGTGAATGAGCTGTATCAATTTTCGAAGACATATTTAAGGATGTTAGCACCCATTTTTAAGGCTTTAAGGCGAACTTCTTCCGGATCATTATGTACCTCGGGGCTTTCCCATCCATCACCAAGGTCGCTTTCTACCGTAAACAGAAGAACCAAGCGTTTTTCTTCAAAAATACCCAGGGCTTGTGGTGGTTTATTATCGTGTTCGTGAATTTTAGGCAAACCCTCAGGAAAATTATAAACCTGGTTAAAAATGGGATGGGCAGAGCTTATTTTCTGTAATCTCCTGTCTGGGAATACTTTTTTTAAGGCTTCCCGCAAATAAGGTTCCATTCCATAATTATCATCAATATGAAGAAATCCACCGCTTAAAAGATAATTTCTTAAGTTTTCAGCATCTGCATCGCTAAAATAAACATTCCCATGGCCGGTCATGTGAATAAAGGGATATTGAAAGATATCTGTACTTCCCGGGCTTACGGTTTCCGGTTTAGTATCAACGGAAGTTTTAGCATTTTCATTGCTGAATCTTATCAGGTTGGGTAGGGCGGTAGGGTTGGCATACCAATCGCCCCCGCCATCATATTTTAAAAGCGCGATCTTTTGCGGATAGGCCCCGGAAACTCCCAGAACTATCAGAAAAATGCTCAACCAAATCTTCATAGCAAATTTTGGATTTTGGTAAAAATAGGAAATAAATATGAGTGTTGAAGCTAGCCCTGATTGGTTAAGGCAACGGTATGGCAGGCAACGATAGCGGCCGTTTCGGTTCTTAATCTGCTATTGCCCAGGCTAACCGGTTGCCAGCCATGTTGCAATGCAAGCTGAATTTCTTCGGAAGAAAAATCTCCCTCGGGACCGATAAGAATTGTAGCTTCTGCTGAAGGCTTTATTTTATCTTTCAGTTGAAATCTCTGCATTCCTTCTTCGCAGTGCGCGATAAATTTTTGTCCTGAAAAATCTTTTTTTAGAAAATCCTTCAAACTTTCAGCTTCATTCAACCGGGGCAGACTATAATGCAACGATTGTTTCATAGCACTTTGCAAAACTCTTTCAAAGCGATTGAGCTTCACGTGCTTTCTTTCGCTGTGATCGCAAATAACAGGGGTGACCTCGTGCATACCAATTTCTGTTGCTTTCTCAAGAAACCATTCGTAACGATCGTTCATTTTGGTAGGAGCCACGGCAAGATGAAGCTGCCAGGAAGCAGGCTTTTCCTTTTCTGAAGCGATTATCGCTGCTCGACATCGGTTTGGGTTGGCATCGGTTATCTTTACCGTAAAAAGAGAACCGCGACCGTTTGTTACCTCCAGGACATCCCCGACATTCTTCCTTAAGACCTTTACGATATGTTTACTTTCATCCCGGAGGAATTCAATATCTTTCTGGTTCTCATCGATTTCAGGATTATAAAAGAGCTGCATGGCTTAGAATTTATAGCGTGCCTGGGCGGTTATGGAGAAATCGGCGAAATCTTTTTCAAGATATTTATAATGCCCTGCTATAGCGATCATCGCAGCATTATCTGTGGTGTATTCAAACTTTGGAATATAGCATTTCCAGCCGTATTTCTTTTCGGCTTCCATCAAAGCGTTTCTGATTCCGCTATTGGCCGAAACCCCACCGGCAATGGCAATACGGTTAATCCCGGTATGTTTTACGGCTTTTTTCAGCTTATCCATCAAAATCCCCACAATGGAATACTGAATGGAGGCACAAATATCCTCTAGATTCACCTTTACAAAATCAGGATTGTTTTTGGTTTCCCGTTGAATAAAATAGAGCACCGCAGTTTTAAATCCGCTAAAGCTGAAATTTAGTTCCGGCACTTTGGGTTTTGGAAATTTGAAGGCTTTCGGATTTCCGCTCTGGGCATATTTATCGATAAGAGGTCCGCCGGGATAGGGTAATCCTAAGATCTTTGCACTTTTATCGAAGGCTTCACCCACCGCGTCATCGGTAGTTTCGCCAATAACTTCCATCTGGAAATAATCGGATACTTTTACGATTTGGGTATGGCCTCCGCTAATGGTTAAGGCAAGAAATGGAAACTCCGGTTTTTCAAAAGCATCTTCTTCAATAAAATGGGCCAGGATATGGGCCTGCATGTGGTTTACGTCAATAAGAGGGATGCCCAGACCCATTGCTAAAGATTTAGCGAAAGAGGTTCCAACAAGCAAAGATCCCATAAGTCCGGGACCGCGTGTAAAAGCGATTGCATTTATATCTTTTTTAACGATATTTGCCTGAGTTATGGCCTGGTGGATCACTGGCACAATATTTTGCTGATGCGCCCTGGAGGCGAGTTCGGGAACAACCCCGCCATACTGCTTGTGGACCGCTTGTGTGGCCACAACATTAGATAAAATTTTACCGTTATGAAGTATGGCCGCAGCCGTGTCGTCGCAGGAAGATTCGATTCCTAAAATGTAAATATTTTGTGAAGCCATTAAGAAATACGGGGCATAGAAATTGTTAATATTGTGTACAAAGTTAAAACATAAAAGCGTATCAAAAAATTCTGGAAAATATTAACTAGAACCGTGGTTGCGCTGGTTTTATTTTTTATTCTACTTCTTATAATTTTCTCCATTCCGGCGGTACAAACTTCGGTTGCCGGGAGGATTACAAAAACCCTTAAAGAAAACAACGATGTTAATATTTCGGTGGAAAGGGTAAGTTTAGGATATTTTGGTAAAGTTAAGCTCAATGGTATTTTCGTGGAAGACCACCACGCCGATACGCTCATACATGCCCGACAGGTACGAACTTCAATTTTAAGCCTGTCAAATTTAATAGGCGGAAACCCTTCCTTGGGTTTTACCCAATTAGATGGATTTAGTCTGAAAATGAAAAAATACGCAAATGAGGATAAGGACAATCTTGCGATATTTCTCGACAAATTAAAAAGCGAGCCTACAGGGGATTCAACCGTGTTCAGGCTGGATGTAAGCACTGTTGAAGTTCTGAATGGTCACTATAGTCTTGTTAACGAAAACCTTGATAACCCTGAAATAATCGTTCTCGACAATTTAGCTCTGCTTACAAAAGATTTTGAGATAGAAGGGAGTAAGATTACCACCGAAATCACCAATATTAGAGGTACTGAAAAACGGGGTCTCAATATAAATCACCTAAGTACCGATCTTAGTTATTCTCCAACGGGAATGATCCTGGATGACTTTATTCTCCGAACCCCGCATTCCCTGATTAAAGCCGATTTACAACTGGATTATATCCTGAGCGATTTTTCTGATTTTACCAATAAGGTCCAGATAAGGGGTGATTTTGAAGAAACAGCTGTTTCAAGTTCAGATTTGAAAGTCTTTCACGATAGTTTTGGTGATGACCAGTTACTGGTTTTTGACACTAAATTAAGTGGTTCACTTAATGATTTTTATCTCGAGGATCTGGACCTAAAAGGAATGGACCGTAGCCGTGTTGATGGTAGAGTGAGGGTGGAAGGTGCTTTCTCAAATAGAGGAGAGAATCTGAGGATTGATGGTAATTTTAATGAGTTCACTTCAAATTATTATGATCTGGTGAATTTATTACCAGGGGACCTGCGTGGAAAATTACCGGAAAACATTCGGGATTTTGGAAATATCAGGATAGTGGGTGATGCTATTCTTACCAAAAACTCCTTGGATGCCGATATTGACCTCACCACCCAACTGGGAGATGCCGAGGCTTTCTTTACACTTAATAATTTCAGTAATGTTAAACTGGCAGAGTACAAAGGTAACCTGATTCTGAAAGAATTCAATTTAGGAAGATTGTTTAACAACGAAAATCTCGGAAAAACCAGTTTCAACTTAAATGTAGACGGCACAGGCTTCGACCAGGAAAGTTTAAGCACACGTCTGGAAGGCCAGATTTCCCAGTTGGAATTCAATAATTACAGCTATTCGAATATCAGGGTAATTGGTAATATGCGCCAACCGGTATTTAATGGTTTGCTTATGGCCAATGATCCTAATTTAAGGATGGAATTTAATGGCCTTGCTGACCTTTCTGAAGAAATAAACGTTTACGACTTTGAGGCTGCGGTTAGTTATGCTAATCTGAATGAACTAAACCTGGTAACCAGGGATAGTATTTCGGTTTTTAAGGGTGATGTGATTATGAATATGAAAGGCACTACGATAGATAATGCTTTTGGGGAGATACTACTACTTAATACCTCGTACCAAAATCAAAATGACCATTACTTTTTTGATGATTTTAGCATAGTTTCCAGTTTTGAAGGTCAGGTGAGAACTATAGAGATCAATTCCCCCGATGTGATTAGTGGCCAGGTACAAGGTGTTTTTCAGGTGGCCGAGATTGTTGACTTGTTTAAAAACTCCCTGGGAAGTATTTATACTAACTATGAGCCCGAAACCATAACCAGTAATCAGTTTATGGAATTTGATTTTGATATTTACAACAAGATCGTAGAGGTTTTTTATCCCGAAATTACTTTGGCTCCAAACACTTTTATTCGCGGCAGGGTGGAATCAGACGAATCTGAATTCAAGATCACCTTCAAGTCTCCCAGGATAGATCTATTCGGAAATATGTTGGAAAACGTGAATCTGCAGGTAGATAATACCAACCCCATTTATAACACCTATTTTGAATCAGATAGCGTTTCTACAGAAGTTTATAATTTTTCAGAATTCAGTTTTATTAATGTAACTCAAAGGGATACGCTTTTTATCCGCTCAGAATTCCAGGGAGGAAAGAAAAATGACGATGTGTTTAACATCAACCTTTTTCATACCATAAACGAAGAAAATAAATCGGTAGTAGGCATTCAGCGATCTGATATTCGCTTCAGGGAAAATATCTGGTATATCAATGAAGACCGGAATAAGAGCAATAAAATTGTTTTCGATAATAATTTTAAAAACTTTACAATCGATTCTTTGGTGATGAGCCATCAGAATGAAGAAATTAGACTTAGCGGAGTACTTCGGGATTCAACTTATAAAAATTTCAGTATGGAATTTGACAATGTGGATGTCGGTAAGATCACTCCGCAAATCGATAGCCTGAGACTGGCCGGCACCCTTAACGGAAAACTGGATTTGTTACAGGAGGATGGGGCCTATTATCCCAATACATCTCTACGCATTGATTCCCTGGATGTGAATGACAATCTTTTGGGGAACCTTGTAATCGATGTAGAAGGTAATGAAGATCTTACCAATTATAATATTGATGCGACCCTAAGAAAGGAGAACTTCGAATCACTGACGGCATTGGGAAATATTGATGTTAGTGGTCAGGAACCCAGCATTGATCTCGATGTGGAACTCAATCGCCTAAATATGGCAGCTTTTAGTCCGCTGGGTGGAGAAGTAATCAGTAATATAAGAGGTTTTGCTACAGGAAGCGCTGGAGTTACTGGAAATTACAAGAATCCAGAATTTTCAGGGCAGTTAAGTCTATTAGATGCAGGCCTTAGAATTCCTTATTTGAATGTGGATTTTGATTTCAGGGATGATGCCACGATTAACCTTACCGAACAACAATTCAATTTTGATCAAATTGGATTAGTGGACACTAAATATGGTACCCGTGGAACTCTTGATGGCTATATAAGGCATCGCAATTTCCGGGAATGGATGCTCAATCTCAATATCACAACAGACAGACTATTGGTGCTTGATACCGAAGCAAGTGAAGATGCTCTGTATTACGGAACCGCTTTTATTAGTGGAGAAGCAAGTATTAAAGGGCCTACCGATGAGCTTTTAATTGAAGTGAATGCCACCACTGAGCGAGGTACTGTTTTTAAGATTCCGCTGAATGAAACCGTATCGGCCGGAGATAATTCCTATATCTATTTCCTGAGCCCCGAAGAAAAAGCGGCGCGATTGGCCGGCGAACAAATCGTTACCAAAGAGGTGAAAGGTATAGAAATGGTTTTTGATCTGGATGTAACCAATGATGCTGAAGTGGAAGTGGTGGTAGATCAAACTAGCGGAAGCACGCTTCGCGGCCGAGGTGCAGGAAACCTGTTGCTAGAAATCAATACCAATGGGAAATTCAATATGTGGGGTGATTTTGTGGCCTATGAAGGAGTCTACAATTTCAAATATGCTGGTTTGGTGCAAAAGGTCTTCAATGTGGAATCTGGCGGAAGCATTAACTGGAACGGAAATCCGGCCCGCGCGCAACTGGATGTTCGGGCAATCTATGAACTTAATGCCAACCCTGCTGTTCTCCTTGAAAACCCCAGCATAAACCGAAAAATCCCGGTGGAAGTGATCATAGACCTTCAGGGAGAGATCATTCAACCCGATATCACCTTTGAAATTGATTTTCCTAATGCGAGCTCGGTGGTACGTTCAGAATTGGAATACAGGATGGATGACAGGGCGAGCAGGGAATTACAGGCACTATTCCTGGTTACCCAAGGGTCGTTTTATAGTGAATTCGGCCTACGTCAAAATGCCATTACAGGAACACTGGCAGAAAGAGCCTCCAGTATTGTTAACGATATTTTTGCCGATGAGGATGGCAAATTCCAGGTAGGCGTGAACTATGTTCAGGGAGACCGCACCCCGGATCAGCAAACTGTAGACAGATTCGGTCTTACCCTTTCAACTCAAATTAGCGACAGGGTGATTATTAACGGGCAGGTGGGGGTTCCTATTGGCGGAGTTACAGAGTCAATAATTGTTGGTGACCTGCAGATAGATTTTCTTCTGAATGAAGATGGGTCGCTAAGAGCAAAGGTTTTTAATCGCGAAAACAATATCCAATTCATAGGGGAAGAGATTGGGTTCACCCAGGGAATTGGGCTTTCTTATTCCGTTGATTTCGACACTTTCAAGGAATTGATTCAGAAGATCCTGAATCAGGAAAATATAAAATCTGAGGAAGAGGAAGAACAGGAAGAATCGCCAAAATCTATCGCGCCGGATTACATAGATTTCCCGGAAAAACGCTCCAATTAAATTGGTAGGAATTTGCCGGAATGATCCGAATTCACTTTTATTTTAAAAACTGCTATTTGTTGTTGTGTTAGCCATGAATTAAAATTTAATCCAGGTGCGGCTATTTAAGGCTTTTTCGTAGATTTATAATGTTAAATAAAAGAATATGTCACCAAGAATAAAAAGAATAGGATTAATGACCTCCGGGGGCGATTCCCCTGGAATGAATGCTGCCATACGAGCTGTAACCCGGGCCTGCGCATATTATCATGTGGAATGTTTTGGTTTTAAAAGAGGTTTCCAGGGAATGATAGAGAATGATTACCTGGAGCTAAATGCTCGTAGTGTACGAAATATCATTCAACTTGGGGGCACCATTTTGCAATCTGCACGTTCTAAAGAATTTTTAACTGAAGAAGGCCGGGCAAAAGCCGCAGCTAACATTAAAAAACTTGGCATAGACGCTATGATCCTTATCGGTGGGGATGGGACGTTTAGAGGTGGGCAGGCACTCTTTAGAGAACATGGTATTCCGGTTCTGGGAGTTCCCGGTACGATTGATAATGATATTTTTGGAACTCAATACACCATTGGCTACGATACCGCATTAAATACAGTTGTTCAGGCCATTGACAAAATAAGGGATACCGCAAGCTCTCACAATAGATTATTCTTTGTGGAGGTTATGGGCCGGGATGCGGGTTTTATCGCGCTTAACAGTGGAATTGGTGCCGGCGCGGAGGAAATTCTTATTCCTGAAGAAAATTTAGGCCTCGATAGATTATTAAATTCCCTTGAAAAAAGTAGGCGCTCTGGTAAGACCTCCAGTATCGTGGTAGTTTCAGAAGGGGACAAGATCGGGAAAAATGTATTTGAACTCGCAGATTATGTTAAGGAAAATCTTCCGTACTATGATGCTAAAGTAACCGTATTAGGCCATATCCAACGCGGGGGTAGTCCTACCTGTTTTGACAGGGTTCTGGCCAGCAGGATGTGCGTGAAAGCTGTGGAATTACTTCTGGACGGCGAGCATAATGTAATGGTGGGGATGATGAATAATCGAATAGAAGCCTGCGACCTGGATAAAGCTTTGAAAGACAAACCAACGATCAATAAGGAGTTACTAAGAATTTCAGATATACTTTCCACCTAAAATGAAGAAAAAAATTGCCATAATAGCCCATAATGGGAAGAAAGCTGAAATGGTGCAGTTTTTAAATGAAAACCGGGAAATCCTGCAATCCAAGGCAATCCATCTTATAGCCACGGGAACAACCGGTGCAAAAACCGAAACAGCCGGATTTGAAGTAGAAAAATTACTTTCCGGTCCCATAGGCGGGGATGCACAGATTGCCGCCAAAGTCGCAGAAGGGCAGATCCAAATGGTTATTTTCTTTCGGGACCCTATGGACAAACATCCTCACGAACCAGATATTTTTATGCTGATGCGTATTTGTGACGTCCACAATATTCCGCTGGCAACTAATCCGGCCACCGCTAAATTGCTAATTCAGGGAATTTAATTTGGTTTCCTTCTGGTTAGTATTTAGGATTTCACAGCGATAGCGCTTATCTCCACATTTACGAATTTTGGCAGGTTTGCCACTTCCACGGTCTCCCGGGCAGGGGCAGTCTCTGCATCAAAATACTTAGCATAAACCTCATTTATTTGGACGAAATTATTCATATCACTAATGAAAATGGAGGTTTTAATTACGTCTTCAAAACCTAAACCTGCTTCCTTAAGGATTGCTTTAAGATTTTCCATCACAAGGCTGGTTTCCCTTTTTAAATCTGAAATTTCCAGTTCACCGGTTTCAGGATTAATAGCTATTTGCCCCGATACAAAGAGCATATTCCCACTCATTACTGCCTGATTATATGGCCCAATAGGAGCCGGTGCATTTTTGGTTTTGATAATTCTTTTCATAATATTGATTTTTTAAAGCCGGCGGTCTGGTTCCCGTCGCTTATCATATTTAATATCGCTTAAGATAGATGATTTAATTCCTATAAAAAAGTACCACGAGCTGCGTTCACTAAAAGGTACCCAGTTAAAACTCATTCTCCAGCTATCAAGGTCCCGTTGAAATCGCAACTGGGTATACGTGAAACCCTGTTCCTTTAAATCGAACCCCGAAGAACCACCTACCTTCCATTTTGGGGAAATTTCTACGTCTCCCGAGAACATTATGGAATGAGAGGTGATCTCATTTTGCCTGGCATTGTTGTTATATGTCATCGTATAGGATAACCGGAGATCCCATGGTACCTTATAATTATACCATCTGTCGTCGCGATCATCACGGCTTTCATCTTCAAAATCATCTTCCTCATAAAACCGGCCGTCCATATCTGTGCCTTTTCCAAAGAGATCATCACGACGCCCACCATTTCTGTAAGTTTCATTTTCCAGCTCATCATCTTCCTCAGCATCCCCTTCAAAATCCTTATTAGAAAAGGAATACCCAAAACTTATATTGGCATTAGTAAACCGGAACAGACTCCCACCATTTTCAATATTCAACTTATCGATCCTTCGGTTGTTATTGTCTAACGCATATAAATCTATATTCCCGGCAACATTTATATCCAGTTTATTCCGAATAATAGGAATTCCTCCTCGGATCGAAATGGGGGATAGACGTAAGGAGTCTCCCGCTAGATTATATGAAGTACTTAAAGAAAAATTGTTAAGTAAGGTGATCTTTTCAGGCTCAGTTGCGGTGCTGTCTTTAGAGCGAACTTTAGCTTCCAGGGTATTGCTTAGGCTTAAACCAATGGAACTTGAAAACCTTCTTCCCGGTGCCCCGTAGAGCGTTCCCTGAAACCGGGAATAATCAACCATATTGGTTTCCAACGGATTTGCAGGATTAATACGCTCATAGCTATCGTAATACTGATCGAAGGCAGGATTAATATTATAACTTATACTAGGGCGCATAACGTGGCGTATAGCCTGTATCTTCTTGTCTTTTCCAAAGTTTTTTAAACCGTAAATTGTAGTCCCTATACTGCTACTAAAATTATAGGTTCGGTAAGAATCAAACTTATTAATGGTATCGATAACTTCTACATTCGCCACATCATCCCAGGAGCGCTCAAAGGTTTTAAAAACCCAGTTTTCGTTATAATTGGCATTCACACTTGCGCTTAAATATTTAAATACCTTAAAGTTGGTAGAAACCGGGATGGTATGCTTTGCACCAAAATTCATCCCCTCAAACATTTCTGGTTGAAAAAAGAGCGAATCGGTAGTCTGGATTTGATTTTCTCCTCTAAAATTATATTGTAAATTGATATTTTCGATGAATCCCTTTTTCGCGCCCGTTTTTGGGGCGAAGGGATATATTCTGGACATGCTTAACTGAGCGGTTGGCAAACTCATATTAATACTTTCCGTGTTGGTATTCTGGGAATGCCTTGCCGCAAGGCTTAAATTAACCTGAGGCTCTCCTTCAAAAGTCTTACTGTATGACACCGAAGAACTTAAAGTATTATTTAAGAAATTCCCTGTATTTCCTTGATTTACAGATTCTTTGTAATAGGTGCTACTCCCAAGGTTAACCGATGCAGAAAATCGTGAATTGGGATTTGCTTTTGCATCCTGATTGTGAGTCCACTGTATGTTGTACTGTGTCCTTTCAGCATAATCCGGAAAGCCACGTTCACTATCCAGCTGGTTCTCATACCTTAATCTGAAATTACCCCGGAATTTATATCGTTTTGCATAATTGGTTTCCGTGCTTAACTCATAGCTCCCGTTGGTATAATAGGCTCCCAGCACCATAAGGTCTGCATAATCGCTAATCGCAAAATAATAACCGCCATTTTGAAGAAAATAACCTCTCCTACTATCTCCAAAACTGGGAAGGATAAACCCTGAGGTTTCCTCCTCGGTCATAGGGAAATATCCAAAAGGCAATCCCAGAGGTGTAGGAACATCGGCGATGTACATATTTACCAGCCCTGAAACGATCTTTTTATCGGGAACGAATTTAATCCGCCGGGCATAGAAGAAATAATCGGGGTTTTCTACGTCTTCTGAAGTAGTAAACTTTACATTCTGCATAAAATAAACTGAATCATTTTCCCGCTTGGTAACTTCTCCCAATACATTAAAGGAAGCTTGCTGAGTCCTGGAATTATAAACCAGGGCTCTTTCGGTATCAAAATTAAAGCGAATTGAATCGGGTTCTACCGTTTGGTTTGCCTGGGTGAACACCGGTTTTTGTGAATATGCCCCCGTAGAGTCGGGGATACCATAGGCATAAACTTCATTCTTATTATTATCAATTACAATTAAACCAGCATTAATGATCAGGTCTTCATAAGTGATCTGGGCTTCATTATAAAGATACATTCTGTTTTCCTTCTGGCTAATCCGCATATAATCCTTCGCGGTATAAGTAACAACATCGGTGATAAGTTGATTTCCCTGTGGTTTTATTGTATCCTGAACTATAGCATCTCCAACAATGGTATCGAGTGATTTTATGCTTTGAGCAAGAGGAAGTGAATCTCCAACCGAAACCAGGGTATCACGCTGGGCTTCAATCTCAATTCCGTCTTGTTTCCCGATTTCCTGGGCTGCAATTATACCCGGAAAAAGAAAAAAAATAGAGCAAAAAAGTATATTAAGTATAGTTGGTTGCAATGCTTTAAGTGCTATTTTTGTACGGAATGGCTCGCTTTTTGCGAATTCAAAATTACATATATTTTTTCAGCTTGGATTTGAGATTTAAGGAAAAATAGTAATTAAAATATTCACCCCAAACTTTGCGTTACATATTTATGAGAACGAACTTACTTAAACTTTTCGTATTAATTTTTCTTCTGCCAGCATCTTACCTGTATGCTTATGAAACTGAGAAGCCACCACGAGATCGTTTTGTAGTTGTTTTGGATGCCGGTCACGGCGGAAAAGATCCCGGAAACCGGGGTAATGGATTTAAGGAAAAAGAAATTGCTTTAAACATTGTGTTGCAAGTAGGGAAGGCCCTTGAAAAACGAGGAGATATTGAAGTTATTTACACCCGTAAGAGCGACGTTTTTATCGAGCTTAAACAGAGAGCCAAAATTGCAAACGATGCTAACGCCGATCTTTTCGTTTCGGTTCACTTAAATGCTCATAATTCTCAGGCCTACGGCACCGAAACTTTCGTGCTGGGACTTCATAAATCTCAGGAAAACTTTGAGGTGGCTAAGAAGGAGAACTCTGTGATCTTCCTGGAGGAGGATTATGAAATAACCTATGGAGGTTTTGATCCCAATTCTCCTGAGTCCTATATAGGAATGGCTCTTATGCAGGAAGAGTATCTTAACCAAAGTATTCTCCTTGCCGATTTTATTCAGAAAAATTTCACCCATAAACTAAAACGTAAGAATCGTGGAGTAAAACAGGCCGGTTTTCTTGTATTAAAAAATGCGGTTATGCCCAGCGTATTAATCGAAACCGGATTTTTAACCAATAATCATGAAGGCCCTTATTTAAATAGCAGAAAAGGGCAGGATAATCTTTCAAATGCTATTGTTGATGCTATTATTAAGTATGCCGAAAACATTAATTTGAACACCCTGGAAAGTATTTCAGACCGGGAGTTTGGGATTGCTGAATCTTCAGATTATTATGAAGGTATTACCTTTAAAGTTCAATTGGCAGCAGGCAGCACTAAACTGGAAACAAAACCCTATAACTTCAAGGGGTTTAGGAATGTAACTCGAGAAAAAGAGGATAGGCTGTATAAATACTACTACGGAGACACCTCTAGTTACATGAGAATTCAGGAATTGCATAGAGAAGCAAAAGAGAAGGGATATCCTTCAAGTTTCATTGTTGCCTTTAAAGATGATAAAAAGATTACGGTTAATGAGGCGTTAAAATCTGAGGTCAATTAGAGTTATCTTTCTATTTTTATTTCTAAATTTGTGCATATCCAAAAAAAATAGCTCTTGAAATTTACACGTGAGGTAAAAACTGCCCTTTTAGCTATTACAGCTATCATTCTCCTGATATTTGGTTACAGTTTTCTGAAAGGAAAAAATCTTCTCGATTCGAGCAGGACCTTTTACGCCATGTATGATGATGTGGAGGGCTTGTCTCCTTCCTCGCCCGTGACTATAAACGGCCTCAAAGTAGGTCAGATCACTAATATTGATTTTGTAGACCAGTCTGGGTTGATCCGGGTAACATTTACCGTAGAAAATGATTTTCAATTCTCTAAATCCAGTATTGCCGAGGTATACGGAGGTAGTATCCTTGGCGGAAAATCACTGGCTATCATCCCTAATTATGATGATCCTGAGATGGCCGAATCCGGAGATATTTTAAAAAGCGAGGTGGAAGAGGGTATCATGGAATTGGTAAATGAAAAACTAGCCCCGCTCCAGGAAAAAATCGAAAGCTCCATTGTTAGCGCCGATTCTTTGCTAACCGCGTTAAACGAAATAATGGATGATAGTACCCGCAACAATATCAGAAGCACCTTTAAAGATCTGGGAGAAACGGCTCGCTCTTTTAAAGGAACGGCTTATGAACTGGAAGGCCTGGTAAAAAACAATTCATCTAAATTAGACAGGACTTTTACAAACCTGGATGAAATGTCTACCAACTTCAATAAATTCTCTGATACGTTATCAACAATGAATATAGGTAAGATCACCAATGATATTGAAAGTGTGGTCGCCGATTTTGAAAAGATTTCCAGTAACCTGACCAATGGCCAGGGAACTGCAGGAAAATTGCTTAATGACGATAAGGTATATGATAATCTTGACAGAGCAACAAAAGAGCTGGAACAATTATTACAAGATATAAAACTGAATCCTAAGCGATATGTTCACTTCTCTGTTTTTGGTAAAAAACCAGGACCTTATGAGCCGCCGCAGGATTCGTTAAAATAACCAACCTGTTATGCAAATCATTTCCCAAATTTTATTCCTATTGGCCCTGGTGGCCGGTATTTGGTTTTTTACCCGAAATGTAAAACGCCTGATCCGCAATATTAAATTAGGAAAAGTTATAGACCGCACCGACCGGTCTGGCGAACGCTGGGCCAAAATGTCCAGAATAGCATTGGGACAGAGTAAGATGGTAAAACGACCCATTGCCGGAATTCTTCATGTAATAGTATATGTTGGCTTTATTATCATCAATATTGAAGTTCTGGAGATCATTATTGATGGTCTTTTGGGTACCCACCGGATACTATCTTTTATGGGTGGATTCTATAACTTCCTTATCGGATCTTTTGAAATCCTGGCGCTGCTGGTTCTCATAGGAGTAATTATCTTCTGGACCCGAAGAAACATCAGCAATATTTACAGGTTTTTAAGCAGGGAATTAAAAGGATGGCCTAAAAATGACGCCAACTACATTCTTTATTTCGAAATGGTACTTATGCTCCTGTTTTTGGTGATGAATGCTACAGATTATCAGCTTCAGCTAAACGGTGCCGCACACTATTCGCAGGAAGCGGGTATTGTAGGGGCCTTCCCGGTGAGCCAGTTTTTACTCCCTATTTTTGACGGAATGAGCAATGCAAGCCTTATCATTATAGAAAGGGCTGCCTGGTGGCTTCATATTCTGGGAATTTTGATATTCCTGAACTATCTTTATTATTCCAAACATTTACATATACTTCTTGCTTTCCCTAATGTTTATTACTCAAAACTTCAGCCAAAAGGAGAAATGGATAACCTTGAAGCCGTGACCAACGAGGTGAAATTAATGATGGATCCCGATGCCGATCCTTTTGCCGGACCTGCGGAAGAGGAATCAGATGCTGAACCCGAAAAATTCGGGGCTTCAGATGTGATGGATCTCAATAGGGTGCAATTACTCAATGCCTATACCTGTACCGAATGTGGCAGATGTACTTCTGAGTGCCCTGCAAACCTAACAGGGAAGAAATTATCTCCCCGGAAAATTATGATGGATACCCGCGACCGGGTAGAAGAAATAGGAGAGATTATCAATAAAAATGGAAAATTCGAAGACGATGGCAAGCAATTGCTTGATGATTATATTCTTCGGGAGGAACTTTGGGCCTGTACCACCTGTAATGCCTGTGTAGAGGCCTGTCCTATTGGGATAGATCCACTTTCAATTATTCTTGATATGCGCCGGTATCTTGTTATGGAACAAAGCGCCGCTCCTAATGAATTAGGGATCGCGATGACAAATATTGAGAATAATGGAGCGCCCTGGCCCTATAACCAACAGGATCGCCTTAACTGGGCTAATGAGAATTAAGACTAATCAAGAAGAAAAATTTCTGAATAAAATTATACAATTATGGCAGAAGCACTAAAGGTACCTACAATGGCCGAATATATGGCGGAAGGCAAGAAACCCGAAGTCCTTTTTTGGGTGGGATGTGCCGGAAGTTTTGATGATCGTGCAAAAAAAATAACCAAAGCTTTTGTAAAACTACTACATAACGCCGGAGTGGATTTTGCGGTTTTGGGTACGGAAGAAAGCTGTACCGGAGATCCGGCAAAACGTGCCGGAAATGAATTTTTATTCCAAATGCAGGCTGCGACCAATATTGAAGTGCTTAATGGCTATGAAATAAAAAAGATAGTAACTGCCTGTCCTCATTGCTTTAATACTATCAAGAACGAATATCCCGCCCTGGGAGGAAACTACGAGATAGTGCACCACACCCAGTTTCTGAAATCACTCCTTGAAGAAGGTAGGTTAAAAGTTGAAGGAGGAAAATTTAAAGGTAAGCGCATCACTTTTCACGATCCTTGTTATTTGGGACGTGGAAATGGAGAATATGAAGCACCACGCGATTTACTTCGTAAACTCGAGGTAGAACTCATTGAGATGAAAAAATGCAAGAGCGAAGGCTTATGCTGTGGAGCAGGAGGCGGACAGATGTTCAAAGAACCTGAACCGGGTAATAAAGATGTAAATATCGAAAGAACCGAACAGGCTTTAGAAGTTCAACCAGAAGTTATCGCAGCAGGTTGTCCGTTTTGTAATACCATGATGACCGATGGCGTAAAAAGCAAAAATCAGGAAGACGACATTGCTGTAATGGACGTTGCCGAACTTATCGCTTCCGCTGAAGATTTATAGGGGATTTTAACACTAAAAACTGGTACTATATTTGAATTCCAACAGGGAAATCAATTAGTTTTGTGATCACCTAAATTTACATCAAATGTTAGTACCCTTTGAAAACCTGCCAGACTCTGCACGTGTTTGGGTTTATCAGGCCAACCGTTCTTTTACCCAGGAAGAATTAGAAGAAATAAAAGCCAGGTTAGATGAATTTCTAACCCAATGGACAGTGCACGGCTCCGGACTTAAAGCAGGTTACGATATTAAATATAAGCGTTTTATCACTATTGGACTTGACCAACAGGTTAATCCTGCCTCCGGTTGTTCGATAGATGCTTCCGTTGCTTTTATTCAACAACTTGAAAAAGACTACAATGTAGATCTTTTGGATAAGATGAACGTTTCTTACAAACAAGGAGAATTTGTAGCGTATAAGACCCTGATTGATTTCAGGAAAATGGCTAAAAACAAATCGGTTTCTCCAAATACTATTGTTTTTAACAACCTCGTAAATAATAAAGAAGAGTATTTGAATAACTGGGAGGTTCCTGCCTCTGAAAGTTGGCACAACAGATTTTTAAAATGATGAATTTTAAGGGGCAGATTCGTTTCCTGTTTTTATTTCTCATTTTTATTAGCTTTAATTCATTCGGACAGAACACACATCCTTTACTGGCTGATGATGCTGAAGCTCAGCGAAAATGGGTTGATAGCGTGTATGCGCAAATGAGCCTTGATGAGAAAATTGGCCAGTTATTTATGGTTGATGTATTCTCGAGTGCTTCAGAAAGAGAACTGAACAGGACCCGAAAGCTTATTAAAGAACATAAAATTGGCGGTCTCATTTTTTCTAAGGGAGGTCCGAAAAGACAAATCAGTATTCACAACGAATTTCAGGAGCTATCAGATTTTCCGCTCATTATTGGAATGGATGCCGAATGGGGTCTCTCTATGCGTCTTGATTCTACATTTGCCTTACCGTGGAATATGACACTAGGCGCGATTAAAGACAACAAACTAATTGAATCTGCCGGGGCAGCTATTGGCAGGCATAGTAAAAGAATGGGAGTGCATATAAACTTTGCGCCTGTGGTAGACATCAACACCAATCCCAATAATCCCATTATCGGGAACAGAAGTTTTGGGGAAGAAAAGGAAAATGTGGCTGAAAAATCTGTCGCTTTTATGAAAGGGATGCACAAGGAAGGCGTGCTTTCCAGCGCAAAGCATTTTCCCGGACACGGCGATACCGATTCAGATTCGCATAAAACGCTTCCCACAATAAGTTTTTCAGAAGAAAGAATTAAAGAGGTAGAACTTTATCCTTATTATGATTTAATCCGGGAAGGACTTTCCAGCGTGATGGTAGCTCATTTAAATGTTCCCCAACTTGAAAACCGGGAGAACCTGCCGTCTTCTTTAAGCAATAATATTATTTCTGATCTGCTCAAAGATCAAATGGGTTTTAACGGACTTATTTTTACCGATGCGCTTAATATGAAAGGAGCGGCAGATTATAAGACTATCGGAGAAATAGATCTTGCCGCTTTTCTCGCAGGAAATGATATTTTGCTAATGTCTAAAGATGTGCCTAAAGCCATAGAAACCATAACAAACGCCTATATAAAAGGAACCATCTCTGAACCCAGACTCGCTCATTCGGTAAAAAAGATCCTTTTGGCTAAATATAAGGTTGGTCTAAACAATTACAAGCCCGTACGGCCCGGGTACATCTACGAAGAATTAAAAACGGTTAGAGACAGTGCGCTTTTTGAATCCCTGGTAGAAAGTTCGCTCACCCTTCTTAAGAATAACAAAGCTGTTGTTCCGATTAAAAATCTTGAGAAAAAGAAGATAGCCTATGTGAATTTTGGAGATGCCGATGGCAGCGAATTTTTGGCGCAGATGCGAAAATATGCCAAGGTAGACTGGGTTAGTGCGACCACAATTTCAGGTTTGTTAAATAAACTGGAGGAATATAATTATGTAGTAATTGGTTTTCATAAACCTGATGTGAACCCCTGGGCAGGTTATAAATTCTCACCCAGGGAAATTGAATGGATTCACGAAATTTCCCGCAAAAACACCACCGTCCTAGGACTTTTTACCAGGCCATACGCATTGACACCCTTACCCACCCAAAATCTGGAGGGAATTTTAATTGGGTATCAAAACAATAAAATTGCCCAGCAAAAGCTGGCTCAGGTAATTTTTGGAGGGTTAGAGGCAAAGGGTTTACTACCCGTGAGCCTGGGAACTGAATATCCTGTAGGGACGGGTTTTCAGACCAAAGGTCTTAACCGGATGTCCTATGGAAAACCCGAAAATGTAGGGCTTAATTCCCATAAACTTCAAAAAATAGATAGCATTATTGAAGATGCCATCGATAAGGAAATGACCCCGGGTGCCCAGATTCTTGTGGCCAGAAAAGGAAAGGTTGTTTACCAGAAGAATTTCGGATATCATACTTACGAAAAAAATATTCCGGTTAGTGACACTTCGCTCTATGATCTGGCCTCTTTAACCAAGATTCTCGCAACCCTTCCGCTTATCATGCAACAGGAAGAAGAAGGGATTGTGAATTTTGACACTCGCCTGGATGAATTGCTTCCACTTTTTGAAGGCTCAAATAAGGGACATATCACACTTCAGGATATGCTTATGCATTATGCGGGGTTAAAAGCATGGTTGCCATTTTATGTGCCAACTATTGACAAAGTAACGCGAAAGCCCTCTACAGTTTATTATTCGAAAACACCATCAGCAGATTTCAATACTACTGTAGCCGAGGAAATGTTTATTCGTAATGATATGCAGGATACGATTCTGGATATTATAAAAGAAAGCAAACTGGAATCCCGGCAAAAGTACAAATACAGTGATCTTCCTTTTTATATGCTGAAGTATTATCTCGAGGCTTATTACCAGACCACTTTACACAGCATTACACAGGAAAACTTATATAAACCTTTAGGAGCAAATTATACAGGTTACCTTCCATTAACGAAATTCCAAAAGGAGCAGATAGTTCCTACCGAAAACGATAAACTCTGGCGCGGCCAGGTGGTTCATGGTTATGTTCATGATCAGGGCGCAGCAATGCAAGGTGGGATTGGTGGACACGCCGGTCTTTTCAGCACGGCAAACGATGTTGCTAAAATGATGCATGTTTTCCTTTATAATGGTGCCTATGGAGGTGAAAAATTCTTTAAAGAAGAAACTGTAGGAAAATTTAATACCTGTTATTATTGTGAAGAAGATGTAAGGCGGGGTGTTGGTTTCGACAAACCACAACTGCAAACTTCCGGTCCAACCTGTAATTGCGTTTCCATGTCTAGTTTTGGACATTCAGGATTTACCGGTACTTTTGCGTGGGCAGATCCTGAAGAAGAGATAGTATACGTGTTTTTGTCTAACAGGACCTTCCCCGATTCTAACAATAGAAAATTAATAAGGGAAGATGTACGATCAAAAATTCAGGGAGTAATCTATGATGCCATTGATTTTTAATGGATTACCAAAAGAATAAGTTAATATTTAAATAAAATTCTGATGAAAATAGGCATTGTTTGTTACCCTACTTTTGGTGGGAGTGGAGTAGTAGCCACCGAGTTAGGTCTTGAACTATCCAGGCGTGGTCACGAAGTTCATTTTATTACCTACAGCCAGCCGGTAAGGCTGGATCAGTTATCGAGTAATGTTAGATTTCATGAAGTCCACGTTCCCGAATATCCACTTTTTCATTATCAACCTTATGAACTTGCATTAAGTAGTAAACTGGTGAATATGGTAAAACTTCATGGAATTGAGCTTTTACATGTTCATTATGCCATTCCACATGCCTATGCGGGCTATATGGCCAAAAAAATGCTGGCTGAGGAAGGAATTGAACTTCCTATGGTAACAACCCTTCATGGTACTGATATCACCCTTGTGGGTAATCATCCATTCTATAAACCGGCTGTAACTTTTAGCATTAATAATAGTGATGTGGTTACTTCTGTCTCCGAGAGCCTAAGGACCGATACTTTGAATTTATTCGACATACGCAAAGAAATTGATGTAATTCCCAATTTTATAGACGTTACCAAATGTGATCGAATGTCTTTTACAGACTGCCAACGAGGCCTGATGGCAGGAGATGATGAAAAAATAATTACCCACATTAGTAATTTCCGGAAAGTGAAACGTATAGACGATGTAATAAAGGTCTTCTACGAAATTCAAAAGAAAATGAAAGCTAAACTAATGATGGTTGGTGAAGGCCCGGAAAAAGAAATGGCTGAAGAGATGGCTATTGATCTCGGAATTGAAGAAAAAGTGCTTTTCCTTGGGGAAAGTCATGAGATCCATAAAATACTGTGTTTTTCAGATCTGTTTCTATTACCTTCCAGAACCGAAAGTTTTGGATTGGTGGCCCTGGAGGCTATGGTGCATTCAGTTCCCGTGATCTCAACCAATACCGGTGGGCTTTCTGAAGTTAATAATGCAGGAGTTTCGGGATTTTTAAGCGATGTGGGCGATGTAGAAGATATGGCCAAAAATGCTTTGTATATCCTAAGCGATGAAAAGCGACTTAAGGAATTTAAAAGGGGGGCATTACGAACTGCCACTAAATTTGATATTAACAAAATTGTTCCTATGTACGAGGCAATCTATGAAAAAGCTTTAATCAAGAAATAACAAGAAACTAAAAAAGTGGAAGGTTTACTTCCACTTTTTTAGTTTTTAAAAAGATCAGTTTTTAGAACTGGTATCTTATCCCTAGCGCTATGTCCGGGGAAAATTGATCGACTACGTCGTAGTCATTAAAACCAAATTCAGGTCTGAAATCAAGCGATAATAATAACGGAATATCGAAGTTATATTCAATTCCTATATCTCCGGCAATGAATAAAAACGCACCATCGTTATGATCTTCATCGTTATCATCAATACTACCAACACCACCACCAAGGCCGGCATACCAGTTAAATCCGCCATCAATATTCCAAACCCACTGGTATAATCCCGTCACCTTAAAGGCATCATAATCACTATGGGTGCGCCAACCAAGATCTAATTCCAAACGATTGTTATCTCCAAGAGCTCTTTGGTAGGAAATTTCCGGACCAATTCCGCCTCCTCCACCAAGTCTTAATCCAAGTGCATTTTCAGAAATACTCTGTGCCTGAGTTTGGCTCATGAATGTAGCGCCAAAAGCAAATACAGCAATTAAAATCAATTTTTTCATGTTCATAGTTTTTAGATTCGTTGTGCAAATTTAATTGTTAAATAAGAATGTTAACGCCTTCCCAGCCCAATCTATTGTTAATATTCCATAAAAATCTGTTAAGTATTTTAGCTTATTTTACGTAATTTTAACGGCTTACTATGGAAAAAAAATTGCAACAGCTTTCGCAGGAAATTGATGGTCAGTTATATTACGACGAACTATGGCGGTCAATTTATGCTACCGATGCTTCTGTCTACCGGGAAATGCCCCTGGCCGTTTGTTACCCTAAAAACGAGCAGGACCTTAAACGACTTATCATTTTTGCCAGGGAAAACAAAACTTCCCTTATCCCCAGAACAGCAGGGACCTCCCTCGCCGGCCAATGTGTAGGTGATGGTATTGTAGTAGATGTTTCAAAACATTTTACCGATATAAAGGAGATAGATCCTCAGGAAAAGACAGCTAGGGTGCAACCCGGGGTCATAAGAGATGACCTGAATCGTGTTTTGACCGAACACGGCTTGTTTTTCGGACCAAATACTTCCACCTCCAATCGTTGTATGATTGGCGGAATGGTTGGAAATAATTCCAGCGGAACGACCTCCATAAAATATGGCACTACCCGTGACAAGGTAGTTTCTATGAAGGTTTTACTCAGCGATGGGAGTGAAGCCGAATTCAGAGAAATTTCTTCTGAAGAATTTCAGCAGAAGCTTAAGCTGGAAAATCTGGAAGGGGAGATATACAGAAAGATCTATGCTGAATTATCTCCTGCCGAAGCCAGAAAAGAGATCATTGAAAAATTTCCCCCTAGAGAATTACATCGTAGAAATACCGGTTATGCAGTTGATGAACTCATCTATTCTGAAGTCTTTTCAGAAACAACCGATCCAATTAACCTGTGCCGACTTTTAAGCGGAAGTGAAGGTACCCTTGCCTTCACCACCGAGATCACCCTGCAACTAGACGCCTTGCAGCCACCTAATACTGCGATGATCGCTGCACATTTTTCGAGTATAGATACCTGTATGCAGGCGGTAGTTCCCGCGATGGAACATTCGCTCTATACCTGCGAGATGATGGATAAGGTGATCCTGGATTGTACCAAACAGAACCTGAAGTATAAGGAGAACCGTTTTTTTATTGAAGGAGACCCACAGGCTATCCTTATGCTGGAAATGCGGGCAAATTCCCAGGAAGAGTTGCAAAAGCAAACCAAAGCCCTGCTGGAAACCCTTGAAAATTCAGGCTTGAGCTATGCTTTACCTGTACTTTTTGACGAACAGATAGAACTTGCCCTGGAATTGCGAAAGGCCGGACTGGGATTGCTGGGAAATATTATTGGAGACAAGAAAGCTGTAGCCTGTATTGAGGATACGGCGGTTGCCTTGCCACAACTGGCCGATTATATTTCGGAGTTTGGTAAGATTATGAAAAATTACGGTCAGGATGCGGTGTATTATGCCCACGCCGGGGCCGGGGAAATACATTTAAGACCTATTCTAAACCTTAAAAGATCTGAGGATGTAAAGTTGTTTCGGCAGATCACCGAGGATGTTGCAAAACTTGTAAAAAAGTATAACGGCTCCCTTAGCGGAGAGCACGGTGACGGTAGGGTAAGGGCAGAATTTATCGAGATGATGATCGGTCCAAAGAACTATCATCTTATTAAAAATATTAAGCTGGCCTTTGATTCTGAAAATATATTCAATCCCGGGAAAATAATCGATGCAGCGCCAATGGATACTTCTTTACGATATATACCGGATAGATCTGAGCCACAAATTGAAACCCTTATGGATTTTTCTGAATCCCATGGAATTCTCAGGCTTGCTGAAAAATGTAACGGTAGTGGAGACTGCAGAAAATCTTCTGAGGCCGGTGGAACTATGTGCCCCAGCTACAGGGCTACCAAAAATGAAAAGGATACAACCCGTGCCCGTGCTAATGCTTTAAGGGAATTCCTAACCAATTCAGAAAAACCAAATAAATTTGATAATAAAGAATTAAAAGAGGTTTTTGATCTCTGTATCAGTTGTAAAGGCTGTAAAAGTGAATGCCCTTCCAGCGTAGATGTGGCCGCTTTAAAAGCTGAATTCCTTTACCAGTATCAAAAGGAGAACGGAACTTCCCTGAGAAGTAAGGCTTTTGTCAATAATGGAAGAATGAACAAACTCGCTTCCAAAACTCCGGGATTTTCTAATTTCCTATTCAGCAACAAGTTCACAGCCGGAATTGCTAAGAAAGCAATGGGAATTGCATCGGAAAGAAGCCTGCCACAACTTTCAAAACAGAGCCTAAGCAGATTCTACCGTAAAAATAAAGATCGTTTAAAGGTGGAAAAACCTATAAAAACGGTTTATTTATTCAATGATGAATTCACTAATTATCTGGATGCTGAAATTGGTATCGATAGTTTGGAACTACTGAGTAAATTAGGTTACCAGGTAGAAATTGTGCAACATGAGGAAAGCGGGAGAAGCCATCTTTCAAAAGGTTTCCTTGAAGAAGCTAAGGATTTTGCCAATAAGAACATCAGCATCTTTAAATATCTCATAACTGATGAAAAACCTCTAATAGGAATTGAACCTTCAGCTATTTTAAGCTTCAGAGACGAATACCTAAGACTTGCTGACGATAAAGAGGCAGCAGAGGAACTGGCACAAAATTCTTTTATGATTGAAGAATTCCTGAAAAAAGAAATGGCACTTGGCAATATTAAACCAGGACAATTCTCTACAGAAGAAAAAACCATTAAAATTCACGGGCATTGCCATCAAAAATCCTTGTCCAATACGGCGGTTACCTTTGATATACTTAACCATCCTGAAAATTTCAAAGTAAGTATCATACCTTCGGGTTGTTGCGGTATGGCAGGTTCCTTTGGATATGAAAAAGAGCATTACGAAGTGAGTATGAACATTGGGGAACAAACTTTATTCCCAGCGGTGCGAAAAACTCCTGAAGAGACGATCATTTCAGCAAATGGGACGAGTTGTCGCCACCAGATTTTTGATGGCACAAAACGGATTGCAAAACATCCCATAACGATTTTAAGGGGAGCTTTAATTTAAAATTATTTGGTTAAGCCGCTAAATACAAGGGGAATTTGGAGAAATCAGAGAGTTTTTTTAATTAGTCTTAGATTTTTAAATATTGGCTTAAAAAATTACATTTGTTCAAAATCGAAAGCATGGCGGGAAATTCCTTTGGAAAATTATTTAAACTTACCACATTTGGGGAATCACACGGCCCGGCAATTGGAGGAATTTTAGACGGATGTCCTGCAGGACTCCAACTTGACCTGGAAGCTATTCAAACCGAATTAAACCGTAGAAAACCTGGACAGTCTGCCATAGTTACTCAAAGAAAGGAACCGGATACTGTAGAATTCCTTTCCGGGATTTTCGAAGGAAAAACCACGGGAACCCCTATAGGATTTATGATTCGTAATGCCAACCAGAAGTCAAAAGATTACTCACATATTAAAGATACCTATCGCCCTAGTCATGCCGATTATACCTATGATGAAAAATATGGATTTCGGGATTACAGGGGAGGAGGAAGGTCTTCGGCTCGGGAAACCGCTTCCCGGGTTGTGGCAGGTGCTATTGCCAAACAGCTCTTAAACAAAATTGATTTTTACGCTTATACAGCTTCAGTTGGGAATATTAAACTAGATAAAAGCCCGCATGAAATTGATTTCAGTCTTATTGAAAGCAATCCCGTACGCTGCCCCGACAAGGCTTCCGCAGCAAAAATGGAAGCCTATATTAAGGAAATAAGAAAAGCCGGGGATACGGTAGGAGGAACCGTGCAATGCGTTATTAAAAATGTTCCTAAAGGCTTGGGAGAACCAGTGTTTGATAAGCTTCACGCCGAGCTTGGAAAAGCGATGTTATCCATCAATGCTGTAAAAGGTTTTGAGTACGGTAGTGGTTTTGAAGGCACCAAAATGAAGGGAAGTGAACATAACGACCTCTTTAATTCTGATGGCAGTACTAAAACCAATTTGAGCGGAGGCGTGCAGGGCGGAATTTCTAACGGAATGGATATCTATTTTAATGTTGCTTTTAAACCTGTAGCGACAATCATGCAAAATCAGGAAACAATTAATGCTGAAGGTCAAACCGTGGAAATGCAGGGTAAAGGTCGCCACGATCCCTGTGTAGTTCCAAGAGCTGTACCTATTGTAGAGGCCATGGCCGCTTTGGTAATCGCTGATTTTTGGCTTCAAAATAAGATTTCTAAACTATAACCCAAATTTGAAATAGAACTATTATGAAGAAACTCGCACTGCACTGGCAGATTTTATTAGGAATGGCTGCCGGAGTTGTTTTCGCGCTAATCCTTACCAATTTTAGCTGGGGATCTGAATTTATTGGAGATTGGATAAAACCCTTTGGAACAATATTTATCAATGCCCTTAAGCTTATTGCAGTGCCACTTATTTTGGGTTCCCTGATAAAAGGAATTTCAGATCTTAAGGATATTTCCAAGCTTTCTAAGATGGGAGCTCGTACTATCGGGATTTATATTTTTACCACAATAGTTGCGGTGACTATAGGTTTAGGACTGGTCAATCTAATTAAACCCGGAAACGCCATTACCGCAGAAACCCAGCAGGATCTTATTACAAGTTATGAAGGAGATGCTTCGGGGGTTAAAGCCTCTGCAGATCAACAAAGGGAATCGGGACCATTACAAGCCTTAGTAGATATAGTCCCCGATAATATTTTTGCCGCAGCGGGTGATAATGCCAATATGTTGCAGGTAATTTTCTTCGCGATCTTCTTTGGGATCGGACTAATTCTTATTCCTGAAAAAACAGCCAAACCGGTAAAGGATTTCTTTGATGGTTTTAACGAAGTGATCCTAAAGATGATCGATCTCATAATGCTTGCAGCACCTTATGGTGTATTTGCACTTTTAGCAGCCCTGGTAGTAGAATCTCCAAGCACCGATCTTTTTGCTGCTCTTGCAATGTATGGAATAACCGTTTTAATTGGTTTGACCGTAATGATTGGATTTTATATTCTTTTGGTATGGATTGTAACTAAAAACAAACCATCATTCTTTGTTAATGGAATTGTACCCGCACAATTACTGGCTTTTTCAACCAGTTCGAGTGCTGCGACTTTACCGGTAACTATGGAAAGAGTAGAAGAGCATATGGGCGTGAGCAGGGAAGTTACCAGCTTTGTCCTGCCAATTGGAGCTACTATTAATATGGACGGAACCAGCCTTTACCAGGCAGTTGCAGCTGTTTTTATCGCACAGGCTTTTGGAATGGACTTAAGTGTTGGAGCTCAGCTCGGAATCATCGCTACGGCCACATTGGCATCTATTGGCTCGGCTGCTGTTCCCGGAGCGGGAATGGTAATGCTGGTAATAGTGCTTGCTCAGGCTGGAATTCCGGAAGCTGGGTTGGCGCTTATTTTTGCGGTAGACAGACCTTTGGATATGTGCAGAACTGTGGTAAACGTAACCGGTGATGCCGCTGTTTCTTTAATGGTCGCTAAGTCGGTTGACAAAATGGGGCCACCAAATGTGAAGGAATGGGATGATAATTATCATCCAGATACCAATGCCGAAGAAAAAGAATCAGAATTGGAGAAGAAAGAAAAAGCTTAATCCAGGAATTTAGACTTTAATTCAGGGGTTGGGATCATACAGCTCTCCTTCTTACCATACCATTTATAACGGTTATTGGCGATCAGGTTATAAATTCCATCTCTAAGGCTTTCGGGTATAAACCAAAAATATTGAAGCAAAGAAGCTCCACCGGAAAGGTCTTTCGAAATCTCCAGGGCTGCAGTAGATTTTCGGAAATAAGCAACTCCGGGTTCAATTAAAATTATAGAATCCAGGTCATCGGGATCCATTCCTCTTTCAGAAACCAGTTTTCTGCCAAGCTCACTTTGCAAAGAAGCAAACCTGAAAATATCTTTTTTATCGTGTTTTATAATATAGGTCACGGCGCCGTTGCAAAGATTACAAACCCCATCAAAAAGCACAATCTTTTTATCCTTTGGTATCTCCATAATTATTTTTTCTTCATTGCCTGCACCAATTCGAGTTTCTCTAGGTCTACCTGGGTGGTGAACATTCCGTAATTAACTGTAGCTTTTCCCTTTTCAATTTTGTCTAAGGTCCCAACCGATTTACTGTCCTCCAATCTAACCCGGTCTCCCAATTTTGGAGTGATCTTAGGTTTTTCAGCAGCTTTGCGTTCAGCTTCGGTCATTTTGGCTTTTTCCTCTTTTTTCTTCTGACGAATTACTTCTACCTTTTTCTTTACTTCCTGCTGAACTTTCTTCTCCTCGGTTTTCTTGGCCTGCTGCTGTTTTTTAGTTTCCTTTTTACGCTTGGAATTCTCTATCTCAACGAATTTCATGAATTCAGCTATCAGTTCTTTTTTCTTTTTATTCTGAAAATACTTTTCACTGATGTCGTTTATTTTCTGTCCAATATAGATTAAGCACTGATTGCTATCATAAAGATCCTGAAAGCTTTCCAGTTTCTGCTGAATTCTGGTATTGGTTTCCTCTAATTTGTCTTTCTCCTTTGCAGCCTTTTGTTCCTTTGTTTTAAGGGAATCTGTTGTTTTTTGAAGTTTAGAACGTTCCTTTTGAAGGTTTGCTATGCTTTTATCAAACCTTATTTTTCCTTTCTCTACCTTCTTTCGGGAACGATTAATAAGGCTATAGGGTATGCCGTTTTTTTGTGCTACTTCGAAGGTAAAGGAACTGCCCGCTTCTCCAACCTGTAATTTATATATGGGTTCCAGGCTCTGTGAATCGAATAACATATTCGCGTTACTCATATCCGGAAGTTCATTTGCCAGTTTTTTCAAATTAGCATAGTGAGTGGTAAGGATTCCGAAAGATTCCTTCTCATAAAAAACTTCCAGAAAAGTTTCAGCCAGGGCGCCTCCAAGCTCCGGGTCACTTCCGGTGCCGAATTCATCGATAAGGAACAGCGTTTTGTCATCGCATTTCCGAAGAAAATAATTCATATTCTTAAGCCGGTAACTATAGGTGCTAAGATGGTTTTCAATGGATTGATTGTCGCCAATATCGGTAAGGATCTTATCAAACAAACAAACCCGGCTGTATTCATGCACCGGAATGAGAATCCCGCTTTGGATCATAAGCTGAAGTAGCCCAACGGTTTTTAGCGTGATACTTTTTCCACCCGCATTTGGACCTGAGATCACTATAATTCGGTTATCTCTGGCAAGTTCAATGCTTTGGGGATAGGTTTTATCTCCCTTCTTTTTATTACTTAAATAAAGAAGTGGGTGATAGGCATCCTTTAACTGAAGTTCTCTTTCTTTGGTGATTTTGGGTAAAATCCCGTTTATATTTTCAGCATATTTAGATTTTGCGGCAATAAGATCTATCTCGCTTAAAAGCTCCTGATATTCCTGCAGCAAGGTTTTATAAGGTCTTATGAATTCAGTTAGTTCTTTTAGAATTCGCTTTATTTCTTCTTTTTCCTCGTATTCCAGGTTATTGAGTTCCCGGGTAAACTGGTAAGTTGCTTCGGGTTGAATATAAACTATACTACCGGTCTTGGAGTTTCCAAGAATTCCGCCTTTAACTTTGCGGCGATGCATCGCACTTACAGCCAGCACCCGAACATTTTCTACAACGCTTTCCCTTATTTCATCAAGATAGCCAAAAGAATGATAAGTGCTTAAGGCTTTGGCAAAGCTCGAATTGATTTGGCCCTTTACCGAATTGATGGATCTTCTAACCGATTGCAAAAGGGGAGAGGCATCATCTTTCACTTCCCCGAATTTATCGATCACATTGCCAATTTTGTCGATAATTTCCGTGGTATATTCTATTTCTGAAGTGGTTTTATAAAGACTCGGATAATATTCCTGAAACTTTTTGAAAAACTTAAGCTGAGTATTCACGGTTTCAGAAAGGCTGGCGATTTTTCTGAAGCTCCCAACTTCCAGGATAGCCTCTTCAATCTCCAACATTCTTAGTTCTTTATTCACAGCATCGAAACCATGATTTGGAATACGGCTTTCCCGCGTTTTGGAACTTAAATATTCATTGGTCTGGTTAAGGCCAAAAATAGTTTTGGAATAGGAAGGAAAAGGCTGAATTTTCAGGGCTTTTTCCTTTCCCAATCCTGTGATACAGAGTTCTGATATCTGGTCGCAAACCACCGGAAATTCAAGGTCAATAAGGCTTTTAGGTGCAATTTTAATCATAGAATAATTTCCCTACTTTTGAAGTGCTGCAAATTTACTTAATTAAAATGAAGCTAGACTTACCACCCGACTGGAAAAAGGAATTACAGGAGGAAATCAAGAAAGAATATTTTCAGAATCTACTTCAATTCGTTAAACAGGAATATGAAGAAAACACTTGTTTCCCTCCGCAGGATTTGATTTTTAATGCATTTAAGCATTCAGGTTTTGAAAACACAAAAGTAGTTATCCTGGGACAAGATCCTTATCCAAACCCTGGACAGGCGCACGGTCTCTGTTTTTCGGTAAATGATGGTGTGAAATTCCCACCTTCTCTTAAGAATATCTTCAGGGAAATTGAAAACGACTTGAATAAACCCATACCGCTTTCAGGAAACCTGGAGCGCTGGGCAGACCAGGGCGTTTTACTTTTAAATGCCACGCTAAGTGTGAGAGCACGAGAAACCGGTTCTCATCAGAATAAAGGTTGGGAGATTTTTACAGATAGTGTCATCAGAATTATATCAGCAAAAAAAGAAAATGTGGTATTCCTTCTTTGGGGCGGTTTTGCCCAAAAGAAAGTGAAATTGATAGATCAAACCAAACATCTGGTTTTAACAAGCGGACATCCCTCACCTTTAAGTGCCAACAGAGGTTATTGGTTTGGTAATAAACACTTTAGCCAAACCAATAAATATCTCCAGAAAAAAGGAAAAAAACCTATTGATTGGTAAGAATTACAATGAAGCAACCAGTTGAGAATATTTTAATTTCTTCGGAGTAAGGTCCAGTTCTAATAATTTATCCTGAACTGCTTCTACTTCTTTCTCACTTATTTGTTCCTGACTCCAGCTGGTAATTTCCAACCATTTCCCTATATCTTCCGGTTTTTGGCGATAGTTATCGGCAAGAATGTTAGCAAGGTCCGGGATGTCTTTGAAGTTTGAAGTTTCTTCATTTAAAACCTGAAGCATGGTTTTAAGTATTTCAGCATTATATTTTATTGCCTGGTCTCTTGCCACAATCATAAAACAGGGCCAGGGCGTTGGGCAATCTGCTACCAATCTGAAAGTGCGATTATCTACCAAGGGTTTAGTGGTGAAGTGTTCCCACATAAAATACTGGGCTTTATCGGTTTTAAGGGCTTCCACGGCCCCATCAAGATCATTAACAACCTCAAAATTGAGGTCCTTTCTAATATCCCAATAATGTCTTTCAGCATTTACATAAGCCATCAAATGAGAGCCCGAACCGTAACGACTAATTGCAGCCTTAGTTCCTTTAAGTTCTTCTACCGAGTTATATTTGGAACCGGCAGCGACGTGAATCCCCCAAATAAGTGGGGAACCTATATAAGATTGCAGGATCCTGCTTTGATTTCCACCAATTATATCTTTTATAATTCCTTCGGTGAGGATTACGGCAGCGTCAATTTCTCCAGATCTTAAGGCCTTATTCATAGCTCCTGTACCACCAGGAAAATCTTTCCAGATCACATTGATCCCTTTCTTCTGAAACTTTCCTTCTTCGATGCATTTATGCCAGGGAAAATTAAAATGTTCCGGCACTCCGCCTACTTTTATGGTTTTCATTTTGAATGCTTTTTCTTAAGATAATTATAGATCTCGTTCTGTGATCTTATTGCTTTCTCACCCTCTTTCGCTTTAACGTAGGTATTGCTTTCTTCTTCATCCTGGATGCGGGCTTTCACGTTATCCCTAAGTTGAATGTCCAGGATTTCCTTAAACTCTTTAACTATATCTTCATCCAGAATAGGAGCAATAACTTCAATTCTCCTATCGAGATTTCGGGTCATCCAGTCGGCACTTCCGAAGAAGAACAATTGGTCTCCATCATTTTCAAATGCATAGATGCGGCCGTGCTCAAGAAAACGATCTACAATACTGGTCATATAGATATTCTCACTAAGTCCTTTCACACCCGGAATAAGGCAGGTAAAACCTCTTACTAAAAGCCTGATCTCGACTCCGGCCTGGCTGGCTTTATAAAGCAGTTCGATAATCTCGGGATCTTCAAGACTGTTCATCTTGGCAGTAATCTTTGCTTTTTTACCTTCCCTGGCATTATCCATTTCATTGTAGATCAATTTGCTGAAACGCTGCCGGGTAGAGAAGGGGGAGATAAGTAGGTTCTTTTCCCTCGGGATTATCAAATCACCTTCCAGAACTTTAAAGAGTCGTGAGAGTTCTTTAGTAATGCTTTCATTGGCGGTAAAGATTGCGTGATCACAATAGATCTTTGAAGTTTCACTATTAAAATTTCCGGTCCCTATGTAGGCATAATTGGTTAAGGAATCATTTTCGCGACGGGTCACCAACATAATTTTTGAATGTACTTTGATCCTGGGATAACTATAAATTACTTTAGCGCCTTTTTCTTCGAATTTCCGTCCCCAGATGATATTGTTCTCCTCGTCAAAACGCGCTTTTGCTTCTACAAATACGGTGACATTCTTGCCGTTTTCCAGAGCTTGTAATAGGCTGCTGGTTAACTTAGACTCATCAGCCACCCTGTAAAGAGATATCTTGATGTCGGTCACATTTTTGTCGGAAACGGCTTGTTCCAGGAAGTTTTCGACATATTTAAAAGACATATACGGGAAATGAACCGATTGATCCTTCTCTGTAATGGTTTTGAAGTAATCCCTGCTTTCCTCCAGCGCTCTATGTTTAATTGGAGTCATAGGCTTAAACTTAAGTGACGGATTATTAGTAGGATCGGGAAATGAAAAGAAATCTTTAAAGTTGTGATATCTCCCCCCGGGCATCATATCTATTTTCCCAAGGTCAAGTAATCTTCTTATTTTCTTTTGAACCTTATAAGGCATTTCGGCATCATACAATAGCCGGGTTGGTTGACCATCCATTCTTTGCGCCAGAGATTCGTAAATTTTTTCTGCAAGTACGCCGGTATATTTATCTTCAATATATAGCTCTGCATCACGAGAAAGCTTTACCTCATAAATACCAGTGATTTCTTTACCTGGGAAAACCTGAGCAATTTCACCGCGAAGAATTTCATCCAGATAAGTTAGAAAAGATGCGTCTCCCTGACTTTCCAGGCTTATAAATCTTCCACAGCTGTGTACGGGAAGATTTACAACCCCCAATTCATTTTCCTCCTTAAAGCTCAGGATAAAATATAATACCGAGTTCTCCAGAAAGAGTTCATTTTCCTTATTAAGATCGATAATTCTTGGGGTGAGGAATGGCTCTATTTTTTCCTGAAAAAGATCAGCTACATATTTCTTTTGCTCTTTACTGAACTGTTGATGATCAATAAGGTTAATACCATTTTCGGCTAATTCAGGGAGAATTTGCCCATGATAGATCTTACCAAATCTGTCTTGCTGTTTTTTTACTTTTTCAATAATTTGTTTGGTAATCCTGGTAGGTTTAAGAGCAAGCTTTTTACGGATACTTTTTTCCACCCGTTTTATTTGCCTTAATTGAGATACTCTAACCCTAAAATATTCATCCAGATTCGATGAAAATATAGCCAAAAACCGAATGCGCTCATACAGAGGATTAACTTTGTCTTCGGCTTCCTGTAACACTCTCTCGTTAAAGCTGAGCCAGTTAAGGTCCCGATGTATTAAAGGGAGGTCCTCAGAAGTTTCTTGCATAGGTTATGGATTTCTCCAAAAATACAAATTAGGCTATGGTGCTGTTTCTAATATTCTGTTAAATCAGCCTGGTGTACTAGTTTATTCAGCGTGTAAACAATCAGATCATCAACTATTTTCCCGGGGTCTTTTGAAAAATCTCCCGTTGCTCTGTTAGCTATAATAGCATTCATAGAAACCGAACGGTGCCCCAGCAATTTTGCAAGGCCATACATAGTTGCAGTTTCCATTTCCATATTGGTGATCTTTAAACCTTTATAGGAAAAAGATGAGATTTTGTCATTCATAGCATCATCCTGCAAAGCAAGTCTTAACACCCTTCCCTGTGGCCCATAAAAACCAATGTTGGTTGCTGTAATCCCTTTATGGGTTTCCTGGGTAGAGAGTTTTTTTACTAATTCCTCATCGGCAGGTACTACATATGGGCTTGATTTCTTTTCAAACCAGTTGAGATGATCCATAAATGACTTAGCGAAATCAAGGTCCTGAATATTTTCATTTTGATAAAAATGAAGGACTCCGTCAAAACCGATGGAATTTTCGCTTATAAGAAAAGAATCCACCGGAATTTCCGGTTGAATGGAACCTGAAGTACCTATTCTAATCAAATTGAGGGTACTGAGTTTTTCCTTAGGACTTCGGGTTTCAAAATCAATATTTACGAGGGCATCGAGCTCGTTAAATACGATATCAATATTATCGGGGCCAATACCTGTAGAGACCACACTAAGGCGTTTACCCTTATAGTATCCCGTATGAGTGTGAAACTCTCTTTTTTCTATTTTATGTTCAATTTTTTCGAAGTGCTTTGAAACTCTTGCAACCCGGTTAGGGTCTCCCACGGTGATTATAGTTTCAGCAATATGCTCAGGAAGCAGGTTTAGATGATAAATACTTCCATTTTGGTTTAATATTAATTCTGAAGCTTTAATTTTCATTCTATAGTTTTAATAAGCGATGGGATTCAGAATCATATAAGAAATCATACATTCTGGCGCCTCCCAGGTAATCTTCATTTTTAAGTTCTCCGTAAAAATTCTTTTTCTTTTCCAGGGCTAACTCTCCCTTTTTGGTAAGGCTTACTCTATTGTTAATAACTTGGAAGAAGTCTTTAATCTTATCGATGAGGCGTTGCATTTGTAAATCGCTGTAGCCATAATATCCCTGGTATTGGAGGGCATATCCCAGTAATTGATTTAAAGAGGTGATCTCGTATTTTTTAATAAGTTTAAGTACATTCTGCTCCAGGGTGTTGAGTCCGCTTTCCGAATTGGGAAAGCGTTCTATATGTGCTCTTATGCAACTGGATAAATACTCAAAATTGGAGGTAGTCTTGATTTGCTGCTTGAGTTTCATAGGGTTATTACTGCAATAAAGTTCCCAAATCAATAGAGCAATTTCAATATCATCAGCATTAAGAGCGATCCTGTTTTCATAGTGATTAAGTAATTGCTTCGATGAAAGTTGGGAAAGCGGTATTTGTTCCTTTTCACCTTCTAATTTTTTACTACATACCAGGAAAAAAGGTTTACTCTCTCTATGGTTAAGATAATAACTGATGGCAGCCAGCATATTGATATGGCAGAAAAGATCAAATTCGAACCACAATACTACATAATCGTGATCTTTTGCAGTCTTAAGTTTCTTTAATTGAGAAATGAACTTCTCTTCATAATCTTCTGCGGAAATCCCATATATTTTTTTTAGAAATTTTTTACGCTGTTTGAGAAATTCCTGGCTACCAACTTCTTGCAGGGTAGGACCTTCGCATAACATTTCACGCCAGATTACTACTTCCCCTGGCAGGTTGAGCTCAAGCATTTCTTCAGTAAGCTCATCACCGTTGGTAATATGTAAAGCGGTACCTTCCATAACAGCTATTTAAATAAGGGTGCACAGTTAACCACCAACTTTTTTTACTTTATATCCGTCCTTTTGAAGCAATTTCATAATCTTTTCGCGATCATCCCCCTGAATGATAATATCTCCATCCTTAACCGAGCCGCCCACGCCACAGCTTTTTTTAAGTTTTTTTCCCAAAGTGATCAAATCTTCCTCTGGACCTTCAAAACCTTTTATAATGGTCACAGTTTTACCACCCCGGCCTTTTTTGCTGAAATGTGCTTCCAGCCGTTGTTCACCAGGGCTTAAGAGTTCAGTATTATCATCTTGGTGGATTTCATTTTCATCAAAATCGTCGTTAGTTGAAAAAACGAAACCTCCAAGATCTTCGAGTCCCATCTTCTTCTTTGCCATAACTTTATTTTTTTGCAAGGCCTATTTCCACCAGGCGTTGGTGTAAAAATTCACCGGCTGTAATATCTTCATACTGTTTTGGATGATCTTCATCTATACACTCTTCAAGGCAATTGAGTGGCATTTCACTGCGGGGATGCATAAAAAATGGTATAGAATAACGCGGCTTGTCCCATTCTTCTTTTGGAGGGTTTATTACCCTATGAATGGTAGAACGCAGCTTATTATTGGTATGGCGCTCCAGCATATCCCCAACGTTTATTACTAATTCGTCTTCCTGTGGAATAGCATCTATCCATTCCCCATCTTTTCTAAGTACCTGCAGGCCTCCAGTAGACGCCCCCATTAAAAGGGTGATAAGATTTATGTCCCCGTGTGCTCCGGCTCTTACAGCTCCTTTGGGTTCTTCGGTAATAGGCGGGTAGTGAATCGGTCTTAAAATACTGTTCCCATTGCTCGCCCAATGATCGAAATAGTGCTCATCAAGGCCTATATACAAAGCCAGGGCACGAAGTACATAAATTCCGGTTTTTTCAAGCATTCGGTAGGCTTCCATACCTACGTGATTAAAGTCCTTTAATTCCTCCACCTGAACATTGTCAGGATACTCTTCAATTAAATTTGCATCTTCGGCCGGTTCCTGACCAAAGTGCCAGAATTCTTTAAGATCGCCTTCCTTTTTACCTTTTGCATGCTCTTTTCCGAAGGAAATATAACCTCGTTGTCCTGCCAGGCCCTCGATCTCATATTTACGTTTAGTTTCCAGGGGAAGGTTAAAGAATGCTTTCACCTCTTTATATAATTCATCTACCAGCTCTTCGCTTAAAAAATGATTTTTTAAAGCTACGAAACCAATTTCTTCGTAAGCCTTACCAATTTCATTAACAAATTTTTGTTTTCTTTTAGGATCATCCGACAGAAAATCAGCCAGATTTACGCTGGGTATGTTATTCATTGCCATTTTTTGGTGTTTTTATGTATAAGAACAACTTACGAATTTAAGTAAAATTAGGGGAAAAGTCGAGCGTTTATTTTTTTATTAGCATTATAAACACTTGGGATTTTTATTTACATTTGGTCTTGAAATCCTCAAATCATGACCACAGAAACCTCTTTAATTTCCAATATAGCCTATAAAAATGAAGGGCTTTCCAAAACAGAATCGTTGGAATTATATCGCCTGATGCTCAAACCCAGGCTCATAGAAGAAAAAATGCTCATTTTATTGAGACAAGGAAAGGTTTCAAAATGGTTTAGCGGCATAGGGCAAGAAGCGATTTCGGTGGCTGTAACCAAAGCATTACACAAAAATGAATATATACTCCCTATGCATAGAAACCTGGGGGTATTCACCGGAAGGGAGATTCCGCTTTACCGGCTTTTCTCTCAGTGGCAGGGAAAAATGAACGGATTTACCCAAGGCCGGGATCGCAGTTTCCACTTCGGAACCCAGGAATTCAAAATTATAGGAATGATCTCCCATCTCGGGCCTCAACTTGGCGTTGCAGATGGGATCGCACTGGCTCATAAACTTAAAAAGGAGAAAAAACTTACTGCTGTTTTTACCGGAGAAGGAGGAACAAGTGAAGGAGATTTTCATGAGGCACTTAATATTGCTTCGGTCTGGAATTTACCGGTACTTTTTTGTGTTGAGAATAATGGATATGGATTATCAACGCCTACCAATGAACAATACCGCTGTAAAGACATCGCAGATCGTGCCGTTGGTTATGGAATGGAATCCCATATTATAGACGGGAATAATATTATCGAGGTCTACACCCGCGTGAATGAAATAGCCGAAAGTGTACGTGAAAATCCGAGACCTGTTTTACTGGAATTTAAAACCTTCAGAATGCGTGGCCACGAAGAGGCTAGTGGAACTAAATACGTACCCGAAGAATTGATGCAACACTGGGCAGAAAAAGATCCGGTAATTAATTTCAGAAATTATTTAATGTCGGAAGACTTGCTCGATCAAAAATTCAATGATGAGTTAATCGCGGAAATTAAAACTGAAATCGATAAAAATTTAAAGATTGCCTTTTCTGAAAAGCCCGTCTCTTCTAATGAGAGCAAGGAGTTAAATGATGTGTATAAGATCGTTGATTATGAAGAAGTTAAACCAAAAGGAGAGACTCAGGAATTAAGATTGATCGACGCTATTGCCCAAAGCATGAAGCAATCTATGGCAAAACATGAAAACCTTGTTTTAATGGGCCAGGATATCGCAGATTATGGGGGAGTTTTTAAAATCACCGATGGGCTTCTGGCGGAATTTGGCAGCGAAAGAGTAAGAAATACTCCAATTTGTGAATCGGCGGTGGTTGGTGCTGGAATGGGATTATCTATTAACGGGATGAAAGCTATGGTAGAAATGCAATTTGGCGACTTTGTAAGCTCTGGCTTTAATCCCATTGTAAACTATTTGGCGAAGACCAATTACCGTTGGAACCAAAATGCCGATGTAGTTATAAGAATGCCCTGTGGAGCAGGAGTAGGGGCGGGACCCTTCCATAGCCAGACCAATGAAGCCTGGTTTCTCAAAACACCGGGCTTGAAAGTAATCTACCCGGCATTTCCTTATGATGCCAAAGGCCTTTTAAATACCGCATTTAATGACCCTAATCCGGTTCTTTTCTTTGAGCACAAGGCATTATATAGAAGTATCCGGCAGGAAGTTCCTACAGATTATTATACTTTGCCTTTCGGAAAAGCTTCGCTACTTCGTGAAGGGGAAAAGATCAGTATTATCACTTATGGAGCAGGGGTTCACTGGGCAATGGAAATTCTGGATGAATTAAATTACGCTGAAGCTGATCTTCTTGATCTCAGAAGTCTGCAACCGCTGGATAAGGATGCTATTATTGAATCGGTTAAAAAAACAGGTAAAGCCATGGTACTTACGGAAGACACCTTATTTGGTAGTCTGGCATCAGAGATAGCATCTTTAATTCAGGAAGAATGTTTTGAATATCTAGACGCCCCGGTGTTCAGAGTTGGGAGCTTAGAAACCCCAATACCCTTCGCTTCCCAGCTTGAATCCCAGTTTCTTCCAAAGGAAAGATTTAAAGCCAGGCTAAAGGAATTAATTGAATATTAGCATTAATTAAAGAGTTTTACCTCATTATTAAGAAACCTTAACGGACCTATTGTTAAATAAGTAATAATCTTTTGTTGACCTTGGGTTGCTACTGTAATTTAGTTCATAACTAATCAATAAATCTAATATTATGGTACGTTTAATCGTTATTTTTTTAATCATTGCTTTAGTGGCCGCTATTTTTGGCTTTGGGGGCATTGCAGAAGGTTTCGCTGATATTGCCAAGATCATTTTTTACATATTTATCGTACTTCTGGTTATCTCATTAATCAGTCGATTATTCCGAAGATAATTTAATCTACTATAATCTTGAATCCAATGTGGTTTTTTGGTTTGGTCCAGAGCTTGCATTGGGTTTTTATATTTAAAATAATACCAAAACCATGAAAAAACTATTAGTATTAGTATCCATAACCTTATTGCTGGTTACCGCCTGTGGCCCAAGTAAAACAGCAAGAGAAGCCAGAAAAACCTTTAATGGAGACTGGACATTAACCAGCGTAACCTATCCTAACAGTTCGGGTGAGTTTAATGTAACCTTATTAAATGATGCCTCCGCCGATTGCTTCGAAGGTAGTACCTGGGATTTTATCTCAAACAATAACCACGGAACTTACAGGGTACAGGGAATCAACTGTGATGGAGGAGAACGCAACTTCATGTGGTCTATAGACGAAGAAAATACCCCGGAAGGTATTTATGATTTCTTACTGAAACCAACCGATGAAAATTACAAATCTACAACTGGAAATCAAGGTTTCAGATTAAATCTTAGATCTTTAAGTGATACACAAATGGTTTGGGAACAAACAGTTAGTCTGGATGGTTCTCCATTTGTGATTCGAATGAACTTTTCTAAAAATTAATATAAATAATACAGATATGAAGATGCAATTAAATAGAATGTTCGCTTTACTTTTTGCCGCAACGATGTTGTTTGGCTGTGAAGCAACTAAGAATGCAAGTAATAAACAAAAAGGTGCTGTAATCGGTTCAGCCGGTGGTGCGGTAATTGGCGGTGTTGTAGGTAACAATACCGGAGACGGAAACACCGCTCTTGGAGCCATTATTGGTGGAGTAGTAGGTGGAACTGCCGGTGCCATTATTGGTGACAGAATGGATAAACAGGCGCAAAGGATAGAAGAAGAAATTCCTGGAGCAGAAGTAGAAAGAGTAGGGGAAGGTATTAATGTAACTTTTGATGAATCCAGTGGGGTTTATTTTGACACAGAGAAATACAATATAAACTCAAGATCCCAGGAAACTCTGAATAAGTTAGCCGATATCTTTAAAGAGTATCCTGATTCCAATATCCTTGTTGAAGGACATACTGATAATACAGGAAGTGAAAGTTATAATCTTACTCTTTCAAAAAACAGAGCCCAGGCCGTTACCAATTATTTATTAGGACAGGGTCTTGCCAGCGGAAGATTTGATACCAAATGGTATGGAGAACTTCAACCTAAATACGACAATAGCACTGTCGAGGGACGTGCTAAGAACCGTAGGGTAGAGCTGGCCATTGTAGCCAATGAAGAATTAAAAGAAGAAGCCAAAAGAAAGGCTGCCGCTGAAGAAGACCAGAATTAGGCCTTATCATACTATAATTTTATCTTAAATCCCGGCTTCTGGCCGGGATTTTATTTTTGTTTTAAGTATCTTCAAACCATGGAGCATCCCGGAGTAATAGTGATTGGAGGCGGACTTGCAGGGCTTACCGCTGCCATTCATCTTTCCAAAAAAGGAGTTCCGGTTCAGGTATTTGAAAAAGAGGTTTACCCTAAACACAAGGTTTGCGGTGAATATATTTCAAGAGAAATTCTTCCTTATTTAGAATCCCTGGAGATTGATCTTTTGGAGCTGAATCCTCCCTTCATAAATGAACTTTTTTATAGTACCAGAAAGGGAAATAGTATTAAAGCAAACCTTCTTTTAGGAGGTTTGGGTATAAGCAGGTATAATCTGGATAATTTTCTGTGGGAAAAGGCAAAAGAAAGTGGTGCTGAAGTTGTTTGTGATGCGGTGGTGCAGGTGAAATTGGGTAATGATAATAAATTCGAAATTGCAACAGCCTCCGGAAAAAAATATAAGTCACCTATTGTTTTAGGAGCTTTTGGAAAAAGATCGATTTTAGATAAAAAGCTCGAACGAAATTTTATAAAAGAAAAATCCTCCTGGCTCGCGGTTAAATCACATTATCACCATCCTGGATTTCCTGAACATCAGGTAGCCCTTCATAATTTTAAAGGTGGCTATTGTGGTCTTTCAAAAACCGAAACAGGAGCGGTAAATGTTTGTTATCTGGTTTCTTACTCTAGTTTTAAAAAGTATAAGGATCCTAAACTTTTTAAAGAGAAAGTGCTTATGCAAAACAAGCATTTACGCAAGTTTTTTAATGAAGCTGAGGAGCTGTTTGAAAAAGAATTAAGCATAGCACAGATTTCTTTTTCCCAAAAAAAGGCAGTAGAAGAACATATTTTAATGATGGGCGATTCCGCAGGTTTAATTCATCCGCTTTGCGGAAATGGCATGGCCATGGCCGTGCATAGTGCAAAAATAGCTTCAGAAGTGATCCTGGCTCAGGAAAAGAATAGGTTCAGTAGAAAAAATATGGAAGAGGAGTATGAAATTGGATGGAAGAAAACATTCAGAAGAAGGCTTCAGACGGGTAGAATGCTTCAGAATATACTTTTGAATCCTTCCCTGGCTGAAGTCTCTCAAAGCCTTGTAAAAACCATCCCCTCACTTCTTCCAAAAATTATCTCTCAAACCCATGGTCGCCCAGTAATATGAAAATAATTAATACTTCCTTTAGAACAAATCAGGCGGAGATCATGGATAATTTTGAGCTCGGCGGGGAAGAATTGGAAAAAGTCCTGAAAGATCTGGAAAATATCAATAAATGGCTTGGGGGCAATAAGGTCACCCTTAGCGGGATAAAAAAGATTCAACGGGAAAATCCTCAAGAGCAGGAATGGAATATTGTGGATGTTGGTTGTGGGAATGGTGCTATGCTGAGAGAAATCGCTCAATGGGGGAAGAAAAATAATATAGAATTAAAGCTCACAGGTGTGGATGCAAATATTCATGCAATTTCAATTGCTAAAAGGCTTTCAGAAAATTATCCGAATATTGAATTTAAGGTTATGGATGTTTTCAGTGAATCTTACCGGAAGCAAAATTTTGATATTGTACTTTGCACCCTCACTTTACATCATTTTACTGATCCTCAGATCATAAATTTGCTAAAACTTTTCCATCGGCAGGCTAAATATGGAGTTTTAATAAACGATTTACACCGAAGTAAAATCGCATATCGCCTATTCCAGGTCTTTTGTAGGGTGTTTATCCGTAACGAAATTGCCAGAAAAGATGGATTAACCTCTATTTTAAGAGGCTTTAAAAAAAGTGATCTCGAAAGATTTTCAGCTAAAATACCCGCAAGCCAGGCAGAGATTAAATGGAAATGGGCCTTCAGATATCAATGGATTATTCAGAAATAAAAGAATGAGCACCAAAGTAGTTAATGTTGAAAAAGAGTTACCGGAATTTTCCAGGAATACAGCAGATATTTTGCCATTTGTAGAAAACTGGCTCAGCGATGAAAATGAACGCTTTCGCCGTAAAGTTTTAAAAATTTTTGAAGGGGCAGGGGTAGACAAGCGGTATTCCATTATGGATCCGGAAGAAGTTTTTACAGTGACTTCCTTTGAAGATAAAAACAGGATCTACAAAAGGGAAGCAAAAAAAATGGGGGCGAAGGTCCTTAATAAAGCCTTGAAAAATGCCGGCTGGGAACCGAATTCCCTGGATTATATTATCACTGTGAGTTGTACAGGAATTATGATTCCTTCTCTTGATGCTTATTTAATTAATGAGCTGGATCTAAGACAAAACATCACCAGATTACCGGTAACCGAGATGGGGTGTGCTGCGGGAGTTTCAGGGATGATCTATGCCCATAATTTTTTGAAATCAAATAAGGGAAAAAGAGCCGCGGTTATTGCAGTTGAAAGTCCTACCGCAACTTTTCAGCTTAACGACTTTAGTATGACCAATATGGTGAGTGCCGCCATTTTTGGGGATGGGGCAGCTTGTGTTTTGCTTTCTTCAGAAGAAGAGGCAACCGGACCGGAAATTATAGGAGAGGAGATGTATCATTTTTATGATGCTACTCACATGATGGGATTCGATCTTACTAACCACGGTTTAAAAATGATTCTTGACGAAAGCGTACCGGCAACCATTTCTGCACATTTTCCCGATATTATATATCCTTTTTTAAAGAAGCATGGTACCGATATCGAAAAGCTAGAACATTTGATTTTTCATCCCGGAGGAAAGAAAATTGTACAGACTGTTGAAGATCTTTTTGGTAACTTAGGGAAAAATATAGAAGAAACCCGGGAGGTGCTCCGGCTGTATGGCAATATGAGTAGCGCCACCGTACTGTATGTTTTACAGGAATTTCTGAATAAAAACATTCCCGAAGGCGAACAGGGACTTATGCTGAGTTTTGGCCCTGGCTTTTCGGCACAAAGAATCTTATTGCAATGGTAACAGAATTTAAAGACACAAATTACTGGGCCCTTATTTTGGGTGGCAGCAGTGGCCTGGGCCTTGCATCAGCAAGAAAACTGGCAAAACACGGAATGAACATTATTATTGTTCACCGCGACAGAAAAGCTGAACTTCCCGATATTGAAGAAGCTTTTGAAGATATCATCAAAAACAGTGATGTGCAATTGGAGAGCTTCAATATTGATGCAACCAATGCTGAAAAAAGGGAAGGAATCATTTCAGAGATCCTCAAGATTCTGGGCCCGGAGGGAAAAATCAGAAGTCTAGTTCACAGTATCGCAAAAGGGAATCTAAAACCCATGAATGGGGATGAGGCCACCCTGGAAAACCTGGATTTTCAAATTACCATTGATGCTATGGCCATTAGTCTTTATGATTGGACCAAGGATATTTTTAAGCATGGAATTTTTGCTAAAGATGCCAGAATCATTTCTTTTACCAGTGAAGGAAATAAGAAAGTCTGGCAGGGTTATGCAGCCGTTTCGGCCGCTAAGGTAGCCCTGGAAGCTATTACCAGAAGTATTGCCCTTGAATTTGCTCCCTATGGAATTAGAGCAAATTGTATTCAGGCCGGGGTAACCGTAACCAAATCATTTCAAATGATTCCGGGTAATGAGACCCTTAGAGTTCACGCTTTAAAACACAACCCTTTTAAAAGACTTACCGTCCCCAACGATGTGGCCAATGTTGTTTACCTGCTATCCAAAGATGAAGCCGGCTGGATTACAGGAACCATCATTCCGGTAAACGGCGGCGAACATTTAAAATAAGACATTGCTTTTGAAATTCAACGAGATACTTGACAAACTGCCATATTCTCATCCGTTTTTGTTTGTTGATGAACTCAGCAGAATTGATGAAAATAGTGTGGAGGGAACATATACCTTTTCTGAAGATGAATTTTTCTACAAAGGACATTTTAAAAATCAACCAGTAACGCCTGGTGTGATTCTAACCGAATGTATGGCCCAGATAGGAGTTGTTTGCCTGGGAATTTTTCTTTTAAAAGAAGAAAAAGAGGAGCCGCAAAAAATAGCTTTGAGTTCAACCGAAGTTGATTTTTATCTGCCTGTTTTACCGGGGGAAAAAGTGACAGTGATTTCAGAAAAAATGTATTTCAGGTTTAAAAAATTAAAATGTGAAGTAAGAATGTATAATGCTGAAGCGAAACTAATATGCAAGGGGAAAATTGCCGGAATATGTGCTTAATAAATCACTTTTAAAAAGTATGAAAACCAATGGCTGAAAAACGTGTGGTAATTACCGGTATGGGTGTGGTAGCTCCAAATGCCACGAATCTTCCTGATTTTAATGATGCCATTAGAAACGGAAGATGTGGAATTACCCATCACCAGGAATTGGCAGACCTTAATTTCGGTTGCCAGGTGGCCGGCCAGCCCGAAGTGACAGATGAAATCCTTCAGCAATATTTTTCTCCCCTGGAATTACGCGGATTAAATTCAAGTGGAATTTTCTACGGAACCATCGCCGGCACCGATGCCTGGAAAGATGCCGGCTTAAGCTTCAGTGAAAAGGAAAATCCCGATTGGGATAGCGGGATCATTTTTGGAACTGGAATTCTTGGCGTGGACAAATTCAGGGAAGCTATTCAGCTTATTGATGCTGGTAAAACCCGAAGGTTGGGCAGTACCAGCGTTCTACAAACCATGGCCAGCGGACTTAGCGCTTTTCTAGGCGGCAAACTAGGTTGTGGAAACCAGGTTACTACCAATTCTTCAGCGTGCACTACCGGCACAGAAGCTGTTTTAATGGGATATGACAGGATAAAATCGGGTAAGGCAAAACGAATGCTGGTGGGTAGTTGTAATGATCACGGGCCTTATGTTTGGGGCGGATTTGATGCCATGCGCATCTTACCACATAATTTTAATGATGATCCAACATCGGCTTCCCGTCCAATGAGTGCAACAGCCACCGGGTTCGTTCCGGGGAGTGGAGCAGGTGCTTTGGTTCTTGAGGAGTATGAATCGGCAAAAGAACGTGGCGCAAAAATCTATGCCGAAGTTTTAGGCGGGGCCGTGAACAGCGGTGGCCAGCGGGGAGGAGGTAGTATGACTGCTGCCAATAATACAGGAGTCCAACGCTGCATTAAAGAAGCAATAGGTAATTCGGGGATTTCGGCAGGGAAAATTGACGTGATCAACGGCCACTTAACGGCAACCACCAGGGATGCTACTGAAATTGTAAACTGGAAGACCGCTTTAGGAAGTGGAAAAGACAATTTTCCTTATATTAATTCCTTAAAAGGAATGACAGGTCATTGCCTAAGCGCAGCCGGTAGCATAGAATGTGTGGCCAGTGTACTTCAGTTAAAAAACAAATTTATTTTTGGAAATATAAATTGTGACGATCTTCATCCCGACATTCAAGCAATAATTTCACCCGAAAGAGTTCCAATTAAAACAAAAGAGCAGCCCTTTAACATCCTCGCTAAAGCAAGTTTTGGATTTGGGGATGTAAATGCAGTAGTAGTTTTCAAAAAAACAGTAGAAAAATAATCTCAAAATCTTCAGCAATGGAAGAAAAAGACCTGAACGCTCAATTAAAAAATATAGTAGAGCCTTATGCACAAAACAAGGAAGCCTTACTGAAATTCAACGATAGCTCTCATTTTATTCAGGACCTGGAAGTGAATTCGGCTAACCTGGTGGATATCATTCTTGATGTTGAAGATGAATTTGATATTGAGGTAGATAACGATTCCATGGAAGGAATGCTGACTGTGGAGGATGCCAAAAAAATTATCAGGCAAAAATTGCAGGAAAAATGATAGGAAATGATATTGTAGATTTGCAGCTCGCTAAAACTCAAAGCAATTGGAGGCGGCGGGGATATCTTCAGAAAATATTTACAAAAGAAGAACGTCAACAAATTCTGGATTCAGAAAACAGGGATAAAATGATCTGGTTATTCTGGAGCATGAAAGAGGCTGCTTATAAAGCCTGGCAAAGAAAACATAATCTGGCTCCAAAATTTAATCCGTGCAGTTTGGAATGTTTTCTTCAATCTTCAAATTCAAAATCAACTACAGGAAAAGTAATTATAGAGGAAGAGTCAATTTTCACCAAAAGCTTCTTCAATTCAAATTTTATTCATAGTCGCGCCTCTTGCCGGGAAGATGAGAAAATCATTTGGAAGAGCCTATCTTCTAAAGAAGACCTAAGACAATCTTTGCTAAGGGAGTTTGTAGCAACTGCAGGTACTTTTTCAAAGTTTCCCAAGCTAAAAAAAGACAGGAACTTTATTCCCCAATTTTATATCGATGACCAGGCACTTTCTTACAATTTTTCTCTCTCTCACCATGGAAGTTTTTCAGGGTTTGCATTCTCGTTAAATAACTCCTAAACCCTTCTTAAAGGCTTGTTGAAAAAGGGCTGGATTTGTATCTTAATACCACTAATTTAAAATCCCAAGAATTTATGAAGACAGTTGATAAAATGGAGGTGCTTAACAGCCAGTCTGCCGAATTTATTGAAAAGGCGGAACCAGGAAAATTCCACAAACTAATACCAGACACCTTTATTATTAAAGGAGAGAAGATTAACGGGAGTCACAATCAAGGGTATGCGATCAGGCATATTAACCGCCAGGATATTATCCTGATTGATGTAGTTGAAAAATCTACTAAAGATGCGGTGAAAAAACTGGTAACCGATGGATACCGAATTAAGGGAATTTTAATTACCTGTGACGAAATTATGAAGAGCGCATATGCCGATTTGAAAACAATTTCTGAAGATGCCGGAGGTGCTGCTATATTTGCGCATCCCAGGAAGAATTTCAAAGATGACTATAGAACAAAGGATATAACCGCCAGAGAGAATGTCTTGAAGGATTTTGGTCTTAAGGTATTTGATCTTCCCGGTAATGGAGGAGCATCTGTTATTCTTTATTCTGAAATAAACGACGGAATGTTATTTACCGGTGATGATGCTGAAGGTTCACCCTACGATTCAGATCTCAATACTTTTAAGCGTCCTGAAATGAAAAAGAAAAATGACGATTTTGGTCTTGCCGAAAGCTGGAGTGCATTTAGAGAACCGTTCAGTTATTTATTTCCGAGGAAAGGAAAGCCTGGTTTTAACCTGGAAGAAGGCCAGCAAACCGATATTATTAATGCATTAAGCCGAAATAATTAAATTTTTAGTTTCCCGGGGCTGCTATAAAAATAGAGTGATGCCTTTCCCAATTTCTAACAGGATTCAGTTTGGTATTGGTTTTATTTTTCGAGCGGCCCCATTTTCATTATTCTTTACTAGCCCTCTGGTCCTGATCGTCATCTACCAAAGGATGATCGGTTACCCCCAGCCCAACGATCAAAATAATATTTGCTATTGTTCCGTATAGCATAGTTACAATGGCGATCAAACCACCTCCAAGCAAAGCCGCTACGCCAAGGGTTATATAATAAATTGTGGTGTACCAGCTCCCGGGTACTTCCTGGCTTTCGGTAATAGGTATATTCAGAAATAAAAAAGCTATCACTGCTGAAATAATCAGGATAGTATCATATTTAGCGATACTCAACACCTGTCGGTAATGCTCCTTATTTAAACTGGAATTCGCAGCCCGACTAAGGCTTAGAAGGGTTAGCATTAAAGCCAGAATGGTTGATGAACCTAAGATAACAGTATTGCAAAGCATATTGATACCTGAGAGAGAAGATTCCAGCAATACCTTAGCTTCATAACCCGAAAGCCTTCCCAGAACAAATGTACCGGAAGCCATAACAAGAGTAGCCACTGCACCCCCAAAGAGCGCCCGTTTTATGATAACACTCATGATCTAAAGATTGGTTAGAAGATGAAAATAAGGGATTAAGGCAGAATCAAGCCATAAGATATTGTTAAATGGCACCTAATTTAGTAGAAAAATGATATTTTGAAATATAAAATTAACCAACTATGTCACATTTAAATGTTACCCAGAAACTTATAAAAGAACATCTTCTCAAAGGGGAGATGAAACCCGGAACTGAGATAGGCATAAAAATAGATCAGGCCTTGCTTCAGGATGCTACCGGTACCCTGGTTCAATTAGAACTCGAGGCTATGGGACTTCAGAAAGCCCAAACCGAAGTAGCGGTTCAATATGTAGATCACAATCTCTTGCAGACAGATTTTAAAAATGCTGATGATCACGTTTTTTTGCAATCGGCTGCGAGAAAATTTGGATTATGGTATAGCCGGCCGGGGAACGGCGTAAGTCACCCGGTACATATGGAACGATTTGGAAAACCGGGAAAGACCATGGTAGGCTCAGATAGCCATACACCCGCGGCAGGTGCTCTGGGTATGCTTGCCATAGGTACAGGAGGCCTGGATGTAGCCGCCGCAATTGCAGGACAGCCATACTTTGTGAAAATGCCAAAGGTTTGGGGTGTAAAGTTAACCGGTAATCTTCCGGACTGGGTTAGTGCAAAAGACATTATCCTGGAAATGTTACGACGTCACGATGTGAAAGGTGGAGTAGGGAAGGTTGTAGAATATTACGGAGACGGACTTAAAAACTTAAGTGCGATGGATCGCCATGTGATTGCCAATATGGGAGCCGAATTAGGTGCCACTACTACAGTATTTCCGAGCGATGAGGAAACCCGTAGATTTTTAAAATCACAGAACAGAGAAGAAGATTGGAAAGAATTAATAGCCGATGAGGGTTGTGAATATGATCTTCATGAAGAAATTATTTTGGATGAACTTGTTCCTCTAATAGCCAAACCCACAAGTCCGGGGAATGTGGTCCCGGTTAGAGAAGTAGAAGGAAAGGAGATAAGCCAGGTGGTAATAGGTTCTTCGGCTAATCCGGGATTAAGGGATTTCTGGATGGCAGGTGCCATTGTTGATGGGAAAACTGTTAGTGGAGATGTTTCTTTTGATATAAACCCAACTTCAAGACAGGTAATTCAGAATATGATAGATAACCGGGCCTTTGCCAATCTCATAAAAGCAGGAGCGAGATTTCACCAGTCTGGGTGTATGGGATGTATCGGGATGGGACAGGCCCCGGCGTCTAAGACTATAAGTTTAAGGACTATGCCAAGAAATTTCCCCGATAGATCGGGGACTAAGGATGATCAGGTTTACTTATGTAGCCCTGAAACTGCTGCAGCTTCAGCATTAACTGGAAAAATAACCGATCCCCGGGATTTGGAAAAACTTTACAATATGAGCTATCCAAAGTTTAAATATCCCGAATTGGAAATAATTAACACCGAAATGCTCGTAGCACCGCCGGAGGACAATTCAGGTATCGAACTTCAAAAGGGGCCAAATATTAAATCGCTTCCATATATTGAACCAATGCAGGACCACTACAGTGTGCCAGTTTTGTTAAAAATGGGTGATAATATTTCTACCGATGAGATCCTGAAAGCAGGGGCAGATGTTCTACCTTTCAGGAGTAATCTTCCCGAAATCAGTAAATTTTCTTTTACAGTCATTGATGATACTTTTTATGATCGTGCGATGAAATCTAAGGACGAGTACGGCGGTCACATTGTGGTTGCAAAAGATAATTATGCGCAGGGTTCAAGCAGGGAGCATGCTGCTATTGCACCAAAATACCTGGGACAAGTAGCGGTAATAGCCAATTCTTATGCACGAATTGCGTGGCAAAACCTGGTTAATTTTGGAATTTTGCCGCTCGAATTTTTGGATATTAGTGATTACGATAAAATAGAGCAGGGGGATGTTATTACTTTCAAAAATCTTCGTAATGATGTTATATCTCGAAATAATATTAAGGTGATTATTCGTAAACCAAACGGTGATAAAGTAAAGTTTGAAACAAAACATAGTTTGAGTGATCGCCAGATAAACATCCTGGTTAAAGGCGGAATCATTAATGAATTTAAAGAAAGAATTGAAGAGAAGGAATTGGGAGAAGATGAAGCCTTAGACCAAACCTATGAGGATAAAATGAAATAGCAGTTAGTCAAAATAAAAAAGGCCCCGATAATTCAGGGCCTTTTTTAATACATTCAACAACTTAGGTTAATGAGTGCTCATTTTTGCTTTTCTTTTCTGAAGCTGACGATCAATATCCTTAATAGATTCTACCACAGCGGCTTCAAATGAAGTTTCGTTCGATTCTGCAAAGATTTTAGGGCCGGGCATACTTATATTTATATTGCAGATATATCCTTTAGGATCTTCAACTTCATGCTTTTTAAAATGCACTTCAGCACTTATAATAAAATCATATTTATCTTCTAACTTATCAAGCTTTTTCTGGCTGAATTCCTCCAAATCTTCGCTTTTATCCATCTTAACATATTGAAATCTTGCGTCCATAATTCTATTTTTAATTTAGGTTCAAGAAAAATAAATTTCACTAACAATACAAGCATTTCTGGTAGATTTGGCAAAGATTTATGATTGGTATTTATCTATAACTAAATATTTAGTTTGTAATTCAATTATTCCTTGATCTCATTGGTAGTTTGAATAACTACCTGATTAATCTGTGGGATTTTATTTTTAATTTCCAAACGTAGACTTTCCATTGTTTGTTCTGCCTGAAGAAGTTTGATATCATCGGCCAGTTCTATCTCAATGACTGCAAATATGCTTTCAGGACCAAAGTGCATGGTTTGAGGAACAGCCCAATCTTTAATGTTAATGTTTCTTTTCAATATTTTTTCCAGGGAAACCATTACGTCTGGACTGGCACTTTCACCTAAAAGAAGGCCTTTACTTTCACGGGCGAGAAAAGTGGCTACAATTAAAAGAATTAGACCAATAAGGATAGAGGAAGCCCCATCGAAATAGGGGTTCTGAAGTTGTTGGGATAGAAATATACCCAACATTGCAACAAGAAGACCTGCCAGGGCCGCAGTATCTTCAATGATTACCGCAAAAGTCGCAGCATCTTTACTTTTAACAATGCTACTGATAATGTTGGTCTTCTTAGCTCGTGATTTATTAAACGTCTTAAGAGCGAGGTATAAGGCGGTGCCTTCAAAAATGATTGCTACGCCCAGTACCACATAATTCCAGGTAGGATCTACAATTACATGAGGGTCCTGTAAGGCGTGAATGCCTTCATAAATTGCAAAACCGCCACCCAGGGCAAAAATAAGGATGCTTACCACAAAACTCCAGAAATATACTTCCTTACCATAACCAAATGGATGCATTTTATCTGGTTCCTGTTTGGACCGTTTTATACCGAGAAGAAGCAGTAAACCATTTCCGGTATCTACCAGGGAGTGAATACCTTCAGCAAGCATTGCAGAACTTCCTGTGAAAAATGCTGCTGTAAATTTGCTGATTGCTATAAGAGTATTAGCGCCAATGGCACCATAAATTGCGATTTTAGATCCGCCTGCCATAGAAATCAGATTTAATTATAGGTTGATTAATTTCAGTGTGAAATTGAAATTACAATAATTATATATCGCTCACAGGTATTATGCTTAAATTTTGGAAAAATTTAGATATAGAGGATAAGTGCGAAGTTTAAGAGGGGTAAACATTGGAAGTGGTCTCAATTATTCTATTTTACATAATGTAAATTATAGGTCAATTTATGTGATATAGTAAAAGCTGATAATACAGCGTAGATTCTTCCTGATAACGCTCTTTTGGGCCAATCTGGAAGAAATAATCAGCTTTATAAGATCGCTAAGTGATAAAATCTTATTCTTCTACTGCAAAAGCATCTACGGGTTCCTCAAATGCAATAAATAGTACGCAAGGTGAATCTCCGCATTTAGCCGAATGTGGTTTCTGTGCCGGCCCGTAAGCATAAGTGCCTTCTTTTAAGACTTGGGAATCTTCACCTTCGTAAGTAACTTCCAATTCCCCTGAAACCAAAACCATACGCTCCGCTGAAGTATGTTTGTGATTAGGAATTTGGGTATTTGCAGGTACTTTAAAAAAAATATCAGCATTCTTTTTGCCGGGATCCCCGTGTAAGACTGCTATCCCGCAACCGGCTGGCATAAATTCCGGACAAGGTCCCCATTGCAAATTATTATCGGTTTTGGTAATTACAACAGAATCTTCAAATGGTTCCTGAGCAAAGAGCGTTACCGTAGCCAGAAAAGTCAAAGACAACAGTAAAATTTTAGTTTTAAATGATTGAAATAATGTTTTCATGGTTACAGGTTTTTTAAGGAATTAACTTCATTCTAAGTAACTACTACTTAAAACAGTTCAAGTTAATCTTATATGACTTGTTCCCTTATACTGAATTTCCTGTATTTTGAGCCAGTATGGTTGGTTCGCTAAAAAAATATTATGTTATATTCTTTCTTTCTTCCCTCTTAAAAGACTGTTATTCAGCCACTCTATTAGATTACCAGCCCTAAAAGTCGTTACGTCAACAAAAGCACAGTCTAATCTAACGTAACCGAAAGTAATATTTTTCCTCCTGGTAGTGATATTTTGCAAATAAGCCTAACGCGAATCGAGATATAAGTTCTCTACCTTGGTTCTTGCCCAGGGCGTTTTTCGTAAGAATTTTAGACTGGATTTTATAGAAGGATCCTGGGTGAAACACTTAATATTTATTCTCTTTCCCAGTTCTTCCCAGCCATAGCGGTTCACCAGAAATTCCAGAATTTCGGCAAGTTTTACTCCGTGAAGCGGGTTATTTGGCTGGCGGCTTTCCATAATTATATGCAATAGAATTAAAGATAAGTTTATTAAACGTAACGTATTCTTACTTTTTTCTTCTTGAGTTTTGAGTTATTAAGCGAAGCTATAAGTTCTTCAGCTTTTTGCTCAGGTACAGCAACGAATGCACAGTCCTGCTTTAGCTCTATAAGACCAAGTTCCTCTTTTTCAAGCTGTCCCTGTTTCAGGAATAAACCAGCTATATCACCTTTTGAAATCTTATCCTTTCTTCCTCCGGAAATAAATAGAGTAATTTGTTCAGAAAAGGCTTTTGCTGTACTTTCAACCGAAGCACCTCGCTCCCATTTATGCTGATTCGGTATAATAAACTCTGGTAATTTCTCATTTTCACCGTGCAAAACATAAGCAATACCTTCGGAGTTCATCCGGGCGGTTCTTCCATTTCTATGGGTGAACTCCTGATTTTTAAATGGAAGTTGATAATGTATTATAAAATCGATTTCCGGCACATCTATGCCGCGTGCCGCAAGATCGGTAGCGATAATTATTCTGTGACTCCCGTTACGGAATTTAATTAGGGCTCTTTCCCTGTCTTTTTGTTCCATTCCCCCAAAAAAACATGCGTGAGAGATTTTGTTTTTATTCAAAAAATCACTGACTTCTGCGATGCTATCTTTAAAATTACAGAAAACTATTCCGGTAGCTTCCGGGTTTTGATTGATAAGTTTTTTGAGTCCGGGGAGTTTATTACGTCCCGGCACAGCTATCGTTTTGATCTCAAGTTGTGACTCCCCTCCTTCCAGATAATTCAATACTTTTGGTTCCTTAACTCCGGCGAATTTTGGGATTTCAATTTCCTGGGTTGCAGAGGTTAAAATACGTTTTTCCAGGTTGGTTAAACTCTCAATAATCTCACTCATTTCAGTCATAAATCCTACCTCCAGGGATTTATCGAATTCATCCAGAATTAAGGTTTTAATCTCTTCTACGGAAAATGTATTTCTCCTGATATGGTCGGCAACACGACCCGGGGTACCAATGAGAATTGCGGGCGGATGATTTAATTCTGTTTTATCTTTAGCAAATGCGCGACCCCCATAAACGGCATTGGTTTTAAAGCCTGAACCTATTTCCCGTGTTACCTGCTCTATTTGGATGGCAAGTTCCCTTGACGGCACCAAAATGATAGCCTGGACCTGATCAAGGTCAGGATCCAATAATTCTAATAAGGGCAATAAGAAACCAAGGGTTTTTCCGGTTCCGGTAGGAGATAGAAGAACGGTATCTTTTTGTTCCATGATTACCTTATGCGCCTTCTTTTGCATAGGATTAAGTTCAGATATACCGAGCTTGGTCAGGATCTCCTGATGATTCTTTTTTATTCTTTGCATGAAATATATAAAATGGGGATAACCGGAAAGTGCAAAATCCGGCTCCTGGGAGTAACAGGCTGATTAATAGCCTAAAAATAAAGAAGCTTCGGTAAAACAAGCTGTTTAATACCGAAGCCTTAGAATTGAAATTATATCTTTTTGACTTTTACGGCATTCATTCCTTTCATGCCTCTTTCAAGTTCAAAAGAAACTTTGTCATTTTCATCGATATCTTCGAGGGTGCCACTTATATGGACAAAATATTTTTCCTGGGTTTGGGTATCCAAAATGAAACCAAAGCCTTTAGAATGATCAAAAAAGGAAACTTTTCCTTCCCTTTGCGGATCTTCCTCTGGCATATCCTCTTTTTTAGGCACACCAATTTCAATGCTTTCGGCATCTACTTCTACTTTTTGATCAGGATCTGGGGGAGTATCGGTAAGATTTCCATACTGATCTACATAAGCGAATTCAGGACTATCAGAATTAGAAGCTTTGCGTTCAACCTTCTTCTTCTTTTTCTCTTCCCGCTTTTTTAAACGTTTTTTCTCTTTTTCTATTTTATTAAATGTTTGTTGCGATTTTGCCATTCGTTTTAACTACCTATTGATTATTAATTGTTTGAAACTTGTTTTCTTCTCCAAAGCAATTTCCCAGGTAAGGTTTAACCTGAAAGCTGCTTTACGATACAATAGAAATATTATAAGGATTTAAAACCGGAAATACAACTATTGCAACATATTTCTTAGTATGCAAAATTAATGCCTGGCTACAGCTTTTCCTAATTAAAACGTATTTTATACTTATAAAATCAACTCTTCAGGACTTCAGCAGGAAAAAGTTGCTCTAAAACGCGAGAGAAAAGGAGATTATTTTTTCACAGGAACCATATAAACCGGAATTTTCGTTTTTTCCAATACCTGTGCCGCAACAGTTCCCATAATCAGTTTCTCTAAAAAAGAGTGGCTGTGGGTTCCCATAACAATTAAATCTGCTTGCCATTCGTCGGCATAATCCAGGAGCGTCCGCGCTGTATCTCCTTCAGCGAGATGTTTCCCAACTTTTTCGTCATTTAAATGTTCTGCCGCTTTATCTAAATAGTCTTCGGCTACCTGTCGCATTTCTGAGGCTACGTTCAAATCTATTGCCGTTTCGCTATAGCCTTCATATCCCATAAATGGTTGATATTGGATTCCGTAATAAGCCACATCTGACAGGACGTGGACAAGACAAACTTCTGCACCCATTTTTTTGGCTAATTCATAGCCGGCATTTACAACTTCTTCAGAAACGGGATGGTAATCTAAGGCAATGAGTACTTTTTTCATAGCTATGCTTGTTTTGGTTAGCGAATTAAATTTAAGAAGAATATTTTAAATCAATTTCTGTTAAAACCCATTTAAAACCAATTGCTGTTAGATTCCGAAGCCGTAAATTTAAAGGTATTAACCTTTTAAAATAAATAAATCATGAAAACTACAAGAGAATCTGCAAAAGAAAAAAGCCAAAAGGAGCGAATAAATAGTTTGCAAGAACTTTTAGAAAAAAACTATGATGCTGAAAAAGGCTATAAAAAAGTTTTGGAAGAGGCCGATAATGTGAACTTAAAAGAATTTCTTAAGCAACAAGCGGTAATGCGAAATAGGTTTGCTACCGAAATTCATAAAGCCATAAGGGCACTCAATGCAGAACCTAAGGAAAAGGGCAGCGCCACGGCAGATTTGCATCGTACCTGGATAGATCTTAAAACCTTATTCACCAAAAATGATGATGAAGCGGTTCTTGAAGAATGTCTCCGGGGCGAAAAAGCAAGCCTAAAGGAATACGAAGAAAAATTAAAGAAAACAGCCTTTTCTCCTGAAACCAAAGCAATGTTGGAAAAGCATTTACAAGAGATACGCACAACAGTTTCTGAAATCCAACACCTCGAGGATCTGGCCGATTAATCTCTCCTATTTACTTTTGGAAATATCATATTTCTCTTTGTAATATGCAATAATTGGAGGGAAAGGTCCATATTTATGCTGTTCGGGAGAGAAATCATCTGTCCAGGGACCATAGGGAGTTGAGACCGGTTTTAATCTTTTATCAGGGAAATCCTTTTCGGTATTGGCCTTTTGTGGCCTATCGAAACTATTTATATAAGCCGCAATATGATATGCCTCTTCATCTGTTAGCTTTGGGTTATCCCAGGTTGCTTCTTCGAATGGCATATTGCTTTTAATAAATTCGGCGGCGGTAATAACCCGGTGCATACCTGCCCCGTGGTTAAAAGTATCGTCACCCCAAAGTGGTGGGTACAAATATCCTTTTTCAGCTTCTGCCAACCTTTGCCCCTGCCCATCTTCTCCATGACAAACCGCACATTCTTTAGAATATAAATCTTTTCCTACCTGTGGATCGGCTGGAAAATCGGGAAGTTCTATTGGAGGATAACCTTTAAATTCAGCTTTTCTTTCCTCTGGAATCCCTTCACTAACATAATCCATATAAGCAATCATAGCCTTCATTTCCCTGGAATCTTTCGGAAGTTTTTTTCCATTCATACTGCGTTCCATGCAGCCGTTAATCCGGTCTTCAATAGTAGATTCTTTTCCGTCTCTTCCCGAATATTGCGGGAATCTCTCCAGGATTCCTACCCACGAACCAGAGCCAGCCTGAGTCCCATTTTTTAAATGGCAATTTACACAAGCCAGATTATTACCAGCATAGCGCATCTCGGGATGCTCAGCATTTGGCCCTATATATTTAGGTGATTCGGCTAATAATCGATAGCCATATTCTACTTCACGATCTAAAATTTTATATTCCAGATCTTCTTCTACCTTATTCGGCTCCCAATCGGCGGCAGCGATTTTCTCTTTAATAAAAAGTTCGGGGGATTCAACAAAGAGAATAAGTCCTCCAAATAAGAGTACAATAAATACAACAAATCCGAGGAAAATCTTAGAAATAGTCTTAAAAACGTTTAATTTATCCATAATGCAATTGCAAGCCTGTTAATTTAGTGAAGCGCCCGAATATAAAATTATTGCAGAAACCATAGTGTAACAATTGTTACCTATTGTGGTGTACGCCTATTAAAGTTAATAAAAATACAGTTATTTCTGCTTTGGGGTAGCTGTTATTTTTTGACAACAATGAGGCTTGCTTTAGCTCCGGTAAGTAGGTTCCAGACCTTGGTGGTGACAAGTTTTCCGTCTTCATCCAACACCTTTAGTTCAGCGGTGTTGGGTCCAGATGTTCCCTGGTTTAAAGCTTCAAATTCAATATTATTAAAACCGCTTTCCAGTTTCACCAGGATTGGATGATACCCGCCACCCAGAGTAATACTCTGGATTTCCACGCCATTTACGATAATTCTTACTTTATCCCCATCTACATACTCATGATCGCGTGCATACAATTCCACAAATTTTCCACCGGTTGTAAAATCCCCCAGATATTGGTCTTCCTTATAGGAATTTTTAATATCCCGGTCTTTTTTCCATTTCTTTTCTACCACATCCCCGGCAGTAATTAACTCATCATTGGTCTTCCTGAAATCTATTTTTTTAGGATCATCATTTTTAAGGTATTTACTTTCTTCTGGCTCTTCTACTTTCAACAAAGGAAACCCAGATTTTGAATCGGGCTCGGCCTTGAGTAAGCCACCGGTATTTGTAGTCCTGGGGATCTCGATCTGGGCGTAAGTTCCCAATCCAACCAACAACATAACCAAAAGTAATATTCCCGATTTCATATACTTGAATTGAATTTGAGCAATATACATCAAAAATATAGCCAAATTAAGAGATTATGAAATTACAGAGGTTAATTTTAATCTTAATTGGATATTGGATTTCTTATCTTTGCTAAAACACATAAAAAATGCAGGTTCACCACCTTCTGGAACAAAATTCCATCGCATCCAAATTTTTAGCTGAATTAAGGGACGTAAGCATTCAAAAGGATAGGATGCGGTTCAGGAGAAATATTCAACGTTTGGGGGAAATCCTCGGATACGAGTTGAGTAAATCGCTTAATTATAATGTAGCTGAAATAAAAAGTCCTTTGGGACCAGCAACTATGTATCTTCCAGAAAAAGATATTGTGATTTGCAGTATTTTGAGAGCGGGAGTACCATTGCATGAAGGTTTGCTCAACTATTTCGATGAAGCTGAAAATTCTTTTATTTCCGCTTATCGTCACCATCCTTTTGATGATGAAAGATTTGAAATAATAGTGGAGTATCTCGCCTCCCCTTCCCTGGAAGGAAAAACGCTTATTCTCGCAGACCCGATGCTAGCGACTGGCCGATCTTTTGTAAATGTTCTCGATGCTTTAAAGGAAATGGGAACTCCAAAACAAATTCATCTGGTTTCTGTAATTGGTGCCCAAGAAGGGGTGGAATATATCTCTGAAAATTTCCCGGAAAATACGCAATTATGGATTGCAGCTATAGATAAAGAACTAAACGATCATGGCTATATTGTACCTGGCCTTGGCGATGCCGGAGACCTTTGTTATGGAAATAAGGAGCAGCATTAGAATGGATAACCAATCGCAAAATTAAGTACTGGTTCATCCATGGCGTAAATCCAGCGCTCTCCTTTAGCTAAGCCAGGATCATGAAAGGGAACAGCCAAATCAAAACGAATCACAAAATTCTGAATATCTACTCTAAGACCGGCCCCACCGCCAATCCCGAGTTCATTAAGGAAGTCTGAACTAAATTGTCCTCCGGGCAACTGCTCATTAGCTTTGCTATTCCAAACATTTCCGGCATCTACAAACACAGCACCTTTCAGAAAAGAAATTATAGGAAACCTGTATTCGACATTAGCTTCAAGCCGGATGTTTCCCGCTTGGTCAAAAAAGGAGCTTTCATCACTTTCCTCAGGATCATAAGTTCCCGGTCCTAAAGACCGTATTCTAAATGCTCTTACGCTATAAGGGCCTCCAGCGAAATATTGTTTGGTAAAAGGTAAAACTTCAGAATTCCCGTAAGGAATTCCATACCCAGCAAATATCCTGGTTGCTATTTTGTTTTCTCCTTTTATTCTTAGGTGGTATCTTATATCAACATCGGCTTTGGCATATTGTGCATATTCAAGCCCTAAGAAAGTACGTGGCCTGGGGTCATCCTTGTTGGTAATAAGAGCTACACTGTTTCCGGCAATATCAAGGCTTGAATGCATAAAAAACTGGTGCTTTTTCCATTGATCAATATGCCCATTATAGATGAAGGAATAGGTTAAACCTGAAATAAATTCCTGATTAAAGCTATTGCGCAAATAAGGGTTATCATCCAGGATTTTCTCAAACTCCTCGGTAGTATTAGCCAGTCTCAGATAATTCAGGGAGATGGGGTTAAATTCGTGACTAACATAGCGATTGGCATCCCAATAATAACCAAACCTTGTTGAAGCAGAGATCATGCTAAATAACTTACTTCGGTTTAAATAATCGCCGCCCAGGCTTACTTTGGTTTTAGGAATGGAATATCTAAACCAGTTATGATCTATTTTCACCGGAAATAATAAACGCGGAAATATTAGATCTGTCTCAAGGCCAAGTTGGGTGCTGCTCAAACCCCGCTGATCTCCACTGGAAATCTGTTTTTCATAATTGAATTTTCCTGTAACATTGAGGATTTCTCCACCATGGAATAAATTTCGGTTGGTAAACGTGACGGCAAGGCCCGGGCCGGCAAAATTATTGGATTTTGTTACAGCCTGTAATTCGGCTCTTATAGACCTTTTTTTGAGCGGGGATAAATATATATTAGCTTCAAGTTTACCAAGGCTATCTGTGCTTATAGTGTCTTTTTCATTATAGCGAATATTCACGAATTTATAGGCGCCGATAGAACCCAACCTTCTGCCGGTATTACGGGAATCATCCGGATTAAAATATTGCCCCTCCGCTATCAAAATATAAGGTTCAAGATATTTGGGTTTAAAGAATTCAGGTTCCTGAATAAAATTTTTCTCCCCATATCTAATGGTGTCCCGGCGAATAGTATCGGCTCCTACTTCGTAATTGGCATAGACATTTACCTTTTCAATTTGATAAGGAATAGTGGCTTCCTTCGGAACCTTTTTCTTAAGTTTCAGAAAAAGGTTGAATTTTTTGTTGTCGTATTGATTAGTATCTGCTTCAAATATCAAAAAAGAAGGATTGAAGTTATAATAACCCCGGTTTTTTAGATGTTTATCTATTCTTTCCCGCTCAGCTTTCAGGATAGTGAGGTCAAATCTCATTCCTGGTTCAATATAGGTGTCCTCGAGACTTTTCTTAATTTCAGGGTAGATATTCAACGAATCGGCATCCAGCTCAAAGTTTTTCAACCTATAGGGCTGTGATAAATTAACTTTATAGATCGCATTAGCTTTTTTCGCAGTTGAATCCTCTTCAATTAAAGCCCCAATTTCACTGTAGAAAAAACCACGGTTTTCAAGCCGGTTATTAATAAGATCTGAAGTTTGATCTAAATCCACATCTGAAATGTATACCGGCTCCTCTCCTATCTTTTCATTCAGGAATTTATTGATGAATCCCGGCTTTTCTCTTTGCGCTTTGTAATGAAAATACAATCCGGGACGACTTCCCAAAATTTTTGTATTCGGATCTGGGGTTAACACAGCTTCTATTTCTTCCCTGATCCTGTTCTTTGCTTTTATACTGTCTGCTGCTTCCAGCTTAATTTCTGCGCCGGTGTAAAGAAGTTCATCTTCAGGAATAAAACGCTTTACATTACAAGCCTGCACCAGAACTCCTGCAACAACAAGCACAAAAATTTTTAATATGTTTTTTCTGTTAAGCATATCTATTTTTCTTTCTGCGTTTCCTGCAGTTCCTTTTCAAACAATTCTTTGAATTTATTGAATTCCCGGGTAAAAATCAGGGCGATTCCACTTATGATAATTTGCCCATCTATAACATTTTCATACGTATTTCTTCGGAAGCCTTTAAGGCGGAAGCGTCCGTTTTCGGTTAAAAGATATTCCAGGCTTACATTTCCTATCATAGGTGCACTTTCGCCGGTAGGACTACTTCCCTGCACATCTACCTGGCTCCCAACACTTACAATCAATCTATCGTCCATCAGGCGTTTCTGAGCGGTTATATCCAGCTGAGTACGCTCCTGCGGACTTTCTCCCTGGTAATCGGTAAAGCTATCTACGCCAAAGTTTAACTCAATCCCTGTCTCCCCTACCAATTGATCGGAAAATCTGTTTAACTGATCTGACAATGCCTGATTTAAATTATCCCTGGCAATATCCATAGTTCCGCCACGACTGCCGTCGCTTCCTCCTTCAGGAAAAAACCTGTTAAGGACAAGCAGCGAAAAGACCTGTTTATTAAGTTCAGCTTCCTGCTGGTTAAGCTGTTGAATTCTGCCGTAAACCTCTCCACCAATAGCGCCCTGCTGTTCCTCTGGCATATCGAGACCAAAACTCAATTTTGGCTGCATAAGTTCTCCATCAACGTTAAGATAAACCTGGAATGGTAATTCCTGTCTGAACCTTCCAAAATCGCTTCGGGTTGGTCCTCCGGCCATTAGAGAGCTTGCAGAAGTCTCTACCTCATAAAGGGCACTGATATCCATTCTTGCTTCCATAGGATCGCCAGACCAGGCAATACTGCTTCCCTCCACAATTTCAAAACGTCTTTTAACCAGTTCATACAGGCTCATCTCATAGTGACCTCTGTTCATTACATAACGCCCGGAAAGACTGGTTCGGCCATTTGAAGCTATATTAAAAGTTAGCTCACCTTCACCGGCAACTCTAAAATTATCCCCTGTATTATCGTCAATAATAATGGTGAAAACTGCACCTTCATCTATATCTATAAGGGTATTTACCAGGATTCCCGAAATTACTGCAGTTGCTTCTTCGGTATTTCCAGTTAAAATATCGTCTGGATCCTCCCGGTTAACAAAACGCACAATTCCATCCCTTTCCATCATTTCCAGTTCGGCATCTGGCATTATATAAGTGAGATCGGTATTGGAACTCACTCTAAGATTTCCATCTATTCTGGGAAGTTTAAGATCACCGGTTATCCTGGCATCTACATCAAAATTGGCCTTTCCGAAGAAAATATCGTTGTCTTCTCTTGTTGAATTTAAAGCATTGAAATCATTAGCTTCAAGCCTCAGGTCGAATTCGGGATTTAAATATGTTTCGGTTAAAATTTCCCCTGAAACTACGAATTCATTATCATTTCTATCTTTTATGGTGAAATTATCAAGATAGATTCCATCATTATCGATATCTATTTTTTCCTGTCTCAGTTCAAAAGCGGCATTCAGTCTTGCTACATTAAAACCTGCATTCTGAAAATTTAAACTTCCGGAATACCTGGGCTCCAGGGTGGCGCCTTCAATTTTCACATTTCCTGTAATACTCCCGCTGGTCTCTTTGATTTCTCCCTGAGAAAAACGTTCCAAAACGCTCAGTTGCAATTCATTGATCTGAAGATCCATGTTTAATTGTGCAGCCTCCTCACTACTTGCTGTGTATTCCCCGGTTAGATCCATATCCAGTTCTCCACCCTTTGTAGAAAGATCCAGGGCATAATCCCCGCCCCCTTTTGCACTTGCATCCAGATTTAAAACTCCAAGGGGTGCTTCCATCACCCTGAAATCTATAACTTCCAAATCGGCCAGCATCGCTGTACTCCCAAAAGGTTCTTCCATAACCAAACTTCCGTCCATCTTCCCTCCCGCCAATTCCTGTTCAGGATTAAAATAGGAGAAAATGGTAGCAAGATTAAAATTTTTAAAATTGAGGGCGATATGTTCCTTAGCTGTATTACCAGAAGAATTATCAAGGTTTATTTCCTGTTGATTTCGGCTAATTCTGAAATTGTCGAATTCAAGCTTGTCCTGAGCATAAACGATGCTGTTATTCTCTGGAATATTCCAGTTATTTTTATTCAGGATTAATTCTGAAGAATTTACGCTTACCTTCACGCTATCACCCTGTCTAATGGTTTCTGTCATCACGTGCACCAAAAGACTATCCCTATCATTAGAAACAAAATCCAGATACAGTTTCTGGTCTTCCATTTTTCCTTGAAGAAAAGTTTTTTGGACCAAAAGAGGTCCACCTTCCAGGGAATTAAATCCGAACTCAAAATCCAGATTTTCCTTATTGGAATTCATTTTGAAAGCAAGACTATCTATTACATTTGATCCATATTGAAGTTTGGGAAGATTAATAGCTCCGGTTAATTCACGCTCCTTTTCCCTGAAATCCATATTCAATGTAATAGTATCCATTTCTTTGATGCCTGAAATAAAAACATCGGTTAAGATCGGGGCCTGCCTTATCTCTCCTTTTAGTTTAATGTTTACAGGATTGCTGGCAGTGTCAATTTTCCTGTCTCTATAATAGCTCATATAGTGCCGTTCAAGAGCTTCAGCAAAATCAATTGGGTCGGCATTTGATTCAAGGCTAAGCTCAAGAATTCTGTTTTGGATGTGTAAGGCTGTAGTATCTGGAGTTACGTGGGCATCGAGATTAAGATCCCCGGCGAAATAGGGTTCGTTGTCATATACGGCAATAGCATCCCTTAACTGAGCATCTACATCATAATTCTCTGCATTTCCTTTAAAATTCGCTTTTAATTTGAGGCCTGTTTTTATATGTCGGGAAGTGAACCCCAAGGCCTGAAGATCGGCTCCTTTTAGATCCAGGTCGATTTGGGCTTCGGGAGCAATAGAATCGAGTTGAACATAGGCTTCAAGTGTAGCATCAAGGTTTTCGTCGCGGTAAGAAGTGCTAAGCATACCTTCCCCGTCTTCAATTTCCCCCGAAAGAGGAAGCTCATTTATTGGATAATCATTATAAGTAAAAGAATTGATCATTCCTTCAACTTCGCCATCCATAGAATTCATATTATCCCCCGATCCTGAAGCAGTTAGGTCTAAATTCATTAAGCCCATATTTTCATTGCTAAGGAAATTTCCCAAATTGAGTTCTGTAGTGCTGAGATCAGCATTAAAAGCCATAATCTTTTCACTTCTGAAACTCCCTTCCAGGTCTATCTTCCCGTCACTTGAATTCAATATAACATCGGCTGTTATATTTGTTGGAGTACCACTTACACCACCCTGAAGGTCTATTTCATTGGGAATACGAAAGCCTAATTCACTTTCATCTACAAATTGCTGAAGGTCCTGTCTTGTAGAAACAATTTCTGCATCAGGGAAATTGAAACTGATCCTATCCGGGTCGGTTACATTTTTAACCCGGCCGGTTGCATTGATATAAGTTTCTCCCCAATATATTTTCGCCGTCGAAACAGAAAGGTCGGCAAGTTTTCCATTTACCTGCACCTGACCGTTCACCGTATTCTTGCTAAGTGCAAGGAGATATTCATTTTGTCTTAGGTCTGGCTGAAATTTAAAAAGATCATTGATATCGAAATTGGCCTGAGGCAGGTTTATGGAAAGTTCAGAGTTTTCCGGCTTCTGGATAAAATCGTTTAAAGAAGAATATTGCGCTGAAAAATCTCCTTGAAGGTTATTCTGATTTAGCTGAAGTTGCAATTCAGAAAAGTTCATTTCCTTGTCTGATAGTGCAAAATCTCCCGAGAACTCATTTAGATCATAACCAGATAATTCATTAAAACTTAGATTTTCAAGATTTAAATTGGCGTCTTGTTCTTCAAAAAGAAAATCAGTCGCCCGGCCGTTTATATTTTCCAATGCGATTGCCGTAGCATCAAAATATTCTTCCTGAGGTTCTTTGCCGTTCTCTGTGAAAGTAAAGCTGTTATTTTCAAGATTTAATTCCTTGAGACTTAAATAATATTCCGGCCATTGAAAGTCTTCCTGAGATTGAGGAGATGAATCCTCTTTAGCCTGCTGAGTTTGAATATTAACTGCTATTTGAGAAGATCCAAGATCGATTTGATCTATAGCTATGCGATTTTGTGGCAGTTGCAGATTTGGATTTATAAACAGGAACTCACCTATCCCGGCCTGGATTTCCAGGGAATCCGGCACCGAATTATAGCTGGCTTTAATATTTTCAAGACGAACAGAATTAGCCGATATTTTTGGCAAAGGAGTTTCTTCCTCGTCAGATTCGGGAATTGTCTTTGTTTGGTGATAACGCACATTGCTGTTTTCGATAACCAAATCGGCAATCTGAAAATCCATATTTTCAAGGTCTGTTTTTTCCATTTCCAGGATTAAGCTTCCTAATTTGATTTCAGAATCAATGCCTGAAACCTTATCGTCATATTTAAGATCAAAATTGCTAAGCTTAACTTCCCCAATTTTTATTTGCATTGGAGTGGTTTGGGTAGTGTCTTGTGAAGTAATTGTATCTGAGGCTGTCAGCGCTTCCATCAAATAATTAAAATTAAAGCCTCCTAGGGAATCTTCGCGGTGAATATTAGCCTTCACTCCACTCCAATCCAGCGAATTTACGCTAATGCCACGACCTCTTATTATTGGCCAAATGGGAATATCGGCTTCAAGCTTTTCAGAATAAATAAGGGTATCGCCCTGTTGATCTTCGAGGTATAAACCATCCAGATTAATATTACCTGAAAACGTGAAGAACAAGCGATCAATTTCAATTCTGGTATTGGTTTTCTCTGCAAAAGATGAAGTGATTTTATCAACGATAATATTCTGGCCCCAGGGTGATCTTATGAAAAGAATTAGCAATAAGATTAAAATAAGAACCCCCGCAATGATTTTTGCGAGGATCCTCCATAATTTATATCTCTTTTTTTTTGACTTTTTATTCAATTCCTCTAAGGCTTTCCCTCAAATTTAACCCATAATAAGCATTCTAACAGGGGGATTTTCAATAAAATTCTGTTAAAGCAAATAGGGAGCTATTCGGTAGCCTCCAGTTCAATCGCAGGGATATCATCTGGTGGGGTGACATCTTCGGGTTCTGAAGATGATTCCGGGATATCAGGATTTGAAAATAAGTTTAGTAAATAATCGGCAACTACTGTAGCATCCAGGATCTTAATTCTTACCTGAGGTAGTTCCGAATTTGAATCATCATCTTCACGTGCAGTTACATCAATAACTTCAAAGGCCACGATTCCACGGTTTTCACCTTGAAGGTTGCCCGTAATCGGGTCGTAATTAATACTTATATCACTGTCGTACCACGGCGATCACCGTTTGTTCGGCTAGCATTGCCAGGCTCGTGGCTCTTAGAGGAATTACATGGTGAACTTCATCAAGAAGAGCTCATCATCTCCTCCACCTCCCAGGCCGGGACCCGCTTCCAGAAAATTTCTCAGGCCATTATCGGTAGGTCCTACGCCGGCCCAGGAGTCTGGTACATTGGTTACTAATTTAATAAACGGTTATGCAGGGGTTTTCTTACAATGAAATGATAAAACTCCCTTAATAAAACGTTAAACGGCAAAAATGAATACGATAAAAAAAAACGACTCGTTTTCTTTAGAACGTCCAAAATCAAATAAACTAACACTTAATTGGACAGAAAATTAAATTAAATAACTATGAGAAAAACTGTAGCAATTACTGTTTTATCAGCAGCTATGCTGACATCTTGTGTTTCAAAGAAAAAATATGTAGAACTGGAGTCTGAATTAGACGATACCAGAAGTACCCTTCAAAAAACACAGGTAGAAAAGGAAGAAATTGAAAGTAAATACGCAAAAGTTGAAGCCCGTGTTGCCGAGTACAATGCGAAGATCAATTCCCTGCGTGAGGAAAGTGATGAAAAAATGGAAATGAACGATCTTACCGTAATGTCTAATAATAATAAGGCAAAAATGCGGGCCACGATCGCCAAGATGGATCCTGAAAAGGTTGCGGGAGCAGAAACCCTGGAAGATTCTATCAACCTAGCAGTATCTCACAATTTAAAGCAGTCTATATCTGAAGGATCAGACGAAGGTGATGTAGATATCAGTGTAGACAAGACTGTGGTTATGATCAACGTCTCTGATAAGCTTTTATTTGGTGATGGTAGTTACCGGGTTAGAAATGATGCGAATAAGCTATTGAAAAAGCTTGCCGAAGTTATTAACTCTGAACCAAGCATGGAAGTTATGGTTGAAGGTCATACCGATGATCGTACAATGGTAGAAGGTTCTTATCTTAAAGATAACTGGGATCTAAGTGTACGTAGAGCAACCTCTATTGTAAGAATATTACAGGATAAATATGATGTAGATCCTGCAAAACTTATCGCGGCCGGAAGAAGTAGTTATTCTCCGCTTGTAGATAACGATTCTTCTGATAATATGGCTAAGAACAGAAGAACCAGAATTGTGATAATCCCGAACCTGGATAAATTCTTTGCAATGTTGGAATCTGGACAATAAGTAATTCTTACTGATTTAAAAACGGCTTTCCGGAAATGGAAAGCCGTTTTTTTATCTTCTTTTTTTAGCCAAAAAATAATGGTCAAGGGAGTATTTTCCGGCACCGGTAAAAAATAGCAGAATATATCCCGATAAATATAACAGGGGTAATTCCTGTCTACCAAAACCATCGGGAACATGCACTATTAAAGCTACCACGGCCATAGTAGCAATTAAGGGAAGTACAGCGAATCTGGTACCCAATCCCAGGATCACCAACACCGAACATACAAATTCTGCAAAAACGGCAAAAGTAAAAGTGGTAATCTCTCCTATTCCTAATGGATCTGCAAATTTAATGAGGTCATCCCCGAAAAACCGAATGAGTTTTGGTATTCCGTGAGTGAGCATTAGACCTGAGATTGCCAATCTAAAAATAAGCAAGCCTATATCAACCTGCTGTAGATTTAAGGTGGTTAAGTAAGTTTTTTTCATAAGCTAAGATTAAAATTATAGAGAACAAGCTACAACTTTTAATAGGAAATTTCCAGAATCTCCAAATTATGGGTTTCCGGACCCAGGTTGAACTTTGCGATCTCTCCTATCTTTTTCCCAGTTACCGCCCGGGCAATTGGAGCAATAAAGGCAATTTTCTTTTTCTTTACATCAGCTTCATCAACACCTACGATTGTAAATTGTTGAACCTCCCCGGATTCTTTATTATTAAATTTTACTGTGGCTCCAAATCTTACTTCCTCTTTTGCCTGAGACTGGGGGTCCAGAATCCGGGCCGTAGCGATACGGTCATTAAGTAATTTTAATTTTCCGTCTATAACGGATTTTGCTCTTCGGGATTCAGCCTCATCTTTAATTTTAATGGCAGTACGTTGCTCCTCAAGATCTTTTTTCTCCTCCTGGAGCAAATCAAATCCGTGTGGGGTTACATAATTTGTAACACCCTCGGGCAAGGCAGCACGCGGTGGTATTAACGGAGCTTCTTCCTGGTCTTCTTCTTTTACAAATCCTCTGCTCATTAGTCATTCATTTTAATTCAAGTTAATATTTTTTTTCTATGTGGTCACTATCGCAAGGTTCCCCTGTTTAAAGCCAAGTCATAAATATTTCACAAGAATTCTTATAGCTGCTGCTTATGGATTCAATTTTATGTTTAAATTTAGATATGACCACCGAAATTCTCCTTTTATTTATAATTCTGGGAATTGTTATTGTTCTCTTCGCCCTCGAGGTATTTCCTGTAGATAAGATCGCCTTCTTTATCATGGTAAGCCTACTGGTAACCAATCTCATAAGTCCTGAAGAAGCTATTTCCGGGTTTTCGAGTCCGGCTACCATAACGGTGCTGGCACTAATGATAATGGCTATCGGACTGGAAACCAACGGGGTGATAGACTGGCTTGCCAATGGATTAAGGAAATTACGCGGCTTACCAGTTTACCTTATGGTACCTGCTTTTATGCTTATTGCAGGGGGAATTTCAGCATTTATCAATACAACTGCGGTAGTGATTGTTTTTATCAAAATCATTAACGAACTTTCTGTACGTTACGATATTCCTGCGTCAAAATTACTTTTACCTATTTCTTTTGCTGGAATTATAGGAGGAAGTTGTACTTTGATGGGAACCTCAACCAACCTTATCGTAAATGCTGTAGCCATAGACCGTGGGGTGGAGCGTTTTAGTTTCTTCGAATTCACCTGGTATGGCGTGATCTTTATGGCTATAACCATTGTCGTGGTTAGTTTAATGATCAAATTTCTTCCGAATAAAAAACCTTCTCATTATACCGATGTATATGACCTGGATGAATTTATCACCAAGATCATTATTCAGGAAGATTCAGGCTTCATAGGAAAAAATATAGGAGATACCTTCTTTCAAAATAATCCCGATGTGGAGGTTTTAAGATTGAAAAGAGAAGGGAAAATTAAAGACAAACCTGGCAACAACACGAGCATTAGAGAAGCCGATGAATTCCTTTTACGCTGCAATCTGGAGAACCTAATGAAGTTGAAAGGGACAAAAGGGATTTCAGTGATAAAGGATAGGAAAATCACCCAAAATAATGTTGAAAAAGATACAGAACTTGATGAGAATGTTCAGGTAGTAGAATTATTGATCCTGCCGAACTCCCCGCTGGTAGGTAAAAGATTAAAAAACGTGGGAAGTTATGAATTATATGGAGCGATTCCACTTGCCATAAGAAAAAGGAGAAATTTAATGAATCCCCGCCGTAGAATTTTTGATAAAAACAGGAGCCAGATAGAACTTAGAGTTGGGGACCGTCTGCTGGTAGAAGCTACGGAAAGTGTCATGATGGAACTTCAAAAAATCGAAAATGTAACCATTCTCCAGGAGCACCGGAATATAAAAGTAAGTAATCTTAAAAAAAGATACTTAAGCCTGTTTATTCTGTTGCTGGTAATTGTATTATCTGCCTTTGGGATTTTCCCTATCCTTAAAAGCGCTCTGATAGGTTGCTTTCTAATGATTTACTTCAAATGTATAGATCTTGGAAAGATCTATTCCCGGGTGAACTGGCAAATTATTTTCCTGCTGGCAGGAATGATTCCTCTTGGCGTGGCTATGAGCAATACCGGAGCCGATCAATGGCTTTCCATCCAACTCCTGGAACTGTTCACCGAGCGAACAAATACCGTTGTAATTGGATTGCTCTTTCTGGTCACTATGATTTTGAGCGGATTTATTTCTAACAATGCTACCGCAATTATCATTGCCCCTATTGCCATTACCATTGCACTTGCTTTAAAAATGGATCCAAAACCCTTTATTCTTGCCGTGTTATTTGCAGCGAACTTTAGTTTCTTTACACCCGTAGGTTACCAGACCAATACCATTATCTATGGAATGGGAATTTACCGTTTCAGGCATTTCTTCATTGTTGGAGGCGCGGTTTCGCTTATTTTATGGATTGTTGGCTCTATGTTATTAGCGGGAAGCATTTAAATTATCTTTGCTGTGCAAAAACAGATTTACCGATGAAAAAATTGCTGATAATAGGCTATGTATGGCCAGAACCTGCCTCTTCTGCCGCCGGCACCCGAATGATGCAGTTGATAGATTTTTTCTTGAAGGAAAATTATCAGGTTCATTTTTCCACAACTGCAACCCGAACCGCCTATGCTCCGGCACTGGAAAATCTGGGAATAATAACAAAAGTAATTGAACTGAACTCTCCAAGTTTTGATAGTTATATTGAAGACTTACAACCTGACATAGTGCTTTTTGACAGGTTTATGATGGAGGAACAGTTTAGCTGGAGGGTCGATAAATTTTGCCCTGCTGCGCTTAAGATCCTGGATACTGAAGATCTCCATTTTATACGCAAAGCGCGGCATACGGCCTACAAGGAAAACAAAAATCCCAAAGAACTCTATTTAAGCTCTGAAATTACCAAAAGGGAGATCGCTTCAATTTATCGCTCTGACCTGAGTCTGATCATTTCTGAAGTGGAAATGCAATTGCTCTCTGGCGAATTTAATATTCCCGAAAGCCTACTTTTTTATTTACCCTTTATGATGAAAGAAATCACTTCTGAAGAAATTGACACCCTATCGGGTTTTAACGATAGAAAGGACTTTATAAGCATCGGGAATTTTCTTCATGACCCCAATAGGAATGCAGTATTTATCCTGAAGGAAAAGATCTGGCCAGTGATAAGAAAGCAACTTCCTCAAGCAAATTTGCATATTTATGGAGCATATCCTTCAGAAAAGATCTTCAAATTAAATGATCCTAAGACTGGTTTTTTAGTACACGGAAGAGCAGATAATGCCGAAGAAGAAATGAAAAAAGCTCGAATTTGCTTAGCTCCGCTACAATTTGGAGCCGGATTGAAAGGAAAACTAATCCAGGCAATGCAATGCGGCACTCCGGCTGTCACTTCTGAAGTTGGGGCCGAAGGAATCCCAGGAGATCTTCCCTGGAATGGTTTTATTGAAAATGATCCCGAAAAATTTCCTGCTGCTGCTGTTAAGTTATACCAGGATGAGTCAGAATGGAAAACAGCACAGATTTGTGGTTTCCAAATAATTAATTCCCGGTTTTCTGAAGAAATTTTTCAAAAGGAATTTCAGAGAAAATTACAACTCATAGATCGCCTACACGAGCATCGTGAAAAAAATTTTATCGGAGCTATGTTGAGGCATCACCTGCACCGCAGTACGTATTTTATGTCCCGGTTTATTGAAGAAAAAAATAAAACCGCCGGCTAATTATTAGCAACCGACGGTTTTCACTACACAAAAGGAACAGAAAAACTGTTCACAAACAGAAAAATTAAACAAATTCTCCAACGGGCTTCACCTCGAACACTTTTTGATGAAGTTCTTGAAGCACGTTTATTTTATTGCTGGTAGCTACCAGTAAGGAAATATTATTATTGCTTCCACCATAAGAGATCATTCTAATAGGTGTATCATGCAGAAGCTCAAAGATCCTGCTTGCTTTTTTATCTTCGATCACAGCTTCTCCCACAAGGCAAATAATAGAATGATCCCGCTCTACGATAACCTCACCGTAATCTTCGATCTCTTCAATGATCCTATCCAGGTTTCGGTTATCATCTATAGTAAGTGAAATTGCGATCTCAGAAGTGGTGATCATATCTATGGCCGTTTGATGACGGTCAAAAACCTCAAATATTTTCCGCAGAAATCCGTGCGCCATCAGCATTCGGTTAGATTTTATCTTAATGGCAGTGATCCCGTCTTTTGCCGAAATTGCTTTTAAACCTTGTCCGGTTGATTGTCCGGAGATCCTGGTTCCCGATAAATGCGGGGTAAATGTATTTTTAAGGTAAACCGGGATATTTTTGTGAATAACCGGCGATACCGTTTGCGGATGGAGAATCTTCGCTCCAAAATATGCAAGTTCTGCTGCCTCCTCGAAGCTTAGTTCTGCAATGGGGTGTGTATGCTCCACATAACGGGGATCGTTATTGTGAAAACCATCTATATCTGTCCAGATCTGTACCTCTTCGGCATTTAATGCTGCTCCCAGAATAGTGGCTGTATAATCACTCCCTCCCCTTTTAAGGGTACTTATCTTATCATTTTCATCAAGCCGAACAAATCCCTGTGTGATATAAATATCGGTTTCTGGAAGGCTTGAAACTGTATTTCTTAAATTTATACCTACAAGATCTGTATCCGGGTTCTCAAGATTGTTCACCTGCATAAAATCCCGTGCATCGAGTAATTTATTTTCAACTCCACAGGATTCAAGATACTTTGAAAAAATACAGGTAAGCATTCTTTCGCCGGAAGTCACAACCCGGGAATAAACTTCATCATTGTATTCAAGCTTTGCGATTGCTTCGAGTTCAGTAAGGATTTTGGATAAATCCCTTTTGGTTTCAAATTGCAGCAACTCATCCTGGATGAGGTTCTCAACAACCTCAAAATGCTTTGTTTCTAGATCACCAATACCTTTGGCCTCTCCTGTCACATCACCAGATTTGATGTGTTCAGTGAGGTTCACGAGTTGATTGGTAACTCCGCTCATCGCAGAGAGAACCAATAATTTTTTTTCGCCCCCGGTACAACTAATCGATTTCACGTTTCTGATACTCTCTACCGAACCGACGGATGTCCCACCAAATTTTAAAACCTTCATCTGCATTTATTTGAAAGTGCATAATTAGGCTTAAGGATAAGTGAGACAAAAATTATAATTCATTTTATATACATTTGCACAATATGTATAATAATTAACAATGAAAACCATCACGACCTGTGTTCACGATATTATTCGGCATCAGCCTTTTTTAGATGATGCGATCGCGAGAGATATCGTTAATTTTAGCGGTCTTGCCGCCGATATCCAGTCTGAAGTTGAAGCTGAAATGAAAAAACCAGTAAAACAGGGGTCTATTATTATGGCTTTACGCAGGTATGCTCCCCGTAGAACCAAAATAAATATGAGACATCTCCGGGAATTGGGTGATATTGTGGTTCGCTCGGGAATAACGGAATATACCTTCTTGAATTCAAAAACAATTATCGCTAATAAAGCCAGATTGCTTGAATCTGTGAAGGATCAAACCGGGGTTTATCTGAATTATTCCAGTAATTATCAGGAAAGCAATATTCTGGTTTCCGCCAGCCTCACCGATTTGGTTCAGGATTGCTTTAAAAATGAAGTGCACGTCTCTGTAAAGGAGGAACTATCATCAATAACGATTGCATTACCTAAAAACAGTTCCCAATCTGTAGGCCTTTATTTCTATCTTTTTAAACTTTTGGCGTATGAGGGAATTCCCGTTTTTGAAATGATTTCTACCTCCAACTATTTTGCTATTTTCCTGGAGAAAGAATATGTAAACAAGGCATTTTTACTCCTAAATGAAATAAAACAATAGCCTACCAGAAATCAAAATAGAATCCTGTGATGGCCACAGCTGCAATTAAGATCGCCAGAATTATTATGATGAAAATTGCACCAAACCTGGTTTTCTTATTATCCTGAAGAATATAGTCTTCAGATTCGTTATCATTCTTGTCTCTTATTTGCATTGTTAATAATTTTTAAATTATTATTTGATCTGATACCACCAAACCGAATTCTGTCGGTTAATAGGCAAAACCTTTTTTCCGGAATCTGGGTGGAAAAGAATATCTCCTGCGCTTACTTCGGAAGTTAGTATTTTGATAGATTCTCCTTTTCTGCCAATTTCATAGACATCCCCGGTGGCTCAGTCTGAAATGTAAAAATTGTTATCATTGTTTAGCTGAATCTCATCCAGATTACCAATTGGTTTTTCAGAAATTTTAGTGATCTTTTTGCTTTCAAGAGCCACCTTTAAAATATTTCCGCCGTCTTTCTTTCCCCAGGGAGTAATAAATTTCTCATAAAATCTGGTTTTACCTAAAGGACTTTAAATATACGAAAAAACCTAGGAAATCACTTTGAGGAAAATTTTCTACACTCTGACTAAAGTTTTCCTAATCCAAATTTTCATGAAGTTAAATCTCGCTAATTTAGAATGACTAACTAATACTAAGTTGCTATGAAAAATAAATTCAGGACGCTGCTGGCCGGATGAGGAACCAAAAAATTGATGGTGGTTGCGATTGTTTCGGGATGATCATGGTTTTTATAATTCTTTGATAGTTGTTAAGGAACCTCGGTCTTTAAAAGGTTGTTTACTTGAAAAAATGTCCTAATCCTACGGTAAACATCACAAATCCATAAAAAGAATGCTCAAGGCAAACATTGAGGAAACTTTCGGATTTAAAATAGTTAAATATAAAAATCCAGCTCGCCAGGAAGGTGGCAATAGGTGCTACCCAATTATCATAGATTAAATGGGTAAGACCAAAAATAATTGCATTGGCGAACATCAACAGATACTTTGAAGGCAATAGATTTCTGTATCTCTCGAAAAAATAAACCCTGTAAATAAATTCCTGCGGCACTACTGACGCTATAGGATACAGAAAGAAAGTAATTAAGTATTTTTGTGATTCTTCTACAGGGTATTCAAAAAAAAGATCCGGGAATACCCAGCCAGTAAAAAATATCATTAGAAAAGTAATGGAGATCAACCTTGGCAGGCTTTTCCTGAAATAAACCGGGTCAAAGCGAAAGAAGATCGCATGATTAAAATTGGTGAATCTGAAAAGTAAAATAAAGAAGAAGACTGCAATGAAAATAAGCGGAATAATTTTTTTCCATCCCTCCAGGTAAATTCCGGTAAAATAAGGTGCCAACCCAAAGAAGACCAGAAGTTCTGAAACTTTAAATGGCGTGGAAAAGTATATTCTTTTTATGTTCATCTGATAGTATAAGATTAAGCTAAATACATCTTTAAAGCCTATTCAAATATCTGATTTATATCTGATTTGATAAAGAAAGATTGGGTCAGGTTTGCAGGTTTTCTTCCATTTCCCTGTTATTTCTTTTTCTTCTTCTTAAAAGATCGATCAGGTTAAAAAGTATTATACAAAAAGCTACCCAAATAAAACCTCCAAGAAAGCCCGCAATTACATCTGAAGGATAATGTACACCAAGATAAATACGGCTTAAACCTATGCCAAGAATAACCAAAACAAAAAATATCACAAGGAAGCTTCGTAAAAACCTGGACATTTTAAGATGAAAAAGCAGGTAAATCAGAAAACCGTAAAAAGCCATTGCACTCATTGGATGACCGCTAGGATAACTTAAGCTTTCTACTACCACCAGGTGTTCTGCATCTGGCCTGTCACGATCGATAGCCCTTTTTAAACCTATATTTGAAAGAGAAGCCAGAATTATAACCCCTACCAGCTGAGTATAAATTTCCAGCTCTTAAGTTTCCAAAACAGGAAAATTGTAACAAGAGTAGAACTTATGAGATAGCCATAAAAGTCGCCCATATCTGTAATAAATTCTATGATTCCATGATAATTTGGATCCCTAAAAGAGACAATAAAAGCAGTCACCTGGTTATAAATTGTAAAAGGGCTTTGCTTGATAATTCTTCGGTTAATTCCACAAAAATATTGATCCCGCCGATGAAGATTATGAATGAAATAAATATGAGAAGGTAATAAGGAAATTCATCATGCTTTCTGGATACATGCACTCTGAAAAAATAAATAATTTTTTCCAGTGCTGCTCTCACATAATGTTTCATTTTTTGAAAATTTTATTTGAGTGTGTCTTCTTCTTTTTTCGCGAAATATATCTTCACCTTGCGTCTGCCCCATTCCCTTGCTTTTTCAACATCGGTTCCCATATAAATATCTATTTTATTTTTCCAGCGGTAATGCATTTTATCTTTAACAAAAAAAAACCCGTCAAAACCTTTGATTTTAACGGGGGTATTATGATCAAGGCCTCTTTCTATAAGATCCCTGGAAACAGCAATAGCCTTCATTTTAGGTTCAAGGGTATCACCCCATGCTGTTACGGCAGGATTCCCGGGGCCGGTTTGCCAGCTCAGGGAATTATAAGCCGAAGCAGTAACCTCAAGGCTATCCCACACCACTGTAGGTTCAGAAGATTTTTCAGTTTCAAAATTGCAAGCTGAAAAGCCCGTAACCATATAGAGAAACATTAAGAAAATCACTGTTGACATTACGCGCATCACGATCATTACTGTTAGAAATTAAATTAATTTCTAAATAAAAACGTTTTAGGAATATAGGAGTATGTTACCAACCGGTACGGTAGTCCCGTTTCACGAACTGGTTTACATCATCCAGATTTGTCACCTTCATATTTTCGGTATCCCAAAGCATTTTTACATCTCTGCCGGGATATTCAAAGTACTTGTCTCCGTTTTCCCGTGTCTTCTCCTTACGCACATCAATGCCTCTTATGGAAAGATTTGCGATGAGAAGGGTTTCGGTTAGCGGTCCTGAAATTTCAAAAGGCGCACTAAGTTCTTTTTTTCCGTGCCCGGCAATAGCGGCTTCCACCCATTGGCCATAATGACCATCGGAACCACCTTCTACCCTGTCATATTTTTGAGGAACACTAACTTCATCGGTATTAGAAGTTGGCAGTAATTGAGGATTTTCACCATAAGTACCACACATCATTTTGCCTTTGGTTCCTATAAATAGCACACCATTACCTCCATCGCCAAAAGTCTCGTTTGGACCTAATTCTTCAGGACGCATGGGTTTTATCCCGCCATCCATCCAGTGCAGGGTAACATCAGAATCTGTTTTGTCGGTTTTTGGAAAGGTCATGATCACGTGACTTGAAGGCGGGCAACTTTCAGGAAAATAGCCGCGTTTAAATTCATCTACATAAACACTTCCTACACTGCTTTGTACATCTTTGGGATAATTCAGATTCAACACTCGATAAGGGGCTTCAATTAAGTGACAGCCCATATCGCCAAGCGCTCCGGTTCCATAATCCCACCAGCCACGCCAATTAAAAGGAACAAGACCATCTACATAATCCTTATACGGTGCAGTTCCCAACCATAAATTCCAGTCGAGTTCTGAAGGTACTGTGGCATTTGAATGTTCTGGCCATGGTATACCCTGTGGCCAAACAGGACGGTCTGTCCAGCAATATACAGTATGAACTTTTCCTATAAGATCGGCGTCGTACCATTCACGAAGTTTTCGAACCCCATCTCCCGAGGCTCCCTGGTTCCCCATTTGGGTTACCACTTTATATTTCTTAGCAGCATCGGTTAGTTGTCTGGCTTCGTAAATATCATGGGTCAAGGGTTTTTGCACATAAACGTGTTTTCCTAACTCCATTGCAGCAAGGGCCTGGACCGCATGGTTATGATCTGGTGTGGAAACAGAAACTGCATCGAAGTTTTTTGCTTCTTTTTCAAACATTTCTCTCCAATCCTTATAGTATTTTGCTTTGGGAAAACGGCCAATCGAAGTAGCGGCGCGGCGGTCATCAACATCACATAAAAAACCAATATCGGCTTTGCCGGTATTGGCAAAATTCTGAATATCACTTTGGCCTTTTCCGCCCACCCCTATTCCTGCCACAATGAGTTTATCACTGGGAGCCAGAAATCCGGGACCTCCCATTACATGTCGGGGAATAATTGTTATTCCGGCAGTAACAAGAGCGGTACTTTTAATGAAATTCCTTCTTGAATTAGTTTGATCTTTTTTCATAAAACAGATAAGTTAAGTTGGGTAAAACCTCCGGGGTTAATTGGAGGAAATTTTAAATTTAAGTTAATAAATGTATCTTTTAATATTTAAAATTCCAATTAAATAGTTTTTTGTGTTGATTACCAGACTCTTGCGTGGCCTGTGATTTGGCGGGATTTAATAATTTTTTATTCTAAAAACATTGTTAATCTTTACACAAGATAACGGATTCCCCGGGGGTTAATTTGGGTTTCACCTTAATAACTGTACCTTTGCAACTTTAAATGGCTGAAGATTAGCCTATTTTTAAACTCGAAAAATATTATTATGAGTCAAGTAAAGCAAAATGACACGGTAAAGGTACATTACACCGGAAAATTAACTGACGGACAGGTTTTTGATAGCTCTGTTGAACGTGGGGAACCAATTGAGTTCACTATGGGTGAAGGACAGTTAATTCCAGGTTTTGAAAAGGGCCTTATCGATATGAAAGTAAACGAGAAGAAAACCATCAATATCTCTAAAGAAGAAGCTTACGGCGAGCCAAGAGAAGAACTTATCCAGGAAGTGCCAAAATCTCAGCTTCCTGAAGAGATAAAGCCAGAAGTTGGCATGGGACTAGTTTCTAAAAGCCCTGACGGACAAGAAATGAACCTTGTGGTAAAAGAAGTAAAAGACGAATCTATCGTGGTAGACGGAAATCATCCTTTAGCCGGAAAAGATCTTGTTTTTGACCTTGAAGTAGTGGAGATCAAATAATCATCACACACCTTAATATATAAAGCCTCTGAAGTCTAATGATTTCAGAGGTTTTTTATTTGAACAAATTAATCGTCCACCAGGTCTTTTAACTCCTCGTAGCTGGCATTGGTCTTAATTTGCAATCCGTTACTTAAACCTACATGGCAACCGGAATCTTCCTGAAAAGCCACATACATGATCTGTGCCTTGTTAAGATAGAACGTATCATCGTTCAGGTCTTTGATCTCTATGAATTTCATTTTTTGAAAATTTATTCAATTTATGAAATATTCGGCAATTTTTTGGAATTTCCTGATAAGGGAAAATTTGTAATTCCCCTATTAATTTAAGGTTTCCTGAAGGCTAATAAAAACGGTCTCTTTTAATTTTTCATCCATCCTGTTATTATGTACGAATTTCTGATTTACTTCCAATTCTATCCCCGAATAATTCTCTGAAAATTTATTTCTCAAATAGGTTGTAAATCCATCAGCCTTCCCCAGGTATGGATAATTAAACCTTATTTTTAAAGTGGAATCTTCTTCTCTTAACTTTGATTTTAAATCTTTACAAAACACTTTCTCCTCATTATGAGATGGATCATATAGCAGACCTATATCTGCACCCCGGATATCGTCATTTAGAATCGGAGTAAAACTATGGACAGAAAGATGGATCACCTTCTCCCCTTTTTCAATTAGTTTTTTAATTCGATCTTCCACTTCAGTCCTGAATGGATTATACCAGAAGGCGATTATTTTATTTTTTTCTACTGTAGAAAGTCCTTTAGTGAATTCAGAAAATAAATGAGGGTGACCAATGGAGCGGTTGACTTCAACCAGTAATCTGCTGATTTTATGAGTGTAAGTAAAATCTCCTAAAGCTTTAAGGTGCTCTAATAAGTCTAATGCCCCGGGATCGTAGCCACGGTGAGAATTTAGAATTTTGTTAGCTCCTGAAAAAAGCGTTTTATACCCCTCAGGAATTTCATTGAATGCATGTTCGCAGGTTAAGACTAACTTCACACCTTTAATAATAGATTGTTAGCCAGACATTCTCCAAGTTCAGAATATACATTCTTTATCTTTTCTTCTGAAAAATCCCCATCGAGTTTTTTAAGAATTCGGGTTGAAAGGCTTCCGTTCTTTAAAATGTATTCAATGGTATGCTGATGTTTCGCAGAAACCTGGGATTGAACTCTTTCGTATAATTTCTCCCAGCATTGCTTAACGCTCGCTTCTTCTTTAATTCCGAAGATCGCTAAAAAAGCTTCATTCTGAATTTTGGTTTCTTCAGCATCCCGAATAACCGAATTAAATATTTCGAAAAGATCATCTTCATGCCATTTCTTAAGTTCTTCCAGAGCGATCCATTCTCCACTTATCAGCACCTTCAGGCTTTCAGTAATTAAAACTGCTATTGCAATATCGGCCGCCGGGCACTCCTGAATATCTATTATACGAATTTCAATAGCATTTCTGTCAAATCTTGCGATTGCTCCCCTGGAATTGAGAAAATGATGATCAAGGATATTTTCAGTATCGAAGGGTTTTATAGCGGCATTAATAGGTTTAAAGATTCGCTGGTAATAATCGGTTTTACTGAACACCTGCTCCGGAATAACTTTTCCCGTCAATTGCGGGATCTCTTTCTGATTGGTTTTGTAAACCTCCAGGCGTGAATCCTTAAAACCTGTTGTCTTTCCCTCAAAAATAGGTGAGCTCGCACTCAATCCCGGAATTATTGGCAATAGGATCCTGACGGCTGCGTGTAGTTTTTCAAACTCAGTATCGTTATAAAATGGTAGGTTAATATGCATACTTTGCACATTGCCCCAACCGTGACCGCTGCAGTCAAATATTCGGTTGTATAAGGCGTAGATCTTACTATAACTATGCTTCCACAGCTGCGTTTCTGTTTTAGGCCGCATTAAAGGGTGCGAAGCCGATGGCAAGAGTATAGTCCAAAATTCCTGCAGTAAATAGTTGATTTCCTGGATATTTTCAGCAAAAAGGGAATCAAGATCTTCCAGGTTGGCGGTAGGACCATTGGTTTTTAATTCCAGCACATGCGCAACCAGCTCATTGCTCCATTCAATTTTACCATTATCAATATTAGCGGATAAGCTTCCGTTTTTCTTTGTGAGAAGCTGGTCTACGATCGGGTTAACTTTCAGGCTTTCCTTTCGCACCAGCATATATTCCAGCTCAATACCAAAAACTTCAAAGAGATGATACTTCATATTTATTTTTTTTCAAGCCTGCCTTTAAGCGCGCTAAGAATATCTATATAAACCTGATCGCCGTAAAAGCCATCCTCCACTCCAACATCAATATTGGGATTATCGTTTATTTCTATAACCAGTGCCTTGCCATCGATTTCCTTAACATCTATACCATAAAGACCTTTTCCCATGATTTTTGCTGATTTCAGGGCAACATCAAGAACTTTCTTAGGTATTTCTTCAATGGGTAAACTATCGGCATTCCCATCCTGATTGTCCTTTTCAGCAGCGTTCCAGTTATATATTTGCCAATGGTCTTTTGCCATATAATACCTGCAGGCATAGAATGGTTTATCATCCAGAATTCCTATGCGCCAATCATATTCTGAAGGCATAAATTCCTGAGCGATCACCAGATCAGAATTTTTTAACATTGCAGTTACCATTTCCTTGTATTCCTCACCGGTGGTTGCTTTTTTTACTCCAAAAGAGAAAGTAGAGTCAGGAGACTTTAAAACTACAGGAAGCCCTGTGGTTTCAAGTACTGAATTTTTATTATCCTTATGAACGATCACCGTTTTTGGCGTAGGAATCCCGGCGTTTTGAAGCGCCTCGGCCATAAACACTTTGTTACAGCATTTTAAGATCGCCTCGGGATAATCTATAATGGCAATTTCTTCCTGTTGGGCCTTTCGGGCAAAGGCATATGCCTCGTTGTTAACCTCGGTACTCTGTCTAATAAATAAAGCATCGAAAGCCGATAAGCGGGAAAGATCTTTTGGAGAAACCACTTCAACATAAAAACCCATCTTTTCCCCAATTTCAACGAATTTTTTAATGGCTTTAGGATTGCTTGGTGGTGCCGGATCTTCAGGGTTAACAAGGATTGCCAGGTCATAATCGGCCTTTACCGATCGAGGAGTATCATATCGCTTTTTTGCAAAATATTGCACCGCAAATTCCCGCATACTTTCTTTATGATCTTCGGGGATTTCAGCTTCAGAAATTGCTTTGATATTCTTTATATTCCATTTGGTGGTGTAATTAAATTTCACCCGTAGAAATGGTATCTGAAAATGCCGGTGAAACATTGCACTCAATTCCCGGTATTTTTGAGCAACGTTTTGACCAAAATATATACTGAGAGTGAATTCCTGGTTTTTAATATTTTTCAGACTTTTTTGAATGAGATCATCAAATTCTTCAGAAACGATTTTTACGAGTTTTGGCTCACGAAGATCTACCAGATTTGTTACAGTGGGAATTGCCAGGTGTCCCCGGGCTTCGGCTAAAAGGGAAACATAATACCCACGGGATTGATATGAATAATCCTTGCAAAGATTGAATATTCTCGCTTTTTTAATTTTGGAGTAATCAGGATTGGTAAGATAAGCCTGAGCTGAAATTATTTGAATATTTTCAAGTGCTAAGTTCCAGGTTTCAGACTGGTTAACCACAATAAATTTTTCCATTAAAAAGATAAATTGAGTACCAAATGTAGCCGAAAATCCTATTGAAAATACAAAAATAATTGCAAGCCGAAAAAATCCATCCTCATCTAAAAGACCAATTGTCCGAAAATGATTAACAATGAGGCCCTATATATCTTATGCCTATTGAAAAAATATTCCTATTTTCAGCAATTATAAATCATACGCTATCATGAAAATTTTTAAAACCTCATTAATGGTGCTTCTTAGCACCTTTAGTTTACAGGCCCAAAACTACGACCGGGAAACCCTGGATGAAGCCAGAAAGATCCAGGAAAAAATTATTACCATAGATACCCATGCCGATATCAACGTGAATAATTTCACTGACGAAAACAACTATTCCATGAACCTGGACACCCAGGTGAATCTTCCGAAAATGGAAGCCGGAGGACTAGATGTCGCTTGGTTTATTGTTTACACCGGTCAGGATGAGTTGAATGAAGAAGGCTTTCAAGCTGCTTATACTAATGCGATGCAGAAGTTTATCGCCATCCATAAACTGGTAAATGAACTCGCTCCTGATAAAATTGGGCTTGCCACCACTTCAGAAGAGGTCAGGCAAATACACGCCTCGGGTAAAAAGGTGGCGATGATTGGGGTAGAAAACGGTTACCCTATTGGGGAAGATATAGAAAACGTAAAGAAATTCTATGATCTGGGTGCACGCTATATGTCCCTATCTCACCAGGGTCACAGCCAGCTTTGCGATTCGAATACCGGGGAAGAGAATGATGATTGGCTTCACAACGGCTTAAGTGATCTCGGAAGAGAGGTTATCGGTGAAATGAATAAATACGGAATGATGATTGACGTTTCTCATCCCTCAAAGGAATCTATCAAACAAATGTTCGAGCTTTCAAAAGCGCCTCTTATCGCCTCTCATTCCTCGGCCAGGGAACTATGTGACCACAGCAGGAATTTAGATGACGAATTATTATTACTATTCAAAGAGCACGGTGGAGTTGTACAAACAGTAGCTTTCAGCGGGTATGTAAATACCGAAAAAAACAAAGCTTTTTCTGAAGCCAGAAACAAGGTGTATGAGAAAAAAGCCGAAGAGATGAACTTCTCTATGCTGGAGCGAGACAGTATCAGAAACCTGTCACAGGACGACAGAAATAATTATTATGCCGAATTCCAAAAAATAAGAACCGCTGCTGTGGCCGATGTTGAGAAACTTAAAGAGGAAATACCGCCAGTCGCCGTTAGCGATTTTGTAGACCACATAGATTATATGGTTGACCTAATAGGAATAGACCACGTTGGCATTAGTTCTGATTTTGATGGCGGCGGCGGCATTGAAGGCTGGCAGGATGCCTCAGAAACCCTTAACGTAACTGCCGAACTCGTTAAAAGAGGCTATACCGAGGAAGAAATCACAAAACTATGGGGAGAAAACCTGCTTAGGGTTTTAGATGAAGTACAAGCTGTTTCTGAAGACATTCAGAAGAGTTAATACACCATTCACTTCTTATTTATAGAAAAATGCGAACCGATGGGTTCGCATTTTTTATTTAAATCTGTCCCTACCCTCCATTCTTTTGCTATTGAAAATCAGTCTAATAGTTAAAAATATGTTAATATACTACTGTTTTATACATAGTACTGTAACAAACCAATTAAACCTAAGTCTATTAAGTAAACAATAAAACTTTTAAACGATGAAAACTTTCAAGATCACCAGAATAGCATTTTTAAACACCGAGAAAACAAACAGCCGTAGCAGCTGGGATAACCAAAGACGTTATTCAAATTAATTGTTCAACCATATAAATTAAGTATCATGAAAACTTCAAAGATTAGCCGCAGAGCATTTTTAAACACCGAGAAAACGAACAGCCGAAGCAGCTGGGACAACTATAGACGTTATTTACGTTAATTTATCAACCTTAAAAACAAGTATTATGAAACCTTCAAAAATCCATCGCAGAACATTTTTAAACACCGAGAAACAAAACAGCCGAAACCGCTGGGATAACCAAAGACGTTATTCAAATTAATTGTTCAACCATATAAATTAAGTATCATGAAAACTTCAAAGATTAGCCGCAGAGCATTTTTAAACACCGAGAAACAAAACAGCCGAAGCAGCTGGGACAACCATAGACGTCATTCAATTTAATTATTCAACCCTTTAAACTTTAAATTATGAAAACCCTGGAGAATTTGATTATGGAAATTGAGGTACGTAAGGCAGGGTTCTTAAAACGCCGGAAGCATTTCCGTGTAATTAAAAACAACCATTTTGCATCATCTTTTAATCAACATAAAAATTTTGCCATAGAACCATAAAACCAAGCCTTATGAACTTTGCCCTCAATTAGCCGGCACAATTTAATTTGTGACCGGCTTTTTTAATCTCCTTGTGTAAACCTTAAAGTTGGCATAAATAGTGAACTACTCTTTTCAAGTCTTCGTTAATTTGTAGCAGTTAATTTAACCTATGTCGTTGTTATTAAAGATTAAAAACTCACCCAAACTTAAATTGGGTTTAATTATAATTGGAAGTTTAGTTGCACTCGGGATCCTGTTTTTTGCAAGTATTTATTTTGGTGCCTGGGGCAAACTTCCCTCTTCCAAAGAATTAAGCGAACTACAGCAAAGTCGTGCCACTCAGGTGCTTTCTTCGGAAGGCGAATTGATAGGAAAATTTTTTATTCATGACAGGCAGCCGGTAAAATATGAAGAATTTCCCCAGCATTTAATAGATGCTCTTATCGCTACTGAAGACGTTCGCTTCTATAATCATAGCGGGATTGATTCCCGAAGCCTCATGCGGGTGTTTTTTAAATCTATTTTACTTCAGGACGAATCTGCGGGAGGTGGCAGCACCATCACGCTTCAACTCGCCAAGAATATCTACGGAAGAAAGGATTATGGATTTCTGGGAATTGTAGTGAATAAATTTCAGGAGGTTGTGATCGCCAATAGACTGGAGAAAACGTATGATAAAGAAGATATCATCAGGCTATATTTTAATACCGTTCCGTTTAGTGATAATACTTTTGGGATTGAGAGTGCCTCGATGAAATTTTTCGGAAAACATACTTCAGAATTAAACGTAGAAGAATCAGCTGTCTTGGTGGGAATGCTTAAAGCTTCACATTATTACAATCCGCGCATCTTCCCTGAACGCAGCAAACAAAGACGAAACGTAGTGCTTTCACAAATGGAAAAGTATGGTTTCATTTCAGAAGAAAAAGAAAAAGAAGCCCAGGAAACAGAACTGGTCCTGAATTATAAAAATTACGGCCACGACAAGGGACTGGCCCCATATTTTAGAGAGCAGGTTCGCAAAGATGTTAGCAAGGTTCTGGATACGCTAAAAAATAAAGATGGGAAAAAATATAACATATACCGCGATGGACTCATTGTACATACCACATTAAATTATAGAATGCAGGAACTGGCCGAGGAATCGATGCAGGAACATATGGCAGCTTTACAGGAACAACACGAAAAGTCCTACGGGAAGGCGACACCCTGGAAACGTAATCCTAAGATCCTGGAAGACGCGATAAAGAGATCCAGGCCCTATAAAACCCTCGAAAATGAAGGTTTATCTGAAGAAGAAATTATGGCTGAGCTGGATAAAACTCAACCAATGGAACTTTTTGAATATAATGGCTCTATCACCAAAACTGCCAGCGTTAAAGACAGTATTGAGCATTATCTCAAGTTTTTAAATTCGGGGATGCTAGCGGTAGAACCCGGTACCGGAGCTGTTCAGGCCTGGGTGGGCGGCATTGACTACCGTTATTTTCAATACGATCACGTTTCACAAAGTAAGCGACAGGTAGGTTCCACTTTTAAGCCTATAGTATATTCGGCAGCCCTGGAAAACGGGATTGAGCCTTGCACCTACTTCTCTGCCCGGGAAGTAACTTATGAAGGCGGATGGACACCATCTAATTCCGGAAGTGATGAGGACGATCCTCATATGAATTATAATATGAAAGAAGCCCTGAGCCAGTCTATGAACACCATCGCCGTGAAGGTATTAATGGAGGCTGGGATTGGCAATGTCATCAATCAGGCCAGGAGAATGGGAATCGAGTCTGAAATTCCTTCGGTGCCTTCCATTGCTCTGGGTACGGCTTCAATGAGTTTGGCGGAACTTACTACTGCTTTCACCCCTTTTGTTAATGACGGGAATTATAGTGAGCCTTTTTATATCACCAAAATAGAAGATGGCAATGGAAACCTCTTAGCCGAATTTAAACCTACTAACGGCACTTCCCCTGCCCTCTCAGAAACCAACAGGCAGGTGATGGTAGAAATGATGAAAGCTACAGTTAATGAAGGCACGGCATACCGTCTAAGAAATACCTACGGACTAAGGAACGATATTGCTGGAAAAACCGGAACGACTCAAAACAATAAAGACGGATGGTTTGTTGGGATGACTCCAAACCTGGTAACCGTAACCTGGGTGGGAAGTGATGATCATCGAATTGGGTTCAGCAATACCTCTATAGGCCAGGGTGCAAATTCTGCCTTGCCGGTCTTCGGAAAGCTGATGCAAAAAATGAATGCAGAACCTCAGTTTAAAGAAGTGACCCAGGCGCGTTTCCCGGTTTCAGCTGAAGTGATCGAGATGATGGATTGCAAACCTGAAAAACGTGACGGTTTCTTTAAACGCTTGTTTGGCAAAAATGATCAGAACGATGAACGAAATAAACGCACCGAAAAACAGGAGGAAAAGAAAGAGAAGAAAGGATTCTTTAAAAGACTGTTTGGAGGGAAGAAAAACAATTAAAGGTTTAACGAGCCTAAGTCCCTTAAACCTTTAATTAATAAATCACCTTCAAACTTATGCAGGAATATCGTCTGATTTTTCCCGGTCCCAGAAACGATGTTTCCCTATCGCTTCAACAAAAGCCTTGGTATCAATAGATTTTCCATCGCTAAAAATAACACCATTTTCCTGAAGATTTTTCTTGTCAATTATCTTCCAATAATGTGTTTCTTCCAATAGTGTACTTTCTTTATCGGCAGCGATAGCTTTACAATGTTTATATCCTTCATTTAAGATATGAATAGCCTTAGGTTGCTTTTTTAAAGCCTGCTGACTTTTTCCGGCAGGTACATAAAAGGCGTCAAATACCACTGAAGCAGAAGTTCTGTAACTTTGATCTACAGGAATTGTTTTTCCATCGGCGGTTTTAACTTCCCCACTGTTGGGACCAAGAATTTTGACCATCGCTCCCTTCTTTTCCAAAGCTTTTTTCATCGTTTCAACCGATTTGCCATCAACTCCATCGGCGCATAAGAAAGCAACGTGACGGGTACTTATATTTCCAAACCCGGTATGCATCATGCTTAAAGCTTTATCGCTTTTTACAGATGGGTTGCTTTTTGTAGGTTCATAGCGATCTTTATTAAAATCGGCTGGCACTCCATGGTTGAATTGTTTCGGCGGTTTCGGTACTTTCACTCCAAGGTTATCCGCCACAGATTTGGCTAATTTCTTATCGACTTCATTCAAGGTTGCCAGCATACGCACTCTTATTTCCTTAACTTCAACCTTCCCAAGTTCAAAGCTAAAAGCATCTATAATATGTTGCTGTTCGACCGGAGTTTGGCTATTAAAAAATAAAGTTGCCTGGCTAAAATGATCACGGAAACTTGCACTGCGCTCCCTCACCTTTTTGGCGTCAATTTTCTCCGGGTAAGAATCAAAACCACCTTCGGCTATCTTAGCCTGAAACGGACAACCATTCGCCAGAGAGTTAGGCTGGTAACTTGTTTTTCCTTTATTGATCTCCTGTCTCATATGCCCGTCGCGCTGATTGTTGTGCATTGGCGCTATAGGACGATTTATAGGAATTTCATGAAAATTCGGACCTCCGAGGCGCTTCAGTTGAGTATCGGTATAGGAAAACAAACGACCTTGTAATAATGGATCATTGGTGAAATCTATTCCCGGAACTATATGCCCTGGGTGAAAAGCCACCTGCTCGGTCTCGGCAAAGAAATTATCGGGATTTCGGTTTAAGACCATTTTCCCAATTCGTTTTACGGGCACTAATTCTTCAGGTACAAGTTTGGTAGGATCAAGAATGTCAAAATCAAATTTATGCTCATCCTCTTCAGCAATTAACTGTACGCCAAATTCCCATTCCGGATATTCGCCATTCTCTATCGCCTCCCAAAGATCCCGTCTGTGAAAGTCGGAATCGTTTCCTGAAATTTTCTGTGCTTCGTCCCAGGTCACTCCGTGTGTTCCCAACAAGGGTTTCCAATGGAATTTAACGAAAGTAGATTCTCCTTTAGCATTCACAAACCTGAAGCTATGGATTCCAAAGCCCTCCATCATCCTAAGACTTCTTGGGATTGCTCTGTCGCTCATGGCCCACATTAACATATGGGTAGATTCCGGCATTAAAGAGACAAAATCCCAAAAAGTATCGTGTGCTGAAGCTGCTTGCGGAATTTCATTGTGAGGTTCTGGTTTTACCGCGTGGATCAGGTCAGGAAATTTGATGGCATCCTGAATAAAAAACACCGGAATGTTATTTCCTACCAAATCATAATTCCCTTCTTCCGTATAAAATTTTACGGCAAAACCACGAACATCACGAGCGAGATCGGTAGAGCCTTTAAAACCTGCCACGGTAGAAAATCGTACAAAAACCGGGGTTTTTCTGTTTGGATCCTGAAGAAATCCAGCTTTGGTATACTTCTCCATAGATTCATAAACCTGAAAATACCCGTGCGCAGCAGATCCCCTGGCGTGTACTATACGTTCCGGGATACGTTCATGATCAAAATGGGTGATCTTTTCACGTAAAATAAAATCTTCCAACAGGCTTGCCCCACGGTTCCCCGCCTTAAGGGAGTTTTGGTCGTCATTTATTCTAACCCCCTGGTTGGTTGTAAGAAATTGGTCAGTTCCGTATTCTCTATTTCGATCCAGATCCTGTGATTTTTTGTTGGGGTTTTCATTCTTTTTTTCTGATTTTTTCATAATTGTATATTTTAGATGGTTTCCATAAATTTCCTAAATAAAGTGTAGATCAGGAATTTGGCGCTGTTAAATAAATCCTATAATTGAACCTGAATATCAACAAGTTGAAATATTTTTTTCAACTTGTTATTCAGCTAAAATGAAGAAATGGAAGTAGATAAAACTCAGAAGTTAGGAAAGATAGATTACAAGGTTACCCGATGGATGTACAAATATGGCAAACCCTTGCTTAGGATTTCCATCGCTGTTGTTTTTATTTGGTTTGGGGCTCTAAAGGTAGTGTTTGACAGCCCCGCCCAGGAACTAATCGCGGCCACAGTATTCTGGTTTGATCCTGAAATATTCATCCCCATTCTTGGAATATGGGAGGTGCTAATAGGTTTGCTAATGCTTTTCAGAAAAACATTAAGAATAGCCGTGGTTTTACTATTTCTTCAAATCCCCGGAACATTCCTGCCTTTGGTGATTTTACCAGAATTAAGTTTTGAAGAATTTCCTTTTGTGCTCACAACCGAAGGACAATACATCATTAAAAATCTTGTAATAATCGCTGCAGCAATTGTGGCCGGAGGCTCAGTTAGGGAAAGAGAATTCGTAGAACAGGATTTAAAATCGGTGGATGCAGAAGAGGAATAAATAAAAAAGCCGGAAGAAAATCTTTCCGGCTCAATCTTATATTTTTTACAGCATTAAAACTCTTTATTGATAGCCAATCTTAGTTTTCGTGAATAATCTTCTTCCAGCCAGTCCCTGTAGTTTTGAGTGCTCTTACTTATGCAGTAAGAATACTGTTTAATCCTAGACGATATGTCATCTTTCAACTCCTTTATAAGCAGTCTGGCGTCGAATACATCTTCGCTGTTCTCGACACACATTTTCACGTGTTGCTCCATAGACCATTCCAGGACGGCTTTGGACCTAAGTCCCTGTTTAATTACTTTATCATAGGCAGCTTCCACATCAAAGCCTACATCTTCAGTTTTGGCGAATTTCTCTCTTATTTCCGGAGGCATTTCATATTTGAACTCTCTTTCGATCTCCTCATCACTAAGCAGATTTTCAAAATAGAAATCGGGAGCTCTGAATATTTGTCGCCAGTCTACCGGGGCACTCCATTCCCCAAAACGGGAAAGATTATTCCCCAAGTCTAAAACTGAAAATTCAGATTTGCCGGGTAGGATTCTTGAGCCCCTACCAATCATTTGAAAATACAGCGTAAGCGATTTTGTGGCTCTGTTTAAAATAATAGTTTCTACGGTAGGTTCATCAAAACCAGTAGTTAAGATACTTACCGAAGTAACAATGGCTCCGGGAGTATGTTTAAACCATTTTAGAATGTCTTTACGGTCCTGTTTCCCGGTGGTGTTATCCAGGTGACGTATAGGAAGTCCCGCGTTTTTAAAAGTCTCATAAACTTCAATAGAAGTATTGATACCGTTATTGAAGATCAGGGTTTTCTTACCTCTGGATTTATCGTAATAAGCATTCAGGAGCTTCTCCTGCATGCTGTAATTTGTATAAAGTTCTTCAGAAGATTTTACCGTGTAATCCCCGTTCATTCCCACCTTTAAACTGGTTAAACCAACATTATAACTGTAGGTATTTGCTTTGGCAAGAAAGCCTTTATCAATAAGAGAGGCAATTGAATCCCCTACGATTAGTTCCCGGTAATTATCCTTCATTGGTAATTTGATATTGGAGCTTAATGGAGTCGCTGTCACCCCAAGAATAAAACATTTTTCAAAAAATTTGAATAGTTTTCTGAAGGAATTGTAATGGGCCTCATCGATAATAACCATCCCGATATCCTCTATCTCGAGCTTCTCATCATTTAGGCGGTTATTAAGCGTTTCTACCATCGCGACAAAACACATATAATCTTCCTGATCGGGTAGCTCCTTTACCTTACTATTAATTATCTTATTACGCACTCCAAAGTCGGTAAGCATTGTTGAGGTTTGCTTACACAATTCAATTCGGTGGGTAAGAATCAATACCTTCTTTTGGGTACGCTGAATGTATTCCCTCACCATTTGGGAAAAAATCACGGTCTTTCCTCCGCCGGTAGGTAACTGATAAAGCAAATTATAATGTTCAGGGTGTTCATCGATTACCTTGAAGATTTTTTTAATGTCTTCCTGCTGGTAATCATATAATTGCTTATCTACTCTTTTGTCTTCAATTCCGAATGTTTCAACCTCCATAGTATCTTTTAATAACTCCAATTTTGCAAAAATAGCTGATTTCTTAAGTTTAGGAAAATATTTATGTAGGAAATAAAAAATTGAATTTTCCTTTTTTATATTTTTATAGAAATATCTTCGTTCACCTCAAATTGAAAATTCCTCACTCCCCCCTTGTTTTCTGAAATCACATAAACATAAAATCTATTTTATGATAGGGGAAAATTATATAGATTTATTAAGGGAAAATATATTATTCAAAGACTTGGAGGAAGAAAAACTACAGGGTTTTTTAACTTCATTTCAGGAAGAGGTATGGCCTAAAAACACCTGTAATATCACCAAAACACCAACCCTCTTCAAGTTTTACATAATCGCGGAAGGACGGGTTAAAATTTACCGGGTAGATCCCGAAAGTGCCAGAGAACTCACTTTGTTTCTTCTAAAAAAAAATGATGTATTCGATATATTATGCCTTCTTGAAAACTGTGAACACAGAGTTTTTTATGAAACCTTAGATGAAGCTACCCTTCTATCTGTTCCCATTGAAACTATGCGGGAATGGATTGTGAAATTTCCCCAGATCAATAAATCGCTTTTGCCATATTTGGGCAGACAAATCCGTATTCTCGAGGAGTACACTTCAAACGTTGTGCTGGCAGATATTTCCAGTCGGCTGGCTAGATTAATATTGACAAATATTAACAAGAAGTCAAACAAACTCGAACTGATTAATGATCTTTCCAATGACGAACTGGCTAATCTTATTGGTTCTACACGTGCTGTGGTGAACAGGCATCTGCAGCAATTTAAAAAAGATGGTATTCTAAAAATTAGTCGGAAAAAAGTTGAAATCAAAAACCTGGAATTACTTTTAAAGCAAGCCGAAAAAAATCACTCTTCCGGTTAAATACAACAAGCGTTAAATATTATATAATATTGATTTAGTGCTACTTACGTAGTATTTCTTCTTTTACACCTGCGATATCTTTACATGAATCTAAAAAATATACTGTCATGAAAAAGTTAATTTTCAGCATAGTATTTATGGGGATTGTATTCTCCAGCTATGCACAAAAAGTCATCCGTTTGGATGAAGTAACAATGGAGCTAAGCTCCGAAGCACTCAAATTGGATCCCGATTCACATGCATTAACTGTGAGTATTCCAGAGAAATACACCGGGCACTTTAATGAAAGCCCTCTAAGGTTTGTACGTGAAAATTTTGATATTCAAAAATTTATCGCTGCCAACCGAGACTCCGATTATGATATTTACGAAGTGTCCTTTAAGACCAACAAAGGAGACCTAAAGGTAAAATTTAATGAACAAGGTGAGCTTTTAACCAGTCACCAGGTTTTTAAAAATGTAAAAATGCCTTATGAGACAACAGTAAGTATACTAAAACAAAATCCAAATTACTCGATTGTAGGAAATAAGCATATTGCGTCTTCCAGGAATAGTTGGGTTTTGGATAAGGAGTTCTATAAAATTAAACTTAGAAACGGGTCTAAAAGCAAAAATATCAAGGTGAACCTGGATAAATCAGGAATGGGTAAAATCGCAGCAATGTAGTTTTAGTTTTTCAGAAGAGAACACGGCCTTTGGTTAGGCCGTGTTTTTTATACGTCAAAAAGATCAGATGATAAATAGCGATCTCCACGATCACAAATTATACTTACCACCAAGCCACTTTCTAATTCTTCACATAAGCGAACTGCCGCTGCAGCCGCTCCACCACTACTCATCCCAGCAAAAATACCTTCCTGGCGGGCAAGTTTTATAGTTGTTAATTTTGCCTCCTCTTCACTAACTTCCAGAATACGATCTACTTTCTCTTTTTTAAATATTTTAGGGAGATATTCTTCTTTCCATTTCCGAATTCCCGGAATCCTGGATTCATCGGTAGGTTGCACCCCAACAATTTGAATATCCTTATTCTTTTCTTTTAAATAGGTTGAAGTTCCCATAATGGTACCAGTGGTCCCCATTGATGAAACAAAATGAGTTATCTTATGATGGGTGTCGTTCCAGATTTCCGGACCCGTACTGTTATAATGGGCTTTCCAGTTATCGTCATTTGCGAATTGATTGAACATATAATGATCCCCATCTTTTAGCTTGGCTTCGGCATAATCACGGGCTCCCTCAATACCTCCTTCAGCATCTGTTAAAGTTACGGTCGCTCCATAGGCTCTCATCGTTTGCACCCGTTCTACAGTGGAATTCTCTGGCATTACAAGTTCTAAATTCAGATGAAAAATACCCGCGATCATTGCAAGGGCTATTCCTGTATTTCCACTTGTAGGTTCAATTAACCTGGTATCCTTGTTAATTTCACCTCTCTCCAAGGCGCTTTTGATCATATTGTAAGCAGCCCGATCCTTCACACTTCCGCCAGGATTCTGGCTCTCAAGCTTAAAATAAAGCTGAACATTGGGGTTTTTAACTAATCTATTGGCTTTTACCAGGGGAGTATTTCCTATTAGATTTAATATAGAATCATTCATATTATTCCATGCTGTTTTTAATGTTAATCTGCGGATTATGGGTGACTATAGAATTCTCCGGAACCGATTTTGTTAACCACACATTCCCCCCAATCATACTATTCGCCCCAACTACCGTCTCTCCTCCTAGAATGGTGGCATTAGCGTAAATGGTCACATTATTTTCAATGGTAGGATGTCTTTTGGTATCCCTCAAATTCCTGTCTACATAAAGAGCTCCAAGAGTGACTCCCTGATAAATCTTTACATTGTTTTTTATTACGGCTGTCTCCCCTATCACAACTCCTGTTGCGTGGTCTATAAAGAAGGGAACTCCAATTTCAGCACCGGGGTTAATATCTGTTCCGGTTAGGGTGTGTGCACACTCGGTCATTAATCTTGGGACCAGCGGGAAGCCAATCTTATAAAATTCATGGCTTAACCGGTAGATGGCAATGGCAAAGAATCCAGGGTAAGATAGATATACCTCTTCAACAGAATTTGCAGCGGGGTCATTTTGGGATATAGCACTGGCATCCTTATTCAATTTTGTTAAGATTTCCGGAAGAAGTCTCAGGTAACCACACCAAATCTCGTGACAGGATTTATTCGGTTGCCAGCATACGAGTTCAGCCAATTCAGAAAAATCCTTTTCCAGTTGCTCAATATTATCCTCCACCCGGGTATCTGCATCAAAAAGGGTGTAAAAGAGCTTATCGACGAAAGCTTCGGTTTTTTCCTTAATACATAACTTTAAGTTGGGAAGTCGCTTTTGCTTCTGAATATCGGCAATTACCTTTTTTTCTATCATTTAAATAATAATTGATTGTTAAGCACTATTTCAAAAGTAATCAATAGAAAAACAAATTTTCTTGATTTTTCCTTAAATACTTAAAAGAGCCCGGAAGGGGTTTTGAAAATGCTGGAAATAATAATAAACTTTGAATTATAGATTTTACCTTTGACGGACTAACTTTAATTAAACTGGATTTGAAGGAGTTTTACTATTTCGCAAAAGAACATTTTAAAAAAGTAAGTTTTGGTTGGTTATTAACCTTTCTTTCCAGTTTTGGACAAACCTTTCTCATTTCCCTTTATGTTCCGGAAATTATCAGAGACTTCAGGTTAACCGAAGGTTCATTCGGAGCCATTTATGCCGGATGCACCGTGGCGGCTTCCATAATAATGCTCACTGTAGGACATACTGTAGACCATAAACCGGCCAAAAAAGTTACCGCATACACGGTTCTGGGCCTTGCTCTATCGGCAATTCTTTTAGGTTTTTCCTTCAACATCTTTCTACTCTTTATAGCATTAATGGGATTAAGGCTAATGGGACAAGGATTGCTAAGTCATATTAGTATGACAATAATTTCGAAATATTTCGATAAGAACCGTGGTAAGGCCTTGAGCATTTCCTCTCTTGGCTATTCAATTGGAGAAGGCATCTTTCCGCTAATTATCGCGTTATTGATTTCCTGGTTCGACTGGCGCATAGCTACCATTGCAAGTGGAATAGGCTTATTGCTTTATCTTATCAGGTTGCGTTTTACCGATCTAAGTGAATTCGACAAACAGCTTTCTACGCAAAAAAGACCATCAACCTGGACCCTGCTTAAAGATTATAAAAGCGTGGTTTTTGAAAAGAGATTTGGCATAATGATGCCTGCGAGTTTTATTCTGAGTTTTTCTATTACCGCGATCTTTTTCTACCAATATGTTTTTGTTGAAAATAAAGGTTGGTCGGTGCAATTGTACGCCAGCTTCTTTACCGTTTACGCAATCACCAGACTACTGTTTTCTATTTTCGGCGGAATGTGGGTTGATAAATTCACCGCCAGAAAAATGTTTCGCTGGTTTTTAATTCCCATAATAATTGGCCTTATACCCTTCGCGTTTATGGAAAGTATAATGGGTGCATTTATTTTTCTCATACTTGCGGGAATAACGGTTGGTATGTCTGGCACCGTGCAAACTTCCCTTATTGCTGAAATGTACGGAACAGAGAGAATGGGAGCTATAAGGAGTGTCTTCACAATGTTTATGGTTATTAGTACCGCCCTGGGCCCTCTTCTGGTAGGGTTCCTTTTGGATTTAAATATAGACTTCAGCTATATTATGCTGATGATTATCGGCATAATGACTTTAGTGGCGTTTAATAATCAGCGGATTAAAACAATTAGCGTATAAGACTGAAATGTCCTTTTTGCACCGGGAAATTCTCAATCTTTATTTCATACCAGTAATCGGTTGACGGAAGCTCACGACCATCCAGTCTTCCGTCCCAACTGAAGTTTTGGCCATTTCCCGATTTTAGCAACTTCCCATATCGGTCGTAAATACGTATCCTTGACTTGCTAAAAAACTCAAGGCCTTTTACTCTAAAACTATCATTGTAGCCATCACCATTTGGGGTGATGAACTTCGGAAATACAAGATGAGGGAAGTCCTGCGAAATAGTTTCACAGCCCGCCTTATCTCTCATATAAACAGTATAAACCCCACCCGATAAATTAAATTCATTGGATTCCTGAAAAATATTTCCGTCAATGGAATATTCAAATTCGCCATTTACCATAGGTTTAATAATAAGCTTTCTTTCATCTGAAATTATATCTTCTATACCTACTAAATCTACTGCCGTAACTTCAATATTCTTTATAGCCGAACACCCATTGGAATTAATAAGGTCCACCCTGTAATTTCCAGGCGTATTAACACTTATCTTCCTGGTAGTCTCCCCTGTACTCCAATTATAAAGCGAAACATCAACCCCGGCATCAAGTTCCAGTTCTCCCTGCTCACAGATCTGAAGCTTTTCATCCTCTGCTAACGGCACCTCATAAATTTCCAATTCTACGGGAGTACGTTTGCTGGCAGCGCACTCAAAACCGGGTTTAACCGCTTCAGCATAATAGATTCCCCCATCTTCCGGAGTGAAATTTTCTGAGTTTTCAAGCAAAAGGTCTGCACCGATTTCTGATGCATACCAATTCACAGTTTCATCATCCTCGATTTCCACGCTAAGCGAGGGGATTTCTTCGTTACTACAAATTGTTTTATCTCCGTTACTAACCGGAGCTTTAGGGGTTTCAACTATATTTATTAAGAATGGTTCAGAAACTGTACTGCACAAATTATTAGCGAGATTCACCGGATCTTCGGCTACCTTTACCCGGTAATATCGAGAGCTGCTGAGCTGCGGTGTTGTGTATTCATCACTGATTTCACCGGGAATATCGTCCCAGTCGTCATTATTCGTACTTTCCTGCCATTGAAAATAATGGTCGTCATAGGCTGAAAAATCCGGAGTTGCAGTAAGATCAAGACTGATAGGTGCATTTTCTTCACATAGGTTTAATTCTGAAGCATCTACCATGGGGGTAGAGATTTCAGTCAAATCACCACAAGACCTGAAAATAATATCGTCTATGGCCAGGTCATTTCCGCAGCCACCATCAGAATTATTATACATCCTTAAAATAACCGAAGCCTGTCCCGGTTCACTCTTAAAGGTAAGGGCATATTCTTCCCATTGGGGAGAATTCTTAGTTTGAATATCACCTGTACTTCCTTCAGCGAGTATTTCTGTATCTGTTTGATCCCAAATCTGGAACTTTACATTTATCGGGATGTGTCCACCCTCACATATACTGGTGGGGCTCAAAATATTCATAAGAAAGGCAGAAAATTCATAGCTGGTGTTTTCACACAGGCCGGAAACCCGGTATTCATAAAACTGGCCTGCAGTAATACTGGCATTTACAATAAGCGCATTCCCATTTGAAATTGTAGTGTTTGGCAGGTAAGTAAACCAACCACCTATTTCCGTTCCAATTTCATCAGATACGGTATACTCACCATCATTGGGGTCGTGACCATCTACAAAAGTATAAGTGGTAGTGTTTGGTGGCAAAGGTCCACCCCCGTTGAAGGTTTCATGAAAAATGGGATCTCCCTTGCTGCCCTCACAAAATCCTAATTGAGAAAAAGCCTGAGAAGTGGTTATAAATAAGGCAAAAAGAAACAGATATTTCATTCGCTGCAAAGTTATGAATACTCCTTATAGCGAAAAAAGAATACTTAGTAAAGTCGTGTTTTTGTGATGTTCTTTTGTAGTTTTTCCGAAAGTTCCAAAAGCCAGTTTAATTGATTGATAACCAAATGTGCTTCCCGGAGTTGCTCCTGGAGATTTTCACCTGCTTGAGAATTTCTATCTTCTATTCGAGCTTCACTCCTCTGCAATAAGTTTTCGAAATTACTGTTTAGGGCTTTCCCTGCTCTAAGGGTATTTTCCTGATCGGGTAGCCTTTTTATTTCTTGTTCAGAAAGGACATTTTTAGTATTCCTTAAATTTTGAAGCGTGTGTTGTACCAAGATATCAAAGTGCACTGAAGCACTGGTAGTTTTATGGTTCCTGATGTATGTTCCCAGGGAGGCCAGAGCTGCCAGAAAAGTTTGATTGATCCCTATGATCTCATAAACACCACTTATTTCTTTCTGTTTGGATCTTGGCTCCTGAGTCATCCGTTGAAAGGCTATATTAAGGTTTCCGGTTTCAAGGAAAGCATTCTTTCTGGCAAGCTTATAGGAAACCGGCAAGTCTCCTTTAACCTTATAAAACCTCGCTATTTCTTCAAGATAAATTTTATTGGCCTCAATGCTTTTCAGCATAACATTTTTAATCCCTTTAACTTCCCAGGCCGGCCATAACACCAGGTTACCCAACGCAGCAAGGCCAGCACCTACCAGAGTATCAATAATCCTATACTGAATTACATTGTAAACATCTGGTTGTAATAAAGAATAAATAAAAACTATACTTAATGTGATAAATACCGCCGCCGTTTTGTAATTTCTCTGAACCAGGGAAAAAGCCAGGGTTAGAGAAAGCAAGCCCAAAATAGCATAAACGATCTGGTTCTTTACAAAAAAGACGATCCCAATAGCAATAGCACCTCCTATAAGCGTACCAATAATCCTTTGTTTTGAGCGTTCTTTCGTAAGGCCGTAATTGGGCCTCATTATTACAATAATAGTTAAGAGAATCCAGTAGGCATTATCCAGGGAGAAATAAGCTCCAATTGAAAATCCTACCACCACCACCACTGCCAGTCGTAAAGAATGTCTGAAAATCGTAGAATCTAAATTTAAATTTTCAAGCAATATTTTGGGATCGTAATCCTGTGGCGTAATGAATTTCAGAACCTCATTTTTCTTCGGAAAAACCCTTTTTCTGTCTTCCAGGTTATACAGAATCCTGACAATAGTATTTATTTTTTGAGCTTGCCTCTCCAGGTAATCAAAAAGATTCTGAAGCAGGAACATATGCTCTTTAATGTCATTAGAATCAAGGTTTTTTCTGAAAGCACTAAACCCGGTTTCAATTTTCTCAAGATTATCCCGGATTTCCTTTTGGGTATAATTAGAATTTTTCTGAAGCGAGATAGCGATTTCGTCTAACTGAAGCGCCAGACTATCCACAAGTGAACTTAACTTTTGTGGCATCTTCGATTTTTTCCCGAAAACTTCCTCCATTTTATCATAATCTACCGGATTAGCAATAGCCAGTTCCAGTATATCCACCAGTTCAATAAATATGAGCAGCCTTTTCCGGGCATAATTAGAATTCCCGAAATTTAATCTGGACCTTATAAGGGTATCCCTTAAACTTTCGTGTTTCTCATTTAGTTCCCCTTGTATCCTGAAGAGTTCTTTTTTCAGGCTTTCTCTTTTTTCGGTTTCGGTTAATAATTGCGCACGAGTTTTTAAATACAGGCCAGTAAGCTCCAACGCTTGAGCCAAAAGTTGTTCAGTAGCTCTTTTTGGATTTAGATAATGCCAGAAGACACTTAATAATAAATACCATAAGCCGCCTAAAACTATTAATAGTGCACGTTCCCAAATTTCAAGGGCAGTAGAAATGTTGGCGAAACTTAACACTATGGCAAACAATCCCGAAAAAGCAACAAGGGAAGCCCTGAAACCAAAAACCGCCAGATATGCGATTCCAAAAACCAAAAGGGCCAAAACCGGCAATAATATCCATATTTTCACTGAAGCATAACCAAAAAATAGCGAAACCATACCGGCCAGAATTGCTGCCAGAAATACACCGATAATCTTATGGCTAAAACTTCCCTGAATATCGCTGGGAGAACTCAGCAGAGCTCCTATAGCCAGGGCTACACCAATTTCATAATTACCCAGATAACTAAAAACAGCAATGGGTAAACTTATTGCAATACTCAGTATCACCGCCTTGGAAAAGTCCGGACTGCGGAAAAACTTGAGAAGATCTTCAAAATAGTTCTTTATTCTATTCAAGCTAGCGTTGATTTTCGAGGCAAAAGTACAAGCAATTTAAAACTTAAGAGGTATCATTTCATTTGATTTAACTAATGGAATTTTTAAGTATTAATTAGCAATAAAAGCTTGCTCAAATCTCATATTGGCATTAAATTAATCCTTTACGTTTAATTACCGCACCTATGAATAAAACAATACTTCTGAAATCCAGACCAAAAGGCACGCCCAGCCTGAAAAATTTTGAAATAACTGATGATCAAAAACCCGAACCGGGAGCTGGGGAATTATTGCTTAAATCTAAATATATCTCTGTAGATCCTTATTTGCGAGGAAGAATGCGCGATGAAGAATCGTATATTTCTCCTTTTGATGTAGGAAAGCCCCTGGAATCAATGATTGTTGCTGAAGTTGTAAAATCCAATAGTCCCAATTTTAAGGAAGGAGAATTTGTAAGCGGAATGCTTCAATGGAAGGAGTTTCAAATTTCCCAGGGAAAAGGACTTAATAAAATAAATAAGGAAAAGGCACCGCTTTCAGCATATTTAGGGATTCTTGGCTTAACAGGGCTTACTGCTTACATTGCCCTGGATAAAATAGCTGACCTAAAACCAGGAGAAACAATGGTAGTTTCCGGTGCTGCGGGGGCTGTTGGAAGCGTGGCAGGACAGATCGGAAAAATCAAAGGATGTAAAGTGATAGGAATCGCTGGTAGCGATGAAAAAATCAAACAGATTACAGACAAATTCGGATTTGATGGGGGAATTAATTATAAAACCACTTCAAATATGAAAAAGGCTCTGGCAGAAAAATGTCCCGATGGTATAGATGTTTATTATGATAATGTTGGAGGTGAAATCCTGGATGCTGTAATGCAAAATATAAATGACTTTGCCCGTATTATCAATTGTGGGGCGATTTCACTTTACAACAAAGAAGAAATGCCCACCGGTCCAAGGGTAGAAGGTATTCTCATAAAGAAAAGTGCCTTAATGCAAGGGTTTCTGGTAAGAAATCACGTCAAGGATTTTGGCCCGGCTATTAATCAACTCGCAACTTGGTTGGGAGAAGGAAAGTTGAAGTATGAGGAAACAATAAAAAAAGGGTTTGAAAATACACCCCAGGCCTTCCTGGATCTTTTTGAAGGCAAGAAAAAGGGTAAAATGATCGTAGAAGTCTAATTCCAGATAGAATTTCCCTTCATTTTCCTCCATTCTGTCTTGTCATCTGATTTAATAAGAAGAGTGTTATTTTTCACCTCAAAAATTATTACTCCGGATCGAACCTCAAAATTTGGTTCCATAGAAATAATGATTTTTTTGTTTACCACTTCATAGGTGCCTCTCCAAATGACATCGGTTAGCATAATCTCTACTTCATTGTTTTTTAAAAAATCGACTTGTTGATGGCAATTGATGAAAAAGTCCGGGGGTTGGGCTTCCAAACATTCTTCTTCAGAATTGAAAAATAACCTAACATAGGATTTATCATCAAATTGCTTCTCCTGTCCCGGTGCCGACAATTTATTGCAAGAAGTAAGAGATAACAATAAAATTAATGCGATATAAGTAATTTTCTCCTTCATAAGCCCCACAGATTAAAAGTATAAGTTAGTGAATTTGAAGGGAATATATGGTTTTCTAATTATAATTTATTGTAAAATAATCTTGTCTTTAAAAGGGAGGAAATTCAATAAGATTTAAGAAAAAAGCAGCTCGAATCTCGAACTGCTTTAAGATTTTTTTTTGAGTAATTATTTATTTTTTTGGAGGTTGCGAAGGGCGCACCTCTATTTTACTAGGCAGCGTCCTGGGGTTGATTTTTAAAAGATCTACCACCAATTCTCCTATATCCTGGGGTTGTATCTTCCAGGCATCTTCTTCAGTTGGCGTATGGTCGTTAAAATAGGTTGCTACAGAACCCGGCATTATAGTACTCACTTTAATACCCTTATCTCTAAGATCCAACATCACCGCCTGGGTAAATCCTGTTACCCCAAATTTACTCGCATTATAAGCCGCACCGCCGGAGAAAAAATTGGTTCCTGCAAGACTGGATATTGTTATCACATAACCTTTAGACTTTTTCAAAGGTTCCAGGGAAGATTTAATACTGTAAAACACCCCACTTAAATTAGTATCTAAAGTTTCCTGCCATTGTTTAACTGAGAGTTCATCGATATTTCCAAAATGACCGATCCCGGCGTTGGCAATAAGCACATCCATCTGGCCCCATTCCTGGATTAATGAATCCACCGCCTTCTGCTGACTTTCATAATCGCGTACATCGGCTTCCAGGGGCATAACTTTGTCCTTACTGCCTAACTTAGCAGCAGCATTTTTGGCATTTTCCATGGAACGGCTTGTTATGGCTACCCTCATCCCTAAATCCAGGAGCGATTTAGCCACGCCAAAACCTATTCCTTTACTTCCACCGGTTATAAACGCTACTTTGTTTTCTAATGATTTCATTTTCAATTTTTTATTAATATTTTATTTTAAAGCTACTAAAGATTGCAGTTTCACTAAAATATAAGAGACTAAGATATTGTTAATTTTAAGGCTAAAAAGCGGCAATAATTCTGTGTTAAAATGTTTCAGAAAAGACTGAAAGAAGTAACTTTGCAAAAAATAATAGCCGCAGAGGGGTATTAGAAAAGTTTAATCAGAATAAAATCTTTCTTTTGAAAAATATAAAGGCACAGCAGTTACTCAATAAAATTCAACGTGATCTTATGCGCAATGGTATTATCATCAATACCCTCGTAAACGATCTCAAAAAGCTAAGAACCATTATTGTTGACGAAGAAGAAAACCCGCTGCTTGCAAAGGCATTAAGGTTAAGCTATGAGCATATTGAGAAATTTGAAGGCTTTGAAATTGCTATTCCCGATGATGAACCGGTGGAAGAAGGTGAGGATACGCCTGAAAACATTGCTGCAACCGGGCAGGAAAGCCTTGACTATCTTTTGTCTTTAATGGCAGACCCTGAGAATAAGGTCAATAAAATAGAATTAAGAGAGTATGTAAATGCTCTAAATACTTATGCAGAAGAAAATTGATTCATTAAACTTCTCTTTGGGTCCGAAATTTGAAACAGCTGCGCTTTTATTGGTGCCCTTACCACCAAAGAATGCTAAAACACTTTTTCTAAATGAAAAAAGAAGCGAAATCTAAAAAAAAGAAGTCGCGCATACGTTTATTGCACCAGTATTATAGCTATACAGGTTTCTACAAATTTGTATGGCGCAGCGTAAAAAAGGCGATAATACCCATAGTATTATTTCTTGCTGCTATATTCGCATTAGACAGATACGTTCTGGATATTGACCAAATGTTGATTACGGTTACCGAAACCTATTCTCCATTGGGTATCTTAGGCGTTTTCTTTCTTTCTGAATCTATTTTAGGTTTAATTCCCCCTGAACTGTTTATCGCCTGGTCTGGAAAATCCTCCAGCCCCATACTTTACCTTTCTTTACTCGCCCTTGCCTCCTATTTTGGAGGAATTATCTCTTATTATATTGGTAGAGCTATCACAAAAATACCTGCGGTACATGAGGATATAGAAGTAAAAATGGCCGATCATATTAAAAACACCCGGAAATGGGGTGGTTTTTTAATTATTGTAGGAGCCTTGTTGCCTATTCCTTTTGCTATGACCAGTATCGCAGCAGGAATAATTAAATTTCCCTTCCCTAGCTTTTTAATGTTTGGGCTTCTACGTTTTGTACGCTTTTATCTTTATGCCCTGGTCATTTTTGAAATGGTTTAAACCTTATTTTCCTCTTATAATTTATCTTAGTATCGCGGGATATGCAAACTACTTAATACAGGAGTATCTTCCCAATCCGGTTCTGGTCAAGGTGGAATGTTATCCTCATTTTTAACAGGTGATGCCGGGGTTTATATTTTCACAGCTATAGGAATAGACCTGGTGGCAACCAGTTTCTTTCAGTTTAAAAAAGCATTTTATAAAGATTTCCTGAAGAAATTTGATTATGAATCTATCTCAAAAGAAAAACGTAGAAAAACTATAAAAAATACAGGGTACCTCGGCCTAATCGCCCGGGGGATTATCTTTGCTATTCTTGCTTATTTCTTTATCAGGGCAGCGGTAGAGCATAGTACTTCAGACATAAAAAGCACTCCAGATGCGTTCGTTTTTTTACAGGAATCTCCAATGGGTTCGTGGTTAATGGGAATTGTGGCCGCGGGAATGGTTTGCTATTCGATCTATGTCTTTATGATGGTGAAATACAGGAAATTCAGAACTTAAGTTGCTGTTAAACTATCGCAATTCCATCTTAAAGGAGGAATATTATTCTTTGAGATTATTTATCTTCAATATTACTTATCAATTAAAACTTCGATTATGTCTTTATTAACTATAATATTGAATATTCTTTTACCACCACTGGCAGTCTTTTTAAAACACGGCCTAAGTGGAACATTCGTTATAAGTTTAATACTTACTGCCCTGGGGTGGCTTCCAGGTGTAATTCACGCTTTTCTTGTAAATGGAACGAAATAAAGGAAAAACTTCAGAAAACAAAATGCCCCGATCCAAAAAGATCGGGGCATTTTTTTAGAATAAATATTTTTAATTTTCTGTTTCGGCTCTTCTTTTGACTTCCTTTTGCCAATCCCAGGCACTTTTTAAAGCCTCGTCAAGACTGAGGTTTGCTTTCCAGTGGAGTACCTTATTTGCTTTGGTTGTATCTGCATAGGCAGCGGTGATATCACCCTCTCTCCTATTGGCAATTGTATAAGGCAACTTTTCGCCGCTAACTTTCTCAAAACTCTGAATTACTTCTAAAACTGAATTTCCCCTCCCCGTCCCAAGGTTAAATACTTCATAATTAGCTTCTTCCTTATTTTCCATAAGCCGTTCTAAAGCCACAACATGTGCCCGAGCAAGATCCATTACGTGAATATAATCCCTGATGCAGGTCCCATCTGGTGTTGAGTAATCATCTCCAAAAACCGATAATTCTTCGCGCTCACCAATAGCCGTTTGCGTGATATACGGGATAAGATTCTGGGGAGTTCCTATTGGAAGTTCTCCAATCTCTGCACTGGGATGTGCTCCAATAGGATTGAAATAACGCAGGGAAATTGCCCTAAATCCAGGATTTGCCTTACAGGTATCTGCAATTATCTCCTCTCCTATCTGTTTGGTGTTACCGTAGGGCGATTCGGCTTTTTTCACGGGAGCATCCTCGGTAATTGGCAACTCTTCGGCCTGCCCGTAAACGGTACAGGATGAACTGAAAATAAAGCCGGGTTTTTCTTTCTTATTGAGTTCCTTTAGCAAATAGATCAGGCTTGCAAGGTTATTTTCGTAATATAGAAGAGGATTTATTACACTCTCGCCTACTGCTTTAGAAGCCGCAAAATGTATCACCCCATCAATGTCGGGATGTTTTTCAAAAAACTCCTTTACTCTGCCCTTATCCCTGAGATCAAAATTCTCAAAAACCGGGGTTTTCTGACTTATTTTAGTAATTCCCCCCAATACATCGATACTGGTATTGGATAAATTATCTATGATTACTACATCAAAGCCTTTTTCCTGCAGGGCCACTACGGTATGCGATCCTATAAATCCGAGGCCACCTGTGACCAATATTTTAGAGTTCATTTAATATTATTTGTTAGTGATGCAAATTAAGAAAAATGTTAAACAAGCACCCGTTAACAAAACGCTAATTTGATTTTAGCTATGCTTTGCACTTTCTAAAAATAGAGTGCTACTCTCTGCATAAATCTCGCATAAAAACTATATTTGCACTGTTTAATTTATATACTTTGGAAAAGAAAAAGAAAATTTTTAAATGGGTGAGCTTTTTAGAAGGACTGTCCTTTCTATTATTGTTATTTATAGCAATGCCTTTAAAATATATGTTGGATAAACCTGCCATGGTTGAAAATATTGGTATGGCACATGGGCTACTTTTTATTGCATATGTTTTAGGTGCTATTTATCTTTTTAAACCAATGAATTGGAACTTCAAGGAACTTTCTATAATTCTAGCGTGCTCTTTGGTTCCTTTCGGCCCCTTCTATGTTGAAAGAAAATATTTATAGATATGGAATTTGATGGGTGGTTAAAAAACCTGGTTTGCCTTGTTGAAGATATGCTTATAGACAATGGTCTGGATCCCATAGCAGCCCAGTATATCAATTTAACGATCAATATTCTGGTCCTGATCTTCCTTATTATGGGGGTGAATTACCTCATAAAGACCTTCGTGATAGAGGCCTTCAAGGCATTTACCAATAAAACCAAAACCACTTTTGATGATTTTCTTATCAAAACCAAATTCCCAAAATATATTGGGCGAATAGTTCCACTGCTTATCCTGTACTATTTAGTGCCATTTATATTTAATGACTTCCCCCTGGTAATTAAGATTTTTGATTTCGTTTTCAATATTTATGTCATTATCCTGGTAGTTTGGATCTTCCGAAGTTTCATGCGAACTCTGAAAGCTTATCTAAAAACCCAGGAATCATTTAGAGATAAGCCTGTTGAAAGCTATATTCAGGTGGTTATGATCGTGGTTTGGATTATCGCCCTCCTTTTTATATTTGCTGAAATCACCGGGGAATCTGTAGTGAAATTCATAATTTCTCTTGGGGCGGCTTCAGCCATATTACTACTGGTTTTTAAAGATACCATTTTAGGTTTTGTAGCTTCTATACAGGTAACTGTAAATGATATAGTTAGAATTGGCGATTGGATCACTTTCAGCAAATATGGAGCTGATGGAACTGTTACCGAGATCAATCTTTCAACTGTGAGGGTGCAGAACTTTGACAATACTTTCACAACAATTCCAACTTACAGCCTGATCTCGGATTCTTTTCAGAACTGGCGGGGAATGCAGGAATCTCCCGGAAGAAGAATTAAAAGGGCTATCTTTATTAAGCAGAATTCAGTAAAATTCATGACCGATGCTGATCTGGAAAAACTCAAAAAGATCCAGCTTATAGCACCATATCTGGAGACTCGTCAAAATGAAATCAATTCCTATAACGATTCTCAAAAAATTGACCGCTCCTTGCCTATTAATGGACGAAACCAGACCAACCTGGGTATCTTCAGGAAATATGTGGATACCTATCTCCAAAACCATTCTGCGGTGCATAAAGAACTCTATATTATTGTGAGACACCTTGCACCTACTCCCCAGGGTATTCCGGTGGAAATTCTTTGTTTTAGCCGTGACAAACGCTGGGAAAATTTTGAATATATCTCCGCCGATATCTTCGATCACATAATTGCCGCGGTCCCTTATTTTGGTCTTCAGCTTTTTGAATCTCCATCGGGTGACGATATCAATAAGTATTTACACCAGCTGTCTGAATCTTCCAAAGATTAAATCTGCTATATTTAACGGATGAGATTAAAAACCTTTCTACAGATCTTTGGTGCCATTGCTGTTCTTTTAACATTAATCCCATTGGTCGCAGCCGATTTCTGGTGGATAAGAGTATTTGATTATCTGCATATCCAGTTAACATTATTAACACTAACCGCTATTGCGGCCTATTTCATCCGGTTTGATATAAAATGGGTTCAGGACTATGTTTTTATGGGAATCCTGCTGACTTGTTTTGTTTTTCAGTTCGGGAAGATCTATCCCTACACTCCCTTCTCTACCTATGAAATTGGAGAAAGCAAAAATCCAGAAGCTCCTCAAATTCGCCTTTTTACAGCAAATGTGCTTCAGAAGAATGAAAAACACGAGAAACTGGTAAGGGAAATAAATCGTTTCGATCCGGATGTAATGGTATTTACAGAAACCAATACCCGCTGGAAAAATGAAATTTCAAAAAATCTAGATGAGTCCTATCGTTATAAAGTAGAGGTTCCTTTAGAGAACACCTATGGAATGCTGCTGTATTCTAAATTTGAACTTATCGACCCACAGGTGCGATACCTGGTTGACGACAGTATTCCTTCAATTCACACCCGAATAAAACTTCCGGAAGGTAATTTGATTCAGCTTTATGCCATTCATCCAACTCCCCCAATGCCACAGCATAACCCCAGCTCCTCAGACCGTGATGCCGAAATGATGAAAATCGCAAAAATGAGTTTGGAACGGGAACTTCCGGTAGTCGTAATCGGAGATTTTAATGATGTTGCCTGGTCTGAAACCACTTCACTCTTTCAAAGCGTCGGTAAGCTATTAGATGTAAGGGTTGGCCGTGGTTTTTACAATACTTACAATGCTAAGAATTTAATTATGAGATGGCCATTGGACTATATCTATACTTCTGAAGAATTCAGGCTTAAAGAAATTAAACTCGGAGAGGACACCGGCTCTGATCATTTTCCCCTCTTCGCCACCTTAAGTCTTGAACTAGAGAAGGTTAAAGAGCAGGAAGCTGAAGCGCCCAATGAAAATCAATTGGAAAGAGCTAAGGAGCAAATAAAGGAAGAGGAAGAAGAAAACCTTGAAAAAGCTAAAGAAGCTGAAGAAGAAGAAGAAGAAGAAGAAGACTAATCTTTTTGATTAAGCCTGTCTTTTACAAATTCTATCTTTGTTTTTCCATGTGGAGCTGGCTTGCCATCTTTATCAAGAGTGACCATAATTATTTTTTCAATGGTAATAATAACTGCTCTGGTCATTTTATTCCTTACCTCGCATCGTAAACTCAAAGAAGAATTCCCAAATTTCAAGACATCAATTCCTATTTCTATAATATCGCCCTGATGGGCAGAATTTTGAAAATTGATCTCGCTAATATATTTGGTTACAGTTCGGGGATTCTCCAACTGAATGATACTGTAAAGAGCACATTCTTCATCGATCCATTCTAAAAGTCTACCTCCAAACAGTGTTCCGTTGGGGTTTAAGTCCTGGGGCTTTACCCATTTTCTGGTATGAAATCTCATTTTTTATTTTAAAAGTAATAAACAAAACCCCGGCTGAAAAAATCTCCTTTCATTTTTACGAAATTCGATGATTCCCCCGAGGCAAAATCAGAAAATTTAATTTTTTTCGTGGATTTAATTTTAGATACGCACTACAAATAATTTTCAGCCGCTTTAATTATTTCAATATGATCAAAGGCCAGATCGGGAAGCTCGTCAAGTTTAAACCATTTGGCTTCTACCGCATCATCACCGGCTACCAGATTTTCTTCGCAGTCTATCCAGCATAAAAAAGCTATAGAAATTGTGCGTCCGCGCGGGTCTCTCCCCGGTGTTCCAAAAGCTCTAACCTGCTCTATGGTTCTAACCTTTATTCCGGTTTCTTCAGCAAATTCACGTTTCGCCGCATTTTCGAGATTTTCATTTTCATCAACAAAACCGCCGGGAATTGCCCACTGTCCCTTGAAAGGATCATTTTTTCGTTTGATTAATAAGACATTTATTTTATTATTTGAATTGCAAAAAGCAACTATATCTACTGTTACAGCTATCTCCTGTTTCATAATTTTTATTTAAAATATACAGTTTTACGATTAACAAATTCTCTAATTCCGTGTTCTGACAATTCCCTTCCATAACCGGAACTTTTGGTACCGCCAAAGGGCAAACGTGGATCGCTTTTTACCAGGTCATTAATAAAAACGGCCCCATCCTCAAACTGAGGGATAATTTTCCTCGCGAAATCCAGGTCTTCGGTAAATATCGATACGCCCAACCCGAATTTGGAATGGTTGACCAATTCAATAGCCTCTTTTTCATCTTTAAAAGTCGTCACCCCTATTACGGGGCCAAAAGTTTCTTCCTCAAAAACGGGCATCCCGGGTTTGACATTTATTAAAATACTCGGTTCATAATAAGCCGAATCCCGGTTTCCACCTAAAATAATCTCCGCGCCCATATCCAATGATTTCTGCACCTGCTCTTCAATATCTTTTGCCAGATCCTCACGTGCAAGCACCCCGATAAAGGTCTCCTCATTCATTGGATCCCCACTTTTAAGTTCCCGAACCTGTTTTGTAAATTCTTCCAGAAAATCTTCAGCTATATTTTTGTGAAGTAAAAGGCGTTTCCCGGCAATACAGCTCTGACCCGTATTCTGAAATCTCGCCATCACACAGGTTTTTACGGTTTCAGTAAGCTTAGTATCCTCAAAGACAACGAGTGCATTACTACCACCCAGTTCCAGAACTGTTTTCTTGATCTCTTCCCCTGCTACAGATGCTACAGCACTTCCGGCGGGATTACTCCCGGTAAGCGTAACTGCTTTTACTCTTGAATCTCTGATTATAGCTTCTACCTTATCACTGCCAATTACCAGACTCTGAAAACAATCTTGTGGAAAACCCGCTCTTTCAAAAGCCTTCTGAATATTCGCGGCAGATTTCATCACATTGCTGGCGTGTTTAAGCACAGCGATATTTCCAGCCATTAATGCCGGAGCAGCAAACCTGAATACTTGCCAGAACGGATAATTCCAGGGCATTACGGCCAGAATTATACCAAGAGGCTCAAAACTTACGTAGGATTCTGAAGCATCTGTTTTTATAATTTCGTTTGAAAGCTGTTTTTCAGCGTTTTCAGCATAATACTCACAAACCCAAGCACATTTTTCAATTTCGGCGATACTCTGAGAAATGGGCTTTCCCATCTCCAGACTTATATCTGTGGCATATTCCCTGGAATTCTGTTTAAGTTCTTTAGCCAGGGCTTGCAGAAGCTCTGCCCGCTCATTAAAGCTTGTAGATTTCCAGGAATGAAATCTTTTTTCAGCATTAACCAGAGCATGCTCTATATCTTTTTTGGTAAATTCTTTTATTTTGGAGATCTCTTCTCCGGAGTAGGGATTTTTGGAAATTATCATCTTAAATAGTTAGTATTATAGAGTAGATTCAATTAAAGATAAAAAGAAGTTAGCGGCCTTCTGGGGCGATTAAGAGGATTTTAACGGAAATCTCGGTGTTTATAAGTGGTTTACAAGTCTTTTAAGAATATATAAAAATCAACCTGTTAATTACTTAAATTTAAGAAACTCTATTAGTTATGAACCTACGAGATCTACAAGTGGTTGAAATGAGACCCGAAATTGCTTCAGCTAAAGTTTCAGAGAAAATGAGTTCGGATGAGTGTTTTCAAAACCAAACTCTGCGCCCCATTACCAAACTCCAGGAAGACCTTATCCTGGAAGTTTTTAGAAATTACATCGTAAAACATAAAAATTCGTTCTATGAACTAAATCTGGAGAAAAGGCTTGATTATATCGAGAATGCTATCCTTAAAGATATCAAGTTCCGCAACAGTTTAAAAGGGATTATTATAGGTCAGTTTAGCCTTGAAGAATACCGAAAATATATTCTGAATTCCTCTGCGTTGAATAAGCGAATGATGAATATTGTAAAGCAAAACCTCCAGGAAAGGATTCAGTTATTAGAACGCGAGTTGGCGTATTAACAAGCCTAATACAATCGTAATTGCAAAACTCATTAATGTACCAATGAGGACGTATTCGGTTTGTTTACGGGCCCCTGACTCGCTTTTATCGCTAAAACGGAGGATCGATTTTGCTGCGATTAAAAATCCTATGGCCGAAAAGTTATCGGTAAGGATAAATGTAAGCACAAGAATTCTTTCGAAAATACCTATGTAACGCCCAGCCGCTTCAAGACTGTTCTTTTTATGCGCTACTTCTATTTCTTCCTGCCAGCGCTGAGTGGCTTTCCCGATGAGGAATCCTGCCGGAAAAATGATGAGTAAATAGCCAACCAATACGGCAAGAAGATAGGTGTTCGTAAGTAGGTTTTGTAGTATCGATAAAATTTCAATAAATCCTTCTATAAGGTATAACCAGGCCAGGAAAATCATCAGTAAATGAAGAAACTGGTCAAAGAGGAAAATTCTTAAATTATCTTTTCGCTGCTGAAGTTTCCATAGATCAATGAAAAAATGGGTGACTCCAATGAATAATGCGATATACCACAGTTCGAGGTCTTGGAGGAATAACAAACTTAGAAGACCGGCTATAATTGAATGTACATAAAGGAACCAGGATTTTTGCTTCAAACGGCGTTTATGTTTAATAAACCTGGTTGGCTGCAGTATAAAATCGGTCAATACGTGAGCCAGCAACAGCTGAAGTAAAATGATTATCGCTTCGTTCATTCAGAAAAGCTTTTGGAAATTATATTATTGTAACGCTCTAAAAGTGAATTTACCGCTTCCCACCCGGCTGCTTTTTTTCGTTGATTCACCGCCGACTGGCTTATCCCTAATTCTGTGGCTATTTCTTTCTCTTTTAATCCCTTCAGAAGAAAATAAATTACCTCTGCCGAGGCGGTGCTCCATCTATCGGTAATTTCATCTAGAAGAAAAAGACTCGCATCAAACTCCCCGTTTATTGTTTCACTTGGAGTTTTTAAACGGGTTTTACGGCCTTCATATTTCATTTCATCCAAAGATCTCCCTGAAAATTGAAAAGCCTGACCATTGGATTCCTCGATGGTTTTGCCCTGGAAATCCAGGCTACCAATACCAATGGCTATTCTAAGATCGGCCTCCCTGGATTTCCCTTTTTTTGTTGTAGAGATGCTTAATATGGCTGTTTTGAGTTGTAGCATTACAGTCAAGGCCTCTTCAGGATGTTGAAGTACTCCCTGAAAGCTATCGCCACGATATATACTAAAATCAGAAGAAGGGTATTTCTTTTTTACATCTGAAAACTCCTCCTTTAAAACAGCCATAACACGGCCCATCAGGGTTTCCGAATAATTTGTAGAATTTATTAGATCTGCTGTTAAGACTGCTATCATAATACAAATATACAATATATTAGTATATAACCTTATAATATATAAATATAAGTCTATTACCTTATTTTTTATGTTTTTAAGTTATTAAGCTTATGAGCACTAAAATATTGAAGGATATTCTGATATTAAATTTTTGCTAAATGTTCTTTCAGGGAAATTCCGATACTTAATTTTAAAAGAACCAAAAAAAGTAAAAAAATGGTAATTAATAAAAAAGAAATTTACTACAAGAGCCTTGAAGCTGTAAACCGCAGAATTGAAAAATATGAGAAGGAAATGGATATGATCAAGGAATCAATGGAGGCAAATGATGTAAAAACCGATTACGACGAAGATAATAAAGGCCAATTACTGGGAGATTTTGAAAAATATGCCGAATATCTTAATCAGGCCCAGGAAATGAAAGAAAAACTGGCTAATATAGATCTGGAGCATTACAGTGAAACCGTTAATTTTGGTAGTGTGGTAGAAACAGATAAGGATTTATATTTCGTGGCTGTTCCCATAGGAGAAATTGAATTTGAAGATGGCAGCAAGGTTTATTCTATTTCAACTGAAGCTCCTATTTATGAGGTAATGAGGGATAAAAAAGCCGGAGACAGCTTCAGTTTTAATGACAAGGAAAGAAAGATAAAAAAGGTGCATTAAATGCGACCTTTTTTATTCTGGATATTCCACCCGTAGATGATATATGTTTTTAAGCTTTCGTTTAAGAATCTTCTTGATAAGTTGAATTTCTTTGAAGGTAATATTAGCATTGAGAAACTGCCCTTCTTCCATTTGTTTATTTACGATCTTCTCTACGAAATTATCTATAAGTCCCGAAGTAGGTTCTCTAAGGCTCTTACTTGCTGCTTCAACCCCGTCACACATCATTAAAATTGCAGTTTCCTTACTAAATGGAATTGGCCCCGGGTAACGAAAAGCATCTGCCGGGACGTTTTCGTCTTTCTCCTTTGCTTTTTTATAGAAGAAATAAACCGTACTGGTACCGTGATGCGTTCTTATAAAGTCAATCACCCGGTCGGGTAAATTATTCTTTTTGCCTATTTCAATTCCCTTGATCACGTGTTCAATAATAATCTGAGCACTTTCACGCGGATCAAGATCATCATGGGTATTCACATTACTGGTTTGATTCTCGGAAAAATAGGTTGGATTATGCATTTTTCCAATATCGTGATAAAGGGCGCCAACCCGCACGAGCATTGCATTAGCATTGATCTCATTTGCAGCAGCTTCAGCGAGATTGGCAACATTAAGCGAATGGTGAAAAGTTCCCGGTGCCTTTTCAGCCATCTCTTTCAGCAATTTAGAATTGGTGTCTGAAAGTTCCAGCAAGGACATATCTGATACCAATCCAAAGATTTTTTCATAAATATAAATAAGCGGTTGCACAAATAGCGTAGCTAATCCACCCAGTAAAAAAGTGAGAAAAACTTCGGCTTCTATTTCAGCAATACTTCCTTCCTGAATTATCGTAAAAGCAAAGTAACTAATTATATAGACCAGGGTAATCTCTCCAACTGAGATAAACAGGTTTGCCCGTTTATACAATTCAGAAACAGTAAGAATTGTGACGATTCCCGCAATAATTTGAAGGAACATATATTCATAACTATTGGGTACTATAAAGCCAAGAAGAAGTACAGTTACCACATGGGTAAAGAGTCCCAGCCGTGAATCAAAGAAAGCCTTTAAGGTAAGGGGCAAAACTGCCAGGGGAACAACATATACGTAATCTATATTAAACCTTACTACCAAGGTGGTGAGCATCACCATAAACAGGATATTGAAGAAAATGAAAGTGACCTTTACATTATTTTCAAAAATATCATACCTGTATTTTCTTATAAACAGCAGCAACATAAGCAAAGCCAGGGCCACAAGGGTACTGTATCCTACAATAATCCATATGTAACTGCTACCGCTCCAAACCTGGGACTCATATTCGGTTCTTAGGGATCTTAAAATATGGTATTTATTACCCTCAACCACTTCTCCTTTTGCGATAATACGGCTTCCCTGTTCCACATTTCCACGGGTATAAGAAATATTATTCAGTTTGCTTTCGAGCTCCCGCTGAGTAAGTTCATTGTCAAATTCCACATTGGGTTCTACCGAATTGAAGAATACCTCCAGCAGACCATCTGAAAGGGAAGTAAGATTTGAATTTTCGATTTTCTGGGCAAGGACGTCTCTAACCTGGTTTAATTTTAGAATTCTTTTATATGGAATTTCAAAGGCTTCATTCCCCCGGCGCAGATACACCAGCTGATCGGGATCAAGGCGATTACTTTCCTGCAGGATTCCATTTTCGTATAAATCATCGAGACTAGTATTCACAAACTCCTCGATCTGTTTTTGATGAATATTTAAGATGCTATCAGTAAAAACCAACTCGATTTCTGACTGGGCCTGTTCTTTTATTTCAGGTAATTTGGATTCATCAAATTGAAAATAAGGCGTGTTATTTCGGGTGATTTCCTGACGTTCGGCCTGGATTTCCTCTTCTGTCTTCAGAATAGCAAAATCGAAGGGAGCATAAAGATTTTCATATTGCCAGGGCTTACCTTTAGGAATCTCATATTTGAATTTTCCACCCTTGGGTAAGAGGTACACAATTAAAATCGCGGTAAGCGCAAATAAAAATACTTTGTAAAATAAAGCCTGGTTTTTATAAAGGCCATTTACGAATTTTGTCATACAAAAAGTACTATAGCCCAAATGTACTAAAAAATAGGCGTGAATGATGAGCAGTTGGTCAAGTTCCTATTAAAATCACTAAATTCGCATAGAAGGAAAAACTAAAACAAAACATAATATGAAAGAAGTTGTTATTGTAAGTGCCGCACGTACACCTATAGGTAGTTTTCTAGGCAGCCTATCTACGGTTTCGGCCACCAAATTAGGATCTATTGCCATTAAAGGTGCCATGGATAAGATCAAGCTTAAACCAGAATTAGTTGACGAGGTTTTGATGGGAAATGTTGTACAGGCCAATGTTGGCCAGGCTCCTGCCAGACAGGCCGCACTTGGCGCGGGAATTCCCGACACTGTACCTTGCACCACTGTTAATAAAGTATGTGCCAGCGGAATGAAAGCTGTTATGCAGGCAGCACAATCTATTATGCTTGGAGATGCTTCAGTTATCGTTGCCGGTGGAATGGAAAATATGAGTTTAATTCCGCATTATGTACCTATGCGTAAAGGCCAAAAATTTGGGCCTGTCACGATGGTAGACGGTTTACAACGGGATGGCTTAGTAGATGCCTACGATCAAAATGCGATGGGAGTTTGTGGTGACCTTTGTGCTAAAGAACATAATTTCTCCAGGGAAGACCAGGATGATTTTGCCAGACAATCTTACGAGCGCTCTGCAAAAGCCTGGGCCGAAGGAAAATTTGACAATGAAGTTGTTCCTGTAGAAGTACCACAACGCAAAGGAGATCCAATAATAGTAAAAGAAGATGAGGAGTTTAAGAATGTAAGAATGGATAAATTATCCTCACTTAGACCAGCCTTTAGTAAGGATGGAACTGTAACTGCCGCAAATGCCTCTACCATAAATGATGGTGCCGGAGCGATGATTTTAATGAGTCGTGAAAAAGCCGACGAATTAGGATTAAAAATATTGGCAACTATTAAATCTTTTGCTGATGCTGCACAGGAACCAAAATGGTTTACGACCTCGCCAGCCAAGGCTTTACCATTAGCACTTGATAAGGCAGGAATTTCTAAAAATGATGTAGATTATTTTGAATTCAATGAAGCATTCGCTGTTGTAGGTCTTGCTAATATGAAAATATTAGATATAAGTGCTGACAAAACAAATGTTAATGGTGGGGCCGTTTCATTAGGGCATCCATTAGGCTGTAGTGGAGTAAGAATTCTAATTACGCTGCTAAATGTTCTGGAACAGAATAATGCCAAAATTGGCGCAGCAGCCATTTGTAATGGTGGCGGCGGTGCCTCTGCAATGGTTATCGAAAGAAATGCTTAAGACTTAGAAAAAGATATTGAATGCAATACGGAGTTTGCCACTTAAGCATAGTACCGCTTCGCAGTTCAGCTTCAGATGAAAGTGAAATGGTATCTCAGATTCTTTATGGAGAATATTTTAAAATTTTAGAAGAACGAACTCAATGGAGCAGAATTCGTGTTGCATTCGATAATTATGAAGCCTGGATAAGTAATAAGCAGTTCCTTAAGATCCAGGAGGAACATTTTCTAAAACTAAAGAAAGCTAAACCTAAGTATTCTGCAGATTTAGTGAATTATATTACTGATGAGAATGGGCAGTTAATGCCTATTCCGTTGGGATCGGTTTTAAATTCTCTTGCATTTTTTAAGCACGTGTTTGAAGGGCACAGCGAAACTGATGAAAAACCAAAAGCGCACCTCATTGACACCTCACTTCTCTATTTAAACAGTCCATATACCTGGGGAGGAAAATCTCCGTTGGGAATAGATTCCAGTGGATTTACCCAAATGGTTTACAGATTAAATGGATATAAACTATTCCGTGATGCTGCTGAACAGGCTGGGCAAGGTGAGGCACTAAGCTTCATTGAAGAAAGTGAAGTTGGGGATCTTGCCTTTTTTGACGACAAAGAAGGATTTATTAATCACGTAGGTATTATTATGACCGACAATTACATAATTCACGCAGATGGGAAAGTAAGAATTGACCGGTTGGACCACTCTGGAATTTTTAACACCGAACTCCGCCGACATACCCATCAATTAAGGGTCATTAAAAAGATTATATAAAAAAGACCGCTGTTTCCAGCGGTCTCTTTAAACATTTATTTTTATAAAAGAATTATTGTTGTAATTCTTCCAATTTCTCTTTCATTACCTGAGCTTTTTCCTCTTCATCCAGGGCACTAAAGATATTCATCGCAGTTCTGATAATTTCAACATTCGTAGGATCATGCTCAATAGCATCCTCAAGGTAAGGAATTACTTCTTCGTAAACTTCCAAACGCTCTGCTTCAAGCTCTTCGTAACGCTTGTTGTCTTCTTTGCTCATTCCCAATTGATTCATTTGATCAATAATCTCTCTCTCTTGAGCTAGAATTGCAACTACTATATTCATTCTTGCTTCTGACATATCAGGGTCAAGCTCGAGGGCTTTCTCGTAGTACTCAATAGCTCCTTCTGTATCGCCTAATTCGGCAGTAGTTACACCAAGGTTGTAATAAACAGCAGGATCATCAGAGCTTTTCTCAAGAACCTGTTTCATTAACTCATTATATTTTTCTTTATTACCCATTTGGTAATACATATCAGCTTCAGCTTGAATTAACATTACATTGTCAGGGTTCTCGCGTTTAGCATCTTCCATAGCTTCGATGGCCTCATCCATTTTCTCCTGGCTGATATAAATAAGAGCAATGTTTTTAGCGATTTCACCTTTTTTAGAAGGAGATTTTCTGTCTTCAGGATCTGTATACTCATCGGTTTTTACCATAAGGTCACGTTGTTCCTTTGGCATAGCTTCCTGTTCTCCGGTCTCAACGTTGGTGGCAAGGTATTCTACCTCTGCCCCGTCAAAACCTAAATCCCTTAGTTCTTTATAGTATTCCAGAGCAGTATCATAATCCTGGGCATTCAGAGAATTTGCAGCAGCATAATAAAGATACAGCGTATCCTGAGGATTTAATTCATAACTGGTAAGGAGTTTCTCCGAAGCGCTTTTGTAGTTCTCAGCATTTTGATCTTCCACTGCACTTTGTACCAGGCTATTTCTAACATTTAATATACCTTCCTGTGCTTCAGTACTTCCCATATCAGCGGCTTTTTGGAAAGCTTCAGATGCGATTAGCATATCATCAACACTTACATTTTCACCGGTTCCAAGATACGCTTGACCTTTATAAAGATAAAATCTTTCCTTCCATTTATCATTAGCATCGGCTAACAGGGGTTCTGCCTTTTTTATTTCAGCTTTGGCCTCAGTGTAATTACCATCTTCCACCGCGTTTCCGGCGTTTCTAATCTCACTTTTTTGAGCAACCGCTACCAGGGTAAATAATGAAAGGGCTACTGTTAAAATATTAATTTTCATTTTTGATTTGGTTTTATATTTAATTTATTCTTCACTATCCTCAGCAATAGTTGTGCCATTGGTATCTGGCTTAGTAGGTTCAGGTGTTATGGCGTCTTCCATATGCTCTACATCATCTTCATCATGGAGCACTTTTGCCACCGCTGCAATAGAATCATCACCTTTTAAATTGATAAGTCTAACCCCCTGGGTTGCACGTCCCATAACCCTTAAATTAGCGACTTCCATCCTTATAACAATTCCGGATTTATTAATGATCATAATATCATCCTCATCAGAGACATTTTTAATCGCGACTAAATTTCCGGTTTTTTCGGTAATAGAAATGGTCTTTACTCCTTTTCCTCCTCGATTTGTTATTCTATAATCATCCAGGCTGGAGCGTTTTCCATAACCGTTTTCTGAAACTACCAGGATATCAGAATTAAAGTCTTCTACTGAAATCATTCCTATAACTTCGTCATCCTTATCGGCAAGCGTGATACCTCTTACCCCTGAAGCATTTCTACCCATAGGACGGGTTTTACTTTCTTCAAACCTGATGGCTTTTCCGCTTTTTATTGCAAGCATAACCTGGCTTTCTCCATTGGTAAGTTTAGCCTCCAGTAATTCATCATCCTCTCTAATTGTAATGGCATTAATTCCATTGGTTCTCGGGCGGGAATACTGTTCCAGGGAAGTTTTTTTAACCTGCCCTTTTTTGGTAGCCATAATTACATAATGGCTGTTTACATATTCCTCATCTTTGAGGTCCTGAGTATTGATAAAAGCTTTAACCTTATCATCAGGATCTATATTGATTAAATTTTGAATTGCCCTGCCTTTTGAAGCCTTGCTACCTTCCGGAATTTCATAAACCCGCATCCAGAAACATTTTCCTTTTTGAGTAAAGAAGAGCATATACTGGTGATTGGTTCCTGCAAAAAGATATTCCAGGAAATCCTCATTTCGGGTGGTAGATCCTTTTTGGCCAACTCCACCCCTATTTTGAGTTTTGTATTCAGTAAGGGAAGTTCTTTTAATATAACCGGCGTGGGAAATTGTGATTACCACCTGCTCATCCGGGATCATATCTTCTATACTTAGATCTCCTCCTGAATATTCAATTACAGAACGACGTTCGTCGCCATATTTTTCCTTTACCTCCAGGAGTTCATCCTTAATAACCTGCATACGGCGTTCTTTACGTGCCAAAATGTCTTTTAGGTCATCTATTGTTTTAAGAATCTCATCATATTCTGCACGAAGTTTGTCCTGCTCCAGTCCGGTAAGTTGTCTCAATCGCATCTCTACGATAGCTCTGGCCTGAACTTCGGTTAATTCGAACTTATCCATTAATTTCCCCCTTGCTTCTTCAGCATTTCCGGAGGCTCTGATAAGGGCGATAACCTCATCAATATTATCTGAAGCTATTATGAGACCTTCAAGGATGTGAGCACGATCTTCGGCTTTTTTCAGTTCAAATTCAGTCCGTCTCACCACCACCACGTGACGGTGCTCTACGAAATGATGAATAATGTCCTTTAAGTTAAGCAACTCAGGACGACCATTTACCAAGGCAATATTATTTACACTGAAGGAAGATTGAAGTGCAGTATGCTTATATAATGTATTTAAAACAATATTTGGAATAGCATCTCTTTTTAACTGATAAACTATGCGCATCCCATTACGGTCTGATTCATCCCGTATAAGGGAAATACCTTCTATTTTCTTTTCATTAACCAGGTCGGCTGTTTTCTTGATCATATCAGCCTTATTTACCTGATAAGGAATTTCGGTAATCACAAGAAATTCTTTACCGTTAATTTCTTCCAAAGAAGATTTAGCCCGGAGAACAACACGGCCCTTCCCTGTCTTAAAAGCTTCCCGAACTCCATCATAACCATAAATGGTTCCTCCGGTTGGGAAATCGGGGGCTTTTATATGCTCAATTAGTTCATCGATCTCAATATCATGATTTTCTATATAGGCTATAGTACCGTCAATAACTTCAGTTAAATTATGAGGGGCCATATTAGTTGCCATTCCTACTGCAATCCCACTGGCTCCATTTACCAAAAGATTGGGAATTCGCGTTGGAAGAACCACAGGTTCTGAAAGAGAATCGTCAAAATTCAGTTGGGTATCAACCGTGTTTTTATCAATATCAATAAGCATATCTTCGCTTATCTTCCGCATACGGGCTTCGGTATAACGCATCGCAGCAGGGCTATCGCCATCGACTGAACCAAAGTTACCCTGGCCATCTACCAACATATAGCGCATGCTCCAGTGCTGAGCCATCCTAACCATTGTATCATAAACTGAGGAATCGCCGTGAGGGTGATACTTACCTAAAACTTCCCCAACAATCCTGGCAGATTTTTTATAGGACCGGTTTGAAAGTACACCAAGTTCATGCATCCCGAATAAAACCCGGCGGTGTACCGGTTTTAATCCATCACGCACATCGGGAAGAGCACGTGACACAATGACCGACATTGAATAATCAATGTAAGCCGACTTCATTTCGTCTTCAATGTTGATAGGAATTAACTTTTCTCCTTCAGCCATATTATAAGTTTATTTTAGTTCTCAAATCTAACGTGCCAATTTACATATTTTATCTCTGTTGAACGGCTCTTTCAGGCGGATATTACCTATATTTTATTAACAAATTTTTAGTGGAGTTTCGTTAATAAGTTCCTTACTTTCCATTTTGATAAGTGAAAGTAATTTTGTCAATTAGCTTAAGACTCCCCAAAAGGTATGATTTTTGAAAGTTTGAGTTGAAATAACAGAGAGAAAGGAAGATAAAGATGGATGATAATTTTTCCCCAAGAGTAAAAGACGTTATCGCTTACAGCAAAGAGGAAGCTCTTAGGCTGGGGCATGATTTTATAGGAACCGAGCATCTTATGTTGGGTTTACTCCGTGATGGCGACGGTAAGGCCATAGATATTTTAAATGCAATGGATATAGATCTTAGCCACCTAAGAAAAAAAGTTGAGATCCTTAGCCCTGCCAATCCTAACACAGGTGGCCTGTCTAACGACAAACGGAATCTGCATTTAACAAGACAGGCTGAAAGGGCATTGAAAACAACATTTCTGGAAGCAAAACTATTCCAGAGTTCCTCAATAAATACAGCCCACCTGCTGCTTTGCATTTTAAGAAATGAAAACGACCCCACCACCAAGCTTTTAAACAAATTAAAGATCGATTATGATGGGGTTAAAGACCAGTTTAAATATATGATCGCCAGCGACGAGAATGACTTTACAGATAGCCCTTCGAGTGCTTTTTCTGATGAAGACAGCGGCGCAGACGATGCTACAAAAGACAATCCGTTTAGCGGCAGCGGTACAGGTGGACCGGGTAAAACCTCCAAGAAATCAAAAACGCCGGTTCTTGATAACTTCGGAAGAGACTTAACCGCACTTGCCGAAGCCGATAAATTAGATCCCGTTGTTGGACGTGAAAAAGAAATCGAAAGGGTTTCCCAAATACTAAGTAGACGCAAGAAAAACAACCCTCTTTTAATAGGTGAACCGGGTGTAGGTAAATCGGCTATTGCTGAAGGGCTTGCATTGCGAATCATTCAAAGAAAGGTATCAAGAATTCTTTTCGATAAAAGAGTGGTAACTCTCGATTTGGCCAGCCTGGTAGCAGGTACAAAATACCGTGGTCAGTTTGAAGAACGTATGAAGGCCGTAATGAACGAGCTGGAAAAGAACGATGATATTATCCTCTTTATAGATGAAATTCACACCATTGTTGGTGCCGGTGGCGCCACAGGTAGCCTGGATGCCAGCAATATGTTCAAACCCGCGTTGGCTCGTGGTGAAATTCAATGTATTGGAGCAACCACTTTGGATGAATACAGACAATATATTGAAAAAGACGGGGCCTTAGAGCGTCGTTTTCAAAAGGTCATCGTAGAACCAACTACTGTAGAAGAAACCATAGAGATCCTTAATAATATCAAGGATAAATATGAAGATCACCATAATGTGGTTTACACTCCGGAAGCAATTGACGCCTGCGTGAAATTAACCAACAGGTATATGACCGATAGATTTCTACCAGACAAGGCTATTGATGCTTTGGACGAAGCGGGCTCGCGGGTTCACATCACAAATATCAATGTACCAAAACAAGTTCTTGACCTCGAGAAAAAACTGGAAGAAATTAGAGAGAAGAAAAATTCTGTGGTGAAAAAGCAGAAATATGAGGAAGCTGCCAAATTAAGAGATGATGAGAAAAATCTTGAAAAAGAGCTTCAGCTAGCCCAGGAGCGTTGGGAAGAAGAATCTAAAAAACACAAGGAAACGGTTAGTGAAGATGATGTTGCAGATGTGGTTTCTATGATTACAGGTGTTCCGGTTAACAGGATCGCTCAAACCGAAAGTAATAAACTGGTAGAATTACCTAAAAAGATAAAAGGAAAAGTAATTGGGCAGGACGAAGCAGTAGCCAAGGTGGTAAAAGCCATTCAGCGTAACCGTGCTGGTCTTAAAGACCCAAATAAACCAATTGGATCATTCATATTCCTGGGGCAAACCGGGGTTGGTAAAACCCAATTGGCAAAAGTGCTTGCCCGCGAACTGTTTGATAATGATGATGCCCTCATCAGGATTGATATGAGTGAATACATGGAAAAATTCGCTATATCTAGATTGGTTGGTGCACCTCCTGGATATGTAGGCTATGAAGAGGGCGGACAACTAACCGAGAAGGTACGCCGTAAACCTTATGCAGTAATATTGTTGGATGAGGTAGAAAAAGCCCACCCCGATGTATTCAATATGCTATTACAGGTGCTTGATGATGGGTATTTAACCGATAGTTTAGGACGAAAAATAGACTTCAGGAACACCATTATTATAATGACCTCTAATATTGGAGCAAGAAAATTAAAAGATTTCGGTCAGGGAGTTGGTTTCGGAACTGCTTCACAGCGTTCTCAGGCAGATGATAATACAAGAAGCGTTATCGAGAATGCTCTTAAAAAAGCATTCGCGCCAGAATTCCTTAACAGAATTGATGATGTGGTTATCTTTAACTCGCTTGAAAGAGAAGATATCCATAAGATCATCGATATAGAACTTACTAAATTGTATGAAAGAATTGGCGGATTAGGTTATAATCTTAAGCTAAGTGACAAAGCCAAAGACTTCATTGCCGATAAAGGATTCGATAAGCAATATGGGGCGCGGCCACTCAACAGAGCAATTCAAAAGTATATTGAAGATGCTCTTGCTGAAGAGATCATCACTTCAAAAATAGCTGAAAGTGATACCATTTATATGGATCTCGATGAAAAGAAAGACGAGCTTACCATTAAGGTTGAAAAACCGATTAAGGAAACTAAGTCTTAAGAAGAACAAACTGAAAGCAAAAAGCCGTTTGATAACTCAAACGGCTTTTTTATTTCCGGCTCTTAAGCTTTTTATTCGAAAAGAACTTCAGATGGAATTCTATAAGAATTTAAAAACTCCTTTGCTTTTTTAATATGTGGCGCCATCGTGACGTCCTCTTTTAAAATGGGAACTTCTTTCCTGAATGCTGAAATAAAATCATGAAGAATTTCCGAAGTTATCGCAGGTTCTCTGAAATGAAGTGCCTGTGAAGCATTAAAAAGTTCAATTGCCAGAACCGTATTTACATTTTCAATGATTTTAATCATTTTAGTCGCGCTGTTTGCCCCCATACTAACGTGATCTTCCTGACCATTTGAGGAAACAATAGAATCCACCGAAGCTGGTACAGCAAGTTGTTTATTCTGACTCACAATACTGGCTGCTGTATATTGAGGAATCATAAATCCGCTATTTAGACCCGGATTTTCCACAAGAAATTGGGGGAGGCCACGTGAACCAGACACCAGCTGATAGGTTCTTCTTTCAGAGATATTGGCCAGCTCAGCCATTGCTATAGCTAAATAATCCAGGCCAAGGGCCAGCGGCTGTCCGTGAAAATTACCGCCGGAGATTATTTTATCTTCCTCAATAAAAATATTAGGATTATCGGTAACTGAATTAATTTCAGTTTTAACAATCTTTCTCACAAAACCTAGAGTATCCTTAGTAGCTCCGTGTACCTGAGGCACACATCTGAAGGAATATGGATCCTGAACATTATCTTTTTCTTTCCGGGCAATTTCACTTCCTTCCAGGAAATGTCTAATCCTTTCTGCCGTTTTCACCTGCCCTCTATGAGGCCTAACCAAGTGCACCAATTCATCGAAAGGTGACATATTACAGTCGAAACCATCCATGGACACCGCACTAACCTTATCTGCCAGGTAAGATAATTTAAAAGCCTGAAGTAATCCGAATACCGCGTGGGCACTCATAAACTGGGTGCCATTTAAAAGCGCAAGTCCTTCTTTGGATTCCAATTTTAAAGGCTTCCACTCCATTTTCCTTAACATTTCTGCAGCGGTTATTTCTTTTCCTCTGTGATATACTTCACCCTCACCTATTAATGGCAAAGCAAGATGTGCCAGGGGTGCCAGGTCACCTGATGCTCCCAAAGACCCCTGCTCAAAAATCACAGGCAGAATATCTTCATTATAAAAATCAAGAAGGCGCTCTACTGTTTCCAAAGCTACCCCCGAATGCCCATAACTTAAAGATTGTATCTTGAGAAGCAACATCAGTTTTATTATGGGCTTCCCTACTCTGTCTCCTGTACCACAAGCGTGAGATTTTACCAGGTTTTCCTGTAATTCAGTAAGTTTTTTAGAAGTGATCTTTACATTACATAAAGCTCCAAAGCCTGTATTAATCCCGTAAATAGGCGTATCACTTTCCTTAATTTTTTTATCGAGATAAGCTCTGGACTTTTTGATATTTAATACAGACTCATCGCTTAAAACCAATTTTTTATTAGTCTCCAATATATCCTGAATCGTAGCAAGATTTAATACGGCGGAACTAATATAATGATGAGTTTGCATGAATTTTTAAATTTATAATTGAGAGGTCAAAAATCTAACATCTGTTAAAGTATTCCAAATAAACTTAGCTGAATTTTATCATTTAATGATGTAATCTACTATTTAAGCATTAAGTTTCAATCTCAATTAAGGTTCTCTTCTTCTCTGAATAATTCGAGAAAAGCACCACCCAAATTATTGGTGATCTCGCCTGCGGTTATAGCCTCATAACCCATTTTTTCTGCGGCCAGATCTCCTGCTAAGCCGTGAAGATAAACCCCGAAAACCGCAGCAATCACCGGATCGTATTTTTGCGACATCAGCCCGGAAATTACACCCGAAAGAACATCCCCTGCTCCGGCCGTAGACATCCCTGCATTACCGGAATTATTAATGAAGATTTCCTCTTTGCTAAAGCAGAAGCTGTGAGCCCCTTTTAAAACAAGAATTACATTATATTTATTTATAAACTTCTGAACCTTTTTGATTTTGTGATTGTCATCATCCCACTTTCCGATAAGGCGTTCGAGTTCTTTGGGATGAGGGGTGAGAACAGATCTTTCTGGTAGCAGGTCCAGTAGCGCTTTATTTTTGGATAGCATATTTAAACCATCGGCATCAATTAGCATTGGAAGTTTGGTTTCTTTTAGTAATTTTTCGAAAGCGTTAAGCGCAGCATCGCCTGTCCCCGCCCCCATTCCGAAGCAAATGATATCGGGCTCAAAATCTATTTTTATCTCGCTTAAATGTTTCTTCTGGTTATCGGTAATCACCATGGCTTCAGGCAGAGCCGTTTGAATAATCTCATAACCACATTCAGGACTAAAAACACTGCAGAGCCCGGCGCCGGTTTTAAGCGCTGCAGTTGCAGAAAGCACGATACTACCTATTTTCCCATAACTACCACCAACAATCAGGGTATGGCCGTAATCTCCTTTATGGGAATTCTTTTTCCTGTTTTTATATAAAAGACGGGCCTGTTCTTTTCCTATTAACCGTGCGTTGGTATTGGTTTTAGCCAGAAATTCCCTATCCAAACCTATATCCAGAACCTGGAATTCGCCCACATAATCCATTGTCTGCGGAAGGAAAAAAGTAAATTTGGGACTCTGAAAAGTAAGTGTAAAATTAGCTTTTATGATCCCGGCCGTGTTTCCGGGCACCTGTTCAGCATAGAGACCAGACGGCATATCTATGGATAAAATAAACGCACCGCTTTTATTTATATGCTCTACCAATGCACTTACCCAACCTTCTATAGGACGGTTTAGGCCAATTCCAAACATCGCATCAATCACAAAATCACCTTCTTCTATCTTCGGAAAATCATTCTGATTTTTAATTAGTACAGGCCAATCTTTGGTTATATTTTTAAACCTATCATAATTAATTAAAAAATCTCTCGAACGTTTTTCACTGTAGTTCACTATAAAGACTTTCACCTTATACCCGTGCTCCAACAACATTCTGGCTATCACAAGGCCATCTCCTCCATTATTCCCTATTCCGCAAAATATTTTGATTTCGATATCGCTACCCTCAAGCCTGGAGTGAATTTGATTAAAGACCAATCCGGCGGCACGCTCCATTAAATCGGTACTCGAAATATTCTGGTTTTTAATGCTTAAGCTATCTGCTTTTTGTAATTGTTCGGCACTATATATCTTCATATAAATAGAATTGCTTACACTAAAATACACATATTATAAGGGGGAATATTGGATAATTAATAAAAAAATACAATTCATCTTTTTTTCAGTGAGAATTCAATAAATTTGCTCAAATTTTAAGAAAATGAAAGAAATCGCCCTTGATGCCATCCATAAATCTTTAAATGCTAAAATGGTTCCTTTTGCCGGTTATAATATGCCGGTTTCCTATGAAGGAGTTAACATCGAACATCAAACCGTACGTGAAAAACTTGGAGTTTTTGATGTTTCACATATGGGAGAATTTTTAATTTCCGGAGATAAAGCACTAGACCTTATTCAGAAAGTTTGTTCCAATGACGCCTCTAAACTTACCGATGGCAAAGCGCAATATACTTGTATGCCTAACGAATCGGGAGGGATTATAGACGATCTTATTGTATATCGTATCAATGAAGAAAAGTACCTGCTTGTGGTAAACGCTTCCAATATCGAAAAAGACTGGAATTGGATCTCGCAGCATAATACGATGGATGCTACAATGAGAGATATGAGCGATGAGCTTTCGCTACTAGCTATCCAGGGACCCAAAGCGGCTGAAGCCATGCAAACACTTACCGATATAGATCTTCAGAATATGAAGTTTTATACCTTCGAGGTAGCTGAGTTTGCTGGTGCTGAGAAAGTAATCATCTCGGCTACTGGTTATACAGGAAGTGGTGGATTCGAGATATATTTTAAAAATGAAGATGCCGTAGAGATCTGGGAAAAAGTGATGGCCGCAGGAAAAGATTTCGGCATTAAGCCAATAGGCCTGGCTGCCCGTGATACTTTACGCCTGGAAATGGGCTTCTGTCTTTATGGAAATGATATAGACGATACTACCTCGCCTATTGAGGCCGGACTGGGCTGGATTACGAAATTCACTAAGGATTTCGTTAATTCAGAAAATCTTAAAAAAGAAAAGGAAGAAGGTCCAAAACGTAAACTAATCGCTTTTGAACTTGATGAGCGAGGTATCCCAAGACAGGGCTACGATATTGTAGATGAAAATGGCAAGGTTATTGGCCATGTAACTTCGGGTACTATGTCACCATCGTTGGAAAAAGGAATTGGGTTAGGTTACGTCCCAGCCGATGTAGCAGGAGTAGGAAATAAGATTCAAATTCAAATTAGAAAAAAAGCCGTTCCAGCCACCCAGGTGAAATTACCCTTTTATAAAGGATAACTATTTGGAAAAAATATTGATTTTAGGAGCAAGCGGCTTTATAGGCAATGCCTTATATAAAGAGCTATGCTCCTATTTTGATACCTATGGTACGTATTTTACTGATAATCCAAGCCTGGAGAAAAATCAGCATTTTTATCAATACGATCTGGAAACCGAAAATATTGATATCCTGCTTGAGAATATTCAGCCCACAATTATTATTTCTGCGCTTCGCGGAAATTTTAATGCTCAGATAGCAGCTCATTTCACTATTATTAATTACCTGCAACATCATAAATCCAGGCTGATCTTTATTTCTTCGGCCAATGTTTTTGATGCCTTTACTAATTTTCCATCTTACGAATACGATAAGACCTTATCCCAAAGTATTTACGGAAGATTCAAGATCAAGATTGAAAATGCACTGTTAAGACTACCGAATGAAAAATATAATATTCTTCGGTTGCCTATGGTTTTTGGGCAGGATTCCCCACGAATAAAGGATCTTAAAAATATGCTTTATCTGGGCGAGGCCATAGAAGTTTTCCCCAATGTGGTTATTAATGTTACCGAAGCAGAACATTTCGCAAGGCAGGTTCATTATATAATAAACCGAAAGAAAAATGGCGTTTTTCATCTGGGAAGCAGTGACCTAGTTCATCAAAAAGATTTTATTGAAGAAGTATGTCATACCCTGGGCTATCCCAACCCTCTTTTTAAAAACGTCTATGACTCCAATAACGACCGATTTCTTGCCGTTCTCCCCAAAGATAATTTGCTTCCAAAAAACCTGGAACTAAGTGTACAACAGGTTGTAAATGCCTCTATAAAGGTTTGATTGCAAATAATGCGAAAAATATCGGGTTGTTCCCGCCGTGTTACTTAATTTTAGACATTTAACCATAAAATACTCTAAAATGAAAAAATTAAATAACGAAGAAATAAACAGAAAACTGGAAGATTTCGATGGGTGGACCTATACTAAAGACGCGATCCACACCTCTTTTCAGTTTGATAATTTTAAAGACGCTTTTACAGTAATGACCCGCATAGCCTTTGAGGCCGAAGCCCTTCAACACCATCCCAATTGGGGAAATGTTTATAACGAGTTAGAGATCTCCCTCAGCACCCACGATGCCAAAGGGGTCACCGAAAAAGATTTTAAACTCGCCAGAGCGATAGAAGACATTGTAGAATCAGCTTAAAGAAATATAAGCATAAAGGGGAACTTGAGAACATTCCGGATTTTTATTGGAAGCTTTTTTATATTTTTACCCCGATTTTTATTCAGAAAATAAATGGGAAGAGCATTCGAATTTAGAAAAGCACGAAAGATGAAGCGCTGGTCGGCAATGGCCAAAGCTTTCACTCGTATTGGAAAAGATATTGTTATGGCTGTTAAAGAAGGCGGCCCAGATCCCGATACCAATGCAAAACTGCGGGCAGTGATCCAAAACGCGAAGAGCGTTAATATGCCCAAGGATAACATTGAACGCGCTATTAAAAGAGCCAGCGACAAAAGCCAGGGCGACTATAAAATTGTGCTCTTCGAAGGTTATGCTCCACACGGAATTGCAGTATTGGTAGAAACAGCCACAGATAATAATAATCGTACTGTGGCCAATGTCCGCTCTCACTTCAATAAATGCGATGGGAATCTTGGAACTTCAGGCTCGGTGGAATTTATGTTTGACCACACCTGTAATTTCCGGGTAGATGCTGAAGGTCTTGATGTAGAGGAGATGGAACTTGAATTTATTGATTTTGGTGCTGAAGAGGTATTCCAGGATGAGGACGGAATTCATATTTATGCACCTTTCGAACAATTTGGCGCTATACAAAAAGAACTGGAAAAGCGTGAAATTGAGATTCTTTCGTCAGGTTTTGAGCGTATCCCGCAAGTTACCAAAAAACTTACTCCTGATGAAGCTCAGGATGTTGAGAAACTCCTGGAAAAACTGGAGGAAGATGAAGATGTTCAAAATGTCTACCACACAATGGAAGAAAACGAGGAATAAACTCGAATTCTTCAAAAATAACAAGGGCTGTTCTTTTTAAAAAAACAGCCCTTTTTTTATACCGATCTTAATAAATCTAAAATTCCTTACGATCGTGTTTTGTCGGATGGCCTTTTCTTCTGCGTTTTTCTTCCCGTAATAAAGATAATTCCCTACCAGTCTGACCTTTCACAGAAGTGTTTTCCTGAGCTCTACGCAAAAGGTAAGGCACCACATCCCTTACTGGTCCAAAAGGCAGTAGCTTGGCTGCATTATACCCCTTCTTTGCCAGGTTATAACTTATATGGTCACTCATCCCATATAACTGGCTAAACCAGATACGATCATCGTCTAAAGGAAGGTTTTTATCTTCTATTACCTGCAGGGCCAGGTAATTACTTACCTCGTTGTGGGTACCAATAAAAAGCTCAATTTCGTCAAGGTGAGCAAGACAGTATGACATTATACTATTAAAGTTTACGTCGGTAGCCTCTTTGTTCTCGCAGATTGGGGTTACATAGCCGTGCTTCTTAGCTCTGGCATTCTCTTTCTCCATATATGCACCACGAACAATTTTAGCGCCTACTTTAAAACCTTCGGCTTTTCCTTTTTCGTGCAGGTCTTTCAGATAGTCCATCCTGTCCCAGCGGTAGCATTGAAGCGTATTAAAGATAATAACCTTTTTCTTATTATACTTGCGCATCATCTCTTCCATAAGTTCATCGGCAGATGTTTGCATCCAGCTTTCTTCAGCATCGGCATAAAGACGAACATTGTTATCATAGGCTGTTTGGCAAAGTGTATTTACACGCTCTTTAACACGGTCCCATTCTTTTTGTTCAGCTTCACTTAAATTTATTCGTTCACTGGTTTTTTCCCAGATCGCAAAACGGCCAATCCCTGTAGGTTTAAACAAAGCAAAAGGCAACTCCTCACGCTCTGCAGCATATTTAATAAGATCTAATTTTTTGTTTAAAGCAGAGTCAAACTGCTCTTCGGTTTCTTTTCCTTCAACGGAATAATCGAGAATACTATGAAGTTTCTTCTCGTACATTTTATTGGTTAAGGGTTTACAATCTTCTTCAGTAATCCCACCACAAAATTGTTCAAAAACGGTTTTTTTTATCAAGCCTTCGATAGGTAAGTGTAGTTTTAACGAAAGGTTGGTAAGAAAAATCCCTGCGTTCACCAAAGTTTGCCGGTTCATCATACTAAAAAGGAAAACGGCACGGTCCAATTCTAAATCAGATTTTAATTTAAAAGCGGTTTTGGTATCATTAAATATTTTTCTTCTTATCATGTTATTAGAATTCTTATAACAAAGATAAAACAGAAGGTTTGATTTTTTTGAATATTTCTGCTTATTTTCGGAGCTTCTTTAAAGATGTTTAAAACCTTATTAATTATGGCAAAAATGGCAATTGGTGCCCCTGTTTTCTACAGGGAAAATGCCTACGAAAAACTCACTACTTATCTGGACGCAAACAAGGCGTCAAAAATTTTTATTCTGGTTGATTCCAATACCCATAATTTTTGCCTTTCCTCCTTTCTTACAAGGCTCACAACAGAAATACCTATTGAAGTTATCGAGATGGAAGCCGGTGAAACTCATAAGAATCTGGAAACCTGCAGCCAGATCTGGAATGTGCTTTCTGAATTGGGGGCCGACCGGAAAAGCCTCGTTTTAAACCTTGGCGGTGGTGTGGTTACAGACCTTGGTGGCTTTGTGGCTTCTTGTTTTAAACGTGGAATTCCCTACATAAATATTCCTACAACGCTTTTGGCTATGGTAGACGCTTCGGTGGGAGGAAAAACCGGTGTGGACCTGGGAAATCTTAAAAATCAAATTGGAGTGATTAACAATGCCCAAATGGTTTTAATAGATTCCGGTTATCTAAAAAGCCTTCCTGCCAATGAGATGCGCAGCGGCCTGGCCGAAATTTTAAAGCACGGCCTTATTAAGGATGAGGGTTACTGGAATAAATTAACAGCCCTTTCAGAACTGAATCTGGAAGACCTTGATGAAATAATTGAAGAATCTGTTAACATTAAATCTGAAATTGTAGCCCGTGATCCTGAGGAAAAAAATCTTCGAAAGACCCTTAATTACGGGCACACGCTGGGACATGCCATTGAATCTTATTTCCTAACTCACGCTACTAAAACCAGGCTGCTACACGGTGAAGCCGTTGCGATTGGAATGATCCTGGCAACATTTATTTCATCAGAATTAAAAAGGTTTCCTATTGAAAAAACGCAGAAAATTACCAGGTACATACTTGACATGTATGGGAAAGTAGAATTTGAGAACAAGGATATCACAGAAATAATCGATTTAATGAAGTATGATAAGAAAAACGAATTCGGAAAAATAAATTTCGTCCTGCTGGAAGACATTGGAAAACCTCTCCTTGACTGCCTTGTACCCAATGAGGTAATCATTACAGCATTCGATTTTTATAGAAAAGCTTGATTTTTAAAAAATTAATAGTTTTATTTAAAATATAAATCAGACATTTTTTTTGTTATTATTGCAGAAACCATTCTAGCTATGAAAAGAATAATTGTTGATTACAAAAAGCTTACACCAGAAATACTTAGTCTACTTGTGGATAAGTATCCCGATGGATATGATGACGACCAGGTGATCTCGTTTAAAAATGCAAAGAATGAAACGGTTGATGCTGTTGAGGTTAAGACCGATGATACCGTGTACCTGGTGAAAGTGAGCACGCGTCTTGAAAATACGATGGCCAATTTCGATGAGGATGATTATGAGGATTCAGATTTTAACGAGCCTATAACTGAAATTCCCGAAAAAACCGCAGAAGTTGAAGAAGACGATGCCGAAGATGATCATTAATTTCGAACTATAAATGAAGAGGCCGTCCAAAAATCACTTTTAGACGGCCTCTTTTCTTTTTCATAGCAATCTCAATCCCTATGCGTGTTGCTTATCGTGTTTGCCTTCCTTAATCTCTTCAATGATTTTGCTATTAAAAGCTGGTAGATCATTAGGATTTCGGCTGGTGACAAAACCTTCATCAACAACCACTTCTTTGTCTACCCAATTAGCGCCGGCATTTTTCAGGTCGGTTTTAATAGAATTGTAAGAGGTCATAGTTCGACCTTTAACCACATCAGCTTCTATCAGAGTCCATCCTGCATGACAGATTGCTCCAACTGGTTTTTTCTGTTTAAAGAAATCCCGTACAAATGTCAGTACGTCTTCGTCTCTTCTCAAAGTATCGGGATTCATAACTCCACCTGGAAGTACAAGTCCGTTATAATCTTTAGCACTCACTTCTTTAACAGTATGGTCTACCTTTACTTCACCACTCCAGTCTCCATCGGTCCAGCCTTTGATCTTTCCTTTTTCAATGCTAATGATATCCACTTTGAAGCCTTCTTTTTCCATAGCTTCCTTTGGAGATTTCAATTCAGATTCCTCAAATCCATTTGTAGCTAAAATTGCAACTTTCTTTTCCATAATATTATCTTTTTTCGGTTTCACTCAAAGATAAACATCACAAATGCTAATGGGTATTAAGGCCATTATAAAAAAACGAAGGTCTAAAGTTAAACTTTATTAATAATGCCGAGTATAGCCATTTAATTTTCTGCTGAATCCTTCTTATCTTGATTCTTCCTTTCTTCCTTCTGTTCCAGGTTGCTCTGAAGAGTGTCAATGATCTCTTTTTCCTCCTCAAGCTGAATCCGCTTCTGCTCCAGTTTTTCCATTTCCTGATAAATCGCAGGTTCGCCATATTTATTCGGCACCACTTTTTCATTTTTATATAAAGCATACTGAACGGTAAACTCTGCTCCGTAGAAAAGTATGAGACAGGTATAATAAACCCATAAAAGAATCAATACTACTGAAGAGGCCCCACCGTAAACAGAGGCCGGTTCACTACTTCCAAAGTAAAATCCAAGTAATTTTTCTCCTATAAGAAACAGTATAGTGGTTAAAGCTGCTCCCAGATAGGTGATACGCCACCTTATTTTTATATCAGGAAGCAATTTAAAAACGGCAGCAAAAAGAGTGGTGACAATTAAAAATGAAATAAGAAAATTAATAACATCAACCATAAACCCGGTTATCCCGGGTGCGAACTGGTCTATATGATCGCTTAAAATAGCCAGCATGGCAGAAATAACCATAGAAACCAGCAAAAGCAAGCCAATTACCAGGACCATTCCGAAGGAAATAACCCTGTCCAAAATTAATTGCATAAAATTGGACTTTTTAGCTGCCACATTCCAGATATTATTCATCGCTTTCTTTAGCTGAAAAAATACTCCGGTAGCACCAAATAGTAACAAACCAATCCCGAAGATAATTGCCCAGGTAGAATCTCCTGAAAGGGCAGCATTGGTAACGATAGCTTCTATAGCCTGTGCTGAATCCTGACCAATAAACTCCCCTATTTCATCTGTAATACGCCCCTGAACATCTTCCCGCTTAAAAAAATAACTCGCAATTGTTACCACAATGATAAGTAAGGATGGTAAAGAAAAAAGTGTATAATATGCGATGGTAGCACTTCTAGCGTAAGGTTCATTGCGATTCCAACTGAAATATGCCTTTTTCAGTAAACTAAATAAGGTCTTTAGAAATTTCATATCAGGTACTTTTCCTTCAAATGCTCCAGATGATGAATGGTATGTCCTATGGTTATAAAGCCTATGGCTCCGGCGCTGGTAGTGTTATTATTCACCATTCCTTTTCGTTGAAGCATTTCTTCAGAAAAGCTCATATAAAGATCAATACCCGAGCTTCTTACATTTTTAAATTCTGTTTTAAGGCTTTCCAGATCCCGACGGTTTGCATCAGATTCAGGTACATAGGCATCGTGATCAAATCCGGGAAGAGATGTTCTGTCATTCCTGGCTATGCAAAGGGCCCTGTACTGGAAAATGCGCTCCACGTCTATCATATGCTGAAGTACTTCTGCCAGGGTCCATTTTCCAGCGGCATAACTAAAACCTAGTTTTTCCGGAGTAATAATACTAAGCACTTCCCGAAGATCTTCTTGATTTTCCTTAAGTAAACTCCCCAGCGTCTTATCGCCAGGAAGTTTATCTATATAGGTTTGATAAAATTCGTGGTAATCTTCTTTATTTAAATCTGAAACTTTCATTACGCGGAGTTTCTACTTGCATTAATATTACCATATAAAGATCGGGTAACCATCTTTTCATAGACCTCAAGCAATTCTTCAGAAGCTTCACCCTGCCTTTGTAATTCCTGCACTTTCCGTAAAGCATGCTGCTGAATGGTTAGTAAAGGTAATACGATGCGTTCCCGGGCCTGAATTGAGGCTTTTCCTGCTGGTTGATTTTCCAGTAATTCTTTGTAACCGGTAACCTTAAGCAGCATTCTTTTCGTACGCTCATATTCTTCATAAATCAGCTGCCAGAATTCTCCGAATTGCTCATCATCTTTCATATAAGAAGTTAAAGCAAAGAATGACTTAGTAAGACTCATCATACTGTTTTCCAGTAAGGTCTTAAAAAATATTGAATTATCGTATAGGTGTTTCACTTTATCAAATTCTCCTTCTTTTTCGTAATGTTCCATCGCAGAACCTACGCCAAAAAATCCGGGAACATTTTGTTTTAACTGACTCCAGCTTCCAACAAATGGGATCGCTCTTAGATCGGATAAGTTTAGCTCTGCAGATTTATTTCTTTTCGAAGGGCGACTACCTATATTGGTTTTCGCATAATATTTCAGCGTACTCATTTGCTCCAGGTAAGGAATAAATTTTGGGTGCTGTTTGAAATCAGTATATGTTGTATAACTAATTTCCGCCAGATTATTCATCGTTCTTCTATCCTCTTCTGAAAGGGTATTTTTGCCTTCGCTTAAAATTTCGTTAGAAACCCCTGAACTCAGCAACTGTTCCAGATTATAGCGACAGCTATCCTGGGTACCAAAATTAGAACTAATAGTTTGTCCTTGCACCGTAAGCTGAATTTCTTCATTTTCTATGCCTGGTCCCAAAGAAGCGTAAAACTGGTGGGTTTTTCCTCCTCCTCGAGCAGGTGGCCCTCCCCGACCATCAAAGAAAACTACTTTTATATCGTATTTTCTTGAAATCTCGGTAAGCATTTCCTTAGCCTTATATATACTCCAGTTAGCCATTAGGTAACCCCCATCTTTAGTTCCATCGCTAAAGCCAAGCATAATAGTCTGCTTGTTTCCGCGTCGCTTAAGATGTTCTTTATAAACCGGATTATTATAGAGTACTTCCATTACTTCATGTGCCTTCCGAAGATCGGGCACAGTCTCAAACAATGGAATAATATCTACCGATGGCTTCTCCCATCCACATAACCTCATAAATGCAAAGGGCTGTAAAACTCCCTGTACGCTTCCACAGTTACTTATAATATATCGGTTAGCTCCATTTTCTCCATTGGTTTGCTGGATGCTTTGCATCGCATACATCGAAGACAAGGTAGCCTTAGCCATCCCTTCTTCCAGATTCTCCGGATCTATATTCCCCTCAACATTAGTTAAGGCGTCAATTTGTTCCTCCTCAGTTAAATCGAAATAATTTTTTCCGAAGATATCAGGTTTATATTGTTGAAGCTCCTCCAGAACTTCAATGTGTTTACTGGAATCCTGACGGATATCCAAAGTGCCAAAATGGTACCCAAAGAGATTGATCTTATTGAGAAGATCATCAAATTCCTCTAAAAACAAAGACTGATGTTTACCTATAACAATACCTCTGATTTTATGTAACTTAGACTTCAGTTCTTCAAGTGATATTTTAATCTTTCCTGTTTTAGAAATAGCGCTGGCATACAGCTTAGGTTCTATTTCAGAAATGATCTCATCTACCTCGCTAAAGGTCAGGCGGCGTTTTAATTTTCTTAGATCCCGGTAATAATTAAGAAGGATCGTAGAGCGGAGCCTTTTAGCAACCTTCAGGGTAATTTCGGTGGTTACAAAAGGATTTCCGTCCCTGTCTCCTCCTGGCCAGAATCCCAGATTGATAACTTGATTTCCAGGATCTTCTCCCTCAAAAATATTCTGCTGAATATAATTATAGATCTGACTTACACTCTGGTAAAATACATTCTCAAAATACCAGATAAGGCTTACTGCTTCATCGTATGGCGAAGGTTTCTCTTTCTTAAAAAACGGGGTTTTACCCAGTTGCGCCAGTAGGTTTTTTATTGTGGTTAGGTCGTTTTTTTGAACTGCTTTATCCAGATCGGTAATGATTCCCAACACTGCGCCAGGATAAAACTGTGTAGGGTGTGCAGTAAGGGTAGGTCGCACCTTAAAGCGTTTTAAATAATCCCTAAGCTCAGAGGTTTTATTGGCCGCTTCAGCTTCCTCTTTAACATTCCTAAGAGTTCCGTGCCCATCCATATTATTAACTACAGGAAAGGAGGCATCTTCAATAGCGTCAAACAATACTACCTGTCTTTCTATATATTGAATAAACCTAAAGAGCAGGTCTATTTTTCCATTTTCAGAAGGATCTTCCTGATATTTATTAAAAAAGGTTTCAATTATTTCTGAAGGATTTTTGTTCTCGGCAAAACCGGCTTCACAAATCTCCTGAAACAAGGGCAACAAAGCTCCTGTTTTCTTAATATCATCAAAGGGTAAGGTTAGAAAAATGCTATTATAAACCTGGTATTTTGCGAGTACACTTTCATTAAATCTTTCCAGTTTAGGTTCTCTATGCATAATCTTATTTGGTGTTTAATTAAATTTATAAAAAAACCCCTTAAACAGAGAAGCCTAAAGGGTTTTTAGTAAAAGTTTAGGACACTCTACAAATTTTGAAAAATTGAGTGCATTAAACGTTTTTTGTCGTTTAGACTCTCTTCCAGAGAGATCATAGTCTCGGTTCTGTAAACTCCCTCGATATCATCTAATTGAAAGATAATCTCTTTTGCGTGTTGTGTATTTCGAGCCCTGATTTTACAAAAAACATTGAATTTCCCTGTAGTAACGTGAGCTACTGTTACAAATGGAATTTCGTTTATTCTCTCTAAAACAAATTTTGTTTGAGAGGTGTTTTTAAGGAATACACCTACGTAAGCGATAAAGGCATAACCCAACTTTTTATAGTCCAGTGTTAGGGATGAACCCGTTATAATCCCTGCTTCTTCCATCTTTTTCACTCTTACGTGAACGGTTCCGGCCGATATTAATAATTTCTTGGCAATATCGGTAAATGGAGTCCGGGTATTCTCGATAAGCATATCAAGAATCTGGTGGTCTGTTTCGTCTAATTTAAACTTGGCCATTTTTCAATCTCTTTTTTTTAATGAAGTTCAAAATTAATACAAAATCATTGAATAATTACTAAGTATTTTGAGAATTATTCACAATTAAGACCTATAATCTCCCCATTTAAGACAATTTTATTAACTATAACGTTTTCGCCCACTTCAGAGGCTTCCGGAAATTCAATATTTTTACCTTTTCCATCGATTTTCCTATGGGCAAAAGTTGTAATCTCAGGAGCTATTTTTTCAATTATTGGCACCAATTTTATAATCTCTCCCTCTAATTCTTCTTTATATTGAATAGATACATCCATTCGCTGATTATTTATCAGTACATTTCTCAGAATAATATCATTAAAAAGCTTCTCATTTTGAGGGATATTTGTATAAGCCAAATAGTTAATTTTAGCAAATTTTCCAGAGGCGATAGCATACAAACCTGAAAGCATAGCAGCATAAACATATTCTCTTACTTTTTCACGCTTATAATCTCCGGGAGCATGACCTGCTTCAAATAAAATTGTAGGGACCTTAGCGGTCTGGAAAGTATCTCCGGTACAATTAATATTATAGCTATCGTCATACCTCCCTATGCTTCCAGGCAAGGTTTCTTTTAAGTCTGCATAGATTCCAGCAATAATCTGCATACTTTTCTTTCTTTCAGGCAGTATGGCCCTGGTTGTGTCCATTGCCGGGGTCAGGAAAGACAGGGTCGCTGGCTTTCGCGCCTTACCCGCACTAAAAATTGTACGCTGGTCGTGAAGGTTAAAACAAAAATCAGGCTTAAACTCATCAAATTCTCCCCGCAACAACCTGCTTTCAGGTTCTTTGAGATCCCGGGCATCCCGATTTAAGTCCACTTGATTGGCATTGACCCTGGTGTAAGCCTGAGCCCCGTCTGGGTTCAGCATAGGGATTATTCGAATTGTACAATTGGACAGAACCGTAGTCATAACAGAATCGTCTTTCAGGAGACAAGCAGCATTTAAAAGGTCAAATACAGCCTTGGTGGTTGTAGATTCATTTCCATGCATTTGCGACCAGGCCAGGACCTTTATTTTACCATTCCCAATTTCAACGCGATGAATGGGTTTATCCAAAACCGATCTCCCGATTTCCTTTATTCTGAAATTTTCTGAATGTTTTTTAAGCAAAGGCTGGATATGATCTAAATGTAAATACCGCCCCTCAATTGCATTTTCCCTTATAGAAGCGTAAGACTCCATGACCGGTTGAAGTGTTCCTGAATAATTCATGTTCACAAAAGTAAACATTCAATATTTTACAATTGTAAACAGGAAATTTAATCTCTGGTGTTTACAAGTGTAACAAATTTATTAGGTCAGCTGTACATCTAATCGGAATATATCCTATAGTCCATAAAGTACGATATAAAACATTATTCTTTAGTGGTTTATGCTTTCTAATTTAAACTTAAAATTCAATCACAATCTACTTGTTTACCTTTGTTAATTTGTTTTTGTGAATCTTTTGATTACATTTGTAAACCCGATTTATACGAAACCTATTCACAATGGTAAACACCGAAAAATTTGCTGCAAGGCTGGAGAAGATCATCAATTATTATGATTTATCGGCCGCAGCTTTTGCCGATCAGATTGAAGTTGGTCGCTCCTCTATTTCCCATATTCTCTCGGGAAGGAATAAACCTAGCCTGGATTTTGTGATGAAAGTGATTTCGCATTTTCCTGAAGTGGAACTCTACTGGCTTTTAAATGGAAAAGGGAGATTCCCGAAAGAGAGATCTGTTTCTCCCCCACAACCCGAAGTTCCGCCGAAACCAATTACCCCTGCTCCAGCAATGGAAAAATCTTCTCCAAAATTTCAACAACAGGGAATTCCGGAGGACGCTACTCAAAATGGAAAACAAATAAAAAAAATTGTAATTTTTTATGCAGACGGGTCTTTTGAGGCTTTTGAAAATTGAATTTCAGCTTAAAATATGCTTATTTTGCAGTATGAGAAAAAGCCTTATCCTGTTGGCCGTTATTTTTAGCCTTGCCGGTTGCTTTCAACCTGAACGCAATTGTTCCGACTTCAAAACCGGTACGTATGAATTTGAGACTTATTTAAGTGGGGAATTGGTTACCTCACGCTTCGTAAGGAACGATAGTATTGAAATTGACTACTTCCAGGGGAATACAGATACCTCTTCGGTACGCTGGCTTAATGACTGCGAATATATCTTGAAAAACCTCAATCCGAAGAATATGGCTGAGGAGAAGCCCATCCATATGAAAATCCTCACCACAAGCAAGGACGGTTATACTTTTGAATATGGTGTAGTTGGAGGTACCAAAAAAGAAAGGGGCTCGGTAAAGCGTATAGAAGATTAATTAATTCCTGTTTTCCTTTTTCAGCAAATTATTCTGCTCCTCCATCAATTCGGTTAGTTTTGATAGCAACTCGATATCCTTTGGTGTTGTTTCACGAGTATCTTTTGGATCTTCAGCTTTTCGGCGAAAGCGGTTTATCACTTTAATTACCAGGAAAATTGTAAAACCAATGATGAGAAAATCAAGCAAGGTTTCTATCAAGGCACCATAACCAATCGCAACTTCCTGAATCGCTTCTACTCCCTCGGCTTCAGGCACACCTTCCTTTAGAAGGATCTTTTTCTCAGAAAAACTGATGCCATCGGTCATTAAACTTAATGGTGGCATCACCACTTCCTTAACCAAAGTATTTACCACCGCATTGAAAGCTGTACCAATAATGATACCTACGGCCATATCTACCATATTGCCTTTGATGGCAAACTCCTTAAATTCCTTGATTAAGCCCATTATTCGTCAAATAATTTGGTTTGACTTTCTGAATTTTCCGAAGCTTTTCCGTTAATGGCTTTTCCTGCATCAGCCCGGTTCTTATCTTCAGTGAGGTTTTCCTCGTCCACTACCTCTATTTCTTCCGCAGGGGTTTCCTCCTCCTCCTCTTCATAAGGCAATGGATCCATTAAATTGATTTGTTTAACTTTCTCTGAAGTTAACTGGTTACCCTGGGCTTTAATTCCTTTTATTGAAATAAATTCTTCCAGATTTACCTCATCATTTGGTGGCTGCTCCTTGCCTCTGGGTTTAGTATATACCACTTCTGCCATAGGATAATAGTCTGTTGAAACTATTTCGAGATAGGAATTCTCGTGCTCGCTGATGAATTTTTCTTCCTTGTCTGGATTTTCTATCAAGAAGCGTTTTACATAAAAGCGTTCTTTTTCAGGTTCCCAGTAAATCGCTGAAACAGGTTTTTTAGGAACCCATTTCTCCAAGACCAGCATTTCTTCGTCAAAACGCGTAGTAAGTTCAGGTTTGATGGTTTTAGCAATTCCATCTGCAGTAACGATTAGAATACGATCATCTCCTTTAAATTCTCCCAGCAACTCGCCGCGCTCATCAACATTCAGTCGTTTTACTGTTTCATCGAACCAGATTCTGCGGGGTTTTAAAGTGGAAACCCCTTCCTCTTTTAATTCTATACGTTTTACAGCATATTTAGTTACTATATTCCCTTTTACATTTCGTCCCTTAATAAGGATATCGGCAAAATCCACATCAAATTTCAGCTTCTTAATGCTTCCTACCTGGCGTAATAATACCAATACCACTTCGGCTTCCCCATTAGGATTAGCTGAGAAATAATGCACCCTCGAATCTTTTTTGCCCTGGGTAAGATCGTACTCCCTATCCCGGGTCACCGAGGTAACCGAAAATCGTTTTATATATGATGCCCCATTCTTACCATCTCTATAAATCATATTATAGATGGTGCGCTTGTCTTTTTTCTTAAAGATCGCCACATGGATAATATCCTTTCCGATAAAGGTTTTAGTGTCAACTTTGGTAATCATCATTTTTCCATCGGCTGTAAAAACGATCACATCATCAATATCAGAACACTCGGTAACGTATTCTTCTTTCTTAAGGGCTGTGCCTACAAATCCTTCTTTGCGGTTTACATACAGCTTAGTATTTCTAATCACCACCTTTGTGGCTTCAATATCCTCGAAAATTCTCAGCTCGGTTTTTCGGTTTTGCTCCTGTCCATAATCTTTCTTCAACTTTTTAAAGTAATCTATGGCAAATTCCACCAAATTATCGAGGTAATGTTTTATACGGGCAATTTCCCCTTCCAAAGCTTCAATCTTTTGCTGAGCTTTATCGATATCAAATTTTGAAATACGCTTAATCCTAATCTCTGTGAGGCGAACAATATCTTCTTCAGTAACCTCTCTTTTTAAATGTTTTGTAAAAGGTTTCAGGCCTTTATCTATGGCCTCTATCACTCCCGGCCAGGTTTCTTCCTCTTCGATATCGCGATAGATTCTGTTTTCGATGAAAATACGCTCTAAAGATGCAAAATGCCACTGTTCCTCGAATTCCTCGAGCTTTATTTCCAGTTCTCTTTTTAACAGGTAAAGTGTATGATCTGTAGATCGGCGCAGGATCTCTGAAACTCCTAAAAATTCAGGTTTGTTATCAATAATCACACATCCCAGTGGTGCCAAAGAGTTTTCACATTGAGTGAAAGCATAAAGGGCATCGATGGTTTTATCGGGTGAAATATTGTTTGGCAAATGAATAAGGATCTCCACTTCGGCAGCGGTATTATCTTCAATCTTTTTGATCTTTATTTTTCCTTTATCATTTGCTTTTAAAACAGAATCAATGAGCGTAGAAGTTGTTGTTCCATAAGGAATCTCGGTAATAGAAAGGGTGTTTTTATCAATATTGTTTATTTTTGCCCTTACACGAACTCTTCCTCCCCGCTTCCCGTCATTGTAATTGGAAATATCGGCAACTCCTCCTGTGGGAAAATCAGGGAAAATAGTAAAATTCTTTCCTTTTAAATGTTTAATGGAAGCTTCAATAAGCTCATTAAAGTTATGCGGAAGGATGCGTGTGCTAAGACCTACCGCAATTCCTTCGGCGCCCTGTGCCAACAGCATAGGAAATTTAACCGGGAGATTAACGGGTTCGCTTTTCCTTCCGTCGTAAGAAAGTTGCCATTCGGTTAATTTCTGATTGAATAAAACCTCTAGTGCAAATTTAGAAAGTCGTGCCTCAATATAACGCGGTGCTGCTGCCCGGTCCCCGGTTAACACATTTCCCCAGTTCCCCTGGGTATCTATAAGCAATTCTTTTTGTCCAATCTGCACCATAGCGTCACCAATACTGGCATCTCCGTGAGGGTGGTATTGCATAGTATGCCCAACGATGTTTGCTACTTTATTATAGCGGCCATCGTCAAGATCTTTCATAGAATGCATTATTCGACGCTGCACAGGTTTGAAACCATCTTCAATTGCCGGCACGGCACGCTCCAAAATCACGTAAGAAGCATAATCCAGGAACCAGTCTTTATACATCCCGGTTACCTTGATCAATTCTTCCCTGGGTTGTTCAAATTCTTCCTGTGGGTTTCCTTCGTGGTTTTCTTCCATTAGGCGGTTGCTTTAGACTTCTCGAGAATTTTATCAAGGGAACTCAGCATTCCCTTTTTCTTTTTTCGGGTTAAAAAGGTAGTGTTAAAAGTATATTTTTTAAAGCCGCGTCTTCGGCGGGAACTTATGTAAATCGTTAATGCTGAATAGAAAAAATAATCGCTGAATCTGTATTTCCCCAGTTTCCGCTTAGGAAATTCAGCTTTTTTCACACGGTACTCCATAAATTTTGAGAAAAATACCCCGTTATTTTTTAGGTTGAGGGTTTCACCATCGCTATCAAAATCAAAGGCTTGTCCTACCCTATGCACATAAATCGCCAGGATCACGACTACAATGTTAGGTACATAATGACTGAAATTTATAGGTTCATCTGAACCCATCAATTCCAGATTCACAAAGATATTGGTTACAAAAATGGCCACCAATACAGTATAAATAGAGGGGATTATTTTTATTTCGTTTTTATTGGTAAACCTCATATGCCAAGTTCTTCGACTAAGTCCAATTCGACCTTAAGGTTATCAATAATAAATTCCTGCCTATCTGGCGTGTTTTTACCCATATAGAAACCAAGCATTTCTTCAATAGACTTCTCTTTATCCAGCATTACAGGATCCAGGCGAATATCTTCACCTATAAAATATTTGAATTCATCTGGTGAGATCTCCCCTAATCCCTTAAACCTGGTGATCTCTACTTTTCCTTTGAGTTTTTCAATGGCTTGTTTCCTTTCGGTTTCGCTGTAGCAATAAATTGTTTCCTTTTTATTTCTAACTCGAAAAAGCGGAGTTTGAAGAATATACAGATGGTTTTCCTTTATCAATTCAGGAAAGAACTGAAGAAAAAATGTTATAAGCAATAATCTGATGTGCATTCCATCTACATCGGCATCGGTAGCGATCACAATGTTATTGTACCGAAGATCTGCCAGCGACTCCTCGATATTCAAGGCCGCCTGCAAAAGGTTGAATTCTTCGTTTTCGTAAACGATTTTTTTGCTTAAGCCATAGCTGTTAAGTGGCTTTCCTTTCAGACTAAAAACGGCCTGGGTTTCCACATTTCGGGATTTGGTAATAGATCCACTCGCCGAGTCTCCCTCGGTGATGAAAAGCGTGGTTTCCAGATAACGTTCTTTTTTACTATCTCCTAAATGAATGCGACAATCCCTTAATTTTTTATTGTGAAGACTGGCTTTTTTCGCCCTATCGCGAGCTAATTTCCGTATTCCTGAAAGGTCTTTTCTTTCTCTTTCTGCCTGCAAAATTTTTCGCTGAAGTTTGTCGGCTGTTTCCTGGTTTTTGTGAAGATAATTATCCAGTTGAGTTTTGATGAAATCATTGATATAGGTGCGAACAGTTGGTAGCTTGCCTCCCATATCGGTGGAACCCAGTTTGGTTTTGGTCTGACTTTCAAAAACCGGTTCCATCACCTTAATACTTATCGCTGATACTACTGATTTTCGAATATCACTGGCCTCGTAATTTTTCCCATAGTATTCCCGAATAGTTTTTACAATTGCCTCTCTGAAGGCAGACAAATGAGTTCCGCCCTGGGAAGTATTCTGACCATTCACAAAAGAATGGTATTCTTCGCTGTATTGGGTTCGACTATGGGTTAAGGCCACTTCAATATCATTACCCCTAAGGTGAATAATTGGGTATAAACGATCGTCTTCATTAATACTATCGCTTAACAGGTCTTTCAATCCGTTTTCAGAATAAAATTTCTCGCCGTTAAAAATTATGGTCAGTCCCGGATTGAGATACACATAATTCTTAAGCATTTTTTCAATGTACTCGTTTCGGTATTTGAAGTGCTTAAAAATAACCTCATCCGGATTAAAGGTCACTTTCGTTCCGCGGCGACGGGAAGTCTCCTCCAGTAATTCCTCGTTTACCAGGTTACCCTGCTCAAATTCGGCGGTTTTGGATTGGCCATCGCGGGTAGATTCTACTCTAAAATAGGAAGAAAGGGCATTAACGGCTTTTGTACCCACTCCATTTAATCCTACCGATTTTTTGAAGGCGCGGGTATCGTATTTACCTCCGGTATTCATTTTGGAAACAACGTCTACAACCTTGCCTAAGGGAATTCCCCTTCCGTAATCGCGAACAATTACACGCTGGTTTTGCACTGAGATCTCGATAGTTTTTCCAGATCCCATTACAAATTCGTCTACACAGTTGTCTATAACTTCCTTTAGCAGAATGTAAATACCATCGTCGGCACTGGAACCATCACCCAGTTTCCCGATGTACATCCCGGGACGCATCCTGATGTGTTCTTTCCAGTCTAACGACCGTATATTATCTTCAGTATATCTGGTTTCCTCACTCATAAGTAGAATTGGAGTTTGTGGCTAATATAAGATATACCTTAAAAAGTTGAAACCCTTGTGGCACAAAGTAATTAACAAAGTTTTAGGAACAATGTTAAAAGATTTTTCTTCCTGGATCTTCTAATAAAAATTTCTTCGGAAGGATAAATATAAAATCACAGCAGTTTTCTGAAGTTTTCTTCAAATTAAAAATCAATGCAAAAATTCTCAGTTTATCTTACGATAAGCTGTGCAAAAGATTGTAAAACAAGGTATCTTAAACGTTGAAACGGAAATGCATCACATCACCATCTTTCACGATATAGTCTTTTCCTTCAACCCGCATTTTCCCTGCTTCTTTAACTTTTGCTTCGCTTCCGTAGTGCACAAAATCATCATAAGCAATAACCTCAGCCCTGATAAAACCCTTTTCAAAATCGGTATGGATTACCCCAGCAGCTTGTGGTGCAGTGGCTCCTTTAGGAAAGGTCCAGGCCCTCACCTCTTTCACCCCAGCGGTAAAATAAGTTTCAAGATTCAGTAATTTATATGCGCTTCTAATTAACTTAGCTGCACCTGCTTCGTCAAGACCAATATCCTGAAGAAACATCTGGCGTTCCTCATAGTCATCAAGCTCGGTAATATCGGCTTCTGTTCCAACGGCAAGCACTAATACCTCTGCATTTTCTTCTTTCACAGCTTCTCTTACTCTATCAACGTGTTCATTTCCTGAAACTGCAGCGCCTTCATCTACATTGCAAACGTACATAACCGGTTTATCGGTAATAAACTGCAAGGGTCTAATAAATTCTTTCCGTTCATCATCGGTTAGGCTTATAGCCCGAACCGATTTACCAGCTTCTAAACCTTCTTTAACCTTAAGTAATGCTACCTCTTCTTTCTGTGCTTCTTTATTTCCGGTTCTTGCAGCTCGCTTTACTTTTTCCAGTTTTTTCTCAACTGTTTCGAGATCTTTAAGCTGAAGTTCCATATCGATGGTTTCTTTATCGCGAATTGGATCTATAGAACCATCGACGTGAACGATATTTTCATTTTCAAAACAACGCAAAACGTGAAGAATAGCATCGGTTTCGCGAATATTTCCCAAAAACTGATTTCCTAGTCCCTCACCTTTACTGGCTCCTTTTACTAAGCCGGCTATATCCACTATTTCTACGGTAGCGGGCACTACCCTCTCGGGATTAACAAGGCTTTCCAGTTTTTCCAGTCTCGTGTCGGGTACGTTCACCACCCCTATATTAGGCTCAATGGTACAAAACGGAAAGTTTGCACTTTGCGCCTTGGCATTTGATAAACAATTAAAAAGGGTAGATTTTCCTACGTTTGGTAATCCTACGATTCCGGCTTTCATAAATTAAATTTTAAGCTGAGTTTTTGCGGCTGCAAATGTAAGGATTAAGAACGATATATTAATGCTCCCGGGATTATTCTCAGGATTTCTTTTAGGCGTCTATTTTTGGCAATTTTACCAGATTGATCCAGAATTCTTCAATTTTCCCTATTGCCTCCATAAAATCGCTTAACTCTATAGGTTTTGTGATATAGCAATTAGCATAATTTTTATAAGACTCATCTATATCTTTTTGGGAGGAAGAGGTAGTTAGCATTATAACCGGAATACTTCTGAAAACCTGGTGAGTTTTTATATATTTTAATACCTCGTGACCATTTTTTCTTGGTAGATTAACGTCCAGAAGAATAAGGTCTGGTAATTCAGAAGTTTGAAATTCTCCTTTTTTATTGAGAAAATCCAAGGCTTCCTGGCCATCTCTGGCCACGCTTAATTTGTTCATGATTTTCCCTTCTTCCAGGGCCTCAGTAGTCAATAAAATATCTCCTTCATTATCTTCAACAAGCAAAATGTGAATAAATTTCATAAGGTGTTCCAGGTTAAATGATAAAAAATCTTTGAAAATATAGTAAAAAAAAACGGTAAGTTTTCAATGTTTAAAAATACTGAAATAAAATATGCTGCCTTCACCTTCCTTGGACTCCAACCATATTTTACCTCCCAGGTTTTCAATGATCTTTTTAGTTACGGCCAAGCCCATCCCGGTACCGGAAAATTTTTCCCTCTGGTGTAAACGTTGGAAAATAATGAAGATCTTGTCGAAGTATTCAGGATCTATGCCAATACCATTATCTTTTATACTGAACACATAATATTTTCCCGATTCTTCAAGCTTTATTTCAATTTTAGGAGGCATCGTTGCTTTCCGATACTTGATGGCATTACTGATAAGATTTTGAAAAACCTGGCGTATAGGACTTTTTGGCGCAACTATCTCAGGGAGATCTTCAGTAGTAATAAACGCATCTGAATCTTCTATTTCCTTACGACAAAGCAATTTAACTTCAGATATTATTTCATTGACATCAATTAATTCCTGCTTGTCCTCACTCCTTCCCACCCGGGAAAATTCCAAAAGATCAAGAATTATACTCCGCATCCGTTTAGCACCGTCTACCGCAAAATGAATATAAGTATGTGCCTTTTCATCCAATTGCTCTGAATATTTCTTCTCCAGTTGGGTAAGAAAACTGGTCACCATTCTAAGCGGTTCCTGAAGGTCGTGAGATGCCACATAAGCGAATTGCTCCAGTTCTGCATTCGAGATTTCAAGTTCTTTCGCATATTTCTTCAAATCATCGTTGAGGGATTTTAAAGAACTTTCGTATTCTTTGGTCTTTGAAATATCCTGCATGGCACCAACCGCCCTTATCGCTTTACCAGTCTGGTCTCTTACAATATAACCTCTGTCATATACATATTTATATTCCCCGCTTTCTGTAGCAAAACGATATTCTGCTTCCCATTTCCGTTTGGTACCGGCAATAGCTTTCTCGAGGCTACCTATGGCCACGGCTATATCTTTTGGGTGAATACTGTTTGACCACAAATTGATATCTGTGCTAAGTTTTTTGTGTTTATATCCAAATAATGTTTCAAAACCTTCTCCCCAATAAACCTCATCTTTTTCCAGGTCCCAATCCCAGATCGCATCAGAGGTAGCCTGGGTAAGATACTTAAAGCGTTCATTACTCATAAACAGCTCCTTTTCATACTCATAGAGATCGGTAACATCACGTAATACCCCTATCATTCGGTAGGCAATCCCTGCATTATCCCTTAGAATATAGCCGTTTTCAATTATATGAATGTATTCTCCTTTAATATTTTTAAATCGGTATTTTTTACTCCACTTTTTCTTCCTTTGATCTGAAAGATGGACATCCAAACTTTTTTGGGTTTCCTCCAGGTCTTCCGGATGCACTTTCTCACTCCATTTTTCTATTGGAAAGGCATTTGTTTTACTGTTATAACCAAATAGTTTTGTGAATCCCTCCCCCCATTCAATATTATTGTTCGCGATATCCCAATCATAAAGCGCATCTTTCGTGGCTTTATTTACAAGTTCATAGCGCTGATTACTGCGGGTTAAATCATTTTCTTTTTGTTTGAACTCTATAATTAACTGCAGTAATCCAATTGTTCTGTTTATGGTATTTTCAAAAATTCGTTGATCTTTATTTCCCTTTTGAGCATACACTGAAAAAATGCCCAGCAGTTTCCCTGACGAGGAAAGCACAGGAAATCTGGAGACCGATGAAATCGCATAAGTATGCATCAAAACAGATAAATTAGAATTCTCCGGCCATTTCTTAATTTCAACCGGGGATTTTTCCCGGATCATTTTCTGAATAAATTCTGAGCTAAAAGCACTTTTATTGATTTCCTCAACCAATTCTCCGGGAAGGCCAGGAACAATCCAATTCTCCAGTTTCTTTTTATCAAGCTTCCAGATAGCCAGCCAATTTCCCTCTTGCGTTTTCTCTAGTTCCTGAAGATAAAATTCCAAAATAGCTTCCAGAGAATACTCTTTTTTAAAATTCATCTCCAGTACTTTTTTCTCGAGGTGTTCCAGGTCCTGAAAATATTTCTTTTGGGTGATGTCCCGGGAATTCGCAACAATTCCCTGCACAGCAGGATCATCCATCATATTCGTGACGGTAGTTTCAAGCCACCGCCAACCTCCATCCTTATGTTTAAAACGAAAAGGCGAAATATTAAATCTTTTTTCATTTTCCAGTCTTCCAAAATTTCCCTGAACCCGCTCCAGTTCTTCGGGATGTATGAAATCCCAGGCATTTCTATCATAAAAATCCTCAGGTTCAAATCCCAAAACATTCACAGAAGTGGGACTGGCATAGAGATAACTTCCGGTTTCGTCTAATAGGGCAATCAGGTCGCCACCATCCTGAACCAATCCTTTAAACCGTTGCTCACTGAGCTTTAATTGCTTTTCAGCTTCTTTTCTCTCGCGGCTGTCACGAGCAATGGCATATATTAACTCCTCCTTCTCATCCCAGCTTACCGCCCAGGTTAAAGGTATTACCTTCCCCGACTTAGATACATACCTATTTTCAAAATTGGTCATGGGTGTTCCTGCCATAATCGCTTTACTCGCAGCCTTGGTCTTTTCTTTATCCTTTGAGAAAACAAGATCCATAAAGGGCATACCTTCTAATTCAGCCGTAGAATAGCCCCACAACCTCGAAGCGGCGGAACTGGTTTTTACAAACTGACCATCTTTATTAATTATAGTGATCGCATCCAGGGACTGGTCCATTATTCTATTGAGACGTAGGCGGTTTTCTTCAAGGGCTTTTTCTGCTTCTGCTTTGGACTGTTGTTCCTCTTTTTCCACCGTAATATCAAGGATAACCGAATCCCAGATTACACTACCATCCTCTAACTTTTTTGGGGTACCAATTCCCCGGTTCCATCGAATTGTACCATCGGGGTGGTTTATGCGCCATTCGTGACGCCATTCAGAAAGATTTTCAGCTGAATTCTGAATACTTTTTATTTGTGATTCAACGTCCTCCTTGTGATGAAGATCCCAAATAATTTTACTGTCTTTAGCAGCATCTTCAGCAGAGACTCCCCAGAGTTTTTCAGATCCCTTACTTATATACATTAGCTTATCGGTCCCATCAGGATTTAGTTTATAGCGAAACACCACTCCGGGAATATTATTATTGATGTTTTCAAGGCGTTGCTCGGTAATCTTGCGGGAGGTAATATCCTGGGTTGCTCCATAAACCCGGGTACAGACACCGTTAACAAACTCTGGTCGGCCAGTGGCTCGCACCCATTTTTCATTCCCTTTTGCCGTTAGTATTTCCAGTTCCAGGTCAAAAGCTTCAGCCTTTTCTATAGCCCTGTTTACAGCTTGAGAAATAATATCCTTATCCTTCCGGGTTTTATAAAAATCAATGGCTTCATCCAGTACAGGTATATAATCCTGGGCAACTTCATGAATCTCTTTGATGATACCATTCCAACGCAGCCTGTTATTTACCAGGTCAAGGCTCCAGCTTCCTATTTTAGCTATTTCCTGAGTTTCACTTAAGATCCTTTGGTTCTCTTCCAGGGAATCAATAGCAGCTTTTTCACGCTTTTGAGAAATCTCTTCCTCGGTTACATCCTTTACACAATGTAGAATATGTCTTACCTCTCCATCATCACCGGGAACCGGTATATTTTGGTTATCCCAGTAACGCTCTTCTAATTCACCAGTCTTTTCATTTACCAGATCATAACGCAATCTCTTCATCTTATGAGGCTCACCCGAATTAATTGTTTTTTCTAAAGAGTTACGCAGAAGATTATTAAATTCTTCCTCCCGGCCGGAATTGCCTTTAAAAACTTCCATAATTCCCTTGCCAATAATATCCTGCCGGGAAATTTCTGTGGTTTCAAGATAAAGCTCATTAACTTCGATAATTTTAAAGTGTGAGGATTCAACTTCTAAAACGAGACAAGGAGAAGGGTATATACTAAATAGCTTTTTAAGGATAGCGTCTGGAAGCATAGATTAATTTATTATTAGGCTGCTCGTAAATATAAAAAAATCCAAATGAAATGTTAAAATAATTCTAATTTTATAACATATTTACAAAAAAAACCCGGTTCAAAAGAACCGGGTTCATATTTCAATTTTATGCCTATGCTATGCGTCATTATGCATAAACTTCTGTTTTGCTAATAACTCTTCCTCGGTTTCCACGTGATCCTCATCAGGTACGCAACAATCTACAGGACAGACAGCAGCACATTGAGGTTCCTCGTGGAATCCCTGGCATTCAGTGCATTTGTCGGGAACGATGTAATAAATCTCATCGCTAATTGGTTCCTGGGCTTCTTCAGCATTAACCTGTTTTCCATTTGGTAATACTACATCACCATCCAGGTCGGTTCCGTCGGCATAACGCCAGTCATCAGCCCCTTCATATATTGCGGTATTGGGGCATTCTGGTTCGCAGGCCCCGCAGTTTATACATTCATCTGTGATTATAATTGCCATAGCTTCTTTTATTAGTAAATTTAAGGTCTGAATTAAAACCGAAACCTCTCCTTATTTTTCAAGGAATCTTAGGAGTTTGCAGGTTGAAGTTTTAATTTCGCCGCTACAAATTTAAAACCAATCGCTCTCATAACCAAATATGGCAATGACTATCGAAGACCGCAAAGCACACTTTATCAAACTTGGTGAATTCCTGGCAAATTTTGAACTAAATCCTCAAAAAAAACCAGTGATCGAAAATGAATATTTGGAGATCTATACTGAACTCAACGAGAAAATTGATGCTGCAGTTCATTATAACGGGTGGTTCACTCGTGAAAATGTTATATTTTCTTTGCAACAATGGAGCGAAGCACTTACCAGGAAAAGCTTAGATCAATGGTTAGATCCTTATGATCTCTCTGAAATCGAACCCAAAACCGTTGGAATTGTAATGGCAGGAAATATCCCGCTGGTTGGTTTTCACGATTTCCTTTCGGTGCTGCTTGCAGGACATAAAGTTGTGGCCAAACTTTCCGGTAATGATAAACAGCTTATGCCTGTGATAGCGCGATTTTTTACTCAATTGGATCCTGAATATAAAGACCGAATACGTTTTACCGAAAACAGACTTGAGAATTTTGATGCTGTGATTGCCACCGGAAGCAATAACACCGCCCGGTATTTTGAATATTATTTTTCTAAGGTACCAAGCATAATTCGTAAAAACAGAAACTCGGTAGCCATCTTAACAGGAAATGAAACTCCTGAAGAGCTGGAAGCTTTGGGTGAAGATATTTTCAGGTATTACGGCCTCGGATGCCGAAATGTCTCTAAACTCTATGTTCCTGAAAATTACGATTTTGATGATTTCTTTAAAGCGATGTACAATTGGAATCCTATTATAAACCAGGCAAAATATGCTAATAATTACGACTACAACAAGGCAGTTTATCTGATGAGTGAATTCAAACTCCTGGAAAATGGTTTTCTGATCCTTAAGGAAGATTCCGGCTACAGTTCCCCTATCGCTACTTTGTTTTATGAAACCTATGAAAACCCTGAAGCCCTCCGGGAACATTTATATAACGAAAGCCAAAGACTGCAATGCATCGTTAAGAAAGATCCTGCTCCAAACGAGGTAGGCTTTGGTCACACCCAGAAACCACAACTCTGGGATTATGCCGATGATGTGGATACAATGGAATTTTTGCTTAAAATATAAATGTCAGGAATTGTTATCTTAGTAAGACAAATAAAAAACTAACCAATACATTTTTTAATGATGAAAAAATACAACTTTAGTGCTGGTCCCTGCATTCTTCCGCAGGAGGTATTTCAGGAAGCTTCTCAGGCTATTCTGGACTTCAACAACTCAGGCTTATCTATTTTAGAAATTTCTCATCGCAGTGCCGATTTCGTTTCAGTTATGGAAGAAGCCAGAAACCTCTCCTTAAAACTTCTGGGGCTTGAGAATAAAGGTTACAAGGCTCTATTTTTACAAGGAGGAGCGAGTATGCAATTTTTAATGACTGCATACAATTTACTGGAAAAGAAAGCTGCATATCTTAACACAGGTACCTGGGCTACTAAAGCGATTAAAGAAGCTAAATTCTTTGGAGAAGTTGTTGAAGTGGCTTCCTCTAAAGATAAAAATTTCAATTATATACCAAAAAATTATAAAGTGCCTACAGATGCAGATTATTTCCACTGCACCAGCAACAATACCATCTTCGGAACGCAAATGAAAGAATTTTCATCAGTTGCAATTCCTTTGGTATGTGATATGAGTAGCGATATTTTTTCCAGGGAAATGGATTTCTCAAAATTCGATATGATATATGCCGGGGCGCAGAAAAATATGGGACCCGCAGGGACTACTTTGGTTATTATTAAAGAAGATATTCTAGGCAAGGTTTCGCGTGAAATTCCTTCCATGCTTAATTATAAAACGCATATCGAAAAAGACAGTATGTTTAATACCCCCGCGGTTTACGCAGTTTATGTATCCTTATTGACCATGCGCTGGATGGACAGAAAGGGCGGGGTTAAAGCAATGGAAGAACTCAACAACAAAAAAGCTGCTTTACTTTATTCTGAAATTGACAGAAATGAACTCTTTAAAGGCTATGCTGAAAAAGAAGACCGCTCAACTATGAATGCCACTTTTAATCTTACTGATGAAAGTCTGAAAGATCGTTTTGATGAGCTCTGGAAGGCTGAAGGAATTAACGGATTAAACGGTCACCGAAGTGTAGGTGGTTACCGGGCATCCATGTATAACGCACTTCCACCACATAGTGTGACCACCCTGGTAGAGGTAATGCAGGAACTGGAAAGAAAAGCCTGATCTTCTATACTAAAGCATTCAGGGAAAATTAAAATACACAAAAAGAATCTATATGAAAATATTGGCCAATGACGGCATTTCGCTAAGCGGAGCCAAAGCTCTTAAAGAAGCAGGTTTCGACTTGATTTCAGTAAAAGTAGCTCAGGACCAGCTCGAAAATTATATCAAGGAAAATAACATTGAGGGTATTCTGGTGCGTAGCAATACAAAAATCAGGAAACCACTCATAGACGCCTGTCCCAATCTTAAGTTCATCGGTCGCGGTGGGGTTGGCATGGATAATATTGACGTGGAATATGCCAGGTCTAAGGGTTTACATGTTTTTAATACGCCAGCAGCCTCAGCGGCATCGGTAGCAGAGCTCACTTTCGCTCATTTATTCAGCGGAGTAAGGCAGCTCTATAATGCTAACCGGAATATGCCTCTTGAAGGAGATACCATGTTTTCTGAGCTTAAAAGGGCTTATGCCGGAGGTTATGAATTAAGAGGAAAAACCCTGGGAATTATTGGTTTTGGAAGAATTGGCAGGGAGGTAGCTAAACTTGCACTTGGAATTGGTATGAAGGTTATTGCCAGTGACAATGAAGTAGGGGAAGCAACTATAGAATTGGAATTTTACAACCATCAAAGCATAAAAATTCCAATAAAAACCGAACCTGTAGAAGAACTTATTAAGCATTCAGATTTTATAAGTCTTCACGTACCTGCTCAGGAAAAACCCATTATTGGAAAAAAAGAACTGGAGTCCATGAAAAAGGGAGTTGGTATAATTAACACCGCACGTGGCGGAGTAATAGATGAAGAGGCACTACTTGAAGCTATTGAAACAAATAAAGTGGCTTTTGCCGGTCTCGACACTTTTATGGATGAACCAAAACCAGCCATAAAACTACTTATGAATGAGAAAGTTTCCCTTAGCCCACATATTGGTGCAGCTACTATTGAAGCTCAGGAAAGGATTGGACAAGAATTAGCAACCGAGATTATTAACAGGTATAAACCATAGAGTTTATGAATTTATAATAAAGCTTTAACGCAAATAGCGAAAAATTATCGTTAAGTTTAAAGGTCATTTAAATCTTTTTCCCTATGGCATCTATTTTAGATCTTTTAAATATCCAAAATATGAAAAGCTCTAATTCAAACAGCAAGTAATTCAATTCTGAAAGTAAGGATTGGAGAAAATAAACTTTTAAAATGAAAAATTTTTTCTATATATTAATCTTAGGCTTAATGATCTACAGTTGTGGTAGCCAGGATCGCAACCTCAGATCAGACAGAATAGCAAATGCCGAAGAAGATACTGTACGCATAGCCAATGATAGCCTGGAGTATGAGATTATTATTATAGAACCCGGTTTTAATCTTTTCATTAACAGTATAGCCAAACCGGAAGGTTATTATTCCCAGAGTTACCTGGAAAATAAAAACCGATTCCTGGTACAGGAATATAACCAGCGGGTAAGAAACCCGCAGCGATATAACCCGAATCTCTATATTCAGGAAATCAATTACGATAGCAATATAGATTACGGCTATGAAGTAAATTACCTTCTGTACAACTATTTCGTGTATTTCAGTCGGCAGTATAATCAACGCTTTTCAGTACCCACCCGCATTTAATTTTTGTTGAGTTTAATAGTAATAATGCTTTTAATATATTTGCCACATGAATAAATTGAAAAAGCGTTGGGGAATTAATTCCAATTGGCAGATTTTAATCATCTTTATTGTCTTTGCCATTACAGGATCAAGCGCTACGAAACTGGCCGGTCCTGTCACCGATTTTATAGGGTTATCTTCCGAAACAACTCCCTGGATTATTTATTGGGGCGCCAGAATATTATTCATATTCCCAATTTATCAGGTTTTACTCGTAAGTTTTGGATGGCTGTTTGGTCAATTCGAGTTTTTCTGGGCATTTGAGAAGAAAATGCTTAGCCGTATTGGCTTTGCCAAAATTTTTCAGGATTAATTTGAACTATATAAAGAACATATTATCCATACTGGCCGTTATTATCTTTTTGGCCCCAACGGCTATAACCTTTACCCATATTTTTAGCGGACATAGTCACGAAATATGTGAACACTATGCCAAAGAACATTTTCACACCAAAACCCTGGATTGTGAGTTACACCAGTTTCAGAAGAATTCAGCGCTAAGTATTATTGTATTTGAATTTATTCCTGAAATACCCGTACCTGAAAAACAAGTACTTCCCGATTACTACGAATTTTTAAGTGATTATATAAAGCTCCCTTTTGAGCTGCGAGGTCCTCCCATCGCCTGATATACCTAAGACAAAATTAGTTATCAGAATTATTTTAAAAATTTATTATGAAAACCAAAATTTTCTTTTTGCTGCTTTTGGCAGTGAATTCGTTTATATATGCACAAAATAATCTACAGGGCACTGTAACAAATCTTGTTAGCGGGGAACCTGTTATCGGCGCCACCGTTTACCTTCCCGGCCTGGAAAAAGGCGAATTAACAGATTTAGAAGGAAGGTTTATGTTTAATAACCTTCCTACCGGAAATCATAAAATTGTGATTTCTTCAGTTGGATTCAGCACTTTTTCGGATGAAATAAGTATCCCTTCCTCCGGAAGCTTTGACCTAAGCCTGAAACCTTCGGCAATAGAGATGGAAGAGGTCATAATTTCAACTCCATTTCATCAGCTGCAAAGCGATAACGTGATGCGGGTTGCCCGGGAGAACGTTTCTACCCTATCCAGAAAAGGAGCCATCACACTTACAGATGGAATTTCCCAGATAGAAGGGGTAGAAAGTCTTACCACCGGTTTAGGAATTGGTAAGCCTGTAATCCGGGGTTTGAGTTCGAACAGGGTTTTGGTTTATACCCAGGGAGTGAGATTAGAAAATCAACAATATGGTGATGAACATGGTCTGGGAATTAGCTCAAAGGGAATTGAGAGTGTCGAAGTAATTAAAGGCCCTGCTTCCCTGCTCTACGGAAGCGATGCTATTGGAGGAGTTCTCTATCTCAATCCCGAACGCTTTGCTTCTTCCAATGCTACAGAGGCTGAAGTAGATGCAAATTATTTCAGTAATACACAGGGCTATCAAGGGAGCGCCATGGCAGCAACTTCAGGAGAAAAATTAAAATTCCTTGCCCGCGGAAGTTATGCAACCCATAGCGACTATGAAACCGGAAACGGGGAAAGGGTTACTAACACCCGCTTCAATGAAAAAGATTTTAAAGCCGGCATCGGTTATCAGGACCAGAAGTACAAAGGAGATTTGCGCTATAACTACAACCGCTCTAACATAGGAATACCTGAAGAGATGGGGGTCCAGAGTACAGATAAAGAACCTTTGTTACCCTTTCAGGAAATCGACAACCACATAGTTAGCCTGGATAATAAATTCTATTTTAGAAATTCGAGCATTGATTTTAAGGTTGGTTACCAGTTTAACGACAGGCGGGAATATGAAGACGAGCACGGCCACGAAGAAGAGGAAGAAAATCACGAGGAAGAGATCAATGGAGAAGAGGAAGCTAACGAAGGTGAACACCCGGCGCTGGAAATGCACCTGGAAACACTCAATTATAATTTGAAATATAATTTCACAAGATTTGGTAAGTTTGAAACAATTGCAGGTATTCAGGGGATGTACCAGACAAATTCGAATTTTGGGGAAGAGATCCTGATTCCTGACGCGATAACTACCGACTTTGGAATTTTTGCTACCACACACCTTCACTTCGAAAAGTGGGATTTTCAGGGCGGATTACGATATGATTTCCGAAATCTGGAAAGCACAGAATATGGTCACGATCAGGAAGAAGAGTTTATCCCTGCCATAGACCGTAATTTCAATAGTATTAATGGTGCATTGGGCGCCAAGTATGATATTTCTGAAAGCATTAATGCCAGGTTAAATCTGGCCAGTGGTTTTAGAGCTCCCAATCTGGCAGAACTCACTTCTGATGGGGCTCACCACGGTGCCAACAGGTATGAAGTTGGTGATTCAAATTTGGATAACGAGCAAAGCTTCCAATTAGACCTTTCAGTAGAACTTAGAAATGAACATTTTGAAACTTATATAAATGTATTTCACAACAACATTAAGGATTACATTTATCTCAATCCTACAGGAGAAATGATTGATGATGATCTGGTTTTTCAATACACGCAAAACAATGCAAAGTTATATGGAACTGAAATTGGAGCACATATCCACCCCCATCCATTAGACTGGTTGCATTGGGAAACCGGTTTTGAATTGGTTCACGGAGAATTGGAGGATGGTAAAAATCTGCCTTTAATACCTGCAAACTCTCTCACCAACACCTTCAGGATTGAATTGGAAGGAGAAGTAGTAAAGAAAAAGTATGCCTTTTTAAGATTAAAAAATGTCTTCGACCAGAACCGGGTGAGTATATTTGAAACCCGCACCGGAGGTTATAGCCTGTTGGGAGCCGGTTTTGGAGGCACCTTCGATCTCAATGGCTCAGACCTTCAATTTACTATTAGCGGCAATAATCTTTTAAACAAAACCTATATTTCACATTTATCCCGCTTAAAACCCGATAATGTAGCGAACATTGGTAGAAATATTTCAGTTTCTCTAAATTGGTTTCTTTAAATAATTCTTCAATAAACAAAAAGCAGTCGGGAATTTCCCGACTGCTTTCTTTATATTTAAAAAAGTATAATTTAAGATCTTACTTTTATTGGGCGTAATTCTCCCGGTTTATCTTTATTCCAAACATAAGTATACAGCCACATAAGCGTGAAAGTTGGAATAATATCTGTTCCTGGCAGTATCTCTTCAATAAACAGAATAACCGAGGCAACTTTTCCTTTTTTGCCGGGGTACATTTCCTGCATAGTTTTGGCGGCATAGGGTGCCCATAAGATATCTAAAAATGGTCCTACAACAGGAATAGCCATTGTAGTCATACCAACGACATCATAAGCTAGGCCTTTTACGAGTAATTTATTTTTCGATTTATCCATTTGTAACAGTTTTTATATTTACGGCAATAAAGGTGCCATTTTTAGCCATAGCAGGGTTTTCCGGCTTAATTCGGGTTTTTAAGCTTATCTGCAAATGATTTCCTCAATTTTTCAATCTTCGGATCTATTATATACTGGCAATATGGCTGCTGCCGATGTTGGTCGTAATAATCTTTATGCTCCTCTTCAGCCGCATAAAAATTGGATGCAGGGGTGATTTCGGTAACTATTTTATTTTGAAAGACTTTCTCATTCTCCAATTCCTGAATAACTTCAAAAGCTGTATTTTTTTGTTCTTCGGAATGATAAAAAACGGCACTTCGATATTGAGTACCCACATCATTTTGTTGCCTGTTTAAGGTGGTGGGATCATGTGTTCCAAAGAATATCAATAATAATTCTCTGAAACTTATTTTCTCAGGATCAAAACTAACCTGAATCGCTTCAGCATGACCTGTCCTGCCGGTAATAATTTCTCTGTATGCAGGATTTTTTATCTTCCCTCCAGTAAAACCAGGTATTACGCTTTCCACTCCTCTTACCCGCTGAAAAACTGCTTCTGTACACCAGAAGCATCCCCCGGCAAGGGTGGCGGTTTCTAAACTTTTCTGTACCATATTTTATAAATATAGATAATGTGGGTAAAACAAGCTTTATATGCCCCGGAAAATACCCCGAATTAACGAGAAATTGGCTAATATTGTAATGCCTTACACCAAAGATGTAAGAATACTAAAAGTTATTCGTCTTTAATTAAAAGATATTGATGTCCATTCGTTTTTTTCTTCTGTTTTTTATCCTTTTTACTCCTAATATTTACTCTCAATCAGTAGAGGTCGATCTAAAAGATCGCAAAACCTATGAAATCACCAGAATAAGCGATGCTCCAATAATAGATGGAAAACTTGATGACGAAGTCTATCAATCCTTGCCCATCGCTTCAGATTTTTTAATGTTCGAACCCGGCGATGGAGATCCCATTCCCGAGGCATACGCTACCGATGTGAAAGTTGCTTATAATGATGAAGCAATCTTTATAGCTGCCTATATGCGATCCGGTGAGCCTGAAAAAACGGTAAAACAATTCACCCAACGGGATAACGTTGGGCTTTCAGAGTTTTTTCTGGTGGATATAAATCCTTATGATGATGGTGAAAATCAAACGCGTTTTATCGTTACCACTTCCGGGGCAATAATAGATGGAAAAGCTAATGGAGATAATGAAGATTACACTTTCAATACCGTCTGGGAAGCAGAGGTTTCGCACGACGATACTGGCTGGTACGCCGAAATTAAAATCCCCTACTCAGCTCTGAGATTTCCCAAAAAGAAAATACAATCCTGGGCAATTCAATTCTCCAGGAAAATCACTCATCGTAATGAAACCTATAGTTGGAATTATATCGATAAGTCGATAGGAAAAATAAGTCAGTATACAGGATTATTAACGGGTATAGAGAACATAGATCCACCTATTAGACTTAGCCTTTACCCCTATGCTTCAGCCGAGATCCAGCAATATGATGATCGCAGCAAAACAGCTTTTAGTGCCGGTTTGGACGTGAAATACGGGATAAATGACGCCTTCACCCTGGATGCAACGCTTGTTCCTGATTTCGGGCAGGCAGCCTTCGATGATGTTGAGTTGAATCTCACTCCTTTTGAGCAACAATTTGGTGAAAACCGGGCCTTTTTTACAGAGGGTACTGAGCTTTTTACTAAAGGTAATCTTTTCTATTCCCGTAGAGTGGGCGATGCTCCAACCGGGTATAGATCAGCGTCAGCAAATCTTAGGAACAATGAGGTAATAGTGGAAAATCCGGAACGCGCAGATCTATTAAATGCTTTTAAAATATCCGGCCGTACTGAAAATAATCTCGGCATTGGATTTTTTAATGCGATTACCAGTGAAATGAAAGCCATTTTCAGGGATACAATTACCGGTGACACTCGAACCAGAGTTACAGAACCATTTGCGAATTACAATATCCTGGTACTCGATCAGCAGTTTAACCAGAATTCTTCCATTAGCTTAATTAATACCAATGTGACTCGCGAGGGGCATTACAGAGATGCTAATGTGAGCGGTTTTTTATTTGATATCTACAATAAAGCCAATTCATTCAATTTTGAAGGCGAAGCAAAAATGAGTCAGGTGAATGCTACCGATAATACTGTTGCCGGGTTTGCTTCAAAATTTTCGGTAAACCGAACAAAAGGGAATTTCCGTTATGGCGTAAGTCACAGGTTTGCTAATGAAACCTATGATATAAACGATCTGGGGATAAACTTCACCAATAACTACAATAACTTTTTTTGGAGTACATCGTATCAAATCTTTGAACCCACCGAGCGATTTAACCGTTACAGAATTGAAGTCTACGGAAATCACCAGCGTAGGTATCGTCCCGATATGGCTGTAAATACAGGTGTTGGTGGAGGCTTTTTCGCAATGACCCGAGAGCGCTTTGCTTTTGGTGGTAATCTGGATGTGAATTCTAAATTTCGTGATTTTTTCGAACCTCGCAAGGAAGGCATGTTTATTAACTACAACGAAAGTATTATTAGCCAGTTGTGGGTATCTTCAGATTACAGAAAGACTTTTGCGTATGATATTCGCCTTCGTTATGGAAAATACATGAATTCCCCTCAGGAGGAATATAGGCTACGCTTAAGTCCACGGGTACGCTTTTCTGATAAATTTGATGTTGTATATTCTTTTAACTATAACCTGGAGAAAAACAGGCAAAGTTTTGTTGACTTTTCAGACAGAGATATCATTTTTGGAATTAGGGATATGGAAAGCATCGAAAACTCGCTTAAAGCCAGTTATAATTTTAATACCAAACAGGCCATAAATTTAAGTTTCAGGAATTTCTGGTCTACGGCTCATTTCACCGAAGATGCTTATTCGGTTTTGGAGGGTAATGGAGAGTTAGCTCCCAGATCATATCTGATTGATCAACAAAACAACCCAAACCGAAATTTTAATATATGGAACCTTGACCTGAGCTATAGCTGGACATTTGCACCGGGAAGCCAGGCGATCCTGCTTTATAGAAATTCCATATTTAACCAGGATAAATTAAGCCTGTTGAATTACCGTTACAGTCTTGAAAATTTATTCAACCAACCTATTAAACAGGTTTTAAGCCTGCGTATAGTTTACTTTATCGATTACAATAATCTTTATAACATCTTTGAGAGCTAATCTTGGGGATTCTGCTTAATTTGGGTATTTTTCCATTTTTAATAGTCCAGAAAAACATGATACTTGCTAATAACATTCATAAATATTACGGAGATCTCCACGTTTTAAAGGGAGTGAATTTGCACATAAAACGCAGCGAAATTGTGTCTATAGTAGGAGCTTCAGGAGCAGGTAAAACTACACTTCTTCAGATTTTAGGCACCCTGGATAATCCTGAAAAAAACAAGGCTTCAGAGTTAAAAATAAACGGAACGGATATCTACGGACTTTCTTCCAGAGAACTTTCCAAATTCAGAAATAAACATATTGGATTTATCTTTCAGTTCCATCAGTTGCTACCCGAATTTACCGCGCTGGAAAATATATGCATTCCTGCTTTTATTCAGAATAAACCAAAAGCAGAAGCTGAAAAACGAGGCCGTGAACTTCTGGGGTTTTTAGGCCTGGAAAACCGGGCAAACCATAAACCCTCAGAATTAAGCGGCGGGGAACAACAACGCATCGCGGTGGCCAGGGCTCTGGTAAATAATCCAGCCATTATCTTTGCCGATGAACCCTCTGGAAATCTCGATAGTGAATCGGCAGAAAACCTGCATAAATTGTTTTTCAGGTTAAGGGAAGAATTTCAGCAAACCTTTGTTATAGTAACTCATAACGAAGAACTTGCCGATATGGCTGACCGGAAACTCACCATGGTAGACGGAGAAATTATTTAAATTAAAATTCCTGGATTTTGAATAAAAGCGAGTTAAAATCTTTCCTTGATTTTAAGGTTGAACAATACAATACCTCACATTTTATTGAAACCGACCCTATTCAGATTCCGCATCAATTTAGCAAAAAGGAGAATATTGAAATTGCGGGTTTTCTCACGGCTACCATTGCCTGGGGAAACAGAAAAAGCATCCTTAAAAACGCCGACAGGTTGATGGAATTACTCGACAGGTCTCCTTACGATTTTGTAATTAACCACTCCCCTGCCGATCTCGAAAAGCTCGAAAACTTCGTACATCGAACCTTTCAGGGTATCGATCTTCAGTATTTCATAAAAGCGCTGAAAAACATTTATTTAAATTACGGCGGAATAGAAAAAATCTTTAGCACCTACGCTGAAGAAAGGTCGCTGCAACCGGCCATTCATCATTTTAAGCAAGCTTTCTTTGAACTTCCCCACGCCCGCCGAACTGAAAAACACGTGAGCGATCCACAAAAGAATTCAGCAGCAAAACGCATTAATATGTCTTAACAGGTAATTAGGGTGATTAATTGTCTTTTGTAAAATTATACCTTTGTGAGCCATTGTAATACTTAAAAATGAATCGCCAGGAACTCAAAGCCTTCTTAGACTCAAAAGTTGATGAATATAACAACCCCAGCTTTATTGAATCAGACCCGATATCGATTCCTCACCAATTCACCATAAAAGAGGATATTGAGATATCTGGATTTTTGGCAGCTACTATCGCATGGGGTAACCGAAAAAGTATTATTAAAAATGCAAACCGAATGGTGGAGCTCATGGGTTCTTCTCCATATGACTTTATTATGAATCATAAAGAGCATCATCTGGAACCGTTAAATGGATTTGTACACCGCACTTTTAATAGTATTGATTTCATTGGATTCATTAATGGTTTAAGACACATATATACAGTTCACGATGGCTTGGAAGGTGTCTTTACTAAGTATCAGGAACCAGGAACACTACAACCATCGATAGCGAAGCTAAAAGAATTGTTTTTTGAAGCTGACCATCTTCCCCGCACCCAAAAGCATATAAGTAACCCATTAAAAGGTTCTTCTGCAAAGAGAATTAATATGTATTTGAGGTGGTTAGTTAGGACAGATAACACTGGTGTTGATTTTGGATTATGGGATTCGATTCCGTCAAGTTCGCTGTCGTGTCCGCTGGATGTCCACTCTGGGAATGTAGCTCGAAAATTGGGTCTGCTCCAACGGAAACAAAACGATGCAAAGGCAGTGGTAGAACTTGATAAGTCTCTTCGCAGGATGGACCCTAAAGACCCTGTTAAGTATGATTTTGCTTTGTTTGGTCTTGGTGTTTTTGAGAAATTTTGACCAGAATGTATTGTGGTGAGTAATTTCTTATAACAATAAAAGCCCCTGCGAGGGCTTTTATTTTGGGTGGTAGTGAATCAACCTCCTTTTACATCCTTATACAGTTTAATGAATAAGAAGATGGCTGTACCTGCTACAGAAGTAGCTTTTACAAGGTCTCGGAAGTTTGCTTCCGTGAATTTAAACTTAAACATGATAATAAATATTAAATTAATAAAACAATTGATTTACTAATATATCAGTGTTTAATGTTTAGTTAGGGAGTGACAATTTAAGAAAAGATAAATCATAATAATTAAAAGTATTTGTTAAAAGGTTGGACTTATAAAGCTAATCCCCCTTAAAAACCTTAGTTATACAGATAATATTTCTACAAATTATTTATAAGACCACACAAATCCACGGTATCTTTTCCTATACCCCAGACACACCTTTCGGACCATGTTCATGTTGTACCCAGCATCATGAGCTTCTTGAACTGAATTCCAGGCCCGAATGAATTCACCTATATCTGTGTACTGAAAAACCTTCTTCTTACGCTTTTCACCACCTCGGAGATGACATCCATGATGGGTAAGATTTTCAGCGACCGTTACCCACTCCAGATTGTCCACATGATTATTACTCCTGTTGGTGTCAATATGATTGACCACTGGCAGGTTTTCAGAATTTTCCAAGAAGTGTAGGGCAACGAGACGGTGGACCGAAAAATCTTCATAGGTTTTACCATTGTGGTGATACAGACGAGCTAAGCAATATCCAGTGTTTTTATGTGGCTTCAGTTTTAAAATTCTATCTGGGTAATTCCTAATAAATCCATCCTTTGCGGTCATAACTCTTCCCAGAGAAAGTATGCGGCCTCTGTTGCTTATCATGTACCTATTCTCAAATCCCTTAATCTTTACCCATAATTCTTGTTCCTCATTCATATCTATCTTTTATAATAAATATGCAGGTGGGTAAGTAAACGCCAATTATTTTTATAAGACCTTTATATAATTTCATCACTACCTCCGACAAAGGTGGTAGAATAAGGAAGACCCTATATGAATTGCAGGTTGACCCCAGAAGAATTAAGAACTATCAAAGGCTATAAAGATGTTACTGATGAGAAGCGGAACTAATAATAAATGATGCCGTTGCCCTGACCAGATTGTGTTTGGACTTTGTTAAATAATTTGTGGACCAAACTTTTTTATATGGTTTTACGGGTGAAGTTCGCAACTAATTATTAGCTTTATTACCAACTATTAACTGTTATGAGTAAAAACGGTAGTAAATCTGCACATAAGTATCTGGGCAATTCCTGGGGATTAAGTAAAAGTCACAGGTCAGACTCTTCTATATTTACAACAAAGAGTCAGGAGGCAAAGAAAAAAGAACTGATTCGGAAAACGGAGCAACGAGAACGAAGAAAGCGGACCAGAGAACAGTACAATAGCTTATGCAATAAATTTGGAATTAAGAAGAGAAAGAATGACCCTGTTCTTCAAATCATTAAGGGCAAGTTTTGTGGACTAAAGCATCAGAAGGATAGGCAACTAATTTTAGATAATATAATCAACTTTGAGAAGTATTGTGAACACTTTGGTGAAACATTCAACTTGCACAGGTACTATAATCTGGAGTGGTATAAAATTAATTTCCATAAGGATTACCCCGAAATATTCTCAGAAACGGACTCTGAGTTTAATAGGAATGCAGCCGCATTTGAAAAGAAGAATACCCTTAGAAATAATGTTTCCCAAGAAGCTTTTGTCAAGCTTTTGGAAATGAAACACAAGCTAAGAAAGTAATATTGTCTTTACCCTTTGCACCGTCCCCACACTAACTTCACTCAATTTAGCTAATTTCCGAAGCGATAAGTCTGGGTGGTTCTTTACATCCTTCACCACATTTTTATATTTCTCAAGGAATTCTTCTTCACTCATTGATGACCCACGTACACGGCCTTTGTATACCCCTTTGGCCTTCGCTACTGCTATGCCTTCTAATTGACGTTCTCGAAGGCTATTTCTTTCCATTTCAGAAACATTACCTAGAACTGAAAGAATAAGTTTGAAGACTGGATTTGGTTTTCCATCAACCATTGATTCCAGACCCAAGTTGTCAACTCTAAGAATGACGTTGTTCTCAGTAAAATATTCTAAGGTTGTTATCAAATCTGATAAAGACCTACCTAATCGGTCAACAGCTGTTACGGAAACAAAGTTTACAGAACCTTCTTCAATAGCTTTAATGAGCTCTTGACCTTTTTCTCTCTCTTTAAAAGCGACTGCACCACTAACAACATCGTTAAAAATAATTTCGTCTGGGTGGTTTCGCTCTAATTGCCGTTCAAGTTTTTGGTTGGATGATGAGATACGATTGTAGCGAGCTTTTTTCATGGGTGGTTTATTTCTCACAAATATAGCTCATTCAAAATTAATGTACAAATTTAGGGTGGTTATATTTGAACATTACTAACTCTAGTAAATCCGTTAGAAGCAAATAAACTTATTGTGTAGTGTTTTGGGTTTACTCTAAAATTGGACACTAAAACCATCACCTCCATTCAATTAAAAATCCCAGAATAATTCTATTTAAATTTTAAAGAAAAACTATATTTGAATGACTACACCCATATTTTACGATTGTTTATTTACTAATTAAGCATTAAATCTTAAAGTGGATAGTAAGGAGGAATATGCAGTTTTTGTTAATGAAAATAAATATGAGGGCGAATTAAACTCTATTGAAAGGGTTGTGGAATTTTTAGAAGAAAAATATTTGCATCCTTCAATAAGAAAAACCGTTGAAGCTTCAATTGGCCAAATAACAATTGCAAGTGAAACACAATCTGAAATCAATAAGACTAAAGGCGGGTCTTCACACCTCCAACCTTCTCCCTTCGGCTATTTCAATACCGATAAAGGGGAGGTTAAGGTTGAATTAGCCCTCGGAAAACTAGCAGTAAAATGTAAAGTTTATAAGGATAATGCCCCAGCGAAAAATGGCAGATACAAACTTGGCTTTATGCATTACATTATCATTAGAAATGGCATAATTACAGACATTATAAAGCAAGGTTAATCAACGCTGTCCTAATAAACCAAATACATCCATCTATATAATTCATAGTTTTTAACTTTTCCCTAAGCCATCAACGCTTCCAACTTGTCCATTGTCTCCGATATCCTAAAATAACCTTACTTTTGTTAACATTAATTTAATAGTCTAAAATGCTTAAATATGAAACTACTATTTTTTTTGATAATGTCATTCTTCCTTTTCCTTTTCTTCTATAGGGCAGACTAAAAAAGTGTACAAGGAATGGGAACAGCATAAATTATATGATGACTTTGGGGACTTTAAAGGTTTTGATTACTATTACAAGACTTATTGGATATACTGGTGATGCTGACCCCTCGTACTGGCCATACTGACCCCTCAAGGATTTTGGTCAAAAAGATAAGATAATGACAATATTACAGTTTTTTTCTAAGACTTTCTCCCTTTAATTCTATGCGATGGGAAGTGTGTACTAATCGGTCTAAAATGGCATCTGCAATACTTGCTTCCCCGATAATATCATACCAGCTTCCTACCGGTAACTGGCTGGCAATAATGGTAGATGATCTTCCGTGACGATCTTCAATAATTTCCATCAGATCCATTTGCTGTTTTCTGTCCAAATGAGCCAGACCAAAGTCGTCCAGGATCAGTAGTTTGGCTTTGGCCAGCTTATCAA
>NZ_FOVL01000040.1 GCF_900115145.1 Salegentibacter flavus | reverse complement strand
CCCACCCGGATATAGGTTAGCTTTTTCATCATAAAATCTTTAAAGGATGAGTAAAAGGCAAAAGCCCTATTTCCGGTTTTTCATCAGGTTCTTATTGAACTGATCCTCAAGGAATGCATCGGACAGGTCTGGTTCTCCCAGAAGCCAGGCATCGATCTTTTCCTTGTCGAAAAACTTCTGACGAATGTTAGGATTGTTCCCCATCGGGATAAGCCGCAAATGCGTAAGCTTGTATATCTTACTTTTGGAAAGTCCAGTATATTGTGCCAGATCTTCTACGTTCATTACTTTTTTTGTGTGGGACAGTAAGACTTTAATATCCTCTAATAAACCCACAACTTTTTCTTGCTCATTCATAACTATAAGGTTAAAATTAAAAATGAGTAAAAGGCCTTTTACGTTTTTGTACAGGACAAACTTAGGAAAGCAAATACCTTTAAATCAATAGAGTAATTCAAATAAAAAGGAAATTATCCAATAATTATTCTTTAGCCAGCATCTGTCGGATAAATTTTCGCTGATTCCGGGAGTTAATTTTTTCCTGGTCGTTTTTCCAGGCAGAAAAACTGGTTTTTAAGGTGTTTTCTTTGAGGGGTTCATTGTTCATTAGGAAGGAATTCATCAGCAATTGAAAAAAGTCACGTTTCCTTTCTCCGGTAAGATCCTGAATTCCTCCAACAAATAATTCGTCGAATAAAACAAAGAGGATTCGATGGTTTGCAGAATCCCCACTTTTATTCCCAACAGTAAAATTGATCTTCTCCTGAACCTGCCGACCTTTCAACAATCTAAAGAATTGTTGTTTTGATTCATTATCAAAATTGATGTATTCAAATCTTACCTGGAATTTATTAATGGGTTCCACCTTAAAATTGTGACGATCAGTCTCCAGGTGTTTATTTGATTCGTAGAATATGGCTGCCCAAACCATCACCAATCCGAGAACAACGAGTAAACTCAGGAAGACTAGATAATTATCTGTTATAAACCGAAAGCCAAAAAATAAGCTGAAGCTTAGAACGATTAAAATAAAAACTGCTAAAAGGAATAGAATAAGATTGGTGGAACTTCCCTCAACTTTATCCTCCAGGAAATAATTTATTCCTGATCTCCACCTGGCCAGTGTTTTTCCAGATTTTAGAATGAATTTTTCCATAGTCCCCAATTATTCAGGGTATTAAATATAGCCAAAAGAAAAATAAAGTGGAAAAATCAAAAGTATATTGGCTGTACTGGAGCTAAAACAAAAAAGAACTAAAAATCTCTTGATGGAGAGTATTTCAAATTTCACAGTGGCACAAAACGAGCCGTTATAGGGTCAAATTATGAAAGTTTTACGTTTATCCCGGGGGGAAAACCTATTAAAGATATATTTTAGTTGGCATATAACGAGTTGGCAATAATTTTATAGTATGATTGAGATAAATAAGAATGTATTTGTAGGTAATTCAAATGATTATGAATGGAATAAATTTGAATCTGATTTTTATTTCCTTCAAGCGTGCAAAGAACCATACCATCGACAAGCATTAGGTTATAAAGGAAGATCCATTTCGGACACACATCCTGAATATTTATTCGCATATAGAGGAAACCGGCTAATTCTTAATATAGTGGATACAGATTCTGACAAATACTTTTCGAATATTCTTTTTGAGAAATCACTTGACTTCATTGAATACAGTCAAAAAAAGGGCAATAAGATTTTAATCCATTGTAATCAAGGTTTATCTAGATCACCGAGCATTGGTTTATTATACTTGGCGGTAAATAATAAAATTTCTAATCATTCTTTTTTGGATGCAGAAAAAGATTTCGTAGAATTATATCCTGATTACGCCCCGAAGGGAATAAAAAGTTTTTTAGCTAATAATTGGCAATACTTTATAAAATGAAATAAATAGTCTTGTGTTCGAGAGTAGATTTAATTTTTCAAGTTGTTACAGGCATAGAATTTTGGATTAGCTTCATTTTTAGTAAAATATTTAATGATCTATTTAAAATTAAAACTATGAATATAATTAAAAACATATTAGTTGGAGTGGGTACTATTGTGTGGGGCCTGATGCTTTTGTGACCTGTGAAACTTTTAAAATTAAATTGTACTTAATCAAGATAATAGTATGGGGGTGAAATTCCCCCTCCCCACTCCCTTCAAAAACTACTACCAACAGCTAAAAACAAAGATGCTTAAACCTGTCTTAATATGGAGTTCAATGGCAATGGTGTTGGAATGGTTATTCACCTTCCTGTTTTTATGGAAAGGCGGATAAAATTGTAACTTCTTACAACTAGAAACCAGCTGCCAACAATGCCTCCTATGAAAAGCAATAATCTTGTCTTTTAAATAATTAAGTGTAATATTAGTTAAAGTGTATCAATAGCAACAAGTGCCCTTGAACGATATTGTTTGTCCTTTAACAAGGTATCGAACAGGTCCAAAACCCGATCCTTATTCTTTTTAAAAATTTCGTCGGATTTACTGATCGCACTGAAAATCGCCAAAACAGCCTGTATAGGCTCTTGGCCCAAATAGCCACTCTTCCTTATATCATGATGTTTAACGTCAATGCATTGCTCTAAAAGTGTAAGACAGCTTTCGGGATGATCTTTGGAGGCTTCCTTTAGGAGCTGTATAAAATATCTGGGCTCCTGCTCTATATGCTCAGATTTCACATAAGCATATAAGAATGATTCCATTACTTTAAATTTCTCCGGTTTTATTTTTCTCAGGATTAACCCGGAAAACCGTCTTGATAATTCTTCGGAAGAAAAATTGAGTAACTGTAAAAGTAGTTCTTGACACTTCCTGTTATAGGGTTTCTCTGAAAACAAATTCTCTTCTACGGTATGCAGAATGGCTCCTAGCGCTTTATCTCCTGCATTAAGGGAACGTTCCATCAATTCATCTGTAGCTGGACTGTCTTCATAAAATAACCAACATTTGGTTACCAGTACCATTCCATTTTCATGTAACCCGGGATAGGTAATTATCTTATCAAAAAATGGACGCATTTCATGAAAGAACCTGTTCAGATAATAATCTGCCGACCACATGGCATTTTTTAGAACCTGGACATCATTGGTATCCGTAATCTCTCTAAAAATTTCAAATGCCCGGTAGATATCCAACTGATTGAGATATGCCAATTGAGAAAGTACCCCTACTCGTACAGATTCAAATGGGTCTTTTGCAGAGTTTTCTACAACCTTAAATATTTGCTCTTTCCATCCCCTGTGATATGAACATAGCATAATAGCAATAGTAGCTGCGCTCCGAACGGTCTGTGAGCTATCCGCTAAGGGATTATCTGGATTATACGGTCTTGTAGGATCTTCATGATTTAAAGCCAATTCATTCAAATAGCTAAACACCTCAGTGTCTATACACTCTTCTGAAATCAGATATCGGGACATTCTGATTAACCTAAGAACCTGAACAAGATGAAGCTCCCTTTTTATCAACTCCTTAAAAATCTTTAAAATGGCTTTCGGATCATAATTGGATTCTACTAATCCGTTGAGCCCGGCGATCAGATATACTGTGGAAATATCTTTGTTTTCAAAAAGCAATTCTACTAGTGGATAAAATCGATCACTGTCAGCTTTGACGACTTCTTCAAATTTTCTGGCATGTTCATCTTTCCCCCCTTTAGAAGGATCATCAATAGAGTCCCGAGTATATTCATCGTTAAACTTTTGCATACTCCGCAACCAGTGGTCAAAGTCCATTTTGATATATGCACTCTCTTTAAGCGGAGGTCCTACCCCATATGTTCTTGTACCTCCAATATCCATGGCTTTATCCGAAATTTCTCCAAATTTTCTTTTCAGCTCCTGATATCTCCGGTATAAATCATCATGCTTTTTTAGACCTGCCAATGGAATTGCTTTAATAAAGAGAAATTCCTTTTTCCCAGCAAACTTTAAGTGGTGAGATTTATCATTCTTATAATGACTCACCTCATATTCAGCCGGGTGTTTTACAGACATTACCATATCTGCAAGGACTCTTTGGTCAGAAACTTCTAACTGACCGAAGATCTTACCAATTAGTGACCTGCAGATATACTGGAAGTTATCATCATAGTCAAGAAATCCATTCTTCCTATGGATGATATTTATTAAGTAAAAGGATTGATGAAGATACTTTTTCGGAAAGTCACGTAAGTAGTTTAAGATAAGCATTAGCACCGCAATACTATGAGTGTCTTTATGTTTTTGATAAAAGGAATCGAACCAGAGTTTATCTTTTCTGGCAATAGTTTTGAAAAGTTTTTCTAAAAAAACATAAAGTTCCTCGTCTCCATCCGGGATACTTTTACGATAACCTGATACTCGAAAATGAAGCCCTTCATAATACTCGCTTTGTCGCAAAAATTTTATCCATTCTTTAGGTCCATTTTCAATTATCTCATCCATTATTTCAAAGAGGAATTCAAAACACTTTATGGGATAGTATTCAATTAGTTTTTCGATTATACCCTTTTGCGTATAATTTAATGTTCCAAGATGTAACTCATTATGGAAATATTCAATGAGCACAGCTCGTAGTTTTTTTATGACAAAATCCGGATGATACTTAGCCATCCGATCTAGAATGACAAAAAACCAATAGTTGGCCTCATGTGGCGCTTTTTTCATAGCTTCCTTATCGAAAGGAAAAAAATGTTCAAATAAAGGTAACCACTCTTCATCTTCCCAATGATCAACCTGGATCAATACTCTTTGAACGAAATCATTACGTTGATCTATTGTCTCCGGTAAATCCTGTAAGAATTTTGCGATTAGTTGTGGATGCACACTTAGATTTTTAACTAAAAACCAAAAGATAATATTCCGGCGGAAGCTTTTTATGTCGAAATTTTTAGAACCGGCAAGGGTAATCCTTAAACGCTGTTTCAAAAAATTTTGAATCTGTAATAATTTAGGTAATTTATAGTTAAGATTCCGTTCGGGAATTGTTTGCTTAAAGATGAACTCCATCCAAGGAAGGGAGAAGGAAGTTTCCATAAAGACATCCAATAATTGATGCCTTGGATGTATAGTCTTAAGAAAACATTGCTTCTCCTGGTCTGATGGGACTTCCGTTGTAGCGACCGTATTTAGAACCAAAACCTTCAAATGAAAACGGTATCTTTTTAATTTTAAAATTGTATTGACATATCTGATGTATTCTTCATGTCTCGAATCTCTTAGAAATTCCAATAACATTTTAACGGTTGGTCGAACATATAGGCTTTGTCCTTTTTCATGAATATATGTAAGAAGATCTTTTTTTTGATCGATAAAATAGCGGGAAAAGACATAATCATAAAACGACTGATGGAAAAACTGTAATCCTCGAAGATCCTGATGCAGGATAGCATTGCTTTTTAAAAACTTAACCTCCATATTATAACCTTCAAGGTAATCGGAAGACAGAGTGATCCTTCCCTGCTCATACATTCGCTGGGCCAGTTTAAAAAGCACTTGCTTAACCTTAAGACCTTGTTTAGAAGCCCGTTCCTCGGTATCAGACCATAAAGCTTTATTAAGATCATTTAAATTTTGCAATAAATCAAGATTCCTTAAAGCTTTTCCCCTCAATCGGCAGAAAATATTTAGATGGTTAGGTATGGAAACCAGTTCTAAAAATTTATCTGAATACTTAAGAATTCCATATTGCTTAAGAACCCTCTGTACATCTTTTTTTTGCAGGGCTCCTAGGGAAAATCTTGTATACTTAGGTTTGAGATAATGACTCAATTCCGCATCATAATTCAAGTCAAATGTCCTTACAGAAATAATAATCCGAACCTCAGAATAATTTATAAGGTCATTAAGAAGCCTGTTATAGGTAGCAATAAAGCTTCGATTTGTCGATAAGGTTTGTGATAAAGCATCCAGCTGGTCTACCAGAATCACAATTTTTTGATGTTTTTCACGTAAGGCTTTGAGAACAGCTTCAAAGCTGGTTTCTGCCTGAAATAATTTTTTTGCAAGTTCCAGTCGGTTTTCAGCATAATATTTGTCGGCTTTGATAGCCAGAACCGGTATGTTTCTTGCCTCAAGCGCCTTATTTAGATCCTTAAAAACTACAGATTTTCCTAGTCCCGCATTGGCTTCTAAAATCGCGATACCTTTCTTTTTATCCGGCATATCTGATAAAATCCAGGATTTCAGCTTATCTGTTTCTTCCCGCTCGATATGAGTATCCTGCCTTGCTCCAAATTGATCTGGAATCTGTTCAAAGTCAAAAGATGCTGAATGAAGAAACTGACAGGCTTTCTTATAGGAGAGTGCTAGCCTACCATTCATAGATTCTTCAGTATTTGGTTGTGCCAAAATTTTTTTCACCCTAAAGAAATGGGATAGAATGTTTAGATTATATGGTTGCCTCAGCAACATGCTAATATCCTTTTCATGCAATTGTCGGACCTGAATATTCAAAAGTTGTAAGTGAAGTTCCCTTCTGATATTCTGATAGCTTTTTAGAGAACTTAAGGTACTGAACTGGCTTATGATATCATTGGTCCATTTCTCAAGTTCAGGCTCTTTAAAAATATTATTCTTAAAATCATTGATGAGGTAAATAGTATCCCCGGTCACTCCACCTGAAGCTAAAATGTAATATTTAAAATCTTGAATTTCTCCTTGAATTTTCCCATCCTTTATGCCATATAAAAGAAACTTGAGGAACTCTTTAACAAATCTGGTTTTACCCAATCTCGTTTTTTTTTCGCTATGCTTACACTGGATCACCCCTTTAAACTCGTTATCTATAAATAGGGCACAATCCATTCCCTGATCTTTTATACCTCCTAATAAAACGATCTCATCAAAGCCTTCCCAGGCACCAAATTGATTAATCTCTTGTTTAATAGTAAAGTAGGTCAAGTCTTCAAAAGAGAAAGCATCTATACGCTCAAAAGGAGGTATGTCATCCGATTCCAGCAGAAAAGGAGCGGTTATACTCTTCAAGTTATCTAGCTCTTTATTTTGAAATTCTAATGACATATTAAGTATTTTATCATCCTTGCCTTATCCTTGACTTATCCTTGACTTATCCTTGTTTTGAACCTACTCTCTCTTAATTACAACTCCAATTGGTTTATAAGCTTTGCATAATGGGTATAACCATTATCTATTGACCATTTGAGTTTTTATCGAGAATATACACCCAATTTACAGCAAGAGAATAGATCAATTTAGTTTTTTATTTTAAAAACAACCATTTTTTATCTTGTCCAATCGGATGAGCTAATTTTGTTGTACATATGTTGTACCCAAGAAGAAACAAAAAAGCCTTACATCTCTGTAAGGCTTGATTTTGTTGGTGGTCCCACCTGGGCTCGAACCAGGGACCCCTTGATTATGAGTCAAGTGCTCTAACCAGCTGAGCTATAGGACCGGCTCATTAAGTTTAATGAGGGCGCAAATTTAGAGAAATGCTTTTTACAGAACAACTTTTTATTTAAAAAATATCAGGGCTCTTAGTTCCCATATTTATGGACGGTTTTTAGATAATTCAGCTTTAATTTTTTTACCTCTTCCTGGAAATTATCAACTTATTTTTAGTTAACTCCCTCCCCCTCGGGGAGGGTTGGGGAGGGGCCTTTTTCCTGGCAAAGCTCCACCAGAACTCCGTGGACACTTTTGGGATGTAAAAAGGCCACCAACTTATTATCGGCGCCTGGTTTCGGGGTTTTATTCAGGAGTTGAAAACCTTCCTCTTCCAGTCGGGAGATCTCGGTTTCAATATCGTCTACAGCAAAAGCGATGTGGTGGATGCCTTCTCCGCGTTTCTCGATAAATTTTGCAACGGGACTATCTGCATTTGTGGCGGCGAGCAGTTCTATCTTGCTCTCCCCGGTTTTAAAAAACGAAGTGCTCACGCCTTCGCTCTCCACGGTTTCAGTTTTATAGGCTTCGGTTTTAAGCAAAGCTTTATAAGTGGCATTAGCGGCTGCCAGGTCTTTTACGGCTATCCCTATATGTTCAATCTTTTTCATATGTGTTTTATTTTAAATTTCTTCAATTGGGGCCAAAACTTCCCGTAGGGCTTGCTGCTCTATTATCGGTTTTCACTAATTAAAGTGTGCCATAGGCCCAATTTTAATGGTTTATCTATATTTAAGAGGTACGTGATTATAAAAGGATAAGAAAGATGTAAATTTTCATATGCGTGCTTCCAAAAGGTATTGCTACCTTTCTTTACGACAAGTGTTTGTGCTTATCCAGTTTTCGACTCAATTTCATACACAGGTTTAATTTCCTAGTAAAAAAAACGAGCTCCAGGTTTATCTTTAGGCTACCGGGGTGAGCCTTACATCAAATCCCAGTTTTCTAAGGTGACCAACTGT
>NZ_FOVL01000037.1 GCF_900115145.1 Salegentibacter flavus | reverse complement strand
CTCAACAATCTCAGGCTCAAAGGTGCTGTTCCGATCCTGAGGCGTATTGATGGTTATATCCCCGTGGTTGCTCTTTAGGGTCTTTTTGCCTTTACCATTACGTTTGTTACCAGCTTTAGAGCCTTTCTCTTCATCTGAAAGATGGGAGGACATCTCTGCTTCCAGCGCCTCTTCCATAAACTCCTTAAGCATCGGAGCAAAAGCGCCATCTTTGCCGGTTAGGGATTCTCCTGATAAAAATTGTTTTAATGCTTTTTCCTTTAATTCTTTAATCTCTTCTTGTGTCATAATCTAGTCTAAAAATTTTAATTTAATTTTCAAAGTCTAGACAGACTTGAGATTACACTCTCGCAGGAACGATCTTTCTATTATATTAGCCTATTTTCTATGAATAATTCGCCCTACAGAATTTTTTAGAGCTTACCCTTGCTAAGGCAGGTTTTTTTGTTTTAAACAATAGGCATTTCCGAATATACTTATACTACTTCTGTTTTTCAGCTTAGATGTAATCGTGTTTTAATTCGGTACAGATTTGATCAAGATAGATAGGCTTCAATGGCTTGGAAAAATATTTTATTACCATAGGAAATTCTTCTGCTTTTGATGAAAAATCCTCAATCGAAGAGGTTAGCATATAAACCTTGCATTGGTCTTTTATTTCCCGCTTTAACTTGTCAAATTCCCTCAGAAATTCAAACCCAGTCATTGTTGGCATATTTATGTCAAGTAATAAGACAGTGACACAGTCAATATTTCCTTTTTTACTGATGAAATCTAAAGCTTCTTCGGGACTGGTAAAAAGGCTTCTTTGGGCTTCCTTATCAAAACGCTGAATGATGAAATCACATATTAAATTACTGGTCTTATCATCATCGACTATCAAATACCGACATGGCTGCTTCATTTTCTTGATTTATTTGAGAAACATTTTCTTTAAAAATTATTGTAAATGTTGTACCCTGCTTTAATTGACTCTCTACTGTTATTTTCCCTCCCAGCATTTCTACTTGGGTCTTCACCATAAATAATCCCATCCCCTTTCCTTCAATATGATGATGGAACCTCTTGTAAAGATTGAAAATCTGATCTTTCTTGGAAGTAAGATCCATTCCCATACCATTATCTTTAAAAGTAAAAATTATAAATTCTCCCTTTCTAATGGTATTTATTTCTATTACAGGTTGAATATCAGGCTTTCTATACTTGATACTGTTGATTATTAAATTATAAAAGATACTATAGAAATAAGTTTTTACGGTAGTTATTGAGGCGGTTTCCTGAAAGTTACACCTTATCTCTGCTTTTTCCTTATTTATAAGATGTTGAATACTGAATTCTATTCCACTAATTAATTTATTTAAATCTATTTTTTCCTTTTTGGCTTTTTTATCTTCTTTGACCTGTAGAATACTGTTAAGATCTGTGATTACGGAGTCTAGTCTATCTACATTAGAAAAGATTTCATCAAAAAATGTTTCCTTTACCTCTTGAGGGTACTCTGAATACTGTAAAAGATTCGCTAGCCCAAGGATATTAGCTACTGGAGATCTCAGGTTGTGAGAAACGATGTAAGAAAACTGCTCTAAACCTTTATTTGCAGTTACCAACTCTCGGGTGTGGGCGCGAAGGGATTTATTAAGCTCTCGTAATTTGACATCAGCAGTCTTTCGTTGGGTGATATCCTTAAAAAATACAGAAAGACCTTTATGAGAGGGATACGCGGTTACATCATGCCAGGCGGAAGTACTTTCGCAATAAGTTTCGAAATGCCTCTTCTTCTTATCTTTCATTGTCGCCTCGTAATTCCGATGAGATGCAAAACCAGCAGTATCTGAAAAAACCTCCCATAAGTTCTTTTTTAAAATTCTTTCTTTAGGACAATTCAGAAGCCTTGCAGCATGCTTGTTCCAGTAAGTTACTGTCCAGTTTTCATCGACTGCGAAAAAGGCATCACCAATACTTTCCAGTAAAATTTCTTTTTCCCGGGATGCTTTTAGCACTTCTAATTCAGCATGTTTTATTTTGTTGATATCCTGAAAACTACCGTTAATTCTAATGCATTTACCGTTTTCTACTTCGGGTTGTCCCATAACCCGCACCCATATTTCCTCTCCACTTCCTGTAACAATCTCAAATTCTTCATCAAAGGCTTTGTTTTTTCTAATTGCCTTACCCAATACTTTTTTTATCCTGTTTCTGCTTTTCCCTTCCTTATAAAAATCTATTGTCGTTTTTACTTCCGGTATATAATCTTCCTTAACTCCATGAATTGCCCTGGTCATTGGCGACCAATAAAGCTCTCCGTTCTTTAAATCCAATTCAAAACTTCCAATTCGTGATAAAGTATTGGCTTTATCCAAAAGATCCTCCAGTTTTTTTCTTTCGGTAATATCCTGCAGGGAACCTACTGCTCTGTATGCTTTGTTATTCTTATCTCGCAAAATTGAACCTTTGTCAATCACATAAGCATATTCTCCATTTTTCTTTTTTAGACGATATTCGCACACCCATTTTTTTTTGGGTCCTTCTATCACAGCAAAAAGATCTTCTGTTACTCGTTCTACGTCATCGGGATGTAAAATTTTGGCCCAGGATTCTATCGTATTAAAATCTTCAGGATCATGTCCGAACATAGACTTAAAACTTTTACCCCAGCACAAATTTCCGGTATCGATATCCCAATCCCAGATTGCATCAGATGTTGCTTCTGTAATCAACTGGTATCGTAACTCACTGTCTTTTAATTGTCGTTCAGCCTTTACCCTTGCAGATATATCTATTCCTACGCATTGAATTTCAGTTGGCTCACCTTTGGCATCTGTAAGGCACACAAAATCCCACAAGGTAGTTCGCACTCCACTTTTCTTCTTCATTGGTTTATCTATCTCGATTTGAAAAGTCTTACCGGGCGCCAGAACACAACGTTGCACAAGATCGATCACCGCAGAGTGATGATATTCCTTGATCGAAGACATAGAATTTTGTCCTACAATCCCGTTATCCCTATATAGCCAGCCAAAATCTGAATAAAATTTTTCATTATAATAGGTGTAATTGCCTTGCAAGTCTGTACGGATCAAATAATTAGTCTGAGACTTAACGATTCCTCTATACCGGGATTCACTAGTAGAGAGCTTTTCAAAATATGTTTTTTGTTCAGTAACATCTTGCACTGTTCTTTCTACAGTTTGAGGATTCCCATCTTCCCAGGTCAAGATCCTTCCCCGCTCATGAACCCACTTAGTTTCTCCGTTAGGTAACAAGATCCTGTATTCTACATTGTGTTTTTTCCCGTTTTTAATAGAATTTTCCTGCGCCTTTATAAATTTATTCCTATCGTCAGAATGAATAGATTCTTCGATTGAAGACAAGCTGGGGAAGTAAGTTGATTTATCTACCCCCCATATCTTGTACATCATTTCATTAAAGAACAAAGTCTGAGAAGCTATGTTTAGTTCCCAATATCCAATTTTAGCAATTTCCTGGGCTGTTGTGAGTCTCGCATGTTTCTCTTTTAATAAGTTAAGCCTCTCTTCTTTTTCGGTGATATCAATGCAAGCTGCCAATCGGCAAATCCTGTTGTTGTAGGAAAAACTATAACCATATACTTCTACCTTAATTTGTGCTCCATCCTTCTTTAAATGGACAAATTTCCCATATCGCGAGGTTTTCTCTGCATTTTTAGTATTCCGAAGGTGCATTTTCAAATGAGGAACTTCCTGCGGCGGGCGAAGATCAATTATTGAAAGGCCCGTGAATTCCTTGCGGGTATAACCATAATTATCAATGGCGACCTGATTAACATCTATGATTTCTAAAGTCTCTTGATCGTAAATTATATATGGAATAGGGCTGTTATAAAAAATGGTTTTATAGCTCTCGTGAGAAATCTTCAATTGCTCTTCCACTTTTTTCCGTTCGGTGATATCCCGCAAGATCATGGTGGTCTTAAGATCTCCTTGTGCATCTTTAAAAACCGAAGTAGTCAGCTCTACTGGAAATTTAACTCCGCTCTTTTTAATAAAAGTAAGTTCTGCATGTACCTTACCTTCTTTCTCTCGTTGCGAGATGGCATAAGCCAGTCGAGGATCTTCAGAGTCTACTAATCCGAAGCGACCTGCACGACAAACTTCTTCTTCAGTCATCTCTAGCATCTGACAGGCAGTGGGATTGGCTGACAGAATAGTACCGTCAGGTTGAGTTATTAATATTCCATCCAAACTATTTTGATAAACCGTCTTATATTGTTTCTCCAGTTCCTCCGGCTCATCTTCTTTTGCTTTTTTAGAATTCCTTTCTCTTAGATGAGGAGAGGTTGATTCTAAAAGTGGTAGAACATCCTTTAAATTCCCGTTTATCACTGAAATGATCACTAGAGGTTGTTCCTTGGGTAGCTCCAAAATATCCAACACTTCTTTTGGCGAGATAGTGGACTCCAGACTGCACAATAATACATGTGGGGTAAAGCCTTTGAGAGAAGTTTCTAATTCCTGCCGATCCAGAACGGTTCGTACATTGTAATCTTTCTCTAAATTAAAATCTACCTGTTTATCTAAAGGAATTGGATCTTTTAAATATAAAATCCGTAACATTTTTTCCAAGATCGAGCTTTATTTGAGGGGTTAATTTTTTACATAAAATTCAATCCACTCTGGTAGATTAAAAATTCAGAATATAAAGTTATTACATACCACGAAAGGTATATATGATCCTAATCACATTACCCAATATATTCATTTTTAAAGCCTTACAGAATATTTAGATATATTAGTGATTAATTAAAAAAAGAAATATAGAATTTTGATTCTCTTTACCCCCCTACGAAGCCAGAAAAATTCTTGAGTTATTTAAGATAGATAGCACCAAAACTTATCTAACCGATTTCATTCGAGATCTCAACTCCAGGAACTTCTTTTCAAACGGATCCCTTTTGTAAAATTCCTCTTTTCCGACTTCAAAATCAACCAAACGTCTCCTGATAAATCCTTCATTGATACTTATATCTCTCATCATTATTTTCATCTGCTCATTGATCTTCTCCTTCCAGGCATTCTTTAGCCCACTATACCGACAAAATCGGATAAATAAATTCTCCTCAAAATCCATCACCCAGGTCACCACCTTCAAATAAATAACTTCTGCCTTTGGTCCCTGCCGGGCACCACTATAGAAATAACCGAATGAGAACTCCAGCATATCATCAAAGATCTCATCCTGATCAAAATAATCATATCTGGCAGTCTCTCTTAAAGGTGGTAATTCAATCATAACAATTTGGTTAAGAATGGGGGAAATCCCCCATAAAAAATATACATATTCTAGTTTCTTTGCAAAATCCAAGAATCCGGCCATTTCCAGTAGCCCCCCCAACACGGAAATGGGCATTCTTATTTCATTGAAAATAGTAAAAAGAAACCAAAGCTAAAACGCTCCGCGGGCGCAGGTCAAGCTCCAGCCCTCGGGGTTTCAGCGGAAATCTCCAGCCGCAATCAAAAGTCTGTTTAACCACATCTCCATAACAAGCCGATAGTATTTCCACCGAAAAGCTTGCCTGCTAGCTGCGCATTTTGTGAGAACAGCTTTTTTTTCTCTCTTTTTCTTTTGAAAAAATATTGCTTGAGGATCGTAAAAGCCCAAGCCTTTCTGCAATATCCTGAATGAACTTCAGGATCCTCGTGCTGTTTTTTTTTTCAAAATATTACCTGTATCTAAAGAGCATAATGGGTAGCTCCTCCATAGAATAGTTCTGCACTTTCCATTATAGTTTCTGAAAGCGTAGGATGTGGATGGATTGTAAGCGCCAAATCATTGGCAGTGCTACCCATTTCTATAGCAAGAGCGATCTCAGGAATTAAACTACCCGCATTTTTTCCTGCTACGGCTCCTCCTAAAATGACTTCAGACTCAGGATCTATTAAAAGTTTGGTAAACCCCTTGTTTTCACCAATAGCAGCGGCTCTTCCCGAAGCCACCCACGGAAATTTAACAACTTTAACTTTCCTGTCTTTTTCTTGTGCTTCATTTTCAGTGAGTCCACACCAGGCCAGTTCAGGATTGGTGAAAACAACAGCCGGGATCACTTTAGGATCATAGGCGGCTCCTTTCTTCCCGGCAATTACTTCGGCAGCAATTCTACCTTCGTGAGTTGCTTTATGAGCCAGCATTGGCTCCCCGGTTATATCCCCTATCGCAAAGATATGCTCGTGGTCTGTCCTGCGTTTAGCATCTACTTCTATAAATCCGTTTTCATTTGGTGAAATCCCAAGTTTGTCCAGACCCAGGTTTTGAGTGTTTGTCTTTCTTCCAACGGCCACTAAAACACAATCAAATTTTTTGTTTTGTTCCTTTTTTCGTTTCAAAGTAACCTTTACTCCCTGTTTGGTGATTTTTACTTTTTCCACTTTAGTTTCGAAATAAACATTTTTAAAAGGCTCTTTTTTTTCAAAAACTTCTGTCAAATCACGATCTGTTCCCGGAAGAAATCCCGGGGTCATTTCAGCTATCGAAACTTTAGTTCCCAAACTGGCATAAACACTACCCAGTTCCAGGCCTATGTATCCACCACCAATCACCAGCATCTTTTTGGGTATTTCTTTAAGTTCCAAAGCATCGGTGGCATCCCAGATTTTTTTATGGTCTATCTCAACATTAGGTAATTCCATTGCAGAAGAACCCGTAGCGATAATCGCTTTTTCAAAACTTACTTTGAATTTTTTTCCTTTTTCAGGATTTATTTCCAATTCATTCTCACCGGTAAATTTAGCTTTGCCCTGTACGTATTCTATTTTTCTGGATTTGCTTAATTGTCCAAGGCCTTCAGTGAGTTTCTTCACCACACTTTCTTTCCAGCCTGCAATTTTCTTACGATCTATTTTAGGTTCTTCAAACTGCAAACCCCATTCAGAAGCCTTCATAGCCTCTTCTTTGGTTTTTGCCAGATGCAAAAGTGCCTTAGAGGGGATACAGCCCCGGTAAAGGCAAACCCCACCCGGATTAACTTCGGGATCAATAAGCGTTACTTTTATTCCCAGATCTGCTGCGTGAAAAGCTGCTGCATAACCTCCGGGGCCGGCCCCGATAATCACCAGTTCCTTTTTATCATTTTTTGCCATCGTTCCTTATATTTTTAAGATTAACCCAATAATGCTTCATATGGATCTTCAAGGGCTTTTACCATCCAGTTCATAAAAGATGCGCCATCTGCCCCGTCTATTAGACGATGATCGTAAGACAAACTAAGCGGCAGTATACTGCGAGGTTCAAAATTATCGTCTATATAAACAGGTTTGATGCTTGCCCGGGACACCCCCAGAATTGCCACCTGCGGATGATAAACTATCGGTGTAAAATTGGTGCCCCCAATACCACCTAAATTAGAAATAGAAAAATTACCGCCCTCCATATCTTCATTTGAAAGCTTTTGATCCCGTGCTTTTTGAGCTATTTCTGAAATTTCCACCGATAAGTCTTTAATACTTTTTTGATCGGCATTTTTTATGACAGGAACCAATAAGCCTTCATCTGTAGCCACCGCGATATTGATATTTACATATTTTTTAAGGATCATTTCTTCCTTATCCATATCTATACTGGCGTTAAACATTGGAAACTTGTGTAATGCCGTGGCTACAACCTTGGTTAGTATAGCAGTGAGGCTGAGCTTCCCTCCGGCTTCTTCAACTTCCTCTTTGTGATCCTCTATATAAGTTTCAATACCTGAAATATCGGCCTCCCCAAACTGAAAAACGTGGGGTATAGATTGCCAGGACTGCAGTACATTTTTTGCAGTGATTTTTTTAATATTATTTAGTGGCTTTGTTTCTACCGCACCCCATTTGCTAAAATCAGGCAGCTCAGGTTGCGCGGGACCGGATTTTTTACCGCCACCTTCTTTATAGTTTTTTACATCTTTTTCGGTTATCCTGCCACTATCTCCGCTGCCTTCTATTTTCTGAATATTTATTCCCAGTTCACGCGCCAGGCGTCGCACTCCCGGAGAAGCATAGACTTCTTTTAGTGATTTTTTATCCTCAGACTTATCTTTCTCAGATTTCTTAGATGGTTTTTTCTTCTCTTCATCCTTATCCTCATCTTTGGATTCATCCTTACTTTCATCTACATCTTCCTGGTCAGCAGACCTTTCTTCGCCTTCTTTTTTTTCTTCTGAAGTCTCTTTCTTCTCTTTGTCTTTTGTTTTCTTTTTCTCATTTTCTTCTGAAGTTTCTTCCTTTTTTTCCTCTTTTTTCCCTTTTTCTTTTTCTTCTGAAGCTTCTTTTTTCTCTTTTTCGTCGCCTGAATCTTTGTTTTCTTCTGAAGCTTCTTCAAGGATGATAATAACATCTCCTACACTCACCTCATCCCCTTCACTCACTTTTATTTCTTTAACCGTACCGGAGAAAGCAGAAGGAATTTCGGTTGAAGCCTTATCGGTTTCTACTGCAATTACTGCCTGATCTTTTTTGATTTTATCACCTTTGGAAACAAGAATTTCAGAAATAGTCGCGGTATCTACACCTTCTGATATTTGTGGTATTTTTATCTCTTTTGCCATAACTAAATTTTTACGCCGTTCTTGGATTGATTTTTTGCGGATCTATTTTTAATTTTTTAGCCGCTTTTTTTAATTCTTCAAGACTAATTTGTTCCTGTTTAACCAGGCCATAAAGTGCTGCATAGGCAATATGCGCTGCATTGACTTCAAAGAATCCACGAAGGGCTTTTCTGTTATCACTCCTTCCAAAACCATCGGTTCCCAAACTAATAAGCTCATCGGGAAAATAAGTGGCAAGACTTTCGGGAAGAGCTTTAACATAATCTGAAGCAGCCACAAAAGATCCTTTTTCACCTTCTAATTGTTGCTCTATATAAGTTTGTTCTTTGTTTGCCTGAGCCTTCAACCTATTGTTGCGCGCGGTATCAATGGCATTGTCATACAATGCCTTATAGCTGGTTATACTCCAAATATCGGTGCCAACATCAAATTCTTCTTCCAGAATTTGCGCTGCTTCAGTTACTTCCTTCATAATAGCGCCACTACCAAATAAATGGGCCTTTCTTTTCCTTTTACGTGATTTGGATTTTTTGAATTTATAGAGGCCATTAAGGATTGCTTCCCTATCCACTTCGGCAGGCATTTTTGGCATTGGGTAGGTATCGTTACCAATTGTGACATAATAGAAAACATCCTCTTTATCTATGTACATTTTCTTGATTCCTTCTTCTACAATAACTGCAAGTTCATAAGCAAAAGCGGGATCATAAGCCCTTAAATTAGGAAATACCAGGGCGTATAAATGACTTTGCCCATCCTGATGCTGTAAACCTTCTCCCGGAATACTGGTTCTTCCCGCAATACCTCCCAATAAAAAACCTTTAGCACCGGCATCTGCAGCGGCCCACATTAAATCCCCGGTTCGCTGAAAACCGAACATGGAATAAAAAAAGTAAAACGGGATGGTATTGATGCCGTGCGTGAGATAAGTGGTACCCGCAGCAATAAATTCGGCCATACAACCGGATTCGGTAATCCCCTCTTCCAAAATAGCGCCGTTTTTGGCCTCCTTATAGTAAAGTAAACTTTCTTCATCTACAGGATCATATTTTTGACCTTGCGGGGCATAAATACCAGCCTGCCTGAAAAGCGATTCCATTCCAAAAGTTCGGGATTCATCAGGAATAATAGGTACGATTAGTTCTCCCAGATTCTCATCCTTCATCAATTTCCCAAGAATTTGAACCATAACCATTGTGGTCGCTACCTCATCTTCCTCGGAACCTTTTAAAAAGTCCTCGAATATCTTTGAATCAGGAGCTTTTATAGTTGAGCTTTTATCTTTTCGCTTCGGAAGATAACCGCCCAGATCTTTTCTTTTTTCCTGAAGGTATTTTAATTCTTCACTGTCTTTATCCGGATTGATAAAAGGAATTTTCTCCAAATCTTCATCAGAAACCGGAACCTTGAAAAAATCCCTGAATTCTTTGAGTTGATTCTTATCAAATTCTTTGGTTTTGTGAGACACATTACTAGCCTCGCCCGCACTACCCTGGCCGTAACCTTTAATTGTTTGAGCTAGAATTATGGTAGGTTTATCCTTAGTTTCTACTGCAACTTTATAAGCGTTGTAAATTTTTTCTGAATCATGTCCCCCGCGTTTAAAATTTTTCAGCTCTTCATCTGAATAGTCTTCTACAAGCTTTTTTAGATCTTCATCGCTTTCGAATAAATCCTTCCGGAGAAATTCTCCATCGCTAAAGGCGTATTTTTGAAGCTGGCCATCCGGAAGCTCATTTAATTTCTTACGGAGTTTTCCGCTACTATCTTTTTCGATGAGCTTATCCCATTCTTTTCCCCAAAGCAATTTAATTACATTCCAGTCTGCTCCTTTAAAAAGTCCTTCCAATTCCTGAATAATCTTCGCATTACCCCGAACAGGGCCATCTAATCGCTGTAAATTGCAATCTATCACAAAAATCAGGTTGTTCAGATTATCCCTGGAAGCAATATTAATTGCTCCCCGGGCTTCAACCTCGTCCATCTCTCCATCTCCTATAAACGCCCATACTTTACTGGTGTCCTCATCTATAAGTTCGCGATTATAAAGGTATTTATTAAAGCGAGCCCGATAAATAGCCTGGATAGCACCTAAACCCATAGAAACGGTAGGATTGCTCCAGAAATCCGGCATTAAATGCGGGTGAGGATAAGAACTGAGACCTTTTTCAGATTGTATTTCGTGCCGAAAATCTTCCAGATTTTTCTTAGTCAGGCGTCCCTCTAAATAGGCCCTGGCGTAAATACCTGGTGAGGCGTGGCCCTGGAAATAAACCTGATCTGCCACCTCATTTTCACCAATTTTAAAGAAATGGTGAAAACCTACTTCCCAAAGTTGGGCAATTGAGGCATAGGTAGAAATATGACCTCCAATACCGGGATCTGCCTTGTTTGCTTTTACAACCATAGCCATGGCGTTCCACCTGATATATGACAGGATTTTTTCTTCAAGTTCTAAATCACCGGGATATTCTTCCTCCATATCTTTTGAAACAGTGTTTTGGTATGGAGTAATAAGGGGTTCAGGAATTGCAATATTATGTTTTTTAGCTTCTTCCTGTAAAATATGAAGGAGCTCTTCTGCCCTCTTAGTAGATTTATTCTTAATAATCCACGTAAGTGAATCTATCCACTCCTGATTTTCCTGATGGATACTGTCTTTCTTTTTATCGGTCATGAGTTGCGGTTATTAAATTCAAAACAGACATTATTTTGCTCTAATAGGGGTAATAAAAATTTACTTAGCAACAGTAAACGAAAGTCGTTTACCCTATAGCTAATTATTTAGTAGCCCAGATTGGTAGTTGAGGTTGATGTTACTTGTAATTTAAAAAATAACAAGCCTAATCTCAATTGATTAACATAAGATTATATCGGGATGTTAAAGAAATAAAACTGAAGGCTATTTTTTTATTTGGTATTCTGAAGCTTTCTTTAAGAGACTAATAATTAACTATAAACAATGCTATCTCAGACCTTATTTCCCAAGTGATTACAATTACTTTTATCGGGGATCATATTCTTTTATTGCAAGTATAATTATCCTTATTAAGGATGAGAATTATTGTTTGAAATTTTCATTATAACTGATCTGCTAAAGAATATTTTAGGTTTTTCCTGGATTTCAAAACCATTATTCTTCATTTTTGAATTATGGTTTCAAAAGTGTATTTAGAAACTTGAAACCTTTGTTCTGAAAATAAAATTTTTGTTTCGGGTTTTACAATACCTGGCAGTTCCTCAGTAATAGCGTCTATATATTTCATTTCGTGAAAAGCATAAAAAGCAAGGATAAAATTAAACTTCGAAGTAAAATTAAGCGTATTTTCCAGGGCTTTGTGAATTTGAATTTGCTGTTGTAAGTGGCTGTTTTTTATTTTCTGCTTCAATATTTTGAGCATGCCGACTTGAAGGTCGGATGCAAAAACTTTTCCATTCTTACCTACTAATTTTGCTATTTCCAGGGTAAAAATCCTGTCCCGCAACCCAAATCAAGCACAGTCATCCCTGGTTGGATATATTTTTTTAATATGCTCCTGGGGTTTTGCAAGAAAAATCGAAGTCGGCTTTCTAAAGCACTTGCCTTTTCTATTGGATGCAAATGAGTATTGGAAAAGTTATTCATTAGAAATTCTGCCCTTTACTTTTACTCCGAAAAATAATAAAATGATTACTATAAAAATTGCAAGCGTGTCCGGTATTAATTACATCCACCGCTGGAAATACAAAAGGAACCATCCTAATTTAGCAAAACCCTAATATTATTGGCCCTTCAGAGGGGTCAAAATTATAGTGTATCCCACTTATTTTATCAAAACCATTTTTATTACTTTAGAACTTCTAAATTAATAACTATGATGAAATTTTTAAAATTGGTGATAATTTTAACGGTACTAACGGGAACCAACAAGCTTCAGGGGCAGGATCAACCTGTAGATTTGGATAAGAATTTTACCCATGTGGTATATTTTTATTTAAACAATCCCGATAATCCCGGCGACAGAGCGGCTTTTGAGAATTCACTTAAAAAGTTCCTCGATAATAGTTTGTATGCAAAAACCAAATTCATTGGGATCCCTGCAGAAACTCCCAGGGATGTTGTGGATAATTCATATACATATTCGCTAATCCTTAGTTTTCCTTCAAAGGAAATTCAGGATAAATATCAGGAAGAACCCGCGCATTTGGTTTTCATTGAAGAATCTTCTCATTTATGGAAAAAAGTTCAGGTATATGATTCGGTAGGGATTTATTGATCTCTATAATTCCTGTTGGATTTAAGCTCACTATATCTTTTTTTCCTATAATGTTCTACGTTAGACCAAACTTAATAGGTTCCAAATGCTGATATATTTATCCGAAATATTGACCATAATGGGGGTTATCCTGTATTGGTGGTGGTGATGATTTATGAGTATATTAGTTTCTTGGTCAAGGTTAATTAGTTTTAGGTTAATAGATAGAATGGCCAGTCCAGGGTCAAACCTTGACTGGTTATTTTATTTCTTAATTTGAAGGTCATGTCTTAGAAACTATTTTTGGCACCTTTGATACCCTGGATGTGATAGCCCTTCTTATTTATTGCACCCAGATATCAATGGGGTTTTATAACAAAATAAATTACATGATGAAACGCTTTTACTTTTTAAGTCTTGTGATATCACTGGTTGTCCTGATAACTGGCTGTGAAAATAATAACAATGCCAATCGAGATAATACAAATACCCAATCTAACGATCAGAATACTCAAACCAAAATATCAAAAAAAACGAAAAAAAATAATGATACAATTGACCTGAAACGACGTACGGGGATTCCCTTCCAAATTAGTCAGGCCACTCAGGACACCGTGCCTTTATTGGGAATTATGAGTAACCTGGAAAAAAACCTGGCTGTTGTTCAGGCTGGTATCTGGAGAGGAGATTACCAAATCATTAGCGAGGCTGCGAATGCCATTGTCAATCATGGATATATTCCTAATCGGGAAATTCAAAAAATAAAGACCATTCTCGGCAAAGAGGGATTGAAAAATTTCGTAGCCGCAGATAAAAACTTGCATAATAAAGCTAAGGAGCTTACCCAGGCGGCCGACGATAAGAAGATGGATCAGATTGTCAACCGGACGACGGAACTAATCCAACGATGTAGCAGCTGCCACGTGAAGTACCGGGTTCCTCTAAGGGACAACCCAAAATGGTTGGAACCTTAAGGTCAACTAATCATATTATGAAAAAACACTAAGAAACAGCAAAATCCTTCAATCTAAAAGAGCTTATTTCTTATTCTGGCTCATCAACAGTAGGTAAGATACTATCCAAAAATCCAAACGGAAATACAACTCTTTTTGCTTTTGATAAAGAGCAAGAACCTAGTGAACATACCGCCCCTTTTAATGCAATAGCCATCATCATGGACGGAGAAAATGGCCTTAGAAGCAATATTCTCATATTTTAAAATCAATAATTTAATGATCCAAATCATAAGATTCTACATTCAAAATACATCTCTTTACAAAAATATATCAGGATTTGAAAGTCACTTTAAATTACAGTCTGCTATATATTTTTCTAATGGCCACATTATTTCATAGTGTAAGGTTCACCTTCCTGGTTTCTTTTTATACTTTGAACAATGAAAGTTTTACTGAACTTTTTTGTGAAAACAAAGATAAACCTGAATTAGAATGTAATGGGAAATGTTCTATCACCAAGGCTGGCAAAGACCTGAACCAAGAGAAAGACAATCAGGCACTTAATAGCTTTCAAAAAGAGATAACTTTGTACGTAAATTTCCTGGTTTCAGAAAACAGCTTTGATTTACCTGAAACCTGCCTGCCTAATTTTCAATATCTGAATTTCTATTCTTTTCTTTTCGCGGAACAAATTACCCCTCCACCCATGGGAATCTCATAATTATTCTAAAATAAATTTACCCACCTGGTATACGATTTACTGGTCTTAGGCCGGGAAATAACTTACCATTTGATTCTACTGCTGCATCAATTTCTATTGATACTTCAATATATCGTGGGAGTTATAAACACGCCTAATTAGTTTGTTTTATTATCTCCAGGGGGGCTTATCAAATTATTAAATTTTTAAAATATAATATGAAAAGTAAATTTTTATTACTGCTAACCCTGATTCTGGGGTTAGTGGGGCAATTTACTATTGCCCAGGAGAAAATAGTTACTGGAACTGTAACTGACCAGAACGGCCTGCCCTTTCCGGGAGTGAATGTGGTGGTAAAGAATACAAGCTATGGAACCCAAACCAATTATGACGGGGAATATTCCATTACTGCAGAGGTTGG
>NZ_FOVL01000009.1:108857-135016 GCF_900115145.1 Salegentibacter flavus | reverse complement strand
GGGCTTGTTCAATTTTTCGGGAAGAATAAATGTTGCGTAAATAGGCATAGATAACAACTTTGAGAAGCATCCGCGGATGATAGCTTGAAGTGCCACCACCTTTATAGCTCTTCTCCAAAGCAGAGATGTCTATATGATCAATAATTGTATTTACTATTCGTACGGGATGATTCTTGGGAACTAAATCATCATAACTGGGAGGAAGAAGACTTAACTGGTCCTGTTGGTAAGTCTTGAATACTACTTTGCTGCTCATGCTTAAAAATAAACATGATCACTTAATTATACAAAAAAGAGGCTGCCTTTTTAGACAGCCTCTTTTTGTTAAGATATATAATTACTCAGCAGCTTGCGGAATAAGAATATACCGGCCATCAAGTGTGTTAAACCAAATGTCGTAAGTTCCGGCAGTAGCAGGAATATTTGACCCTTCCTGAACACCTTGTCCACTAATGGGAGTTTCATCGCCCCAGTTTACAGCCCAATCATTATCAGCTCTGAATTTAATTTCTCCGTCTGTTAACTCAATATCGTTAACATACCAGATGTGTGGGTCAAAATCAGATTGAGTCATATCCTGGTCTGAATCCCACCCATCAGCGGTGGCATCTCCGATAATACCTATCTCATTATAAACTGTAGCATCGCTTTCGTCTATTTCTTCCCAGGTGTAGGTCATATTATCAACATCTACCATAAGAGAGTAGTAAGCATCGGCTGCAACTTTGAAGGCAGCAGGATCATCAGAATCTCCAGCATTTACACTAAGAACTCCGTCTGTACCACCCCATTGTGGTTGCCATTGTCCTGGAATTTCAACAAGTTTGAAACCTTCAACATCGCCTCCACCGGCAAAACGCCCCTGGAAGTAGTAAACATCTTCGTTTTCAGCATCTCTGAACATTGGAGTATTGTTATTATCAGGGCTCCATCCGGCAGCGGTAGCATCCCCAACAAAGTAAAGCTCTCTCATGGCTTCTTCCTCTTCTTCACCGCTTTCAGGAAGCATAACGCTAAGGTTTCTTACTTCAGAATATTCTTCCAAAGCATTTCCTTCTCCGTCTCCTGCAAAGGCACGAACTCTAAAGTAGAGATCTCCGGTATTAGGTTCCTCGGTTGCAGGGTCATTATCAAGACCTGCATCTTCAGCCATGCTTAACATTTGGCCTACAGTAACTCCAAGGTTATTTCCTCCTGTACTTCCTAAAACGTCAACTACAGTAAAATCTGCATCAGTGCTTCCCTGAAGTTCGTAAGTAATCGTGGTAGGAGCATCAAAATCTACCTCGTTCCATACAAAACGCTCTGCAAGGTTGTTACTGGTGCTGCTGGTAAGTAAGTATACCTCAGAAAAAGTATTGGTGAACTCAATCCCTTCGGGATCTGGTTGCGCTACAAATACTATATCATCGTCGCTTGTACATGCGTTAAAGCTCATTAACGCAACAAATGCGAATAATAAAATTGAAAGTTTTTTCATTTTTAATGTTATTATAAAATTAATATCCTGGATTTTGGGTTAAGTTGGTGTTTACGCCTAAGTCTGAAGCTGGGATTGGCATTAGGTCTCTGTGAGCTCCTGTAGTAGTTCCCTGAGGAACATTTCCTTTCCAGGGCCATACGCCGCGGTCTGAAAATACTCCAAATCTAATACGATCTGTTCTACGGTGACCTTCCCAGTAAAGTTCTCTTGCACGTTCATCAAGGATGAAGTTTAAGCTAAGATCGCTCTCAGAAATGTTACGACTTGGGTCGCCATAAGCTCTTTCGCGCAAGTCATTGATCAAATTAGTTGCTTCAGAAAGACTTCCGCCACCACCTTGGAGATGCGCTTCAGCATACATTAGGTAGGCATCGGCCAAACGAAACATTGGGAAATCGGTATCCGGGAACTCTCCTGTACTATCTTTACCAGGATTGCCATCTACATCAACATTTTTGAATTTGGTCACGGCATAACCATCAGTAAAGCTGGAGATATCATTGATCTCTTTTGTTTGTCCTTCAGTAAAGAATAAAGCTCTGTTATCGTCAGATTCAGCTTCTCCAGGAAATTGCTCTACAAGAGCAGAGGTAGTTCTTAATCCGGCCCAACCACTGCTCACACCAAAATCGGCAGGATCCATATCGCCACCTACAGCAGCGTGAATGATGAAAGCCATCCCACCATAAGACTGGGTGTTATTTCCATCAAAAGTAATTGGGAAAATAATTTCCTGCTGTGCGCCGTTTTTATCGTTGTCTGCTAGGAAAAGTTTCTGGTAATCATCTACAAGATCATAATTAGTATTGATCACCTTTTGGGTGTACTCCATAGCTTTGTCATATTGAGGAGAACCGGTGTAAACTTCTGCGTTCAGGTAAAGTTTTGCTTGTAGCATCCAAACGGCAGCCTGGTTGGCACGACCATATTCTGCAGATCCAACGGGAGAGATACCGTTTTCAATGGCTTCGAGTTCAGAAGCGATATAATCAAATAACTCCTGACTTTGAATTTGCTCCGGAAGGAAAGCTCCAATTGGATCTTCTTCAGTAACAAAAGGAGGATTTCCAAACAGATCTAAAGCGTGGTAGTAGTGAAGCGCTCTTAAGAATCTTGCTTCAGCACGGTACCCGAGAATGCTTTCTCTTTCCGCGCCTCCAACTCCTCTGGAATCCAAAAGATCGGGAGTGGTTTGACGCAGGAACTCGTTGTTAAGAGCTACCTGATACATCAATCTTGAGTACATTGTTCTAATAAACTCATTACCTGAAGTCCAGTTTTGGGCGTGAAGGTCTTTAATTGTACCATCATTCCATCCAATTACCGCCATTTCGGTAGTAAGTTCCTGCATCATCCAGTAAAGTCTCAGATACTGAGAGAAACCTTCATCAAGACCTTGAAGATCTGCATCTCCGGCAGGTCCTTGCTGACCACTAACAGAAAGGCCGGCATATAATTTAGCTAAAAACTGCTTGTAAGCTTCGGGGCTATCGAAGGTAGCTTCAGCTGTGCTCCTGTTATCTTCAGGTAGCAATTCCAGTTCGCTCTCGCACGACCAGAATAGGGCCACCCCAAGAAAAACGAGCAGAATTGATTTAAATGTTTTAAACATAGCTAGTATATTATTTTGTTATTATTAAAATATAAGGTTTAGACCAAGTACAACACTTGTAGACCTTGGGTAAAAGTTATTGTCAATACCATTGGAGATCTCAGGATCAAGCCCATCATAATCTGTAATGGTCCAAAGGTTGGTCGCCGTAAGCGAGGTTCTGAAATCTACTTTTTCTCCAGGGAAAAGATAACCCAGTGAAATGTTATCTAATTTCACGAAATCTGCCTTCTGAATATAGTAATCTGAGAACAACTGGTTGTTTACAAAGTTACTTTCCAGCACATTGCTGTTAAGGTTTGAGTAGTAATCCTGCGGAGTTACTGTACCAGCGGTTACGAAACCGTTTCCAGACTGAGTATTGTTGTACATATAATTACCAAAGCTTCCTCTAAAGGTAAAGCTGAAATCCAGGTTTTTATAGTTTAAGGTATTGGTGAATCCCATAAAGTAATCTGGATTTGCCTTTTTATAAGGTACTTTATCGGCTTCGGTAATTTCATTATCGCCGTTAACATCTGCGTAAGCACCTTCAATTGGTTGTCCTGCCTCATTGTAAACCTGACGGAATACAAAGAAAGTAGAAGGATCGTAACCTTCTTTCCAGATCTGGATGTTATTACCAACACCACCGCTAATTCCTCCCTGAGGTATAAAGAAATCCGGATTTTCACCTAAAGAAAGTCTGGTGATCTCCAAATCCTGGAAGGTGATGTTATAGTTCATATCCCAGTTGAAATCTTCTTTCTGAATAAGCGTTCCGTTAAGGCCAACTTCCACACCCTTACTTACGGTTTCACCAACGTTGGTAACTAAAAGGTCACTTAAGTTAGCTCCTGCAGGCACCGGTACGGTAGCCAAAAGATCTTCTGTTTCTCTGTAATAAGCTTCAACAGTACCAGAAAGTCTGTTATTGAAGAAACCGAAATCCACACCTACGTTATAGGTTTGCAGTTCTTCCCACTTAAGGTCGGCATCAAATTCTTCAGGTCTAAGAGTGTTATAGAACTGATTGCCAAACTGATATCTTGCTGGTCCTACACTAGGAGAGTAGATCCCCATATATCCGTAGTTAATACCAATTTCCTGGTTACCGGTTACCCCGTAGCCTGCTCTAAGTTTTAATTGAGATAAGGTATTTGAATTCAATAGGAACTCTTCATTGTGTATTTTCCATCCCACAGATGCTGAAGGGAAAGTACTCCATTTATTATCTGCACCAAATCTGGATGAACCATCGCGACGCACACTACCTGAAATAAGGTATTTGTTAGCGATGTCAAAGCTTGCTCTGGCAAAATAAGACTCCAGGGCATTCCGGTTGATTACTGATGGTTCAACACGATAACCGGGATCATCAGCAACAGTGTACTCATTATTATTCTCAATATAGAATTCCTGATAAGAGTGTCCTGCAGTTAGATCCATTTCAGTATCAAGAGCTTCCAGCTCGGTTTTATAGGTGAAATAGAAATCCAATAGCGTATTTCGGTTTATCCCTGAATATTCCTGAGTGTATTCTCTTCCTTGAATATATAAGCCGTTTCCTGCCGCATATCTTGGACGGTAGTTGTGGCCTTCGTTTTCTGCATAATCAAAACCGGCATTAACATTGAATTTCAATTCCGGAAGGAAATGGAATTTATATTCAGCATTTAAATTGGTGATGTTTCTCATTGTTTTTCCTCTTCCATCAAGGGTTTCGAGAAGAGCCAATGGGTTTCTCGTAGCTTGAAGTTGAGGAATCACTTGGTCGTTACTCATAGTATTATGTTCAAAGTAGCCACCAAATGGCAAATCTTCATCATAAACCGGCTGAGTAGGGTCAAAAGCCACAGCGGCTCCAATAGCTCCCTGGTCTGCGAAACGGTTTTCGTCTACAATACCTTTAGTAGTTAAGGCCAGTTTTAAATGATTGTCGAATAAATCCTGATTTAATGCGATATTTAGTGCATTTCTTTCGTAAACATCGGTTTTCAATACTCCTGTTTGAGACGTGTGGTTATAATTTACACGATAAGAAAAATTATCAAATCCCTGAGAAGCTGTAAGGTTGTGAATTGCTCCTATGGAAGTTTGGTAAATCTCATCTTGCCAATCTGTATCATACTCTCCTAAAAGGTTAGGGTCGGTGCCCGGGGTAGATTCAATAAGAGCTCTAAATTCCTGTGCATCTAAGTTATCTACTTTATCGATAATTTGTCCTGCGGAAACTTTTAGGTCATATTCCAACCGTAGCGGACTGTTCTTTTTACCGGTTTTAGTAGTAATAAGAATTACCCCGTTAGAGGCTCTGGAACCATAGATAGAGGTAGCTGCAGCATCTTTTAAGATCACGAAATCTTCAATTTCGTTAGGGTTAATCGAGTTCAATTGGTTTCTTACTCCCTGAACTCCCCTTTGGTCTAATGGAATACCATCTACTACAATAAGTGGATCGTTGTTTCCTGAAAGGGATGAACCTCCACGAATTCTAATTTGGCCGCCTTCTCCCGGAGCACCTCCACCTGGAGTAATTCTAACCCCCGCAGATTTACCTGAAAGCAATTGTTCCGGAGAAACAACAGCACCTTTATTAAAGGACTCGGAAGAAACCTTTTCTACCGATCCCGTAGCATCCTGTTCTGAGGTACTACCATATCCAATTAAAACCACTTCCTCAAGGGTAGCAGCATCTTCATCAAGTTGAACATTGATAGTGGTTTGACCATCATAAGGAATTTCCTGAGTTGCAAAACCTAGAAATGAGAAGACGATCACATCTCCCGGTTGTACATTGGTAATGGTATAATTCCCGTCAAAATCGGTTACAGTACCGTTGGTGGTTCCTTTAACAATAACGTTTGCGCCGGGAACCGGAAGGCCGGAGGCGCTTTCGCTAACCACCCCGCTAACGCTTTCCTGGGCGAAAAAGCTCATTGGCAGCATAAGGAGCAACATCAACGTGCTTTTGAATAGTGTTTTCATAAATTATTTTATTGATTTAACTAAATATTAATCTTATATTTTTACTTCCTGAGGTTAAAAGTAGGTAAATTCTAACGGCTCAGATGTGATTCCGGTCACCTCCAACGTCCGAAAACGTTTGCGTGTTGAAAACTTTTTTATTTTAATGATAAGCCATGAAAATTGTGATATTTTTACCATATCAGGTTTTTACTACCTGTTGATTTATTAATTCCATATTAAATAGTATGCGTCCTAAACTTACCTTAAAGCAAATTGCAAGAGAATTAGATGTCTCTATTTCTACCGTTTCCAAAGCTCTCAAAGACAGCCCTGAAATAGGGGAGGATACCAAGCAAAAAATAAAGGCCTTCGCTAAACTCTATAATTATAAGCCCAATAATATTGCTTTAAGTCTCAAGAACCGTAAGACCAAGACCATTGGGATTATTATTCCGGAGATCGTACATTATTTTTTCACTACAGTGATTAGTGGAGTGGAGCAGGTAGCTAATGAAAAAGGTTATAATGTGATTGTATGCCTCTCCAATAATTCTTTTGACAGGGAGGTACTCAACCTGGATCTTCTGGCAAACGGAAGTACCGATGGGTTTATCCTTTCCCTGGCCAAGGAAACTATGCAAAAAGAAGATTACCATCACCTCACCGAGGTTATAAATCAGGGGATGCCCGTGGTACTTTTTGATAGGGTAGTAGATGAGGTCCATTGTGATAAAGTTATTATTGATGATATAATAGGAGCCAAAAAAGCTGTGGAGCATTTAATAGAAACGGGATGTAAAAAGATCGGTATCCTTACTACAGTAGACTATGTTAGTGTAGGTAAGCTTAGAACCAGAGGTTACATAGAAGCCCTTGAGGAAAATGACTATCCTGTGGATGAAGACCTTATTCTTAAAATAGAGGATATGGAAAACAGCGAGAAGGAGATCGGGGAGTTTTTGAAGACCAGGGATGTGGACGGCCTTTTTGCAGTAAACGAGCAATTCGCGGTTTCGGCAATAGGAGCTTTACGACGGCAGGGTCGCAATGTGCCTGAAGATGTCTCGGTTGTTGGTTTTACAGATGGAGAACTCTCAAAGAATTTTATCCCAAGCCTTACCACGGTAAGTCAGCACGGCACTAGAATGGGTGCAGAAGCAGCACATCTGCTCATCGATAAACTGGAAAGAAAACCAGATGAGGTAGAGTCCTATAAAACCGTTATCGTAGAAACCAGTTTGGTGCGCAGAGAATCTACAAAAAATTAATAAAGCGTTTTACTTTTAAAATTTTATTATATTTGCGCCCAGTTTCAATTTATCAGAACTTATATTTTTACTTCCTACCTTAATAAGTTTTGATAAGTCTTAGCGCTTATCGTAACACATTTAAACTTACGATATGCAAAAACGAACCTTGAGTTTTTGGGAGATCTGGAACATGAGTTTTGGATTCCTGGGAATACAATTGGGTTTTGCTCTACAAAATGCCAACGCGAGTAGAATCTTACAAATTTTTGGAGCCGATGTTCATGAACTCTCGTGGTTCTGGCTGGTAGCACCTATCACCGGACTGGTAGTTCAACCAATTATTGGATATTATAGTGACAGGACCTGGACCAAATTGGGCCGGCGTCGTCCTTTTTTCCTTACCGGAGCTATTCTTGCAGCGGCTGGTCTTATTTTAATGCCCAATGCAGATATGTTTATCGCGATTCTTCCTTCCCTTTGGATAGGAGCGGGTATGCTTTTCGTGATGGATGCCTCCTTTAATATTGCTATGGAACCTTTTAGAGCCCTGGTTGCAGATAATCTGCCCTCAGACCAGCGAACTCTTGGGTTTAGTGTACAAACAATTCTGATTGGAGTTGGTGCCGTAATTGGTTCCTGGTTACCTTATGTGTTGGCTAATTGGTTCGATATTAGCAACCGTACAGTAGCCGGAGAGGTTCCGTTAAACCTTCTGTTGTCCTTTGTAATTGGTGCGGCGATTTTGGTTGGTAGTATTCTGGTAACAGTTTTTAGCACTACCGAATATTCCCCCGAGGAACTCGAGAAAATGGACGACCACGTGGAAGAAGTAGTTCCCGAGGACGCAAAAAAGTCCAGCCTCTTAGATATTTTCACCGACTTTAAAAATATGCCATTCACTATGCGCCAGCTTGCCTGGGTGCAGTTCTTTTCATGGTTTGGTTTGTTTGGGATGTGGGTGTTTTCAACTCCTGCAATAGCGCATCATATTTACGGCTTGCCGCTGTCAGATAACAGCAGTGAGACTTATCAGGATGCGGGAGACTGGGTTGGAGTATTGTTTGGAGTTTATAACGCTGTATCGGCTGTTTTTGCATTCTTTTTACCTGCCATTGCTCTTAAGATTGGTAGAAAAAGCACACATATGGTTTCCCTTATTGCAGGAGGACTCGGATTATTATCCATCTACATTGCACCCGATGAATACTGGTTGCTGCTTTCTATGGTAGGGATAGGAATTGGTTGGGCAAGTATTCTGGCTATGCCATACGCGATTCTTGCCGGTTCAATTCCTCCTAGGAAAATGGGCGTCTATATGGGTATCTTCAATTTTTTTATCGTAATACCTCAAATTATCAATGCACTTATTGGTGGACCAATGGTGAAATACTTTTATGGCGGAAATCCGATCTATGCTCTGATGACCAGTGGAATAGCTTTTCTTATTGCAGCCTTGTTGACAGTCCGGATCTATGATGCGGATGAGCCTATAGAAGTAAAAAATTAAATTATGGAAATGAAGAAGAGAAAAGGAATGATCTTCGATTTGGACGGGGTAATAGTAGATACGGCAAAATTCCATTTTCTGGCATGGCGGAAGCTGGCCAACGATCTGGGTTTCGATTTCACCGAAGATCAAAATGAACAACTTAAAGGAGTGAGCCGTGTGCATTCACTTCATAAAATATTAAAATGGGGCGGGATGGAGCTTTCAGAAGAAGAATTCCAGCGCCAGATGGATCTAAAAAACGAAAATTACCTGTCTTATGTAAATGAGATGGATGCGACTGAAATCCTACCGGGAGTAACAAAAATACTCGACTATCTTATTGGGAATGATATTCCCTTTGCCTTGGGTTCCGCCAGTAAAAATGCACGAACTATCCTGAAGAAGATCGATCTCCTGGAAAAGTTTGATGCTATTGTGGATGGTACCGATGTCACCAAAGCAAAACCCGATCCAGAAGTCTTTTTGATCGCTGCTGAAAAATTGGGTGTAAAACCGGAAGATAGCATTGTGTTCGAAGATGCGGTGGCTGGCGTTCAGGCCGCGAACCGGGCTAATATGACGAGTATTGGCATTGGTGATAAAAGCAATTTAGGCGAAGCAGATTATGTGTTTTCCGATTTTACGGAAATAGAAAGAGAATTTATAGAACAACTACTTAGAAAATAGAGATTAAATGAACCAGGATTATATAAAACCAGACGAATGGTCAATACTTGAAGAGGGGTTTGATGCCGATAAAGTAAAATCATCCGAAAGTCTTTTCAGTATTGGAAACGGGGTGATGGGCCAGCGTGCTAATTTTGAAGAACAGTATTCAGGGCCAAGTTTCCAGGGAAGCTATATCGGTGGGGTCTATTACCCCGATAAGACCAAGGTTGGATGGTGGAAAAACGGCTATCCCGAATATTTCGCAAAAGTGCTAAATGCACCCAACTGGATTGGAATAAACGTTTTTGTGAACGGGGAAGCTCTGGACCTTTTTACCTGTAAGGAGGTGAAAGATTTCAAACGGGAGCTTAATATGAAAGAAGGTTTCCATCATCGGAGTTTTGTGGCTGTTTTGCCGAATGATATAGAGATTGCTGTTAAAGCGACGAGGTTTCTGTCGATTGTTGAAGATGAACTGGGAGCGATAGATTATGAAGTTGAGGTAATAAACAGCGATGCAGAACTTCGTTTTGAACCTTACCTCGATGGCGGAATCACCAATACCGATGCCAATTGGGAAGAGCATTTCTGGAAGACTTTAGACGTTAAAACCGAAAGAAATCAAGGCTTTATCCTTTCAAAAACTCTTAAGACTGAATTCCACGTTGGCAGCTTTATGCAGTCGGAAGTTTTGGTTGATGGAGAAAAGAAAGACCTGGATTTTAAAGAATCCAGAACCCACGATAAATTAACTTTCTCCTATACAGTTAATGCTGAAAAAGGACAGAAAGTTAGTTTGAGAAAATATGCCGGTTATGTAACCGATATGAACCACGATAGAGATCAATTGGTTTTAGCGGCAAAAGAAGTATTGGAGTCTGCTTTGGCTTCAGGTTTCGAGGAGTTGCTTCAGCAGCAAAAAGAAGCCTGGGCGAAGATCTGGGAGATGGCCGATATCACCATTACGGGCGATGTGAAAGCCCAGCAGGGGATACGCTTCAATATTTTTCAGCTAAATCAAACTTACTTAGGAAAAGATGAAAGACTGAACATAGGCCCTAAAGGTTTCACAGGAGAGAAATACGGCGGAAGCACATACTGGGATACCGAAGCTTACTGTATTCCTTTTTATATGGCAACCAAAGACCAAAAGGTGGCCAGAAACCTGCTTATCTACCGTTATAATCAACTCGATAAGGCTATTGAAAACGCCAAAAAATTAGGTTTTAAAAACGGGGCTGCGCTTTACCCAATGGTAACGATGAATGGGGAAGAAAGCCATAACGAATGGGAAATTACCTTCGAGGAGATTCACCGTAACGGGGCTATGGTTTATGCCATCTTTAATTATGTGCGCTTTACAGGAGATTTTGAGTATATCCCTGAAAAAGGCCTGGAAGTAATGATCGCCATCTCGAGATTCTGGCATCAAAGAGCCAACTTTAGCAGTGATAAGAATAAATATGTTATTCTGGGAGTTACCGGGCCCAATGAATATGAGAATAACGTAAATAATAACTGGTATACCAACTATATCGCGAAATGGTGCCTGGAATACACTATGGAGATGATCGATAAGGTGAAGCAGGGTTTTGAGGAAGATTATGAACGCATTATGGGGCACACCAATCTTACCGATAGCGAGTTGATTTCCTGGAAGGAAGTTGCAGAGGCTATGTATTTCCCGTTTTCAGAAAAAGACGGGGTTTTCCTTCAGCAGGATGGCTTCCTTGATAAGGAGATAAAACCGGTTAGCAAGCTCGATAAAAATCAGAGACCTATTAACCAGCAATGGAGCTGGGACCGCATCCTGCGTTCCTGTTACATAAAACAGGCTGATGTATTGCAGGGCTTTTACTTCTTTGAAGACCACTTTAGCAAAGAAGACCTGGAAAAACATTTTAATTATTATGAGCCAATTACGGTTCACGAATCTTCTTTATCTCCTTGTGTACATAGCATCCAGGCCGCAGTTTTGGGCAGAATGAAACAGGCTTATGATTTATACCTTAGAACTTCCCGTCTTGATCTTGATGATTACAACAACGAGGTAGAGCAGGGTTGCCATATTACCAGCATGGCCGGAACCTGGATGAGTATTGTAGAAGGTTTTGGGGGAATGCGCGTGAGAGAAGATCAGCTGGAGTTTACTCCAAGAATTCCTGACGAATGGCAGGCTTATTCCTTTAAGGTTAACTTTAGGGATCAGATTCTGAAAGTTACTGTAACCAAGGATAAAACCAGATTTTTACTCGAGGGAGATAGCGCTATTGAGATTAAAGTTGATGGTGAAACTTTAGAGGTAAGTCCAAACCAGGAAAAAACCGTTTAAATTCCAGGCTGTAGCTTTTTAAAGTTGCAGCTTTTAAATTCTTGAAACATGAAAAAAATATTAATCACCCTACTTTTCTTCGGAACCCTCTCTATGACGGCTCAAATTGAAAGAGTAGAACCGCCTAACTGGTGGCTTGGTTTTGAAAATTCCGAAGTACAATTGATGATCTACGGGGAAGACATAGGAAAGGCTCAGGTAAGTCTTGATGTCACCGGGATCAATCTGGAGGCGGTTCATCGCGCCAAAAGTCCGAATTACCTGTTTCTGGATCTTAAATTAACAGAACAGGCTCAACCGGGAAGCTTTCCTATCAATTTTAAATTGGAGAATGGAGACAAGCTTGTTCACGATTACGAATTAAAAGAAAGAACCCGACCTGAATCTGATTTTATTGGATTTAATAATAAGGACGCGATTTATCTTATCACTCCAGATAGATTTGCCAATGGAGACACATCTAATGACGAAGATTCATCGCTTAGGGAAAAAACCATAGATAGGGATGATGATTATGGTCGGCACGGAGGCGATATTCAGGGAATTATAGATCACATGGATTATATAGACGAGATGGGCTTTACCGCCCTGTGGTCGTCGCCATTATTGATAAACGATATGGAATCTGGCTCTTACCACGGATATGCAATGACCGATTTCTATAGAGTTGATCCTCGCTTCGGAACGCTGGAAGAATATAAAGAACTTGCTGAAAAAGCCCGCGAAAAAGGAATCAAACTCATTATGGACCAGGTGGCCAACCATATTGGGTCAGGCCACTGGTGGATGGAAGACCTGCCTTTTGAAGACTGGTTGAATTACCAGGAAGAATTTGAGCAGGGAAAGGAAATAACAAAATCCAATCATATTAGAACTACTAACCAGGATTTTTATGCTGCTGAAGTAGATAAGAAACAAATGACCGAAGGTTGGTTCGTGGATACTATGCCAGATCTGAATCAGGAAAACCCGTTTATGGCTAAATATCTTATTCAGAATAGTATTTGGTGGATTGAATACCTTGGCCTTGGTGGAATTCGCCAGGACACCTATCCCTATCCCGATAAAGAGTTTATGAGCGAATGGGCGGGAGCCATAATGACCGAATATCCCGATTTCAATATCGTGGGAGAAGAATGGAGTTATAATCCGCTGTTAATTCGTTATTGGCAGGATGGCGTAGAAAATAAAGACGGTTATGAATCAAACCTTAGATCTACAATGGATTTCGCCATGCAAGGAGTTATTGTAGAAGGTTTAAAGGAAGAAGAAGACTGGGGCAGCGGGCTCACTAAGCTTTATGAAGGTCTGGCTAACGATTTTGCCTATGAGTGTCCTGAGGATATAATGATTTTCCCCGACAACCACGATAAGAGCAGGATCTTTACGCAATTGGATGAAGATGTAGCCAAAACCAAAATGGCTGTCGCTTATATGCTGGTGCTTCCAAGGACACCTCAAATTTATTATGGTACCGAGATCCTGATGGATGATACTGCAAATCCCGGCGATCACGGACTCATCCGCACTGAATTTCCCGGTGGTTGGGAAGATCATGATACCAATGCCTTCACAGGAGAGGGACTTTCAGAAGAAGAAGTGGGAATGCAGGATTTTCTGAAGAAAATTTTAAACTACCGTAAAAACTCAGAGGCAATTCATTTGGGCAAAACCCTTCATTTTGCACCTCAGGATGGAGTGTATGTGCTGGCAAGACAAACTGAAGCCGAAAGTGTAGTGATCATTCTGAATAAAAATGAGGGAAATTTCAGTTTAGACCTGGAAAGATTTGAGCAACTAGGTCTGAATGGAAAAAACCTTAAAAACCTGATTTCCGAAGAAACCCTGAGATGGAATGACAACCTGGAATTAAATGGAGAAGGGGTATACCTATTAACAACAAAAATCAACTAAATAATTATTAATTATGAAACAATTTTCAATAATAATGGCTCTCTTGGTGCTCCTGGTTTCTTGCAAAAACGAGCCAAAGCAGGAAGAGCAAAAAGAAGAAAAACAGGAAAGTCTGGAGCCGGTTTCTAACGAAGCATTGGAGTCTGCCGTAATTTATGAAGCGAATATTCGCCAGTATTCTCCTGAAGGAACCTTCGAAGAATTCACCAAAGATATTCCACAGTTAAAGGAATTAGGAGTGAAAGTGATCTGGCTGATGCCGGTTTATCCTATTTCGATGAAGAATCGTAAAGCAACTCAGGATCTGTCTATTGAAGATATTGAAGACGAAGAGGAAAGAAAAAAATACCTGGGTAGCTACTACGCTATTGCTGATTACACCGATATAAATCCGGAATTTGGAAATTTTGATGATTTCGAAAACCTTGTGGAAACCGCTCATGAAAACGGAATGTATGTGATTCTTGATTGGGTGGCCAACCACACCGGCTGGGACCACCACTGGATGGAAGAACATCCTGAATTTTACACCCAAAATGATAAAGGTGAGATTGTCGATCCTTTAAACCCTGATACCGGTGAAAGCTGGGGTTGGACTGATGTTGCCGACCTTAACTATGATAATAAAGAGCTTTGGGAAGCGATGACCAAAGAGATGGAATTCTGGGTAAAAGAATATGATATCGATGGTTTCCGTGCCGATGTGGCCGGTGAGGTTCCTACAGAATTCTGGGAGCAGGCTGTAGAAAAGCTGGAAACCAATAAACCACTATTCATGTTGGCGGAGTCTGAGGATAAAGATCTTTTCCATGAGGCTTTCGATATGGGTTACAACTGGGAAGGTCACCACATAATGAATGAAATAGCTCAGGGCAAAAAAACTGTCGAAGACTGGAATGCCTATATGCAAAAGATTGATACCACTTACCAGGATGATGACTACCTGATGAATTTTGTGACAAATCACGATGAAAATTCGTGGAGTGGTACCGTGAAAGAGCGAATGGGAGATGCTTCAGAAGCTATGCTTGCTTTTACTTATACGCTTCCGGGAATGCCGCTTATCTATAGCGGTCAGGAATATGATATGGATAAAAGACTTAGATTCTTTGAAAAGGATACAATTTCTAAAGAAAAAGGGAAGCTATGGCCAATCCTCGAGAAATTAGGTAAGCTTAAGAATGAAAATGTAGCCCTGCATGGAGCGAAAGAAGCGGCTTCTTATGAAGCTTTGGAAACTTCAGAAGAGAAGAAGGTAATGGCATTTAAACGGGAAAAAAACGGCCGGGAGCTAATTTATCTCGCTAATTTCAGTGATTCTCCTATTAATTTTACGGTAAAACAGGAAGGAGATTATCAAAATTATTTGACCGGAGAAACTCGAAAATTGACAGAAAATGACAAGCTGGAGTATGCACCCTGGCAATATGAAATATTAGTAAAAAACTAGAAAAACTCCCAAATTATTAAAAACAGCCCAAATGAACGGGCTGTTTTTATTAGTTATTAACCGAAAACGATTTAGTTTTTGCGGAAATTAGGTTATATTGATCAATTGAAATAGTTTTGAGGTAATGATAAAGAAAATCAACAATATAGCAGTATTAACTTCGGGGGGAGATGCTCCCGGAATGAATGCCGCGATAAGAGCCGTCGTGAGGGCTTGTTCTTATTACAATCTCGACTGTACGGGTATTTACCGGGGCTATCAGGGACTTATTGAAGGCGATTTCGAAAAGCTTGACGCAAGATCTGTAAGAAATGTAATTAATAAAGGCGGCACTTTCCTTAAATCTACTCGCTCAATAGAATTTAAAACCAAAGAAGGGAGAGCTAAAGCTTATGAAAACCTTAAAAAGGCAGGGGTAGATGCCCTGATTGTAATAGGTGGGGATGGAACCTTTACCGGAGGTCTTTTGTTTAACCAGGAGTTCGGTTTTCCGGTTGTTGGAATTCCGGCGACCATCGATAACGACATTAACGGCACCGATTATACCATCGGTTACGACACTGCATTAAATACAGTGGTTGAGGCCATAGATAAGATAAGGGATACCGCCAGTTCCCATAACAGGCTGTTTTTAATTGAGGTTATGGGCCGTGATGCCGGCGATATTGCTTTGAACAGCGGAATAGGAGCAGGTGCTGAAGAAATCCTTATTCCTGAAGAAGATGGAGGAGTAGAGCTAATGATGGAATCTCTGGAAAAGAGTAAGAAATCCGGAAAGACCTCAAGCATTATCGTGGTAGCCGAAGGAGAGAAAAGCGGAAAAACAATCTTTGAACTCGCCGAACATATCGGCGAAAAATATGAAGAGTACGACATTCGGGTGTCGGTGCTGGGGCACATTCAACGTGGAGGCTCTCCAAGTTGTTTTGACCGGGTGCTGGCAAGTAAACTCGGTGTAGGGGCAGTAGAAGCGCTTACCGATGGTAAATCCAATATTATGATTGGAGTGCACCATCAGAAAGTGGTTCATGTATCATTGGAAAAAGCGCTCAAGGAAGGGCGCAAATTAGACAAAGAATTAAGAAGGGTGGCGAACATCACTTCTGTGTAAAATTTAAAATTTAAAATTATGAGTACTAAAATTGGAATTAATGGTTTTGGTCGTATTGGGCGAATCGCCTTTAGAATAGCGGCCGAAAATAAAGATGTAGAAGTTGTAGCTATCAATGATCTTCTAGACGTAGATCATCTGGCATATCTGCTTAAATATGATTCAGTTCATGGAAAATTCAAGGGAGATGTTGATGTAAAAGACGGGAATCTTGTGGTGAATGGAAATACTGTTCGCGTAACAGCAGAAAAAAATCCTGAAGACCTTAAATGGGGTGATGTTGGGGCAGATATTGTGCTTGAATGTACAGGGATCTTCACGAGTAAAGATCAGGCCCAAACGCATATCACTGCAGGTGCTAAAAAAGTTGTGATCTCTGCTCCTTCTAAAGATGCACCTATGTTTGTAATGGGGGTTAATCATAAAGATGTAAAAGCCGAAGATAATATAGTTTCTAATGCTTCCTGTACCACCAACTGTTTGGCCCCACTAGCAAAAGTGGTTGATGATGAGTTTGGAATTATAGAAGGATTGATGACAACAGTTCACGCTACTACAGCCACTCAGTTAACAGTTGATGGTCCTTCTAAAAAGGATTTCAGAGGAGGTAGAAGTGCGCTTTTAAATATTATTCCAGCTTCAACAGGTGCTGCAAAAGCCGTGGGAAAAGTAATTCCTAAATTAGACGGAAAACTTACAGGGATGGCCTTGAGAGTTCCAACTGCAGATGTTTCGGTTGTAGATCTTACCGTACGTACCGAAAAATCTGTTTCTTACGATCAGGTGAAAGCCGCTTTCAAAAAAGCTTCCGAAGGAGATTACAAAGGAGTGATTTCTTATACTGAAGAAGCCGTGGTATCTCAGGATTTTGTTTCTGAAGCACATACCTGTAATTTTGATGCCGGAGCCGGGATTGCATTAAACGATAATTTCTTTAAATTAGTGGCCTGGTATGATAACGAATATGGTTATTCTGCTTCAATAATTAAACTGGCGATGCACGTAGCATCATTATAATATTAAATGAAAAAAGCCTGAAAGAAAATTGGAACTGTAGGATTTCAATAAATCCTGCAGTAGTTTTCTTTCAGGCTTTTTTTTAAACCACACTAAAACAAATGATTTTATTAGCAGACGGTGGCTCAACAAAATGTGATTGGATCTTACTGAATGCCCAGGGAGAGCAGGTTCTTAAAACCAGAACCAAAGGGCTAAACCCGGCGGTCTTTCCTGAGTTGGTTCTTGAACAGCGTATTGAAGAAAACGCAGATTTGCGTAACGTAAAAGATAAGGTAGAAAGGGTTCATTTTTTTGGTGCCGGTTGTGGCACCGAAACACCCCGTAAACTTCTGGAAAATATTTTCGCTAATTTTTTTACTAATGTCAATGAGGTAATCGTAAAAGAGGATATTGTGGCTGCTGTATATGCCGCAACTACAGAACCCGGTATAGTTTGTATCCTGGGTACTGGTTCTAATTCCTGTTTTTACGATGGAAAAGAAATTAAACAGGTAGTTCATTCCCTGGGATATATTCTTATGGATGAAGCCAGTGGTAATTACTTCGGGAAAAGACTTATTCGGGATTACTATTACAAAAGAATGCCGCCTGAATTGGCGATTATTTTTGAGCAAAAATATAATCTTGATTCAGATGAGATTAAGAAAAATCTTTACCGTAAAGAAAATCCCAATACCTATCTCGCAAACTTTGCTGAATTTATCTTCACCAACGAGCGAAACGGATATTTCTATAAACTGGTTCACGAAGGCATTACCGATTTTATGCATTCCAGGGTTCTTTCATACAAACAGGCCCAGAATGTACCTGTACATTTTATAGGTAGCATCGCTTTTTTTAGCGAAGATATAATTCGTGCTGTGGCTCAGCCATATGGTATTGAGATCGGAAATATTGTGAGAAGACCTATTGATGGTCTCATAGAATACTACCGAAACAACGTCTTAAACGTTTAACACTCAAATCATTTCATAAATTTTACTAAATTTAAAGAAACAAATTCTTTAAATGCTGGTAAAAGTTTACGGAAGTGCCGTTTTTGGAGTAGAGGCAACCACAATTACTATTGAAGTAAATGTGGCTACCGGCATTGCCTATCATTTGGTTGGTTTACCCGATAATGCTGTTAAGGAAAGCAGCTATCGCATAACCGCCGCCTTACAGAATACCGGTTATAAATTTCCCGGTAAAAAAATTATAGTGAATATGGCCCCGGCTGATCTTCGGAAAGAAGGCTCGGCCTACGACCTTACTTTTGCCCTCGGCATCTTAACCGCATCAAGCCAGATCAAGGCTGATAACATTTCAGAGTATTTAATAATGGGGGAGCTTTCCCTTGATGGAAGTCTGCAACCCATAAAGGGGGCCCTTCCTATTGCCATTAAAGCCAGGGAGGAAGGTTTTAAAGGCTTCATCCTTCCCAAACAAAACGCAAAGGAAGCAGCGGTGGTAAACGGGATTAAGATCTATGGCGTAGATAATATCCTGGAGGTGATCAGGTTTTTTGATAAGGAAGAACCTCTGGAAACCACAAAAATTCATAGTGTAGTTGGCAGGATTAGAGAAAATGTTGGTTTGATGTCTCAGCGACCTTTTAGGAGCACGCACCACACAATTTCAGATGTGGCGCTTGTTGGCGGCGGTGCTTATCCACAGCCGGGAGAAATTTCACTGTCGCATAACGGGGTTTTATTTCTGGATGAACTTCCCGAATTTAAACGCGGCGTACTTGAAGTGATGCGCCAGCCGCTGGAGGATCGGGAGGTTACTGTTTCCAGGGCTAAATTCACCGTAACCTATCCTTCAAGTTTTATGCTTGTGGCCAGCATGAACCCAAGTCCCAGCGGTTATTTTAACGATCCCGATTCGCCGGTAACTTCCAGCCCTGCCGAAATGCAGCGTTACCTCATTAAAATCAGTGGGCCCTTGCTGGACCGGATTGATATCCATATTGAGGTTACGCCGGTACCATTTGAAAAACTTAGCGAAGAACGGCGAGGAGAAAGCAGTGTAGATATCCGGAAAAGGGTAACCGCGGCCCGGGAAATTCAGACGCAGCGTTTTAAAGAAAACCCCAACGTGCATTATAACGCCCAGATGAGTGTAAAACAGATACGGGAATTCTGCGATCTGGATGAGGCTTCCAAACAACTGCTAAAAACTGCGATGGAACAGCTCAATCTTTCCGCTAGGGCCTATGATCGAATTTTAAAGGTTTCCCGTAGTATCGCCGATCTGGAACAATCTGAAAATATTGCGGCCAGTCACATCAGTGAAGCCATTCAGTATAGAAGTCTGGACCGGGATGGTTGGCTGGGTTAAGTTTCTAAATTATAAATGAATGCAAATTTTTAAAAGGTTTATCTATAAACTTATATCTTTACTTGCTCACAACCCAAAACCAATGAAACGAATTATCCTGCTGCTTTTAGTAATAATTTCCGGCTGTAAAAACAATGAAACCTCAGAATCGGTTTCAACAGCGGAGGACGATAGTATAGAAGCACCCACCGTTACCGAGGCTTTACTTAGCGAAAGTATAGAATTTGATCTCGAAGAGGCCAATAAACTGGCCGAACTTCCTCTTTCTTGTATTGAAACGGAATATCCGAACAAACTGAACCAAACCCTGGAAAATAAGGAAGCAATGGGAGAACCCAGCGAACTTCATCCCGTCTTCTATGGCTGTTTTGACTGGCATTCTTCCGTGCACGGGCATTGGTCGCTGGTAAGCCTGTTAAAACAGTTTCCCAAATTGGAGAAACGCGAACAAATAAGAGAATTACTTCAAAAAAGCCTTTCTGCTGAAAATATTCAGGGAGAGCTGGAATATTTCAGAAGAGAACATAGCGATTCTTATGAGCGCACCTATGGCTGGGCCTGGTTGCTCAAGCTGGCAGAGGAACTTAAGACCTGGGAAGATCCCCTGGCTGAAGAACTTGATCAAAATCTCCAGCCTTTAACCAATCTTATTGTAGAACGCTACACGGAATTTTTGCCAAAACTCAATTACCCTATCAGGGTTGGAGAACACGAGAATACTGCCTTTGCATTGTCTTATGCCTGGGACTATGCCGTTACCGTCGAAAATAAAGAGTTTCAGGATCTTATCTCGAAGCGGGCCAAGGAATTTTACCTTAGTGATGATCATTGCCCGATAGGCTGGGAACCGGGTGGTTTCGATTTCCTCTCTCCTTGTTTGGAGGAAGTAAATATTATGCGTCGGGTTTTGCCTAAAAACGCTTTTATAATGTGGGTAGACGATTTTATGCCCGACCTAAAGAAAGAAAGTTTCGATATTGAAGTAGGCGAAGTTTCCGATCGCACCGATGGAAAACTGGTGCATCTCGACGGCCTGAATTTTAGCCGTGCCTGGGTTTTTTACGGCCTGGTCAACAAATACCCGGAAGAATTCGGGCATTTAAAGAGCATTGCCGATAAGCACGTGGCTTATTCTTTTCCTAATTTAGTAGGCGACAGCTACGAAGGTGGGCACTGGTTAGGCAGCTTTGCCATCTACGCGCTCAATGAATCCCGCAAGGGCAAGTGAGAAATTTTTTAAAAAATCTAGGGCCGGGAATCCTGGTCTCGGCCGCATTTATCGGTCCGGGAACGGTGACCGTCTGCACCCTGGCCGGGGTGGAATTTGGTTACAGCCTCTTATGGGCGCTTTTACTCTCTGTGTTTTCCTGTATCATTTTGCAGGAAATGTCTGCCCGCCTGGGAGTGGTATCGCAGAAAGGGCTCAGCGAAGTGATTCGCGAAGAGATCAAAAGACCATTTTTGAGGGTTTTCGCGATCATTCTCATCTTCTCGGCCATTGTGATAGGCAACGCCGCTTACGAAGCCGGAAATATCACCGGAGCGGTTCTTGGTGCCCAGGCGATCTTTGGAGATCAGAGTCTGCAACTGGGTAGTTTTCAGCTCAATCTCTGGAGCCTGCTTATTGGATTTATCGCTTTTCTTTTGCTTTTCTCCGGAAGCTATAAAACCCTGGAAAAGGTGTTTATAGGTTTGGTGCTGCTTATGAGCATCAGCTTTGTGCTTACCGCTATTCTCACCAAACCCGATATTTTTGAAGTCTTAAAAGGTTTTATCCCTACCACCAATGCCGCCGGCCTGCTTACGGTTATGGCAATCGTGGGAACTACGGTGGTACCTTATAATTTATTTCTGCATGCTTCCCTGGTGAGTGAAAAATGGAAGGATTCTTCCTTTCTGCCTACAGCGCGCAAAGAACTGGTGGTTTCCATCCTACTGGGAGGTGTGGTTTCTATGGCGATCCTGATCTCAGCTGCCTCGGCCGGGATCACCGATGTGAATTCCGCGGCCGATATGGCTCTTAGCCTTGAACCGCTTTTTGGGAAATTTGCTACTTGGTTTATGGCGCTGGGACTTTTAGCTGCCGGGATCACTTCTTCCATCACCGCTCCTCTGGCGGCGGCCTACGTGGTGCAGGGTTCGCTTGGCTGGAAAGGTGGGATGGCTTCCGCAAAATTCAAAATGGTGTGGGCAGGAGTGCTCATCCTGGGCGTTTTCTTTTCGTCTTTGCAGATCAACCCCATCGAGATCATCAGGTTTGCTCAAATTGCCAACGGAATTCTATTGCCCGTAATCGCGATTTTCTTATTTTGGATAGTTAATAAACATTCAGTGCTGGGACAGCATCGCAACAGTGTTTGGCAAAATATCTTGGGAATTCTGGTAATCGCATTGTCTGTTTTCCTGGGGATAAAAGCCATAGTTAGCGTGATCGGGAGTTTCTGATCTTTACTGAATATTGTCTAAAACCTTAAACCGTGAAAGAAATTCATATCAATTGTGACCTGGGCGAAGGCGGCGAGTACGATGCCCACCTGATGCCGCTTATTTCGGCCTGTAATATCGCCTGTGGTGGTCACGCGGGTACTTTGGAAACGATGCAGCATACCGTAGCTCTGGCTATGGAACGCGATGTGGAGATAGGCGCGCATCCTTCCTATCCCGATAAGGATAACTTCGGAAGAAAATCCCTGGATATTTCTGCGGAAGATCTTCAGCTTTCTTTGATTTCACAGATCTTAAGCCTGAAGCAGATCGCTGAAGCCGAAGGTGCAAAACTCAGCCACATAAAACCTCACGGGGCACTTTATAACGATGCTGCAAAAGATAAAAAGATCGCTCAAATTGTGATCGATTCGGTGCTGGAATTCGATGAAATTCTGCCGCTTTTTGTGCCTCAGAATTCGGTGATTTCTGAAATGGCAAAAGGGAAAATTCCACTGATTTTTGAGGCCTTTGCAGACAGGAATTATAACCAAAATTATAGCCTTGTTTCCCGTACAAAATCCAATGCTTTGATCACCGAAAAAGAAGCTGTTTTTGAACATCTTTTTACTATGTTTTCTGAAGGAAAAATTCGCTGTGAAAATGAGGTTGAAATCAGCTGCAAGGCAGACACTTTTTGCCTGCACAGCGACACCCCAAATTCGGTTGAAATTTTGAAATATCTGCACGAAAAACTAGCCGACAAAAACATTAAAATCAAGAACACTTGATGGCTGAATTTCCAAAAATATCTGCGATGGGGGAGCGGGCGATCCTGGTTCAATTTGAGCCGGTGATCGATGAAAACCTGCTCGAAAAGTTGCTTTTTTACAAAAATAAGCTGGAAGAATTTTATGATGAAGTAAAAGTTGAAGTAACTAATACATACAACTCGTTATTAATTAGTTATATGTTTACTATAGAAGACGTCTATGGAGAGGTTTCAGCTTTAAAACGGCTGTTTTCTGAGGCTAAGATAACAAAATTATCCAACCGGCAAATTTTTCATCTTCCCGTGTGTTATGATGAAGAATTTGGTTGGGACCTGGAAGAAATTTCTAGTCAAAAAAAGCTTTCAAAAATTCAAATAATTGAATTGCATACCGCCCCCGTTTACACGGTTTATTTTATAGGTTTTTTACCCGGATTTCTATACCTCGGCGGCCTCGATAAAAAGCTTCAAATTTCCCGTAAAAAAGAGCCGCGTTTGAAGATCGAAAAAGGGGCTGTTGGGATAGGTGAAAATCAGACCGGAATTTATCCAAAATCGAGCCCGGGTGGCTGGCAGATTTTAGGCAATTGTCCGGTGAATTTTTTCGATAAAAATTTAAATCCGCCTTGTGAAATTTCGCCTGGCGACAAGGTGAAATTTTATTCCGTTTCCAAAGTGGAATTTGTTGAGATTTCGCAACAGGTTTCGGAGGGAAAATTTCAACTAAAAAAGGAAAACTATGAAGGCTGAGATCGAAGTTTTACACCCGGGATTATTTTCCAGCATTCAGGATTTTGGTCGGCGCGGATTTCAGAAATACGGAGTTCCTTTTTCGGGAGCGATGGACAGGATGGCTTTAAAAACAGCGAATCTCATTTTGCGAAACCATGCCGATGCGGCGGTTTTGGAAATCACACAAATGGGCCCAAAACTTAAATTTCCGGCTCCCACAAAGATCGCGATTAGTGGAGCTTACCTCAGTGCGAAACTTAATGATTCAGAAATAGAGAATAATGAGGTCATAAAAGTTGAATCCGGAGATGTGCTCAGTTTCGGAAGGCCGGTGAAGGGTTCCAGGGCATATCTCGCCATCGCAGGCGGCTTTCAAACCGAAAAGATCCTGGAAAGCCGTAGTTGGTATGAGGGAATTACGGAATTTCAAAAACTGGAGAAAGGGCATCGGTTGCCTTATTCATCGGTTTCAGCAGAAGTAAAGGAAACCTATGCTTCGGTGAAATTCGATAATTCTTACCTGGAGACCTCAGAGATCAAGGTATTTCCCGGGCCTGAATTTGAAAAACTTCCGCAGGAATTAAAAACTACATTACTAAAAAACAACTTCAGTATTAGTAAAAACAATAACCGGATGGCGGTGCAGCTCGGGGAAAAACTGGAAAACGAGCTTGAACCCATCATCACCGGACCGGTTTTGCCCGGCACCGTACAACTCACCCCGGGAGGAAATCTTATCGTTTTAATGCGGGACTGCCAAACTACGGGCGGTTATCCCAGAGTACTTCAGCTTAGTGAGCACTCGCTTAACATCCTGGCGCAGAAGAAGACAGGAGAGGAAGTGCATTTTAAATTAGGTTCCTAAAAAACTTGGAAACCGGTGGGTATTTAAAATTCAAATTACATTTCTTTCAATGATTTATCAAAAAGGGGATTTTTCCCCTTGTAGACAAGTATGCCTTCGTCTACATTTGTATTAGTCATTTTAGTTAGCTAAAGTGTTTTGGGGCAAAAAAGTGTCGTTAAGGTGGAAAACTAATTGGTAGGGTAGTTAGTTTTCCGAAAAACCAAGACGGCACTTTTTTATTTTAAACCTTTGGTAGTCTCGTATTCGCTCCCGAGTTTATAAACTCCCAAAATTTTGTTAGTTTTGTCATAATAATAACTAAAACATTATGTATTATGAAAAATCATTTAAAAATTTTAGGGTTATTAGTAATTACAGTTGCTTTATTTTCATTTTTAAATAAAGAAGATAAAAGTGAATTGCCTTCTAAAACTATAACCCACGAAGCTGCAAAGGAAATGCAAGACAGGTATGTAGAAACGCGTTATGAGATTATTACCAGTCAATTAGGGCCTGATACTCGCGAATTTTATTGGAGTCTTGAAGATTTGGAACAATATTTAGCGTACGTAAAAAAAGAATCTCAAAAACAAGGAGTTAAAAATCCTGGAATTAGAATTTATCTTGGAGCATATGGTGAGGAAAAAGGAGGTAAAACCACTTTGTTCTTTTCACCAACAAAAGACGTGATTTCAGCTGAGAATAAAGGGGAAGCTCCTTTAAACAATTATGATATACTTCCGATGAATACCGGTAGCGGATTATGGCCTCCAGGAAGTTATGATCCAGGAAATCCGTATGGAGAAGAAGAAATAGCATTAAATTAAGAAAACTTAAAATTTACATAATAATCTCCTGGTCTGTTGGCCGGGAGATATTCATTAAATAAATTTTGGTTAGAATTAATAAAATTTTTAACACAATATGGAAAAACCAAAAAAATGTATCAGCGTGGAAGAAGCGCGAAAGGAACAGGATGAATGGGTTAAGACCCGAGGAAGGGAAATTGCACGTGGACAGGGCTATGAAGATACCCGCGAATTCTGGTATAGTCTGGACGAATTACAGGAATACCTGGATTATGTTCGGGAGAAATCTAAGGAGCAGGGCGTGGAAAAACCCGGAATTCGGTTTTATTTGGGGGCTTATCCTCGAACCAACGCTAAAAAGAGTTATTCCACAATCTTTCTTGCACCCACTAAAGGAGCTACGGGAGAAACAGAGATTTCCGAAGAAGGTTCTGACCCCAATAATTATGAAATTGAGCCTATGAATATAGTTCAGGGTGGTGATCCTCCAACAATTTATTGATGCAAAACCTTACTTTTCTAGTAATTCTCCTGGAAGGTATTGCTGCCATTTCCGGTTTATATTATTATCAGAAAAAACCGACCGATAAAGCGGTCGGTTTTTTTTCCTATTTTTTATTGCTTACATTTTTTGTAGAAGCGCTAGCTGCAATACCCAAAATAATTTATTGGAATGAGCCTTTACATTTTCTTAAAAATACATTTTTGTACAGCAATTTCTGGCTTTATAATCCTTATTTGATTATCAGTTTTGTGGTTTATATTCTATATTTTACCTGGAATATTTCAAATAAAAAAATAAGACAAATTATCAATAGGGGCTTGATCCTCTATGTTATTATCTGTATTGCCAATTTGATTTTTTCAGATGTATTTTTTAAAAGTCATTCTGTAGTGACTTATCTCACGGGAACTTTTCTACTGCTAGGAGTAATTTTCTACTATTATTTTGAAATTTTATTGAGTTCAAAAAT
>NZ_FOVL01000009.1:0-108487 GCF_900115145.1 Salegentibacter flavus | reverse complement strand
AAAAGTCATTCTGTAGTGACTTATCTCACGGGAACTTTTCTACTGCTAGGAGTAATTTTCTACTATTATTTTGAAATTTTATTGAGTTCAAAAATTCTTTTCATCAAAAGGGAAATCAGTTTTTATATTTCCTTTATTACACTCATATATTTTCTAACAACAACTCCTATTTTTATCTATTATAAATATTTTACAACCAAAAGTCCGGAATTTGTTGAACTTAGTAGTATTGTTTTAATTGCAATGAATATTTTTATGTATAGTTTCTACAGTATTGTTTTTTTAAGGCTGGCAAACAAGAAAAAGATATACCCTAAGAATTTAAAAAATGCTCTCTAAAGAAGAACTCTTACTCATAGTCTACTTTATAGTAGTCATCCTTTTGCTTACAGCCTTTGTGATCGTATTCTTTGTGGTGTACCAAAGACGAAAAAACAAAATGCTGCAGGAGCAATTTGAAACTGAACAGCGTTTTGAACGGGAAATTGCCAGCTCGCGTATAGAAATGCAGGAACAAACCTTGAAGAACGTAGGCTGGGAATTACACGATAATATTGGTCAGTTGCTTTCAGTTGCCAATATGCAGCTGAATATTTTTTCCAAAAACCTCCCGGAAACCGAGAAAGCTTCAGCCCTGGAAATTAAAGAAACCGTCGCCAATTCGCTTCAGGAGGTGCGTTCGCTTTCAAAATCCCTGAACAATCAGGTGATTGGCTATGCCGGTTTAGACACTTCCGTAGAAAATGAACTGGAAAGGTTTCAGCGGATGAGCGTAATTGAAACCAGCCTGGAAGTTTCAGGGGAAAAACAGGAGATTCCACAGCAACACAGTATTATTTTATTCAGAATACTCCAGGAATTCTTTTCCAACGTTATAAAACATGCGCAGGCTTCAAAACTGGATGTTTCTATTGCTTATGGTCCTGAAGAGATAAGTATTAAAGCCTGTGATAACGGGAAGGGATTCGATAAGGAAAGCATCGCGAAGAACTCCGGACTCTTTAATATGGAAAGCAGGGCAATACTGGTAAACACTAAGTTTTCGCTCGATTCTTCACCAGGTGCGGGAACTTGCTTATATTTGGTCTATCCAACCAAGGGGCAAGAATAATTATGAGTAACACGGTCGCTATTGTTGATGATCACAATCTGTTTGCAAAATCTTTACAAAACCTGGTAAATTCCTTTGAGGAGTTCGAAGTTTCCGGGCTTTATAAAAATGGGCAGGAACTCGTGGAGTTCTTTGGTGCTAACCGCCCAAAACCCGATATCGTACTTCTGGATATTAAAATGCCGGTTATGGATGGGCCTTCAACAATGGCCTGGCTCAAGGAAAATTATCCAGACCAAAAAGTGCTGGCATTAACGATGGAAGACGATGAGGAAACCATCTTCAGAATGGTGAAACTTGGCTGCCGAGGATATTTGCTGAAAGATATAGACCCCGATGAATTCCGTTACGCGCTGAAGCAAGTGATCTACGAAGGTTACTATTATACCGATGCCGTTTCTGAAGCTATAGAGAATCAGGGCAAAGCTAAACCCTTTGAAAATCTTAGTGCACGGGAGGTGGAATTCCTTAGCCTGGCTTGTACTGAAATGACTTATAAACAAGTGGCAGCAAAGATGAATTTAAGTCCGAAAACCATAGACGGTTACCGCGAAAGTCTTTTCAATAAACTCAACGTGCGCAGCCGGATTGGCCTTGTACTTTTTGCTATAAAGCATAAAATATACCTGCTATAAAAAGTTCAGATCCAGACGAAGCTTTTTAATATTTTAATCTTCTTTAAGAATTAGCGCTTTCAAAGCATTAATTTCCGCAGTATCTTCGCAGGCTGTAAAACCTTATGATCGTGAACGAAACGCCCAAAATAGACCTCCGAAATCTTAGATTAAAAGATTACCAGGAACTCAAGGTCTCTATGATAAAAAGTTATCAAAAGATGCCCGAGGAATATTGGAGCAAGGATGAGATCAGGAATCTTGTGAACAAGTTTCCCGAGGGGCAGTTTTGTATCGAGATCGATAATAAGATCGCGGGTTGCGCTTTGGCGATTATCATAGACTCCAAGAAATTCGACGAGAACCATACCTACGAGGAGATCATCGGCGGTGAGAATTTCTCTACCCACACCAGTAATGGCGATGTGCTCTATGGAATAGACGTTTTTATTCATCCCGAATATCGCGGAATGCGTTTGGGCCGGCGTTTGTATGAAGCCCGAAAGGAACTTTGCGAACAGCTGAATCTCAAATCTATCGCCTTTGGGGGAAGGATCCCCAATTACGCCAAATACGCGAAGGAACTTACTCCGAAGAAATATATTGAAAAAGTAAAGTTGCAGGAGATCCACGATCCTGTTTTATCTTTTCAGCTTTCCAACGATTTTCACGTAAAAAAGGTGATCAAAGGTTACCTGCCAGGCGATGCCGAAAGCAAGGAATACGCCGTGTTGATGGAGTGGAATAATATCTACTACACCAAAACCAAAAAGCTTATTGATACGCCAAAAACGGTGGTTAGGCTTGGGTTGGTACAATGGCAGATGCGGCTTTTCCGGGATTATGAATCGCTGGTTTCCCAGATAGAATTTTTTGTAGACGCGGTTAGCGACTACCAGAGCGATTTCATCCTTTTTCCTGAACTTTTCAACGCGCCGCTTATGGCAGAGTTCAATCATTTGAATGAACCAGAAGCCATCCGCGGACTTTCAACCTATACCGAACGCCTGCTGGAAACATTCCAGGATTTCGCGATCACCTATAATATCAATATCGTCACCGGAAGTATGCCAATGGTAATCGGGGAGCATATGTATAATGTAGGCTTTCTGTGTCGCCGTGACGGGACTTACGAGCGCTACGAAAAGCTGCATATCACTCCGGCCGAAGAAACTGCCTGGGGGATGAAAGGCGGTTCAAAACTACAAACCTTCGATACCGATTGTGGAAAAGTTGGGGTTTTGATCTGTTATGACATAGAATTCCCCGAGGTATCAAGAATACTTGCCGAAGAAGGGATGAATATTCTCTTTGTACCCTTTATGACCGATACCCAAAACGGATATTCCCGCGTAAAGATCTGCGCCCAGGCCAGAGCAGTGGAAAACGAATGTTACGTGGCTATAGCCGGCTCGGTGGGGAATTTACCCAAGGTGAACAATATGGATATTCAATATGCCCAAAGCGCGGTGTTAACGCCATCAGATTTTGCCTTCCCGGTAAACGGGATCAAGGCTGAAGCCACGCCAAACACCGAAAGCACCTTGCTGGTAGACGTAGATCTGGACTTGCTTAAAGAACTTCATAACTTCGGAAGTGTGAGAAATATGAAAGACCGCCGGAAGGATCTGTATTCGCTGAAGAAGAAAAAGTAGGTTTCAGTTGGCAGTTTCCAGTGGGCGGTGGGCAGTGGCAGTGAGGAGTTTATATTAACGTCATTGCGAGTCCGCAGGCCGTGGCAAACTTTCGTTTTAAGTGAAAATCCAGAATAGAAATAGGTAATCAAAAACCGATTGCCTCGTCGGCTACCGCCTCCTCGCAATGACGCTTGGTTTAGAAATTCCCATTTTCATTTTTTGCTCGCCCAAAAAACGAAACAAAAAAAGGCGTCCTATGTGGAGGTGTTTTTTTGGCAACAAGGCCAAAAAACCGCAAATCAGCAGCTAAATTTTTTCCAGGGCTTCATAAATTATTTACGCTGCTGATTTGCTACACTCACAAACGGAGTTTAAACTCGCCAGGCTGGCAACACTTCATCATCATACGCTAGATAATTTTTTATCAGGGGTCTCGCAATGACGTTCGCCTACTGAACACATCATCGCGAGTGTAGAGCAACGAAGTGCAGCGATCTTTTGTTAGGAGTGTGGGCCTTTTAATTTTTCTTATGAATTTCCAAAGGAAAACCTCATTATTGAATTCTTAATTATTCCCTTTAAAAACCCTCTTTTTTCAGAATAAACTCATAGAAATAAGAATCTCCTAAAAGCCCTGTTCCTGCTGCTTTACCAGGGAATTTCAGGGAAGAATTGCATCTCCAAAAACTATATTTTCAGCTATCGTAATTTTATTGCGGACAAATTATTGAATATCAGGTATTTAGTTGTATTTAAAAGGCTCTGAAAGTAATTAAGCAATGGCTTAGATGTTCAGGTCAAAATCTTATCAGGCTACTTTTAATCTTTCATAAGAGAAAGAAGAAAAAAGCAATGCCTAATAAATTCAGTAAAGTTTTAACACAAAGCGATTCGCAACCGGCTTCTCAGGCTATGTTGCACGCAATTGGTCTTACCAAAGAAGATTTTAAAAAGCCGTTTGTAGGGATCGCCAGTACCGGTTACGAGGGCAACCCCTGTAATATGCACCTTAATGATCTGGCAAAACTGGTAAAACAGGGCTGTACAGAAGCAGAACTGGTTGGTCTTATTTTCAATACCATTGGCGTAAGCGACGGCATTTCTATGGGAACCCCGGGGATGAGATATTCTCTGCCTTCTCGCGATATTATAGCCGATTCTATGGAAACCGTGGTGCATGCCATGTCTTACGACGGGATGGTTACGGTTGTTGGTTGCGATAAAAATATGCCCGGCGCCTTAATGGCAATGCTGCGCATTAATCGTCCGGCAATTTTGGTTTACGGTGGTACTATTGCTTCCGGCTGCCATAACGGGAAGAAACTGGACGTGGTTTCTGCTTTCGAAGCCTGGGGCGCAAAGACTGCCGGCGATATCGATAAGGAGGAATACGAAAGTATCATTGAAAAAGCCTGCCCCGGTGCCGGAGCCTGTGGCGGGATGTACACGGCGAATACTATGGCTTCTGCTATTGAAGCTTTAGGAATGTCTTTGCCTTATAATTCCTCAAATCCGGCCACGAATGAACTGAAAAAAACCGAAAGCATTGAAGCAGGAAAAGCGATGCGTTTGCTTCTTGAAAAAGATGTAAAACCCCGCGATATAGTTACTAAAAAATCTCTGGAGAATGCTATCAGGCTGCTTACCGTTCTTGGTGGGTCCACCAATGCGGTGCTGCATTTCCTGGCTATCGCCAAATCGGCTGAAGTGGATTTTAGTCTGAATGAATTTCAACGGATCTGCGACAGCACACCTTTCCTGGCCGATCTCAAGCCTAGCGGCAAATATGCGATGGAAGATGTTCACAGAATAGGCGGAATTCCTGCGGTTTTAAAATATATGCTGCAAAACGGAATGCTGCACGGCGACTGTTTAACCGTAACCGGAAAAACATTAGCTGAAAATCTGGCTGAAGTTCCGGATCTGGAAGCCGGGCAGGATGTGATCCGGGATTTGGAGCATCCTATCAAGAAGACCGGACATATTCGTGTTCTCTACGGAAATCTGGCAGAAGAAGGTTCGGTGGCCAAGATCACCGGCAAGGAAGGTCTGGAATTCACCGGGAAGGCCAGGGTATTCGATTCAGAATATGCCGCGAACGATGGGATTTCCGAAGGAAAGGTAAAGAAAGGCGATGTAGTGGTAATAAGATACGAAGGTCCGAAAGGCGGGCCCGGGATGCCTGAGATGCTTAAACCAACTTCAGCCATAATGGGTGCAAAACTCGGGAAAGACGTGGCTTTAATCACCGACGGAAGATTTTCAGGCGGGACCCACGGGTTTGTGGTAGGCCACATCACTCCCGAAGCCCAGGAAGGCGGACTCATCGCTTTTCTGAAGGATGGAGACCAGATCACCATCAATGCCGAAACCAACAGGATTGAAGTCGCTTTAAGCGATGAAGAAATAGAAAAAAGAAAGAAAAACTGGAAAGCTCCCGCGCTTAAATTCAGCAAAGGGGTGCTTTACAAATATGCAAGAACGGTTGCCTCGGCCTCACAAGGTTGTGTAACCGATGAATTTTAATAAGGTGAATTATGGAAGTAAAGACAGCTAGTTTCGAAAAGCTTGCCACCCCTGCCACGACAACGGTTTCAGGAGCTGAAGCCGTGATAAAGTGTTTATTGGAAGAGGGAGTGGAAACCATTTACGGGTACCCGGGAGGGGCAATAATGCCTGTTTATGACGAATTGTACAAGTACCAGAAAGAGATTCACCATGTCCTCACGCGTCATGAACAGGGCGCTGCGCACGCGGCTCAGGGTTATGCCAGGGTAACGGGGAAAGTTGGAGTGGCAGTGGCCACATCGGGCCCCGGAGCTACTAACCTGGTCACCGGAATTGCCGATGCCCAGATAGATTCTACTCCATTGGTATGTATCACTGGGCAGGTGGGCTCACATTTGCTGGGAAGTGACGCTTTTCAGGAAACCGATATTGTGGGAATTTCAACACCAGTTACAAAGTGGAATTACCAGATCACTAAAGCCGAAGAGATCCCTGAGATCATAGCCAGGGCTTTCTATATCGCCAGGTCGGGAAGACCCGGGCCGGTGTTGATCGATATCACTAAAGATGCACAGTTCGCTTCGCTGGAATTCAATTATAAAAAGTGTTCGGGAATCAGAAGTTATAAACCCGAACCAGAGATTAGTATGCCACAGCTTGAAAATGCTGCGGAAGCGATCAACTCGGCTAAAAAACCCTTTATCGTCTTCGGGCAGGGGGTTATTTTGGGAGGTGCAGAAAAATTGCTGAAGCAACTCGTGGAAAAAACCGGCATCCCGGCTGCCTGGACTATTCTGGGACTTTCGGCCCTGCCTACCGACCATCCTCTAAATGTGGGAATGGTTGGGATGCACGGAAATTACGCCCCGAATATGCTTACCAATGAATGCGATGTGCTTATCGCAATCGGTATGCGCTTCGATGACCGGGTGACCGGAAATCTTGAGAAATATGCGAAACAGGCCAAGGTGATCCATTGTGAAATAGACCCGGCCGAAATCGATAAAAATGTAAAAGCCGATATCCCTGTTTTAGGAAATGTGAATAAAACCCTGGCCTTGCTGCTTGACCTTGTGGAGGAGAAAGAGCACAAGACCTGGCATCAGGAATTCAAAGATCTTTATAAGATAGAGTTTGATAAGATCATTAAAAACGACCTTAATGCTGAACGCGGAAAAATTGGAATGGCAGAGGTGATCGATGAGATCAATACCTGTTCTAAAGGCGATGCGGTAATAGTTTCAGATGTAGGGCAACACCAGATGGTGGCCTGCAGGTATTCGAAATTCAATCAAACACGCAGCAAGGTGACTTCCGGCGGATTGGGAACTATGGGATTTGCGCTTCCGGCTGCTATTGGTGCTAAAATGGGTGTTCCGCACAGGGAAGTGGTGGCTGTCATAGGAGACGGTGGGTACCAAATGACCATTCAGGAGTTGGGAACAATTTTTCAGACAAAAGTTCCGGTGAAGATCGTAATCCTTAACAATGGTTTCCTCGGGATGGTGCGCCAATGGCAACAGCTCTTCTTTGATAAGCGCTATGCCTCCACAGAAATGGTAAACCCTGATTTTGTAACCATTGCCAAAGGCTATCATATAAAAGCTAACCAGGTGACTGAGAGGGCTCAACTGGCAGATGCAGTGAAGGAAATGATGGAATCTAAAGAAGCTTATTTCCTTGAAGTAAAAGTTGAACAGGAAGAAAATGTATTCCCTATGGTTCCTACCGGGGCGGCATGTTCAGAAATATTATTGGAGTAATGGAAAAGAAAAATTATACAGTTTCGATCTATACCGAAAACAATGTGGGGCTGTTAAGCCGTATCGCTGCGATCTTTCTGAAAAGACACATCAACATAGAAAGCGTTACCGTGTCAAAAAGCGAAGTGGAAGGCGTGATGCGCTTCATCATCGTAGTGCAGGTGAATGAGGAACAGGTGCAGAAAGTCGTTAAGCAAATCGAAAAACAAATAGAAGTGATCAAAGCTTTTTATCATACCGATGAAGAGATGATCTTCCAGGAAACCGCGCTTTACAAGGTAAATTCATCAGAATTTGTAGGCGATCTCAGTATTCAGGATTTTATAAAAGGAACCAATGCACGAATCGTGACGGTAACTCCCAAATTCTTTGTGATAGAAAAAACAGGAAAGCGCAGTGAGACCGACAGTCTTTACGAAAAATTAAAACCATACGGGTTGATGCAGTTTGTGCGCTCGGGTACAATTGCGGTGACCAAGGAAGAGATGCAGATCTCAAATTTATTAGAACAATTTAATACAACCAATTAATTAGAAGTTATGACAAACTATTTTAACAGCTTGCCATTAAGAGAACAACTGGCCCAGTTAGGGACCTGCCGTTTTATGCAAAGCGAAGAATTCAAAGATGGTGTAGCTGCCTTAAAAGACAAAAAAATAGTAATTGTTGGCTGTGGAGCCCAGGGCCTGAATCAGGGCCTGAATATGCGTGATAGCGGTCTGGACATTTCCTATGCTTTGAGAGAAGGAGCTATTAAGGAAAAGCGCCAATCTTATAAAAACGCTTCAGAAAACGGTTTCAAAGTGGGTACCTATGAGGAGCTTATTCCCCAGGCCGACCTGGTAATCAACCTAACACCAGATAAACAACATACTTCAGTAATAAAAGCTATTCAGCCTCATATTAAGAAAGATGCGGTGCTTTCCTATTCTCACGGATTTAATATCGTGGAAGAAGGGATGAAAATCCGGGAAGATATCACCGTAATTATGGTCGCTCCCAAATGCCCCGGAACTGAGGTTCGGGAGGAATACAAACGCGGATTTGGGGTGCCAACCCTTATCGCGGTGCATCCGGAAAACGACCCTGCCGGAAAAGGGCTGAAATGGGCTAAAGCCTATGCTGTAGCGACAGGTGGGGACAGGGCAGGAGTGTTGGAATCTTCTTTTGTTGCTGAAGTGAAATCGGACCTTATGGGAGAGCAAACCATTCTTTGTGGCGTATTGCAAACAGGATCTATTTTGAGTTTCGATAAGATGGTGGCTGATGGAGTTGAACCGGAATATGCCGCAAGACTAATTCAGTATGGCTGGGAAACCATAACTGAAGCTTTAAAACACGGAGGGATCACCAATATGATGGATCGGCTTTCTAATCCGGCCAAATTAAGAGCCAATGAAATTGCAGAGGAATTAAAGGTGAAACTGCGTCCGCTTTTCAGAAAGCATATGGACGATATCATTTCGGGAGCTTTCAGTAGCAGGATGATGCAGGACTGGGCCAACGATGATAAAGAACTTTTGGAATGGCGTGAAGAAACCGGTCAGACCGCATTTGAGAAAACCGAAGCTACTTCTGAAGAGATTAGCGAGCAGGAATATTTTGATAAAGGAGTATTACTAACCGCCTTTGTAAAATCGGGGGTGGAACTGGCTTTTGAGACTATGGTCGAGGCCGGAATTATCGAGGAATCGGCTTATTACGAGTCGTTGCATGAAGTTCCGCTTATCGCTAACACGATAGCCAGGAAGAAATTGTATGAGATGAACCGTATCATTTCAGACACCGCTGAATATGGTTGTTATTTATTTGATCATTCGGCCAAACCACTTATTAAAGATTATGTAAACGGCTTGCCAAAAGAGGTTATAGGCCATTCTTTCGGAACTGATTATACCGGAGTGGACAATCAGCAGTTAATTGCGGTTAATGATGAAATCAGGCAACATCCTGTTGAAAAAGTAGGGGGAAGGCTAAGAAGAGCAATGACCGCGATGAAAAAAATACACGAATAAGATGAGCACTTTGCTGGCAGAAACCAAAATATACAAACCAAGTCTTGAAGCGGTAAAAGAAGCTGCAGAGAGGATTAAAAAGGTGGTGGTAAAAACCCCACTTGCGCCTTCTTTTACCTACAGCAACCGCTATTCAGCAAATATTTTTCTGAAAAGGGAAGATTTGCAACAGGTACGTTCCTATAAAATTAGGGGAGCATATAACAAAATCTCCAGCCTTCCGCAGGAGCAGTTGGACAGGGGTGTAATTTGTGCCAGCGCCGGAAATCACGCACAAGGTGTTGCCTTTGCCTGTAATAAACTGCAGGCAAAGGGCGTGATCTATATGCCGGGAACCACCCCACGCCAAAAGGTGGAACAAACCAGAATGTTCGGCGGGGAGTGGGTTGATGTTGTTTTGAAGGGCGATACCTTTGACGATGCCTTTAAAAATGCGATGAAGCACCGTGAGAAATACGATCTGGTTTTTATTCATCCTTTTGACGATGAGAAAGTTATCGAAGGTCAGGCCACTATTGGCCTGGAGATCCTGGAGCAAGCCAGCGAACCAATAGATTATGTCTTTGCACCACTTGGAGGTGGCGGACTTTTAGCCGGGCTCTCCTCCATATTCAAGGAACTTTCACCCAATACAAAAATTATAGGAGTAGAACCCGAAGGCGCCCCGTCTATGACTTCTTCCCTGAAACAGGGAAAAGTTGTGGAACTGGACGATATTGAACGCTTTGTAGATGGAGCAGCCGTGCAGAAGGTCGGTAGTAGAAATTTTGCGATATGCAGGGAGAATCTTGATGAGATGATCACTATACCGGAAGGGAAAATTTGCCAAACCATTCTGGATCTTTATAATCAGGATGCTATTGTGGTGGAGCCTGCAGGAGCTATGGCTATTTCGGCTCTGGATCATTTTGCTGAAGAGATTGAAGGTAAAAATGTGGTGTGCATCGTAAGCGGCAGCAATAACGACATCACCAGAACTGCAGAGATCAAGGAAAGAGCATTGTTGTATGCCGGATTAAAACATTATTTCGTGATAAGCTTTCCGCAGCGGGCAGGCGCTTTAAAGGAATTTGTCGCGAAAGTGCTAGGGCCTAATGATGACATCACCCATTTTGAATATTCAAAAAAGCATCACAGGGAAAATGGTCCTGCGGTGGTAGGGATAGAACTAAACGACCCGGCCGACTTTGAACCATTGGTAGCCAGAATGAAAGCGAAGAATTTTTACGGGGAATATTTGAATGATAAACCAAATTTATTTCAATTTTTGGTGTGATTTTTTTGTTGGTTAGAAAATTGCATTACATTTACAGCGTGATAAATACGACACAAATAATATTCCCCGTTTCTCGCTTGTGCCGCCTTCGCCGTTGCTAAGCGATTAACCTGTTCTGTCCTTTTTTTTTAATATTATTTGATTATCACATTTTGAAAAAACTTTTTTCCATATTTACTTCAATTCTCTTCAGAAATAATTCTGAAATCCCTGTTCTTGTTATAATTCCAACCAGGAACCCCCGCTTTATTCGCCGCCGCCCGGGGCGTATGTAATTCTATGGAACTTAGGTGAGTCCGGTTCCCCCTTCAGCGAAAAAATAAAAATTCAATTCATCCTTAAATTCTTAGTCAGTGAAAATACTCATTGCTAATACTTCTCATTCCCGGTATGCCGGGATCATTTGTGATACTATCGAAGAGTCGGCGAAGGTGCGTGGTACAGGTATAGCCCGAAGAACGCCTGAGTACATCATTAACAAGATGGAAAAAGGTAATGCCGTGATCGCTCTTGACGGTGATAAATTTGCCGGTTTCTGCTATATCGAGACCTGGAGCCACGACAGGTATGTGGCAAATTCAGGCTTAATTGTGCATCCAGATTACAGGAATCAGGGACTGGCCAAGAAGATCAAGGAGGTAATTTTTGAGCATTCCAGGAAGAAATATCCCAAGGCAAAGATCTTCGGGATCACCACCGGCCTGGCCGTGATGAAAATCAATTATGAGCTGGGATATCAACCCGTACCCTTTTCTGAACTTACCGATAATGATGCTTTCTGGAAAGGTTGCCAAACCTGTAAGAATTACGATATCCTAACCCGAACAGAGCGTAAAATGTGCTTGTGCACGGGAATGATGTACGATCCTGAAAGAAAAAAGGATGTAAAAAAAACAAATAAAAAGGAAAGCTTTAACGATAAAGCTTTTAAAAGGTTGAAGAATATAAAGCAAACCCTTTTTTATAAAAAAGAGAAGAACGGAAGTTAACAAGGGGGCTTTCCCGAGTGGAATAAAAAAATATTAGTGAATTCGTGGCCATAACCACAGTTTAAATTAAAGAAATGAAAAAAGTAGTCATAGCATACAGTGGAGGTTTGGATACTTCTTACTGTGCAAAATATTTATCTAAAGAAGGGAATTTTGAGGTCCATGCCGTAAGTGTAAATACCGGTGGGTTTTCAGAGGAAGAAGTGAAGAAAATAGGAGAAAACGCGCAAAAAATAGGGGCAAAGACCTATAAGAATATCGATGCAGTTTCCTCATTTTACCAGAAAGTGGTGAAATATTTAATCTTCGGAAATGTCTTGAAGAATAATACCTATCCGCTATCTGTTAGTGCGGAAAGGATCGTTCAGGCCATAGAGATCGTTAATTATGCCAAAAAGATCGATGCGAAATATATTGCCCACGGCAGTACCGGTGCAGGAAACGACCAGGTACGTTTCGATATGATCTTTCAAATAATAGCTCCCGAAATTGAAATTATCACGCCAATCAGGGATAAGCAACTCAGCCGACAGGAAGAGATTGAATACCTGAAGCAGAACGGTGTTGAAATGAATTGGGAAAAATCCAAATATTCGGTAAACAAAGGACTTTGGGGAACCAGTGTGGGTGGAGCGGAAACCCTGACCTCAGAAAAACCCTTACCTGAAAGTGCTTATCCTTCCCAACTTCAGGAGAAAGAACCAAAACAAATCAGTTTGACATTTATCAAAGGAGAACTTTCAGCCGTAAATGGAAAAGAAAATTCCCCGGAAAAGAATATTGAAATTCTTGAAAATATCGCTTCCAGATATGCCATTGGCCGGGATATTCACGTGGGTGATACGATTATAGGAATAAAGGGAAGAGTTGGTTTTGAAGCCGCCGCCGCGTTAATTACTATTAAAGCTCACCATTTATTGGAAAAACATACCCTTAGCAAATGGCAATTACAACATAAGGATTACCTGGCTAATTGGTACGGAACCCATTTACACGAAGGTCAGTATTTAGAACCCGTAATGCGGGATCTGGAGGCTTTTTTAGAAAGTTCACAAAAGCAGGTAAGCGGGGAGGTTTTCGTAACGCTGAATCCTTACCGATTCACGCTTGATGGAATTAAATCTAAGAACGATTTGATGAATTCCAGCTTCGGAAACTACGGCGAAGAGAATAAAGCCTGGACGGCTGATGATGCGAAAGGATTCATCAAAATTTTATCGAATGCCGGGAAGATTTACCAACACGTAAATGGAAAAAAATGATTAAAGCAGGAATAATTGGTGGGGCTGGCTACACGGCCGGGGAACTTATCAGGATATTAATAAATCATCCTGAAGTGAAACTGGATTTTGTATACAGCACTTCCCAACCCGGAAAACCGGTGGCGGGAGTGCATCAGGATTTGCTGGGAGAAACCGATTTGCAATTTAGTGGACAAATCAATAAAAATGTAGATGTGGTTTTTTTGTGCCTGGGACATGGAAATTCGGTGAAATTTCTTGCGGAAAATCAGTTTTCAGGAAATACCAAAATCGTAGACCTAAGCACAGATTATAGAATGAGTGGTGAACACTCTTTTGTTTACGGACTTCCTGAATTTAATAAAGAGAAAATCAAAAAGGCCGATTTTATCGCTAACCCTGGTTGTTTCGCCACAGCGATTAGCCTGGCTATTTTGCCACTTGCAAAAGCCGGTTTGTTACAGGATGACGTGCATGTAAATGCGGTTACCGGCGCAACCGGCGCGGGAACCTCACTTTCGGCCACTACACATTTTACCTGGAGGGATAATAATTTCTCCAGTTACAAGGCTTTTGAACATCAGCATTTAAATGAGATAGGGCAGAGTTTGAAAATCCTTCAGAAGGACAAGCTCCCGGAAATTAATTTTATTCCGAACAGGGGAAATTTTTCCAGGGGAATTCACGCAACAGCCTACACAAAATTTGACGGTAATTTAGAGCAGGCAAAAAAAATCTATTCTGAAGCTTATATAGATTCGGTTTTTACGTTTGTAGTTGAGGAAGATTTGCATTTAAAACAAGTGGTAAACACCAATAAATGCCTGTTGAAATTGCAGAAATTTGGAGATAAGCTATTAATTACCAGTATTATTGATAACCTATTGAAAGGTGCTTCGGGGCAGGCAGTTCAGAATATGAATTTGATGTTTGGTTTTGAAGAGACATCAGGATTAAAATTAAAAGCGAGTTATTTTTAAAAAATAGCCACTAATACACGAATTGTATTTATGAATTGAAATATCACTAAGCACTGAAGATTGTTAAAAGGATATTTGTGATTTCGTGGCAAGCTAACGACTAAAACCAAACCAATGAAAATAGCCATTATCGGAACCGGAAATCTTGGGCTTTCCATTGCCAAAGGCCTGATTGTAAACAATGCGTTTACCACGCTGTACCTTACGAAAAGAAAGACCGAAGAGATTCAGGAATATGAGCAGCATTCGAAGCTTAAGGTTACCAGCGATAACCGGGAAGCGGTGCAGCATTCAGATATTCTAATTTTTGCGGTACAGCCCACCCAAATGGAGCGTATTCTTAAAGAAATAAAAGATGATCTTCACGAAAACCACGTCCTCATCTCTACTGTCACGGGATTTAAAATCCCAGCTATTGAGGCTATTGTTGGGGAAGAACAGTTTATTGTTCGCTCGATGCCAAATACCGCTATTGCCGTAGGCAAATCGATGACCTGCCTTTGTAGCAATGAGAAAGGCAAAAAACGCATCGCTATTGCTGAGGCTATTTTTAATCGTTTGGGAACCAGTATTATTATTCCTGAAAATAAAATGCAGGCTGCCACAGTAATTTGTGCCAGCGGGATCGCTTTTTGGATGCGTCTTATACGCGCCACCACTCAGGGCGCTGTACAACTTGGTTTTGATGCTAAAGACGCGCACGAGCTTTCTATGCAAACCTGTTTGGGGGCTGCGAGCCTGCTCATCGAATCGGGGAAACACCCGGAAGAAGAAATCGATAAGGTAACCACGCCACGGGGTTGCACTATTGAGGGCCTGAACGAAATGGAACATAACGGCCTTAGTTCTTCTTTAATAAAAGGCATCCAGGCTTCATTCAAAAAAATTAATACTATTACAACCGACTAACTATGGAATTATTTGATGTTTATCCATTATACGATATCACCCCGGTAAAGGCTAAGGGCGCTTACGTTTTTGATAAAGAGGGGAAGAAATATTTAGACCTTTATGGCGGTCACGCGGTAATTTCGATTGGGCATTCCCATCCGGCTTACGTGAATGCAATTTCCAAACAAGTTGCCGAACTGGGTTTTTATTCAAATTCGGTTAAAAATCCTATGCAACAGGAACTTGCCGATAAACTGGAGAAACTTTCCCAAATAAAGGATTACAGCCTGTTTTTATGTAATTCGGGTGCTGAAGCGAATGAAAATGCCTTGAAAGTGGCCTCTTTCCATACCGGAAAAGACCGGGTTATTTATTTCGAAAAGGCTTTTCACGGAAGGACCTCCGGAGTAGTTGCGGTTACCGATAACGAAAATATCCAGGCTCCGTTTAACCAGAATCATAAGGCTACGAAAATTGCTTTTGAAGAAGATACTGAATCCCTGGAAAGTGAGCTGAAAAAAGGCGATGTTGCAGCGGTAATTTTTGAAGTCATCCAGGGAGTAGGCGGCCTGGATGAAGCATCTACTGAATTTTATCAAAAAACGGCTGAATTGTGTAAAAAATATAATTCGGTTTTAATTGCAGACGAAGTGCAGTCAGGTTACGGCAGGACGGGTGATTTTTTCGCTTTTCAGAAACACAATATTCGCCCTGATGTTATTTCTGTCGCCAAAGGAATGGGCAATGGGTTTCCGGTTGGTGGGGTTTTAATCGATAAATCTATTAAAGCAAAGTCGGGAATGCTGGGAACTACTTTTGGAGGAAATCACCTGGCTTGTGCCGCAGGGATTTCGGTTTTGAAAGTAATTGAAAAGGAAAATCTTCTGAAGAATGCCAGTGACCTTTTCGAATATGTAAAGGAAAAAGCAACAGAAATTCCGCAGATTAAAAAAATAAAAGGCCGCGGATTGATGATAGGCCTGGAATTCGATTTTGAGATCGCCCAGTTAAGAAAAGAGCTTTTGTTTAAACATCATATCTTTACTGGTGCTTCTGCAAACAAGAAACTCCTGCGGATTTTACCCCCTTTAAATATCAAAAAAGAACATTTTGATAAGTTATTTAAAGCTTTAAAGATTGTTTTAAAATAGAATAGACCTCATAGGTTTTTATAACCTGGAAGGTCTAAAAAAAACATATTATGAAAAATTACACAGGATTATCAGATATAGAGGATTTACAACAGGTGATCACCGAAGCGCTGGAACTAAAAAAGGGTAATTCTACCCTGGAAATTGGTAAAGGAAAAACCCTGGGAATGCTGTTTTTTAATCCGAGTCTGAGAACCCGGTTAAGTACCGAAAAGGCCGGAAAATTGCTAGGAATGGACGTGATGGTGATGAATGCCGGAAGCGATAGCTGGAAACTGGAATTTGAAGACGGAGCCGTAATGGACTCTGATAAAGCTGAACACATCAAAGAAGCCGCGGGAGTCTTGTCGCAGTATTGTGATATTATCGCCGTGAGGGCATTCCCGGATTTGCAGGACAAAGAAATAGATGAAGCTGAAATAGTGTTGAATAGTTTTAAAAAATACGCTTCTGTGCCGGTTGTGAACCTTGAGAGTGCCACCGGACATCCTTTGCAGGCGCTTACTGATGCGATTACTATTTCAGAATTAAAGAAGAATGACAGGCCAAAAGTTGTGCTTAGTTGGGCACCGCACCCAAAAGCATTACCCCAAAGCGTGCCTAATTCTTTTGCTGAAATTATGCAAAGGTTGGATGTTGATTTTGTGATTACTAATCCAAAGGGCTACGATCTTAATCCTGAGATAACTAAAAATATCCCTGTAATTCATAACCAGGACGAAGCTTTAAAAGATGCCGATTTTGTGTATGTAAAGAACTGGAGCAGTTATGAAACGTACGGGCAGAAACTGAGCGAGGACAAAACCTGGACTTTTTCTGCAGAAAAATTAAAGCAAACCAATAATGCTAAAGTGATGCATTGTTTGCCAGTCAGACGGAATATGGTAATTACTGATGAGGTTTTGGATTCAGAAAATTCGGTCGTGATCCAACAAGCGGGAAACAGAACTTATGCCGCACAGGCAGTTTTAAAAAGGATTTTAGCCCCCTAGCCCCCGAAGGGGAATCCAAATGCTTAAAAAAATAATCATTAGTGAATTTGGCATTATTATGAAAAAAGAGGTTTTAAAAGTTGTAAAAATAGGAGGGAAGCTTATCGAAGATGATGCAAAATTCGCTGAATTCCTTGGTGATTTTGTCGCCTTGAAGGGGCCAAAGATCCTTGTTCACGGCGGGGGAAACCTGGCTACGGAAATCACGGAAAAACTCGGTTACAAAACCCAAATGTTTGAAGGAAGACGAATTACCGATGCCGATTCGATCAGGGTAATCCTCATGGTTTACGGGGGGGTCATTAATAAAAATATCGTTGCTAAGCTTCAGGGGCTTGGGAATAATGCCATAGGTCTTAGTGGTGCGGATGGGTTGAGCATTGTTTCCAAAAAACGTCCTGTTAAAGAAGTAGATTTCGGATTTGTTGGGGATGTAGAGAAAGTGAATTCAGAATTTATCAATTCAATTTTAAAACAAAATATAACCCCGGTCTTTTCAGCAATTTCCTGTACAGAAGATGGATTGCTTTTAAACACCAATGGGGATTCTGTAGCTGCGGAAATCGCTAAGGCAATGAGTTCAATTTATGAAACCGAACTCTATTTTTGCTTTGAGAAAAAGGGCGTGCTGGGAGATGCAGAAGACGACGATTCGGTAATTGGAATAATTACCAGGGATAAATATCAGAAATTGTTGGAAGAAAAAGTAATTAGTGATGGGATGTTGCCAAAATTGCATAACTGTTTTCAGGCTTTGGAAAATGGCGTGAAGAATATATTTCTTGGTGATTTCAGGCTATTAAAAGAAGAATCTGTTTATACAAAAATCAGTAACTGATGAAGCTCGAAGAATTACAAAAAGATGCGATAGCATTACTTAAAAAGCTTATTAGTACGCAGTCTTTTTCAAAAGAAGAAGATAAAACGGCCGATTTGCTGGAAAAATGGTTTAGCGAAAAGGAGATGGCTTTTTCTCGGCATTTAAACAATGTTTGGGCTACCAACAAGTATTTTGATCCAGCTAAGCCCAGCTTGCTGCTAAATTCTCATCACGATACGGTAAAACCCAATTCGGCTTACACCCGGGATCCATTTGAGGCGAAAATTGAAAACGGAAAATTATATGGTTTAGGTAGCAATGATGCGGGCGGTTGCCTGGTATCCTTACTCGCGACTTTTACCTGGTATTATGAAACCAAAGACCTGAAATATAACTTGATTTTTGCCGGAACCGGAGAAGAGGAAATAAACGGGAAAAACGGGATTTCCTGTATGTTGCCAAAAATGCCTAAAATTGATGTGGCTATTGTTGGAGAACCCACTTTAATGCAATTGGCCATTGCCGAGAAAGGCCTGGTGGTTTTTGACGCTAAAGTAAAAGGAACGCCTTCCCATGCGGCACATCCCAACGAGAATAACGCCATCTATAAAACTGCCGATGTTTTAAAATGGTTTGAGGAATTTGATTTCCCAAAGGAATCAGAAGCTTTGGGTGAAGTAAAACTTACCGTCACCCAGATCAATGCCGGAAGCCAGCACAACGTGGTGCCGGGACACGTGGATTTGGTAATTGATGTTCGCGTGAATGACGCTTATTCCAATGCTGAGATCGATGAGATTTTACAGGAAAAAGCCCCCGTGGATGAAATTACCGCACGTTCGCTTAGGTTAAACTCTTCATCGATTCCTAAAGATCACGAGCTGGTTAAAGCGGGAATAGCGTTGGGAATGGAAACTTATGGTTCACCAACGCTTTCAGACCAGGCGATGCTGAATTGCCCTTCCTTAAAATTAGGTCCGGGTGATTCTAGCAGGTCGCATTCCGCAGATGAATTTATTTATCTGAAGGAAATAGAGGATGGGATTGAAACTTATATAAAATTAATAGCCCCCCAGCCCCCGAAGGGGGAGCTTTAAAATTTCGATATATTCCCCGCAGGAAAATCCTGCAAGGTTTCTTGTAGGTTTGAATTAAACTGGCGTCCATCTCAATAATTATTGGATTTTCACATGGATGTTCTTAAATAAAATTGTTGGACCTCACAGGTTTTTAAAACCTGTGAGGTCCAGAGGTTAGATAAAAAAATGAAATTATGAAACTCTGGGATAAAGGATTAGCGATAGATAAAAAAATAGAAAACTTCACGGTGGGAAACGACCGGGAGCTGGATATGCATCTGGCTGAATTCGATTTAAAAGCTTCAAAAGCACACGCCAAAATGCTTGGGAAAGTAGGGATTCTGACCTCCATGGAGGTAAAGGATATAGAAGCGGAACTGGCAAAACTTCAGCAACAACTCGAGAATGGAAGTTTTGAGATTGAAGAAGATTTTGAAGACGTACATTCCAAAATCGAGTTTGAACTAACCAAAGCATTGGGCGATACTGGAAAGAAGATACATACCGCTCGCTCCAGGAACGATCAGGTTTTGGTGGCGATGCAATTGTATTTTAAGGAAAATCTGCAGGAAATTTCAGATAAGACTAAACAATTGATAGAGGTTCTTTTAGGCCTTGCAAAGGAACATCAGGAAAAACTGCTCCCGGGATATACTCATTTGCAGGTAGCGATGCCTTCAAGCTTTGGTTTATGGTTCTCCGCCTATGCCGAGTTATTAATAGACGATCTTTATTTACTGGAAGCAGGATTGAAAATTGTAGACCAGAATCCGTTAGGATCTGCGGCGGGTTATGGCTCTTCTTTCCCAATAGACCGGGAATTTACCACCAAAGAATTAGGATTTGCGACTTTAAAATATAACGTAGTGGCCGCGCAACTGGGACGTGGGAAATGCGAGCGAACGGTAACCTCCAACATCGCCTCGGTTTCTAATACGCTCTCCAGATTTGCCATGGATATTTGTTTGTATATGAGTCAGAATTTTGATTTTATCACTTTTCCCGATGAGCTAACTACCGGTTCCAGCATTATGCCCCATAAGAAAAATCCCGATGTTTTTGAATTGATACGTGGAAAATGCAATAAACTTCAGGCCATCGCTAATGAGATGATTTTAATTACCAATAATTTACCCAGTGGTTATCACCGGGATTACCAGTTAATTAAAGAAAACAGTATTTATGCGGTGGAAAATATTAAAGAGATCCTGGATGTTTTCATCCATTCCATCGCTTTAATCAAGGTTAAGAATATCAATTTACAGGATGAAAAATATAAATACCTGTTTACGGTAGATAGCATCAACGATTTGGTGATGCAAGGAAAATCGTTTAGGGAAGCTTATCAAATAATTGGCGAACAGGTTCAGGAAGGAACCTATGAGGCTGCTGAAGGGAAGAAGCATTCACATTTAGGAAGTAAAGATAATCTTGCGTTGGAGGAGATTAGGAGAAAAAAGGATCAGGTTTAAAGATTCGGTTTTAAGGGGGATTTCGCGGATTTATATTCCGCTCCTCTGGAGCTCCCTTTATTTCGTTTTTCAATCTCCTGCAGATATGTCGCTCCTATGGAGCTGACGTAAATCTTTTGTAAAAAAAGTTCTAGAGGAGCACTATATTTATAGAAAATCAAAAATCGCAAAGATGGTGAGCTCCAGCGGAGTGGCACCATTCAGAAAGCATATTTTAATAAACCACAATTTTTCGGTTGCAAATATCATGTAAGCCTGGAACACAAAGATTCGTGAATTTGTGGCTTTTCAATAGAACATATAGAAATAATAAGATCATGACTAAAATCGCGATAGTTCTATCAGTTTACAACTATAAAGACCCCGATTTTTCATCGGGGTTAATTCAACTAAGGTTTTACAGGCATTACCAATGCCCGTAAAACCAAGTTTCATTAAAAAACCCTCCGCGAGTACCACACAAACACGAAGGGTTCAAAACATAAATGAAGAAAAAATAATCTTAAATAATAGTCATTTGCCCGAGGTTCAGGTTTTCGTTGTTGATGCTAATGTTATCAACTTCGCTGATAAGTCCCTCAAGGAAATCACCCACTTTTTCTGTGGTATAATGGTTATCTTTGTTAATATCAATGGTGCAAACGTTCAGTTTTATACTAAGTTCTACTGCTTTTTTAACGGCTTCAGCTTCCTCAATGAGTCCGAAATGTTCTAAAAGCATTGCAGCAGATAAAATAGAGGCTACCGGGTTTGCAATTCCTTTTCCGGTTGCCTGCGGATAAGAACCGTGAATAGGTTCAAACATAGCACTTTCATTTCCTACAGATGCTGATGCCAATAAACCAATACTTCCCCCAATTACGCTGGCCTCATCAGAAAGAATATCGCCAAACATATTTTCGGTAAGAATCACATCAAATTGCGTTGGGTTCAGGATCATTTGCATTGCGGCGTTGTCTACAAATAGGAAATCCAGTGCTACATCGGGATATTCTTTACCAATTGCGGTAACTGTTTTTCGCCATAGTCTGGAAGTCTCTAAAACGTTAGCTTTATCAACCAATGTTAATTTTCTCGAACGCTTTTCGGCAGCTTTAAACGCCAGGTGAGCTACCCGGGAAATTTCTTCTACAGAATAGGTGCAAACATCGGTAGCGCTTTGTCCGTCTTCCGCGGTAAATTTATCGCCAAAATAAATACCCCCGGTGAGTTCCCGGTAAATAACCATATCGGCACCGGCAATGCGATCGGCTTTTAATGGAGATTGTTCTATAAGCTTGTCGTAAGCTTTTACCGGTCTAATATTGGCAAAAAGACCCAGTCCTTTTCTTAAGTGCAAAAGACCCTGTTCAGGTCTAACTTTCGCATCCGGGTTATTGTCGAATCTTGGATGTCCAATAGCCCCAAACAACACAGCATCAGATTTTTTGCACAATTCCAGCGTAGCTTCAGGTAGCGGATTGTTCAGCAAATCTATTGCTGCCGCACCTACCAGGGCGTCTTCAAACTGAAAGTGGTGATCGAATCGATCTGCTACAGCTTTTAAAACTTTCACTGATTGCTGTGTGATTTCGGGACCTATCCCGTCTCCGGGCAAGACTGCTATTTTTAATTTCATCTTTTTTCTTCTTTATGTGTGGTTTCCCGAAAACTATCGGGATAATCTTTTAAATTTCAAAAACTACAAGAGTGTGGCGGCTTGTATTTTTTGTGATTTTTTCTTTTCAAATTCTTTAATTGCATCCAGTTTACTTACCAGGAAGTCTATATCGTCAAAACCATTGATCATACAGGTTTTTTTATACGGATCTATCTCAAAACTTTCTGAAATATTTTGCTGCGGAATCCCAATCTTCTGGGCTTCGAGGTCAACTTTAATTTCTACGGAAGGATCTTTAGTAATTTCAACGAATAGCTGTTCTAAAAACTCAGGACTTACCTGAACCGGAAGCAATCCGTTGTTAAGCGCATTTCCTTTGAAAATATCGGCGAAATAACTCGAAACAACAACGGTGAAACCGTAGGCTTTTAGTGCCCAGGCTGCATGTTCCCGGCTGGAACCGCAACCAAAATTATCTCCTGCTACCAAAATAGAACCTTTATATTCCGGTTTGTTTAAAGCAAATTCAGGATTCGGTTCGTCGTTTTTATCGAAACGCCAGTCGCGGAAAAGGTTTTCTCCAAACCCGGCTTTATCGGTTGCTTTTAGAAACCGGGCCGGAATAATCTGGTCGGTATCTACGTTTTCTACTTCTAAAGGAACCGCCGTATCGGTTAATGTGATAAACTTTTCCATCTTAATTTAAATGTTTTGTGAAGTCGGTTAATTTACCTGAAACAGCAGTGGCTGCAGCAGTTAACGGACTCGCTAATATCGTTCTGGAACCCTGTCCCTGTCTTCCTTCAAAATTCCTGTTACTGGTAGAAACGCAATATTCGCCGGAAGGAATTTTATCATCGTTCATTGCCAGACAGGCCGAACAACCCGGTTGTCTAAGAGTAAAACCTGCATTTTCAAAAACTTCACGTAGTCCTTCGGCTTCAATTTGTGCGGCAACCTGGCGTGAACCAGGTACAATAAGGGCGTTTACATTTGCTGCTTTTTGCTTGCCTTTTATATAAGCCGCTGCCTGGCGAAAATCTTCAATTCTTGAATTGGTACAACTACCTATAAAAATCCAGTTAATTTGTTTTTCAAGTAAAGATTCTCCGGATTTAAAGCCCATATAAGCTAAGGCTTTAGCATCGCTTTTTCCACCTTCCATTGGAATGGCGCCGCTAATTTTTATGCCCATCCCGGGATTTGTTCCGTAGGTGATCATAGGTTCAATATCTTCGGCATCAAAAGAATATTCCTGGTCGAACTCTGCGTCCTCATCGGTTTTTAGCGTTTCCCAGTAAGCTTGTGCCGCCTCGAATTCTTCCCCTTTTGGTGCGAATTCTTTGCCTTTTACATATTCAAAAGTCGTTTCATCCGGAGCGATCAAACCACCACGAGCACCCATTTCTATGCTCATATTACAAACCGTCATTCGGCCTTCCATAGACATTTCCTTAAAAACATTTCCGGCATATTCGCAAAAATACCCAGTACCTGAATTTGTTCCGAGTTTGCTAATGATGTAAAGGATCACATCTTTTGGTAAAACCCCTTTTTTGAGTTTTCCATTTACATTTACCCTTAATTTTTTGGGTCTTTGAACCAAAACACATTGACTGGCGAAAACCTGGGAAACCTGGCTGGTGCCAATTCCGAAGGCAATAGTACCAAAAGCACCGTGGGTGGAAGTGTGGCTGTCTCCACAAACCATCGTCATTCCTGGTTGGGTAATTCCCAACTCTGGAGCCATTACGTGGACAATTCCGTTATAAGGATGGCCCAGGCCGTAAAGCGTTATATTATTTTCTTCGCAATTTTGGGTTAATTCTTTAAGCTGCTTTCTGGACAACAAATCTTTAACCGGTAAATGTTGATTTTCGGTCGGGGTATTATGATCTGCGGTCGCTACAATTTGATCTGGTCTAAACACTGAAATATCCCTTTCTTTCAACTCGTTAAAAGCTTGCGGACTCGTGACTTCATGTATTAAGTGTTTATCGATATATAAAATATCGGGACCATCAGGTATAGATTCTACCACGTGTGCATCCCAAATTTTATCGAATAAAGTTTTTTTCATTTTTTGTAAATTCAATCCCAGATTGGGCATTCATCTCAGGCTTATAATTATTCACCTGTGAAGCCATTTTAGGGGTCCAGCATCATGCCGGTTCATTAGGCTATTGCTCTTATTTTTCTTTCTGAAATTTCCATAATTTCATGAATATCATTGTCTTCCACACATCTTCTGGCATCGGCATAATTCAGGAATTCGGCATAAACCTGATCTAATTGAAGTTTAGTTAAGTCGTATCCCATTTTCTTGGCTTTATAGGCCAAAGCTGCCCTTCCGCTTCTTGCCGTAAGTACGATTGCAGATTCGGTTACCCCTACTTCCGCAGGATCAATAATCTCGTAAGTTTCCCGATTTTTAATCACGCCGTCCTGGTGTATTCCGGAGCTATGTGCAAAAGCATTGGCGCCTACAATAGCTTTGTTAGGCTGTACAAACATTCCCATTTCGCGGGAAACCATACAACTGGTATCAAAAAGGAATTTCGGGTCTATGTGCGTATTTAAATTCAAAGTTGGGTGTTGTCTTAAGATCATGACAACCTCTTCCAAAGCAGTATTTCCTGCGCGCTCTCCAATTCCGTTAATGGTACATTCTATTTGTCGGGCTCCATTCATCACTCCGGCAATAGCATTTGCCGTAGCAAGACCTAAATCGTTATGACAATGACAGGAAAGTGTGACCTTATCAATGTCTTTTACGTTGTCTTTTAAATACTTTATTTTTCTTCCGTATTCTTCCGGAAGACAATACCCGGTAGTATCCGGAATATTTAATACCGTTGCACCGGCTTTGATCATTTCGGTACAAACACGGGCAAGAAATTCATTATCTGTTCTTCCCGCATCTTCGGCATAAAATTCAACATCGTCTACAAAATTCTTAGCGTGTTTAACCGCGGCTACACCACGCACAATAATTTCTTCTCTCGTAGAATTGAACTTATATTTAATATGAGGATCTGAAGTGCCAATCCCGGTATGAATACGCGGTTTTTTAGCATATTTTAAAGCTTCAGCAGCAACTTCGATATCTTTTTTAACAGCACGGGTGAGTCCACAAACGGCGGCATTCTTTGCCAGCTTAGAGATTTCATAAACCGATTGATAATCGCCGGGACTGGAAACAGGAAAACCTGCTTCAATAACATCTACTCCCAGCTCATCAAGGCGCGCGGCGATTTTAAGTTTTTGGGCTGTATTCAATTTACAACCCGGAACCTGCTCTCCGTCTCGTAACGTCGTGTCAAAAATTTCTACCTTTTCAGTGCTCATAAGAGATTTATTTTGCTTTATCTTTAACTAAAGTATAGTTTTAGCCTGCCCTTAAATTTGTTTTCTGAAAGAGAATTACGATAATTAAAAACTAATCATAAGCTATAAATACACTGATTTACAGTGCTTTGGAAACCTACTTGTTACAATGACTAATGAATTGACCGATAACCTGTTTTCTCTTATAAAGTCTCTTTCTCCTTCTGAAAAGCGACAATTTTCTCTGTATGTTGGAAGAATTGGAGTGAACACCGATAGTAAATTTCTGAATTTATTCAAGGTGATGACTAAGCTGAAAAAATATGATGAGAATGAGATTTTACAGAGAACGAAGATTAGCAAACAACAGCTTTCAAATGTTAAGGCTCATTTGTATAAGCAGATATTGGTGAGTTTAAGGCTTAATCCCGCAAACCAAACAGTTCCGGTACAAATTAGGGAGCAACTGGATTTCGCCTACATTCTTTACCGGAAAGGATTATACAACCAGGCTCTTAAACTGCTTGATAAAACCAAGACTACAGCCCTGCATTATGAAGAGAAAAGTCTGGCTTATGAGATTCTTGAATTGGAAAAGATAATTGAATCCCAGTATATCACCCGGAGCATTCGAAACCGGGCTGAGTTATTGATCCAACAAACTGAAGAGCTTAGTGCACTTACGCAGTTAAACGCCAAATTATCAAACCTCTCTTTACAGCTTTACGGTATTTTTCTGAAAATGGGTTATGCCAGGACCGAGGAGGAAGCAGCTACCATTAGGAGTTATTTTTACGACAATATTCCCGAATATAACTTTAAGGAGTTGGGTTTTCATGAAAAACTCTGGCTTTATAAAGCGCATTTATGGTTTAGTTTCATCACCCAGGATTTTTTGGCCTGTTACCGCTACTCGATGAAATGGATAGACCTTTTTAATGAATATCCGCATTTGGTCTCATTACATCCTGTTTCTTATATTAAGGGCAATCATTACTTACTGGAGTCGCTTTTTTATTTGAATCATGTGAAGGCATTTGAGAAAGTGTTGAAGAAAATGGAGGCCACCCTTAAGGATCCAAAAATTCCAGATGACGATAATATAAAAGCCCTGTCTTTTCTATATCTGTATTCAAATAAGCTGAATTTACGCTTTATGAAGGGTGAGTTTGCCAATGGCGAAGAATTGGTGGAGAAGATACAGAAAAAGATCAAAAAATATAAAGGCCGAATAGACGAACATCATATAATGGTTTTCTATTATAAGATTGCCTGTTTGTATTTTGGTAATGGGGATAATAAGAAATGTATCGTATTTCTGAAAAAGATAATCGATAATAAATCCCTGGAGATGCGGGAAGATCTGATGTGTTTTTCCAGAATTTTGAACCTTGTGGCGCATTACGAAGCCGGGATGGACTATCATCTGGAAAGTCTCATCAAATCTACTTATAAGTTTCTTATTAAGATGAATGACCTGCACGAGGTTCAGAAGGAAATGATACGTTTTCTGAGGAATTTACCTGATGTTTCTCCATTGAAAATCAAGGATGAATTTCGCATACTTCACGCTACTTTGAAGCAATATGAGGACCACCCATACGAACGTCGCGCATTTTTATATCTTGACATTCTATCCTGGTTGGAGAGTAAGATAGGAAACAAGCCAGTTGCCGAAGTGATCTCCAGGAAATTGTCTGAGATGAGTCGTTAATATATCTCCCGGAATATAGAAGATCCTGTATAAAAAAAATAAGATAATTAAACGGTAGGCTGAGGGAGCCTGTTTTCAATCATGCATGCACGGGAATGTTATATTTGATTACTGAACTACAGCAATGGCCATTTATGAGAAGTAAAAAAACTTCCATACACAAAAGCTTTCGAAAATGCCCTTATTATAAATAAATCCGGAAAGGGGTACCTAATCTTTTTCCGGATAATAACCAGATCCTACTATAAAGGTATCCCCATTAGATTGTACCTTTTTCACGAAGGTCATTTTAGTAGCGGGAGTATTGGTGCCTGGTTTAAACCAGGACATTTCCAGCCATCCGCTGCCTTCCTCCATTGCAAGAGCTATCTCGTCCTTTACGACAGGATTCCCTTTAAGATCTTTCATATCAATCAGATTTTTACCTTCCAGAGAAGGTAAGCCAGGGTTTACCAGCTCCGTGCCGTCGGGACTGGTGACGAAAATATAAGTATCCATAAAATAGAACGGACCTTTTTTATCCCGTAACAAATCAAAAGCTTCCCGTCTCTGGTCCTCAATCAAAGCAGCTGCCTGGTGCACCATTTCTTCAATTAAGAATTCATCCATTTTCATGTTGTATATACCACTGCCTACCAGATGATCTTCTCCGGAGGGAAAGCTCACCCGCTTAATGTAACTGGATTTCCATGCTGGAAAGATATCTTCAGGTTCCGGGAACATGTAATGAACCCAACCTTCGCCTGTCTTAGAAGATGTTGTTTCGAGGAACATCTTTCCATAAGGCCTTCCCAGGGCATCCTTGGTTCCGTTAACTATTTTTCCTTCTAAAGTCGAGTCTGCAGCATGGAATATTCTTTTCCCGTCAAGATTCCATACGAACAGATATTTGTCTCCATCATACCAACGCGAATCTTTTGACCTGAATTCCGGAAAAGCTTTTTCACCTTCTTCTTCCAGCTTATCCGCAGCATCGTTCACAAAATTCTTCAGGTCAGAAGGTGTGATCATCTCTCTTTTTAAAGCAGTTCTTGGTGCATCGGCAAGATAGACGCCTGCACCTACCAAAACCCAGCTGTCACCTAATGGTACTTTTCTTACATAAGTTGCTTTCTGGGTGGAGCGATTGTCTCCCGGTTTTGGCCACATATATTCTATCCAGGCCGTGCTATCTTTTTCGACCGCTTTGAACATTTCTTGCACCAGCAATTTGCCTTCAGAATCTTTGAGATCCATGAGATTGCGCCCTTCCAGATTACGGAAGCCTGGATTTACAAGTTCCACCCCGGTTGTGTCCAAAATGAAAATATAAGTATCCTTTACCAGAAAGGGACCTGCGGGATCATAGAGTTTGTTAAAAGCAGCTTTTCCTTCTTTTTTAATTTGTCCCGCTGCATCCTCTACCATATCAATTACAAATTCTTTTTCCATGCGATCATTGTACATGCCACTGCCAATGACATATTCTTTTCCGTCTGGGGCTCGAACTAATTGTACAAAACTACTTTTCCAGCGCGGGAGAAGCCCATCCGGTACCGGCCACTGATAATGGAACCAGCCTTCCTGTTTTTCGGGTAGGTCCGTAGCGGCCGCCAGGAGTCCCCGTATTATAGGTTTGCCATTGACATCCTTAAGATCAAGCTGATTCTTATCTTCCATTTCAGGATCAGCGTGTAAAAGCATATTTCCTTCTTTGTCCAATATAAAAATATAAGTCTCTCCTTTGCCCCAGCGGCTTTCTGGCTTTCGAAATTCCTCAAAAGCAACTTCTCCCTGAGTACGAACCATTTTGGCCGCATCTTTTACCAGACTTTTTATATAATTAGTTGAATCCTGTTCCATGAATTCAACGCCCGTGGAGGGAATCCCTGCAGGTTGTTCAGGGCCATCGTATGTTTGAGCATTTACAGGAGAATTTTGGAAGAAGAATGTTCCAAGGATAAGACCGAAAAAAATGCACGTTCTCATATCAATAGTATTAGATTATTACTCTTGGGGGGAATTGTAGGGGAATCAAATAAACACCATTGCCAGAAGACGAAAAGTATTCGGTTTTTAATCTGATTTGGGAGGATGAGCTGAAGTGAGCCTCAATTCTTGCTTATTCCCTATTAAAGATATGAAAATACAGGCTATCATCATTCTTTAAGATAATGATTTTTATCTCTTTTTCGGGGAAGCTTAAAGGAAAATAACTATACAGGGTTTTGCGCTAAAATATTCCGTATTTAGAGGCTGGCATCCCACAAGGAATCCTGAGGCGGAGCTGCAATAATCTCCAGTTTCTCCTTCTTCACCGGATGTTCAAAAACCAGTTTTCTTGCGTGCAAATGTATACTCGCATCCTTATTACTGCGATCAAAGCCGTATTTCAGATCGCCTTTTATGGGACAACCAATAGCCGAAAGCTGACTGCGAATTTGGTGATGCCTGCCGGTATGTAGGTCTATTTCCAGTAAAAAATAATTGTCGAGTTTTTTCAATATTCGGTATTCCAGAACTGCTCTTTTGCTGTCTGGTACTTCTTTAATATGGGCGTAAGATTTATTTTGTTTCGGGTTTCGTTTTAAAAAATGCGTGAGAATATCGGTGTCTTTTGGCGGAGCATTTTTTACAATCGCCCAGTAGGTCTTTTTTGCTTCCTTTTCCTTGAATAATTTATTGAGGCGGGGAAGGGCTTTTGATGTTTTGGCGAAAATGACAATTCCGCTGGTTGGTCGGTCCAGCCTGTGCACCACTCCCAGATAAACATTTCCGGGTTTGTTGTATTTTTCCTTGAGATAGGTTTTTACTACCTCGCTAAGGGGTTTATCCCCGGTTTTATCGCCCTGAACTATATCTCCCGGGCGCTTATTAACCGCGATAATGTGATTGTCTTCGTAAAGTACCTGAAGGTTGATTTTATTTGAAACAATTTTGTCCACTCAAAAGAATATTAAACAAGATTTATAAACTCCCTTCGGGGAGTCAGGGAGGGGCCTAGTATTGTTCCTGGTCTGATGGGAAATCCCGGTTTTTCACATCATCCCGGTAATTCTCAAAAGCTTTGGTCATTTCAGCGTGAAGATCTGCATAACGTCTAAGGAATCTGGGGTTGAATTCGTGGGTCATTCCGAGCATATCGTGAACCACTAAAACCTGGCCGTCAACGCCATTTCCGGCGCCAATTCCAATGACCGGAATGCTAATACTTTCGGCTACCTCTTTGGCCAGTTTAGCAGGCACTTTTTCCAGTACAATCGCAAAACACCCAATTTTTTCGAGGAGTTTCGCATCAGATTTAAGTTTTTCGGCTTCGGCTTCTTCTTTGGCGCGAACGGTATAAGTCCCGAATTTATAGATAGATTGTGGGGTAAGACCTAAATGTCCCATCACTGGAATTCCGGCGTGAAGAATTCGCTTCAGCGATTCCTTTATTTCCTTTCCACCTTCCAGTTTAACGGCGTGAGCGCCGCTTTCCTTCATAATCCTAATGGCAGAACGTAAAGCTTCCTTGGGGTCGCTCTGGTAACTTCCGAAGGGAAGATCAACAACCACAAGGGCGCGATGAATAGCTCTGATAACACTCTGAGCATGATAGATCATCTGGTCCAGCGTTATAGGAAGGGTGGTTTCGTGCCCAGCCATGACGTTACTGGCCGAATCGCCCACCAAAATCACATCTATCCCGGCACCATCCACAATTTTCGCCATAGAATAATCGTAGGCGGTGAGCATTGCTATCTTCTCACCATTTTGTTTCATATCTACCAGGGATTTGGTGGTTACCCTTTTATATTCCTTTTTTGCAACAGACATATTTTCAATTTTGGAAGGTAAAAATACAAAAACACGCGGTCTTCAGGCAATAGAGCTTGTTTTATTGTTTTTTAAGTTCAGAACAGAGCGTGGTAAGTAATTCGCCATCATCGCCGTGATATTGCCAAAACATAGCGCCACCAAGTTCATTATCTTTTATAAATTTAGCTTTTGCACGTATAGAAGCTAGATCATCATAAGTGATAAAAGTACCGGTAGCTTCACTCCAAAGAAACGGTGCTTTGGCTGCTTCATCCCAATAGCGTTTATATTTTCCCGTTTTCAAACTATCCTTTATTTCGCGATAATTTATACTGAATGCATTTCCGAAAGCTCTTTGATGTAACCCAAAGTTTTTATTTTCGGTTTCGTGCCAACCTCTTCCATAAAAAGCCACTCCAACAATGATTTTTTCTGAAGGGGCTCCGGCCTCCAAATGCTCTTTTACTGCTGTTTGGGTACTTTGTTTATAATTATCAGGATCTGTCTCTGAAATATATAAATTGGTATGATGCGACGTAGAATCGTTCCATCCGCCCTGATAATCGTAACTCATAATATTTATAAAATCCAGATAGGGATGAATTTTGCTTAATTCGACATGATCTAAATATTCCTGGTTAGCGGCAGTCGCGATGGTGAGTAGATAATTTCTCTGGTCAACTTTACCGAGAGAATCTAATTTTTTCCTGAAAAGCTTTAAAACGAAAGTAAAGTTTTGTTTGTCTTCGGGGGCGTGTGCATTTCCAGCACCCGGCTGCCCGGGATATTCCCAGTCTAAATCTATCCCATCGATTTTGTGTTTTTGAAGAAAAGAAATTCCGCTGTTGGCAAATCGCTCCCTTGCAGTTTTAGTTGCAACTGCTTCAGAAAAACCACCAGACCACGCCCAGCCTCCCACAGAAATTAGAATTTTTAGATCAGGATTTGTTTCTTTTAAACTGTTAATCTTTTTCAGGCGTTCCTCATCTTTTGAGTTTCCAAATATGATTTTTCCGTCTTTAATATTCGCGAACGCGTAATTAATATGGGTAAGTCTTTCCGGAGAAATCTCCCCAAACTTATCATCCACATTACCTCCAACGATATAGCCTATAATCTTTTTATTGTTCTTCTCTTGAGATTGTATTTCCAGATTATTAAAAAGAAAACCTACAAATAGACAAAAGGCAATAAAGGATGTTTTTTTCATAATTAGAAGGATTAGATTAAAACTTTAAAATACTAAATTAGCGTTTAAATATAATTACAGAAATGAAGAAGTTATTCCTAATTAGTTTTTTACTTATGTGTCAGATAGGCTGGAGCCAGAATGCAGAGAAAGAAAACCTTAAAGGTTTAATTGAAAACTTTTTTGAGGCTTTTCATCAGCAGGACACTGTAAAACTCAGAAGTTTCGCACATCAGGATGCGGTTTTGCAAAGCATTTCGGTTTCTGAAGAAGGAGAAACTAAACTCACTACAGAGTCTTATTCAAAGTTTTTAAAAGGAATTGTCTCTATTCCTGAAACCACGAGGTTCGAGGAGGTTTTGCATGATTTTGAAATTTCCGTTCACGGCAAAATGGCCAATGTTTCCACGCCTTATTCTTTTTATCTGGATGGGGAATTCAGTCATTGTGGGGTGAACTCTTTCCAATTGATGCAAGTGGAAGAGGATTGGAAGATCATTTACCTGGTAGATACCCGGCAGAAGACGGGCTGTAAGAAGAATTAGGTATCTTTCAAACAACGAAACCCCAGGTGGGAGTTTCGCTATAAAGAATCCCATTATATCAGTTCGAGCACAGTCGGGAATTATTTGTTTATATAGCTCAAAATATTCCGACTCCACCCGAAGTGATACATTTTCATTCAATGTGACAAAAGATCAAGGTTTCAACACCACCCGGAAACGGGCTTTGTTATTGATCATTCTGTCATAGGCTTCATTTACCTTATCCAGTGGAAATTCTTCAATTTTAGCTTTGGTTCCCGTCAGTGCGCTGAAGTTTAGTGTATCCTCAGAGTCCATCGCTGTACCGCTGGGCCATCCTGCCACCGATTTTCTTCCCATCAGCAATTCCATAGGCGAGACTTCTATCGGATCGCCGGTAGCAGCTACCATAAGTAACTTTCCGTCTGTTCCCAGGCCTCCAATAACTGAGGTTATCGCTTTGCTATACGGTGCAGTGGCGAGAATAAGTTTTGCACCTCCCAGGTTTTGTAATTCCTTTGCGGCATCCTTTTCATCGGTATTGATGAAGTGATGAGCTCCGAGTTCTTTTGCCAACTCCTTTTTGCTTTCACTTGTGGAAATCGCCACGGTACGCATTCCCATTTTGGCGGCGTATTGCACGGCCAGATGACCCAGACCACCAATTCCCTGTACCGCTACCAGATCGCCGGGTTTAATTCCCGAATTTCTTAGGGCATTGAAAACCGTGATTCCCGCACAGAGCAGGGGAGCAGCCTCAGCCGAAGAAAGTTCTTCGGGAATGGCCGCAATAGCTTCTTTTGGGGCACACATATATTCGGCGTAGCCTCCATCATAGGAAATCCCACTAATCTGGGCATTTTCGCAGCTAATGAAATCACCGCGTCGACAGGGTTCGCATTCGAAACAATGTCCGCCGTGCCAGCCAACACCTACCCGCTGACCTTTTTTCCAGTTTTTCACCTTTTCTCCTACTTGCTCTACAATTCCCACTACCTCATGGCCGGGAACACGTGGATATTCAATTCCGGGGAAAATCCCGTCTTTTACAAAAGCATCACTATGGCAAATGCCACAAGCTTCCACTTTTATTAAAACTTCATTTTCTTTTGGGGAGGGCTTATTCATATCAACAAGGACAAAATCCCCTCCTTTTTCTTTTACTTGTGCAGCTCTCATAATTATTATTTTGTTTAGCTGATAAGTTACGAAATGGCAAAGGGAACAACTTTTAAGCCTTTGTTAAATTAAAGAAGGCGGGGCAAGAGAAAGAAAACCACCACGGCATTGTTCATGGCGTGCAAGTAGATGGGCCAGATAAGACTTTGGTTTTCTATTTTTATCTTTCCGAAGAAATATCCTGCGATTATCCGCGGGAATATTAATATCAAAAGAATTATATCGAACTGCCAACCTTCGATATAATTCCATACGTGCACCAACCCGAAAAGTATAGCGGTGATTATCCAGAAAATAACATAATTGCGGTAAAGAAATACCCTGAATTTTCTCAAAAACCGGGCTGGTTTCAGGGCCAAAAAGAAAAGAAAAAGCAGAAAAGCCGAAAGGACTACCAAGCTGTATTTCAAAATAGCGTTAGCTTCAGCAGGAATAAATGCGAGAGCGATAAAACTTAAAACCGCACAAATGAAAATATAAATTTCGGTAAGGCTGGGTTTTACCAAACTTCGAAAAAGACTTTCCTCCAGGATCGGAGCTATAACCACAGCCATTATCACAAAAGCCAGCGGACTTTCATTCATAAAATTAAATAGCTCGGTTTGCTGGTATTTTTCAAGGTCTATCGAAGGAATAACCGTTGTGAGGAAACCCAACAGAAAAAAGAACAAAAAATAAGTTCCCAGCATGAACCAGTAATTACGGAATAGGTTTCTGGTTTTTGGGGAAAGTTTCAGTAACTGCAAGATTCGAATTTTAAATATTACTGCAATTTAAACTGTCTGTGATTAAAGCTATGACTTTATAATTATTTATTTCCAAATTACCTGCTCCTTTCCTTTGGGGGGAGGCCTTTAACAATCACTCAAATTTACCTTCACGGCAAGACCGCCTTCTGAAGTTTCCTTATATTTAGAATTCATATCCTTTGCGGTATCCCACATCGTTTCAATAACTTTGTCGAGGGGTACTTTAGCTTTACTGGCATCGCTTTCCAGAGCAATTTCAGCGGCGTTTATGGCTTTAATTGCACCCATAGAGTTTCTTTCAATGCAAGGTATCTGAACCAGTCCGGCTATTGGATCGCAGGTGAGGCCAAGATGATGTTCCATCGCGATCTCAGCGGCCATAAGAGATTGTTCGGGAGAGCCTCCCAGTAGATCTGTTAATCCGGCTGCGGCCATTGCAGAGGAAACTCCAATTTCAGCCTGGCAACCGCCCATCGCTGCGGAAATGGTAGCTCCTTTTTTAAATAAACTGCCCACTTCTCCGGCTACCAGCATAAAGCGTTTCAGGTCTTCAAAAGTGGCATCATGGTTTTCGATCACCATATAGTACATCATCACAGCGGGAACGGTTCCGGCACTGCCGTTTGTAGGAGCGGTGACTACCCGGCCCAGGGATGCATTTACCTCGTTTACACTAAAGGCGAAGCAACTAACCCATTTAAGGATCTGGCGGAATTTAACCTCAGTTCTTCTTATGGCGTTGATCCATTCATCCTGATTTGAATATTGCTGGTCTCCTATAAGACGCTTGTGCATTTCGAAGGCGCGGCGTTTCACGTTAAGTCCGCCGGGAAGCGTGCCTTCGGTGTGACAGCCAATATACATAGATTCCAACATCACATTCCAGATCTGGCGCAGACCGGTATCGATCTCTTCATCACTGCGGAGCGATTTTTCATTTTCCAGAACTACTTCTGAAATGCTCTTGTTCTGCTCTCTGCAATACTGAAGTAATTCGGTAGCTTTTTCTATGGGAAACGGAAATTCCAAAAAGCTTTGCATTTTTTGGCTTGCGTTCTTGCGTTCCTTCTTCACCACAAATCCGCCTCCGATGGAATAGAAAGAAGATGAGTATTTTTTACCGTCGGAAAGAGTCGCTCTAAATGTCATTCCGTTTGGATGGAATTCCAGGAATTTCCGGTTAAATTTTACATCGGTTTCAATATTAAAAGGGATAGATCTTTCTCCGTTAAGCAACAATTCAGCATCCTGTCGGATTTTTTCTGTCTCACTGTCAATTATACTGATATCCATTGTTACCGGATCGTGGCCTAAAAGTCCCAATATCGTGGCAACATCTGTGGCGTGACCTCTTCCGGTTAGAGAAAGTGAACCGTAAAGATCTATATGTATTTTTTCAACCTGGTCGAAACATCCTTTTTTCTTTAATTCAGCAATAAAACGCTGGGCAGCACGCCAGGGACCAAGAGTGTGAGAGCTGGATGGGCCAACACCCACTTTCAGCATATCAAAAACGCTTATACATTCAATTTTTCGCATTCAGAGCAAATATTTAGAGTGCAAAAATAGTGAATTGAAGATCGCTTACATAGCAGAAAACAGAAAGATTACAACGTTTTCGTAAAGCAATTTCGGCAAGGCTCTTTAGAAAAAGTGACAACCTGTCAGAAGTTTTTCGCTGGCATAATGATTGACTTTAACACAGCGAACTCAAAAAGAATCTAGTAAATATATAATTCAACGTATAAAGTTATGAGTAAAATAATTGGAATTGACTTAGGTACTACCAACTCGTGCGTTGCCGTAATGGAAGGTAACGAACCAACGGTGATACCTAATGCTGAAGGTAAGAGAACTACGCCTTCTGTAATTGCCTTTGTGGAAGGCGGCGAAATAAAAGTAGGAGATCCTGCAAAACGTCAGGCTGTAACCAACCCTGAAAAAACTGTAGCGTCTATCAAGCGTTTTATGGGGAATAAATATTCTGAGTCTTCAAGAGAGGCCGGAAGAGTTCCATATAAAGTGATTAAAGGAGATAATGATACTCCACGTGTAGATATAGACGGAAGAAAATATACTCCGCAGGAACTTTCAGCAATGATCCTTCAGAAAATGAAGAAAACTGCTGAAGACTACCTGGGACAGGATGTAACCGAAGCGGTGATTACCGTACCGGCTTATTTTAACGATTCTCAGCGTCAGGCTACAAAAGAGGCCGGAGAGATCGCCGGACTTAAAGTTCAGCGAATCATTAACGAGCCTACTGCAGCAGCTCTGGCTTACGGATTGGACAAAAAATCTCAGGACCAGAAGATCGCGGTTTATGACCTTGGTGGTGGTACTTTTGATATCTCTATCCTTGAATTAGGAGATGGAGTTTTTGAAGTATTATCTACAAACGGAGATACTCACCTTGGTGGAGACGATTTTGACGAAGTGATCATCGACTGGCTTGCTGATAGCTTCAAGAAAGCTGAAGATATCGATTTAAGAAAAGATCCGATGGCGCTTCAGCGTTTGAAGGAAGCTGCTGAGAAAGCTAAAATTGAGCTTTCCTCTTCTACTCAAACCGAGATCAACCTGCCGTATGTAACTGCAACTGCCAGTGGGCCAAAACACCTTGTAGAAACCCTTACCCGTTCTAAGTTTGAGCAATTGGCTGACGAATTGGTGAAACGTTCTATGAATCCGGTGAAAAAAGCTTTGGATGATGCAGGGCTTTCAAAAAGTGATATCGATGAGGTAATTCTTGTTGGAGGTTCTACCCGTATGCCTAAAATCCAGGAAGAAGTAGAGAAATTCTTCGGAAAAAAACCTTCTAAAGGCGTAAACCCTGATGAGGTTGTGGCTATTGGTGCTGCGATCCAGGGTGGAGTATTAACCGGAGACGTTAAAGATGTATTACTTCTTGATGTTACCCCACTTTCCCTTGGTATTGAAACTATGGGTGGAGTGAATACTAAATTGATTGAATCTAACACGACTATCCCTACTAAAAAATCACAGACTTTCTCTACCGCTGCAGATAATCAGCCTTCAGTAGAAATTCACGTGTTACAGGGAGAGCGTCCAATGGCCGCCGATAACAAGACAATTGGTAGATTCCACTTAGATGGAATTCCACCGGCACCAAGAGGTACACCTCAAATTGAAGTGACCTTTGATATTGATGCCAATGGTATCATTAAAGTAAGCGCTACCGATAAGGCTACCGGAAAATCTCAGGATATTAGAATTGAAGCTTCTTCAGGACTTACCGAAGAAGAGATCCAAAAGATGAAGCAGGAAGCCGAGGCTAATGCTGAAACCGATAAAAAGGCCAAGGAGAAAGTAGATAAGCTTAATGAAGCTGATGCTATGATCTTCCAAACCGAAAATCAATTGAAGGAATTTGGTGATAAACTTTCTGACGACAAGAAAAAGCCTATCGAAGAAGCTTTGGAAGAGTTGAAGAAAGCTTACGAAACCAAAGAAATTGAAACCATTCAACCTGCATTGGATAAGATCAATGAAGCCTGGAAAACCGCATCTGAAGAGATGTACAAAGCACAGGCAGAAGCCCAGGGCGGACAAGCCGGAGGCCCACAAGGAGGTCCTGAAGGCGGAGCCGAGGGTGGTCAACCCGGAGGAGGAGACTCCAAAGGTGGAGATGATGTTGAAGATGTAGATTTTGAAGAAGTGAAGTAAGCAGAGAGCCACTCTTCACCCCGCTATGCGGAGGTGAAAAGTGTACGAATCGCTTATCCCGAACTTGTTTCGGGATCTCAAGTCAAATAATACTAACCCTTGCAGGCTTCCAAAGCCTGCAAGGGTTTTTTAGGGAATTACATCGGTAGCTCAAGTCACTATAAATTAAATAAGCAAAGCGTAATCTGCAAAGGTTGCGCTTTTGTTTTTTGTTTACAATTCAACCCTTATTGAACCCTGCAAGGGTTTTTTTCTTAAAATAAAGTATAATACAAATACCCCAAATTAAACAGCACCAAAAATAAGAAGCATATCAGGCTAAAAATTTTGTAATTTCTTCCGGGTCGGTGTTTTTTGGGCATTTGATTTCCCGTAACCAGTTTATAATTAAACCAGGCTAAAAACGGCGCCGAGAGAAAGGAAAGTCCGGCGGCAAAATCAACCAAAAGCGTAAAGGAACCTGAAAGAAAAAATAATATGGAAAGCGAGAAAACCGGAATAAGAAAGATTGTCCAGGTGTAGATCTTCCATTTTTGTTTTCTGTCTTTCGGTGAATTTTTCTCCGGGTCTTTTAATTCTGAAATTACTCGTGGAAAAGCATCGGTAACGGTGATCACAGTACTTAGCATAGTGATGAATGCGGCAATAGAGATTAAGGGTTTGCTCCAGGCCCCAAGAGTTTTTCCGTAGAGTTCTACCAGCTGGCTGGAAAACTCCACACTGTTTCCTGAAAAGGAAGATCCGCTGCCAAACATCACCAAAACTCCCAACAGGAAAAACAGTAATCCAATAAAAGCAGCGGCAAGATAGCCGACATTGAAATCGGCGAATGCACCTAGCACGGAGAGTTTCTGATTGCTTTGAATCGCTTTTTCCCGGGTCCAGATAGAATGCCAGACAGAAGCATCAAGCGGGATAGGCATCCACCCCATAAATGCGATAATAAAGCCCAGACTGGCGGTGGTCCAGAGTGAGGGAGCCGGAGTGTTAACAGCAGTTTCCAGCGTTCCTGCGCCAAAAGCCATAATTACGGCGAAAAGTGTGGCCAAAGTAAGCAAGCTCACGATTACCTTCATACTTTTATCAAGGCCGGGATATTTTCCGATTAAAAGTAAGGCGATACTGGCTCCAAGAATTGTTAGACTCCAGATAAAAGGCGACCAGCCAAAATTGAAAAGGCGTTCTGCAAGGCCCGCAGTAACAATGGTAACCGCCGCCTGAATTATGAACATACTTCCAATGGTAATAAAAATGTAAATCCAGTAGGGAAATTTTCCCAGGCGTTTATAACCTGAGATTAAATGTTGGCCGGTAGCTGCTGCATAACGTGGGCCAAATTCCAGAAAAGGATATTTAGAGATACAGGCAAGAATAAGTACCCAGATTAAGATAAATCCATAATCGGCACCTGCCCGTGTAGCCTGCACTAAATGAGATACTCCAATGGCAGCTCCCGCGAGCAGGAAGCCGGGGCCTATGCTTTTTAGGATTTTTTTATTTTTCAAAAATTAGTTGAGTTAGTTTGAACTTTTATGAATATAAATTTAAAAGGATTATCGGATTTTGCAATTTAATCCAAAAACCCTTGCAGGGTTGCGAACCCTGCAAGGGTTTTTATAAGGGTCTGATTAATTAAATTTCTGCCATTTCTAAAATCAGTTCTTTGCTCACTTCGTGACCTCCGTTAAAAGTTTTGATCTTCAAATCTGATGGAAATATTTCTTTCAGGCGCGCTTTTTCTTTCTTTATAACGCCCTCTTTTAAATATTCATCCTGTTTCCCATAGATAAAAGAAAAGCTAGTGTTTTTCAGGAAAGAAAAATCTTCAGCATTTAATTCCGCAGGCACTTTTCCTGAATGCATTATCAGGTGGTCACAGGTAATATTTTTTTTTGCAACCCACCTTGTTACCACCGAAACACCCTGGGAATAACCAAATAGAAGAAGTTTTGGAGCATCTTGAAGATTTTCAGCTTTATAGATTTCATCGAGATAATTCAATACATTTTCGGTTTCCAGTTCGGTGTTTTCGCGGGTTAACCAGGAAGCGCCTACGTGGGTATATTTTCCGTTGAGATAATACTTGGAAGGTGCCTGCGGAGCGATGATATAATTCTCTTCCGGGTCCAGATGTTTGAAATATTTCAGGAAATATCTGCTTAAATAACCGATGCCATGGCAAACCATCCAAACATTTTTTGTCTTTGAAGTAAAAGTGTTTAAAACTTCATAGGTATTGGTGCTTTGGTAGGAAACCTGTTTCTCACTGCTCATTTTTACGTATTTTTACTTTATAATCGGGAATTTAAAGGTTTTGAGGTTTGCCTGCCCGTTCCGCAGGCGGGCCTCGAAATCAATATTTTTCTAAAATGCTTCGTGGGCGTGCCCCGAGGTAATTTACAAAGTAACCAATCTTATTGTGATGACCCAAGAAGAAATTCTGGAGCTTTCCAAAAAAGTGTCTAAAAACACCCTGATGGAAACCCTTGATATTGAATTTACTGAAGCCGGAGACGATTATCTTGTCGCGCGAATGCCGGTAACCTCCAAAGTACATCAGCCTGATGGCGTGTTACACGGTGGGGCCAGCGTGGCCCTGGCCGAAAGCGTGGGCAGCCTGGCGAGTTATGTCTTTTTGAATACCGAAGAATTGTTTGTTCGCGGGATAGAGATCTCGGCAAATCATTTAAGAAGTATTTCTGAAGGTTTTGTCTATGCAAAAGCCAGTTTTATACATAAAGGCCGTACCACACAGCTTTGGGAAATAAAGATCACCGATGAGGAGAACAACCTGATCTCCCTTGTGAAACTCACCACTATTGCTTTACCAAAAAATAAGTAAATGATGAATGCAGAAGAATTTTTTAATCGGCTTGAAGAGCATTTGCAACAAGATAAGCCTTTTGCAGCCTGGCACGATCCGGGATCGGGCAGGGGAATGACCACCGCTTTGTTGCAGGATGATGCTTCGGAAAATCTTGTGGATGATTTTAATGAAAGCGGATTTGTTTTCGCACCTTTTCAGAATGATTTACCAACCTATATTATTCCGCAGGAAAAAGCTGAATTCCTGCAAACGGAATATTCCGGGTTTATAGATCACGAAAAGGCCCTGGAGAAGGAAAGTCCTGATTTTCCACCGGAACAATTTATTCAGAAGGAAAAATCTGCTCACGAAAATCTTGTTCAGAAAGGTATTGACGAAATTAAAGCCGGAGCCTTTAAAAAAGTGGTGTTGTCCCGAAAGGAAGAAGTGGAAACTCAATTGGGGCCGCTGGAAATATTTAAGGATCTGCTGAAGAAATATAAAGAGGCTTTTGTTTATATCTGGTTTCATCCAAAAACAGATATCTGGTTGGGCGCAACTCCTGAAACCCTGCTTAAGGTAGAAAGGAATAAATTTAAAACGATGGCCCTGGCGGGAACTCAGGCTTTTAAGGGAATTACCGATGTGACCTGGGGAAAGAAGGAAATTGAAGAGCAAAAGATCGTGACCGATTTTATTCTGGAAAACGTCGAAAAGGTAACCATCGGAAAGGTGGATAGATCTGAGGCCTATACAACGAAAGCCGGAAACCTCCTGCATCTGCGCACCGATATTCAGGGCGATATTCAACCCGGCACTTCAAATTTAAAAGAATTGATTATGACGCTTCATCCCACTCCTGCCGTTTGTGGTATGCCCAGGGATATTGCTAAGCAGTTCATATTAGAAAACGAAAATTACGACCGCGAATTCTACACCGGTTTTCTGGGTGAGTTGAATTTCAAAAAAGAAACTAAGCGCAGCTCGAACCGAAGAAACCAGGAGAACCAGGCATATGCAAGCATCAGTTCGTCAACGTCATTATTTGTCAACCTGCGCTGTATGAAGATTGAAGATGATGAAGCCGAGATCTTTGTTGGGGGCGGGATTACCAAAGATTCAGATCCTGTACAGGAGTTTGAGGAGACACAAAACAAGGCACAAACCATCAAGGCCGTATTAGTAAAATAAATCCGCTTGAAAATTGTAATTTTGGGTGAGAAATAGAGCGTTTCTTTGAGTTGGAACTCAGTTTCAGCTGGACGACTTTTCAAAACATAGATTTGTGAAATATTCCAAAATACCAGTTGCCCGCTCGGTTGTAGCACTTTGTGTGGCCAAAAATATACATCACGTAGTAATTTCCCCCGGATCGCGAAATGCCCCGCTAACCCTTGGATTTACCCATCATCCCGAAATAAAACCATACAGCATAGTAGATGAGCGTTCCGCGGCATTTTTTGCCCTGGGAATTGCTCAGCAACTAAAGCAGCCGGTGGCGCTGGTTTGCAGTTCAGGATCGGCTTTGCTGAATTATTATCCCGCCATAGCCGAAGCTTTTTACAGTGACATTCCCTTGGTGATAATTTCAGCCGATAGGCCAATAGAGCGCATTGACATTGGCGACGGACAAACCATAAGACAGAAAAACGTATTTGAGAATCATATTCTTTATTCGGCGAATTTGCACTCAGAGCTGGTTTTAGACCAAACCACCACTGATCCCAAGCTTCAGCAGAAACAATTTGAAGCGCAGAAACACAACGAAAGGGAGATCAATCTGGCATTGAATAAGGCCATAGAAGGAAAAGGCCCCGTGCACATCAATGTGCCTTTTTACGAGCCCTTGTATGACCTTGTTGAAAATGTTGAGGTGAATCCGCTGCAGATCTTGCCAGAGCTCAAGGAGCGCACTTATACCGAAAAACAATTAAGCGCCTATGCCGATATCTGGAATAAGGCAAAGCGAAAGATGGTGATCGTGGGAGTGGCTCAACCCAATGCAGTTGAACAAAGGTTTTTGGACGAACTGGCGCAAGATGATTCGGTGATCTTTTTTACCGAAACCACCTCAAATTTGCACCACCCCGATTTCATTACCCGAATAGATACTGTAATTGGTCCTATTGAAAGGGAAGCAAATCCTGATGAGTTTTTTAAAAAACTCCAGCCGGAGATACTGCTCACTTTTGGGGGAATGATTGTTTCTAAAAAGATCAAAGCTTTCCTAAGGAAATATCAGCCCCACCAACACTGGCATATTGACGATAAAAAAGCATACAACACCTTTTTCTGCCTGAACAAACATTTTGAAACCGATGTAAATTCGTTTTTCAGCAATTTTCTTCCTTTGGGAAAGAATAAGGAGAGCGATTACGGGAACTACTGGAAAGAGATCTGGCAGAAACGCCAGCAAAGGCACGAAGAATATATGGATGAAATTCCATATTCCGATCTTAAGGCTATGCAGCTTGTCGCTCCTGAGGTTCCTGAAAACTATATGCTTCAGCTGGGGAACAGTTCCATTATCCGTTATGCGCAGTTGTTCAAATGGAAAGAGACCTTGAGGATCTTTTGTAACCGTGGCACAAGCGGAATAGATGGCAGTGTCTCGACCGCAGCCGGAGCCGCCTGCGTTTCAATAGAACCAACGCTTCTTATCGTAGGAGACCTTAGTTTTTTCTATGACAGTAATGCTCTCTGGAATAACTACCTGCCTTCTAATTTCAGGATAATTGTTCTGAATAACCAGGGCGGAGGAATTTTCAGAATACTTCCGGGGAATAAGAATACCGAGAATTTCGATACTTATTTTGAGACGATACATCAACTGGATGCAAAACCGGTTTGTGAACTTTACGGGGTGGAATATATTTCAGCTAAAAATTCAGAAGAAATTGAGAAGGAACTGCAAAGCTTTTTTAATGAATCTAAAAGGCCTAAACTTTTGGAGATTTTTACTCCCAGAAAACTTAACGATGAAGTCTTACTGGAATACTTCAATTTTATGAAATCTTAAGATTTGATCTTCGGTATTAAGTCCTGTTTTTGCTAACTTTAAGTTTATTAACCATTTAAAATAAAAAGTATGGCAACTAAAACCGATGAAAAAGTTGGAAAGTATATCCAGGACGTAAAGGAAAAAGTAGGAGAGGAGCCCGATGTTGATCTATTACGAAAAGTGACCGAAGCTTTAGGCCCAAGTATCTTCAGAAGCGATGCGGAAACTGTTTCAAGTTCTTCAGAGTCTGAAATGGAAACTGTGAAAAAGAATTTTCTCATCAAAAAGCTGGGGCTTAAGGACGACGAGAAACTGGACGTAGGCATAAATGCGGTAATGGAGAAATACGGGAAATCTAACCGGAACAAGTATCGTGCGGTGGTATATTACCTGCTTACCAAACATTTCAAGAAAGAAAGCGTCTATAAATAGACCGGAACATATAATGAGAAATCCGCTTTTTGGAAACAACAAGCGGATTTCCTGTTTTTAAGTGAAAGCCGGTAATTATAAAGTATCTTTGCATTTTAAATTTTTGTTATGCTGAATATTGGTGAATATCACACCCTTACTATAGATCGGGAAACCGAGCCCGGACTTTTTCTTACCAATGAAGAAGGTGATGAGGTTTTGCTTCCGAATAAATACATCCCTGAAACCTGGGAAATAGGTGGAGAAATTGAAGTTTTTGTCTACCTGGACCACGAAGAAAGGCCGGTAGCGACTACGCTGAAACCTTTGGTGAAACTTGATGAATTCGCTTTTTTAAAGTGTGTGGAAGTAAATGAATTCGGTGCCTTCCTTGACTGGGGACTAGAAAAGCATTTGTTTGTTCCTTTCAAGGAACAGGCTTACCCGATGAAACAAGGTGGTAGATATTTGATTTTTTGTTATTTAGACGAAGAAACCAATCGCTTGGTGGCTTCCAGTAAGGTTCACGCTTTCCTTGATAATTCTGAGTTAACTGTCGAACCTTTTGAAGAAGTAGATCTAATTATCAGTAATAAGTCTGACTTGGGTTATAACGTGATCATCAATGAAATTCATCAGGGTCTGATCTATAACGATGAGATCTTCCAGCCTATTAATGTAGGGGATCATATGAAAGGTATAATCAAAAAAACAAGGCCCGACGGGAAAATAGATGTTATGCTTCAGCGGCCCGGCTACCGAAGTATTGAACCCAATGCCCAACGCATTTTAGATGAACTCGCCGCAAACCACGGCCATCTTAAACTCACCGATAAATCTGATCCTGCCCAGATACAAAATATGCTGGAGATGAGTAAAAAGAGTTTTAAGCGAGCTGCAGGAAATCTTTATAAGCAACGCAAGATCGACATCACTGAAGACGGGATTTACCTAAGAGAAAATCAATAATACCTGCCGTAAGGAGAATAATATGGTCTGCGCCCATACATGCTTCTCACTGCTGAGTTGTGGAGAGCGTTTTGGTAAATTCGTTGGTTTCGGTAATAGGGGTTTGAATTAAGGGCCTCGTTTTCTACTTCAGCCCGGTTGTACAATCCAGTGTTATTAGAGATTTCAAAATCCTTTCTTTCCTTTTTAGGGATGGGCGAACCAATATCTACAGTGCGCTGCCGGTAGTTATTCTTTTCATCGATTAGGGCAACGATATCTATTCCGTTTCTTTTATTTTGGTTTATATTAAGGAATTTTCCATTGGGTAAATTAAAGTTAGATTTCTCAAATCCAAAATCAAAATATTCCAGGCTTCGGTTGAGTTCCTTCCGGTTCAATTCAAAATCGGCGGCATTCCAGGCTTCAAATTCCTGAGCTACAAGGCCTGAAATACCAGAGAAGAAGAAAAAAAGAAAAAGTAAGCGGAATTTCATTTGGGAGTTTTTTGTAATTATATCAAAAACAATGCAAATCTAAGCGCTTTTGTTTAAATTTTAAATTCTTCGGAAGCATCAAAAAATCTTATTTTTACATTAAAATAGAACTTATGAGCAAAATAGACTGGAAAACAGTTAAAGAATATGAAGATATAACCTATAAGAAAGCCAATGGGGTAGCCCGTATAGCTTTTAACCGCCCGGAGGTTAGAAATGCCTTCAGGCCTAAGACTACCAGCGAGTTACTGGATGCCTTTCATAATGCCCACGAGGATACTTCTGTTGGCGTTGTTTTGCTTTCAGCAGAAGGACCTTCAGCTAAGGATGGGAAGTGGGCATTTTGCAGCGGAGGTGATCAAAAAGCACGCGGGCACCAGGGTTATGTTGGGGAAGATGGTTATCACCGCCTGAATATTTTGGAAGTTCAACGTCTAATTCGGTTTATGCCGAAAGCTGTTATTTGCGTGGTTCCCGGTTGGGCTGTAGGTGGCGGGCATAGTTTGCACGTGGTTTGCGACCTAACGCTTGCCAGTAAGGAACACGCTATTTTCAAACAAACCGATGCCGATGTAACCAGTTTTGATGCCGGGTATGGATCGGCTTATCTTGCGAAAATGGTAGGCCAGAAGAAAGCCCGTGAGATCTTTTTCCTCGGAAGAAATTACTCAGCCCAGGAAGCTTACGAAATGGGAATGGTTAATGCGGTAATTCCGCACGATGTGCTGGAAGATACCGCTTATGAATGGGCGCAGGAAATTATGGAAAAATCGCCAACTTCTATAAAAATGTTGAAATTCGCCATGAATATGACCGATGACGGAATGGTTGGTCAGCAGGTTTTTGCAGGAGAAGTTACGCGTCTTGCCTATATGACCGATGAAGCCAAAGAAGGACGTGATGCTTTTCTGGAAAAAAGAAAACCTAATTTTGATAAAAAATGGATCCCATAGCCCAAGATTTTAATAACGAACAGATAGATTTAGCTTCTTTACCCAAATATGAGTCGGTAGCTTTTTCTTCAGTTTCGTCTAAGTATCTTATAAAAATGAATATTCAGACGGGCATTTTTATGCTCGTCTTGTTTATTGCGCTAGGTGTTTTCTGGTTTTTTCAGCTAGATCCTCTGCAGTCAGGGCTTATTTTTTCAATTATTTTAATAGCTTTTGTATTCCGGTTTTGGAACAATTATAAGCTGCTTCAAACTTTGGGTTATTCCATAAGGGAAAAAGACATTATTTACAGAAGAGGTTTTATTTTCAATAAGACAACTGTAATTCCATTTAACAGGGTGCAACACGCTTCAATTTCACGAGGGGTGTGGGATAAGGTTTTAGGCATTTCCAGCCTCAATGTTTTTACCGCCGGAGGAAGTGGGAGCGATATCACCATTCCCGGATTAGAACCGGAAATGGCACTCAAATTAAAAGAAGCCATTGCGGTAAAGATCTCCAATGATGAATCCTGAAGCCTATAGCACCACCCAGCACCAATCCATAGCCGGGATTCTTCTAATTTACCTTTCCAGTCTTTATAAATTATTTAGAATGTTTTGGGCTCTGGGTGCCTATTTATTATTAAGTAGCCCTAGTAAAACTACTTTAATCTACACCGGCTTAGGTTTGCTTGTATTATTAGTTTTGACCTTAATCTATAGCTACCTGTATTATCGCAGGTTTATTTTTTATATTGATTATGAGCGGGAAGAATTTATTTTGGAAAAAGGGGTTTTTTCTACGGAAAACACCGCGATTCCTTTTGATAAGATCCAGCAAGTTTATTTTAAGCGATCTATTCTGCAAAGATTGATAAAGGTTTATAGCCTCGTAATAGATACCGCCGGAAGCAATCAAAAGGAAGTGGAGATAAAAGCTATTTCCGGAGAGGATGCTAACAGGCTTTCGAAAATTCTTTTAAAGGCTAAATCTGAGAAAACTGAAACAGAACAATTTGGTAAGGAATCTACAATAGAAGGAGAAAGCCAGGAAGCCTGGACCCATAAAGTTGGAGTTTTTACATTACTGAAAATTGGGATAAGCACCAATTATTTACGCGGTCTGTCTTTTATTTTCGTTTTTGTAATGACAATTTACAACAGGATAAATACTTATTTTGAAGATCGGATGGAGGATGTTGAAGTTTATGTCTCTCAGTTTTCAGGGGTATTGCAATCCATCGGCTTCCTAGCGATGCTTTTTGTACTGCTTTTGCTGTTGAGTATCAGTATTACAATTATTGAAGTTTTTATTAAATATTACGGTTTAAAAATTCAGCAGAATAAGAATAAAATGGAGGTAGAAATGGGTTTGAAGACCAATACCAAAGTTTCCCTGCAACCCAGAAGGCTTCAGTTGATGCGAATCAAAACAAATCCTGTTCAGGGGCGTTTAAATCTTTACGAAGCCCAGATTTCCTTATCCAGTAGTGAGAATGAACTTCAGAAAAATAAAATAAAGATTCCCGGATTAGGAAAAGGGATCGTAAAAAGAATAAAATATTTTTTATATCCTGAATCTTCTGAATCCAGCTTCAGAACTATTTTTAAACCGGATAAGTTATTGTTATTCCGGAAAATTTCACTGGCGATGTTGCCTGTGTTGGTCTTCCTGTCTTTATGGTATTTTACAGATTTTATAAAATTGCAATTCTGGGCGGTTCTGGTTCTGGCGGGCTTATATATTATTGCTGCTGTAAGTTTACAAATACTTGCATTTAAAGCCCGAAAACTAATAGTAACCGAGGAATTCTTACAAAAGAAAAAGGGATTTTGGAATAAGACCGAAGAAACCCTGGAATTGTTTAAAATACAATCTATTAGTGTGAAGCAACCAATCTGGTATCGCCGAAGAAACCTGGTAAATATCGTATTTCATACTGCCGGAGGCGATCTAAGATTTTATGCGGTTGCTAAGGAGGTTTTGCCTTACATAAATTATGTATTGTATAAGGCAGAAGTTACTTCAAAAAACTGGATGTGAGAAAGTAAGGCCGTTCTTAAAAAATCGGAATAAAAAAGCCACGGATTTATTTAATTATCCGTGGCTTTTCACCTTTAACTAATTAATTTTTTATCTAAGTTTTGGATATTTTTCAGGATTTACTTCGTGAAAAATGCTGTAAACTTTTTCAAAGATATCATCAGATGATGGTTTTGAAAAATAATCGCCATCGGTACCATAGGCAGGACGGTGTTCTTTTGCCGTTAAAGTATCTGGCTTACTATCCAGGAATCTGTATGCATTTTGTTCGTTGAGCACTTTATCCAGAATAAATGCTGAAGCTCCTCCTGGAACATCTTCATCTATCACGAGAAGACGATTGGTCTTTTCTACGCTTTTTACAATATCGTGATCTAAATCGAATGGAAGCAGGGATTGTATATCAATAACTTCAGCATTGATCCCGAATTCTTCCAGCTCGTGGGCGGTTTGCTCAACAATTCTTAGAGTAGAACCGTAGGAAACCAGAGTAATGTCTTTCCCTTCTTTTACCGTTTCTACTTTCCCAAAAGGAGTGCGTATCTCAGCCAGGTTTTCAGGCATTTTTTCTTTTAGGCGGTATCCGTTCAGGCATTCCACAAGGAGTGCCGGCGTATCCTGCTCGAGAAGGGAGTTGTAGAATCCTGCCGCTTTGGTCATATTTCTTGGAACGAGAACATAAATTCCGCGTACCAGGTTTAAAATACCACCCATTGGGGAGCCACTATGCCAGATTCCTTCCAATCTGTGACCACGGGTTCTTATAATAAGCGGAGCTTTTTGTTTTCCTTTGGTACGGTATTGCAAGGTAGAAAGATCGTCACTAATGGTTTGCAGGGCATACATTAAATAATCTAAATACTGGACCTCTGCAATTGGACGAAGGCCCCGCATCGACATCCCAATTCCCTGACCTAAAATTGTTGCTTCACGAATTCCTACATCGGCTACCCGAAGTTTTCCGTATTTTTTCTGAAGCCCTTCCAAGCCCTGGTTCACGTCACCAATTTCCCCGGAATCTTCTCCGAAGATTAAGGTCTCCGGTTTGTTTCCAAAGATCTGGTCGAAATTATCACGAAGGATAATACGCCCGTCCACTTCCTGGGCATCTGCGCCGTATTGAGGTTTTACCTCTTCAACAGGAGATTGATTTTCCATATATAAATGGCTGCTATAGGCATCTTTTACCAGGACTTCAAATGTTTTCATCCAACCCAGAAGTTCCTGCTTCAATGCCAGCTCGTCCTGAACAAGGAAGCGTAAACTTTTTCTGGCTGCGGAAAACACATCCTTTTTAAGCGGATCTTTTATTGCTTTTAACTCTTTGGCGAGGCTTACTATCTCATTCTTTTTTTCGGAAGATTTTGAAATTTCCGCAAGAAGTTTGATCAACTCCTTTTGCTTCTCTTTCATTGGGTTTGCATAATTATCCCAGGCGGTTCTTTTACCTTCCCGAACCTCTTTCTTTATTTCTTTTTCGATGTTTTCAAGATCTTCTTCCGTAGCAAAATCATTGCTGATGATCCATTCCCTGAATTTCACATTACAATCATATTCCCGCTCCCAGGTAAGTCTTTGTTCGTTTTTATACCGCTCGTGAGATCCCGAGGTAGAATGGCCCTGAGGTTGGGTTAATTCCTTCACGTGAATAAGCACCGGAGAATGTTCTTTTCTGGCAATTGTGGCTGCTTTTTCATAAGCTTCAACCAAAGCAACATAATCCCAGCCGTTTACAATAATTATCTCGTAACCTTTATGGTCTTCATCGCGTTGAAAACCCTTGACGATCTCTGAAATATTTTCTTTGGTAGTTTGATGCCGGGCGTGAACCGAAATCCCGTATTCGTCATCCCAAACGCTTAAAACCATAGGCACTTGTAGTACTCCGGCTGCATTTAGGGCTTCCCAGAAATGACCTTCGCTGGTACTCGCATTTCCGATGGTTCCCCAAGCTACCTCATTACCGTTTTCTGAAAATTTTTCAGCATCAATTCCTTCAACATTGCGATAGATTTTTGATGCCTGGGCAAGACCCAAAAGTCGGGGCATCTGGCCTGCTGTAGGAGAGATATCGGCGCTGGAATTCTTTTGCTGCATCAGGTTTTTCCAGCTCCCGTCTTCGTTTAAACTGTGAGTGGAGAAATGGCCTCCCATTTGCCTTCCGGCAGACATAGGCTCATTTTCTATTTTATTATCGGCGTAAAGTCCTGCGAAAAACTGTTCAATACTAAGTTTATTGATCGCCATCATAAAGGTTTGATCACGGTAATACCCAGACCTAAAATCGCCATTTTTAAAGGCCTTAGCCATAGCGAGTTGCGGCACTTCCTTTCCATCACCAAAAATCCCGAATTTAGCTTTCCCGGTGAGCACCTCCCTTCTTCCCAGTAAGCTGCATTCGCGGCTGGTAACCGCTATGCGGTAATCTTCGATCACTTGTGCCTTGAAATCTTCAAATGAAATTGAATCTTTAGTCTGTGTTTCGCTTTGCATGGACATTCATTTTATTGAATAACAAATGTAACGAAAACTATAATTATACACAATTCATTAAAAGCTGAATATTTTACGAAATAATTAAATTTTTTAATTTAAATTGTCATTTACGAAATAAAATGGAAGTGTTTAACTGTTTAGGTGAATTTCACATAATTGGATACCTTATAAGCACAAATATGCGAATGCTTTAAATATTTGTTAATACCACCGGCGGGTGAAGAGTTTAATAAGGGTATTTATATCCAGGGAGACGATGAACCGTATCTTTTGGTCATAATTTTTTTGACCAACTTCCCAACCTAAGCTGGAATATACCGGGAAAAACACCTCGAAATAATCGTCTACAAGACTAAGGCGCAAACCCGAATCGTAGAGAAATTTCGCACTTTCAAACTGGTTTTTTACCAGACCTGCATCAGCATATACAAAGATGAATTTCCACAAATTTGTACTCCCGTTAGCCGTGGTAAGCCACTGGTTGGCATATTCGGGTTGCAATTGAGATTTGAAACCACCTTCAGCAACAATAATTTGTTGGCTGAAAAGCCCGCTACCCTGACTTCTTCCGTAATAATTATAGTCGAACAAATAATCTGTAGGGCGATCAAGGGCAAAGCTGAAATAATCGGTTTTTTGACTATCGTTATATAAAAATGCTCCTGCGAAGAATCTTAGGTTAATCTGCCGGTTGCTTTTAAAGAGTTTACGGTATTCAAGGCTCATAGAAACTTTGCTGAATTTTTCCGCAAGCTGATAATCGAAAGAAGCCCCATGAAAGTCTACCAAATGTGGTTTGCTGTACTGATAATTAATGTTGAAAACATTATAATCTGGCCGGGCCATTGGAACAGCGGGATTTTTATCCCTTCTTACATTTACATTCCTGATAAGTAAACGTTGCCGTTCATTATTCCTTAAGTATTTGTCTCTGAAGTAAAAGCCAATAAAAGGAGTGTATTTCTCGTAGAAAAGACCATAGTTATAAGAATAGCGGGAACCACTAAGACCATAGCGTATGGAATGTAGTTCTTTATTCTCAAATTGTTGGTTGTATAATAAAGAGGCAGAACCCACAATGGTTTTACTGTTAAACCCGTATTTAGGAGAAATACTGAATTGGAAATTTTTATTCAGGAAGGTTTTGTTGTACATCTTGGGCCCAATAGAAACACCGTCATAAAGGTTATAATCGAATTCTGGCATAAAGAAAACCTGCGTATAACGCGGATCTTCAATATCCTGTAATAGTCTGAATTGCAGGGGCTTATTAAATAATGTGGTTACCCGTTTATAATTATCACGCTGATTAATTTCAGGTATTATTCCTTCATAGTTCAAGGCAAGCCGGTCTATATCTTTTCGGGGAATATTTACGGTCTTTTCTCTTTCAAAATCATCCACCCAGGTTTTATAAACGATTTGTCCATCGTTAAGGCCATAGAGAGAAACGGGGAAACCGTTTCTGCGTTTGTTCAGGACAGTTACTTTTAGCGAATCTTTTGTCTTTACCAGATTATTTATTCTGAAATCAATTTTTTCATTCTTAGCTACATATTCCTCAAAAAACCAGGAGATATCTTTATCAGTTCCTTCTTCCAGATAGGATTCAAAATCTTTTTCTGAAACCGGCTCCATGCTTTTTTCTTTATAGAACTTCTGAATGGAATTTTTTATAGCGTCACTTTCAACGTAATCCTCCAGGTATTTTATTCCTACCCCGGCTTTGTATGGGTTTGCAATATTTATATTAAATTTTATGAGGGAATCCTGAGAGGTAGCCAGTGGCTGATCCAGATTGAGTCTTGCCGTATTCATATGGAGAAACTGGTACTGGTCATTAAATTCCAGGTCGGCGGCGTGAAACCATCTAATTCCAATAATATCACTTAGGTTCCCAATTAACTTCATCCTGGGATAATACGTGTCCACATAATCCATCATAAGAGAAATGAGAATAGCATCTTTAACCCACTGTTCATCCCGTGGATTTACCTGAATTGAATTATTCAACAGGTTGTTAACTATGGTCTTAAACTGTTTGATATCATACTGAAAACTATCTGGGTAGGGCCTTAAGAAACCCGGGAGTTGGTTGAGACCATAGATTGGACTGTTTAAATAATCCTCCTGAGTAACAAATAAGGTACTATGGGGATAAGTTCCCAGACGCTGATAAATGAACTTTATTATTCTGTCGAGAATGGCATTTTTTACTATCGGCTGGAGCCCATCGTCTTCTACATCGGTTAGAATTTCGTGGGAGTGGGCGTATTCAGAGTCAAAGAGATAACTTTTTGTAAGGTAGAGTTTAGATTCTGTCCTGTCCAGTCCTACAAGTTGAACGGTTTTTATACCGTTTGGGGTATGGGAACTTCTTTTGGCCAGAGCACTCGCAATATAGAGGTTTTGAGGAATGCTCAGGGTGATGTTAAGTCTAGCCGGCGTAGTGAATTGATTGTCAAGGTTACGATGACTAAAAATCTGCCAACCATCCCGGTATACCGCTAAATTGATATACCAGTATCTTAACTTGTAATTCCCAACATTGTCTACCCCGTATCGGGTAAACTTATCAGATGGGATTTTTAACTTATAATCCAGATGAATTTCAAATTCTTCTCCCGGTGGTAAAGCCTGTGGTAATTCAACTTTAATAATATCGGGATGTAATTCCGGCCTGCTCCAGGTAAGGGCATTACCAGATTTTTGAGAAAGCGAATTTATGGAAGTACCTCCTCTTTCAATTTCCTTTGAAAAATGAAAGCGTCGGGAAAATTCTTCAGCAAACCTTCGGGCCAGGGGAGTGGATTTACTGCTGAAAGCATTCGCCCAGTCATTTAAATAAATTTCCCTTAATGTATCTTTACTTTCGTTCTTGTAAATGATCTCCTGCTGAATATCAAAGGTTCTCAGGGAGTCATTTAACTGCGCATCGATAGTAATAGAGTTTTGAGAAAAACCCAAACCTATTCCTGTAATGAGCAGCAGGTAAAATATAAAATACTTCAAGGGAAACAAGGCTATTTAGCGTGTAACAGATTTTTTTTAAATATAATCAAAGTTTATTACCCCTATACTGATTATGATTAGAAGTTAGGACTTAAGTTGTACTCATCGTAGAACTGGTTAAGGATTTCAATGACTTCATCTTCAGTATCCACCACCTGAACCAGGTCCATATCGGGTTCACTAATATTTTGAAAGCTATCCAGAAGGGTTTTTCGCACCCAATCTATGAGGCCACCCCAGAATTCGGTGCCTACCAGTATTATAGGGAATTTATCTATTTTATGGGTCTGAATAAGGGTTATCGCTTCAAAAAGTTCGTCCAGCGTTCCAAAACCACCTGGCATTACTACAAATCCCTGAGAATATTTCACGAACATTACTTTTCTAACAAAGAAATAATCAAAATCAAGACTTTTATCATTATCGATATAAGGATTATCGTGCTGCTCAAAAGGCAGGTCTATATTAAGTCCCACTGAAGTCCCGCCGCCTAGATGGGCTCCTTTATTACCAGCTTCCATAATTCCGGGGCCACCACCGGTAATTACACCATAGCCGTTTTCAACTATTTTTTTAGATATTTTTTCTGCCAGTTTGTAGTATTTCTGGTCCGGTTTTGTTCGGGCAGATCCAAAAATAGTAACACAGGGACCTATTTGACTTAGTTTTTCATAACCGTGTACAAATTCCCCCATTATCTTAAAAATAGCCCAGGAATCGTTTGTTTTAATTTCGTTCCAGGCTTTATTCTTTAAACTTGTTTGCATATTAGATTTTTGATAATTTAATTTAATTCTTTTTTAAGGTAGGGAGCGGTATAACCTTTTCCAGACCTAGCCACTTCTTCCGGTGTTCCCTTAGCGATAAGTTTCCCGCCATTTTTGCCACCTTCGGGACCAATATCTATGATATAATCTGCCATTTTAATCACGTCCATATTATGTTCGATAATTAAAACAGTATTCCCCTTATCGGCTAATTTATTTAAAACATCCATCAGCACTCTGATGTCTTCAAAGTGTAATCCTGTTGTTGGTTCGTCTAGAATATAAAAGGTATTACCGGTGTCTCTTTTAGAAAGTTCAGTAGCCAGTTTAATTCGCTGTGCTTCCCCTCCGGAAAGAGTAGTGCTTTGCTGGCCCAGGGTGATATATCCTAAACCAACATCCTGAATGGTCTTTAGTTTGCGGTAAATTTTTGGAATAGCTTCAAAAAATTGGGTAGCATCATTAATGGTCATTTCCAGTACATCAGAAATCGATTTCCCCTTATACCGAATTTCCAGGGTCTCACGATTAAAGCGTTTTCCCTGGCAGGTTTCACATTCCACATAAACATCAGGGAGGAAATTCATCTCTATCACTCTAAGGCCACCGCCTTTACAGGTCTCACATCTTCCGCCTTTTACGTTGAAACTAAAGCGGCCCGGCTTGTAACCCCGAATAAGGGATTCAGGGGTTTTGGCGAAAAGATTCCTAATCTCAGAAAACACTCCCGTATAGGTTGCCGGGTTGGAACGTGGAGTTCTTCCAATTGGCGTCTGGTTGATGTCGATCACCTTATCGAGATTATCCAGGCCTTTTATGGAAGTATAAGGCATAGGAACTTTAACTCCATTAAAATAATAGGCATTCATAATGGGGTAGAGCGTTTCATTGATCAGGGTAGATTTGCCGCTACCGGAAACTCCGGTTACAGCCACCATTTTTCCCAGAGGAATTTTTACCGAAACTTTCTTTAGGTTATTGCCGGTAGCCCCCTTTAATTCTATAAATTTTCCGTTGCCTTTTCTTCTTTTTTCAGGAACCATAATTTCTTTAGTTCCATTAAGATAAGCAGCGGTAAGGGTGTCGTGTTCTTTTAATTCTGAAGGTGTCCCTTCACTAATTATCTCTCCACCGTGTTTTCCGGCTTCGGGGCCAATATCTATCACGTGGTCAGCCCGCTCTATCATATCCTTATCGTGCTCCACCACGATAACCGAATTTCCCAGGTCGCGCAGAGAAACCAGGGAATTGATGAGTTTTTCATTGTCCCGCTGATGTAATCCAATGCTGGGTTCATCTAAAATGTAGAGCACCCCTACCAACTGGGAACCTATTTGGGTAGCCAGCCTGATACGTTGAGCTTCTCCTCCCGAAAGCGATTTAGAGCCCCGGTTGAGAGCAAGGTAGGTTAGACCGACATCTACGAGGAACTGAATTCTGGTTCGAATTTCCTTAATTACTTCTGAAGCGATCTGATTTTGTTTTGTGCTGAGGTGTTTCTCCAGGCCTTTAAACCATTTCGCCAGATCGCTGATATCCAGCTGGGCGAGATCGGCGATATTTTTATCGTGAATCATAAAGTAAAGAGACTCTTTCTTCAAACGTGTGCCCTGGCACTCGGGGCATTCTATCTTATCCATATATTCCTTAGCCCAACGTCTAAGGGAGGTAGAATCGTTATTATAATAGGTGTTTTCAATAAAAGTAGCTACTCCTTCAAAATCGATTTTAAAATCGCGGGTAATTCCCAGGGTTTTGGATTCTTTGGAGAATTTTTCCTTCCCGCCGAAAAGTATGAGGTCCATTGCTTCTTTTGGAATTTTACTAATAGGCTCGGAAAGCTTAAAATCATATTTTTCAGCAATTAGTTCCAGCTGCGAGAAGATCCAGTTCTTTTTTTGGGGACCATGAGGCGCGAGGCCGCCGTTTTGAATGCTCTTTTTTGGATCTGGGATGATTTTATCGATATTAACCTTGAATAAGGTGCCTATCCCGTTACAGGAATCACAGGCGCCCTTTGGAGAATTAAAGGAAAATGTATTAGGCTCCGGATTTGGATAAGATATTCCGGTAGTGGGACACATAAGCGTTCGGCTAAAGAAACGGAGTTCCCCGGTTTCCTGCTCCATGATCATAAGCACATCGTTGCCATGATACATGGCAGTTTTTATACTTTCGTCCAGACGTTTATCGGCCTCGGTTTTATCGTCTATCTTCAGGCGGTCTACTACAATTTCGATATCGTGGGTGACATAGCGGTCCAGCTTCATTCCTTTTACGATGTCTCTTATCTCGCCATCGGTGCGTACTTTTACGAAACCCTGTTTTGCGATCTGCTCAAAGAGCTCGCGGTAATGTCCTTTTCTTGATCTCACCGCCGGAGCCAGGACATTTACCCTTTTTCCTTTAAAATCCTGCAGGATCAGATCTTTGATCTGGCTATCGGAATAACTAACCATCTTCTCTCCGGTATTATAACTGTATGCTTCCCCGGCGCGGGCATATAAAAGTCGTAGAAAGTCATAAATTTCAGTAATAGTACCCACGGTACTTCGGGGATTCTTACTGGTGGTTTTTTGTTCAATGGCAATAACCGGGGAAAGCCCGTCTATTTTATCAACATCTGGGCGTTCAAGACCTCCCAGAAACTGCCTGGCATAGGCCGAAAATGTTTCGATGTACCTACGCTGTCCTTCAGCATAAATCGTATCAAAAGCCAGGGATGATTTCCCTGAACCTGAAAGTCCGGTAATTACCACCAGTTTTTGACGTGGAATTCTTACATCAATGTTTTTAAGATTGTGGACCCGGGCTCCTAAAACTTCTATATATTCTTCGAATTTTGCCATATTTTTAAACAAGGTGGCAAAGGTACTTAAAGTGTTGCTAACTAAAAAGAAAGCTTATTCTGATGCCTGTTAATTAAGATGTAATATTTTTAGTGGTTTTGTATTGTTTTAGGAATTTTATGGAAATCCATAAATGCAAATGGTTTGTTAAATAAAACTATATGGTTGCATAAAATTCAAATTTAAACTGTGAAAATTAGTTTTAAATCAGGAAATAAACCTGTGGAATGTCAGTATAATATTACAGAAAATATTTCCAGAGAATGGGGATTTTCACCTATATTTATAATAGTAAATTCTTACCCAAATCTTTAATTATTCCCCCCCGGAAGCCAAACTCCATTTTATTGCGGGTTTGTAGACTACTGCCCCAAACAGATAGTATTGCTTATTAACCAGTGCTCAGGCACACTAAAATATATTGGAATGATTACAGATAAAAAGCAACTGCTGTTAATTACCAGCAGGAGTGAACTCCAGAGGGGCATTAAGGATGGACTAAGTTTACATTTTGAAGTTCATACAGCCAGTTCTTTGCACACAGGATTCAATTGTGCATTGAATCTATTACCGGATATCATCTTAATAGATTATGCTTCCTACAGATCCGGAAGAAACTTTAAAAATATCTCAAATTTTAAATCTACTCATTTTCTCAACAAAGCCTGGCTAATCGTTTATGCGGAAGAAAGCCTGAAAATGGAAGTAGAAAGTCGTTTTAGAAGAGTAGTAGACGAATTTATCTATTCCCCCTCGGTCCAGGCCCTGTGCGGGAAACTCATAAAACTCGTTTTTGCGAATAATTCGCTTTCTAATTTCTGGAAAGATTCCTTTATGGGGCTCTTCAATTTAATGGCGAAGCCTGTAGTCTTGCTTCAGCAGGACGAAATTGTCGCGATGAACGATTCTTTCAAACAGCACTTCAGAATAGAGAAAACCAAGGGATTAAAACTTACCGACCTGGTGCAATGTGAGAATAAAGCTAAGGTGAAAAATGCTCTTCGGAATTTTGGCAGAGGGAAACATATGAAAGCATCTACAAAAACCGCTCTCCTTCTCAGGTCCAATAAAGTGCGCGATGCGAAAATAAGTTTCTCAAAACTGAATAAGAATTACGGGAATCATTTTATTATGATAATAGATTTCAATGGAGATGAGGTTATGGTAAATCCTAAGCTCGGGACAAATTCAGAACTGGTAGAGGCTTGTTTTAAGGAAAACAGTAATATTCCTGAATTTAGCTTCACAAAAAGGGAGAAAGAGATTATCCAGTTATTGATCAAGGGTTATAAAACAAAGGATATTTCTTCTACCTTATTTATTTCGCCAAAGACCATAGAGAAGCATCGATCCAATATTATAAAAAGAACCAATTCTGAGACGATACTTGAAAGTATTATCTATGCCATTAACCATAATTTGATTGATTCTCAAAAGGCCTAAAAAAACCAAGTGATACAATTTTACGGGTTTTCCCCTATGTACTTCCCATTTAAATTGAAGTACTTTTATTAATGAATTTAGGATAAGATAGTCACCCCACTTTCCATCTTATCTGTAAGCCAACTTTCCCCAACAACTGTGTTTAATGCATTTTTGATAGATCACCCATTTTGGGCACCTATATATTTATTAACCATTCTAAAATAATTATTAACTAAAAATCTTTAATGATGAAAAACTTTAAGTATTATTTTTCAGCAATTGCAATTTTCGCAATGCTATTTACTTCCTGTAGTACAGACGATGAATCTTCTGTCATCGAAAATCAGGAGCAAGCGACCCTTTCCTTTGCATCGGCTTTAAATGACTTGATGGATAATGCCACTAAACAATCAGTTGGCGATCTAATTCCATTATGTAGTGATGATGCGCCTGCCTATGTACACGTTGTACTTACCGGTGAGGAAAATGTTGGTGAAATGGGCGATCCTCTTATGATCCCCGTAAATGAAACTCCTATTGAAGAAGATGGGGAAATGGTTTATTTCACAGAGGAATCTGCCGACCTTGAACTCACTCCCGGAGATTACCAACTTACTTATTTTGCTGTCTTTAGTGAAGACGATGTTTTGATCTGGATAGCACCGGTATCAGGCGGTGAACTCGCAGACTTCGTTGATACTCCTTTACCACTTGATATTTCGCTTGGTGCCGGAGTTAAAAAGTATGTAGATGTAGAAGTGCTGTGTTTTGATGATCGTCTGGTCAATGAATATGGTTACTTATTCTTTGATATTATAGGTAAGGAAGCTTTTGAATATTGCTTCTTTGTGAACTATTGTGATGACGATGGCAGACACTACCCTGGTTACTATGAAGTGACTATTACTCTTGATGATGGAACAGTTCTATACGACGGAGTTACAAATACAGTATCTACCGAAGGTGAAGACCCATCTGCAGAGCCATTATGTTTTGCACTTCCGAATATTGCTTCTTACGGAGATGATGTTGAATACATCCATTATGAAGTTACTTTACTTGACTGGGATGATGTATATGGAACTGTAGGAGAATATACGGAAAGTGGTTCTCTAAGCCGAAATGACATCGAAGCCAATTTTGACGGAGATGACAATGTAGATTACGAACACATTCGTTTCAATTGTGGCGACACACCTCCTCCTGCTGACGACGACGATGATGATGTTCCTAATGATGATGATAACTGTCCAAATGTTTACAATCCAGATCAGGAAAATTCTGACAACGATAGTCATGGAGATGCTTGTGACAACTGTCCTTTCGTAGATAATGAAGACCAAGCCGATACCGATGGTGATGGTGTAGGTGATGCCTGTGACCAATGTCCAGGTGAAGATGATACCATTGATGACAATGATAACGGCATTCCAGACTGTCTTGAAGATGATAACGGAGGGGGAGATGATCCCGTTGCCGATCTTGATGACTGTGAAACCGCCTTTATGGTTGGAAATTACACGCTTCAGGACCTTGAATTAGGTAATGCCAGATGGGGATGGGCGCTTAATTTTGATGGTGAAGATGGTACCTACGAGTATAACATCTATGCCGGAGCTGCTCAAAACGATACTGATAAGGGAACCCTTGTGGGAGTAGTTACCCTTGAAGTTGACGGTGATGATGTTGAGGTAGAGATTGATCTTTACGGAGGTGTTGATGCTGAAGGCGGACATATTTACTTCGATGATGAAGATGCGCCAACAACTACGGCTCCCGGACAATTCGGAGATGAACTTTCTGAGTTTGACGATATCGAGACATGGAGTACCGAATATTCCGGTGACGGCGACTTCTGGTTGGTTGTACACCTGGATGTTTGTCCAGACGAATCAGAGTTATAAATCTTGATGTAGTAAAATTAATATCCGGTTCTCCAATTTATGGAGAGCCGGAGATTAATCAGCTGCATATTTCACTGAGATTATGAAAAGTTGCGGCCAATCGGCCATCTCAATAACTTTATTAACCATTCACTTATTTATTAACCTTAAATTTTTTATTATGAAAAACTTTAAACTATTCCTGGGAGGTATTGCGGTTTTTGCGATGCTTTTTACCTCCTGTAGTAAGGAAGAAACTCCGGTGATCGACAACGGAGGCGAGAAAGCAACCCTTTCCTTTGGAGCACTGCTGAATGATCTTGTCACAACCAGCAGACAACAGGCCGATCTCGGTATTCCCGTTTGTGTAGATGATGCACCGGCTTATGTAGAAGTAATTCTAACCGGAGATGAGAATGTTGGAACCGAAGAAGATCCTTTGGTGATCGATGTTAATCCTACTCCTATCCAGGAAAATGGGGAGGATGTATGGTTCACTCAGGAATCCGGAGATCTTGAATTAACACCAGGGTCTTATACTTTAACATATTTTGCAGTATTTAATGCGGAAGGAGACATGATCTGGCTTGCACCTACCACCGATGGGGATCTTGCCGACTTTGTTGATAATCCACTTCCCCTTGACATCAATCTTGGAGCCGGAGTTAAAAAATATGTTGATGTAGAAGTACTCTGTTTTGATGACCGTTTGGTGAACGAATACGGATACCTGTTCTTCGATATTATTGGAAAAGAAGCAATAGAGTTCTGTATTTTCGGAAACTTCTGTCCTCCTAGTGGAAGACACTATCCAGCTGCCTTTAGTGTAGATGTATGGGTATGGGAAGATGGCGAAAAAGGCACTCAGCTTTATGATGATCTAAGCAATACCGTAGAATTAAATGACGATGGAGACTGGGCAGGAACCCCATTATGTATGGCCTTACCAGACACCAGCGGCGATGATGAATACTATTATGAAATCACGCTCTTAAGTTCTGATGCCTACGGAGATGTTATTGAAGAAATAATTAGAGTAGGTACTATCACCGATACTGAAGTAAAAAGCTTCTTTGATGGCGAGGATAGCCTTGATTACTGGCACTTCCGTGAAGGTTGTGAAACCGGTGATGAACCTCCTATTTTCCAGGATCCAAGAGAGGATGCTAAGCATTATAAAGCCTGTTTATATCCTGAAAATGGATCTGAGGTATTTGGGTTCGCCTATTTTAAGCTTGAAGACAATATGCTGAGAGCAACAGTAATGGCAACTAACCTTGAAAAAGGTCAGCACAAAACACATCCTCAGCATATTCATGAAGGTGACAACTGTGATGATTCGGGATTACCAATCTTTGATTTGGATGAACAAAACGGAGAATGGCCAAGAGCTCATTCTATGTGGGGATGGCTTAACTATAACAGAGTATTTACTCTAAGCGATCCTGAATTAGCTGCATTAGGACAATTGCAGGATAGAACTATCAATATTCATGGGATGACGGTAGACGGGGAATATGTTCCCGGAATTCCAGTAGCCTGTGGAGCAATTGATCTGCATGAATTTGACTAAAATAATTAAGGGAAAGGTGGAAATACGCCTTTCCCTTTTTTACCAAACACTTTTATAACCATTCTTAAATAATTTAATTATGAAAAATTTTAATAAGTACATTGGGGCCATTGCTATAATAGCAATGTTATTTACCTCGTGTAGTAAAGAAGAAACTGATGTTTTACAGGATGAAGCCAAAGCCACTTTGTCTTTTGGTACTGTCCTAAATGATCTGGTGAACAATAGCAAGCAGCAGGCTGACTTAGGAATTCCTGTTTGTGTGGATGATGAACCTGCTTATGTAGAAGTGGTACTAACAGGTGATGAGGGCCTGGGGAGCATGGAAGAACCATTAGTGATTAATGTTAATCCTACACCCATACAAGAAGATGGAGAAGATGTATGGTTTACTGAGGAATCTGCGGATCTTGAACTTACTCCTGGGGACTATGTTTTAACATATTTTGCTGTTTTCAATGAAGGAGGGGATCGTATCTGGCTTGCTCCAACAATGGGAGGCGACCTGGACGATTTTGTAGATAACCCCCTTCCACTTGATATAAGTCTTGGAGCCGGAGTAAAAAAATATGTAGACGTAGAGGTTTTATGTTTTGATGACCGTATGGTTAACGAATATGGATATCTGTTCTTCGATATAATTGGAAAAGAAGCTTTTGAATTCTGTGTTTTTGCCAATTATTGTGATGAAAACGGAAGGCATTATCCTGCTTACTATTCTTTTGAAGTATATATGGGTACTGATGATAGCGGGGATTTATTATATAATGAATTATTATACCCTGTACCTAGCACAGATGGTGAAGATCCATCAGTAGCACCATTATGTTTTGCTCTACCTAATCCAACTAACCTGGATGGTGATGTTCCTTATATTTACTGGAGAGCTACTTTAGAAGATTGGGATGCTGTTTATGGAGAAGCTCCAGAAATGGTTCTTGACGGTACATTAACCAGAAATGCTATTATGTCGCTTTTAAATGATGATGGAGAAACTGCAGAGTATGCTCACCTGAGATTTGGCTGCGATGATGACAACGGCGGTGGAAACGGTGGTCCACAAGACTCTGATGGGGACGGCATACCAGACAGCCAGGATAACTGTCCTAATCTGGCTAATCCAGACCAGGATCCTGATGCAGATTGCGACGGAATAATTGATGCTGAAGAAGCTGAAGGATGTGTGAACAATCCTGATCCAACCTGTGGAGCAGTGGTAATAGTTCCTTGTTTACCAGATCCTGATACTACAAGTAATTGTGAGACTACAAGCTTTAGTGAGGAAAATGTGAGTGATCAATTTCCTTATCAATTACTTGTTGACGGTACCGAAGTTGGAAATGTAGCAGTAAGTGTTAATGGTAGCGGTGATGTGATTATTGAAATAACTATGAATATAGCCAATGATGCTTATTTAGTTGATGAAACTGAAGTTATTATTGGAGACTATATAGAATGTTTCAATTTCGATAATGAAGGCACTGCAACAATGACTATCGAGGGTGATTACACCCTAGGATTTGATTTGGATATGAGGGTAAACGTTTGCCCTGCAATTTAATTCTATACTAACCAGTTATTGATTAACCGGGGGGTGACTAATATACTGGTTAGTTTTTATTATCATCCTTTGCGATGGTAGTAAAAGGAGGCTGTTCGGATTTTCCGAACAGCTTTTTTTTGTTAAAATTATCAAAAAGTTTTATTAAAATATGAAGTTTCCTATGTTAGTAATGGCTAACTCAGAGTGTTACAGGGTTTAATAATCAATTTTGACCTTTAAGTAATTCATTTTCAGTGAGTTTTGTTGCATTATCAAGAAGAGAGATATTTATCTACCCTGCCCCGGATACGTAATTATTTTGATTCTTGTAATTTTTTGTAGGAAACTGACTGTTAATTAATTAGAAGCTTAATTGATAAAAATTTTTGGAATAACCTTTGTAAAACCTGAGTCAGTAAATTTAATTAAAATCATTATTAACAAAATTTAGGAAAAACCCTACTTATGAGAAAAAGCAAATTTATGTTACTATCGGTTCTAGCGATTCTGGCCTGTAGTAAAGACCCGGTTAATGAAACGGAAGAAGCAGAAACGCAAACAGAAACCAACGAAGTTGGAGAATCACTTACAGAGATAGCCTATCCCGATAATGTTGGACCCGTATCAGATGTTTATTATACTGGACAAAAAATCCCGGTTGAGAAACACGGTCAGGATTATGTTTACCAAGGGGATATAATGATTCCCGCTCATTTAACCAGTTCAGAGCCTCAGAAACTGGTTTATGAAAAAGGTGAAAAAGTTGATGTTAAAAGTGTGGGTCGTACTAACGGGTTATGGCCGGATAATAAGGTCTATTATTCTATTGACGGAAGCTTATCCAGTAAAGAGAGGGTGTATGATGCCCTGAAGCATTGGGAAGCTAATACCAATATTGAATTTATTGAAAGGTCTGGACAGTCGAATTACGTATACTTCACTTCCGGTTCCGGGTGTTCTTCCTATGTTGGAATGATTGGAGGGAGACAAAACATTACTCTTTCAAGTAGTTGCTCTACCGGAAATACGATTCATGAAATAGGACACGCTGTTGGACTATGGCACGAGCAAAGCAGGGCCGACAGAAATAACTATATTACCGTTCATTATGATAATGTGAAGAGTGGGACTGAGCATAATTTCCATACTTATGACGATGGAGGATTCGATGGCGATGAATATACTTCAAGCCTGGATCTGGGGTCAATAATGATGTATGGCTCTTATTCTTTCTCCAAGAATGGAGAACCTACAATTACAAAGACCAACGGGAGCACCTATAACGTGCAACGTACCCAGTTATCCAGTGGAGATAAACAAGGAATAGCTGCCATGTACCCTGGAGGTACAACTGCTCCTACATATGAAAACGGAGAATATTATACTATTAATGGAGTGACGGTTTTACGTATGTATGATAATTGGTATCTCAAAACCCAATTTGGATGGAGAAGATTAAATTTAATTGATGGAGTTTGGTACTGGGCCTAGCCTTTTAACCTATTCCTAAAAAAAGCCCGGAAATTTCCGGGCTTTTTTTTTTGTGTTAACAATTTTTGGATTTCAGGTTGGGTAATCCCATTCCACACAAAGTTGTGTTAATATTCCCCAAAAATCTTCCAAAAAAAATAGAACTCAAAAGAAGGCTGTAAATAATTTTAAAAAATACAGGAAATCCCTTAGTCCTTTAATTGCTCAATTTCTTTTGAAGTAAAATCTATTAGGTCTGGAAAAAACTCCAGGAACTCATTTTCGAAGTCTTTATAATATATTTCCAATTCTTTTACGGCGAGATGCAATTGTGAAATAAAGCTTGTCCTCCCGTTCATCTGAGCCAATATTTTTTCTACTCCCTCTAATGTGGCATAACATAAAAACCAGTCATCGCGTAACATATAGGGAAAAAAATCCTGAACCTGCCGAGGTAAAAATTCCCAGTTTTCTTCGAGTAGGGCATAAAAATTATTAGTGTATTCTTCAAGCGGTTCTTTAGAATATTTATTCCAGTTGGCAGCGAGAAAATGATCATAGAACATATCTACAATTACCCCGCTATAATGTCGATATTTTGGGAAAAGTCTTTTCCTGCTTTTTCCGAAAACCGGATGTACGTCTGTATAGGTATCTATGGCCCTGTGTAGAATAATTCCTTGCTGAATTCTTCCGGGATACTTTAGAAAATCCTTCCCTTTCACAGAGTCGGCAATAAAGTTGCCGATTTTCAACTCATTATCCTCTCCAGAGAGATATATATGGGCCAGGTAGTTCATTGAAGAAAGTTAGTGAATTCTGGCTTTTTCCTGTTTATTTTGTGTTAAGTTTTGTCTGATACTTCCTGCGACTTGTATATTTGTTAAAATTTCGTTTTACAAATCAATATAAATTTATGAGCTTAATAAAATCTATTTCCGGAATTCGGGGTACAATTGGCGGGAAAACCGGGGAAAACCTTACCCCATTGGATACCGTGAAATTTGCCGCAGCTTACGGTACCTGGTTAAAAAACTCCTTAGATAAAGAAAATCTGAAAGTCGTGGTTGGAAGAGACGCCCGTATTTCAGGGAAAATGATTCAGGAATTAACGATGAACACCCTTACAGGCCTTGGAATTGATGTAATAGACCTTGGTCTGTCCACAACACCTACTGTAGAGATCGCTGTTCCTTTGGAAAAGGCAGACGGTGGTATAATCTTAACCGCCAGCCATAATCCCAAGGAGTGGAACGCGCTTAAATTGCTGAATTCTAAAGGAGAGTTTCTGGATGGAGAAGAGGGAGCGAAAATCCTTAGCATTGCAGAGGCTGAAGATTTTAATTTTACAGAGGTTGATGAGCTTGGTGAAATCATCTTTAAGGAGAATTATATGGATGTTCATATAAATGAGGTCCTCAAACTAAATCTCGTGGAAGTCGATAAAATTAAAAAGGCAGGTTTTAAAGTAGTGGTAGACGGAGTGAATTCTACGGGGGGAATCGTCATCCCGGCTTTACTAAAAAAACTCGGCGTGGAAGTCGTGGAATTGTACTGTGAACCTAATGGCCATTTTCCGCATAATCCCGAACCTTTAAAGGAGCATCTTCAGGATATTTCTGACCTTGTGGTTAAAGAAAAGGCTGATATGGGATTAGTCGTAGATCCGGATGTTGACAGGCTGGCAATAATAGACGAAAATGGCCAGATGTTTGGCGAAGAATATACCCTTGTTGCCTGTGCCGATTATGTGCTTTCCAAAACTCCGGGCGACACGGTGAGCAACCTTTCATCTTCCCGTGCTCTTAGTGATGTTACTAAAAAACACAATGGAAAATACCTGGCCAGCGCTGTAGGTGAAGTAAATGTTGTTAAGTTAATGAAAGACAGCAATGCAATAATTGGTGGAGAAGGAAATGGCGGGATTATTTATCCCGAATCCCACTACGGAAGGGATAGCCTCGTTGGGGTTGCATTATTTTTAAGTCTTCTGGCTGAAAGAAAGCAGAAGGTATCAGAATTAAGAAAAGAATATCCTGCTTATTTTATGAGTAAAAATAAGATCCAATTAACCCCCGATCTTGATGTAGATGGAATCCTGAAAGCAGTGGAGCAACGACATCGGGACGAACAGGTGTCTACTGTAGATGGTGTGAAAATCGATTTTCCCGAAAACTGGGTTCACCTTAGGAAATCTAATACTGAACCGATTATCAGGATATATACCGAGGCAAAATCTCAACAGGAAGCCGATGATCTTGCCAGGAAGATGATAGCAGAGATCAAATCGATTATCGCCTAGTCTATTACAATAGAATCTTCAGAAATGGGCCTGTTGCGGTGTTTCCAGCGTTTATGGGTCCATAGATAATATTGGGGATCGTTGTTGATTTGCCGTTCCAGTAGTTTGATATATTTTTTAGTAATGGCAAATTCTGGTTCCTGCCGTGGATTATCAGAAATATTGATTAAAGTAGCGGCATAATGGCCTCGTTTTACTTTCTCAACATTTAAATATACCACCACCATATCCAGTTTTCGGGCCAGGATCTCAGAACCTATAAAAACGGGAGCCTTAATTCCCATAAAATCAATCCAATGGGTCTTTTTGAAACGTTTTGGAGATTGATCGGCGATCATGGCATAGATACCACGTTCGCCGGCTTTCTCTAAAGCGGTAATTTGTGAAGTTGCCTGAACGGTGGGAATCAATACTCCATTGAACTTACCCCGAATGTCTCTTGCCATTTTATCGAAATACGGGTTTTTCACCTTTTTGTATATCCCAAATGCTTTATAGTCTATGCCGTGGAGTTGCAGGGCGATTAGCCATTCATAGCTGGCGTAATGCCCACACATGGCCACAATGCTTTTATCTAATTTTTTTATTCTTTCAAATTCTTCCGGATTGGTAAAAACAAACCTTTTCTTAAGTTCTTCATTCGAAATAGAAATACTTTTAATCATCTCCAGGAACATATCACACATGTGCCGGTAAAATTTTCTGGTAATTTTATTCTTTTCCTCCCCTGATTTTTCAGGAAATACGAGGTCGAGGTTCTCCTTTACAGTCTTTCTCCGGTATCCAATTATGTAATATACCAATACAAATACCATATCAGAAACCAGGTAAAACAACCGGAAAGGAAGTATAGAAATAAACCAGAGAAGGGGATAGGTTAACCAGAAAACCAGGCGATACATAAGACAACTTTCAGCAAATATATGGTATATTTGACATTAAATTAAATCCAATTATGGGGGAAATAAACCTTGTCACTATTATCATTATTGCCGCTAATATTCTTATCTCTTTTAAAGGTTTTAATGATGATTCATTCTTTCAAAAATTCAAATTTAATATAGCCGATCTAAAAAGAGGTTCGAAATTTCAGATCTTTACCTCCGGTTTCCTGCATGTTGATACTACGCATTTGTTCGTGAATATGCTTACGCTCTATTTTTTTGCCAATGTGGTGATTTTTGGAATCGGTTCTGTTGGGTTTTTGATTGTTTACCTGGTGAGTTTAATATTAGGTAATTTACTTTCCTATTTCTTTCATAAAGACGAACCGCATTACACTGCTGTTGGCGCTAGTGGAGCTGTGATGGGAGTGCTCTACTCGGCAATTCTTCTTCGGCCAGATATGATGCTTGGATTATTTTTTATAATTCCTGTTCCGGCTTATATCTTCGGAATAGGTTATCTTTTATATACCATTTACGGAATGAAAAAAAGGCTGGGTAATATAGGTCACGATGCTCATTTTGGGGGAGCCGTGGGAGGATATGTTTTAACTCTGGCCTTGGCGCCCTGGGTTTTTGAGAATCATTTGCTGATGGTGATCCTTTTGGCAGTCCCTATTGTAATCTTATTTGTGCTGCAAAAAATGGGAAAACTGTAATTTGGTACTTTTCTTGTTCCTGAAGGAATAAATCATAATCTTATATAATTATGAAATGAGCCTAACGGAAATGAATTTAAAACCCCGATCTATGCGAATTACATTAGACTAATAAAAAACAAAAAAATTACTTATGAAAAAACTACTTCTGCTTACTGCAATATTGTTAAGTGTGGGCGCTTTCGCCCAGGAAGACAAAATGAATCAGGGAATTTTTGTTTCCGGGGAGGGGATCGTAAAAGTGGTTCCGGACCAGGTTGTCATAAAATCCCAGATTGAACATGAAGGTGTAAATGCGAATACGGTTAAAAAAGAAAACGATCAAACCGCAGATGCTATCCTGAAGTATTTAAAATCCCAGGATATTCCTGAAAAAAATATCCAAACCGATTATGTTAACCTGAACAAAAGATATAATTATAACGATAAATCCTATACTTATGTAGCGAGACAGGCAATTTCTATCACCCTGGAAGATCTTGATAAATACGAGGAAATAATCAGCGGATTACTTGAAAACGGCTTAAACGGAATTAGCGGAATTCAGTTCAAATCTTCTGAAGTTGAGATACATAAAACCGAAGCCCGGAAAAGAGCCGTTCTGGCTGCTAAAAGAAAAGCCGAGGAATTTGCAGGTCCCCTGAATCAGGAGGTTGGAAAAGCGATTACGATCAGTGAGTCTTCCGGGAATAATTTTCAGCCCGTATACCGAATGGCCGATATGAAAATGAGTGAAGAATCGGGATCACAGGAAACTCTTTCTCCCGGGGAGATGGAAATTAGGGTGACAGTGAATGTTGGCTTTCAATTGCATTAAAGAAATAAATCCAAAGGCTGTTTGAAAAGTAGTTAAAACGTCATTCTGTCCCGAAGACTTTCTGGATTAATTCAGAATCTCATCCAGCTAATCAATTTCGGTAAGACACTGGATCAAGTTCAAGGTGCCTTCTTATACTCTTTTGAGTGACACTAATATAGATGCAAAAGCAAAAAAAGCGCCCTGAGGCGCTTTTTTAATGTGATAAATTATCAGGTTTATTCTTCCTCTCCTAAAAGTTCGGCGATCTTGTTATCAAGATTCTGGCCTCTCAGGTCACGCGCTACAATTATACCATCTTCATCCAGGATAAAGGCAGCAGGTATAGAACGGATCCCGTATTGCTGAGCCACCGGTTCATTCCAGAATTCCAGATTAGAAACCTGGTACCAGGGCAGTTTGTCGTCTTCAATTGCCTGAAGCCATTTATCTCTCTGATTTGGACGATCCAGGGAAACACCTATAATTTCAAGACCTTTATCATGATATTTTTCATAGATCTTAACTATGTTAGGGTTTTCTACTCTACAGGGTTTACACCAGGCAGCCCAGAAATCGATTAGAGTAACTTTTCCGCGGATATCTTCCAGAGAAAGCTCTTCGCCTTCAGGATTTGGAGCTGTAAAATTAGGAGCTTTGCTTCCTATGGCCACGGCGCTTTCTCTTTCAAGTTTTTGTTCCAAAGATTTTGCAATGGAGTTTTGTTTTACGCTTTCATCCAGGCCTTCATATAATTCTTTGATCTCATTAACAGGAAAAGATTTCATATTCATCATATCCAAAAGAATCATTACCGAAACAAACGAATCGGGGTTTTCTTTCACCATTTTCTTTTTGAATACCTTGTCGTTATCCATCAATTCGGCTTCGGCTTCCTGGAGAATTCTTAGTTGAGTAGAATCTCTCTGCTGAAAAGCCTGTTGCATTTCCTGGCGTCCTTCCCCTACTTTTTTATTGGTTTCCTTAAGATGATCGAGGTAAGATACCAAAGTCTGGTTTTCTTTTCCACCCTTTATTTGCGAAGTTCTTAAGCTGTCTTTATAAATTTCGAAGCTGATAGGTTGGTTTTCAGAAATATAAATCACATTTCCGTCGAGACCTTCAATTTCCAGAAAACTTAAATTAGAATTTTCAACTTCGGCAAGGTCGAGTTCGAATTTTCCATCTTTAATCTGTGTAGAATCAATTCTTTCGGGACGGGAATTTGGATTCTGGATCTCAGAAATATAGACCATTTTTCCATCTTCAATACCTTCTGCGGTACCTTTAATAGAATAACCTTGATCATCCTGGCAGGATATCGTTATTAAGGCCAGGCCGGCTATTGCTAATAATTTTCTCATAATATCATTTTTAATTTCAGCAAAAATAAACAACTGCCACTAGAAGAGACTTTCATTTTTATAAAATATTGTTAATTTGAAGAATCGACAGTTTACTACTTTACATTAAATGTAATTTTACGCTATATATTTAGGTAATGAAAGAACAAATAGGAGATTTTCCTTTACAAATCAAGATAAGCTTTCAAAAAGTAATCGAAGTTTACAAACAGCAACTGGAAAATGGTATTGGAGGCATTTCCCGTGAATATATCGAAAAGATCCTTGAGTATATAGAGTCGTTTCCCCAGTTAACCGAAGGTATTGAAGACCCGGCTGAGCTTATTGAATTAAGAGAGCCTATAAAGATCCTTCTGGATGATATCTTCCCGAACATTTTAAGCAGTAACGAGATCAAAACTGCATCTGTACCCTACCACAATATATTTTTTAACCGATCGAAAAGATTGAAAGGGATAATGCAGAATGCCGGGGAAGATTTTACCCTGGAGATGCGCAATATGGATGAGAATATGTATTACATCCAGGCCTGTATTCATATTTTAAATGACTACTATGGCTATGATATAGATTTCTCCCGACCATTATACTACGATATTCCCGATAAAAACGGAATAGTGCATCACTACCGTATTGCTACAAACGGTGATTTTGTGAATTTAGAACCCACCGATAAAGCAAAGAAAATAAGTGAGGAGGACGTAGATAGATTAATTCAGAATTTTGAAAATGTTTCAGTATGGAAGGAAATTTTTCCGCCTCAAAGCTGGATCTTCTCAGGGTTCGTTATTTTAAACCTTACCGATGTAACTATGGATGAGGCTATTTCTGAATTAAAGACAACCTTACTTTTTGAAAAGGCCTCACAAAAAGATGAATTGCTGAAACTTCAGAAGATCTTCAGGTCTATTTATAAGATTCCCGACCTAAGAGTTGGTTTTACGGTTTACAATTCCCAGGATAGTGTATTTGAAAAGATGGAGGGCAAGGATGCCTACAGTTTTATTCTTAGGGAAAAGCAGGAAAGTGATTGTAAATCCGGTTTATGTGAAGAAGGTTTCAGGAAACTATTTGAAGAACGTAGCCTCTTTAGTATTCCTAATGTCAAAGCATATGCTCAGAAGAATAACAATAATATGCTTTCTCAACAGTTGCTTTCCAATGATGTGAAAAGCTGCATTCTGGCTCCTGTCATTAAGAATAATAAGCTATTGGGGATTCTGGAACTTGTTTCTACCCGAAAAAATGAACTCAATAGTATTAACACTATAAAGCTGGATGAAATCCTTCCTTACATTTCGACGGCTGTAGATCGAAACCGCACCGAATTTGAGAATAGAATAAAAGCGGTTATCCAGAGTGAATGTACTTCTATTCATCCAAGCGTACTTTGGGTTTTTGAAAAAGAAGCCAAGAAATTCATCAGGGATTTTGATGAAGACGGGCTGGCCTCATTTAAGGATATTGTATTTAAGGACATATTTCCCCTTTATGGTCAGATAGATGTTGTAGGTTCCTCAGAGGCCAGAAACCAAGCTATACAGAAAGATTTGCTAAATCAGTTAAAAATAATTGTAAAGATTATAGACAAAGCCTACGAGAAAGAAAAACTTCCTATCTATGAGCAGGTGAAATTCAGAATTGCCGATTTCAGAAAGGAATTAAAGGAAAGCCTGAATGCATCAAGTGAACAGAAGGTGTTCAATCTATTAAAAAAAGAGGTGAATCCTATAATGTCTCATCTCAAAAAGCAGTCGCCGGATTTAAAGGAGATGGTCACTGCTTATCAAAAAGAGCTAAATCCCGAAACCGGAATTATTTACAATCACCGGAAGAATTATGATGAAACCGTGCAGCAAATCAATCGCACCATGTCTCGTTATATAGACCGGAAGCAGGTACAGGCCCAGGAGATCTATCCGCATTATTTTGAGCGCTATAAAACCGATGGGGTAGATCACAATATTTACATTGGAGCTTCCATGGCGCAGAACAAACCTTTTAATAAGGTCTATTTATACAATCTTAGATTGTGGCAGTTAAGCACGATGATCGAGATGGAAAATCGTTTTTATCAGTTGCAGGAAGACACCCCAATTAAACTGGAGGCAGCATCCCTTATCCTGGTGTTTAATTCCACCTTATCGATAAGATACAGGATGGATGAGAAGAAATTTGATGTAGATGGCACTTATAATGCACGGTATGAGATCATAAAAAAACGTATTGATAAGGCTTTTATTAAAAATACCGAAGAACGAATTACCCAAAAAGGTAAGATCGCTATAATCTATTCTCAACGCGGTGATGAGCGTGAATATCTTCGCTATATAAAATACCTCCAGGCTAAGAAATATTTAGGCGAGGAGGTAGAAATTCTTGAGCTGGAAGATGTTCAGGGTGTGGTTGGACTAAAGGCCATAAGGGTTAATATACTTTATACGCCAGACGAAGCAGACCCCGAAAAAACCATTACCTACGAGGATCTTATGCAAGAATTAAATTAAATAAAAGGCGGTAACAAAGCTTAGTACCGAAAGGATAATTCCAATCATAAAGACTAAATAGGTTAGCCTTAACAACATATACTTTCTGTGTAAAACCTTTCCCAGCGAATGTAAATCCAGCATTAAAGATTCATATACATAATCTTTGTCTTTAATGAGCTCCTGCATACCCCAACGAAACTGTTCGAAAGGCATTTTATGGAAATTCCCGAAGAAGAGTAAATTCACTTTTCTATTCTTAACCTGCTCTTTTGTGAATTCACCGCTGGTGACATTGGGTCTTGTAGACAATATTGAAAGAATAATAGAGGCCACACTAAACAGCATTAAAATAAGGCTGGGTATAAGAAGGTGTTTATGCATTTCGGCGTCCAGTTTGGGCAATAAGTTGGCAAATGCCAGGGAAATAATTATAGCATTTACCGAAAGAAGGATGTTTGCCTTGGTATCGGCTATATCGCTTAATTTTATATGGTTTCGCAAAGTGACCCTGAAAAGCGTTTGGATACTACGCTCGGGATTATCATTTTTAAACTTTGCTTTCAGGCGGGCCTTAGCCTCTTCTTTTTTAAACTTTTTTTCCTGTTTTTTCTGCGATTCTATCAGGTCAAGAAGGTTCTTTTCTTTGCCTTGCTGCCAATTGGTTAGGGCATAAGTGGTATAGAACTGATGTTTTTCGGTAAGCATTTTTATATTTTCCTGAACCCATTCCGATGCGGTGAAATTTTTTATATTCTGCAATTCTAATTCCTGCCTGAGCAATTCACTGGTTTCCTCAAAATAATCTTTAGCAAAGTGGGAGGAATCGGCATCTCTAATAATCTTTTCAGGAAGGGTTTTCGGTTCAGTATCAAAGCAGGTAGCTTTTATATATTGTCGAACTTTTTCGATGAGCTCAGGGGTGGCATTTTGCGCTTTTAAAAAGGAAGTTGCAATGGCTACACTCTCTTTTTCGTGCCCCTTAAAAGCACGGGTGTAACCGGTGTCATGAAGCCATGCAGCCAGTAATAGCGCCTCTTTGTCTTTAACATTAATTTCAGAATTATCAATTAATTCTTTAGTACTTTTAACCACTCGCTGCGTATGCCTGTAGTTATGATATAGAAAGGTATTGGGTAATTTTTCCTTAAAAAGATTCAGCACAAATTTATCGGCTTTCTCAATTAGTTGATCCATGTGCACTTTTTTTTGTCCAAGCCAAATTACAAAAAAGATCAAACTCATATATGAAAAAATATATCTTCTTGCCTTTTCTTGCCCTTCTGGTTATAATAACCTCATGTGCTACAGTAAAAACGAAAATCCATGAAGATGAGCCTAAAGAGAACTTTGGCTATCCTGCAGATAAAGAAATCGAAAAATCTTTTTACTTAATTGGTGATGGCGGTTATTCGCCGGAAGGTGGTTCTTCTGAAGGCCTTATCGCTTTTAAAAATTTTCTGGATTCGGTAAAAAAACCGGAAAATTACACCTTTTTCCTTGGTGATAATATCTATCCGGACGGTATGCCGCCGGAAGGCGACCCTGAAAGGGAAAAGGCGGAGTATATGCTTGATGCCCAGCTTGACGCTATTGAAGAATATGATGGCAATGTGCTTGTGATCCCAGGTAACCATGATTGGTATAATAAAGGTATTCCCGGCCTTGATCGCCAGGAGGAGTATTTAAAAGAAAAGTTTGAAAACAATCTCATCTGGTCTCCTGATACAGGTTGCGGTCTGGACATAATAGAGGTGTCAGACGATATACAACTTATAGTCATCGATTCCCAGTGGTACCTTGAAGATTGGGACAGGCACCCTAAGATCAACAACGATTGCGGGCAGATCAAAACCCGCGAAGCTATGTTGCTGGAGGTAGAAACAGAGTTAAAAAAGAGTCAGAACAAAACTGTGTTAATTACCCTGCACCACCCGGTGCTGTCTAACGGGATTCACGGGGGGCAATACAATTTCAATCGTCATATTTATCCTACTCAGAAGAAACTGCCAATTCCCATACTGGGTTCCCTGGCGATGTTGATCAGGACCACAGGAGGAGTTTCAATTCAGGACCTTCAGAATGAAAGATATAAGTCGCTGGCCCGAAGACTGGAGACTATAGCCCACAGAAGAGAGCGGGTGATTTTTGTCGCAGGGCACGAACATTCTCTTCAATATATAGACAATGGTAATATTAAACAGATCGTTTCGGGGTCGGGATCTAAAGGAACTTTTGCGAGCCTTAGCAATGACGGACGTTTTGCCTATGGGGGACAGGGTTTTGCAGTTTTGGATGTGTTTAAGGATGGATCTTCCTGGGTAAGTTTCTACGGAAATGAAAAGAATAAAGCCAAATTACTTTTTCAGAAGGAAATATTTTCTGCACCACAGGAGTATGACTTGAGCCAGTTCTCCACAGAATTTCCTGAAACGATTACAACTTCGGTGTATTCAAAAGAAGAAACCGAGAAAAACGATTTTCATCGAACAGTATGGGGTAAGCGCTATCGTGAACTCTATGGAAAAGAGATCGAAGTAAAGGTAGCCGATCTAGATACGCTATATGGGGGGCTCGAACCACTTATAAAGTCGGGAGGACACCAAACGGTATCGGTGCGGTTGAAAGATACGCTAAACCGGGAGTATAATATGCGAAGGATTAGAAAGGAATCTGTCCAGTATTTGCAGAAAGTGGCCTTTAAAACAACTCCTATTCAGGATGATCTGGAAAATACCGTTGCAGAGAGACTGATGACCGATTTTTATACTGCTGCCCACCCTTATGCGTTTCTGGCTGTGCCGGGACTGGCTTCTGCCGTGGATGTGCACCATACCAACCCTGAATTGTTTTATATGCCAAAGCAACCAATCCTGGGAAAATATAATGAAGAACACGGCGATGATATTTATATGATTGTTGAACGCCCGGAAGAAAATTGGTTGGGTAAAGAAAGTTTCGGGAGTCCGAACCATGATATCGTGAGTACTGCAGATATGTTCGATAGGCTGAGAAGGGATGAGAAATATATTCTCGATGAGCCAAGATATGTGAGATCCCGCATTTTCGATATGCTTATCGGGGACTGGGATCGCCACCAGGACCAATGGCGCTGGGCCGAAATCGAGGACCAGGAAGGAAACCGCACTTTTGAAGCTATTCCGAGAGATCGGGACCAGGTGTTTTCTAATTTTGATGGTGCTTTCTTCGGAACGCTTAGAGCTCTTGCAGGTTTTGCAAACCAGTTTGCTGTGTATGATGAAGATATTAAAGATGTGGAATGGTTTAATATCGCGGCTGTTGGCCTTGACCGATCTCTGCTTCAGAATGTGGGACGCGATACCTGGTTGAAAGAGGCTAAGTTTATTCAGGAGAATATGACCGACGAAGTCATTGAAGAAGCTTTTGAGAAACTTCCGCCGGAAAGCAGAGAGGAAACTCTGGAAGACCTTATCGCAAAGTTAAAGGGCAGAAGAGATAATATTGTAAGTATTTCGATGCGATATTATGACCATCTGGCGAGTCTTGCCATTGTAACGGGTACAGATAAAGACGATTTTATAGATGTTATCCGAATGCCTGAAGGAAAGACCCGGGTGACGGTGACCCGAAATAAAGGTGGGGAACGTGCCGAAATCCTCAGCGATAAAATTTATTCCAGGGAAGAAACTAAAGATATCTGGATCTATGGACTCGACGATGAGGATAAAATTCGGGTAGAAGGAAAAGGGGATGAGAAGATCTATCTAAGAATAATTGGTGGCCTGGGCAACGATATCTATACCATTAAAAACGGCAGCAAATTAAAGCTGTATGATCATAAATCCCTGCCTAATACGATAACGGAGGCTGGAGATGCCAGGTTCCGTTTCCGGGATCACTATGATATAAATACTTATGATAAGGATAAAAAGAATTTTAAAGGTGGAGCATTTTTACCGGGGCTGGGGTATAACCCCGATGATGGTTTTAAAATAGGGATTGAAAGCGTTTATACTGTTAATGACTTTAAAAGGAATCCCTTCACTTCAAAACATACTTATGGCGGGGGTTATTATTTTGCTACCAATGGTTTTGACCTGTATTATGAAGGGGAATTTGCTAATATTATCGGAAGGTATAATTTACAGGTGGGAGCGAGTTATAACAGTCCGAATTTTGCCAGTAACCTCTTTGGCTACGGAAACGAAACCGAAAATTTTGATGACGAACTGGGAATGGATTATAACCGTGTGAAGATAAGTCGATATGCTGCCAAGGCGGGATTTGTAAGAAAAACCCCTTTTGGGAGCTACTTTAGTTACATGGCAAATTTTGAAATTAATAAAGTAGAAGATACCGAAGGGCGGTTTATTCACGAAGACTTTAATACTACCGACGAAGATTTCTTTAAAAGGAAGTATTTTGCCGGGCTGGATGCTTTATATCGTTATGAAAGCTACGATAATTCACTTAACCCAACCCGGGGGATGAAGTTTGAACTCAATCTGGGTGGAAAGCTCAATACTTCGGATACCGATCAACATTATGGTTATTTTAAACCCTACTGGAGCTTTTTTAATGCCCTTAGCCGAAACCGGAAACTGGTCCTTAAATCCAAGGTTATGGCGCATTTAAATATGGGTGATGGTTATGAATTCTATCAGGCGGCACGCCTGGGAGGCGAAAGCGGTCTCAGAGGTTACAGGTTGCACAGGTTTATAGGGAAAAGCGCCTTCGCTACGGGAGGAGATCTGCGCTATAGTTTTGATGAATTCAAGACCGGATTTTTGCCACTTCAGTTAGGAGTCTTTGGGGGTTATGATCTCGGTAGAGTTTGGAATGATTTTGAAGAAAGTAACAAATGGCATGACTCTTACGGTGGTGGTTTCTGGGTTACCAGCGCGCGCGCCGTAAATGGGACTTTTAGTTTCTTTAAGGGATCGGAAGGTTGGAGATTTGCCTTTGGCCTTGGTTTTGAATTCTAACAAATCTTCCTGGTAAAATTTATAATGAGCCTAAATTGCCTGCTCTTTGAGGAATATTAGGCTAAATTTTTTGTCCAGTAGGAAGGCGCTCTTGGTTTAAATCACTATCGACAGGTTTAAGTTTTTAATTTAAACTAAATTCATAAAGATTTCGGCCAAAGGCGCCTGTTTGTTCATCGGCAACGTAAATGGTAGAATCATCTTTGAAAATAATGCTCTCTTTTTGGGAATTATGACCAAATTCCAGATGTGTTGTTTTTCCTGTAGTAAAATTATCATCCTTGAAATCCGATATTATATGTACAGACTTGTTGGTAAGTAAAGCAAGACGTTTTCGATCTGGACTAACAGCTGCCCCGGTAATCCAGCAGGATTTCTTTTTGCAACTCTGGAATTCCCCTATTAATTCTGCAGTGGATTCTCCCGGTTGATCAGTTAGGCGATAAATCTTTGAAACCCCATTGCTTTTACTACTTCGGTTTTTTGTGAAGAGGTAGAGGTTTCCGTTTAAATGTACGAAGGCTTCAATATCAAAGTTCCTGTTCTTTCTTTTAGGAGGATATTCAGTTTGGTCCTCCAGGGCAAAAATTATTTTTGTTGCGGTAGTTTTTCCAGAAGTATTTCCTTCAGGATTCTTTACTTTATAGATTACCAGATCTTCCCGCTTATTGCGGTTATTACCAAAATCTCCGATATACAGATTGCCGGAAGTGTCCCGGGCCAGGTCTTCCCAATCTTTATTTTCGGCATTGGTGATCGCTATAGTTTTCAAGGTTGAATTTCCCGGTTGGAGTCCGTATAGAATATTTTTGTTGCCGGAATCATTGATCATCCAGATAAGGTCAGACTTCGGGAATTTTTCCATCCCACTCACCTCTTTCAACGTAGCCGGTAAGTGTTGGATTTTTTTCAACTGCCCATAGTCTTCGCAACTCCACAGCAGGAATATCGCCAGGAAAGCTAATATTTTGAAGTGATTCATATTATTGGTCGCTTTCAGGCTTATTTAGCGATAGATTGTTGGAGAAATCGATGGTTCTAATTGGGAATGGAATAGTTATATGGTTAGCATCAAAAGCTTTTTTGATCGCTATGATCGCTATATTTTTTGCTCTTAAAATATCCCGGTTATTGGTTACATCTGTCCAGAACCTAATGACAAAGTTAATGGAACTATCTCCGAATTCGGTATACATGAATTCGACTTCTTCATTTGGATTCGGCGGGAAAATTTTCTCAATGGTTTCCAGCGTTAATTGACGTGCAAACTCGAGGTTGGAGCTGTAAGCGATTCCGCAGTCGAGAATAACCCGCGACCTCGGGGTACTGGTAAAGTTTTTGAATGGCTCCTCTACAATTTTAGAGTTAGGGATAATCACATAATTGTTATCGCTCTGTTTGATCTTGATATTCCGAAGATTAATATCTATAACCTGCCCGGCATAGGAATTGGTTTCGATCCAGTCGCCTATTTGTATTTCGGGAAGAAAACTTAAAATAACTCCCGAGAAAGTATTATTTAAAGTGCCTTGCAGGGCAAGACCTATAGCCAGACCAACCACTCCGGCACTGGCAAGAACCGTAGTTAGAACCTTATCCAGGTTCAGTAATCCCAGGGCGACGAAGAAGCCAATAAGGACCACGACAAGCTTCAGGACCTTTATGATCATCCTGCGGATGGAAACTTGTTTAATCCTGATTCTTAAAAGCCGGTCTAAAACCCGACTTAGATAGCGTGCCAGAATCAGAAATAATACAAAAACAAGAATGGCCAGCACAAAATTCGGTAAATTCAGAATTATTGCGTCCAGCCATTCCTGAAGCTTGACCCCTATTTTTTTCAGGGAATCATAAAAATTATAATCATCGAACATTAAGAGGGGAGATTACTTGCCTTTTTTCACCGGGGCGTGGCCATCGGTAGTTTTCATTTTCCAGGCGTCAAGCATCCAGCTAGTTTTCTCCAGTTCTCTAATATAAGCTCCAATAAGATCTATGGTACCTTCATCGCCGGCCTTATCGGCTATTTCAACCACACTTCGCATCTGCTTAAGCAGAACTCCGTGATCTTTAAGAAGCGCTTCAATCATTTCGTAATCGGTAAGATCGGCCTTTGCTTCTTTAAGGTTAGAAGCTTTCAGGTATTCGCTTAGATTACTTGTTGGCTGATGGCGAAGGGTTAAGATCCTTTCGGCTATTTCATCTACTTTTAGCTTTGCATCATCATACAACTCTTCGAATTTTTCGTGAAGGTCAAAGAAATTCTTTCCTATAACATTCCAGTGAAAATTCCGAAGTTTCTGGTAATAAAGATGATAATCGGCAAGGAGAACATTAAGCTCTTTTACTGTGCTCTCGGTTTTCTTTTTATCTAATCCTAAGTAACTCATAGTTTTTGTTTATTGATTTTTAAATTATGATACTAAAATACAATAGTTTAGTGAGCTTGCCAAGCCGAATTATTGCTTTAATAGAAGTTTAACGAGTTATTCATCGATGGGGCGATGGTCCTTGAGGTCCAGCTTTTTCATCATTTCATCGGAAACCTGTCCGCTGGAGATGCCATACCCATCTACAAGAACCCCTTTCCGCCCATTGGTAGTGGTAATAGCATAAAGAATAGCGTTGTCATCAGGGTTGCTCATGCCTTCGAAACGAAGCACCTTATCCACGTCAAATTCTTCAACGCTATAGCTTTCGTTTGTAGACTTGATCTCAATTTGCTCATCCAGCAGATTGAAATCGTGTTCATAGCCTTCTTCCAATTTAAGTTTATTAATTGCCTGAGATAGTGTTCCGTAATCCTTCATTTTAATTATTTTGACTTAATTAGAGGTTTAAATTACGGCGGAAGCCCAATATTTGCAAACTACTCCGGGGGTTTAGGATAAGTTTAACTCGCAAAAAAAAACACTTCCGTAGGAAAGAAAAATTCAAAAGTCTCTTCCTTCTTCCTGATCCCCATCTTTCTTTTTTTTGCGGAAGAAGCTAAGGGGAAAAACAAGGAAAATAAACAGGTACCACCCGGTGAGGATCCCGATTATTGTGATAAGGGCTGCAAGAATATAAAACCAATAGGTACGCAGAAAATTCATAATAATGCCAAAATTACAAAAACAGCGAGAAGGTAAAAAAGCCAGTAGGATTTGAGGTTTGCAGGATCTTTGCCGAAAAGTGCTTTTGTAATCTTAAAGTAAAAATCTCTGTTTTTCGCGATATGGTTATAAGCTAAATCACTGAATCTCTCAAACCAGGGATATTTCCGATACCAGTGATGCCATTTTTCATTACCCGTATAGTAAATGCTCCTGTATGCAGAGTCGGGGCCGCTATAAACACTACCATCGGGTTCTATGAGTCGGCTGGCCTTTTTGAATTCCTTGAGAGGAATATCCGGAAAATCACAGGCCTTCTCCTGATAAGTGACGAACCTGATTTTACCTTTCGTTTTTAGTTGCCAGCGGGTCTTCCAGTATTTACAAAAGCCGCAGGTGCCATCCCAAACCATTGTAGGTTCCCTGGGGGGATATTCGGTTTTATTTATTTTAACAAACATTTTATTTAGAGTAATTTTCTAAGCTCGTTTAAAGTTATTAAATCTTTAATTAATTGATGAAACAAACCGGGGTAAAGAATATTTTCCAGCAAATATTCATACTTTTACGAATTATTTAATTTTTCAGAGGAATTATGAAGAATAAGATCACCCTTAAAGAATTAGCAAAACTGCTTAATGTATCCATTTCAACCGTTTCAAAAGCTTTAAATGACAGCCCTGAGATAAGTACCAAAACCGCTGAGCGGGTAAAGGAACTTGCAAAGCTGCATAATTACAGGCCTAATCCCGTGGCTGTGAATTTAAAAAGCAGTAAGAGCGGAACTATTGGGGTTATCATTCCAAATATCTCAAATTCCTTTTTTGCCCGGGTACTTTCCGGAATCGAAGCTGAAGCCCAGCGTGCAGGCTTGCAGGTGATTACTTATATTTCAAATGAAAAGCTGGAGCGGGAGAAGCAAATCTGTGATATGTTAACCACCGGTTATGTGGACGGGGTTTTGATCGCCGTAGCTGAAGAGACCCAGCGAAAAAAAGAATTCGATCATTTATACCAGCTGGTGGATTATGGAATCCCGGTGGTCCTGTACGATAGAATAAATTTTGACATTCCCGCGGACCGAATAGGAATAGATGATGTAGGCACTTTTGCTGATGTCACCAGGCGCTTGCTGGCCAAAGGCATTAAGAAAATAGGGATCGCGACTACCATCCATCATATGGGGGTGGGAAAACTGAGGATTGACGGTTATAAGCAAGCTTTACCTGAAAACAGGACATTTTATATCGCCAACTCAGCCCGGCCGGAAGTTTTAAAAGAAAAAACAGAAAAGATGCTTGTGGTAGATAAGGTGGAAGCCGTGATCTGTACCGATTATGTAAGTACTATGCGGGTCTACCGAACGGCTTATGAGCATGAGATAAATATCCCGAAAGACCTGAAAGTAATAGGTTTTATAGGGAAGGAATTCGCCAACTTTTTAACTCCGAGTATCAGCTATATCGATCAGTTTCCTGAAGAGATGGGGGCAGGCGCCATGCAGTTACTCGAGGCCCGCCTGAATAATTACAATAAAGATAAATCCAACTCTGAAAGGATTCTCAAAACCAGCCTGGTAGATCTGGAGTCGACGCGGTTTTAAGTTTCGGTTTGTAACCTTGCAAGGTTTTCAATAAAAAAACATAATATCTTATTGACTTAACAGACATTATAGCTATGGTTTAGGCTTATTTTCTCCATATCTACTTCGATGTTTCTTCGAAGAAGTTACGAGTTAGCTATGACTCTTATATGGATTTGGTAAGGGGTATCCATAGGCTATGTATGGAGTATCTACGATATACAAGACAGTTTGCCCCCTCCTGAAATAGCTATATCATCAAAGCCAGGAGGCCTAATATTACTTTTTAGAAGTAGGTATATCTAACTTTTGTAAGTAATTTTACTTTTAAGTTCTGGTTCAAAATATTTTGATCCCTTTATTTTGGGGCACTAAATAATTCCAATGGAAAAAAAGAAAATTCTTATTACGGGTGGAGCCGGGTTTATCGGCTCTCATGTGGTTCGGTTATTTTTAAATAAATATCCTGACTACCAGATCTTCAATCTGGATGCTTTAACCTATGCCGGAAATCTGGAGAATTTAAGGGATGTTGAAAAGAAAGAGAATTATAGCTTTATAAAAGCTGATATCCGGGATAAAGAGGAAATGCAGCAATTGTTCCAAAAGTATAATTTCGATGCTGTGATTCATTTGGCAGCAGAATCGCATGTGGATCGTTCTATTTCAGATCCGCAGAGCTTTGTAGATACCAATATTACCGGGACTATTAACCTAATGGAAGCAGCCCTGGAATGCTGGAAGGGAAATTTCGAAGACAAACTTTTTTATCATATTAGTACCGATGAGGTATATGGTTCCTTGGGAAAATCTGGTTTATTTACTGAGACCAGTCCGTATGCACCGAATTCTCCATATTCTGCATCGAAAGCGGCTTCAGATCATTTTGTGAGGGCTTATGGGGAAACTTATGGTTTGCCTTATGTTATATCCAACTGCTCGAATAATTACGGTCCCAACCAGTTTCCTGAAAAGCTCATTCCTTTGTTTATCAATAATATTATTAAGAAAAGATCGCTGCCGTTATACGGGGATGGGAAATATACCAGGGACTGGTTATATGTGATAGATCACGCCCAGGCTATAGATCTGGTTTTTCACGAAGGAAGGAATAAAGCCACTTACAATATCGGTGGTTTTAATGAATGGCAGAATATAGACCTCATCAATCTTCTATGCGGAATCATGGACAAAAAACTGGGTTGGGAAATAGGGGAATCTAAAACCCTAATTAGTTTCGTAAAAGATCGGCCGGGGCATGATAAACGTTATGCTATTGATGCTTCCAGGATAAAAAACGAATTGGGCTGGGAGCCTTCAGTGAATTTTGAAGAAGGTCTGGAAAAAACAGTGGATTGGTATCTGGAAAACTCCGCATGGATGGAAGGCGTTATTTCCGGCAATTATCAGGAGTATTATAAAAGGCAATATATTGATTAAAGTTTAAACCTGCCTTTCAGTTTTTCCCAATCGCCTTTTTTGTTTACACGACTTTTTAGCTCCTGTTCATAATTTTTACAAGCGCCGTACAAAGGTCTTTTTATCCTTTGTTCTTCATTCTGGCCGAAAATATTTCCGAAGAATTCAATTAATTTCTGCAGTTGTAAATGTTTAGGTACCCGGTTTTTCCGAAAAGCCGGTTCGTTCAGGATTTTGAGATAAAGTTCCTGATTATTATCGATCTCTTTTATATAAGCAACAACTTCTTCAAAATCCCTGAAATCATGGCAATTGATGAAGGCATCGGGATTGAAATCTTTTGCCACCTCCGGGTCGCCCCAATAGATTGGGATAGTACCGGTGATAAAAGCGTGCATGATCTTTTCAGTAACATAGCCTGGGGTGGAAGTATTTTCAAAAGCAATACTGAACTTACAGGAGCTCTGAAAGGCAAGTTTGGTATACATCCAGTCTTCAGCAAAACGTTCCCCTATATCAAAGTTCATATTGTTTAGGTGTTTGCCGGGAGAGGAGATATTTTTGTATTTGTTCAGTGCATGAAAAAAATCATCCCGGGCTGGGTGGGCCTGAGCGTTGGCGTAAATAAAATTACAGAAATGTTTCTTTTGGTTAAGATCTTCTGAAGTAAAAGTTTTGGACCTTACTAACTTTTCAAACTGATCCCGAAGAAAAGCATAATTAGGGAAACGCAGGTATCTGTCATGAAACTCCAGGTGATGAAAGCCTATGGCATAATCACACAGGTTGAAATCTGGTACCAGGTTTTCGCCGGTATAGAAAATCCGTGCGCAGTTAAAATTTAAAAAATCCTTTCCGTGGCAGCTGTAAATAAGGAAATCGGGGTTTTCAGGATTAACTTCCAGCAGAAATTCCGGCTGCAGGAGCTCTGTTAAATAATTTTTATAAGGATCAAATCCTTTATAGAAATCGGTGAACCAGATCTTGATTTTTTGCGTGTGTTTCATAATTGCGAAATTAAAACTAAGTAATTTTTTTTAGCCGGGTTGAGCTGAAAGGGATTATTCTAAAAAGATTAACTTAGCCTCGCTAAACCAGTTTAATGTCGTTAAGGAAACAGGCTGTATTCGGACTGATGTGGACCTTTGCCCAGCAATTTGGGAACCAGCTCATTGGTTTTGTGGTCTCATTGGTGCTGGCTCGTATTCTTCTTCCCGAAGAATTTGGTTTAATAGCTATGATAGCGGTTTTTGTAGCACTGGGGAACGGACTCTTGGATAGTGGTTTGAGCAAATCTTTGATAAGAGACCGCGAAGCAGATGATGCCGACTACTCCACAGTATTCTTTTTTAACCTGTTCGCCGGGTTTTTGATATACCTACTGGTTTTCATCTCTGCTCCCCTCATCGCGAAATTTTATGAATATCCTATCCTGACCAATATTGTTAGAGTTTACTGTCTAAGTTTCCTTTTTACAGCGGCAACTTCTGTACAACTTGCCAAACTTACCAAAGAGATGAAGTTTAGAACCCAAACTCTTGTGGCTTTACCGGCGGCGGTAATTGCGGGGATAGTAGGTATTGTTTTGGCCGTTCAGGATTTTGGAGTATGGAGCCTGGTGTATAGTAGTTTAGTGAATGCATTGGTGGGTTTTATTTTGATATGGAAATATTCAGGCTGGTATCCATCTCTTAACTTTGATACCATAAAATTTAAAAAGCATTGGGATTACGGATATAAACTTGGTCTTGCCGACTTGCTGAACAGGTTCTTCAATAATATATTTTTGGTGGTAATCGGGAAATATTTTTCAGCAGCGCAATTAGGGTTTTATACCCGTGCGGAAACTATGAAACAGTTACCGGTATCCAATCTGGACCGCGCCCTTAATAAAGTGAGTTTTCCAGTGTTTGTCGAGATCAAAGATGATCCTGAGAGGCTTAAGAAGGCTTTCAGGAAACTTTTAAAAATGGTCATCTTCGTTGTTAGTCCGGTTTTACTGATCATGGCTGCTATGGCTGAACCGCTGTTCCGGTTTCTTTTTACCGAAAAGTGGCTTCCCTCGGCTCCTTATTTCCAGGTGCTTTGTTTAAGTGGTTTACTATTTCCTTTACATTCCTATAACCTGGGGATTTTAAACGTTTACGGAAGAAGCGATCTTTTTTTAAAACTGGAAGTCTACAAGAAATTTCTGATTGTTCTGGCGGTTTTACTGGCAATACCATTTGGGATATATGGGCTGCTTTGGGGACAGGTGGCACTTTCCCTGGTAGCTTTTTTTATTAACGCGAAATATACCCAGAAGTATATTTTTTATTCGCCTATACGCCAATTACTGGATATAGTTCCAATTCTCACGGCTGCGTTCATCAGTGCTTTGCTGGTATGGGGAATAGATTATAATTTCCTGGAGATTTACCCGGATATAATCCGTCTTTTAAGTGGGGGGATTATTGGAGCCAGCTTTTATTTGTTAATTTCGAAAATAGGCAGGTTTGAACAATTACCACAGCTCTACGAATTAATAAGCGACAGACTTAAAGGAGCTACCAATTGATAAAATTATGAAAGGAATTATACTGGCCGGAGGTACCGGCAGCAGATTATACCCTATTACAAAAAGTGTTTCCAAGCAGTTACTGGCGATATATGATAAACCGATGATCTATTATCCGCTCTCAGTATTGATGATAGCTGGAATTCGGGATATTCTTATTATTACAACGCCCGGGGATCAGCAACAATTCAAAAAACTACTGGGAACGGGAAAGGATTTAGGGTTAAACCTTGAATATGCAGTTCAGGAAGAACCCCGCGGACTTGCCGATGCTTTTATTATTGGTGAAAAATTTCTTGACGGTCAACCGGCCTGTCTTGTACTGGGAGATAATATTTTCTATGGGCAGGGTTTCCGGTTCTTACTTCAAAATGCCATTGAAGCCTGTGAAAAAGAGGGAAGGGCCACGGTCTTCGGGTATTATGTAAAAGACCCTCAACGCTATGGAGTGGTAGATTTTGATAAGAATGAGAAGGTGTTAAGCATTGAGGAAAAGCCGGAAAAACCAAAAAGTAATTTTGCCGTTACCGGACTCTATTTTTACCCCAATGAAGTCGTGGAAATTGCTAAAGCCTGTAAACCCAGCAAAAGAGGAGAATTGGAGATAACTTCCGTTAACCAGGAGTTTTTGAAAAGAGATAAACTGAATGTAGAGCTTATGGGCCGTGGGTATGCCTGGCTGGATACCGGGACAAATGATTCTATGTTAGAAGCCTCGAATTTTATTCAGACAATAGAAAAGCGACAAGGCCTTAAAATTGCTTGCTTAGAGGAAATAGCCTATCGCAAAAAGTATATCAGTAAAGATGAGTTAATAAAACTTGCCGGGGATATAGGAAAGGGCGATTATGCACAGTACTTAAGAAATATCTCTTAAAATTTTTCACCTTGAGTTTTAATAAAACAGTCAGTATTCTATTTTTTGCTTTTGGATTAATATATTTTTTCTCGAAAATATTCTTTGGTATAGATTTTACTGATTCCTTCTACCATCTCAATGTCGCCTTAGATTCCCCGTCAGAAAATTATCCCTCTACTTTTTTCCTCAGCTCCTATATCATTAAAGGAGCTAGCCTTTTTGCCGGTAAAAAAATAATAATTTATCGGGTTTTTAATGCGATATTAATCCTGCTTTCTATAGTTATACCCTTAATAAGTTTAAAGCGGAAACCAAATAAAAATGATTTAATTCTTATATCCATTATTTTAATCTTAATTAGTCCATTAAATGCAAATATTCTCGGCTATGATACTTTTTCCCTTTTCTTTTTAAGTCTTGTTTTTTCTTTATTGATACTTTACAGGAGAAAGCCAACTGGAAGAAAGCTGTTATTGTTAAGCCTCGCTTGTGTTTTAGCAATTTTTATTCGTCTTCCCAACCTGATCTTAATTCCGTTAATTTCTTTGAGCATTTATTTGGTTCATCATAAATCCGTGTCTTCGCTCAGGTTGAAGCACCCGATTTTGTTTGTTGCACTCTCAATTATATTTGTTATTAGCGGTTATTTATTGCAGTATCCTGGATTAGAGGGACTTTTTGATTGGAACAATGATTATCATAATCCAGTTGAACTGTTTAAAAATTATGGAATAGATGCTATATATGTAATAATATATCTTGGCGTACTTTTTTTATTCCTTCAATTTTATAAAAGAATTAAAAATAGAAATGATAATGTTTATATCATAGTACTAATCCTCGCTTTTTCGCTTTTTCTTTTCTTCGGAGTAGGTTATGAAAAGTTTTCAAGAACCTATATTTTATTCCTTATTGCCTTAACTATTTTGGTTGTTGGCAGGCAGATAGATTATAAAAAGGAGTTATTTGGGAAAACCAATTTTCATTTATCTGTTTATCTCTTATTTTTAAGTGTTTTAGCCTTTGGATCAAATACAGGTTTAATTAAGTCCGGTTTAATCATAGTTCTAATTCCGGCTGTTTTCTATATAAGAGTTATAAAGGATAGAATATTTTATACGATATTATTACTGCCTCTGATATTTTTTTCGATTAGTATAAACCTAAAAAACATATATGAAGATCTGCCGCTGTGGTATCTTGATAAGGAATTAGACGAAGAGTTGGCATGGGTAAGGACAAGCGAAATCAGGAAAGAATATCTCCAGGATTTAGAAGCTACTGTTGATAGTTTAAAGGATGAAGGTATAGAGGTGCATACCTGGGGAAACAAAAGTCATATTATTAATTACCTTTATCCCGGAAGTGCTTTAAGTGTTTTGGAATTCTTTCAACCGCTTGACACAGATAGGCCTGTTAGGGAACTGGAAAACAAATCTCCTAACTCACCTAAGGCTCTAATTTTAAGCGGTTATTATCCTGTGGCAAAGTCCTCTGATTCAATTTATTATATAGAAGAGGAGTTAATAGAAAATGGATTTACCAGATTAAATAATTCCAGGCTTAGAATTTACTGGAAGAAATAATTTTTGAAAATTATTCCCAGGGGGTGTTTCTTCATTGATTGCTATTTTAGGCAGCACTCTTTATTTTGCCACGAATACACAAATGTTTTTCTCTCCATCGGTGATATAGAGGATTTAAATCTTGTTATTTTGGAGTAAGCTAATTAAAATTTATTTCCTCATTGCGAAGTAAGTGGAGCCGCCTGTGGTAATCTCTTGAATGGATAGATTCGGTTTTTTAGGGTGGATTGATTAAGGTTACCACGATTACATAAATATTTTTTGATTACAATTGTCCGGGAAAATTATTTTACTTGATTTCACACAAAGCAGGCGAAGCAAAAGGCCAAGAATGCAAAGAAATTACATATCCGGAAATCAGCCTGCAATTTAAGGTCTGCATCCTCTACGGAATCTTTGCGGGCTTCGCGTGAAACTTTAGAGTAGATTTTTTAAACAATCCCACCTTAACATCAATACCAGCCTCAATCACCATTACTATGGGAGTTTGGTTTGCTTTTTTAAATTAGGTTGCTACGAATACACGAATATTTTTTTACTTCTTCCAGTGATATTGATGCTCTGAATTCTGTTTTTTTGAAGCAATCAAATTAAATTTTTCATCATCATTGCGAAGTCGGCCAAGGCCGACTGTGGCAATCTTTTGTAGGTTTTTGCAGGTCGGCTGGAGTTTTAAAATCAATAAGAACCATTTAGTTGGCCTTAAATAAAACGATTCTTGACGTTATTAAAGCTTTAAGGATTCTTTAGTAATTGCCTAAAGAAGAAAACTTATCTTTGCGGCTGTTAAAATGTTAAAAATTCCCAATTCTACATGATTGACTTTTCGAAGGAAAAAATTCAAGAAAAAACGATATTAGTAACAGGTGGGGCCGGATTTATTGGTTCCAATTTATGTGAAACTTTACTTAGTCTTGACGCTAAAGTAATTTGTCTCGATAATTTTGCCACCGGGCACAGATATAATTTAAAAGCATTTAATGACGATTCAGACTTCACGTTGATCGAAGGAGATATCAGGGACCTTGAAACCTGTAAAAAGGCTTGTGAAGGAGTGGATTATGTGCTTCACCAGGCGGCATTAGGCTCGGTGCCAAGGTCTATTAATGATCCTATTACAACTAATGAGGTAAATATTTCCGGATTTCTGAATATGCTGGTTGCAGCCAGGGATGCGGAAGTAAAACGCTTTGTTTACGCTGCTAGCTCTTCAACTTATGGGGATTCAGAAAAGCTCCCTAAGGTGGAAGATGAGATAGGGAAACCACTCTCTCCTTATGCTATTACCAAGTATGTAAATGAATTATATGCGGATATCTTTCAGAAGGCTTATAATTTTGATACTATAGGGCTTCGGTATTTCAATGTTTTCGGAAGAAAGCAGGATCCAAACGGGGCTTATGCTGCTGTAATCCCGAAATTCGTGATGCAGTTTATGAAACATGAGAGTCCGGTAATAAACGGCGATGGTACCTATTCCCGGGATTTCACTTATATAGACAATGTGCTTCAGATGAATTTGCTGGCAATGACCACCGATAACCCTGAAGCTGTAAATGAAGTGTACAATACAGCCGTTGGAGACAGAACCAATCTGGTTGAGCTTACCCAGTTTCTCAAAAAATACCTTTCAGAATATGATGCTGAAATTGCAAAGGTGGAAGTAAAACACGGACCTAATCGTCCGGGAGATATTCCCCATTCTCATGCTTCGGTTGAAAAAGCTGAGAAATTATTAGGGTATAATCCGAGTCATGATATCGAAAAGGGATTGAAAGAAGCGGTGGGTTGGTACTGGGAGAATTTGAGATAGACTTGGGGAAAAGGAGACTTGGAGAAGAGGGGAACAGGAGAGATGGAGATTTTTAAAATATGGATTTTGAAAAAATATTAAATCATGGCCAAAATAGAAACTCATAAAGATTTAAGGGTATATCAGCTGTCTTTTGAAGCAGGGATGGATGTTTTTAGGCTCTCAAAATTATTTCGTAAGGAAGAAAAATATTCAATAATCGACCAAATACGAAGATCGTCAAGATCCGTCTCTGGTAATTTAGCTGAAGCCTGGAGGAAGCGAAAGTATCCGAAATCTTTTGTGTCCAAATTAGTTGATTGTGAAGGCTAAGCCGCCGAAACTCAGGTTTGGCTGGATTATGCCCTTGCCTGCGAATATATTGATCAAGAACAACATAAACTAATTTATGATAAATATGATTCCATTTTAGGAATGTAGGTTAATATGAGAATTAACCCATCGAAATGGACTTTATAAATCAGCGTTTAAAGTAAAATATAAAAATGAACAACGAAGAAAATACATCTCAGTCTCCCAATCCCCTTGCCGCCTCTTCGCCATCGCCCCGAATAGCCGTTATAGGCTTAGGATATGTAGGATTACCGTTGGCAAGACTTTTTGCCACTAAATATCCTGTAGTTGGATTTGATATCAATCAAGGTCGGGTTAAGGAATTGATGGCAGGTCATGATTCTACCCTGGAAGTGGAAGATGAAGTTTTGCAGTCGGCATTAGTAGATAATAGTGGAGAGTGGAGAATGGAAAGTGGAAATCAAATCGGGCTTTTCTGTAGCGCAGATCTGGAAGACATAAAAGACTGTAATTATTACATCATTACCGTTCCTACTCCTGTAGATAAAAATAACCGTCCGGACCTTACTCCGCTTTACAAATCCAGTGAGACTGTTGGAAAGGTTCTTAAGAAAGGAGATATCGTGATCTATGAATCTACGGTGTACCCCGGAGTAACCGAGGATGAATGTGTGCCGGTTCTGGAAAGAGCCAGTGACATGAAATTTAATGAGGATTTCTTCGTGGGCTATTCTCCGGAAAGAATCAACCCGGGAGATAAGGAACATACCGTAGAGAAAATCCTGAAGGTTACTGCAGGTTCAACTCCGGAAATAGGAAAAAAGGTGGATGAGCTTTATGCGGAAGTAATAACCGCGGGAACACATTTAGCACCGACAATTAAAGTAGCGGAAGCAGCCAAAGTTATAGAGAATTCTCAACGGGATATCAATATCGCCTTTGTGAATGAGCTTGCCAAGATCTTCAATATGATGGGGATTGACACCCAGGATGTATTGGAAGCGGCAGGTACCAAATGGAACTTTCTGCCCTTCAAGCCAGGTTTGGTTGGGGGACACTGTATAGGGGTGGACCCATATTATCTCGCTCAGAAAGCCCAGGAGATTGGATACCACCCGGAGATTATCCTTGCTGGTAGGAGAATGAATGATTCAATGGGACAATATGTAGCTTCTGAAGTTGTGAAGCTAATGCTGCAAAATGACCAGAAGGTTAAAAACTCCAGTATTCTGGTGCTGGGAATTACCTTTAAGGAAAATTGTCCGGATGTAAGAAACACTAAAGTGGTAGATGTGATCAAAAACCTCAAGGAATACGGGACAAATGTTACTATCTATGATCCGCTTGCGAATCCGGATGAAGTAAGACATGAATATGGACTCGAAACGCTAAAAGAACTTCCAAAGGAAAATTATGACGCCGTTGTTTTAGCAGTGGCTCATAAAGAGTTCTTAGATCTCGATCTGGAACAACTGAAGAATGGAAGTACTGTTGTTTATGATGTGAAGGGAGTGTTGGGAGATAGGTGTGATAAAAAGTTGTGAAGCTGTGACCTTGTGATGGAGTGACGATGTGACGCTGTGATTAGGGAATGGTGAATTAGTTAATTGGGGATTAGGGATTGGTTAATTAGGTAAACTTTTAGATATGGCTACAAATTTCGAGGATCTTGATTGTTGGAAGGCTTGCTATGATTTAGAGCTTTATGTAAAAAAGGAAATATTAACTAATTTACCGAAAACTGAACGTTTTGAATTGTATTCTCAGCTATTGAGAGCTGCGAGATCCGGTACTGCCAACATTGCAGAAGGATGGGGAAGATATCATTATAAAGAGAATATTAAATTTCTTTTAAATGCGAGAGGATCGGTAGCTGAGGTATTGGTCCATGGTATTGAGGCAAAGGATTGTAACTACATCTCTGAGGAGGTTTTAAAGTCGCTCCGAGAACGAGTAGAATCATGCCTCAGGCTGACAAATGGATATATCAAATATTTGAGGAATAGAAATAGTGAATAATTATGGTTAATTCTAAATAGCAATTCGGATTTCTAACCAATTAACCAATTAACCAATTCACGAACTAACGAACTAACGAATAATGAAAATCAAGAACATTTGCTGTATAGGAGCAGGATACGTAGGAGGGCCAACGATGGCCGTTATCGCTCAGAAATGCCCTGAGATTGATGTTACAGTTGTAGATATAAATAAGGAAAGAATCGCGGCCTGGAATGATGAGGACGTAGAGAACATTCCGATATATGAACCCGGCCTATCGGCTGTGGTAAAAGAGGCCAGAGGCAGAAACCTTTTCTTTTCTACCGATGTTGATGCTGCTATTGATAAGGCAGATATGATCTTTATATCGGTGAATACCCCTACCAAAACCTATGGAATAGGGAAAGGAATGGCTGCCGATTTAAAATATATCGAGCTTTGTGCCCGACAAATTGCCAGGGTTTCTAAAAACGATAAAATTGTAGTTGAAAAATCCACCCTACCGGTACGTACGGCAGAAGCCTTAAAGAATATCCTGGATAATACCGGGAACGGGGTGAATTATCAAATTCTATCCAATCCTGAATTTTTAGCTGAAGGAACTGCGGTAGACGACCTGATGAACCCTGACAGGGTTTTGATTGGCGGGGATATAGATACACCTGAAGGGAAAGAAGCTGTGGAAGCTTTGGTAGATGTTTATGCCCATTGGGTTCCCAGAGAAAGATTACTTACTACTAACGTTTGGTCATCTGAATTATCCAAACTAACCGCCAATGCATTTCTAGCACAACGGGTCTCCAGTATAAACGCGATGAGTGAATTATGCGAGAAAACCGGAGCCGATGTTAATGAGGTAGCTAAAGCTGTAGGAATGGACTCCAGAATAGGACCTAAATTCTTAAAATCCTCAGTAGGTTTTGGAGGTTCTTGTTTTCAAAAGGACATTTTAAACCTGGTTTATATCTCAAAATCTTTTGGATTAAATGAGGTAGCCGATTACTGGGAGCAGGTGATCCTGATGAATGATCATCAAAAGAGAAGATTTGCTGCTAAGATCGTACAGACTTTGTTCAATACGGTATCAGGAAAGAAGATCGCTTTATTAGGCTGGGCATTTAAGAAAGACACGAACGATACCCGGGAATCGGCTGCGATATATGTTGCCGATTACTTATTGAACGAACAGGCAGAGATCGTGGTTTATGATCCAAAAGTTAAAACCGAACAGATCTATGCCGATCTGGATTATTTAAACACCCGGTCTTCAGAAGAAAACCGCGCCAGAGTTAAAGTGGTGAACACTCCTTATGAAGCAACCAAAGACGCTCATGCCGTTGCGGTTTTAACGGAATGGGATGAGTTTATAGCACTAGACTGGAAGAAGATCTATGAGGAGATGCTTAAACCGGCATTTCTTTTCGATGGAAGAAGGTTATTGGAAAGAAAGACAAAGGAAGAGATTGGCTTTGAGTTTTATGCAATAGGGAGTTAGATTAGTTGTGACGAAGTGATGTTGTTAACCTGGAGAAAGGGAGACTTGGGGAAGAGGTGACTTGGAGAAGAAGAGACTTGGGGAAGCTTAGATTTTTTAATGAATTTGTGGATTTACAAAAATGTGTAAATGAAAGAAATATATAAAACAACAATCAAGGCGGCTATCGAAGGTGGGAAGAAGATCATGGAGATCTATGAAAATGAAGATTTTCAAGTTGAGAATAAAGAAGATGATTCTCCGCTTACCATAGCTGATAAAAAAGCCAATGATATTATAAATGAGCACCTTGTTCCAACCGGTATTCCTATTATTAGCGAGGAGAATAAGCAGCTGGATTTTTTAGAAAGAAAAAACTGGAAAGAGTGCTGGATCGTGGATCCGTTAGATGGAACAAAGGAATTCATCAAAAAAAATGGAGAATTCACGGTTAATATAGCTCTGGTAAAGGAAAACCAACCCGTTTTTGGAGTTATCTATGTGCCTGCAAAAAATGAACTTTATTTTGGAGATGTTCTGGAGCAAAAAAGTCTGAAAGGTACTATTCCTGATGGGAAAGACTTTGAGGCTGAAATCTCAGAATTTAAGGCGATCGAACCATCCAAAGTTGGAGAAAAAATAAAAGTGGTGGGGAGTCGTTCTCATATGAATCAGGATACCCTGGATTATATAGATGAGCTTAAGAGTAAATACAACAAAGAAGTAGAGATTGTTTCCAAAGGCAGCTCTTTGAAATTCTGTCTTGTTGCAGAAGGGGAGGCTGATGTTTATCCCAGATTTGCGCCGACCATGGAATGGGATACCGCTGCCGGACAGGCGATTTGTGAAGCTGTTGGATTAAAAGTAATAGACAAGAATACCGGTTCCTCTATGAGATATAACAGAGAAAACCTATTGAATAATTACTTTTTAGTGTCCAATCTTGGCTAAGTCCTATAAACGACATATCGCCAAAAGTATTACCTGGAGGTTTATAGGTACCCTAGATACTATTTTACTGGCTTGGTTGATCTCGGGAGATCCTTATACCGGCTTGCAAATTGGTTTTGCAGAAGTAGTTACTAAAATGCTGCTTTACTATTTGCACGAAAGAGTTTGGTTCAAAATAAGAGCGGGTATCACCAAAGATGGCGATAGCAAGAAACGCCATCTTGCCAAAACCATCACCTGGAGAGTGGTTGGTACAATCGACACTATGATATTGGCCTGGGTAATTTCCGGTGATCCTATGATAGGTTTAAAGGTGGGCGGTGCAGAGGTCGTTACCAAAATGATCTTGTATTACCTGCATGAAAGAGCCTGGTATAAAATTGATTTCGGACTGAAACAAAGAAGAAAAAGAATTAAAGAACAGCAAGCATAGTAAATATAAAAATTTAAAAATGGAGAACATAATTCCTCATGAGTTTCATATATCAAAAACGGAAAGAAATAAACAAAATGGCCATACCTCTTTTGTAGTCTGGTTTACTGGTCTTTCAGGCTCCGGAAAATCGACGATAGCCAACCAGGTGGAACATGAATTATATGAACAAGGAATTAAAACTTTTTCTCTGGATGGAGATAACATCCGGAAAGGCCTGAATAATAATTTGGGATTCACGGCTGAAGACCGACAGGAAAACCTCCGCAGAATCGCGGAAGTAGCTAAACTCTTTGTTGAATCGGGCGCGGTGGTGATTGCCTCTTTTATTTCTCCGCTGAAAAAAGACAGGGAGCTGATAAAAGAAATCATAGGTGAAGAAGATTTTATAGAGGTTTTTGTCAATACTTCCCTGGAAGAATGTGAGCGCCGTGACGTAAAAGGACTTTATAAAAAAGCCAGGGCCGGGGAGATTAAGAATTTTACAGGAATTGATGCGCCTTATGAAAACCCCGAAAACCCTGATTTAGAGATAAAAACAGAATCGGAGAATTTGGAAGAAGCAATAAAAAGAATAGTTTTACACCTTCAAGATAAACTGAAAATTTCAGTACAATGAGCAAGTATTATTTAAATTATTTAGACGAATTAGAATCGGAAGCGATCTATATTTTAAGAGAGGTTTGGGCCCAATTTGAGAATCCCGTTATCCTGTTTTCAGGTGGGAAAGACTCTATTTTGGTTACCCATCTGGCGAAAAAAGCTTTTTATCCGAGTAAGATCCCCTTTGCTTTAATGCACGTGGATACCGGACATAATTTTCCGGAGACTATAAAGTTCAGAGATGATCTTGTGGAAAGTCTCGGAGTGAAACTCATCGTTGGTTCTGTTCAGGAATCTATTGACCAGGGGCGTGTAGCTGAAGAAAAAGGTAAAAACGCCACCCGAAATGCTTTACAAATTACGACTTTGCTTGATGCTATTGAGACAAATAAAGTCGATTGTGCTATTGGTGGTGGAAGAAGGGATGAAGAGAAAGCACGGGCTAAAGAACGCTTTTTTAGTCATCGTGACGATTTCGGACAGTGGGATCCTAAAAATCAACGTCCGGAGTTGTGGAACCTTTTAAACGGAAAACATTTTGAAGGAGAACATTTCAGAGCCTTTCCAATAAGTAACTGGACCGAAATGGATGTGTGGAATTATATCAAGCGGGAGAATATCAGTATACCTTCTTTGTATTTTGCCCATGAAAGAGAAGTGGTCTTTAGAAGCAATTCCTGGATTCCCATATCGGAATACCTTAAACTTGAAGAAGGCGAAAAAGTCGAGAAGAAGAAGATTCGTTTCAGAACTCTGGGAGATATCACCATCACCGGGGGAATAGAATCAGATGCCGATACGCTTGAAAAGATTGTACTGGAAGTTTCTGCAATGCGGAAGACAGAAAGAGGGGATCGCTCTGACGATAAGAGGAGTGAAACGGCGATGGAGGATCGTAAGAAACAAGGGTATTTTTGATGCGAATTAACGCGAATTTTTAACGAATTGACGCGAATGGTTTTCACACCAATTTTCTCGAATTATAAGCGAATTTTTACTAATGGAGTCCGATAACAAAATATTGTTTAAAGAAGAAAGCTATCAGATCATAGGGGCTTGTATGAAAGTTCATCGAGCATTGGGTCCGGGATTTCTTGAAGCAGTATATGAAGAAGCTTTGGAGAAAGAATTCATGAAATCGTCCATTCCGTTTAAGCGCCAGGAAAAGTTAGAGATTTATTACGATAATGAAAAAATGAACAAATATTACCGAGCTGATTTTATTTGTTTTGATAAAATCATTTTAGAAATTAAAGCAGTTTCGTATGTACCTGTTTTATTTTATTCTCAGCTTAAGAATTATTTAACCGCCACCAAGAAAGAATTAGGAATGTTGATTAATTTTGGTCAGCCTTCTCTTACTTATACTTATAAAAGAATAATTAATACACAGAATTCGCGATAATTCGGATTTTAATTCGCGTTAATTAGTAATATTATGCAGATAGATAACAATCAACTACTAAGATTCACCACAGCAGGCTCCGTAGACGACGGGAAAAGTACCCTTATAGGCCGGCTTTTATTCGATTCTAAATCTATATTTGAAGATCAATTGGAATCGGTGAGCAATACGAGTGCAAAAAAAGGTCACGATGGGGTGGATTTGGCACTGTTTACCGATGGTTTAAAAGATGAACGGGAACAGGGAATTACTATAGATGTAGCTTACCGGTATTTTACCACGCCTAAACGTAAATTTATTATAGCAGATACTCCGGGGCATATTCAGTATACCAGAAATATGGTAACCGGAGCTTCTACTGCCAATGCAGCGGTGATCCTAATCGACGCACGTCACGGGGTGATTGAGCAAACAAAGCGTCATTCTTTTATCGCTTCTTTGCTGAATATTCCGCATTTAATTGTTTGTATCAATAAAATGGACCTGGTAGAGTATTCTGAGGAAGTTTATAACAACATTATCGCTCAATTCGAGGAATTCTCTTCTAAGCTTTTGATGAAGGATGTTCGTTTTATTCCAATCAGTGCCTTATTAGGGGATAATGTGGTAAACCGATCTAAGAATATGGAATGGTATCAGAACGGAACATTGTTGAGTACTTTAGAGAATCTTCATATTAGCAGTGATATCAATAAGATAGATGCACGTTTTCCGGTCCAAACCGTCCTACGCCCGCAGACTGAGGAATTCAGAGATTACAGAGGTTATGCAGGAAGAATCGCCAGTGGAATTTATCGTACAGGGGATAAAGTCGCTGTATTGCCATCAGGGTTTACCTCTAAGATAAGATCGATCAATGCCGGGGAGCAGGAGGTGGAAGAAGCTTATGCCCCGATGAGTATTTCTATTACTTTAGAAGACGATATAGATGTGAGCCGGGGAGATATGATCGTAAAGAAGAATAATCAGCCTGAGATGGAGCAGGAATTTGACGTCATGCTATGCTGGTTGAACAACGATGCTATAAAACCCCGAGCAAAATATACCATAATGCATACTTCAAATGAAGAACGAGCGATAATTAAGGAAGTTGTGTATAAAATGGATATCAACACTTTTGAAAGAGATAGTGAAGATTCCAATTTAGAGATGAATGATATTGCTAGGGTGAAGATCAGAACTACCCGAAGGTTAATGCTGGATTCCTATAGGGATAACCGTAATACCGGTAGTATTATTTTAATTGATGAGAATACAAACGAAACCGTTGCAGCGGGGATGGTAGTATAGTGCAAAAATTTATAATGCTAATTTGGCTTCAAGTTTTTGGTAAGCCTCATAAAATTAATCATGTCCCAGAAGATTTTAAATATTGGCAATCGGTATGGATTAAGTATTAAAGTAATTAGAAGTTGCTTAAAGACTTATCTTCTTTGATTTTAAAAAGAAAAAATAATTAAATTAGTGAAGCATATAACAATTTTATCCACCAAATCGGCCGGATCGACTGCGGTTCAAAACTATTTTAAAAAGAATTATGGATTCAAGACAGTGACTTATACTGAACATCAAGAAGAAGAAACGCTATACTGGACAAAAGTAGCTTCTATTTTAAAAAAGCCTCAGGAAAGTATGTATCGTTCTGTAGTTCCTCTTTCAGTTTCAAAAGCAGTGGAAAGTTTAAATTCTTTTTTTGTAGAGAACGGTCTTCCTGAAATACATTGTACTGAAGATTCCAAACAGGAAGATTTTGAATGGTTCTATTATAAATTAATTTCTAAATTTGGGCCGCGATTCATTGAGAAAAGCCCTCATCATCTTTACAACGAATCAAATTTAAAGCTAATTGCAGACTTTCAAAACAGGTATAAAAATGTTATTGAATTTTATAATATTGGTTTAGTAAGACACCCTCAAGCCGTTTTATATTCCGCATGGAAGAGATGGAAATATTTGCCAAATAAATTTGAGCAAGAGTGGTATGTTTCATATTTAAACCTTCTAAACTGGAAAATATCTTTAAATATGAAAATCGTCAAATATGAAATATTGGTGAATCAAACTTCTTTTGGAGAGTCCATTTTAAAAGAAAAGCCTCTTAAATTTAATTTTTCTTTTAAAAAAGGATCGGTGGATAAATGGAAAATGGATTCGCAGTATGGACATCTTTTAAAACCGGCAACAAGCGAATTTTTAAATAATTTCGGTTATCAAGACTTTAAGTTAAGAAGAAAAATAACGTATTTAATCGAATTGAATTGGTATTCTGCAATTTTTAATATCAAAAATCAAATTAAAAATTTTTAATATTTGAAAGAGTTTTCATAATATCAGCACACTTTATGTTAAGATTAAATTAGGATTTAGTACCCCAGAAAACCTATTTTTGAAGCCTAACAACTGCAGATTTGAAAAATAAGAAAAATCTTATTACCGAGTGGACAGAATGAAAATAAATAAGAGTGTAAATCGTAGGTCAGAAAATAAAAGAATTCTAATAACCGGTGGAGCCGGGTTCATTGGCTCGCATGTCGCAAGGTTATTTGTAAATAAATATTCTGAGTATAATATTTTTAATCTGGACGCTTTGACTTATGCCGGAAATCTTGAAAACTTAAAGGATATTGAGAAATCTAAAAATTATACCTTTTTAAAAGCCGATATCAACGATGCTGAAAGTATTGACAGGCTCTTTGATGAATATAAATTTGACCGGGTTATTCATCTGGCGGCAGAATCACATGTAGATCGTTCTATCACCGATCCACTTGCTTTTGTTAAGACTAACGTTATCGGGACTTTGAACCTGTTAAATGCAGCTAAAAAAGCCTGGAAGGAAGATGTTAAGGATAAACTCTTCTATCATATCAGTACCGACGAAGTTTACGGGAGCTTAGGTCAAACAGGATTCTTTACAGAGACTACTGCTTACGATCCAAACTCACCTTATTCGGCTTCCAAGGCAAGTTCAGATCATTTCGTGCGGGCCTATGGAGAAACTTACGGACTTCCCTATATAATTTCTAATTGTTCAAATAATTATGGACCCAATCAGTTTCCTGAGAAACTAATTCCATTGTTCATCCATAATATTATGAATAATAAAGATCTACCTGTTTATGGGGATGGAAAGTATACCAGGGACTGGCTGTACGTGAAAGACCACGTGGAAGCTATTGATCTTGCTTTCCATAAAGGTGAAATTAATGAAACTTATAATATTGGTGGCTTTAATGAATGGCAGAATATTGACTTGATCAATATGCTTTGCCAAATTATGGATAAAAAATTAGACCGAAAAGCAGGCGAATCTGCCAAGTTAATTACTTATGTAAAAGATAGGCCCGGGCATGATAAGCGGTATGCTATAGATGCCAGTAAAATTAATAAAGAGCTTGGTTGGGAACCTTCAGTGACATTCAAACAAGGTCTCGAAAAAACAATCGACTGGTATCTCGAAAACGAAATCTGGTTAGATAATGTTACTAGAGGTACTTATAAAGACTATTATAGTGAGCAATACCATTCGTGTTAATTCGTTTAAATCAGTGAAATTCGAGAAGGAATGAAGGGAATTATATTAGCAGGAGGAAGTGGATCAAGATTATACCCAATAACAATAGCGGTAAGTAAACAGCTGCTTCCAGTTTATGACAAACCAATGATCTATTACCCATTATCTGTATTGATGTTAGCGGGAATTAAAGAAATATTATTTATAACCACACCTCAAGATCAAGAATCGTTCCAAAAACTATTAGGTGATGGCTCTCAGCTTGGTTGTGATTTCCAATATGCAGTACAGGAAAAGCCAAATGGCCTGGCAGAGGCTTTTGTAATAGGTGAAAAATTTATTGGTGACGATAAAGTTGCATTGGCACTGGGCGATAATATTTTTCATGGTAATGGGCTGGGCAGTCTTTTGAGAAGTAAGGTTGACATCGATGGAGCTGCAATTTTTGCCTACCCTGTTAAAGATCCACAGCGTTACGGTGTTGTTGAATTTGATGAGAATAACAAGGCTATTAGTATAGAAGAAAAACCTAAAGAACCGAGATCTAAATATGCTGTGCCGGGGCTTTATTTTTATGATAATAACGTAGTGAAATTTGCTAAGAAAGTTAAACCATCAGTCAGAGGAGAAAAAGAAATTTCTACTATTAACCAAATGTACCTGAAGGCCGGAAAATTAGAAGTAGGAGTGATGACCCGAGGAATGAGCTGGTTCGATACAGGAACTGTAGAGTCTTTGGATGACGCTACGGAATTTATAAGAGTATTGCAAAATAGACAAAGTGAGATGATTGGTTGTGTTGAAGAAGTCGCGTTTTTACATAATTTCATCAAAAAAAATGAAATCAAAGTGGCGGTTAAAAAATATGGCAAGAGTAAGTACGGGGAATATCTTCAAACCATTTTGAGAGAATATGAACGTTAAATTAATCGACCTTCCGAAACTTGAGGACCCTCGTGGAAACCTTTCTTTTATAGAAGAGGAAAACCATATTCCGTTTAAGATTAAAAGAACTTATTGGATTTACGATGTGCCTGGGGGAGAAATGAGAGGAAGTCACGCTTTTAAAGAATCCAAGGAATTTATAATTGCACTCTCTGGTAGTTTTGATTTAGTTTTAAATGATGGTGAAAAGGAAATGAAATACAGTTTAAATAGATCATATTATGGACTTTATGTACCTAATCTATTATGGAGGAGTATGGATAATTTTTCCACTAATTCATTGGCGTTAATAGTCTCTTCCATACCATATGATGAGGGTGATTATATTAGAGATTTTGATAAATTCAAAATGATTAAAAATGAAGCTAAAAAATAATACAGTCTTTGATTGTTCTATAATCGATGTCTCTAAAGTTCATAATTATGCAGGAAATATTACCGTTATAGAAAATGGTATAAATATTCCCTTTGATGTTAAAAGAGTGTATTATTTATATGATGTGCCGGGAGGTGAATCACGAGGAGGGCATGCACATTATGAATTGGAGCAATATCTAATTGCAGCCGGCGGAAGTTTCGATGTAATTTTAGATGATGGTAAAAACAGAAAAACAGTTAATTTAAACAGGCCTAATCTTGCACTTCATATTGTTCCGGGGCTATGGCGCGAATTGGATAATTTTTCTTCGGGTTCCATATGTTTGGTCTTGGCCTCACATAAATATGATGAAAGCGATTATATAAGAGATCACGATGAATTTTTAGAATTTAAAAAATGAAATATTTTTGTCATAAATCATCAGATGTTCAATCAGAAAATATTGGTAAAGGGACAACAATTTGGCAATTCGTAGTAGTCTTGCCTAATGCTGAAATTGGGGAAAATTGTAACATAAATTCCCATGTTTTTATTGAAAATGATGTGGTTATCGGTGATAACGTTACCGTAAAAAGTGGTACCCAAATTTGGGATGGATCAAGATTGGAAGATAATGTTTTTATAGGGCCAAACGTTACATTTACAAATGACATGGTGCCTAGATCAAAAAAATATCCATATTCTTTTAAAAAAACTTTAATTAAAAATGGCGCATCCATTGGTGCGAATGCCACTATTATTGCAGGAAATGAAATAGGCGAATTTTCGCTGATTGGTGCTGGTGCTGTAGTAACAAAATCTGTTGGTAAAAATGAATTATGGGTTGGTAATCCTGCGAAATTGGTTGGATATATTACAAAGGATGGTGAAATTTTGGATTTGAATTTTATTCATAAGGAGACCAGCAAAAGATTTAAGTGGAATAATAACGATTTAGAAGTTACGAATGATTAAATTTTTGGACTTACATAAAATTAACCTTCAATTTGAGCAGGAATTAAAGGTAGCAGCCAACAGGGTTATAGATTCAGGTTGGTATGTGATGGGGAAAGAACTGGAAACATTTGAACAAAATTATGCTGAATTCTGTGGGACAAAATTTTCCTTAGGGGTGGCTAATGGGTTGGATGCACTTCGATTAATATTTAAAGCTTATATAGAACTTGGAATCATTAATAGAAAAGATGAGGTAATAGTGCCTGCAAACACTTATATTGCATCAGTACTGGCTATAACTGACAATGATTTAATTCCCGTTTTTGTTGATCCAAATATTAATACTTATAATTTGGATTCTTCAAGAATAGAAGAGGCCATTACACCAAAAACAAAAGCAATATTAACAGTTCATCTGTATGGTCAAAATTCCATAAATGATCAGATGTTAGCTATTTGTAAAAAGTATGATCTTAAACTGGTAGAAGACAGTGCACAATCTCATGGCGCCATCTGGAAGGAAAAAGTAATGGGAAGTATTGGCGATGCTGCTGGCCATAGCTTTTATCCGGGTAAAAATTTAGGGGCTTTAGGTGATGCCGGAGCCGTAACTACAAATGATGAAACATTGTCAAAAACCATTGAGGCTTTGCGCAATTATGGTTCTCTTAATAAATATGAAAATATCTTTAAGGGGTTAAACTCAAGATTGGATGAAATCCAGGCAGCCTTTCTTAATGTTAAACTGAAATACATTCAAAAAGATATTTTAGAAAGAAGACGAGTTGCCAACTATTATTTGCAGAATATTAAAAATTCGGCGATCATTATGCCTTCAGTTATAGAGGAAAAAGGACATGTATGGCATTTGTTTGTTATTCGCATAAAAAAAAGAGATGAATTACAAACATATTTGAAAAATAATGGAATTCAAACATTAATACATTACCCAATTCCGCCAAATAAACAAAATGCTTATAAGGAATATGCTCACTTGAGCTTTCCAATAACGGAGCGCATTCATGATGAGGTATTGAGTTTGCCGTTAAGTCCCGTAATGAATGTGAACGAAATAGAAGAAGTAACAGAGATTTTAAATCTTTTTACGTAAAATATTTGACTGATTTTAAGTACGAAATGCTAACTTTTTTCGGCAGTTATCCTAAGGTTTCCTCTTTATTGTACCCCTTGGGCAAAAGAAGAACAGAAAAAGGATGATAGAGTAACAACAGAAACCTATAAATTAGAGTAGTGAAGAAAGATCCAAAACATCCTTTAGTTTCAATAATAGTTATTACCTATAACAGTTCAAAATTTGTTCTTGAAACTTTGGAAAGCGCAAAGGATCAAACCTACGAGAACGTTGAACTTATTATAAGTGACGATTCCTCTAACGATAATACGGTTGAAATTTGTGAGAATTGGATAAAAGAAAATAAAACAAGATTTGTCAGGGCTCAATTAGTTACAGCAAAAGTCAATCAGGGAATTCCTGCCAATTGTAACCGCGGAATAAAAAATGCTGAGGGAGAATGGATTAGAATAGTTGCCGGAGATGATGCTTTGCTTCCGCATAGTACACAAAAATATATCGATTATATTAATGAACAAGAAGATCCAGATATACAAGTGCTTCATTCTAATGTAGAATGGTTCAATGGCTCTTTATCCATGGAGAATAAAAAACCACTTCGTCCACTATCACATTTTAAATTAAATGATCCTACTGCAACCGCTGAAGATCAGTTTCAAATTCTGTTAAGAAGTAATAAAGTATTGGCGGGAACTTTAATTATAAAAAGAGCGGTGTTTAACAAAATAGGCCTTTATGACGAGGAACCAAAGCTATGGGAAGATCGTCCAATTTTATTAAAAATGACACAAAATGGAATAAAGCTTCATTATTTGGATTTCTGTAGTTTAAAGTATAGAAAACACATTTCCTCCATCCAAAAACAAAAGAATTCAGAAAAATTTTTGCCTGACTATATTGTACTAAAAAGCACTTATTACTACAAACATTATCTAAAATTCTTGCCATTCTTTGAAAGATTTACGAAGGCTGTTTTATTGCAACGAATTATTTGGTTTGATAAATTATATTTAAATAAAAATAAATTTTTAAATAAAATATTTTTTAGAATTCTTGGCTTTCCTTGGGCACACATTTCTAATAGGTATAAAAAGAAATATTTTTAAAATGTTCTAGTTAATTCCTAATCCTGTTATCCTAAAATAATAAAGAAGAATGATGTCAAAAATATTCTATTCAAAGCATTTAATATTTGGATGTAATTTTTTAAGTCTGTTTCTCTGAGTTAGAATGAAAATGATACTTCTCAGGTGAGATAAGAGGTTTATTAATTTGATATACCTACAAGATTGAATCGCCGCCATTTAGTAGGACCCTGCTACAGATTAATCAGAATTTTTGCTTATTCCAGAATATTACCGAATGATTTTTGATAACAGGTATCTTAATCCGTTCTGGAAATTTCCTTAAATCGTTCCAAAATTTCAGCAGGGACTTTAAGCTCTCTTTTCTCTTTTTTCGTGAAAATCGAATAAAATTTAGATAAATGCTTGGCTAAACCAAAATTAGGTAAAAAATTTGGCTTCATTTCAATTAATCTTAAAATTACATTCTCTACCAGGCTTTTCTCGGTAAGAATCCTTAAGTTATTCGAAGTTTTACTTTTATTACGTATATGATCATTAAATGATATACCCTTGAACAGATCTATTTTTATAAGATCGAAAAGGATTTTATCCTTATCAGTCAAATCTTGAAAAGGAATATTTATAAAAGAAGTACCTGAACCGAGTTGTTTTTTTATAAAGGAGAAGTCATATGTTTTGCAGTATTCTGAGTAGCAAAATTTGCTGAAGTTTTGAGAGTGTAATCTCAAGTCTGTCTAGACTTTGAAAATTAAATTAAAATTTTTAGACTAGATTATGACACAAGAAGAGATTAAAGAATTAAAGGAAAAAGCATTAAAACAATTTTTATCAGGAGAATCCCTAACCGGCAAAGATGGCGCTTTTGCTCCGATGCTTAAGGAGTTTATGGAAGAGGCGCTGGAAGCAGAGATGTCCTCCCATCTTTCAGATGAAGAGAAAGGCTCTAAAGCTGGTAACAAACGTAATGGTAAAGGCAAAAAGACCCTAAAGAGCAA
>NZ_FOVL01000036.1 GCF_900115145.1 Salegentibacter flavus | reverse complement strand
CATACTCAACAAAGCCATGACCATCGATAATAAACCACCTATAACTAAAATCCTTATTCCATAATTTTCCTTCACCCCCGCACTCTCGACATTTAGCACTTGAATTCCTATTAGTAAAGAAGTTATGATTGAATTTACAGTCAGAACGATTCTGGCCTTATTATCAACCATTTTTAAAAGGTTGTAATGATTTCTTGAAAGGGTTCTGAAGAGGGTCTGAACTCCCCGAGAATCATACTTTTCCAGTTTTACTGTTCTTTTATCCAGTTTTGTATCCATGGTACTGAAGGTTTATTTTGTGTTCATCCCTTATGTGAAGATTTATAGCCTTATTTCCATCCCAGGATTAAACTCTAAATATTTATTAAAGTTACTATTTTATTGGCTTCAAAGATCTCTAGAATGTGTGTATGTCGAATATATAAAAGCTAAATAATTTTTCAGGGAATCGGCAGTATTAAATCGAATTCCTTACATAGGTATTTCAGGAATAACTAAATATATTTTAATTGGATATACCTTATAACTCACCTGAAATATTGTTCTTGAAAAAGAAGTAGTCTCCAAACAAGTTTTGGATAGGGGCATTTATGTCTAAACATGTACAATACCAATCCTGGAAAATTCACCTATTTGCTCCGCATTTTGGTAGAGGAGCCTTCTTTTACTTCCTTTTTAACACATACTAGTTAGACCAGGTATTCATTACTATATAAAATTTAAAAAAAAAAGGCAATGAGTTTGGAATAGGTTTAGAAGTCAATACATTTATAGTACCATTTATGTACAACAATGAATATTAATAGGGAGTCGCAGGTAACAGCGTGGTTCCCTATTTGTTTTCCAGAATTTTTTACATTCAAAAATATACCTGCTGATTAGGTACCTGTAAAAAGTATATTTTCTCCACTACTCCTCTCCTATCCAATATTCTATCAAGTTAAACCCGGTAAAACACCCATCAAAAGACTACGGCATAAACCGTAGCCTTTGGCATACTATTTATTCCGTTTCCTTTTGAGCTGAGTTTTATCCTTTCGTTTTGGTGGAGATTAAATATTGTTTAATCTAAAATCAGACGGTTCTTTTCAACCAATTGGCTTTGCCCAATAATATATTAAAAAAATACCGAAGCTAAGGCACTATGATAAACTATCAAAAAATTTCTTCCTTTTCATTAACAGGTAGATTTTCAAGAAAATATGAAAAACTTGGTATTTTCTCCTGTAGTAAAGATGACGATAATGATACCAATGGAGAATCTGATTTTATCTCAGCGACAATAAACGAAGAAAATTGGAACGGAGCCCCTGAAGTTTACCTTGATCAGGAAAAGATACCTTAACCCTACTTGGCTTAGGTGATGAACAGGTAGTTGTATTTAAAATAAAATTTAAAGAAGAAGGGACCTATGACTCATCAGGTGCCCAGGCTAAATACTATACAACCGTTGGTGGGGATGTTATTACAAGCCTTTATAAGCTCGACCCGGAATCCAACTCACAACTTACTATTACGGAATACAATTCTGAAAGCAATACGATAAAAGGGAATTTCACACTAACAATGGTTCAGGAATATAGTAACCCTGAAACCGAAATTAACCTTCTAAATATCACTAATGTAAAATTTAAAGTAACTATTTCTAATTGAGAGTGTAAAAATGAAAAAAACAATGCTCCACTAAACAAACTACCGTCTATGTTACACTATTTATTGGAGTTCCGCTCTTATTGGTTTCTTTGGTTGGTTTTCGAAAACAATTAATTCATCACCATTTTTTGTTAAGTGGCACCCTGGGATACTTCCTTGTAACTTTTTTATTCTACACATCAATGGCAATGTTTAACATCATGTTCCTGGCCTATGTGCTATTGATGGGATTATCTTTCTTTGCTCTATTTCTAACACTCCGATCTTTCGAATATTCAAGAATAGCTGAGTATTTCTCAAGTAAAACACCAACCGGTTTTGTAAGTTGGTTTCTTATAATTAATTCAATACTAATTGCCTTTCTTTGATTGAACATTATTGTTCCACCTCTTATTCAAGGCACAATTTACCCACCTGAACTAAATCATTACACAACTTTAATCGTTCAAGGATTTGACCTGGGTTTGTTATTGCCTATTAGTTTCATAGTCGGACTTTTTCTGATAAAGAAAAAACCCATGGGTTATCTTTATGCCACTACCTATATTATTTTTTTGTCAATACTCATGACTGCATTAACAGCGAAAATTATTGCAATGGCCATAAATGGAGTAAATGTAGTCCCTGTAGTATTCATCATTCCTTCAATTAACATCATAACCATAATCAGTGCATTTTTGATGATTAAGAATATTCAGATTAAGAAATTTAAAGAATATAAAAACACGACGACCTAATATCATGTATAGTAAGCATGTGACTGTCTCCAGCTGTCAGGCAATGGCCCTGGATAGCGGAGCGGCCAGAATCGGTTCTTATTATGGAGATGAAAATATCCTGATTTATCTAAAATCAAAGAAAACAAAGAGCTTTTTGAATCGTTTCTTTAAAAAACTGGCCACAAGAAGCGGAAATAAATAATCTAATCTACAATCCTCACTTCATCCCGGATATTACTGATTTTTTCTTTAAAATTTATAATGATAAAGTCGGCTGTGAGTAACCTAAAGAAACGAACTAATGACAGAATTAGAACTGCTAAGACAAAAATGAATTTTGTTGTTTCAAAAAAGGAAGGGTTATAATTGAGCTTTTCCTCTTTGTGCTGACTTTTTATCGAAATCCTCTTTACAATCGTGATCAGGCATTACATTTCTCGCATATTCCTTTCACCACAAGGTTCACATTTTCCGCCAGATAGCCTTCCGGTAAATTGATATGGGGAATTTTATGGTCTGTCAAACAGATAGTTTCATCACAATTGTTACAATGAAAATGAATATGCAAATCCTGCTCTACTTCACAGTTGCATCCGGTTTCACAAAGCGCATACTTGGGTACTCCTGTACCATCGTCTATTTGATGTACAATTCCCTTCCCTTCAAAGGTTCTTATCGTTCGTGATAAAGTAGCACGATCAGCTTTTTCAAAGGCCCTTTCAATTTCTGTGAGAGCTACAGCCCGTTTCTTATTGGCCAGAAATTTATAGATTAAGATACGCATAGCCGTGGGCCGAACTTTGTGTGCCTCTAAAGTTTCTTCTGTTTCAGTCATTTTAAAACATTTTTAGATTGAGAAAGACAATGTGATCTCCTTTCCCCTATTTCCCCCTTTATTTCCTCTTTGGGTATTCATACCTGTTATCCCATTTTCGATAAAGCCCAATTCCGAACCTCATAAATTTAATGACTTCTTTCATTTTAATGTCCATGAGAGTTCTGGCTCTTCTGCATTTCTGAAACCAGATAATAGGCATTGTCATAGGCAACTAAAGTACCTTCCGGCAGGGGCTCCAGGAATTTAATTTCTACCCATCCATTCTCGGTAATTCCTGTTCTTACTTCAGCCGGAATAAGTTCCCATCCAGTCTTGTCCTTCTCCTGTAATTTTTGCGCTGTAAATATGTAGGGTTTGCCTTCTTCCTCAATCACCGCTTCTTCCGGGAGAGCGGGCACGGCTTCTTCTCCCGTATGGATCCTACCTTTAATATACATTCCCGGAATCAGGTAATTTACTTTATTATCGATCTCAGCGTGTATATGAATAGCTTTCGGATTTTGTTCAAATTGTTTACCTACAGAATAGATCTCTCCAGTTAAATTAATGCCGGGAACCGACTCCAGAGTAAAAGACATCTTCTGGCCTACTTTCACCTTATAGATATCTTTTTCGAAAACCATTAAATCTGCATGCACGTGTTCATTATCCACGACCAAAAACATGCTGGTTTGAGGTTCTACATATTGTCCCATTTGAACCACTACTTTTTCTATATAACCAGCAATAGGACTTACCACCGGGATATATTCGTAAAGATCTCCATTACTCACCCGGGATGGATTTAAATTTAACTGACGCAGTTGAGATTCATAGGCAAGTACCTCCCCTTTTACCGATTGAAAATCTGATTGAGTTTGCTGAAAGCTCTTCCCGGAAGCTACTTCAGCTTCATAAAGGCGTTTTTGTCTTTCAAAATCCTTTTCCAAAAACTGCATCCTGCTATAGGCATTAATATAATCTGACTGAATTCTGGTCAAATCAGGATGAGAAAGATAGGCCAGGGTTTGCCCTTTCTTCACCTCATCTCCTTCAATAACTTTTATAGAAGAAATATTACCCCCTAAAATAGCCGTAACGGTAGCCTCATATTGCGGTGGCACTTCTAACTGACCATTAGCCTCAACAATTCCGGAAAGGGCCTTAGTGGTTAAGGTATCTACTTTTATCCCTAAACTATTGAATTTCATTTCTGAAAGATGCACCGATCGCATTCCTCCTTCTTCAGCCTTCGCTTCAGTTTCTGTTTTTGGAATCTCAGGTTCATCTTTATTATTGCTGCTTTCCGAAGTATCTTTACATCCGAATAGCAAGCTAACTACGCAGACGGCTAATAATATATTTATTGTTCTTTTCATAGCGTGATCTTAATGTTCTAATTTGAATTTTCAAGGTAATATTCCAGTTGGTAGCGGCTATCGAGATAATCATTAAAGGCTGCCCAGGCATCCACTTCAATGCGAATAGCATCCCTGATATTTTGCAGAAAGCTCACATAACCTATAGCACCTTCCTTAAAAGCTAATACCGAACCTTCCTGTTGTTCCTTAGCCAGGGGAAGGGCTTCATTTTTATAATAATTCCAGGAGTTCCTCCATTTGATGAATTCTTCCCGCATACTTATATATGCCTTTTCCAATTCAAGTTTATCCTGATATAAATTCTGTTCCGCGATCTTTCGGTCTACTTTTGCTTCCTGGGTACGACCTAATTGGGGTCCAAAGAATAGTGGAATTTCAAGCCCCACCTGGTATTGATAGAAACCCGATTGTCCACTGATTTCCTGCCTTGCATATTGTGCCTGAAATTTCGGCAGGAATTTAGATTTCTGTTCTTTGGTGACGGCTTTTGCCACAGCCAATCTTTGCTCAGAAATCTGAAGCACGGGATGGCTATCCAGAGAATCAGAAAGAAAATCAAGGGGTTTATCTAATACTTCGCTGGAAACATCCGGTACATCATACAAGGTGTCGCTAACTAACCAAAGATTTAAACGCTGTAGTGCTTTCAGGTAATTTCGGTAGGACTGTTCTAACTGTATTTTCACCTCATTCCCCTGATTGGAGGTAGCCAGATATTCTAATTTAGAGGTGGCTTCAGTTTCAAATCTTAATCTTGCGGCCCTCTCCACATCTTCGAAAACAGAATCCATCTTTTTATAAACATAATAGGTCTTTTTCCTGGTATAGACCGAAGCCCAGGACCTGCTCACTTCCCGCTCGATTTGAATGGCAGTTAAGTCTAAAGCTTTCTCCGAAAGGGTGACTTTTTCCTTCTGTAGCTTTAATCGGGGAACAATTCCAAGAATATCTATCCCTTGCTGTTGCACCCCTATTTGAGTGTAAATGCCATCAGAACCATTTCCAACTTCTTCCTTTCCAGTAAAGATCTGGGTACTGCCCAAATCATAAGCTGTTTTTCGCAATACCTCCTCCTTTTCAATTGCCAGCTGAGCGGCCTTGAGTTGAGGATAATTTTGGATGGCCATTTCCTGCGCTTTTTCCAGGCTAATGCTTTGTAGACTATCTTTTAAAACTTCTTCATTTGGTTTGGGAGCTGTTTGCGCCGTTGTGGCAAAGGTTCCTCCCAAAATGCAGCCTATAACTAAAATTGTGGCAAGTGATCCTGAACCGGAAGCATTGAGTTTATTTTGATTTTGCTTTTCCCATCTTCGTTCTACGAAAGTATATAGCACCGGGAGCACTACTAAAGTTAGCAGAGTAGCGCTAAGCATACCACCAATTACTACTGTGGCCAGGGGTTGTTGTACTTCCGCCCCGGCCGAGGTTGAAAAGGCCATTGGTAAAAAGCCGAAAATATCTGTTGTTGCTGTTAGCATAATTGGTCTTATTCGTTCTTTTGTTCCTGTGAAAATCCTGTCTTTTATACTGATTACTCCTTCCTCCTTTAAAGAATTGAACCTATTGATAAGTACCAGCCCGTTTAAAACGGCTACTCCAAACAGTACGATAAAGCCAACGCCCGCTGAAATACTAAACGGCATATCCCTCACCCAAAGGGCAAAGACACCTCCAATAGCAGCCAGGGGTATGGCCATATATATCATTATTGATTGCGAGAAAGAGTTTAGCGCGAAATAGAGAAGAACAAAAATTAAGAACAGCGCAATAGGGACTACTATCACTAATTTATCCTTTGCACTTTGAAGATTTTCGAATTCTCCCCCGTAAGAAATATAGTAACCCGGAGGTAGGTCTAAATCTTCATCCAGTTTCTGCTGAATATCTTTAACTACAGATTCTACATCCCGTCCCCGGGCATTTACTCCAACATAAGTTCTTCTATAGGTGTTGTCCCTGGAAATCTGCATTGGTCCCGGTATATATTCGATATTGGCCACCTCTTTTATTGGAACCTGAGTTCCATCTGAAAGGTCTATATACATCCCCCGTAAATCATCTATACTTCGCCTATGGTCTTCATCAAATCTGACCACCAGATCAAAGCGCTTTTCTCCTTCAAAGATCACCCCCGGCGGTGCCCCCGGCGAAAGCCGTGCTTATATACTCATTGACCTTTTGTATATCCAATCCATACTGGGCCATTTTATCCCGGTTATACCTGACTGTCATTTGTGGTAAACCAGAAGTTCTTTCTGCATTAACATCTCCTGCTCCCGGTACCGTTTGAATGATCTCTGCCATTTCCTGGACTTTTTCAGACAAAACATCCAGATCATTTCCATATAATTTCACGGCGATATCTTCTCTAACCCCTTCCAGTAGTTCATTAAATCGCAATTCCACCGGCTGGGTAAACACCAGATTAACTCCGGTTAGATTTTCATTAAGCTTATGCTTAATTTGTTCTATCAGGCCTTCTTTGGTATCAGCAGCAGTCCATTTGTCCTTATCTTTTTCCAGGATGATATACATATCGGCAATATCCATAGGCATAGGATCGGTGGGTATATCTGCTACTCCAATTCGGGCTGTTACCGTTTTAATTTCAGGGAAGCTTTCCAAAAGTAAATTCTCTATTTTCTTAGACACTTCAATAGACTCAGTTAAAGAACTCCCCGGCCGTATTAATGCCTGCATGGCAATATCTCCCTCATCAAGTTGGGGTACGAATTCCCCTCCCATTTTTGAAAAAGTGAAACCGGCTAAAAAGAGTAGAAAAACAGCAGTACCTATAACAACCAGCTTTAGTTTTAAAGCGCTTTTAAGTAAAGGCATATACACTTTTTGTATTCCGCCTATAATTTTATCACTTACTTTTTCCAGCCAATCCTCTAATTTTCCAAACCAACTATCCTTATTCCGGACTGGTTTCATCAATAAAGCCGACATCATAGGAACATAAGTAAGGCACAGGAAGATGGCACCTATCATCGCGAAACCAAAAGTATAGGCCATTGGTTTAAACATTTTCCCTTCAACCCCGGTAAGGAAAAGAATTGGAGCGAAAACAATTAGAATAATAATCTGGCCAAAGAAAGCTGACCGCATCATCGTGCTACCGGCATCATAGGCAGCTTCGTCCATATCGGCCTGATGGAATTTTGCTTTACCGGCCCGTATCCGTTTTTGTATTTCATAAACGGTGCCTTCAATAATAATAACTGCACCATCTATAATGATTCCAAAGTCAATGGCACCAAGGCTCATCAGGTTGGCCCAAACTCCAAATTGCTTCATAAGGATAAAAGCGAAAAGCAAGGATAATGGAATAGTGGTAGCCGTAATAAGTCCTCCTCTTAAACTACCAAGTAATAATACAAGAGCAAAAATAACGATCAAGGCTCCTTCCAGTAAATTGGTTTTAACCGTGTCGGTAGTTCTTTCTATCAATTCACTACGATCTATTATTGGATCTATGCTGAGGCCTTCAGGAAGGGATTTTTCCACTTCAGCCATCCTGTCTTTCACATCCTGGATCACCGCATTGGGGTTTGCTCCCTTAAGCATCATTATCATACCCCCTACTGCTTCTTTCCCATCCTGGGTAAATGCCCCATAGCGAACCTGACTCCCAAACTGAACATTCTCGGCTACATCCCCAATCGTTATCGGGATACTGTTTTCGGTGCTTATCGCGATATCTCTGATATCGTCTAACGAACGAATCAATCCTTCCCCCCGTATAAAATTGGACATCCTGTTTTTCTCGATATAAGCTCCTCCGGTATTCACATTATTGCGTGCAAGGGCTTCATATACATCAGAAATGCTTATCCCCATACTGTTCAACTTCTCAGGGTTGATGGCCACTTCATATTGCTTTATCGAACCTCCAAATGAATTTACTTCCACAACACCTTCCAAAAGGGTTAGCTGTCTTTTCACCAGCCAGTCCTGAATGGTTCGCAGCTCCATAGGTGAATATTCAGTTTCATATCCCTTCTGGGGTTTGATCGTATATTCATAGATTTGGCCTAATCCTGTGGAAATTGGTCCCATGGAAGGGCTTCCGAATTTTTCAGGAATCGTTTCCCTTAACTCATTAAGCTTTTCCTGCACTAACTGCCGGGGAAGGTAAGTGCCCATATCATCTTTAAAGACAATGGTAACTACCGATAGTCCGAAGCGCGAAACAGAACGGATCTCCGTTACCCCGGGCAGGTTTCCCATAGAAAGTTCCACGGGATAGGTAACAAATTGTTCTATATCCTCGGTAGCCAGATTGGGAGATTGTGTAATAACCTGAACCTGATTGTTTGTAATGTCTGGCACCGATCCCAGATTTACAGTAGCCATAGACCAAATACCGGTACCGATAAGAGCTAAGGTAAGTAGACCAATAATAAATTTATTATTGATAGAAAATGATATGATTCTATTAATAATAAAAGAAAATTTAATTCAATTAAAGTATTCCAGGGTGTTGCAGGATTTGCCATACAGCCGATTAGGTCCTGGAAGAAATAGGATAATAGGATTAAAAAAAGGATATAAGTATCCTTCTAAATTGAATTAAACTCTTGGAGGTTGTAAAATAGAATGAGGAATTTCTTTTCCTAAACTACCAAAGTGAAGAAATAGCTCAGAAGAGATATTAACTATTAAAGGTTGAAATTCCGCCGAATCAAATTTTACAGTGTGTACATGGCAGCAATGACAGCTGCAGAAAGGAGGACAGAGATCTGCCGTTTGATCATGAGGATGATCTGGATCCATGTCTTGAAAATTAACCACCGAGATTTCTGCATCAGTATTTAAGGTAGATGTACTATCAGTACAGGCTAAAAAATTAAGCCCTAAAACATAAAAAGACAATATGAAGGCGATTATTTTCACAAGCACAAATATAAGGAATAATAGATGCACAGGGTATGCAAAAAAGAATCCCTGCCATGGTATTTACTTTTCCCAATGTCATCTCCTATGCTTGTCCCGCAGTTCCTCCTTTGAAAACAGCCTGGCTTCCTATACTTGAATGGAATATTTCATACAGAGCAAAGGTGACCCAATAATCCTTTTCAATATAAATATCTCTCATATCAAGATATTCAGCTGTAGCAAGAATAGCGTCCTGTATTAGTTCTTTATTGCTGTGTAAGTTCATATCAGTTAATGTTCCATTTGGAAGCAGTTGGCAATGCTTCTTCTGTAATTCCTAGTTTATATGAGGTAAGCGGATTCAGGTTTTTCCTCAAACTTTCAATGCCGTTCTTTTTCCTGGAAAATTCAAGTATAGCCCCCAGCAATGCTTTAACTCTTGGCGGGTATTTTATGGCGTACCTTACCATCTTTGACAAATCATTTTCTGTAAGTTTACTGATCTTGTTTTTTAGTAATGTGATGGCCGATTTCTTGTCCAGGTCCGGTATGGTCTTAAAGTCTTTGATTGCATCCAATATTTCAAGTAAGTAGTAATTTTCATTGGTTACGTCCACATAGCTTTTAACCGGCTTTACCTGTGTTTTTCCAATCTTGGTTGTTACGCGTTTGATTTTACTGGCTACTTTAATGGTTTTGGGAACCTGAGTGGTTAAACCCATTCGGTTGTATAATGAACCACCCGTAATGTATGCAATACGTTTCCCTTTCAAAAAAAGGTGTGGTTTCAGTAATTCCTCTTCGCTTGGTCTCAGTTCTCCAAATGCAGATTGTTTTGGTTTGTAGAACACTCCGGTAGATACTCTTTTGATAATATCTTTCTTCATTAATCTTTCAACAGCTTTAGCAGCAGCACTATACTCAGACTGGTCAATATCGAGTTGTTGATACTTGAAGGTGGTACCTTCCTGCATCCTGTCGATTTTGCGTTTTATTTTCTCTGCTACCTTCATTTGCTTGTAAAGAATTCCTTAACAGGCCAAAAGATAAGAAAATAAGATACTTGTCAAGTATATTGCGCAAAATACTTGACATATTAAGTTTAAATTAAAACCTTAATACTGCAAAATCAAATTTCATAGAATCTTTGTGCGTGTTTGAATTGTTGTGAGCAGTAGTCCTCGTAAGAATTTCCGGGATTACGAGGCTTCCCAAGAATTAACCTATTAATTTTTTCCTCAAATTATCTATATCCATTGATACTTTTGAATCAAGAACCCGGGCGTATATTAGTGTTGTAGATATTTTATGATGGCCTAATAGCTTTGAAACTGTTTCTATAGGAACACCATTAGCAAGGGTTACGGTTGTGGCGAAAGTATGCCGGGCGGCATGGAAGCTTAGTTTCCTACTTATTTTGACTTTCACTGCGATTTCTCGTAAATACTGATTGATTTTCTGATTGGAATAAACCGGTAACAATTTATCAGTCCCATCAATTTTTGGATGATTTTTATAGTGATCCAGAATTTCCTGAGCTTCTTTTAATATAGGAATTCACACAGCCGTGTTGGTTTTACTTCTTCTGGTATAGATCCACTTATTGCCATCAACTCCTATATGTACATGATTTTTGGTCAGGGCTTTGACATCAGAATAAGTAAGGCCTATATAGCAAGCGAAAATAAAAACATCCCTGTTTATTGATAAAACAGGTTTTTCAAAGGTTTCGTTTTTGATCTTTTCAAGTTCTAATTTAGTTAAATAAACCATATCTACTTTATCAAAGCGTAGCTTGAATCTTTTCGTAGGGTTCTTTTCAATCCAATCCAGATCTCCGGCTAAGCGCATCATCTTTTTAAAACGCTCCATGTGTTTCATTACACCATTGTTGTGTAGTTTAGGCTTTGATCGAAGGAAGTTCTCAAAACCTAAAATAAATTCATAATTGATTTGCCTTAAAAATACTCACTGGTTCTATAGTTTGTTAGAAGATAATCCTCCAAATATTTACCAGTGGTATAATAATTTTTAAGAGTGCCTTTTTTAAGCACACTTTTCATATTAGTGTTATGGTAATTAATTAGGTCTTGAAGACTTTTGTGTTTCACATCAGTACCAAGGTATCGTGCCTTAACCGACTGAGATGTTACAAGTTTTCCTTCTCTTTGAAGTTCATCAAATGCCTTATAAAGAAGAGCCCGGGTCTGGTCTATTTTTGAATTGAGCTGAATTACCTCTTTTGAAAAACCTGCTACCCTACCAGCATCCGGCAACCACTGCTCCACTGGCAAAGTTCTTTTAAGGCTTATTTCCAGCCTTCTTCCGTTAACCGTTATTCTGGTATAAAGATTAGCTACTTCAGGTTGATTTTTCTTTTTTCGAATAAAAAAGGAAATAATAAAAGTTTGATCGGTACGCATCATACTAGATTTTAAATGAAACAAAAATTGTAGTACGAAAATCAAACTAAAAACGCGGAACCAACCCGAAGGTTAATTATACTAAGATACTAAAAAAATAACTCACTTAGAACTCCCGATTTACTCACAAATTACCCAAAAAGTCTCGATTTATTCTTATTAAATTTAACATAATTTGTTAATATTTGAAATCAAACAAAAAAGGTAATTAAATGAATATCATATAATTACCCTTTATTTATGTTGAAATATTATGTTAAAAAGTCGGGATGACAGGGTTATTTAGCCCCTCCCGTATTACCTACAAATACAGTACTTTCCTTAAATTTCTTTCCCCCAGGTAACCGAATAGGTAACTTTTAGGGTGATATGATTAACTATTCAAAGATAGAGAATTTTGAAAGCATAATTTTAATTTGACCTTAGTAAATACTTTAAATGGGTTATTAAAATGTATTTTAATCAGGATTCAAAGGGTGGCCTCATTAAATAATACTTTGGATCTAATGCCGCGAGGTGTGAAGGTTCGAGTCCTTTCGCCCGCACAGAAAGGGAAAAGCCGACTTTTAGGAGTCGGCTTTTTTTGTTTGGGTAACACCGGGGTAACACGTTATGTTAAAGTTTAAAAAAACATAATCAATCAGTCTAACCTTGACCACCTAAATGATTCAGTAATATAGAAAGCCTGTGGATGACTACTTTAATTAGTGTGTTAGACTATAATTTTTTACAAAGTATTCTACATATTTGGGGAGTTGAGTACCTAAGAAATAAGGTAAATTCATCAATAAATATGGAGTTCCGTCTAGGGTCTTATCTTCTTCAATTTTAAATTTACCACCATATATGCGTATGGCATAAGGATGGTTAGCTCTTATTGTAAATTGATGCAAGGATTTTAAAGTGCCTTTTGCCCCAGATTTTATTTCTATGGGAATCACTTTGTCTTCATAAGGATATACCAAATCGACTTCAGAAGATGCCTGGTTTTTCTCCCTTACCCAGAAATTTGGTTTTGCGTTTGTTATGGTATTCAATGAAATTAATTCCTGAGTAATTAAATGTGGAATTATAGCACCTTTAAAAGAGTTGCTTAGATCTTCCATTCCCAGCATTTGAGCCTGGATTCCAAGAGCGTGATTTATCAACCCCGTATCTAGAAACTGAAGTCTAGGGGATTTTTTTAAATTTGATTTTATGGGATTCTCCGTATCTGTGGTAGGATAAATAAGCTGAATTATTTTGGCGTCATCTAAATTACGCATAGCCTCACCAACTTCCCTTGATCTATAGTTTGAATTTCCAAAATTCTGGAATTTGATACGTTCATCGACATATAAATGAGCCACTTCCATGATATGTTTTATAACACGTCTTTCGGTAGCATTCGTAGTGTATTTTTCCACATCGTTTCTATAAGTACTCCATATACTTTCATAGACCTTAGGCAGATCGGCCAAACTTTTGGTTTTTAGATCGGTTTTAACCACTTCTGGCATACCACCAATTATAGCATATCTATGAAATAGATCCATGAGAGTAGTATGGGCATAAGGTTTTATTGGAATAGCATTAAGTTGATCAAATGCTGTCTCGTGGTCTAAAGCTTTTAAATATTCAGCAAAATTTAGAGGGTATAGATATAAATATTCAATACGACCTACGGGAAAACTTTTTACATCTTTTATGGCAAACTCCAGTAGGGAACCAGCTGCAACAACATGTAATTGAGGTTTATCCTCGTAAAAATATCGTAGTAATTGGATAGCTTTGGGCAACTCCTGAATTTCATCTATAAATAAAAGAGTATTGTTCAAATCCTGAACAGATATATTATTAGTCAGGAACAGAGCTTCGACAATTGTTTCTACCTCATCATGTTCTTCAAATACCCTTCTATCTGCAGCCTTCTCCAAATTTAAAAAGATGGAATTCTTATATTTTTTTGCAAAATCTTTAACTAGTGTAGTTTTACCTACTTGTCGTGCACCTCTAATTATTAAGGGCTTCCTCTCTGTATTTTTTTTCCAATTCTCTAGATGACCACTTATATGTCTTTCGAAATTCATTTTTTTGTTATAAAATAAGGGTAAATATATGATTTTTTTGTTACAAAATAAGGGTGATTTTAAACTTATTTTGTAATGTAATTAGGGCTATTTAAATGGAATATGTAGAAGCAAACAAAATAAGCTAATTTGTAAATTGAAAACACTTTAGATATTAGAAACCATATTGACCGATACTGCAAAGAAGAATAATCTATTAATCAAATTGTTATTGTACCATAAACCGCTAATTTTAATGTAATTGGCTTTAGAGTTTAAGTTCTTTGATTTACAAATGACATAATGTTATAATTACTAAAGAATCCCCAAATCTACCATAACTTATCTGCGCCGGATCCTATGCTGTTTTTATAGCGTACGGGAAGTTAAGTGTAAAGTAAAAACAGCATAGGGCGCATTCTACTTTTTCATTCTAGAGTATTATCTCCTTTATGGATTGGAACTTCTTTACCTAGCTGCCTATATAATTTTTGATTATCATTTTGGCTTTCAATCACCTTATAGGTGAGGTAACTAAGTGATATCAGTAGTACCAATAAAACACTGAGAAATAATCTTGCCAGGCTTTTAGGAAGGATATATGCCCTTTCCAGCTTTGAATGTATTAGTTCCAGGTTTCCTGTTCTTATGTTTTCCTTTTGCTGCTGGATCTTAAGAAAAGAGTTCAAATGATTTTCTAAGACCTCAGTACTCAGCGGTACACTGGTTTTCTGCAATTTATTAGATAAATTCTCAAGGCGCTCTAGGGAAGATTTAAAATCAGCCATCTCATCGGCCATCAGTTCCATAATTTCATCCAGTTTTTTCATCGTTCAACATTTAAAATTCATATCCCTAATCCAGTATCCCTCACTATTTTTATTGCTCCTTTTACAAGCTCTTTGGTTATTTTGGTTGACAGGTTGCTGCTTAATTGCACCGTTTTGTTTAAAACCAAAAGGTTTTTTGGCGCCTCCTTTAATCTTGTAAAACTCTTGTTTTGTGAGATTACCGCAATTAATTTATTACCACTCATCGACCGATCGACCTCACTAGCTTTAAGGTTTACCCCTTTGTATTCCACCCGGAACCCCTGAAGTCTATTGGCTTTATTGATAGTGGGGATTACTTCTTCCTTATTGGCTTTCAATTTGCTTATATATTCATCCAGAGACTTTGGTTTTGCTTGAAGTACGCGGTCATGGATACGCTTGATTTCCTGTCGAAGGCCTTTTAATTCCTGAAGTTTTCCCTGCTGTACTTCCCGAACCCTGGTAAGCCCTAATTCTTTCGCAACATTATCTGCGGCTATTTGACTGCGCTTTCCAATAAAGCTGTCATTGTAGGCTTTGGCATCAAAGCCAATTCTATTGGTATAGATGTGAACATGGGTGTGCGCTTTATCCCGGTGAACAAATCCAATAGACTGATGGTCCTGCAGACTCATTTCCTTTAAAAATTTTCGAGCGAGTTCTTCTAGGTCTTTATTGTTTAATTTCTTTCCGTCTTCAATCGTTGGGCTTACGATAAAACTTAAGGTGTTCTTATGACAACGATAATTTTGCGACTGAATAAACTTAAACTCTTCGGCTATTTCCCCGGGTGTATCTCCGATTACATATTCTCTCAGTACAATTTCAGCTTCTTTTCCCTGGTTCCAACCATAGGAGATAGATACCTTTGTCCCGGAAACGGCATGTCCTTTCCCAATCATTTTTTAAAGTTTTTTAGATGTTCTCTTATTTCATTGGCCAGACTTTTTACGGTTATGGCCAGCTTTGGATCCCGCTTTTTAAACATATTTCCAATTCGGGAAAAATTGTTTTTATACTGAACCAACATCTGGTATATTTCCAGTTGTTCAGGAGTAATTCGTTCTACAATATTCCTTTGAAAGGCCGCAGCTCGGATATATTCTGAAAGGGAAATTCCTGCCCTGGCTGCTCTTCTTTGTAGCAGCTTTTTCTCGTAGATCGAGCAGCGAACCTGGATGTATTCCCTTTTCATTTTTACTTTTAAAATCTTTGCAACCATCGGGCGCAAAGCAAGATTGTCATTACAATGACACATCTTGCTTTGCTGCTCCTTATTGAAATTTCACGTAACTATTATTATTTTCCATTTCTTCAGGGAGGTAAGGATTATTTGATCAGCGGTAATTTTACCAACTTCTCGTTTTATTTATTTTTTAGTTAAGGTTGCGGAGGTAAGCCAAAAAAGGTTTAATAAAATAGATACTTTACAATTGCCAGATTAGAAGTTTTAAT
>NZ_FOVL01000033.1 GCF_900115145.1 Salegentibacter flavus | reverse complement strand
CATGTGTTAGGCCTGCCGCTAGCGTTCATCCTGAGCCAGGATCAAACTCTTCATCGTTGTTTCTTAATATAATAACAACTATCCAAAGTTTGCACTCAAAGACGACTATTCTAGTCTTAATTCTAAATTATTTGTAAATAGTCTCTCTCAAGATTTCCGCCTTCGCGGAAATGACTCAAGCGACTATATACGCGCTGTCAATTCAATAAATCAATGAACTTAAAACCCCACTCTTTAAATCATTCCCCCTTCGGGGGAACAGGAAGGGGGCTTCCTTCTTGTTGAAATTAAAGGACTCGAACCTCTCTTTTTTGCTACCCACCCGGGATTTCCTGTCAATATTTCTTCGTGAACTCCGCCGCCAGTCTCGCTGAAAGCGGCTGCAAATATACAACTGTTTTTCCTTTACTACCAAATAAAATCTTTGGAAAATTTTAAAGTAAATCTCAGTCTCAAAAGAACGCCTCGCTAGCTGTTTTTGCGGATGCAAATATACCAGGCTTTTTCTTTATGGCAAGAAAAAAGTTTTATTTTTTTCATCACCCCGAAAAAGCTCGCAAAACCTCCTCTCAATCCACGTTGTTAAAGAACTCCCGCCTAATCCACAACTCTCGTTATCCTCGTAAGCGGCTGCAAATATACAGGGCTTTTTCAGCCCAGCAAGTAAAATTTAAAAGTTTTTTAAAGAAATCTTAAAGCGATATTTTAAGCACTTAGAAACCAAAGACTTTAGTCGTAAAAAAGTTGAAATAATTTCAGAATAAATTAAAAAATTCAAATTATCAGCTACTGCACCCGCTGACGAGGCCTCTTCCATTTATCGGTAAGTTCCACATATTTAAAGTCCAAAGCCGTAGCCTGAGGCTCCAGGACCTCCTGATTAAAGGAACGTTGCAGAATATCTTCTATAAGGTAATCTTCATGGTTGTTATGAGGGTCATATTTTTCTTTAAGCGAAATCTCAAACAAACTAGCCGTGGTATTATACCAGAAGGCCCGCCAGCCACTTTTTAGATTTCTCACCAAATTAAAGGCTGTGGTGCCGGTTTGGCGGTGAATAAGTTTCACAAGGATCTGACCTTCGGTGTGAGTGAGCTTTTTCAATTCGGTTGAAAATTCATCTTCGATATAATCCTGGACAATTCTGGTATAGCGTTTCCGGTCGCTCTTAGATTCGATCTCATCCAGCCTGCTGTTTAAAGAAACCAGTCTTTCAGAAGCCAATTTGGCATAAGGATAAACCTTCCTGGTTTTTCTCCTTAATATAAGGTAACGTCTTCTTTCCTGAAGATTGTCGAATTTGAGATCCTTAAGGATAACTACTTCATCAAGGTCTATAGCCTCGCGAGGAATGGTATCTCCCAATATAATCATATACCGCTTCTGCAGGGTATCCACTTCAGTAGTGTCCTCCTGAGAGAACAGTCCGGCACTCATTAAAAAAAATAGTATGAAAAGCTTTTTTGTCATCAGATATTATTTCGGAAATCATCAAGCCAAAATCATTCCAAATTTAATGAATCGCGAGTTGTCATCCGCCTAAATCTTCTTAAATTCGTCCAAATTTCAAACAATATGGATAAAGGAAAAATACTGAATAAAAAATCCATGGATTTCCTGGAGAAATACCTTAATAATGCTGCCCCAACCGGTTACGAAGCTGAGGGCCAGAAGTTGTGGATGAAATACCTGGAACCTTATGTAGACGAATTTATAACCGATATCTACGGCACCGCAGTTGGAGTTATTAATCCCGATGCCGAATTCAAGGTAGTGATTGAAGGTCACGCCGATGAGATCTCCTGGTATGTGAATTACATCACCGATGACGGACTTATATATGTAGTGAGAAACGGGGGAAGCGACCACCAGATAGCCGCTTCAAAACGCGTAAATATTCATACCAAAAACGGAATAGTTAAAGGAGTGTTTGGCTGGCCGGCCATTCATACCCGGGATAAAGAGAAAGAGCAGGCTCCAAAAATGGACAATATCTGTATAGATGTAGGATGTTCCACAAAGGAGGAAGTTGAAAACTTGGGCGTGCACGTTGGCTGTGTTATTACCTATCCAGACGACTTCTTTATTCTGAATGAGGATAAATTTGTATGCCGTGCCCTGGATAACAGAATCGGTGGTTTTATGATCGCACAGGTGGCGCGTTTATTAAAGGAAAACAAGAAAAAATTGCCTTTTGGATTGTATGTAACCAATTCGGTGCAGGAGGAGATAGGTTTGCGTGGTGCCGAGATGATCACTCAACGCATTAAGCCTAATGTGGCCATAGTCACCGATGTGACTCACGACACCACTACCCCAATGATCGAGAAGAAAACCAATGGTTTAGCAAAGATTGGCGCAGGCCCGGTAATCGCTTACGCGCCGGCTGTTCAAAATAATTTAAGAGAACTACTCATTGAGACCGCCGAAGAGAAACAAATTCCTTTTCAGCGAGCAGCAAACTCCAGATTTACCGGAACCGATACCGATGCCTTTGCCTACAGCAATGGCGGAGTACCCTCGGCCCTTATTTCTTTACCGCTGCGATATATGCACACCACGGTAGAGATGGTGCACAAAAATGACGTGGAAAACGTTATAAACCTCATCTATGAAAGCCTTCTGAGAATCAAAGAAGGAGAAAATTTCAGCTATTTTAAATAAGGAAGTCTTTTTACTTCTAAAATAAGCCTTTTCTGTTATTAACGGGAAAGGCTTTTTATTTTTCTTTAGTCAATTTTCACAAAGCTTTATTACAGCTGAAAGAGATTTCAGGCTATTTTTATAGAAAAAGCTGCTATGACCATTTCTCCTGAAGAGGTGAACCTTATTTTAGAAGATCCCTATGAGGCGGCGAATCTTGCCAAACTGCGTTATGTTTCAGAGGAGCAGCTTTCCATAAAGCGTAAAAAACAAGGCCGGGGTTTTTCCTATTTTAAAGACGGAGCGAGAATATCAGATAAGGAAACACTTCAGCATATAAAAAAACTGGTGATTCCCCCCGCCTGGAGTGAGGTAAGGATCTCAAAGGCCTGGAACGCCCACCTTCAGGTTGTTGGAAGAGACGAGAAAAACCGGAAACAATATATGTATCATCCACTGTGGTCCAAAATAAGGAACGAAACTAAGTTCTTTAAAATGGCCGCTTTCGGAGAGATCCTTCCAAAGATACGCCGGCGGGTAGATCGCGATCTGGATCTTCCCGAGATGACCCAAAGAAAAGTACTGGCACTTATCATCAGATTAATGGAGGAAACCCACATCAGGATCGGGAACCAATATTACGCCAAAGAAAATAAAACCTATGGGTTATCAACTTTCAGAAGCAGACATATAAAAACCTATAAGGATAAGTTGATCTTTGAGTTTACCGGGAAAAGTGACAAGGAACATAGGGTGAGTTTAAAGAATAAAAAGCTTATAAAGCTCATCAATCAGTGCGAAGAGATTCCCGGTTGGGAGTTGTTTAAATTCTACGATGAAGAAGGTAAGAAGCAAGGCATAGACAGCGGGATGATAAACGAATACATTCACGAGATAACCGGAGATATATTTTCGGCCAAGGATTTCAGGACCTGGAGTGCTTCAAAAATCTTCTTTGAAACCCTGAAAGAGCTCGGTTATACCACTAATGAAAAAGATAGCAAAAAGAACCTTCTGGATGCTTTTGACACAACTGCCGAGGGCCTGGGCAATACCAGAGCAGTTTGCCGGAGCTATTATGTACATCCGCGAATTGTTAACACCTATGAGACCGGCGAGATAGTCCCCTATTTTGAGTCGGTAAAAAAGGAAAGCAAGAAAGACTACGGTTCCCTTTCAGAAACTGAAAAAGCGATATTAAAACTTATAAAAGACTACGAGATCTCCATATAAAAAAGCTGAACCCGGGAAGGTTCAGCTTCAGACTATTTTATTGCTCCTTTTAAGCCTGCTTATCGTAGAACTTAAGAGCCTCAATAGCATCATCAAGGTCTTTTACCTTATTGTCTGAAAGAAATTTTTTCATCGCAGCATCTTTATCGAAGGTTTTTCGGAAATCCCTTGGTCTCAATTTTACCTCCTGAAGCCTGTTATCACCAATTTCAAGATAATATTCCATATCAACCTTAAGGTGAGCGGGCTTATCCTTATCGTAACCGGTTTTCGCCGCCTGAGCCTGAATTACATCGGGTCTCGGCCATCCAAGGAGTTTCACATTATCACCTTCATAATAGCTCACAAAATACCCCTCCAAAAGTTCCCCGTCTTCAGTTCTTTTTGAATCGATAAAATAGGTATAATCATCTATAGTATAGGTGATTTTTTTTATGCGGGGTAAGACGTGAATATCTTCCTGCAGCTTATTTAACTTTATCTCCATAATACCTTCTACAGCATTATAACGCAAGAAAGCGGGTTGGGCCCTACCCTCTTCATCCAGAATAGCTCCTTTTTTAAATTCTTCATCAACAAATGGGGTTCCTGTAAAACCTTCAGGTGTTTTTTTATAAACAGAAATCGTCATTCTATCATTGAGGACGTTTTGGCTATTGATTTGGGAGTAGGCATTAAACCCAAAAACAACAATTAAGCTAAATAAGAGAAATCTCTTCATATCTTTAAAGTTTTAGATGTTTTAATAAACAATCAATTATTGTTCCGTCTTTTAACAAGGAGTTAAGATATAAAAAATATCTGGTGTAATTGAATTCCGGAATATCCTGTCGTGGCTAAATCCGGCATCTTAACTACTAAGAGCTTTTTAGCCACAAGAAGAGGTTGTTCAAAAAGTAAATGAACTCTTTAAACAACCTCTCTAAATTTAAAATTAAAGGTGATTAACCTCTTTCGCTTATAATCTCGTCCACGATCTCAGGGTTGAGTAAGGTAGAGGTATCGCCAAGGTTTTCGGTTTGTCGGGAAGCGATCTTTCTAAGAATCCTTCGCATGATCTTTCCGCTTCGGGTCTTAGGCAGGGCACTTACAAACTGAACGATCTCAGGTTTGGCAATAGGCCCTACTTTTTCAGAAATGGACTGGTTTATCTCTTTTCTCAGGTTTTCACGGTCACGGCTTTCTCCAACTTCTTTCAGAATAACATAAGCATAAAGTGCGTTTCCTTTGATCTCGTGCGGGAAACCAACCACTGCAGACTCTGCTACTGCCGGGTGCTCGTTGATGGCATCCTCGATAGGGGCGGTACCAAGGTTATGGCCAGAGACGATAATCACATCATCTACCCTACCGGTAATCCTGTAGTAGCCTACCTCGTCCCGCAAAGCACCGTCTCCGGTAAAATACATATTCTTAAAAGTAGAGAAATAGGTTTCGCGGTACCGGTCATGATTGCCCCAAATGGTACGTGCCATTCCGGGCCAGGGAAATTTAATACATAGTCTTCCTTCAACCTGGTTGCCTTTAATTTCCTCTCCTTTTTCATCCATAAGGGCCGGTTGCACCCCGGGGAAAGGCAAAGTAGCATAGGTTGGTTTAGACGGGGTAACATAAGGAATTGGGGAGATCATTATGCCACCGGTTTCGGTTTGCCACCAGGTATCTACAATAGGACTTTTCTTCTTCCCGATATGGTCGTTATACCAGTGCCAGGCTTCTTCATTAATGGGTTCGCCTACAGAGCCCAGAACCTTTAGCGAAGAAAGATCGTATTTCTCTACAAACTCTGAGCTCGTTTTAGCCAGCGATCTTATTGCCGTTGGGGCGGTATAAAACTGATTAACTTTGTGTTTTTCCACGATCTGCCAGAATCGGCCTGCATCGGGATAGGAAGGTGTTCCTTCAAACATCACGGTAGTGGCCCCATTGGCAAGCGGGCCGTAAAGAATATAGGAATGCCCGGTGATCCAACCAATATCAGCGGTACACCAGTACACATCATCTTCTTTATACTGAAAAACATTCTTAAAGGTATATGCGGTATACACCATATATCCCCCGGTAGTATGCATCATCCCTTTTGGTTTTCCAGTTGAACCGGAAGTATAAAGGATGAACAGCGGATCTTCAGCATCCATAATCTCTGGAGCACATTCATCTGAAGCTTCATCCAGCAGAGGCTGCAGCCATTCATCCCGCCCCTCTTCCATATGGATATCGCTGTTTATGCGTTTTGCAACCAGAACATTCTCTACACCGGGACAGTCCTTAAGGGCTCCATCAGCGATGCCTTTAAGGTCTATGGTTTTACTGCCGCGATAGGAACCATCGGCTGTGATCATTATCTTACAGCCGGAGTCATTGGTGCGTGTGGCCAGAGCTTTTGAGGAAAAGCCCGCAAAAACCACCGAATGGATAGCGCCTATTCTCGCGCAGGCCAGCATGGCAACAGCAAGTTCAGGTATCATCGGAAGGTAGATACAAACCCGGTCTCCCTTTTTAATGCCTTTCTCTTTGAGCACATTGGCAAATTTATTCACCATTTTATGTAGCTGAAGATAACTTATATGCCTGGCTTCTTCTGAAGGCTCATTAGGTTCCCATATGATCGCGGTCTTGTCACCACGGGTAAACAAAAAACGATCAATACAGTTTTCAGTGATATTGAGTTTGGCATTTTCGAACCATTTTACTTCCGGCTTAGAGAAATCCCAACTCAATACATTATCCCAGCGCTTCCGCCAGGTAAAATGTTCTTCGGCGACTTCTTCCCAGAAATTTGCAGGCTCCCGCACCGATTTCCGGTAAACCTGAAAGTATTCCTCTAAATTCTTAATATGATAATTACTCATAGTTTAAATAAAAATATTGATGATGTTATAGTATGTTTTTAAAGTTGTTTAATGATGTTCCCGGCAATTTATAAAATTACTATGGAATTCCATTAAAAAACCACAAGCCTTAACAAGGAAATTTTAAGAATAAAGGATAATTAAGGGAGAAATAAAATAAACCTAAAAAGAAGACCTGAAAAAACACTACTTGACAAATAGCTGATCTTTCAGGCCTTTAAATATATACAGGGAACTATTTTAAATAGTCGAGAACATTTTTCTCAATACGGGCTTCGATATCGCTGATGTCGCTTTTCACAAATTTCTCTCCGGTGATATTTTCAAAGAGTTCGATGTATCGTTCTGAAACCGTAGTGATATAGGAATCGCTCATTTCAGGCAACTGCTGCCCTTCTTTTCCCTGGAAACCTTGCTCAATAAGCCATTGTCTTACAAATTCCTTGGAAAGTTGTTTTTGAGGCTGACCATTTTTCTGACGTTCTTCGTAACCATCGGCATAGAAATAACGGGAAGAATCGGGCGTATGGATTTCATCGATAAGCACGATCTTTCCTTCAGAAGTCTTTCCAAACTCATATTTGGTATCCACCAGGATGAGTCCTCGTTTTGAAGCGATCTCCGTTCCGCGCTGAAACAATTTTCGGGTAAAGTCTTCCAATACCGCATAGTCTTCAGCAGAAACAATTCCGCGGTTTAGGATCTCCTCTTTTGAAATATCCTCATCGTGGTCTCCCTGTTCAGCTTTGGTGGCAGGAGTAATGATGGGTTCGGGAAATTTATCGTTTTCCTTCATATCTTCGGGAAGAGCAACCCCGCAAAGCTCGCGTTTACCAGATTTATATTCCCTGGCGGCATGCCCTGCCATATACCCACGAATCACCATCTCTACTTTAAAAGGCTCGCATTTTTCACCAATGGCCACATTGGGGTCAGGGGTAGCCTCCAGCCAGTTGGGCACGAGGTCTTCAGTATCTTTCATCATTTTAGTGGCAATCTGATTTAAGATCTGCCCCTTGTAAGGAATACCCTTAGGCATGACCACATCAAAAGCCGAAAGCCTGTCTGTAGCTACTATAACAAGTTTGTTATTCTGCAGGCTGTAAACATCTCTTACCTTTCCTTTATATACAGCTTCCTGGCCGGGAAAATTAAAATTGGTTTTCGTTATGGTATTCTTCATTAATTCAGATTAAAAAATTAAGACCCAAAACGGGCCTGTATGTTCGTTATTTATTCAGTATGTTCTATTTCTTTATATGCGGCGATGACCTTTTTAACCAGTTTATGCCTTATCACATCCTTATCATCAAGGTAGATTATTCCTACTCCTTTTACATCTTTTAGGATCAATAAAGCTTCTTTTAGTCCGGAAATTACTCTTCGGGGCAGGTCGATCTGCCCGGGATCGCCAGTGATCATAAATTTGGCGTCTTTACCCATACGGGTCAGAAACATTTTCATCTGGGCGTGAGTGGTATTCTGGGCTTCATCCAGGATCACGAAGGCATGGTCAAGGGTACGGCCACGCATAAATGCCAGGGGCGCGATCTGGATAATTCCTTTTTCAATAAAAGTCTCCAGTTTTTCGTGGGGGATCATATCCCTTAATGCATCATAAAGTGGTTGCATGTAAGGGTCCAGTTTTTCCTTAAGATCACCCGGGAGAAACCCCAGGTTTTCTCCGGCCTCCACGGCCGGCCTGGTAAGGATGATTCGCCGCACCTGTTTTTCCTTGAGGGCTTTTACGGCCAGGGCCACCCCGGTGTAGGTTTTCCCGGTTCCGGCAGGTCCTATAGCAAAGACCATATCGTTCTTTTTAGTAAGTTCTACCAATTTTCGCTGATTGGCGGTCTGAGCCTTAATCATCCTGCCGCTAACTCCGTGAACCAAAACATCTCCACTTTCAGCTGAAGTTTGATACTCCTCTTTGCTTTCGCTGGTAAGCACCCTTTCAATTACATTTTCATCCAACTTATTATAGCGTGCAAAATGATCCATCAGCATAGAAAAACGCTCATCGAATTCCTCCAGCATCTCTTCATCTCCAAGAACCTTTATCCTGCTACCCCGGGCTACGATCTTGAGCTTGGGAAAGTACTTTTTTAAAAGTTCAATATTCTCGTTATGGTTTCCAAAGAATTCCCTTGGATTAATTTCGGAAAGTTCAATTACAATTTCGTTCAAATGCCAGGAGTTTTAGTTGGTTGGATATCGACTACATTTTAAAATATTTGTAAATATTTTACTCTTTAAAAACACGCATTCAATTCTTGATAAATACCGTGTTTTTAACGGGATTTTAAAAGGGGATTAGACAAAATAAATTTTATCTTCGCCTTATACAAACTTACACAAAATAAGCTCTTAGAAGTTAAAAAAATATTAACAATAATCTATGGCCATCATTACTTTAACTACCGATTTTGGAGAGAAAGATTACTTCGCAGGAGCGGTTAAAGGGGCAATTTACACCGAGTTGGAACAACAGGTGAGAATTGTTGATATTTCCCATTCGGTTTCCCCGTTTCATATTAGCGAGGCTGCCTATATTATCAGGAATGCCTACAATAGCTTTCCCAAAGGAAGTATACATATAATCGGTATCGATTCAGAATTTACGCCAGAGAACAAGCACCTGGCCGTGTTGCTGGACGAGCATTATTTTATTTGCGCCAACAACGGAATCTTATCCCTGTTGGCTTCAGAGATCAAACCCGCAAAGATCGTAGAAATCAACATTCACGACAAGTTGCAATCCAATTTTCCGGTGCTTGATGTGTTTGTGAAGGTGGCCAGTCACCTGGCACGGGGCGGTACCCTGGAGGTGATTGGAAAAAGCATAAACGAGATCAAATATCTCAAGGAGTTTGAGCCCATAATCAACACCGATAAAAACCAGATCGTAGGCCACGTGATATATATAGACAACTACGGAAACGTGATCACCAATATTTCCCGAAAGCTTTTTGACCAGGTAGGGAAAGGCCGCAAATTCAAGTTGAGCGCAAGGATGGTTGGATTTGAAAACATCCATGAGTCATACAGTGGCTGGATCAATTTTGAACAGGAAAGGGAAAAACGCGGGGTTGAAGACGGGAAAAAGCTGGCGCTATTCAATTCGGCGGGGTATATCGAACTCGCTATTTACAAAAGCAATCCTTCTACCGTGGGTAGTGCTTCAACTCTCTTTGGGCTGGAGCTTCGGGATACGGTAACCATAAATTTTCAATAATCTATGCTGATAAGAATCGTAAAAATGGGCTTTGATCCCGAAAAAATTGAAGATTTTCTGGCTAATTTTGAAGCCAATAAAAATAAAATCCGAAATTTTGAAGGTTGCAGGCACCTGGAATTACTAAGAGATAAAGACAATACAAACCGGTTTTTCACGTATAGTCACTGGAACGATGAAGCCGCATTGGATAAGTATCGCAATTCAGAACTTTTTAAAGGCATCTGGACAGAAACGAAAGTTATGTTCAACGAAAAACCAGAGGCCTGGAGTGTGGAGAGTGTAGAGAGTCTGTAGACCATAGTCTTTAGTCTTTAGACGATAGACGTTAGTCATTAGACGTTGGATTCAGATTAGAGAGTGGAGAGTTTGTAGTTGGCAGTCGATAGACGTTAGTCTTTAGACAGAATGAAAAACCGAGAACTGATAACTGACAACTGTTTTAATGTTAGCAATTTTAAACAAAGAAATACAATCTTTTTTTTCCTCTCCTATCGGGTATCTGGTGATAGGGATATTTTTAGTGGCCTGTGGATTATTTCTATTCATATTCCCGGGGGAATATAATATCCTGGACAGCGGTTTTGCCGATATCAAGGCGTTCTTTAATCTGGCACCTTGGATCTTTATCTTTCTTATTCCTGCCATAAGTATGAAGAGTTTCGCTGAAGAAAAAAGGCAGGGGACTATGGAGCTTTTACTCACCCGTCCCATAGGATTTGGACAGCTTGTTTTAGGCAAATATTTCGGGGCACTGCTACTGGTTATCCTGGCGATAATTCCCAGCTTTTTATACCTAATCACTATTCACCAACTGGGGAACCCCGTGGGAAACTTTGATGTGGGTGCGACCCTGGGTTCTTACTTAGGGCTTATTTTTCTTGCCGGCTGTTATACCGCTATCGGTATCTTTTCCTCCTCCCTTACACAGAATCAAATCGTGGCTTTTATCATCGCAGTTTTCCTGTGTTTCCTGAGCTATTTCGCTTTTGAAGGCATTTCTTCGGCAAGTATTTCGGGCGGAAATTACGGGCTGGAATATCTTGGGATTAGCTATCACTACCAGAGCATAAGCCGTGGCGTTATAGACAGCCGGGATGTGATCTATTTTATAAGTTTTATTTTCCTTTTTCTGAAGCTCACCGAAATCAGACTTAAAAACCTACAGCAAAAATCCTGATGAAACACAGCAATACATATAAATCGCTTGTTATCCTCGTTCTGGCAATTGCAGTGGTGAATTGGCTGGCATCAGAATTTTTTACCCGTTGGGACCTCACCGAAGATAATCGCTATACCCTCTCCCCTGCCGCGCTGGATATTATTAACGACGTGGAGGAACCGGTAATTATAGATGTTTTTTTGGAGGGACAATTTCCGGCGCAATTCAGAAGATTGAGGAATGAAACCAGGCAGATGCTGGAGGAGTTTGCCGCCTATAACCACAATATTAAATTCAATTTCACAGACCCCCTTGAGGAGGAAGGGGACGCGGAGGCCATTGCCACTGAATTCTACGAAATGGGGATGACCCCGGCAAGGATATCCGTGCAGGAGAGCGGGAAAAGTTCGGAGGAACTGATCTTCCCCTGGGCGCTGGCCAATTACGGGGACAAATCGGTTAAAATTCCTTTGCTCAAAAGTCAGCTAGGGGTTTCAGATGAGGAGCTGGTCACCAACTCAGTACAGCAACTGGAATACGCCTTTGCCGATGGTTTGAGCAAACTTATCTATCCGCGGAAAAAGAAAATCGCCGTAATGCGCGGGAACGGGGAACTGCCCGATGCCCGGATAGCCGATTTCATCAGGAGCCTGCAGGATTATTATTTACTTGCTCCCTTCACCCTGGATTCGGCTGCGGTAAATCCTGAGAAAACTCTGGAGGATCTAAAAAAATACGACCTCATTATCGAGGCCAAACCTACGGAAGCATTTTCTGAAGATGAAAAATATATACTGGACCAATACACGATGCAAGGCGGGAAATCTATCTGGCTGACCGAAAGTGTAGCGATGGAAACCGACAGTTTACTAAACCCGAGCGGGACCGCCCTGGCCTACCCTCGAGACCTCAACCTGGGCGATATGTTCTTTTCTTACGGAGTGCGTATCAACCCGGTGTTGATCAACGACATTTATTCGGCGCCAATTATCCTGGCCTCCGGAAGCGGGAACAATACCAGGTTCAATCCTTATCCCTGGTTTTACAGTCCGCTTAGCGCTTCGCCCAACGACCATCCCATCATCAGCAATATCGAAGCGGTAAAGTTTGAATACGCCAACCAGATAGACACCCTGAAAAACCAGGTAAAAAAGACCATCTTGCTAAGCAGCTCGCCACAGTCTAAAGTGGAAGGCACGCCAATGGAGATAAGTTTAAATATGGTGGGCAAAGAGCCCAATCTTGCCAGTTATAATGCAGGGGAACAGCCACTGGCGGTTTTACTGGAAGGGGAATTTACTTCGGCATATAAAAACAGGATCAAGCCTTTTAAGGTAGATTCCGACCTGGAAGGCAGCAAAGAAACCAAAATGCTGGTCATCGCTGATGGGGATGTGATCAAGAACGAATTGCAACGCGGAGAACCCCTGGAACTCGGATTTGAACGCTATACCGGAAACACCTACGGGAACAAGGAATTCCTGATGAACGCGGTGAACTATATGCTGGATGACACCGGACTTATAGACATTAGAACCAAGGAGATAAACATCGCCTTCCTGGATCAGGAAAAAGCTTCAACAGAACGCGAAAAATGGCAAGTGATTAATTTGGCAGTGCCTTTAATCCTGCTTACAATCTTTGGTTTCGCCTTCAATTTCTTCAGAAAAAGAAAATACGTGAAATAGCGCAAAGCCTTCCGCAGAGAATCCCTTCCGCAGAGAACATATTAACAATTTCAATATTAAGAGTATTCATAATTCCTTGTTTTAAAGCAAATTACAGGCTTTATTCAATATTTTGATGTTAATAAAAACTCGCCGGGAAGCGGGGGATTTTTAATGGATTGAAATATATTTGTAACTGATTCTAATTAATCAAGAAAAGCCGATGAAATTTATTGTATCCAGCAGTTACCTGCTGAAACAGCTTCAAATACTGGGCGGAGTAATTAACAATAACAACACCCTCCCTATTCTAGACAATTTTTTATTTGACCTTAAGCAGGATGAACTTACGGTATCTGCTTCAGACCTGGAGACGACGATGTCTGCCAAGCTAAAGGTGGATTCAGATTCTGAAGGGAAAATCGCGGTACCCGCGAAACTGCTTCTGGACACGTTGAAGACCTTTCCGGAGCAACCGCTCACCTTTGTAGCTGAAGATAACAATACCATAGAACTTAGTTCCAACCACGGAAAATACGCCCTGGCATATGCACAGGGAGAGGAATTTCCGAATCCTGTTGAGCTGGAAGATCCCAGCAATACAAGAATAGAAGGCGATATTCTTGCGACCGCCATTGCAAAAACAATTTTCGCCTCTGGGAACGATGACCTTCGCCCGGTGATGAGCGGGGTTTTCTTTCAGTTTTCTTCTGAAGGCCTAACCTTTGTGGCCACCGATGCTCACAAGTTGGTGAAATATTCCCGGGAAGATGTTACCGCCAATCAATCGGCTGAATTTATTATGCCGAAGAAGCCTTTAACACTTTTAAAAAGCATTTTGGCAGGAAGTGAAAGCGAAGTATTGATCGAGTATAACGACTCCAATGCGAAATTTACCTTTGATGATACCGAGCTTGTATGTAGATTAATCGATGGAAAATACCCGAATTATGAAGCGGTAATTCCGAAGGAGAATCCGAATAAACTAACAATAGAGAGAAATCAGTTTTTAAGCTCTGTGCGCAGGGTGTCTATTTTCTCAAATAAAACAACGCACCAGGTACGACTTAAAATCGCCGGGGCCGAATTGAATATTTCTGCGGAAGACGTAGATTACAGCAACAAGGCCGAGGAACGCTTAACCTGTTCATATCAGGGGGATGATATGCAGATAGGTTTCAACTCGCGTTTCCTAACCGAAATGCTGAATAACCTGACTTCAGATGAAGTTCAACTGGAGATGAGCCTGCCAAACCGTGCGGGAATCCTCACTCCGGTAGACGGACTTGATCCGGGAGAAAAAATCATTATGCTGGTAATGCCAGTAATGCTCAATAACTAAATCCCCTTAGCCCCCAAAGGGTGTTACAAATAATAAAGAAAGCCATCAGTTGTTAAAATCTGATGGCTTTCTTTATTATTATATTTTTCTATTTATTTCAGTATCTGGATAGTAAATGGGTAATGTGGCATTTCTCCGTTGCTGACCTTGATGGCGTTTACTATTGGTAGCACTAACATTATTATCGCGATCACGAGTAGAGCTATGAGTCCAAGGCCCAGGAGAAAAATGAGAGGTACGGCGATAATGCTGTAAATGAACATGCTTATCTGAAAGTTCAGGATCATCTTGCCGTGGTGGTCCATACCCGCTACTTTGTCTTTTTGAGTTAACCACAGAATTAGCGGTACAAGAAATCCGCCGATTCCTGTTACCAGGTCCAGCAACTGACTAAGATGGGTTAAAACAAGCATTTGATTATCTTCTCTCATGACGTAGTATTGAGTAATTAGTATTTGGTATTGAGAAGTTGGAAATTCAACTCCTGTATAAATAAGACGTGCGAAAAATAAAAATGTTACAATTCCGGGTTTTGTTAATTTTCTTCTAGCACCTTTGGAGAGGGCTACAGGGCAACCTATCTTTGCGCTATGAAAATGAATGACACCATAGTGGCACTGGCGACTCCTTCGGGAGCCGGGGCTATTGCAATAATAAGGGTTTCGGGACCTGAGGCAATGGAGATCGTAGCTCCGATTTTTAAGGCCAAGAGTAAAAAACCTCTTGAAAAACAGCCCACACACACTTTACATTTAGGAAATCTGGTGGATGGTGAGCGCACTTTAGATGAGGTTTTGGTCTCAGTTTTCAGAGGATCGAAATCCTATACCGGGGAAGAAACTTTAGAGATCTCCTGCCACGGGAGTCCGTATATTCAGCAGGAGATCATTCAGCTTCTGATAAGAAAAGGATGCCGCTCTGCCGAAGCCGGAGAGTTTACTATGCGTGCCTTTTTAAACGGAAAAATGGACCTGAGCCAGGCCGAGGCCGTAGCCGATCTTATTTCTTCGGAAAATCAGGCCAGCCACCAGATGGCGATGCAACAGATGCGAGGAGGTTTTTCCAGTGAGATCCACAGGCTAAGACAGGAGTTGCTGGACTTCGCTTCCCTGATAGAACTGGAGTTAGACTTTTCAGAAGAAGATGTGGAATTCGCGAACCGGGAGCAGTTTAAAGACCTCATAGCTAAAATTCAGCAGGTACTTAAAAGGCTTATCGATTCCTTTGCCACAGGAAATGTATTGAAAAACGGAATTCCCGTCGCCATTGTGGGGGAACCAAATGTGGGGAAATCTACTTTGCTCAATGCCTTGCTCAACGAAGAACGCGCCATAGTTTCAGAGATCGCCGGTACTACCCGGGACAGTATTGAAGATGAGATGAGTATTGGTGGGGTTGGCTTTAGATTCATCGATACGGCGGGGATACGGGAAACCCAGGATGTGGTGGAGAGCATCGGAATAAGACGGACCTTTGATAAGATCAGTCAGGCGCAGGTAGTTGTGTTTCTGCTCGATTCTGAGAAATTTAAAGTTCAAAGTTCTACCCCCTCATCTCCCCCTGAAAAGGGAGAATTTACAGAGCTTCTAAGGGAGATAGAAAAGATAAAGAACAAATTCCCACAGAAGCCACTTGTCATTATAGCTAATAAAATCGATCAACTTTCCGGGGAAGAAAGGAAGAAACTAAGCGAAACCCTGAACCGGATCGAAGGCTCGAGTTTGCAATTGCTTTCAGCGAAAACAGGAGAAGGCGTTGAAGAGCTGAAAATGAAGTTGCTGGAATTTGTGAATACGGGTGCCTTGAGGAACAACAACACCATAGTCACCAACAGCAGGCATTACAACGCCCTGCTAAAAGCCCTGGAGGAGATCAACAAGGTAGAAGACGGGCTTAACAACAATCTTTCAGGAGACCTGCTAGCCATAGATATCAGGGAAGCCCTGCATTACTTTGGTGAGATCACCGGTGAGGTCACCAACGATGAGTTACTGGGGAATATATTTTCTAACTTCTGTATTGGTAAATAAATCGGGTATTTTATTTGATACCAAATGATATCAAATAACACCAAAATATTATATTTTAAAGGGCTTAAGAGCCCTTTTTTAGTTTACCTATTTTCTCTTTTATAGCCTTATTTATCCCCGAATATGTACCTCATATGTACCTCGTTGTTAAATTTTGCATTTCGGGGTACATATTTTTGTACCTCATTTATATTTTTATATATCTTTGTATAAATTAGACAGTTATGAAAATAAAACTCCGGAAAAAGAAATTAACCACAGGTAAGTACAGTCTTTACATTGACTATTATAAAGGTAGTGCTGTAGATGAAAAAGGAAATCAGAACCATCAACGGGAATTCGAATATCTCAAGCAATATTTATACATAAATCCTAAAAATGCTTCTGAAAAAAAGGAAAATGAAGAAACCCTTTTAAGAGCTGAACAAATATTATCCATCCGAAGAGCTGAATACGCTCAAGGAAAATATGGGATAAAAGATAAATCTAAAGATAAATTACTGTTCCTTACCTATTATGACAAACTCAAAGAAGAGCGATATGAATCCAAAGGAAATTATGATAACTGGGATGCTGCTCAGAATCACATTGAAGCTTATGTAGGCCGGAAAAAAATAACCTTTGAAGACATAAATGAAAATTTTGTAATAGGTTTTAAAAAGTATCTGAACAAAAAAGCAAAGACAAAATCAAATACGCTTTTATCACAAAACTCTAAATACACCTACTATAATAAATTTAAAGCTGCATTGCGTCAGGCTTTTGAAGATGGGTATACAAGACGAAACTTTGCCACCTCCGTAAAAGGTTTTGCACAGGGAGAAACAACCAGAGAATATCTAACCCAAGAGGAACTGCAAGCTATGGCCAAAGCTTACTGTAAGCATCAGGTCCTTAAAAATGCATTTATGTTTAGTTGTTTAACCGGACTGAGGTGGAGTGATATAAACAAGCTTACCTGGCTTGAGGTTAGAGATGAAGACGAAGGAGCACGATTGATTTTTAAACAAAAGAAGACTTCAGGACAAGAATATCAGTATATCTCCAATCAGGCAAGACAACTTTTGGGCAAAAAGAAAAGAGAAAATGACCGTGTATTCCAGGGGCTAAAGTATGGAGCTCATTTTAATGCCGAAATTCTCCGCTGGTGCATGCGTGCGGGAATCACAAAACACATAACCTTTCATAGTGCCAGGCATACTCACGCAGTATTACTATTGGAATACGGAGCAGATATTTATACCGTTTCCAAGGTCTTAGGACATAAAGAAATAAGAACGACTCAAGTATATGCCAAGATTGTAGATAAGAAAAAGAAGGAAGCAGCTAACTTGATTCCTGAGCTCGAAATGGACTATGAGTTTTGATATTATCAAATATCTCACAACGATAGGTTTCATATATATTTATGGGAGGTTAGTACTTCATTATGGTTCCTTTTTTTTAAGCTATATGCTTGATCAGGGCGTATACTGGAAATCAAACTTTGAAAAACCAAGACTTCTTTTTCTTGGCTTAGGTTTGGGGCTAATGCATCTTATGGCATATTCCTTGAATTCCATTGAAGCTAATAGTTCATTTTTGCCGGTCATTATCCTAATCGTTTTTTCTCTAGGCTTCTACCTTTCAATTATTCCGTGGACAGATAAATTCAAAAAGAATGTCCAGAATCAAAAATCAGTTAATTCTTTAGAAACGAACAATAACTTTAATCTGGTTATTTCAGATGATCAACTCAAAATGTTATATCAGGGCCTAATGAGGTATGATCTTTTGAATTCCGAAAAAACCAGCCTACAGGATTTTAAAAATGTGCTCACTAAAAATTGGGACGATCACAATTCCAAAATCCAGCTAAATATGGATGGCCCAAGCACTCGGGAATTTTATGATCATCTATCAAAGGCATTCCCAAATAACACAATGACTATGAAGGAACTGTTTATTAACTCGAAATTAATATTACGCTCGGATGGTAAAAGATATAATTACAATACGCTGAAAAATGCACTTTCCAGGACACCGGTTTCAAAAAATAATGAAATACTAATTTCAATTTTTAAGAGATTAAAGTAAGCCTGGTCTTGATAAAAATTAATATTTGGGGATTACGATCCCTATAAATATCGATATTTAGGGATTACAATCCCTAAAAATAGCTATATTTGGGGAATACAATCCCTGAATATGATAAAAAGAGTTTTAGAAGATAAAATAATAGATCGTTTTGGAACTGGAAAAGTAATCTTGCTTATTGGTCCAAGACAGGTTGGAAAAACCACTCTTTTCAATAAACTACTGGAAGGAAAAGATTATTTATTTTTAAATGGGGACGATCCAACAGTTAGAAAGCTACTTTCAAATCCTAACCTGGAGCAGCTCAAAAATATTATAGGTAGGCATTCTATAGTATTTATTGATGAAGCTCAACGAATAGAGAATATTGGAATAACTCTTAAACTAATTACTGATCAATTAAAATCGGTACAATTATTAGTAAGCGGATCCTCTGCTTTCGAATTAAATAACCAAACTCAGGAACCCCTGACCGGAAGAAAATGGGAGTATCGCCTTTATCCCATTTCCTGGTCAGAATTCGAGATGGATGTCGGTTATTTAAAAGCCGAACAACAATTAGAATTAAGAATTATTTACGGCATGTACCCGGATGTAATTAATAATCTGGGAGACGAAAAAGAAGTTTTAAAGCAATTGACCGATAGCTATTTATATAAAGATATTTTAAGCTACGGTGGGATTAGAAAACCAGAAGTATTAGAGAAACTTTTAAGAGCTTTGGCATTTCAAATTGGTAGTGAGGTTAGCTACAATGAATTATCACAAATATTGGGAATTGATAAGAAAACTGTAGCTGCCTATATTGATCTACTCTGTCAGGCATTTGTAATTTACAGACTTCCTAGCTTTAGCAAAAATTTGAGAAACGAGATTAAAACTAACCAGAAAATATACTTTTACGATACCGGGGTCAGGAATATGATTATTGGTAATCTAAATCCTCTGCAAAACAGACAGGATAAAGGTAATCTTTGGGAAAATTTTTTAATTACTGAAAGGCTGAAATCCATGGCTTACAATTCTTCTTTGGCCAAGGGTTATTTTTGGAGAACGGTTAGCCAGCAGGAAATCGATTATGTAGAAGAAGACGCGGGAATAATAAAAGGCTATGAGATAAAATGGAATTCAAAAAACAAAGTGAAAATTCCGAAAATTTTCTCAGATACATACAAAGCTGAAGTCCAGATAATAAATCACGAAAATTTTAGAGATTTTTTGAAATAGTGATCTCTCCATCATATTAACCTCTTTTGTCTTTTTTTAAATTATTTAAAGCTGATAGAATAAAAACATGTCAATTCGCGATTCGCGAATCGCGAATTGATATATTTCCTTCTTACCATTGGTCTCTATAATAAAATATAGTTTTACGTGTTCATTTTTTTTTCTTGTTCAGGTACAATGAACAGGCTGATTTTATGAACAAGTTTCCATATTCCTGTTTAATGATTTTGGTGATCTCATAGAAATCTAAGAACACCTCTCCTATAGCAAGCCGGATAGTACCATATTCTAATTGGAAATCTCATTCCTTGATAAAATTGCTGTTATATGCTTTCACGTATAATAATAGGGTTTACCAGAAATTTATATGTGATGACATATAAAATTGAGCTTTTATCCCCAATCTCTAAATTGAATACCTACTACAAATTTACATACCCGGTATTCAAAGCATACATTCTCCCTCGTTTCCCTTCTTAAATTGCACCTAGAATTTAACTAACAAAAGCGCTTTTGTTCATTTTTAACCTTTAATACTTTTTAAAATGAACGAACTGAAGATTTTAGAACAACTTGATCGTATTGAAAATTTAGTGCGTACAAGTAAAAACGTGCTTTCACTTGAGGAAGCCAGCGACTATACAGGTATCTCTAAAAGCTATCTGTACAAATTAACTGCCCGGGGCGAAATACCCTTTTCTAAACCCAGAGGGAAACGAATCTACTTCTCCAGGGAGAAACTAGATGATTGGCTGCTTTCTAACCAAAGCAAGTCCAGGGAAAAAATTAAAAATGAAGCTCTCGATTATGCTTTCCGAAACAGGAAACCCCGGTATTAAATTGACTTGATTATGTCTGAGCAGAAAAGCCTCTATGGGGTAAAAGAACGGAAGAAGAAAACGGTGTATGATTCCATCTATGAATATAGTATGGATAAATACGATCTCCGTTATGACAGGACGACGTAACATCGTCTGGGACAGCCCGTGGTTAAAGGGTTTTAACACTTTTTAACACTTACAAACTCCCGATTAACTCAACATCTTTTAGATAACTTATTGAATTTCAGTGTGTTTTCGCACTCTATAAATATAATCAATTTAAGTGAAATTTGATTTGAAGCCAAAAATGTATTACAATAATTTGATTCCATTTTATATCAATTAACTATAAAAAAATGCCTGAATAGAATACCCCAAAATAAAATCTTGACCTATAATTTTTTAATGATATCAAAATTTCACGCTAATATCCCTCAATAAAACACTGAATTGAAACAGCGCTTTATTGTTCATCCAGGTCTCAATAGAAGAGGAACTATCCAATTTTGGCAAAACCTTACTATTACTGGCTCTTCAGTGCAAAAAACGGTCATAGTATACCACCCTGGCCGGATTAAAGTGAACCACCTTGGCCGGGACAAAGTGAACCACTTTAGCCGGAGTAAATTGAGCCACTAAAAAATCGATTCTATTTGTAAGAAGCCAAATGTCTTTTTTTGTAAAAAAGACCATGGCCAACAAACAGATAGATATGCGAAAAATAAAACAGATTTTTAGGTTGTACAGCCAGGGCGTCAGTAAACGCCAGATAAGTTCAAGTTTGGGTTTATCACGCAACACCATTACTAAATACATCGCCTTTTTTCAGCGTTACCAGTTTACAAGCTACGAGGTCTCTGCGATG
>NZ_FOVL01000031.1 GCF_900115145.1 Salegentibacter flavus | reverse complement strand
CCCGCAGGGCTTGTTCAATTTTTCGGGAAGAATAAATGTTGCGTAAATAGGCATAGATAACAACTTTGAGAAGCATCCGCGGATGATAGCTTGAAGTGCCACCACCTTTATAGCTCTTCTCCAAAGCAGAGATGTCTATATGTTCGATAATTGTATTTACTATTCGTACGGGATGATTCTTGGGAACTAAATCATCATAACTGGGAGGAAGAAGACTTAATTGGTCCTGTTGGTAAGTCTTGAATACTACTTTGCTGCTCATGCTTAAAAATAAACATGATCACTTAATTATACAAAAAAGAGGCTGCCTTTTTAGACAGCCTCTTTTTTTATGCTTTTTCTTCTTTAGCTTTTCTCCTGGCCTCTTTTTTCTCTTTAAGCAATTCCATAACCGAACCACCTATCCAGTAAGGCACAATAGCCGTTAAAAAGATCATTAACCAGAATCCAATCGTTAAAATAACAAGGAAAGCCAAGAAACCGAGGTACTGATCGAAATCGAACATAATTTTCAAAAATTTTTGAGTCGGGTTCAAAGATATGAACTCTTGCGACTAATTCATAAATAAAATTAAAATTTTAGGTCACTATAGACATTTTGAATGAATCCTTAGCTTAAATTTTCGCATAATTTAGGCTAAAGAAAGCGCTTAACTTGTAAATTTGTAAGTGAACTAATTTTACAAATTATGGAATACAGAATAGAAAAAGATACAATAGGAGAAGTTAAAGTTCCGGCTGACAAACTCTGGGGAGCACAAACCGAACGCTCCAGAAACAATTTCAAAATTGGCCCGGCAGCGAGTATGCCCCTGGAAATTATCTACGGATTTGCCTACCTTAAAAAAGCGGCTGCTTACACCAATTGCGAATTAGGAGCGCTACCCGTAGAAAAGAGAGATTATATCGCACAGGTATGCGATGAGATTCTTACCGGGAAACACGATGACCAGTTCCCTCTGGTGATCTGGCAAACGGGAAGTGGTACCCAAAGCAATATGAACCTTAACGAAGTGATCGCCCACCGCGCCCATCAGTTAGCCGGGAAAACCATTGGTGAAGGAGACAAAACCCTTTCCCCTAACGATGATGTGAATAAATCCCAATCTTCTAACGATACCTTCCCTACCGGGATGCACATTGCGGCTTATAAAAAGATAACCCAGACAACGCTTCCGGGAGTGAAAAAATTAAGAGACACTCTGAAAAAGAAATCTGAAGAATTTAAAGAGGTTGTAAAGATTGGGCGTACCCACTTTATGGATGCCACTCCCCTCACGCTAGGGCAGGAATTCAGCGGTTATGCAGCTCAACTTGATTATGGTATAAAAGCCCTTGAAAACACCTTGCCACACCTTTCTGAACTGGCTCTTGGAGGTACCGCCGTTGGAACCGGACTTAACACGCCAAAAGGATATTCAAAAAGAGTGGCGGAATTCATCGCTAAATTTACTGAGCTTCCATTTACTTCCGCTCCAAATAAATTTGAAGCCCTGGCAGCTCATGATGCTTTTGTTGAAACCCACGGGGCTTTAAAGCAACTCGCGGTGTCACTTAACAAAATTGGTAACGATATAAGAATGCTGGCTTCAGGACCACGTAGCGGAATTGGAGAAATCACTATTCCTGCTAATGAACCGGGTTCATCTATTATGCCCGGAAAAGTAAATCCAACCCAGGTAGAAGCCTTAACTATGGTTTGTGCCCAGGTTATAGGAAATGATGTTGCTCTTAGCGTTGGAGGAATGCAGGGCCAGTTTGAGCTGAATGTATTTAAGCCTGTGATGGCTGCCAATCTGCTTCAAAGCGCACAACTTTTAGGAGATGCCTGCTTATCTTTCAATGATAATTGTGCAGCGGGTATTGAAGCCAATACCCCACGTATCAATGAGCATTTAAATAACTCCCTGATGCTGGTTACCGCTCTTAATACAAAGATCGGGTATTACAAAGCGGCGGAGATAGCAAACGAGGCCCATAAAAATGGCACTACCTTAAAAGAAGAGGCCGTTAAATTAGGTCACGTAACCGCCGAGCAATTTGACGAGTGGGTACAGCCTAAAGATATGGTGGGAGGTTTGAAATAAAACACCTGCATTTCATAAAAAAATCCTGCCATTGAGCAGGATTTTTTGTTTATAGAATTGGGATTTATTTTTTCTTCGAATAAAACTTCCGGAATCTCCAATAGGAAACAGCTCCCAGAAGAGCAACAACCGCTACAGCATAGTATATAAAAGTTGGAGTGATCACTTTATCACCACTGGCGTAAGAATGCAAACCTGCAAGATAGAAGTTAACCCCAAAATAAGTCATCATAATACTGGCAAAGGCAACTATCGCCATAAGGTTAAAGAACCAACGGCTTCTAAGACCAGGAATTAATCGCATATGAATAACAAAAGCATATACCATAATACTGATTAATGCCCAGGTTTCCTTAGGATCCCAACCCCAGTAACGTCCCCAGCTTTCATTGGCCCATTGTCCACCTAAAAAGTTCCCAATGGTTAACATAACCAATCCTACAGTTAATGCCATTTCGTTAATAATCGTGATTTCCTTTATCGTAAGGTCCATCTTCTTTTTATTCTTTGAGGTAGTCATTATCATAAGAAGCAGGGCTACAATTCCGAGGATCATCCCCAGGGTAAAAGGTCCATAACTCCCAACGATAACAGACACATGAATCATCAACCAGTAAGAATCCAAAACCGGTTCCAGATTGGCAATAGAGGGATCCATCCAGTTCCAATGAGCAATCATCAGAATCATAGAGGTAACAAAGGCCGTAGAGGCAATAGTAAGATCACTATTCCTTCCGAAGGCAAGTCCGAAGAACATCGTGGCCCAGGCGACATAGATCATAGATTCATAAGCATCACTCCAGGGCGCGTGGCCCGAAATATACCACCGGGCAGCAAGACCCAATGTATGCACTACAAATAACAAACCTATAATTACAATGCTCGAATTTATAAGAATCCTGATAGGTTTATTATCTGAAAAAATCTGTACGATCACCACCACCAACATAAAAAGTCCGGCCACCATATACATCCAGAACAGGTTTCTGAAAACATCATATTTATTGTAAGTGATCTCGGCATTAATTCTTTTTTCTGAAGGAAGGACTTCTGAACCGAATTTCTTTTGAAAACCTTTCAAACTGCTCAAAAACTCCTCAGCCCGGGTATAATCTCCGCTTTTTCTGGCATCCTGTAAAGCATTCATATAAAGAGGCAGAATTTGTTGGGTATATACCGAATCCATTCCTTTAAAGTCTGCTTCCTCCACCTCGGGATAGGAAACCCATTTATTATTCTCGTGCTCAGGGATTGGGAAAATCTTTAATACTTTCCCCTGAAGGGCCTGGTACATCAAATTCACCTTTTTATCGGTTTCGATAAAATCTTTTTGAAACTGGTTTGGCACAGCCGCCTGGTAGGCCTCTTCCAGATAAAGTGCAAGTTTATATGATCCGTTGTTATCAAAGAAGTCTGTTAGGGCCAGGTATTTTTTATCTTCTTTCACCCCTGCGATATGCCGAATACTATCGTTGTTAGGTTTAACATAGATTACCGGGACAGTATACCATATTGTTGGGTTTTCGGTGATAGAGACCAGCACCTGGTCTGAACTCAGACCTTTATATGAATCTTTTTTGCTGAGTTTTCTTAATAATTCTGAAGAATAGGTATTGGCTGGTTTCATCCTTCCGCCCGCATCCTGAATAACAAGTTTCCCGAATTTAGCGGCATGTTCTTCGCTTACAGCATTGTTTTGCAAGATGGAATCTATTTGCTTCTGCTGAGCTTTAATATGGGCATGATCTTGTTCCTCCTGATTACTATCCTGTGCAAAACCTCCCAGAGGGATTAATAAAAATGCGAGAATACCTGCCAGATTCTTCTTTTTGGTCTTCACTTTTTCCAGCATACCTTTCAGATTTCCAAAACGGGAGCCCGGTGCAAACAGAATCCACATCAATCCTATATAAAGCAAGGTATATCCAATGTAGGTGATCCAGGTTCCCCAGTAATCGTGATTTACCGAGAGTACGGTTCCTTTCTCATCCGGATGGAAACTTGCCTGGAAAAATCGATATCCTTTATAATCAAGAACATGATTCATATATATCTCATAAGGAAAATTTCCATCTTCCTCGTCTATAACTTCTACCTTACTTTTAAATGCGGAATAACTCTTTTCGGTTCCGGGGTATTTATCGGCAATAAAGTCATTAAGTTTAATGCTAAAAGGCAATTCTACTTCTTTACTTCCGTAGTTCAGGTAGATATCCAGTCCTGCCAGTTCTACTTTTTTGGGTTCATTAACGATTCCCTGGCCACCCAGTAATTTAACGGTTTCAGATTCGCCCTGGGAAGATACTTTCAGGATAACCCCATCGGTTTGGCCTTCGGATTTCTCCTTGGTTTGAACAACGTCATATTTCCCTTTCACCACTGGATCCGGGATCACAAACTGCATATTCCCAATGTTATATAAGGAGCGCAGCATTAGAGTTTGAGTAGAGTCTTTTACCAGAGCTCCTTCTAATTGATCGGCCATTCGCATATAATCCCCCTCAAATGGTGATGTGATAAGATATTCGCCGTTGGCATCATCAAATTCAATATTTATAGCACCTTCTGTGGGATTGTTCAGGGAAATCAGGACATTGTGAATATTCTCCACCTCACCTTCCTTTATAAAATGATCGTGGCGCTCTCCGGCACCGGCTTCCACAATTTTCAGGTAGTTTTCACCATCTTCAGCAGGAACAAGGGTTTCTTCAGCCCCATGTATAAAATCCAGCGCTTCCACCGTAACCGGCTGCCCTTTAAAATCGGTATTGAGTTTATAATTATTTTCGGTTTCGGGAGCAAAAAGCACATCTTCTTGTAGCACCCGTCTTCTGGGCTCTCCCTCAATTTCTCCATCGATAAAAGTAGTGATAAAAGTTTTTTCTGAAAGAAAAACATTGGTGGTCTCCCCTTCTCTGATGGGCATTACCCCTTCGTAGCTAATATATCTCGTAACAAAAGCTCCAACCAGAATTAAGATAAAAGAAAGGTGAAGTAGTAACGAGGACCATTTTTCGCGCTTATAAAGTTGGTATCTCTTAATATTTCCTAAAAAATTTATAACGAAAAGAAGCATAATTCCTTCAAACCACCAGGTGTTATAAATCATAACACGTGCGGTTCCAATGGTGTACCAACTTTCTATAAAAGTCCCCAGAGCAAGGGCTACGGCAAAAACAACAAACAAAACAGCTAAAAGACGGGTAGAAAAAAGAATAGAGGCAATTTTATTCTGCATGAAGATCGGGCTTTAAACGGCCGCAAATTTAAGGAATTTTAAACAGTTAGAATATTAAAATCAAATCATTTTGTTCACGTTTAAAAGCAGATAAATTTTTAATAATTTAGCAAAATGATAAACCTGGTAATTTTAGGAGCCGGCAACGTAGCCACTCATCTGGCAAAAGCTTTTTCCAATGCTGAAAATATTACCCTAAAACAGGTTTATAATCACAGGCCGGAGAGCCTGATTCCCTTTAAAAGCTTTGTTACAACCACCACAGATATAAACCAATTGGAAAAAGCCGATATCTATCTTATCGCCCTTAAAGATGATGTTATTTCTGAAGTTGCCGGGCTACTTAAGGATAATGCTGCCCTGATTTTACATACTTCGGGAAGTGTGCCCTTAAAAACATTGGAAAGGTTTGAGAACCACGGTGTTTTTTACCCCGTACAAACCTTCTCGAAAAAAAAAGAAGTTAATTTCAGGGAAATTCCAATTTCTCTGGAAGCTAATTCAGCAAAAAACCTTGAAGTTTTAAAAGAACTTGCTGAAAAGATTTCCAATAATATCTATGAAATCGATTCTGAACAACGAAAAGCCCTGCACCTGGCTGCAGTTTACGTTAATAACTTCACTAATCATCTCTACAGTCTGGGCGCAGAAATTTGTAATAAAAATGAGATCCCTTTTGACATTCTAAAACCACTTATGCGAGAAACAGTAGATAAGCTGGAGAGTTTAACTCCCCGGGAGGCCCAAACCGGTCCTGCTCTTAGAAACGACAAACAAACTATCTCAAGACATCTGGCGATGCTGGAACCTAAACGACAAGAACTATATAAAACACTAACTCAATCTATCCAGGAATTCTATGGAAAAGAATTATAAAGAACACCTTAACGATATCTCCACCTTTGTTTTTGATGTAGACGGCGTGCTAACCGACGGAAGCATACAAATAAGCACTCAGGGCGAACTGCTTCGCACCATGAATATGAAAGACGGCTACGCGCTTAAAGCAGCACATCAGGCCGGGTATACGGTTTGTATTATTTCCGGAGGAAAAAATGAAGGCGTAAGGAGCAGACTACGCGGGCTTGGACTTACCGATATTTATCTCGGAATTCAGGACAAAGTGGAACAGATGGATGAATTCTTTGATATCTACAGTATAAATCCTGACCAGGTTCTGTATATGGGCGACGATATCCCCGATTATTATGCCATGCAGAAGATCGGGCTCCCTTGCTGCCCCCAGGACGCAGTAGCCGAGATCAAGAATATTTCAAAATACGTATCCCATAAAAAAGGCGGCAAAGGCTGTGTTCGCGACGTTATAGAACAGGTTATGAAGGTTCAGGGAAAATGGATAGAAAACTAAATGAACTGGCTAATACTATTAATCGCCGGATTGTTTGAAGTTGGTTTCGCTTTTTGCCTGGGAAAGGCTAAATTCAGCAGTGGCAGTACTGCCACCTGGTGGATGATTGGATTTCTGGTGTGTTTATTTCTGAGCATGTTCTTGCTTTACAAGGCCACCCAAACCCTGCCCATTGGAACTGCCTACGCTGTCTGGACGGGAATAGGAGCTGTAGGTACCGTAATTCTGGGGATTCTTGTCTTTAAGGAGCCTATACATTTCTGGCGCATCTTCTTTTTAAGTACCCTCATCATTTCTTTGGTAGGCCTAAAACTCGTGACTAAATAATGACTCTACTTAAATTCTTAAAACTCATACGTTTTGGAAACCTGATCTTTGTAGCCGTTTGCCTGTTGCTTATCAGGTATGCTTTTTTTGAAAGTACTTCAGCGGCAGTCTCTCTTAGCGATTTTGGTTATGCACTATTGATTATCGCCAACCTTTCTCTGGCCGCAGCCGGTTACATCATCAATGATATTTATGACGTTACCACAGATAGGATCAACAAGCCTAAAAAGCTCTATATCGGCAACGGAATATCTGAGAAAACAGCCTTTAACTGGTTTATCGGCTTTAATGTAATTGGGGTGGGGATTGGGTTTTTCCTGGCTAATGTCATTGGTTTTCCCGCATTCTCTGCACTTTTCATTTTTAGCTCTGCCCTGCTTTACATCTACTCCTCTTACCTAAAGAATGTCCCTATGGCGGGTAATATTGCGGTGAGTTTTTTAGTTGCTGGGGTCGCTGCCCTGCCGGGGATCTTTGATCTGCTTCCGGCGATAAATGCCGTAAACCGGGAAGAACAGGCAATGTATTTTTTCATTTTACTGGATTATTCCTTTTTCGGGTTTTTCATCAATTTGTTGAGAGAAATGGTTAAGGATCAGGAAGACCAGCAAGGAGATTATAATTCCGGCGGAAAAACTCTTCCTTTAATTCTGGGAACGGCACGCACTAATAAAGTAATCTTTGCAATTGTCCTTATTCCCATAGTGGCCATAGTACATTATGTCTATTCCTATCTATTCGAAAATACCGCTGCTGTTCTTTATGTCCTGTTCTTAATTCTCGCTCCTTTGTTGTTTTTTATGGTCCAGATCTGGACCGCTTCAGAAAAAAAAGACTTCACCAGGCTAAGCCTAATCCTTAAAATAATCTTATTTTTCGGGTTGATATCTATCGGTTTTCATCAAATATTACTAGGATAAACTATGCTGAAAGATTTTTTAAAGGACAAGGAGATCATCCTGGCTTCAGGATCGCCGAGAAGACAACAGTTTTTCAGGGAGCTTAATATTCCCTTTACCACTGATGTTCGTCCGGTAAAAGAAGTTTATCCCCCATCTCTTGAAAATGAGGAGATCACAGATTTTCTCGCCGAGCTTAAAGCTGAAGCTTTTCAGAAAGAAATAAAATTAAACCAGATCCTGATCACCAGTGATACCATAGTTTGCCATAAGGGAAAAGCACTTGGTAAACCAGAAACCCCCGAAGAAGCCAAAGCTATGCTAAGTTCCCTATCCGGCCATTCCCACGAGGTAATCACCTCGGTTTGTTTTACCACTTCAAAAATAAAACGTACCCTCAATGCTAAAACGAGAGTAAGCTTTAAAGAACTTACCAGGGACGAAATCGATTATTATGTAGATAATTTCAAACCATTCGATAAAGCCGGAGGTTATGCCATCCAGGAATGGATAGGACTTATAGGGATAACAAATATTGAAGGAAGCTATTTTAATGTTGTTGGTCTTCCCACACATCTCGTTTATGACGCGCTTTTGGATATGGGAAGACTTTAAATTTTAATATACTAATTTTAAGTGAATTATATGAATCAACTTAAACCAATTATCTAAAATAAATGTACGAGATTCTTAGTTCATACCGCAACGAAATCGCTTACACGATAATTACCGTAATTGTGTTGCTTATTATTCAATTTATACTTCGAAAAGCGGCACACCGGGTGGGGCAAAGAGGTGAAATTCATATTACCCGGACCCGGTTGATGTTTCAGTACATAAACATCCTTATTCTGCTCATCGCGGCTTTTCTGCTTTCCCTGGCCTGGGGTGTTGGTTTAGCTGAGCTTTCCCTGGTATTTTCCTCTGTGTTTGCTGTGTTGGGAGTGGCGCTGTTCGCGATTTGGTCTATCCTCAGTAATATCACGTCGGGAATTATTTTGTTTTTTAGCTTCCCCTATAAAATTGGTGATAAAATAAGAATACATGACAAAGACTTACCTATTGAAGCTATTATTGAAGATATAAAGGCTTTTCACTTGCATTTAAGGACATTAGAAGGAGAGTTAATCACCTATCCCAACAACCTGATCCTGCAAAAAGCAGTTACCTTAGTCGAAAAAGGTGATCAAATCGATGAAGGAAAAGAGGCGCTTTAAAAGTTAAACCACAAGCCTCAAGTTTAATAGTCGCTAAAGTTATTATATTTGAAGAAGACCATAATTTTACATTCCATGCCAAAAATTTTAAGCCTTTTTCTATTTTTAGTTCTGGGATATACTCAGGCCCAAACTCCCGAAAAACTCAATGCTTCAGAAATTCATCAGGAGATAAAAAAATTAAATTTTCTGGGTTCGGTTTTATATGTTGGGGCTCATCCCGATGATGAAAATACCAGGCTCATTTCCTATTTTGCCAATGAGGAAAAAGCCCGGGTGGCCTATCTGTCTTTAACGCGTGGAGATGGAGGTCAGAATCTTATAGGTCCTGAGCTTCGCGAACAACTCGGCTTAATACGTACACAGGAATTGCTCGCAGCAAGAAATATTGATGGTGGCGAACAATTCTTCACCCGCGCCAACGACTTCGGATATTCTAAAACTCCTGAAGAAACTCTGCAAATCTGGGATAAAGACAAGGTTTTAAGCGATGTTGTGCTAACTATTAGGAAGTTCAAACCCGATGTGATTATTAACCGCTTTGATCACCGTTCTCCAGGAAGCACCCACGGACATCATACTTCTTCTGCGATGTTAAGCCTCGAAGCTTTTGAGCTTGCTGCCAAGCCAAGCGCTTACCCGGAGCAATTGAATTACACTTCTGTTTTTCAGCCAAAAAGAGTGTTTTTTAATACTTCCTACTGGTTCTACGGAAGCAGGGAAGCCTTTGAAGAGGCCGATAAATCTGCTATGCTCTCGCTTGATGTGGGGGTTTACTTCCCGGAACTCGGACTTTCAAACTCTGAAATCGCGGCTATAAGCCGAAGCCAGCACCAATCTCAAGGCTTTGGAAGCACAGGGACCCGTGGGGAGTCCAGGGAATATTTGGAGTTAATTAAAGGAGATATGCCGCAAGCAGATGTTTTTGAAGGCATCAACACTAGCTGGGGCAGGATTGAAGGAGGTGAAGAAATCGGGGGAATTCTTGGGCAGGTTGAATCTGAATTTAATTTCAGGGATCCCTCGCAGAGCCTTCCGCAGCTCATTGAAGCCTACAAACTCATACAAGAGCTTAAGAATGATCACTGGAGAGAAGTAAAATCTCAACATATCAAGGAAATTATCGTGGCCTGTTCGGGACTTTTCCTGGAAGCCGTAGCGGCAAGTCCTTCGGCCACCGGGGGAGAACAGGTTCCACTGGAACTGGAAGCCATTAATCGCAGCAATTTCCCAATAAGTCTAAACTCGGTTGAGTTAAGTCCGAATAATTCCCAAATCGAAGTAAAGAAAGCCCTGGACAACAATCAAAGCTGGACAGAAGAACTAAGGCTCAGACTTCCCGAATCGGCTGAAAATACCAGTCCTTACTGGTTAAAGGATGAGTCTACCAACGGAATGTACAAAGTAGCAAACCCTGAACTCATAGGACTTCCGGAAACTCCGGTCCAAACCAGGGCAAGGTTCAGAATGGATTTTAATGGCACTGAAATAGAAATTGAGAAACCCATAATTCACAAATTTAATGATGCGGTTTTTGGAGAAACCTATCGCCCCTTTATGATCATTCCTGAAGTATCGGTATCCTTTGAAAAAGATGTGGAGATTTTTGAGAAAGCTGAACCTCGTTCAATTTCGGTAGTAGTAACGGCCGGAAAAGATAGCCTGAAAGGCTCCCTGAGACTGGAAGCAGGGAGGAACTGGAAAATTCTTCCTGAAGAAGCTTCTTTTAAAATAAACCAAAAAGGAGGTACGGCCATACGCACCTTCGAGATCATTCCGCCCGAAGATCAGGATGAAACCTTCATCAAACCCATTGCAAAAGTTGGAGATAAGGAATATTCAGACAAATTAATACAGATTGATTATGAGCATATCCCACTTCAGAATCTTGTTATTCCGGCTAAATTGAAAGCAGTGCGCATTAAAATTCAGAAGAAAGGAGAATATATTGGATATATTGATGGTGCCGGAGATGCTGTACCTCAGAGCCTCGAGCAAATCGGGTATCGGGTGGAGCACCTGGAACCTGCAGAAATCTCCAACGAATCCCTCGAAAAATTTGATGCTGTTGTTACCGGGATAAGAGCCTATAATGTTGTTGAAGAGCTCAAATACCGACAGAAAGACCTTCTGGAATACGTTAAGAATGGCGGGAACCTTATCGTGCAGTATAATACCAACCGCGGGTTGATAGTGGATAATCCCGCCCCCTTCCCGCTTCAGATTTCACGTGATCGTGTAACCGATGAGAAAGCACCGGTTAATTTTGTGACCAAAGACCATCCGGTTTTAAATAAGCCTAATAAAATCACCGAAAGGGATTTCAAAAACTGGGTGCAGGAACGCGGACTGTATTTCCCTGACCAGTGGAGCGAGGAATTCGTCCCTATTCTCTCGATGAACGATGAAGGCGAAGAACCTACACAGGGCAGTTTATTGGTCGCAAAATATGGAGACGGGTATTTTATCTATACCGGGTTAAGCTTTTTCAGGCAGTTTCCTGAAGGTATTCCCGGGGCTTATCGTCTGTTTGCTAATATGGTTTCAATAGGAAAAGAATGAATAAACCTGAAAAATACATCTGGAAGAAGTCCTATACCTTAGTATTGATCGCCAATGCTATTTACATCATCCTGTTTTATTTTATAATGAAGACATTCTCCTGATATGGAAATTATAGATTGGATAGTTCTTTCCGGCACGCTTGCTTTTATAGTTATTTACGGGGTTTATAAATCACGTGGCAGTAAAAATGTCCACGATTATATTCGCGGAGGGAACGAAGCCCAGTGGTGGACTGTTGGACTCTCGGTAATGGCAACTCAGGCAAGCGCTATTACCTTTCTTTCTACCCCCGGTCAGGCATTCCATGACGGGATGGGTTTTGTACAGTTCTACTTTGGCTTACCCATTGCAATGGTGATCATTTGCCTGGTATTTATACCTATTTATCACAGATTAAAAGTATTTACTGCCTACGAATACCTGGAAACACGCTTCGACAGAAAAACCAGAACCCTTACGGCCCTGCTCTTTTTAATCCAACGCGGACTCGCAGCAGGGATTACCATCTTTGCCCCGGCCATTATCCTTTCAGCAGTTTTAGGTTGGAACCTTAACGGACTAACGATTCTAATTGGGGTTCTGGTGATCATTTATACGGTTTCGGGAGGTACCAAAGCTGTAAACGTTACTCAAAAGCAACAAATGGCGGTGATCTTTACCGGCATGATCGCTACTTTTCTCATTATCCTGAATTACCTGCCGGAAGACATAAACTTCAGCAATGCCCTGGAGATCGCCGGTGCCAGCGGAAAGATGGATGTACTTGATTTCTCCTTCGATCTTGAGAACCGATATACGGTCTGGACCGGGGTGATTGGTGGAACTTTCCTGGCCCTCTCCTACTTCGGAACCGATCAAAGCCAGGTGCAGCGTTATTTAAGCGGAAGATCACTCAGGGAAAGTCAGATGGGAATGATCATGAACGGCTTTCTAAAGGTGCCCATGCAGTTCTTTATCCTTTTGGTGGGGGTTATGGTATTTGTGTTTTACCAGTTCAATACAGCGCCTTTAAATTTTAACCCGGCAGCTACAAAAAGTGTGATGGAATCAGAATATTCTGAAGAGTATAGAGAGCTGGAGGACAATTACAATAAGATCCAGGAAGAGAAGCAACAACTAAGCCTTCAATTCGGAGAATCACAAGAGCTTTCTTCCGCAGAAAAAACAAGGCTGAAAGAAGCAATAGTCAACCTAAATCTCGCAGAAGCTAATGCGCGGGAATTGGGTCGTGAGTTCATTCAGGCAGGAGATAAAGATGCAGAAACCAACGATAAGGATTATGTATTCATACATTTTATTCTGAATAACCTGCCACGGGGCTTAATAGGCCTTTTGCTGGCGGTAATCCTTTCAGCCGCGATGTCTTCTACCGCTTCAGAACTCAATGCCCTTGCTTCAACAACAGCGATCGACATTTACCGCCGCGGAATAAAAGCCGACCGCTCTGAAATGCATTTCCTCAATGCCTCCAAATGGTTCACCTTGCTTTGGGGACTTATCGCCATAACTTTCGCAAGTCTGGCCAGCTTATTTGATAACCTGATTCAGTTAGTCAACATTATTGGCTCCATTTTCTACGGAAATGTGCTCGGTATTTTCCTGCTCGCCTTTTTTGTTAAAACGGTAAGGAGCAACTCTGTTTTTATCGCAGCAATCATCACTCAAATTGCTATAATTGCTCTTTATTTTCTGGATGCTATGCCTTATTTGTGGCTAAACCTGGTAGGCTGTCTGCTTGTTATGGGAATCGCGCTAATTCTTGAAACATTTATCAAAACACCTTTTGAAAAACACGACAGTAATGAATAAAACCAAATGGGGAATAATTGGCCCCGGAAAGATCGCAGGAAAATTCTGCACCGATTTAAAAGAAGTGAAAGATGCTGAGCTTTATGCCGTAGCCAGTAGAAACCATCAAAAAGCAATTGAATTCGCAAAAACACACAATGCGACCAAAGCATATGGTTCATATGAGGAGATGCTAAAGGATAAAGATGTTGATGTGGTTTATATTGCAACTCCTCATGTATTTCACCACGAACACACTTTGCTTTCTCTTAGCTATAAAAAGGCGGTGCTGTGTGAAAAGCCATTCGCGATTAATAAAAGCCAGGTAGAAGAAATGATCGCTGCCGCCAAAAAAGAAAATGTCTTTCTGATGGAGGCGATGTGGACACAATTCCTCCCCCACTTTGAAGCTTTAATGGAGATCGTTGCATCAAAAAAATATGGAGAAATAAATGATATTAAAGCCGATTTCGGATTTTCGGCAGAATTCAACGAGAGCGGCAGGTTATTTAATAAAGCACTGGGCGGTGGAAGTCTTTTGGATATAGGAATTTACCCGGTTTTTCTGGCCTTAAGTCTTTTAGGGCAACCCAGTACCCTGTCAGCAAAGGCAAGCATAGGTAAAACCGAAGTAGACGAAGAATGTGATATTACTTTTGAGTATCCTAAAAAGGTAACAGCCCTGCTACATAGTACCGTGATCAATAATACGCCTACTACAGCCGAAATAGAATTTGAAAAAGCAAGCATTATTGTAAACACACGCTTCCATGAACCTTCCAGCCTCATAATCATTAGTGGCAAGGAGGAAACGGTAAAAGAATTTGGTGTTGAAACCAATGGCTACAATTTCGAAGCCACTCATGTTCAGGAAATGCTAAAACAAGGACGCATTGAAAGCGATAAAATGACCTTTGAGAAAAGTCTTCAATTAATTGACCTGCTCGATAAAGTTAGAGCAGAGATCAAACTGGAATATTAATTTCTAGTTTTTTAAAACAAAAAAAGCTTCGGAAATGCATTTCCGAAGCTTTTTATTTATTGAAATTATTACTTTTTAAGCTTCAACCTTTTTAGTAGTTTTCACTTCCTCTCCTTCTTCGCTTTCCACTTCAGCCAAATAACGCTCGGCATCCAGGGCGGCCATACAACCGGTTCCGGCTGCGGTTACAGCCTGGCGATAGATCTTATCCTGAACATCTCCTGAAGCATATACTCCCGGGATATTGGTTTTGGTAGATTTGGATTTCGTGATTAAATACCCGGTCTCGTCCATATCAAGTTTCCCTTTAAAGATATCGGTGTTTGGTTTATGACCAATAGCAATAAACATTCCGGTGATCTTGATCTCTTCTTTTTCGCCGGTTTGGTTATTCAACATTCTAAGGCCTTCAACAACCTGGTCTCCCAACACTTCATCTACTTCGGTATTATAACGAAGATCTATATTCTTTGTATTGGTTACGCGGTGTTGCATTGCTTTTGAAGCTCGCATTTGGTCACCTCTTACCAGCATAGTCACTTTATTACAGATATTGGCAAGGTAGGTTGCTTCTTCAGCAGCGGTATCGCCACCACCAACTATTGCAACATCCTGTCCCTTGTAAAAGAATCCGTCGCAAATGGCACAGGCAGAAACCCCACCTCCACGCAATCTTTGTTCGCTTGGCAAGCCAAGATATTTAGCGGTAGCACCGGTAGAGATAATTATAGTTTCAGCTTCCACCCAGGTAGAATTATCTACACAGGCGCGGTGAATTCCACCAACTTTATCACTAAATTCAACTTCGGTTACCATTCCTATTCGCACCTGGGTTCCAAAACGTTCGGCTTGTTTCTGAAGATCAACCATCATCTGCGGTCCATCAACTCCATCGGGATATCCGGGGAAGTTATCAACTTCAGTAGTGGTGGTCAATTGACCTCCGGGTTCCATTCCGGTGTACATTACGGGTTTTAGATCGGCACGGGCGGCATAAATTGCTGCAGTATATCCTGCTGGTCCCGAACCTATGATAAGGCATTTTATTCTTTCTATTTTATCGCTCATTTTTATAACTTTTAATTGATATTATAAAGGTAGTAACTTTAATTAAAACCTTACTTTATTAATGATTAAGTTTAACTATTCACCCATAATGAAGGTGTATTAATATCTAAAAAAATAACTGCTTCCCAAAATTAATTGTTTAAGCTTCCTTTAAAAACATAACTTTGCCCCAATGGAGCTAAGTATTTTTAATATTCTTGACATCCTCGGAACCATCGCCTTCGCAATTTCGGGAGCACTGGCCGCAATGGACCGTCGCCTCGATCTCTTCGGAATTTTTATTGTCGCCTTTGTAACAGCCAGTGGTGGGGGAACCTTAAGAGATATCCTAATTGGCGATACGCCGGTGAACTGGATGCAAAACACTATTTACATATACCTTATTGGCGTTGTTACTGTCTTAGCTATAATCTTCAGAAACAAGATCAATTATCTTAAAAAATCCCTCTTCCTTTTCGATACCATCGGGTTAGGCGTATTCACAATTACCGGGGTGGAAATAGGAGTAAGAAGCGGTCTCGACCCCATTATTTCTATCGCTCTGGGTGCGATGACAGGAACCTTTGGTGGGGTGCTTCGGGATATCCTTTGTAATGAAATTCCGGTGATCTTCAGAAAAGAGATCTATGCCACCGCCTGTATTGTAGGCGGATTGGTTTTTGTGATCATGCATTCCCTGGGAGCAAAATTGGATGTGATCTATGTCACCACAGCCCTTATAATCATTGGGATCAGGCTCGTGGTAGTTAAATACCACATCTCCCTCCCCTATTATTATATTTCTGAAAAACCTTAACCACCAGAAACAAAAAATCCCACCGGCAAGGGCGGGATCTTTATTATACTAAAACTTTTAGTGAGGTAATTTGTCTCTTAACAATCCATAAATGTAGGTTCCTATAAGGGCTCCCACAAATACTACCAAAATAGGCAAGTATCCTGCACCAATAAGGGTGAAAATCGGTCCCGGACAAGCACCTGCAAGTGCCCAACCAAGTCCGAAAGCAAGTCCGCCATAAGCGTAACGGCTAAAGCTCACATCTTTATCGTTGAAAACGATAGGTTCTCCGTCTATAGATTTTAATTTTTTCCTTTTAATGACCTGGACTCCTATAATTCCGAGGATTAAAGCTGATCCTATAATTCCATACATATGGAAAGACTGGAACTGGAACATCTCGTAGATCCTGAACCAGGAAGCGGCTTCAGACTTAAACATTACAATTCCGAAAGATATTCCTATTAGTAAATATATAATTGATCTCATATTCTATGTTTAAAAGATTAATGGAAATAACAGGTGAATCATAATCAAGCCCCCAACAAAGAAACCGATAACAGCGATAAGCGATGGCAACTGCAAGTTACTAAGACCTGAGATCGCGTGGCCTGAGGTACAACCTCCCCCATAACGGGCGCCAAATCCAATTAGAATTCCACCAATAAGTAAAATTACCAGGGCTTTAATTCCCCCGATCGCTTCCCAGCTATAAAGCTCGGTAGGCAGGTATGCTTCACCGGCACTATCAAATCCAAGACCTTCAAGAATGGCAATAGTATCAGGATTAATCGCTACAGAAGGATCTTCAGTAAGTACGTTGGCGCCAATAAAACCTCCGATAATTGCACCAAGCACGACCATCAGGTTCCAGCGTTGAGATTTCCAATCGAACTTGAAAAACTCAATATTTTTACCTGCTCCACACATGGAACACATAGTTCTAAGGTTAGAAGACATACCGAAGTCTCTGCCCACAAAAATTAGGATAAACATAATTAACGCGATAAGCGGACCCGCAACATACCAGGGCCATGGTTCAAAAATCCATTCCATACTGTGTTTTTTAAATTGTTTGCAAATTAAGTGTAATTTAAGAAAGTATTCAGTAACAAAGGTTACAGGACAAATCAGGTTTCCCTTTCACAATCTCTCTTAAAAAAAATATAAAGTTTTAGTTATCAATAAATTCCTTAATATTCTCCAGAACTTTTTCTGAAAGTCGTTGCCGGGTCTCTTCACTCCATCCGGCACTTTTTTCTGAAGCGATAAGATTTTTTTCCTCCTGACTTTTTTCTGAAAGCCATGCCCGGGCATCCCCATCAAAGATACCAAAATTCCCTTCATTTTTAAGCCATTTCTGAAAGGCCTTTTCTTCAAAAGGAAGGCCGAGCGAGGTACTGATTAATATTTTTCCCTGTCCAAAGATTTCAAACTCTCTTTTTCCAAGCAATCTGGTGTTCTTCGGAAGGTGAAAGGAAATAATCTCTGTTCTCTCCAGCAGATTATCCAAGGAAAGATATTTAACTCCTCTTTCCTCCCATTCTTTTTTCCGGGTTCTGCTGAAATAATAAAGATCAGCCCCAAAAGGCAGAAGGCATTCTGCGAGCATCTGGCCGGTAGTTCCAAGTCCGATAATCCCGATCCTGCGGTTGGTAAGTTCCACAGGTATTTCCCGCCACTGCCGATCTCCAAAACCGTGCAGCAGTCTTATCAATTCTGAAATAATAAACTCCACCACTCCGGGATCGCCGTAATCAAAGATTCCTTTAACGCTAATCCCGTGTTCCCTGGCAAAGTTCACCGCCACATTCGCCGACTCGTCATCATAAAGGCTGCAGGCCATCCCTATGTATTTCAGGTTTGGGCATTGGCCAATGATAGATTCGGTGAGCTGGGTTTTCCAGGAAACCAATACGGCTTCAGCATTGCCTATACGCTCTAAAATTTCAGCTTCCGATGCTGGGTAATTTTTATAATTATCTACTCCGTCTTCACTGTATTTCCGCAATTCTTCAATTGCGTGATCTGTAAGTTTGGTATTATCTACACAAACTATTTTATTGAATTTCATGAGGCTTAAGCTTATTCCCAGTCCGGAAGCTCGGTCTCATCAAAAACATGATTCAGGAGCAATTCGTCCTCCCTGAGTTTTCTTTGGCTGGCAAATTCGAGTTCCAGGTCTTTCCTTTCAAATTTTAGTTTAGTGTCTTGGTAATTGGTAGTCATAATTTGGATTAGTTTAGTAATAGTTTAGTAATTGCAAATTAATTTTTCTAAAGTGGAATATTCCCGTGTTTTCTATCTGGTCTATGCACTTCTTTATTTTCCAGCATACTGAATCCTTTCAGTAGTTTTCTTCGGGTTTCCCGCGGCATTATCACTTCATCAATAAATCCGCGTTGGGCTGCCTCAAACGGATTGGCAAACTTTTCGGCATATTCGGCCTCTTTTTCTGCGAGTTTAGCCGCCGGATCTTCGGCTTCCTGAATTTCCTTTCGGAAGATGATCTCGCTAGCCCCTTTTGCTCCCATTACCGCGATCTCGGCCGTTGGCCAGGCAAAATTAAGATCAGCGCCAATGTGCTTGGAGTTCATCACATCATAAGCCCCACCGTAAGCCTTTCGGGTAATCAGAGTCACTTTAGGTACTGTGGCCTCACTAAGGGCATAGAGTAATTTAGCACCGTTAAGAATAATTCCGTTCCACTCCTGATCGGTTCCCGGCAGGAATCCAGGCACATCTACCAGCACTAATAAAGGAATATTAAAACAATCGCAGAAACGGGTAAAACGAGCCGCTTTCTTGGAAGAATCCACATCCAATACTCCGGCCAGGCTCATAGGCTGATTGGCAACTATTCCAATGCTGCGCCCACCTAGCCTTGCAAATCCTACAATTATATTATCGGCATAATCCTTATGGATCTCAAAAAAACTTTCCTCATCGATTATCCCATTTATGACCTCATGCATATCATAAGGCTTGCTGGAGCTATCGGGCACGATATTTTCCAGTTGATCCCTGAATTCGTCTCCGGGATTAAAAGGAAGTTTTTCAGGGGTTTGCTTATTGCTTTGCGGCATATAGCTGATGAGCTGCTTTATATCTTCAAGGCAACCAATATCGTTCACCGCGGTGCGATGGGTCACCCCCGATTTGGTGGCGTGAGTAACCGCACCTCCCAGTTCTTCTGAAGTCACCTCTTCATTGGTAACGGTTTTCACCACGTTAGGCCCGGTTACAAACATATAACTGGTATCCTGCACCATAAAGGTAAAGTCTGTCATAGCAGGTGAATAAACCGCTCCCCCTGCACAGGGTCCCATTATTGCAGATATCTGCGGAATAACTCCCGAAGCTTTTACGTTTCTGTGAAAAATATCGGCGTAACCGCCAAGAGACTTCACTCCTTCCTGGATACGTGCACCTCCTGAATCATTAAGGCCTATCAAGGGGGCTCCAACTTTCATCGCCAGGTCCATCACCTTGCAGATCTTTTCGGCGTGGGTTTCAGAAAGAGAACCTCCAAAGACGGTAAAATCCTGGGCGAATACATACACCAGGCGGCCGTTTATAGTTCCGTAGCCGGTAACGACGCCATCCCCATAAAATTTCTGTTTTTCCATTCCAAAATCGGTGGTACGGTGAGTAACTAAAATACCGATTTCCTCAAAGGAAGATTCATCGAGGAGGTAATCCACACGTTCACGGGCTGTTAATTTCTTTTTTGAATGCTGGCTTTCTATGCGTTTTTCACCACCGCCCAGGTGAGCTTTTTCAATTTTATCGTTAAGCTTTTCTATGTTCTGGCTCATGTTTTTCAAATATTGGATTGGTTATCCGCTTGAATTAGGATTATCAATATTATGTAAATTAAATTATTAAAAAAAAGCAAGCGCAGGCTAATATGGGAATCTTAACAAAAAAATCCCGCCAATGCGGGATTTTTTATAAATGTGTGTATCAAAACAAGGTTCAGGATTCAATAAATTCCTTCAGGGTGTTCACGACATAATCCAGTTCTTCTTTGGTGTTATAATGCGAAAAAGAGAACCTGATAGAAGGCTTTGCAAGGTCTTCTTCAGAAAGAAACTCGTTTAGCACATGCGATCCTTTATCGCTACCGCTCTGGCAGGCACTCCCTTTGGAACAGGCAATTCCCTTGAGGTCAAGTTGAAAAAGCAGCATCAGGGCTTTTTGTGGAGGAACCGGCAAACATACGTTCACTAAGGTATAGGTGCTGCCTTCTGGATCTTCACAGTTCCCATTGAATTTAGCTTCGGGAATCTCCTTTTTGATCTTTCCTATAAAATATTCTTTGAGTTCTGAAACATAAGCCTTCTCCTCTTCAAGGTTTTCAAGTGATAGTTTTAAAGCTTCTTCGAGGCCAACGATATTGTGAACGCTTTCGGTACCGGCGCGGTGACCACGTTCCTGTTCGCCTCCAAAAATAAGCGGTTTCAATCCGGTATTCTTTCTTACAAAGGCAAAGCCCACTCCTTTAGGACCATGGAATTTATGAGCGCTTACTGCTGTAAAATCAACGGGGATCTCACTAAAATCGAGGTCATAATGCCCTACGGATTGTACGGTATCAGAATGGAAAAGCGCATTATGGGCGTGCGCGATCTCCCCGGCTTTTTTAATATCCAGCCGGTTTCCCACCTCATTGTTAATATGCATCAGGCTCACCAGGGATTTCTTATCTGAATTTTTCAGGAGTTCTTCCAGCTGGTCCAGGTTAGCATTTCCGCAGGAATCCAGGTCGAGATAATCTACTTCAATATCATAACACTCTTTAAGCTGATCGATGGTATAAAGCACGGCGTGATGCTCTATTTTGGTGGTAATGATTCGTTCCACACCCAAATCGCGTACGGCAGAATTCAACGCGAGGTTATCGGCCTCGGTACCTCCGGAGGTGAAAACGATCTCGGCAGGTTTAACATTAAGATATTTCGCAACGGTCTTTCTGGCCTGCTCCACAAGGGATTTGGCCGATCTTCCGAAGCTATGGGTAGATGAAGGGTTCCCGTAAACCTCTTTCATTACGTCGGTCATTCGGGTTATCACTTCCTCACGCATTTGCGTGGTTGCGGCAGAGTCTAAGTATACGTCTTTCATTGAACACAAAATTAAACGAAATAAAAATATTTTTAAGGATGAAGAGGTTAAAAAAGCTTATTTCAGCTATTTTTGTTGAAAAGCGCACGAATGAAAAAGTTTTTTTCAATTTTCATCATTTTTATCGGATTGAATTCCTGTGACAGTGGAGATATTATAGTCACTACTTTTGATCTTGAAAACAGCCAGCTGAAACTATGTGGGTTAGGAGACCAAAAAGTGCTGTATGTGATCAATAACGATGGAGTGAACGAATCTATGTCGTTGCAACTTAGTTCAGGCCAGCTGGATGATGATCAGTTGCTTTTAAGCCGAAACACCACGCAGCCGATTGAGATAGAATTAACCGGAAACAATAAAATGGTCTACAGGTTGTACGATGGGGAGATCCCGAGTGATTATTTTTGCAAGGCAGTGCCTTCTAAAGACCCCGGGGTTGTAGATGAATACATTACTACAGAAGGAACAGTGGTAATAGGTACCCGTTTTAATGATATTGGACCACAGGATGATGCCGATGGGGACGGAATTACAAATATAGATGAGGGAATGGACCCGGATGAGGCGCAGAATCCCGATAGCGATACCCATTTAGATACCGACGGTGACGGAATCCCGAATTACCTGGATATTGATGACGACGGGGATAACGTGCGTACCAGCACAGAAATAAGGACCGGAGACGGCGATCCTACAACTGAAGGCTATAGAGATACCGATGAAGACGGAGTTCCAAACTATTTGGATCCTGATGATGACGGAGACGGAGCTTTAACCAAATACGAAGTAAGCAGCGATGACCTGCTTAATCCGCAAAGCCTGCAACTTGCCGACAGGCCTAATTATCTCAACCCGGAATTAACTGAGCCTTATAACGAACACAATGAAGTTATAGACCACAGCATAAATCGCAACTACCGTTCGGATATTGTTATAAGAAATTTCAATTTCGTAAAACAGGATGGCAGTGGGGAAGAAATCCGATTTGATGAGTACAACCTGGGATACTATAGTGTTTCAGGAATAAGCAGTGGAGAAACTGAAGAGGAAAATCCGGAGTAATAAAATAATACCAAAGCGCAGTAATTTTTTTCGTTAACTATTCTGAAAGAAATAAACTTCAGTAGCACCCTGCCCGTATTTCTGAAAATCGGCGTCGTAAAATTTAAGATTATCATAATTGCCAAGTAAATAATCCAGTTCAGCCTTTAGAATGCCTTCTCCTACCCCGTGAATAAATACGATTTTTTGAATTCGTTTTCTCATCGCGAACTCCAGCTGTCTTTTGGCGGTTTCCATCTGGAGGTTGAGGATATCAAAATTGCTCATCCCCCGGAAATTATTGACCAGTTTTTCGATATGAAGATCTACCTCCATAGGCGGAGCATTCCGTTCTTTGGGTTTAATGCGCCTTGATTTGGGTTTCCTGGGAATTTGCTTTTCCTCCAGCATCCGGTCCAGGTCCATATCTACCGGAAGCTCTTCAAAAGGAGTTTCGATCTTCACCAATTCCGAAGGAGAAAAATCCATCTCAAAGCCATCGGGAGTCTCTATGGTTACTGATGTTTTATCGGCTTTCACCACTACTCCTTCCAGGTCATCATCAAGAGCTGCTATTTTATCTCCGCGTTTGAATTCCATTACTGCTTATCTTCTTCTTTATCTTCTTTATGGTCGTCTTTGGTTGCAACCCAGAAATTGGTCGCTCTGAAAAGGCCGAACATAATGATAACAAGGCCTGTTATTTTAACATACTGATTTGCATCCTCGGCGGCAATCGCATAAAGCAGAAGCGCTCCACCTAATACAATAAGAACGGTATTTATTAATTGTGTAGTTTTCATTTTCAATTCAATTTTACCAGAAACCCCTTATTCTATATTCAAATTTTTCAGGGGAACTTGTAGGGTAACAAAGTTAAAGTAATTATGAGGCTTTTTTACTTCCTGTACCTATTTTTCTGTCTTTATCCGGTTTCAGCCCAGTTGAGTGTTTCTCCATCCAGCGCGGGAAGCAGTTTCCTGTATGCAAAAGATCTGGTTTTATATGTAGATGGGGATATCCACCTCGAGAAAAATCCTAATCTCAATACCGAAGCAAGCATCTACCTGAGACAGGAAGCGCAACTCATCCAGGGCGATAAAAGCAGCAATTTAAATTCAGGGAATGGGCTGCTCTCTGTTTTCCAGGAAGGCCTGGCCAATGCCTACAACTACAATTACTGGGGTTTACCGGTTACCGATAATTCGGGTGCCTCAAAAACAGCCGACAGGATTATTTATGAGCCTATGGGTAAAACCGAAAGCAAGCCAGCGCAGCTTTCTTCAGCCTTAGACGGGAAAGCAAATCCGCTTACAATCTCCCGCAGATGGCTCTATAAATTCGTGGGGGGAACATATGCTGATTGGGAATATATAGGTGATGATTTCAATCTTGATCCGGGATTGGGTTTTACGATGAAGGGTGTAAATGGCACCAATCTGACGATTGTGGAAGGAGTGCCGAACAACCAGGGTAACCGGCAGCGGTACGATTTTCGGGGATTGCCAAATGATGGTATCATTAATTTGAATATTCAGAAAGACCAGGTTCTGCTGGTGGGGAACCCATATCCTTCAGCGTTAAATCTCAAAGATTTTCTTATTCAGAATACCGCGATCACGGGAATAGCTTATTTCTGGGATCATTCAGACAATACTTTCTCACATTATCTAAAGGATTACGAAGGAGGCTATGGTGCATATTCGCCCGGAGCAAGTGCTTATGTCCCGGCGGTCTTTCAGTATTATGATGAATCGGCAGACCCAACCGGAAATACGGGCGAAACAGGACAAATTTATGGCCGGGAATTCAGCCCTATCGCACAGGGCTTTATGCTAATGGGAAAAACCAACGGACAGGTAAGTTTTAAGAATTCTCAACGGGTTTTTAAAAGGGAAAACAGCACAAATTCAAGCTTCAGGACGCAACAGGAGGTTATTCCCAGGTTAAGATTGGATGTTGCTTTTGATGATCTTTATGTAAGGCAATTGCTCCTGGCTTTTAGGGATGGGGCAACTACCGGGATAGATCACGCCATGGACGCCAAAACCTTTGGAAGCCTTTCGACTGACGCGGCCTGGAGTATTGAAGAAGAACCATTTTTAATAAACGTCCAGCCTTTTGAAGCGGAAAAACTAATTCCATTTATAATTTCAGCAAAAGATAGCACCGCTTTAAAAATTTCAATAGAAATACGGGAGAATTTTTCACCAGAGGCCATTTTCCTGTATGATGCTGAAGAAGAAAGTTACCATAACCTCTACAAATCTGATTATAAGACCCGGCTGGAAGCAGGAAACTATGAAAACAGATTTTACCTGACTTTTGCTAAGGAAGCTTCAGCAGAGTTCGAGCTGCCACAGGAGGAGGAATATGATTCGGAGTTACCGGAAAGTATAGGGATATTATACAACAAAGACTTACGGCAAGTTGAAATAATAGCAGGGGAAATACTGGAGGAAATTCAGGTATTCGATCTCACGGGTGGACTGATTTTCAGCAAAAAGATATACGAAAACAAACAATATGATTATTTTTATACAGGAAATCTGCGGGAAGCAGTGTATATCGTTAAAGTAAAAACCCGGGATAATCGTATAACCAATAAGAAATTACTTCTAAAAAAGTAGATGATGGAAGAATTTATGTTGCCGTGCATGAACAAAAGTCTTTTTGGGGTGGAATGCTTTGGCTGCGGGGGGCAACGTGCGGTAATCCTTTTCTTTCAGGGAAATTTTAACGAAGCTTTTTATATGTACCCGGCAATCTATCCCATCATTCTGCTGCTGGCATTTTTGGTATTCAATCTCTTTTTTAAATTCAGGAGGGATTTCCAGGTGAAAATAGGTTTGATCATTTTCACGGGGACAGTTATGGTGGTGAACTATGGCTATAAAATGTATGAATTCATTCAACTAACCAGTTAATACTTATTTATGGAACGCACACAATTACCCAATTCCACGATCATTCTAATCTTCGGAATCCTTTCTATTATAGGTTGTTGCTGCTATGGGATTTTGGGAGTTATCTTCGGAATAATCGCCCTGGTTATGGCCAAACGCGCCACCGAGATCTACAATGCCAATCCTGAATTATATACCGGGTTTGAAAATGTAAAAACCGGAAGAATCCTGGCTATAATTGGACTTGTCTTAAGCGGACTTAATCTTATCGCTTCCATTGTAATGCTATTTGTTTATGGCGGAATTGAAGGTTACCAACAAGCCATGGAAGAAATTTTAAGATCGATGGAGTAGTAAATCATCCGGGGCCATATAACTTTTTCATAGGTTTTGCATAGGGTATCCATAGGGTATCCATAGGGTAAGTATGGAGTATCTACGACATACAAGGGTGTTTCAGCAAAAGAATAGAGGGTCGTAATTTATAAAAAGCAATCATTTTACACTATCTGAACAGATGGGGTTTGCCGGAAATCAATAACTTTTATTGCTTACTCGAATGAGACCCTGAATCATCCACTTGTTTGGAAACTCACTCAAATGAGATCCTGAATCAAGTTCAGGATGACGCATCTTTCATGAGACCCTGAAACAAGTTCAGGGTGACGAGCAAAAAAGAGGCCGTCTAAAAAGTAATTTTTGGGCGGTTTTTTTCTTTTGTGTTATTTGATCTGTAGGCTCTGGTCAGTTTTTCCTGTTTTTTTAAGAATGAAAAAAAGGAGTAGTATCTTTTCTCTTAGGCTATACTAAACTTCTTTAGATTATGGGCCATTGCTATAAGCCCCATTTCGGTAGTTATTTTATCCATTCCCCGAAGCATAAACCTTTTGAAGCCCATATTTTGCTTAATATTCCCAAAAACGGCCTCTACATCCCAGCACCTTCGCTTACGATGGGTAATTCCTTTTTCGCTGAGTAGTAGGCGCTACCATAACCGGCATCGGCTGTCAGAGTTTCAGGGGATTGGCCATAGGATGCTATGTGGTCATTTAAGTGGTTTTTTAGAGTGGTGGTGTCAGCTGTGGTCTGAGCTAAAGTATAATT
>NZ_FOVL01000024.1 GCF_900115145.1 Salegentibacter flavus | reverse complement strand
TTCTATTATTTACAAAAACAACACTGCAGTTGTCTTCTGGTTATAGAAACAAATGACTAATTAAAATCCTTGTAAATCAATATGGTAACAGGTAATCAAGTGGTAATTACCTATAAGATGGTCTTGAAAATAATGGAGATTTCTTTAAGATAAGTGGCTTTGTTATTTCGCCAGTCGGAGATATTCTTGCTGGATAAATGTTGTTCGATACCTGCGGGATTTTTAAGGGCAAAATAATGCTCAACAAACAGAATCATTTGATGATTATCCAGGTTTTCAAAACCGATCAGCAAATGGCTTAAAAATTCTAACAAAGTTTGTCGGTTTACTTGCTTTGGTCTTTTTGGAGATAAATCTTTCCATTCCAATCGGTTCCTGGCTGGCACGGGTTCCATTAAAATTAAAGATTGGAAGCTTTGGTAGTTTCCGGTAAGATATTTTCCTGAGAATGCTTTGAAAATAGCATTTGCCTGAACTTCCGTTAGCGGAATAGAATTAAGATTAATTTGCTGAAATCTTACCGGTTCATTGTCATTCAAAGTATAAACCTCCAGTGTATTTGATCTGATTCGTTTTCTTTTAATAATAAAATAAATGGCTGAAACACATAATAAAGAAGAACCGAGTTATATAAAAGTATAAGTTATTTTAACCCACAAGTCGGATGGAGTCATCCAGACACAAAATAGAAATGCGGTCAAAAAGAAAAGACAGCAGGTAAAAAAGATCTGTCCAAGTTGTGAATCTGTTTCCCGAAGTAGATAATTATAAAAATCCAGGAGCTTTGCTCTCACCTGAAAAGTAAAAACCGCGATCCGCTCCAAAATCATACTTAATTGCTTTATTTTGATTCTTTTTTTGCCAAAAAAATTAGGACAATTTAGATTGAAGAAGATCCATATCATCTCCAATCTTTTGATCTAATACTCTGGCATAGATTTGCGTTGTAGACAATTTGGTGTGCCCCAGGAGCTTTGAAACCGTTTCTATTGGCACTCCATTAGATAGTGTAACAGTAGTAGCAAACGTATGTCTTGCAACGTGAAAACTGAGTTTTTTATAAATTTTACATTGATTTGCTATTTCCTTTAAGTAGGTGTTTGTCTTTTGGTTACTATAAACCGGTAAGAGAAATTCTGAGGTTGGATTTTCATATGCATTCAGTATGCTGCGAGCCTTTTCCAGAAGCGGTATTTTCATTGGAATTTGGCTTTTTGTACGTCTACAAGAGATCCAGTCTTTCCCATTCACACCTTTAATTATATTATCTTTGGTTAGCTTTTTTACATCTGTGTAAGGCAAACCAGTATAGCAGGAGAAAAGAAAAACATTTTTAGTAGTCTCGAGAGTTACACGGGAAAATTTGGTTTCGTGAATGTAATCCAATTCTCTTTGACTCAAATACGGTCGATCATATTTTTCAAATTTTAGTTTATAATTCTGAAAAGGATCTTTGTCTATCCAACCTAATTTAATAGATAAGTTGGTAAGTTTCTTAAACCGTTCCATATGCTTCATAACTCCATTGTTATGTAGCTGTTGTTTGCCGGTCTTATCTTTTTGTACCCTTAGAAATTTGTCAAAACCGGTTACAAATTGAAAAGAGATATTTTTTAAATAGATATCCGAAGTCTTGTGTTCCCTGGCGAGGTAGTTCAATAAATATTTCTCAGTAGCTCCATAATTTTTTAATGTTCCGTATTTGAGAATATCTACCATGGTGTTTTTATGATATTCCAAAATATCTTTTAGAGATTTTGAGGTAGCATCTGATCCCAGAAATCGAGATTTTATTGCCCGAGCTGTAATAATACAATCTTCTTTTAGCAGGTCCTCGTAACACTGAAGTAATTTGGCATATTTAGCATCGAGATAGTTGTTTAGAATAGTGGCCTCGGGATTTCTTCCTTTTATTCGGTGAGCCCTATCATCCCATGATTCAGGATTGCATTGTCTCCTTAAACTTATTTCTGCCCTACGCCCATTGATGGTGACCCTAGCATAAATAGGTGCTAGATTGTTTTTTGTCTTTGCTATATTCAGCCAAAACAAGATGCGAAAAGTGGGTTTTGTTTTCATTGCCTTTCGTTTAGGTAACCGGTTTAACATAATTGTTGAAAGTCAAATCACGCTAAAGCCCCAAGGCTAGGGAAAAGGTAAGAAAAAAAAGGTAACCGATTAGGTAACCGAATAGGTCACTTTTTATTTGATATTAAATAACAATAAATGATTTCCAATTTCATTAAAGTGTTTAAAATCATTTATTTAAGTGTTATTTGATGTTGTTTGATACAACAAAAGTCGGGATGACAGGACGACTTAACACCGTCTGGGACACCCCGTGTTTAAAGGGATTTAACACTTTTTAATACTTACTAACTCCCGATTAACTCAACATCTTTTAGATAACTTATTGAATTTCAATGTGTTTTCGCACTCTATAAATATAATCAATTTAAGTGAAATTTGATTTGAAGCCAAAAATGTATTACAATAATTTGATTCCATTTTATATCAATTAACTATAAAAAAATGCCTGAATAGAATACCCCAAAATAAAATCTTGACCTATAATTTTTTAATGATATCAAAATTTCACGCTAATATCCCTCAATAAAACATTGATTTGAAGTAACCTAAATTTTCAATTCAGGAGACAGGCTAATCCAAAAAGAAATTTGATCTTTAAATAGAAGCATCAATTGTAGTACCCTTTCTATATTCCCATTTCCCTATAAAAACTCGTTACCCCAAAATGCGTTTGTAGAAAAACCGCCAATACCTCCTGCATCAAAAACCCGAAATCTCAGAATGGGGTTGAGAATCCCAGGTAACATCCTCTGGCAATTCAAATGTCTTTCGAAACCAAACCGTTCATCAAAATCCTTCAATGCCTCCAAATTCTTCCAAGTTTTTCCCGCAACTTCCATAGCCTTCTATCCCTGATATAGGTTGAATACTAAAGTCAACTATTTATGAAAGTAATCGTTTAATTAATTAAGAAGAAAAAGGGAGTTTTCTGCTAAATTCAAACAACAGATGGTTGCAGATTTTAAGAGTGAAAAATACAGTGTTCCGGAATTATGGCCTCTCCATAATATCTATCGATGGATTTATGAATTTCCTGACTTTAACGAGAAAGGATTTAGAGTTTTAGAAATGAAAGACAGTAGCTATGCAAAAATAAAAGAAATGGAAGCCCGGATGAAAGTAAGTGAAGCGGCCTTGGGCCGCAACAAATCCAGGTAGATTATTTCAAAAAAATGATCGAGTTAGCTAAGACTGATCTTGACATCAACTTTAAAAAACTACAACACTCCATAATCAACTGGTTCAGGGAAAACAAAGAAAAAATAAATTATTCCATGAATCAGCTCTATAAAAGTGCCGGTATTAGTAAACAGGCTTTACAGTAATATGCTCGTAGGCAAGCTGTTTTTGATCACCAACTGATACAGTTGCTGGAAGAGACCGATGATCTTAGTAGAGTGTAGAAACCTTTATACAGTTAGCCTACCGCTTAAAGAAATGAAATATAGGCGAACTATTATTGCAGAAAAGATCTATTATCCTGACCAGATAAAAGGGCTGGAGATTAATGCCCTTTCCGTAGTGTGGCAATCTGATATTACTTATTATAGGGTAAAAGACAAGTTTTTTTCCTTTATTTATCATTGAAGTCTACTCCCAACAAGTGGTAGGTTACCAAGTCAGAACACATGATGGAAAGCTTACACCCTTAGGATGGCTCTAAAAGGGCACAAAGCTTTAGAAATTTATCATTCAGACAGTGATTACCAAACCCTGTACTGATTTACTAAAAGTTAATTCTACAACGATAAGTATGGCTCTTAGCGCACAGAATAATTCCAATGCAGAAAGAATAAACAAGAATATTTGGATCACTGGAAATCATAAACTTTTAATCATTTAAAAACTCAGGTAAGAAAGGCCGTCACAAACAAATATTAAAAGGTCCCATTATTATTTAGGGAAAAAGAGTCCGAAAGAATTTATCAATTATTGGTTAACTCTTAAACCTGAGAAAAGACCAGTAATTACTATTCTTAATAATGAAAATTAATATCTAAAACCGGTCAACACTAATCAAGGAAGAGCATTCCAATAGTCAACGGTTGAAAAGCCTCATCATTCAGTGTCTCGGCCTCAGTAAAAAAATGTCCAGCTGATTTTATGATTATTAAATGCTTTTAAAAGCTAACTATTTTCATATTGCTTCATAGCTTTTTCCAATATGATATGCTGCTATTTCAAAGTGAATCAGTGGGAACTACATTAGAGATGAATTTTCTGAATTCTTCACCTGGCTCCTGTAACAGCTTTTTTACCTTTTCAAATGCTGGCAAAGTTCACCTAATATGGGTAAAAGTAAAATTAGCAGAACTTTTTAAGAGCTTCTAAAAATACCTTTGGCGTCTTTCCAAATTTAGGGCCTTCGGTTTTCCAAATAAACGTTCCTGCCTTGTTAAGTGATTTCAAGATGAGAGTAATGAAACCTAGCTATAAATAGCGTTTATCTGCAGATTACTTAGAAGAGATACTCTGCATTATCAAACCACAATGGATCTAATGCTTTTTGCAAAATCCTTTGTCTTTTCTAAATTCCTTCGCATTACCGCTCTTGAATACCATGGACATTCTTATTTTTAGAACATTTTAGCAATTTAATATCCCCCAAATGACTTTATCATTTGGCCTGTCTTACATTCTCTTAGATACCTGGTCTTATTTAATGGCTTCGGATGATTCCAATTTCCAGACCTCTTAATTCTGCAAGCCCTCTTAATCTGCCTATAGCTGAATAGCCGGGATTTGTTTTCTTTTTAAGATCATCCAGCATCTGATGCCCGTGGTCGGGACGCATTGGTAGCCGATGATCTTTTCTTCCCTTCCCAATTCTTTTCTGTTGTTCATTTATCAAAGCTTTCATTACCGCATACATATCTACATCTCCATATAAATGATCAGCTTCATGAAAATTCCCTTCTTTGTCCCTACTGGTACTTCTCAAATGAATAAAATTAATACGGTTACCAAGCCTTTCTATCATCCCGGGCAAATAATTCTCTTTTATTACACCGTAGGATCCGGTACAAAAACATAGTCCATTGTTAGGACTGTCAAAAGCTTCCAACAGCATTTCTGCATCTGCTTCGGTACTTATAACCCGGGGAAGTCCCAAAATTGGGAATGGGGGATCATCGGGGTGAATGGCCATAAGCACTCCTGCTTCTTCAGCTGTAGGAATAATTTCTTTTAAAAATGCATAAAGATTCTCTCTGAGTTCCTGTTCTCCTATATTCTGATATTGATCCAGCACAGCCTGAAACTGATCCAGGGTATATCCTTCTTCTGCTCCCGGCAAACCTGCTATTATATTATTTACCAGTAAATCTTTTTCCTTTTCAGATAACTGCTCCAGAGCGGCCTTTGCGGCCTGCTTTTGTTTCTCAGAATACATCTTTTCTGCTCCGGGCCTTTTCAAAAGAAATAATTCAAATGCGGCAAACTGAGCCGCATCAAAACGCAAAGCTCTTGAACCATCGGGCATTTCAAAAGCAAGATCTGTACGAGTCCAGTCCAACACCGGCATGAAATTGTAACATACAGTATCAATTCCGCAGCTACCCAGATTCCTGATGCTTTGTTTGTAGTTCTCTATGTATTCCTGATATTTTCCTGTACGCTTTTTGATATCCTCATGCACCGGAATACTTTCAACTACAGACCAGGATAAACTAGAAGCTTTCACCTCCTGTTTTCGTTTATTAATATCTTCTACCGTCCATACTTCCCCATTAGGGATGTGGTGCAATGCGGTAACAATTCCTGTAGCGCCAGCTTGTTTTATATCTTGAAGACTTACCAGGTCCTTAGGTCCATACCATCTCCAGGTTTGTTCTAGTGCCATAATTTTTTGTTTTAATATTTTATACTCCGCTAAAGCTGCTAAAACCTCCATCTACAGGAACAACAATTCCTGTGACGAATTTGGATCCGTTACTACAAAGCCACAATAAAGTTCCTTCAAGATCTTCGGGTTCTCCAAATCTCCCCATTGGAGTATGATCGATAATTATATTTCCTCTTTCAGTAAGATCTCCATTTTCGTTGGTCAATAAACTACGATTTTGTTCTGTAAGGAAAAATCCCGGTGCAAGGGCATTTACTCGAATGTCTACTTTAGAAAAATGAACCGACAGCCATTGAGTGAAGTTGCTTACCGCTGCTTTTGCACCGCTGTAGGCAGGAATTTTTGTTAAAGGTCTTAAGGCATTCATGGATGAAATATTGATCACTGAGCATCCTTTTCTTCCTATCATATCTTTGGCGAAAATCTGGGTGGGAAGCAAGGTTCCAAGAAAATTAAGATTAAAAACAAATTGAATACTGTCGTAATCAAGATCAAAGAAAGTCTTCAATTCTTCATCCGCTTTAAGATCCTCTTCAAATAAATGCGTTTTGGATGTTGTTCCTTTAGGATGATTTCCTCCTGCACCATTGATCAGAATATCGCACGGCCCTAAATGTTCATTGATATCGCGGTGTGCCTGTTGCAAACTATCCTTTTTTAGGACATTAGCACTAAAGGCTATGGCATTTCCACCTTTTTCTTTAATGTTCGAGACCACGGTTTCCGCAGCATCTAAGTTAAGATCCACAATTGCTAGTTTTGCTCCCTGTCTTGCCAAAGCTTCGGCCAGGGTACTACATAATACTCCGCCTCCACCTGTTACAACAACCACTTTATTTTTTAATTCTGTAAATTTAGGCTCCATTAGTTAGTTTTCTTTATTTGATTTTTTGATAATAAATAAATTAGGCTGAAATTATAATTCTCCTTCTTCCTCCAATTATTCAAGCTTAGCATTATTTGCCACATATTCTTTTTGTGAGGGCAATCCGTTTTTTCCGGTTCCCAGCCAAAATAAATTGATTCGTTACTGATCAAAATGATAATTAAGGACAACGTTAAAGTAACAATATTAGGAAAAATTTTATTAATACAATCGATTGTACAATTTTTTGTTTAAAATTCTTTTAATCGAAAAGGCCTGGCAACCACAAACTGATTGCTGGGATAAAGGTTATCAATAAAAGTACGATTACCATCACTACATAAAGTGGCAGAAGAGGCTTAATCACTTTCTGTATGGTAGTTTTGGCTACACTAACCCCAATGAAAAGCACCGAGCCCACTGGAGGTGTGCTAAGACCCACGCACAAGTTCATCACCATGATAATCCCAAAATGCACGGGGTCGATCCCTAAACTGTGCATTACCGGTAAAAATATAGGAGTAAAAATGAGGACGGCAGGAGTCATATCCATAAATGTTCCAACGAATAATAACAACAAATTAATAATAAGTAGGATCATAAATTTATTATCACTTAACCCCAGTAGCACTTCACTTACGGACTGTGGAATATTCTCGAAAGACATCACCCAAGACATACTCATTGATGTGGCAATTAGGAGCAATACTATAGCTGTAGTACCCACGGAATTGAGGAATACCTTGTAAAGTTTTTTCCAGGTTAACTGCCGGTAAATGGCAGATAGAATCAGGGTATACAATACGGCGATTGCAGAAGCTTCGGTCGCCGTAAAAATTCCTGAAACGATCCCACCAATTACAACGATCAAAAGGAAGAGACTTGGGAAAGCGTCAAAAAATGTATAGAGAATTTTTTTAATACTACTGCTTTCTCCTTGAGGATATTTCTTCTTTTTAATCCAGAAAGCGGCGGTAAGCATAAGGGCAAGGCCCATTAAAATACCGGGAATATAACCTGCAAGGAAAAGGGAAGCAATAGAAACCCCTCCGCTGGCAAGGGAATAAACAATAAGAACATTGGACGGTGGTATCACCAACCCAGTAGTGGAAGCTGTTACATTTATTGCAGCACCAAATTCCCTGGAATAATTTTCTTTTTCCATTCTTGGTCCTAAAATTCCTCCAATTGCCGAGGTAGCTGCTACTGCAGAACCAGAAATAGCCCCAAACAACATCGCGGCAATTACATTCACATAAATCAAACCTCCAGGCAGTGCACCGATCAAAGCTTTGGCAAAATCAATTAATTTTGTAGCAATTCCGCCCTGATTCATAATCTGTCCTGCAAGAATAAAAAAGGGAATGGCAAGCAACGAAAAGCTATCTAAGCCTGTGGCCATACGCTGGGCTACTGTTGTATAGGCCGCCATAGAATCTATGGAAACCAACATAGTGAGTACACAGGAAATTCCAATAGACCAAGCGACCGGCACTCCAATACTTAGCAGGATTAAAAAAGAAACAACCAGAATTAATATTTCTAACATTATACCAAATACTGTTTAGGGTTCAAAAGCTCATTAATTTTGTAGATGATCACGAGCACCCCGCTAATAGGCATTACCATGTAAACAGCTCCCAGTGGAATATTAAGTGCAGCCGAGGTTTGGCCCAGCAAATAATTTAAATACACCAGGTTGCTACCTCCAATTACCAATACTACAAGACAAAAAAGAATTATAAGAATATTAATCCCTATTCTAAGCTTAATTCGGTTTTCCGGCTTTAATTCCGGCGCTAAAATATCTATAGAAAGATGTTGCTGCTGTCCAGAAACATAGGCTGCTCCTAATATGCCTATCCATATTAATAGATATCGAGCTATTTCTTCAGTATAAGAACTCGAGGCTTGTAGGATATATCTGGAAAACACCTGCCAGGAAACGGCTGTAACCATTACAACCATTAAAAAAACCAGGAGCATCCCCAAAATTTTATCCAGAATAGGTTTCATAATCTTTTATTTTATAGCCTGTATAGCATCAATGATTTTTTTCATTTCCGGGTCTTTGGAAAATTCTTCATACATAGGCTGAACCATTTCCCTAAAATCTTCCTTGTCAAGATAGGTTACCTTCACACCTGCTTTTTGAATTTCTTCCAAAGCTTCCAGTTCAGCCTCGCGCCATAATTTTTTTTCATGTTCCGAAGATTCCATAGCAGCCTCTTTGAGCCATTCTTTTTCCTTTTCTGAAAGTTTATTCCAAACAAGGGTGCTTATAAGCAACTCGTCCGGAGGGGAGGTATGTTCATCTACCATATAATATTTACACACCTCATAATGCCTGGACAAATAGAAACTAGGCAAATTGTTTTCGGCCCCATCTACTATTCCCTGTTGCAAGGCAGTGTAGAGTTCGCCCCAGGCAATTGGTGTTGGGGAGCCGCCAAGCATTTGCACCATATTCATTGCAGTGTTACTTTCCATAACCCGTAGTTTAAGGCCCTCCAGGTCTTCCGGACTGTCCATTGGTTTTTTACCATAAAAGCTTCTACTGCCGGCATCGTAAAACGTGAGACCTTTCAATCGTTTACCTAATCCATCATTTAAAAATTTTTCGCCTAATTCACTCTCAAGAACTTTAAAGCGATGCTCACGATCCCGAAATAAAAAAGGAAGTCCGAAAACCTTTAAACTGGGTACAAAATTCTCTAAGACTCCTGTAGATACCTTTGTCATTCCCAAGCTTCCAATCTGCAGAAGCTCCAAAGCCTCCCGTTCAGTACCTAATTGTTGATTCGGGTAGATATCAATCTCTAAACTCCCGTTTGACTTCTTTTTCGCGCGCTCTGCCATAAAGAGCATGGCCTCGTGCACAGGGTGAGAAGTGTCGAGACCATGGGCCAATTTAATTACAGTTTTATTACCTATGAACTCCCCACATCCGGTAAAAATAAAAATCAGAGTTATACATATCCCAAGACCAATAATTCTATTATAACCTGCTTTTATCATTATCCTTTTCTTACTGAATTATCTCTTTATCCTTCCACTCACGTTACCGTTAACTACTTCCTGAACCTCTTCGACATTCACAAGGTTTACGTCTCCCACATGGGTGTGTTTTAAGGCACAAGCTGCAATGGAAAAATTCAAAACCTGGAGATCATCCTCAAAATTCCGCAATCCGTATAAAAGTCCGGCGGCAAAGGCATCTCCAGTTCCTATTCGGTCTATTACATCTGTCACCTCCAGTTCGCTGGTAGTAATAAACTTTTCCCCGGTCCAGGCTCTCCCATAAACCTTCTGCCAGGATGCACTAACACCGTTTCGAACTTTATCAAACACCTTCGTAATTCCAGGGCTGGCCCTTATCAAATTTTCACTGGCTTTAACAAAGCCCTTATCATCAGATGAATGATCGGTGTCCAGAATCTCATTTATTTCATTGACTCCCCCAATAAAGATATTAGACAGGTCGACTAAATTTTTTAAAACCTCCGGACCACTTTTGCCATATTTCCATAGATTGCTACGATAGGCGGGATCTGCCGTAACGTGGATCCCTTTTTGCTGAGCGATCTCTAAGCCTTCTTTTAAGGTTAAGTATGCACTCTCTGAAATAGCGGGTGAGATTCCAGACCAATGTAGATAATCACAATTTTCCAGAATAGTATTCCAATCAACCTGCCCGGGGGTTATGTTGGCAAAGGCACTATGCAACCGATTATATGCAATTTGACTTGATCTCATAGCCGATCCAACTTCCAAGAAGTATAATCCCAATGGGTGAGCAACCTTGTTTACTGCTGAAATATCTATTCCAAACTTTCTCAGGCTAGCCATGGCAGCATTTCCAACAATATCATCTGAAACATTTGTAATGTGTTGCACCTCAAGGCCAAAGTAAGCCAATGAAGCTGCCACATTCATTTCTGTTCCTCCAAAAAAGAAATCCAATTGGTGCGCCTGTTGAAACTTCCTGTTATCTGAGGGTGATAAACGCATCAGAACTTCTCCAAAGGTGACTACTTTAGCTTTTTGATTGAGATTACTTTTCATGTTGGCATACAGGTTTTACACTCATTTCTTCCGAAGAGTTTTAATCATCGACAGGGTTTCCCTAACAGTTTTTTTCAGCTGATCAAAATCTTTATTTTCTAGGATATCTTTGGAAATCAGTTTTGACCCCATTCCTACACAAGTAACACCTGCTTCAAACCAACCTTTTAGGTTGTCCTCGGTAGGAGAAACCCCTCCGGTGGGCATTACGCTGGTCCAGGGTTGAGGCCCTTTAATTCCCTTAACAAAGGAAGGTCCGTAAGTTCCACCTGGGAATAGTTTTACTATCTCACAGCCCAGTTCCTCGGCACGGGCAATCTCTGTAAGAGATCCACAGCCCGGGGACCAAAGCACCTTGCGGCGATTACAGACAATAGCAATGTCTTCTCTTAAGACAGGGGTAACGATAAAATTCGCTCCCAGTTGCATATAAAGAGACGCAGCGGCAGCATCGGTTACAGATCCTACCCCCAGTACCATTCCGGGTAAATCCTTTAAAGCATATTTATTAAGCTCTCCGAAGATCTCAAAAGCAAAATCCCCTCTGCTAGTAAACTCTAGGATGCGTCCGCCCCCATCATAGCAAGCCTTTAGAACTTTTTTTCCCAATTCCACATTTGAATGAAAGAACAAGGGAACCATCCCATCTTGCTGCATCACAGATGCTACTTCTAATCTTGAATACTGAGCCATTTTTTCTTTTTTCTTGTTATCTGGCAACCCGCCCTGAAGCATCGCCGCCCATTAATTTTTTAACTTCATCAATAGTCACCAAATTCGCATCTCCCTTTATGGTATGCTTTAAAGCTGAAGCAGCTACGGCAAAATTCAGTGCATTCTGGTCATCATCAGGATAGGTCAACAATCCATAGATCAAACCAGCCATAAATGAATCTCCCCCACCTACTCTATCTACGATATGGGTGATATTATATTCCGGGGATGTAAACATGGTTTCTCCATCATACAACACTCCCGCCCAGGTATTATGAGAAGCCGAAAGTGAACCCCGAAGTGTGGTAATTACTTTCTTAGCATTTGGAAATTTCTCCATCATTTGTTGGCAAACCGATAAAAAAGCTTCTGCTTTTACATGTTCACCCTGGGTGGTAATATCCAGACCTTCAGGTTTTATTCCAAAATGTTTTTCAGCATCCTCTTCATTTCCTAGAATGATATCACAATAGGAAGTAAGCTCGGTCATTATAGCCTCCGGCTCTACTCCGTATTTCCATAACTTAGCGCGATAATTAAGATCGGTGGAAATGATAATTCCCATTTTCCTAGCCACCTTTACTGCTTCCAGGCAGGCATTTGCCGCTCCCTGGGAAATAGCAGGGGTAATACCGGTCCAATGGAACCATTCTGTTCCTTCAAAAACTTTTTCCCAGTCTACCATACCCTCATCAATTTCGGACATAGCAGAATGAGCACGGTCATAAACAACCTTACTACCACGGCTTACAGCTCCGGTCTCCAAAAAATAAATCCCAAGACGATCTCCTCCAAATACAATTTTATCAACACCTACGTTTCTTTTACGCATTTCCATTAGTGCGCAGTCACCAATATCATTTTTAGGTAAGCGTGTTACAAAATCTACAGGCACGCCATAATTAGCAAGGGATACTGCCACATTAGATTCTCCACCTCCATAGACTACATCAAAACTGGTGGCCTGGGAAAACCTCAGATGTTCCTGAGGGGCCAACCGAAGCATGATCTCTCCAAATGTTACTACTTTTTTCATATTTAATAGTTATTCAATTATTTATATTATTTTTTAATCTAAAATTCAAAATATTCTTTAGCATTATGGTAACTAATATTCGAAACGGTCTTACCTACCAGATCTAAATCTCCTGGTAATTCCCCACTGGCGATTTCCTGGCCGAACAAATTACACAAGACTCTTCTAAAATATTCATGTCTTGGATACGACAGAAAACTCCTGGAATCGGTCAACATCCCAATAAATGTACTTACCAGTCCCATATTCGATAATGCGTTAAGTTGTTTGATGATCCCGTCTTTTTGATCTAAAAACCACCAACCCGATCCAAACTGAACCTTTCCTTTAATACTTCCATCGTTAAAATTCCCTATCATGCTGGCAAAAATCTCATTATCTGCCGGATTCAAATTATAAAGGATGGTTTTGGTCAATTTATCCTTTCCGTCAAGTCTATCAAGGAATTTAGAGAGATTTTCTGCCTGCTTATAATCACCAATGGAATCCCAACCGGTGTCGGGTCCTAATTGCTTTAGCATTCGTTTATTATTATTACGCAAGGCGCCGAGGTGAAACTGCTGCACCCATCCAAACTCATGGTAAGTTTCACCAAGATATAATAAAATGGCACTTTTAAATTTTTCAGCTTCCATATCTGAAATTGATTTTCCCTTTCTTTTTTTACTGAAGATCTTGTTAATTTCATTTTCGGTAAAATCTTCTGCTGAAATAAAACTCAAACCGTGATCACATAAGTTACATCCGTTGGAATCAAAATATTCAATACGCTTTCGCAAGCCGTTTCGAAGGTCCTCATAAGAATTTATTGAAATTTCAGCTACTTCTCCCAGTTTGTCCAGGTAATCGTTATAGGTTTCGGCCTCAATAAGAATCGCCTTATCAGGGCGAAATGCTGTACTCACTTTTATTTCGAAATCGCTTTTTTCAAGTTGCTGGTGATATTCCAGAGTATCAGTTGGGTCTTCAGTAGTGCAAACAGTTTCAACATTCATTTGCCTAAGCAACCCTTGGCAAGAATTTTCAGGTTGTTGCAACTGTTTATTTACTTCTTCGTATATACGTTCTGCTGAATCCTCGTTGAGCAATTCATCGATCCCGAAGTATCTTTTTAGTTCAAGGTGCGTCCAATGGTAAAGAGGATTTCTTAGGGTATGCGGCACTGTTTTGGCCCAGGCCATAAATTTTTCCTTATCGGAAGCATCGCCAGTAATATATTTTTCATTGACACCCATGGTGCGCATCGCACGCCATTTGTAATGATCTCCGGCAATCCAGACCTGGCTTATATTCTCGTAAACCCGGTCTTCGGCAATTTCCTTAGGAGATAAATGACAGTGATAATCTATAATAGGCTGGTTGGCCGCATACTTATGAAAAAGTTCTTCTGAATATTTGTTTTCGAGAAGAAAGTTTCTATTTAAATACACATTTTTTTTCATATAAATATTATTAATTCATTGCAAAATACCCATCAAATTCGTTTTGCCATTTAATTACGTTTCCACTAGGCAAAGCATCTGGACCGATATAGCTGATTTTATCCAGTTAAAACATTTGAAGCAAGAGTTGAGTTATTTAGAAGTCTTTCTGCAAAGTCTTTCAGGGCTTTTTCTGAAGAAGGTATATGTTGTAATCTAATAGAATTTCCTTGCCCTCTTCCCATGCCATTATTGCGACGGAAACACTATCAAAAATCATATGTTATTCTCTCTTCGTTCTTAGTTTGTAGGTAGAATCACACTTTTTCGTAATCCAAAATAATAGTTCCCTTATTACCTAAAACCTTAATTTGATAATCATATAACCTGCTCTAAATGGGTCATTTATATTTAATCCCGCTTGGATATAAATAATTAAGTTGGATATTATCATAGACCCCCGTTCCATCCTTCCAATAATCTATGATCCCAAACCTCTATAACTTGTTGGGGAACGTCATCTAAAACCCAGTTTACTGCATCACTCTGATGGGAACACAATTCAGCTACAAGTCCACCAGAATATTCCTTATACATTTTCCAGTTAATCAAACCTTCCAAATCTGAATGAGGAACTGGCCTCCTCCAATCACTAAATCAATTCTATTGACATTCAAAAACTGTAATATTTTCCACCTTCCTCCTTTCTTTAAACCAATTATGTGAGTCTATAAATGATAAATATGATAATAATGTCCTCCTTGATGAACTTTGGAACTTAATTTTTTTTTCTATCGAATCCCTTTGCCATAGTCTTATCTTCATAAACATGTTTTACCGGCATCCAGGTCGCCATTTTTTATTGAAGCAAGGGTATTGATAGGAATCACTACCAAAACCGCATCTATATTTCTATCATCTCAAATTCCTCTGTAATAACTATTATCTTTTTCTTTGATTTGAACAATGCCTTTTCAAGTCGGAAGGATAGTATATCACAACAGGCTATCAAATTAAACTTGGCAATTTTTCAATATTAGGAATAAGTCCACTTCCACGGTCTCCTATTCTTTATATTTATAATCTCATTTCCAGAAAAGGAATTAAGTGGATACTTAGCAGATATCATTCCCACAGCTCCTATCCCACTTTTTATTACAACGCTTATTCTTTCCATAATTAAATTTTTGGCTTCCACCCGGGTTCATATTCCCGGCTCCAAAGGCCCATGGCCTCACGGTCGAACATACGACCGGTATTTTCATTTATATCAAAACCTTTACCTAGGCGAGCAGCAATGTTGGAATAGTGTACCATAGCCGTACTAATATTAGCATCTACTATTGGTGAATTAAGCTCTGACTTTCCGCGTATACCTTCAAAAAGATTCACTACATGGGCGGTCGACATATTGCCCCCACCCCCAAGGGCGGTGCCGCCTTCGTTACTTTCCGAGTTAAATTCTTTTACTACTTCTCCTTGGCGATCGGTTAATTTGTAACGTTGCCGGTCTACATACACCCCGCCTTCGCTACCATAAATTACCGTTCCACGGCCACCGCCGTATGTGTCATAAGCGTTTCGACTTTTGCCATCCCACTGAATAATTTTATCATCAGCATATTTAAAAGTGGCTTCCATGGTATCGTACATTTCCCAGCCATCATTTAAAAAGTGTCGTTTGGCAGCTTCTACCTCTACACGTTGCGGATATCCCACCTGAAGAGCCCACCGGGCAATATCAAACTCGTGAGTGGCATTATTTCCGGTTTCGGCCGTACCATGATCCCAGCCATACCAATGCCAGTTATAATCCCAGGTTTCAGCGGTGTATTCCCTCCTTGGTGCCGGCCCCTGCCATAACTCCCAATCGAGTCCATCGGGAACTGGAGCCTTTTGCTGCATTGGAGTTTCACCCCGAGCATTAGTATAAAAAGCGACAGCTTTATAAGGTTTTCCTATTTTTCCTTCATGGATATCTTTAATAATTTCAATAGTATGTAACGAAGAGCGTTGCTGGTTGCCCATTTGCACCAATTTTCCGTATTTTTTCTGGGCTTCTATCAGCAATTCATTTTCTTCCATATTATGGCTGGAAGGTTTTTCTACATATACATGTTTTCCGGCCTGTAACGCCATAATCGAACCCGGCGTGTGCCAGTGATCGGGCGTGGCATTGATTAACATATCCACTTCTTGATCTTCCAAAATTTTTCGGAAATCGGTTTCCAGTTTGGGCTTGTAATCAATATGCCCCGAAAAACGCTCCAGTGCATTTTCCCGCTGACTTTTCATCACATCACATAAATAAAGTAGTTTTACATTGGAAGATTCTGCGGCAATTGGTTCAAAAAAAGCACCTAATCGTCTCCCCAAACCGGCAATGGCAATGTTGATTCGATTGTTTGAACCTATAATATTCCGGTAAATGCTCGCCGGCATTCCCATAGCCGAACTGCTAAGGGCAATTCCTGTTCCGGCCAAACCTGTTTTCTTGATAAAATCTCTTCTACTGCTCATATTGAGATGTTTTTATTTTTATATTTTTGAAACTTACGCGGTTGCCGTGATCCTGCAAAAGAAGGTGTCCCTCCTCCAGTTCCCCGAAATTAGGCCAATCTTCGTATTTACTTTCAGCAATCAATTTTCTGAATTCTTCTGTTTTTCTTTCATATTCCAGAACTTTTTCACCGTTTAGCCAATGTTCTACGTGATTTCCTTCTGAAATAATTCGTGCTGTATTCCACTCCCTAATGGGATTTACAGGCTTATCGGGATGGGCTTGAATTAAATCGTACAGGGAGGCCATAGTTCGGCTACCTTCGTGGTTACCTTTTTTGGCATCGGGATGCCTCTCATCATCCAAAATCTGATATTCAAGTCCGATAGCTGAGCCTTCACCTTTATTGAGTCCTGTATCTACAAAATATTTGATGCCGCTATTAGCACCTTCGGTGATTTTAAAATCTAGTTTCAATTCAAAATCGCTATACAGTTTTTTAGTCACAATATCGCCACCTGCCGCCGATTCTTCTCCGCCACTGGCTAAAACGGTTAATACGCCATTTTCTATTTCCCAGCCTTCTTCAGGAAATTCTTCAAGCTTCGCACCACGCCATCCTTCAGTAGATTCCCCGTTCCAAAGCATTTCCCAACCAACTTCGGCTTCCGATTTAGTAAGTTGGTTTTTAGTAATTACAGGCTCGAGTGGACTTTCCTTTGAATATTCTTCCAAATCTTCCGTCAAAATTTTAATATTTCGCCAGCTGATTTCAGTACCTTCTTCGCTATCTTCATTGATGCTGTGTACCTGTAGAGCAATAAATCCGCTGGCGGTCTTCTCATCTATAAGATGAGCAGCCGGTACACTGTTTACCCAGGTTTTTATGGTATCGCCGATGGCTTCAACGCGATAGGTATTCCATTCATCTTGTTTGAAAGCCTGTTGAGCTTCAGGATTCCCTTCTAAATTTACCAGCCAGCCACGTCGGGCTTCATCGTAAATTCCCCCACTCCAGGCGCGATCACTGGGATCGATTTCAACTTGATAGCCGTGAACCCTACCATCCATATAACTATGAATGCTGTTACTGCGAATTTGAATTCCAGAATTCATACTCGGGTGAACTTTAAATTCCAATTTTAAAATAAAATCATCATAATTCTTTTCGGTACTCAAAAAAGTATTGGCCGTCCCGTGCACAGTTTTACCGATCACTGTGTTATTTTCCAGGCGGTATTCCGCCTCACCACCTTTTACTTCCCAGCCCTTTAGTCCTTTTTCTGGAGTGATGTCCTGCCATGGCGTATCTTTATCTTTAGCATTCTGCCCGCAAGCGATGACTAAGAAAACGAAAAAGACAGAAAATGAAAATTGTACAATAATTTTATTCATAATACTTATTTCAGGTTAATGCTTTAAAATTATAGGATAAATATGGTTTATCTTTCCATCCGGCAACCGTCAACCAGCATAAGAGCCATTCATATAACCACCTGCAGCGGAGCCAAATAGTTTAGTTATTCTTTTAAAATTTTCAAGGTGACCATCTTCTTGCCGGAATTCTGATTTTTATCTACCGGAAAAGCGTGTACGGCTATAAATCGGGCATACATAAGATTAAGTTAATCTCATTTTCCTTAAATAGCTCCAAAATTTAAAAGTGGCTCCTAAATTATTGAGTATTATATGTTTAAACTTTATCAGGGTGATGCGAACTGAATTCGTCATAATTTCAATGATTTTTGGAATTTGAACTTTGTTATGGTCTCTTTTCTTTCCAAACTTAATAAAAATTATACAATCGATTGTATTTAATCTCAGAAAATCATCATTACCTTGCCTAATTAAACATTATGTGTTTAAAATTTCTCAGCCTCCTAACATTTAGAAAGCTTAAAAAAACAGATATTTGTCCCAGTTAATTAATGGAATGAAAAAAACAACGATTTATGAAATTGCTAACGCCTTGGCTATTGATAGCTCCACTGTATCCCGAGCATTAAACGATAGTCCTCGAGTATCTAAAAATACGAAAGAAAAAGTTCTAAAAAAAGCTAAGGAATTGGGTTATAGCACTAATTTATTAGCCTCAAATCTGAGACAAAATAAAAGTAACACCATAGGAATTGTTGTTCCCAGGATCTCCAGATTTTTCTTTTCTACCACAATAGCCGGTATAGAAGAAGCTGCTTTCACCCAAGGATATAATGTAATTATTTCCCAGTCCCTCGAACAGTTGGACCGGGAGAAAAAAATAATTAACAACTTTGTCGCAAACAGGGTGGATGGTGTATTAATTTCGATTTCCTGGGAAACTGAAAATTGTACACATTTAAAACATTTACAGGATTTAAATATTCCTCTTGTATTTTTTGACCGTCATTGCGCCAGTATGACAAATACCAATAAAATTATTACAGGCGATTATGAGGGAGCATATCAGGCAACAAATCATCTAATAGAAAAAGGTTGCAAAAAAATTGCACATTTCGCCGGTCCCCAAACACTTGAGCTTTATAAAAATCGTTTAAACGGTTATAAAATGGCTTTAGAAAATAACAAAATGAAATTTGATCCTGCACTTGTCCAGGAATCAAGCCTTATGAAAAACTATGGTTATGAAAGCATGAAAAGCCTTATGGAAAAAATTGATGATATTGACGGCGTTTTTTCTGCTAATGATGCTGCAGCAGTCGGTGCCATGAAATATCTATCAAGGATCGGCAAAAGAATTCCAAACGATATTGCATTCGTGGGTTTTAGTAATGATCCTCTTTCTGAAGTGATAGATCCTCCGTTGTCCACCGTGGACCAGTTTGGATTCGAAATGGGGAAAAAGGCATGTGAACTACTAATAGAGAATATAAATGCAAAGGGGAAAAATCCATGGCAATATAGGACTGTTGTCTTACAGCCTAATTTGATTGAAAGAAAATCTAGTCAGAAACCAGTAAAAATAACTTAAGACAAGAAACGAAAATAAAAAATAAATAAATAGTACTTATAGCAACCACAAATAAAATACGATGTGGGTCTTAAATTTCCGAACAAAGAAGGTTGTTATAGCACCGACATTATGGGAAAAGTGCTGACTATCGCCTTCAATTGGATTAATAATTAGATATAAAAGCAGCCTAATTTGATAGAAAGATATCCCTAAAAAGCATTATTTCTGTTTTTATAGAAACTATTTTTACTTTAATTAAGATTTTTTATATACTCTCTTTCCTCCAATAATGGTTTCCTGAATTTGTATGTTTCGATCAAATATGACAATATCTGCATCTTTTCCTGTTAATAAACTTCCTTTTCTATCTTGAATTCCCATTATTCTTGCGGGGGTTGTACTCATCATTAAAATAGCATCTCGCAATGGAACATCGGCCATTTCGATCATATTCCGAACCAATCTATCTGCAGTAGAAACACTGCCTGCAAAAGCAGTTCGATCTGGAAGCTTGGCCACATCATCTTCGACAATAACTTTTAAGCCATTTTGTTTATTACCCAATATACTTTCTCCTGGTGGATTGCCCGCTGCCCGCATAGCATCGGTAATAAGTGCAATTTTATATGGCCCCTTCACTTTGTAAATCAATTTTAGCAAAGGAGCAGGTAAATGAATACCATCAGCGATGATTTCTACATCTAATTCATCCATTAACAGGGAACTCTCTATCACCCCAGCATATCGAAAAGCATTCTTGCGACTTACTCCAGACATACCAGAATAGAGGTGAGTAGAGAGAGAATAGCCATTTTCAACCGCCTCCACAACTTCTTCATACACAGCATCTGTATGAGCAATAGCTGCCAATACACCTTTTTCTTGAAGATGACGTCCAAAAGCCATTGCTCCATTTCTTTCAGGTGCTGCACTCCACCGGGCAATTAGATTTGATCGTTGAAGAATTTCCATATATTCTTGAGGGTCCGGATCCCTAATATAACGGGGATCCTGAGCCCCTCTTTGATTCATAGCAAAATACGGTCCTTCTAAGTGAAGCCCCAAAAATTCTGCACCATTTTTATTATTTTTGTGAGCTTGCTCATAGATGTCTAAAGTTTTAATCAAATGCTCCTTTTCACTAGTCAATGTGGTAGGAACCATTGCAGTTGTACCATATTTTGCATGCAATTCTGCTATCTTTAAAAATCCTAGCTCGTCCCCGTCCATAAAATCAAAACCTCCACCACCATGAACATGAATATCTATAAAACCCGGTGAAACATAATGTCCCTTTGCATCAATTATATTAGCATTACCAACGTCAAGCTTTCCCTCGCAAACAGTGGTAATTTTACTTCCTGTTATAACCACTGTTCCTTCAGGGATTATTCTAAACGGGGTAATAATCTTTCCATTGGTTATAACTATCTTTTTCATATGTGTTTTATAAAACTTAAGTCTACGGGTTATTTTCCCTTATTTAAAACCATAATTAAAATGGCACAAATAATTTTTCTTTCGAAACACTATTATATTCTGGTTTCAATATTAATTAACCATCTGATTTCACAGCTATTGCAGCCTCTAAATCCTTTACCTCTTTTGTCACAGGCTTTCTTCTCATCCACCCAACGAAAGAATAGACAATCATACTAATAATCACCGGCAAACCTATCTCTAGTGCCATACTTTCCACTGCTAAAATTTCTGTTATACCATCCATGGTTAAAATTTTTGTTATACTAAAGGTAACTAATCCCGCCGCCACGGAAGAAATAGCTGCAACCGGACCACAATTTCTAAAAAAAGGAATCAAACCAAACAATAATGGCACAGCTATAGGCCCAATTAACGCCCCGAACCATGTAACAATAAGTCCTAATACTCCCCCAAAATATTCATACTGAAAGGCAATTACAATTGTCAAAAAAGTAAACACAAAAGTTGTGATTCGGGCTGTTAATAATGATGTTCTTTTATTTTTGAATTTATCAGATACGACGGGAAGTATGTCTCGTGTAATGACAGCAGAGATAGTATTAATATCTGACGAAGTCATCGACATAGTATTGGCAAATAAAGAAGCGATAACTAAACCAATTAGTCCATGTGGCAAAAGTTCTTCAATCAAAACACCATAAGATTGCGAGGGATCCTCCATATCAGGTAAAATAAGAGGAGCTGCCCACATAGGAAAAAACAAGATCAGGGGCCATATCAAATAAAGTATCCCTGAGAGATAAGCTGCTTTTGAAGCAGCCTTCTCGGTATTAGATGAAATGTACCGCGTTGCAAGAGGCCAGCTACCCCCATTATAACTCAAAAAGTTAATGAATAGAAAAACCACAGCAAAACTTATAGTATAAGGATCATTAAATAACTGGCTATTTTCAGAGGGAAGCTGGTCCCAAATTCCGGTAATGGAACTCCATCCTCCAAATCTGGTTACCACCACAACAAACATCGTGATACCCGCTATAAGCTGCACAAGAAATTGCGCCAGATCTGTAAAAATCACAGCCCAAAGTCCACCTATAGTTATGTAAATCAGGGAAATACCGCCTGATATTAATATCCCATATTCGAATGGAATTCCTGTAGTGACGTTTAGAAGAATGGCAATTGCAGCCCATTTGGCTCCAACATCAAAAAGCTTAAGTGTAACACCAACCCACGCTATAATCTGCTGAGTTAACACATTATACCGAATAGCTAAATATTCCAGTGGGGACTGAATTTGAAATTTTTTTCGTAAACGAACCCAATAGACAGGGAAAATTTTAGCAGTTGCTATTATTGCCACTCCTATAGTAAATGCCCACCATACATATAAAGAAAATCCATGAGTATAGGCAAGCGCTGCATAAGCCACAAAAACAGCACCACTATAACCTGAAACATGGTGAGAAATTCCAGATAACCACCAAGGCAGATCTCCCCCTGCAATAAAAAAATCTTCAGAACTTTGGTTTTTAAAATAAGCATAAATCCCGATGATGATCATTGCTAAAAAGAAAATAAAAATTACTATAATATCGATATTGTTTACCTCCATTGTTTAATCATTTATTGTTACTAAATTATCCACTTTTACTTTTGCTTACAGAGGATGGTATTTCTATGTTTGATGCACGAAATGCTGGCGGCCTTTATGAGTTTTTACCTTAATACACTTCTATTAACTAGGAGCATAATCCTTTCATTTTAGATCGATTAATTTTTTCTCTTTAGAAGATTGATAGATTGCTGATATCAATTCCAAAGATTTAATGGCAGTTTCACCATTTACCAAAGGTTCTCGGTCATTGTGAATTGCGTCCACCATCTCCTCTATTTGTAACTTATGCAATCGATAATCCACAGACATAGGATTTGAAGCCCCACTTGATGAAAATTTTGAAGGGTCAATCGCTGAATCTTCTTTTCCTTTAAAATCGCAATTAACTATTTTACCCCCTTCATAAATAATACTTCCATATTCACCAAAGATTTCCAAACGTTCCTCGTAACCGGGATACAGTGATGTGCCTCCTTCAATAGTTCCCATAGCTCCATTTTTAAAGTTTAATAAAGCAATTCCAATATCTTCTCCTTCAATATCGTGTACCATCGTCTTTACCTGTCCAAATACGTTTTGTACATCTTGCATAATATCCAGCAATAGATCTATTGTATGAATGCCCTGGTTGATTAAAGCTGCACCCCCATCTCCTTTAACGGTTCCCTTCCAGTTGCTCTTGTTGTAATAATCTTCCTGTCTATACCATTTGATATAAGCATTCCCTAAAATCAATTTACCCAAAGAACCCTGTTGAACAATTTGTTTCAATTGCAGATAACCTGGATTGAACCTATTTTGAAAAATAACACTTAATTTTACACCCTGTGATTTACAAACAGATATGATTCGGTTAGCCCTCTTTAGGCTTACCTCCAGAGGTTTTTCTGTTATAATATGTTTTCCTGCCATAGCTGCAGCAATTATAGGTTCCATGTGGTTTCCACTCTGAGTACAAACAGATACTATATCTAAATCTTCCCTTAACAGGAAATTATCAATATTTGAATATGCCGGAACTCCAAACCTTTCAGAAGCTATTTTTGCTCTTTCGGTTGTAGAACTACAAACTGCAACTAATTCACAATTTTCAATTTCCTCAAGACTTTTCACATGGTGAGATGCAATAGAACCTGTTCCGATTATACCAAAACCAAGCTTTATTTTCTTCATAATTAATTTACTAAAATGGCGATGTGACTCTAAGGGTCAAAAAAATAGGATGATTTTATAAATTTCTTTTAATAGCTGAAATTCTAAATGCTTTGCTGCTAACCATGGAGTCATAGTCTACAAAAGGAATTTTCATTGTCTTAAAATCTTATTTATTTAATTGTTAATAATGCAGCCGAAGCCGTATCTAAAAAAATGCGGCAATTTGGGTGTTGCTGTAAAATACTCGCCGGATGAAAGTTACTCACTTCTTTTTCCAAACAATCTTTAACTGCCTTGGCTTTTCGTCTATCTGGCACAGAGCAGAAAATATGCCTTGATTTCAATATCTGCTTGATAGACATGCTGATAGCCTTCCGAGGCACTGCTTCAATGTTTGGAAACCAGCCTTCATTAAATTGTTGCTTCCTACATTCTTCATCCAATTCCACTACAATGAACGGATCATCGGTTTCAAAATCGGCAGGTGGGTCATTGAAAGCTAAATGTCCGTTTTCTCCAATCCCAATTAGAGCAACATCAATAGGATGTTTGTGAATGGCCTCCCCTAAACGTTTGCATTCATCTTTAGGGTCGACTTCTCCATCAATAAAAAAAACAGATTGCAAGGTGTCAACTTTTTCTACAAATCTTTCTTTTAGATACTTCCTGAAACTGGCAGGATGTGTTATTGGTAGGTCTATATACTCATCCAAATGAAACACCACTACCTTACTCCAATTAATATCAGGCTCCTCTAATAGCTGATTTAAGGTTTCAAATTGACTGGTACCTGTAGCCAATATTATATTACAGGCACCCCTCTTGTCAATAGATGCACGAATAAAATCTGCTGCAGAACTCCCTGCTAATTTTCCGAGTTCCGCAGGATTTTCACTTATATTTATTGTCATATAAAATTAAAATTTACTCTGATTGTTGTTATCGAATTATCAAACTCAATTCTAAACAATACCTGAAGTGATAAAATATTTTAGTAAAAACCCGAATTGGTTTTTATCTAGAAAGTCCACCAGATAAGGAACGTTTATGAACATGTTTTAAAACATCATCGAATTCCGACTTCCAATGAACAATCTCATTATTGTGCATTGCGTCTAAAGCCATCTGAACACAGATAGCAGTCTTAGCCCCAGAAACAATATCAGAAATGGGATTTTTTTTATTTACAATACTTTCCCTGAAATCCATTAGAGCTTGCTTACTGGGGTCGTTGTGATTTATTTTAATGGGTATCCCTTTACCTTGTTCCCAAGAAATGGTTGCTCCAGAAACACCATCAACTTCTCCATGTTTTTTCTCAGGTTGACCTTCAGGAAAAAGCCAGGCCTCTGCAAAACCTAATAGTATTGTGCCTTTTTCTCCGATAACCTTAATCTGATAACCATCTTTTGCGTTGGTACTTAAACAGGTGAATTTAGCCTCTACTCCATTTGGATAACTATAGATAAGATGAACATTGTCATATATTTCTCGGCCATCTTTCCAGTAATCTAATCCTCCTGTCCCCATAACCTGGGTGGGAGTGGAATCCAGTAACCAGTTGGCAAAATCAATCTGATGGGAAGAAAGTTCAGCTACAAGTCCGCCAGAAAACTCCCTGTACATTCTCCAGTTGATAGCTTTCTCCAGTTCAGGACTCGGCACAGGTCTTCTCCAACTACTATCCCGGTTGTATTGGCATTCAATAGCCTCAACTTGTCCAATTTTCCCATCTTTTATTAGATCCACCACGTGGACATAGAGCTGCGAACTACGCAGCTGATGCCCTGTCTGAAATACCATGGGCGAAGCTTTAGCTTGCAGCAGTAAATCTTTGATTTCCTTATAGCCTTTTGCCAGGGTTTTTTCTCCATAGACATGTTTCCCCGCCTGCAATGCATCAATCTCTATTTTAGAATGAGAATAAAAAGGGGTCGCGACCAAAACCGCATCAATATCTTTGTTTTCAAGCATCTTCCGGTATTCTAAATAGCCGGTAACTTTCCGATTCGCCCTTTTGAGGCCATCCTCCAATCTGAACGGGAGATTATCACAGAGCGCTACCAGGTTTAAATTTTCAACTTCCTCAATAAAAGGGATTAAACCTCCACCTCTGCTTCCCGTGCCGATTATGCCAATATTCACAACATCTTTGGAACCTTTAGAGGAATAAAAATTCCCTAACATGGAAGTTGAAGATGCCACTGCCAATGATGCCATACTTCCTTTTATCACAAATTCCCTTCTCTTCATTTTTTTCTATAATTTTGGTTCCCATCCTTCAGCATATTCTCTCTTCCAATGTGACATAGCTTCAGCATCCTCTACTATTTTACCTGTTGATTGATCTATTCTAATAGTACGGCCCGTAAATTGGGCTATATTCCCATAATGAGTAAGCATGGTCGAAATAGCTCCATCAACAATAGGTGAATTTAAAACTTCATTTTTACTGATAGCATCGAAAAAGTTGGCTACATGAAGTACAGTAGTAGATCCTCCTCCCATAGTATCAGTGCTATCCATTTTATCTATTTCATTTTTTCCTTTAACTAAGTTTCCGTCAAGGTCGTGTACTGTATAATCATTTGAGCCAAAAATTATAGCTCCTTTGCTTCCATAAACTATAGCTTCGGGTTGGTCAGGCACTACTATTTTTCCACGGCTATGTCCTTTATAGGTAATAAGCTTATCATTGTCAAATTGGTAGGTTACCTCCTGATTATCCGGAAATTCCCAATCATCATCATAGGTATATTTACCACCAAAGGATGTTACACTTTTCGGTAAATCAACTCCGAGTGCCCAACGTAGAATATCAATTTCATGAAGTCCGTTATTTGCGACTTCGCCCGTGCCCCACTTACGAAACCAATGCCAATTGTAAGGATGAATGTTGTCCTTATAATCCTCTCTCGGGGCAGGCCCCTGCCATAAATCCCAATCCAATGTTTTCGGCACTTCAATTATTTTCCCTTTCCCTATTGAAGGTCTGTTATTGGTATAGTACGCTTCACCTTTGTAAACTTTTCCAATGATACCATCATTGATTTCTTCAACAGCTAATTTATGTTGGCTGCTAGCGCGGGTTTGGTTTCCCATTTGTACTTTCTTTCCATACCTTTTTTGTGCGGCTACCAAGACATCATTTTCATAAGGGCTATGACTGCAAGGCTTTTCAACGTAAACATGTTTCCCAGCTTGTAAAGCCATAATGGCCATTGGCGCGTGCCAATGATCGGGTGTGGCTATAAATACAGCATCTACATCCTTGTCTTCAAGCATTTTTCTAAAGTCCTTTTCCTCTTTAGGAATATAACCTATATTCTCTTGGCACCACGTACTATGTTCTTTTAATATTTCACTGTCAACATCGCAACTATAAATAATTTTCGCATTAGAATAAGCATTAATCCCCCCAATAAGTGCCTTCGCTCTGCTATGAACCCCTACAACTGCAACATTAATACGTTCATTGGCTCCAAAGATATTTGAATATCCTACTCCTGGAAGTAAAGTGAACGCAGCACCTCCAAGGGAGGTCTTCTTAATAAAATTTCTTCTTGTCGTCATTGGATTAATTTAATTTAAAGTTTTTTTATTTTAATATTTTTAAAAGCAACGTGGTCCCCATGATCCTGTAAAAGGATACGGCCTTTTTCTAATTCTCCAAATTCAGGCCATTTTTCATATTTACTATTTTGGACTAATTTCCGAAAATCATTGCTTCCTCTCTCATATTCAAGAACTTTCGCACCATTCAGCCAATGTTCCACATAATTATCCTTTGAAATGATATGTGCAGTATTCCACTCTCCAACAGGATTAACAGGAATAGGATCGGCTTCTATCAGGTCATATAAAGAAGCCATCTTCCTACTTCCGGGATGACTTCCTTCTTCATAATCAGGGTGATCTTCTCCCAGTATTTGATATTCCAAACCAATGGAAGAACCGGGTCCTTTGTTGATATCTGTATCCACATAATATTTAATCCCACTATTAGCGGATCCTTCAAAAATTTTAAAATCAATCTTCAACTCAAAATCGCCATAAAGTTCCGTCGTTACGATATCCCCTCCCGCAGCAGATTCTTCTCCTCCACTAGCAAGTATCACTAACTCGCCATTTTTAACAATCCATCCATTGTCTGGAAATTCATCCAACCGTGCCCCACGCCAGCCATTAGTGGTTTCACCATCCCAAAGCATTTCCCATCCATTTTCCTCTTCATTATAGGTCAATTGATTTTTGGTGTTAACAGGTTCTACAGCCATTTCTTTAGAATACTGATCAAGATTTTCTGTAAGTATCTTTATATTTTTCCAGCTGATCTCCGTTCCTTCGGGATCATTTTCGCCAATACCGTGTACCTGAAGAGCAATAAAACCTTTATTCGTTTTATCATCAATCAGGTGCGCGGCTGGCACGCCATTAATCCAAGTTTTAATAGTATCACCAATAGCCTCAACCCTCACATTATTCCATTCATTCTGCTTAAAAGCATCCCGAGCTTCAGGGTTATCCCTTAAAGGAAATAACCAGCCCCGCCTACTTGAATCATAAATTCCAGAACTCCAGGCCCTCTCTGAAGGATCAATTTCTATTTGATAACCATGAACTCTTCCATCCATATAATGTTCAAGGCTGTTGCTCCTAATCTGGATACCTGAATTCATGTTGGGATCCACCTTATAATCAAGTTCAAGAATAAAATCATCATACTCCTTCTCAGTTATTAAAAAAGTACTTGTATTTTGCGTATCAAATACTGTTGAACCAACTATAGCTCCATCTTCAATTCGATAAGAGGCATCTCCACCTTTTGTATACCAGCCATCTAAAGTTTCTCCGTCGAATAATTCAACCCACGGTCCCTCGTCAGGCGAAGTTTCTTTGCAACTTATAAGAAAACACAAAATAAAAACTAATAGTCCTGTTTTGTGAATTAATGAATATTTTGATTTCATGAAATTTTCGATTTTTAAGTTTCTTTAAAATAAATTTTTTAATATCCCGGGTTTTGTGTCAGACCCGGATTTACATCAATTGCATAAAGTGGTATTGGAAATAACAATTTGTCACTATCAAAACTGGGCACCTTAACTTGCATCACTTCAACTGCACGTCCTGTTCTAACCAAGTCGAAAAAACGATGCATTTCCATGGCAAGTTCCATTCTTCTTTCATGTTCTATTGCCAATTCTAATGTAGGATATAAAGCTGAAGGATAATCAGGTGATCCATAAGGAGGCAAATCAACCCTATCCCGGACCATATTCAGGTATTCGGGATCACCTGTAACTTCAGCATACATCAGTAGAATATCAGCATAGCGGATAATTTCGAAGTTTTGGCCGGGATTCCACCAGTTTGGATCAAAATATTTTAAGGTAAAAGCATCCTCCCTAAAAATGCCTGAAGCATTTTCGTAACCAGGAACTACTGTAATTTCCTCTCTTAGATCTCCACTTTCAAATTCAGATGCTAAATCATCTGTAGGGATATTAAACCCCGTTCCTCGAACAATACTTTCATCGATCCATGGATGCCTCCAATCCTCTGCATAAGGTGAAAAATCCGTTTGATGTCTGGAATTAGCGGCATTTACCCCAGACATATATTGGGCTTCCAGAATTGAAGATTTACTATTTTTGGTATCTGATTTGAAGATATATAAATAATCTTCCACATTCACTGTTCCATCATTATTAGCATCCAAAGAAAATTCTCCACTGTTAATTATAAATTCAAGTTCCGTTTGTGCAGCCGTAATTTCCCCTCTTGTTAAATGTATCTTTGCTAGAACAGCAGCAGCACTGTATTGCGTAACTCGGCCAACATCTCCACCAGAATAGTTTGCTGGTAGATCATTTTTAGCTAAAGTAAGATCGTTTATTATTTGTTCATATACTTTATCAGGATCTTCCCTTAAATAATCATAAGCTTCAGCTGCGGAAATACTCTCAGTAATAAGAGGTACTGCACCAAAAGCTCTAACAAGGTTAAAATAAGCAAGTGACCGTACTAATTTGACTTCGGCGATCATTCTCTTTTTATAATCTTCACTGATTTCCACTTCAGTGGTTTCCAGCTGCTCGATTAGATTATTAGTAATGAAAATCGCATTATAAGCAACGTCCCATGCCTCCTCTATTAAGGGATTATCTGCCGTTATTTCATGGTTATCAATTGGTTGATAAACAGGAGTTCCAGCAAGTTGAGCAACGACCTCTCCATTATCAGAATATAGTATTCCATAAAGCGATGGTATACTACGAGAATCATATAGCCGTCCTATTTGACGGTAAACATCATCCACAGCCGATTCAATCTGAGATAAGTCCTGGTAAAATGTTCCTTCTGAGAGGGTCGTTAAAGGATAAAGGTCAAGACGATCTTCATCACAAGAACTAAGGAACAAGATGAAAGGAACAATTAATAGATATTTATTTAATTTCATAATCATTTCATTTTAAAAGTTAATATTCAAGCCAAGTGAAATCGTTCTCGCTGTAGGATAAGAATTAAATTGTACTCCTGAAACTGCAGCGTCACTATTAGATCCAGTGGTATTTTCCGGATCACCAATGGTTTCCGCCTCCTGCCAATTTAGTAAGTTTACTCCGTTTAAATATATTCTTGCACTGGACACGCCCAAACTCTGAGCATGATTATCACCTAAGGTATAGCCTAAAGTTACATCTCTTAAGCGCAAATAAGTAGCACTCACTAACCAATAATCTGATGGTTGTTTTTCCATACCGTCAATATCCACATTGAGCTTATAGTGGTAGCCGTCTCCAGGTTCTTGTTCAGATCTCCAACGGTTTTCAAGAATTGCGAAATAATTACGCCCTTCATGATTAAAAATCGATCTACGGGCATGAGCATTATATATTTCACCGCCGACCTGGCCTCCTAATTGAAAACTGAAATCCAAGTTCCTGTAATGAAAATTATTATTTAACCCCCAAATAAAATCTGGTTGATTATTACCAACAATAGTCCGGTCATCTGCCGTAATACGGCCATCACCATTTACATCCTTATATCTTCCATCTCCCGGATGGACTGGGAAATTGTATTCAACGCCATGAGCATCAATTTCAGCCTGATTCATATAAACCCCGTCATAATCATAAGCAAAAAAGCTAAAAGGAACTTCACCAATAGCATTACGGATATTCATATTACTTCTCGAAAGGGTTAATGGAGCGTCATTAGGACCTAATTTCGTTATAAGACTTCTTTCCGTTGAAAATGTAGCATGTGTTGTCCAATTTAGGCCATCTTCAAGGCTAACGAGATTTCGTGATGAAACCCCTAATTCAAATCCATGACTTTCCAGTTCTCCAATATTTCTGAATATAGAACCGAAACCTGAGGTAGTAGGAATAGGGACATTTAAAAGTAATCCGTCTGATACTGATTCGAAATAATCTGCTTCAAGTGTAAAACGGTTATCCATAATTCCTAAATCAATACCAAGATTAACCTGTCTTGTTCGCTCCCATGCCAAATCAGGATTTTGCACACTTGAAGGGAAATATGATGTAGATGTATTATCTCCAATAGCCAGCGGTGTCATTTGCATCCGACTCACCCACGCATAATCAGGAAAACCGTCATTACCTGTTAAACCATAGCTTGCTCGGAATTTTAAATTAGTTATTACACTGGAATTTTCCATAAACCCTTCTTCACTAATTATCCATCCCGCAGATACCGAGGGGAAATTACCCCATTTATTATCGGGTCCAAACCGAGAAGAACCATCACGACGAAAAGTAGCTGAAATCAGATATCTCCCACTATAATTATAGTTTACACGCCCTAAAATGGACATTAAGGCATATTCAGATGCATTATCAGTTGCATTGTTTATTGTTGCACCACCTGATAGATATGGCACTTCATCGTTATCATAATCACTTCGCTGGCCCTGCAAATAATAATAGTCGCGTTGATTAAATTCATAACCCGCCACCGCAGCAAAATTATGCTCACCAAAGCTCATATCATACATAAATAGGTTTTCAAGTGTGTAATTCAAAGTACGGTCCATATTACTTGACACATTACCTCTGTTTAGTGATTCTACCCCCGCATCCACTTTTTGCACAAATTTCCGGTCGTTTCGCGTATAAGACGCATTCAGTGAGCTCCTAAATTTTAAACCTGGTAATAAATCTATCTCCGTAAATAAATTACCTAAGGTAGTTACACTATGTCGATCATCATCATACCCGTAAAGATGCCAATAAGGATGCCCTGCTGCATTGGCCCGCATTAAAATGTTATAGTGATTTTCAAAACCATCAATGGACATAGGACCTCCCAAATAACCATTATTCCCAAACTCAGGATATATTTGTGGATATTCACGGATAGCGTTCATTGCACGACCTTCTAATGCACTTCGGTTGTCGTAGGCAACGTTTAGCATCCCCCCCACCTTCAACCATTCTTTAACTTTTGTATCAGCATTCATATTCAGAGTATATCTCTGATAATCTGTAGTTACTATCATCCCTTCTTGATCAAGAACTCCGGCGGATAAATAATATCTTGATTTTTCGTTACCTCCTGAGGTACTCAAGTCTACTTTATGCATGGGTGCCACACGACTGTAAAGCTCTTCCCAATCCGTATCCCATAATGATTCTGGATTCTCCAATGCTTCGGGCCAAGTATATTTGTATTCACCCCGGGCTTCTATAGTATTAGGAGCATTTGGATCACCACCACTGTCAACCCATCCATTCTGAGCAGCATCAATAGAAGCTCGAGCATATTGAGGGCCGTTCATCATGTCAACTTTTGTCATTATATTTTGCATAGAATAGGTGTAATTAACAGCTATATTAGGCTCCCCTGGCTTACCCTGTTTCGTAGTAACCAAAACGACACCATTAGCTGCTCTTGATCCGTAAATAGCAGCCGAAGCAGCATCTTTCAAAATTTCTATTGAGGAAATATCCGCTGAATTTATGTTATTTAGATCAATCGAAGGCATCGGCACCCCGTCAATAACAATTAAGGGTGCAGAACTACCGCTTAGAGAAGTAATTCCCCGAATCTGAATTCTTGATGATGCCCCCGGGGCACCACTTGTATTTTGAATCTTCACTCCAGGAACTTGTCCATACATAGCCTGTCCAAAGTCCCCTACAGGTCGACTTATTTCCTCCATATCAATGGAACCTACCGATCCAGTAAGGTGTCTCTTTTGCTGAGTACCATACCCGACAACAACAACTTCATCTAAGGCAGCAGCATCTTCTACGAGCGCTATGTCTATAGTTTGCCGTCCTTCAACCCCTACTACCTGTGTCACGAAACCCACAAAAGACACCACAAGAACCGCATTTTCATCCGAGACTGATAAAGTGAAATTCCCATCAAAGTCAGTTTGCGTTCCATTATTGGTACCTCTTTCCAAAACAGTAGCTCCAGGCATAGGAAGACCAGAATTATCTACAATAGTTCCCGTAACTGTAAATTCCTGAGCATTTAAAAAATTACCCTCATTATAATCTGCTTCAAGTTCAAGGTATAAACTGCGTTCTGCACTAGTCTCTGGATTACCATACATAAATATGGATACACCTAAAGAAAAAAACGTTATCAGGAAAAAGCGCCCGAAACTCATTGATCCCTTAAAAATAGATCGTCTTATTAATTTCATACTTGGTTGTTTAATTGGTTAACATTTATAATTTCTCTTACTAAATCGTTTTCGCCCATTAATAAAAGTTTTAAAAAAGTTTTGCTTTGTGTACACGTTCTTTTGTGTGCACGTTAAATATTTCAGGTTTCTTTCATAGGTTTAGTTAAAAAATTAGTTAAACAAATTACTGAATCAAAACTATGTTAAGTTTTTAAACTATGCAAACGTTTGCATAATAAAATAAAAAAAATTCAGGAAATAACCCTGTATTTAGAAGAGTAATAGCTTATATTAGAAGAAAAATATGTATTTTTGATTTTTAAATTAGCATTATTCAATGCAAACGATTGTATAAAAATTATGTTAAAAAAAAGAATTACGATAAAGGATCTAGCCAGAGAATTAGGATATGCTCCTTCTACTATTTCCAGGGCTCTAAATAACCATCCGGGAATAAGCAAGAAAACAAAGGAAGAAGTCCAAAAAGCAGTGAAAAAATTGGGTTATACTCAAAACTCTATCGCCTCAAATTTCCGGAAAAATACTATGCTTTCGATTGGAATAATAGTTCCACGTATAGGTATTCATTTCCACTCACTGGTGATTAGTGGGATTGAAGAAATGGCTTATATGAGAAAATATAATGTTACAATATTTCAGTCGCAAGACTCTTTAGATCGAGAGAAGGAAATTGCCAAGATTCTTCAAACAAAAATGGTAGATGGAATTATAGTATGTTTAGCCCTGGAAACAAACAATTATGACCACTTTAATCAACTAAAAGATAATAAAGTTCCAGTTGTATTTTATGACCGGGTTCCTGAAAACTATGAGGCAAGCAAAATTGTCATTAACGACTACCAATCAGCCTATAAGGCCACCGAACATTTAATTTCTTCCGGCTGCAAAAGAATTGCTCATATATCTGGAAACCCGGAAGTCAGCATATATAAAGAAAGGTTAAAAGGATATAAAGCGGCCTTGGTGAAACATAATATCCCTTTAGATGAAAAGCTGATTGAATATACAAAAGATCTTAATTACGACGAAGGTGTCTATTCTGCAAAAAAATTTTTAAACCTTGAACACAAACCGGATGGTATATTTTGCGCTAACGATTACACGGCCGTTAGTACCATACAGGTATTTAAAAAGGCTAACTATTCGATTCCTGGTGATATTTCTGTTGTTGGGTTTAGTAATTACCCTATTTCAAGAATTATAGAACCAACCTTGACAACGATTAATGACAGGGCATTTGAAATGGGTCAAGCTGCCGCTAACTTACTTATACGACAGATTGAAGAAAAAAGCGAAATTATTTCTTCCGAAACTGTAGTTCTAGAAACAGAACTAATTATTCGTGATTCAAGCAAAAGTTTTAATTCCCATAAATAAAAACAAGACTATTTTATATTATATTCCCAATATTTCAAAAAAAAACAGAAAATGAAATTAATATTAAAATCAAGTACATAAAAAACCCAACCAGCAAGGAACAAATTAGGAACCAATTTTCAATCCAACAGTCTAAAAAATATCTTAGAGCTGATCTTTAAATTTAAATGGTGTTAATAATTCTACTGGATTTAACAAAACACTAATCTTCCCCTCCCATAAGAAAACGAACTGTTAACCTTTGTTAATATTTAATTAAAAAAATCGTATCACAACGTGTGCGCACCGGAAAAACAATCATAAGATAAGAGGATTTTAACTTGGCTCATACCGCATACATCTTACCCCCCTAAATCGTTAATTCTATTTATACAAAATTATGAATCCCTTAATTCTTTTGAGGCGCGCTCTGTTCTGGTTGTTTTTGATATGCTATATATTAGCAACCTTTTGCGCATTAGATGTATTCGATTTTCGCACTTCCTACCATTATTATTTTTTTGCAGGTTCTCTGTTTTTACTGCTTTATTTTTTAGTCTTAGCATATAGCAATTTTAAAAACTAAAAAGGCAATCTAAAAATGAATAACAGGCATACAAAAGGGTGTAAAATAAAATATTCGCGCGGAAAAGTATTTGATTAAACATATTTTTGAAACTTAGGGGCCAATCTCAGGAAGCAGCAAAAGTTAGATTGTAAGTTATAGTAGTTAAATTATAAAAGGCTAATACTACTGTTGTAAAAAAGAAATAATTGCTAGTTTAAGCAATTTTCCTTTTATTTTATTATTGCTAAAAGTTAAAGGAAAATCCATAAATCAAATTTTAAATAACATTTAATGAGACAAGCCATTTCCTACGTAAGTTCTGCTTCTTCTCTTACTAAGGAAGAGGTTATTAATTTATTCAAGCAAGTAATGAATTTAATAACAGTCATGATATAACGGGTGTTCTTCTTTATTCTGAAACAAATTTTTTTCAACTAATAGAAGGTGAAGAGAAAGAAATCAAAGATCTTTATTCTCGCATTGAAAAAGATCCGCGCCATAGAAATATTATAAAATTTGTAGATAAGCCTGTTATTCGACCTGCATTTGATGGTTTTATAAGTAAAATTATTACTGACGCTACCAATGATTCAGACTTAAAAAAATATCTAAGACATACTGAGGTTTTAGAGCCAAAAGCAAGAAAAGCGGTCAATAAGGTAATTGAATCTATATCAGGATTTTAGTTTGGAGAAACTATAAAACTATAAAAAGATCAAGGTTATTTCCAGGGCTTTGAAAATAACCATCAATTGAATAGATTAGAAACCCTAAACAATATAAGACGATTTAGACAAATGTAAATAAAGAAAAAAGCTTTCTTGAAACCAAGACCGCACCAGATTACTAGGAAGTAGATATTTTTTTCAAAGCTGATCTTTCCAGCACACCATTCAGCACATTCCCCTTCCGTGCCTCCAGGGAAAAGGGCTTCATTATAAAAAGAACCGGACACAAGTAAAAAACCGCCACCTCCCACTCCGCTTCTTCCACACAAATGGCGGAAACGCTTCATTCCCGGTTCTGGTTTTCCACTTAAGTCCTTAAAAGGATTTTCATTATTAAATTAATTCCGCTTACTGTTCCATCTGTATTCTTCCATTTTCATTAGAATCTCCCTTGGCCTCCACTGCCACTACCTTTTTCTGTAATGCAAAATACCAAGATTTAGAAGTTAGTCCGGACTGCATAAAGCCGGTCCCTACGCTCCCTATATATAAGTCCTCCCTAATTCTAAATCTTGAAAGTGTATCAGCATCAAAAAAAGGTAACAGTGAAGGCGCTACGGGAAGTAAATCTAAATACTGAAAAATGAAATCATACAAAATCCACAAAAAGGAAGCGGAATTAAAAAAATCAAAAAAAGGAAAACGCTCAGGATACAATAAGTAAATCAGTTAAAAATCAATTATAAACCTTTAAATCTTTTAGTTATGAAAACGCTTAGAAACACAGTACAATTAATTGGACATGTAGGGGAAGATCCTAAATCTCACAGGTTTGAAAATGGCATGTTGGTTACCCGATTTTCTCTGGCAACCAATGAACAATTTTTTAAAGATGGTGAGAAAGTTCAGGAAACGCAATGGCACCAACTTGTGGCCTGGGCTAAGCAGGCAGAACTTGCAAATAAGTATATCTCTAAAGGAAAAGAAATCGCCATCAAAGGCAAACTAACTTACCGCTCTTATGAAAATGAGGCCGGAGAGAAACAATACATCACCGAAATATTGGTGCATGAGATCCTTTTATTGGGAACCTCAGTTGTTAAACAAGAAACTATCTAATTAAAAGCAAAGAGGGCGTCTCCGATGAAAGTTCCGCCCTCTTTCATTATCAACCCTTAAATAAGATTGTAATGGAAATCAAAGTTAATGAAATCGCAATTAGGTATAGCGGAAGTATTAAGACAAAATTACTTCCTAAAATATCTTCTTCCCGGGATGCCTCAGCCATGCTGTTTGAGCACTGGGATAAAAACAATATTGAACTCTACGAAAGTTTTAAAATGCTGCTACTTAATAATTCCAATAAGGTAAAAGGTATTTATACGCTCTCTACGGGAGGTATCACTGGAACCTTAATAGATATTAGGATTGTATTCGCAGTAGTCCTTAAAACAGTTAGCACAGCTATAATCCTCGCCCATAACCATCCCTCGGGAACACTGCAACCCAGCCAACCTGATAAACTACTTACTGAAAAGATTAAAAAAGCCGGGGAACTTTTTGACATTAAGGTACTGGATCACTTGATCCTGACTCCTGATGGGGATTACTTCAGTTTTGCCGATGAAGGATTGATTTAATTATTTATCTTACATCCATTAAGTTAAGTAAATTTAGTTTGTTTTTTAAGCCCTGAATGCTATCAGGGCTTTTTTTATACCCTTTTCCAAAGAATTTTATTCCATATTTCTTATCTTTAAAAATACATTGTTCGCTTTATGACTTTCCGCGAATAATTCCAATTTGACTTTCTACACTATAGAGGTGACTACCTCAACTTAATTAACTGATTTTAAAATCAGGGCTGTGATTTTTTGTGCTGCGCACAAAAAGGAAAAGCAAGAGGGTAACGCGCTAAAGCGTCGTTATTATTATTATCCGAATCTAATGCCTTGTTTTACAGTTGTTTGTAATTAATAATTTTAATTTAAAATATTATAGTTCCGGTAAATATTAAGGTAAGCTTTACGTGGAGCCCTTTAAAACAGCGGATTCCTTCAAAGAATATATTAATAAATAATTTATGAATTCCTACATCAGCATAAGTCTTAAAATAGAAACTGCAAAGAAATTTAAAGAATTTGCTAAAACCCATGAGTGCTCCTATTCAGAACTCCTGGATCATATGATACAATTTTTTATTGGTCATCAACTGTCCCCATTAGCTGATTTTGATGAATCCTTATCCGCAAGAGAAGAAAAACTATTAAAGCGCATTAATAACGCGATAAGTATTATCAGAAATATTGAAAAAACCCAAACTCAACCCACCCTGGCAATTCTCGAAACACTGATGGTTCAGGGGCCACCGAAGAACGCTGTGTCATCTTATAAACTTGGGGATACCACTGTTTCGAATATCCCGGAACAACAGGACAGCTCAGTGAGTAGTAATAATCACATAAAAACCTCTCCCGAATCAATCCCTGAAAAGAAAAACTTTAAGAGAAGTAATAAAAATCAAAATTCAAAGATCCCTCCCATACCCCATACCAATCCCCAAAAAGAAGTGGAATTATTTAATAAGGAGGAGTTGAAGGGTATCCTTGATTATCTGGTCTCCAGGGTAAAAACAAAAAATCCGGTCTTTGGTAAAAATGAACTCATATTGGATATCACAAGAGAAGAGTTCCGTCGCATTGAAATAAAAATAAAAAGCATTCCCGATGTACATTAGTATTAGCCCTCAGAAACTAGGTGACCACTACGGCTCAAGCGCTAAGGATTTTATAAGCTATCTGGAAAAAGAAAATTCAGGGAAATCCCTGGATCAAAAAACCTATTTTTTTAATCATCAGGAGCATCAAATAACGGATAAGGAAGTGGTTAAGAAAATTGATGCGAACACTGCCAAACTGGGTAAAAAAATACCTAAATACTATTCGGTCACGCTGAATCCCAGCCAACGGGAATTAAGACACATTAAGGAGAATCCGGAAAAACTTAAACTTCTTACCAGAAAAATTATGGAGGACTACGCCCGGTGTTTCAACCGGGAAATTGATGGAAGACCTGTTTCGGTATCCGATATTATTTATTTTGCGAAAATTGAACATACACGGTTCTATTCCGAAAAAGACCTCCAGGTCAGAGAGAACATGCCCTATCTCAAACGAATTGCCAAACTAAAGCATGACCTGGTAAAAATTCAAAAAGGGGAACTACAGGAATCAATGTCTAAAGCCAATGCACTTATCCGGAAGGAAATCAACAATGCACCTCACAAGCTAAATGGATCCCTAATAGACGTAGGTGTGCAGAAACCTGGACCACAATCCCATATTCATATTATCGTTAGCAGGAAGGATGCCACTAATAGATATAGCCTTTCCCCTGGAAGTAAGTATAAAAATTCTACTACCATGCTAAATGGAAAAAAAGTCCATCGCGGCTTTAACAGAGATCTCTTTTATAAAAAGGCTGAACTGCAATTCGATAAGCTTTTTGCCTATAACAGAAACTATGTGGAAAGCTACACCGCCAGAAAGACCTTGCAAAAGAATCCTGCTACCTATTACCGACATATGATGGGTCTTCCGCTTACTGAAAGAAAACTTGCTTTTAAACTTATGCAACAGGCTGGTCTAATTCCCAAAGTTGCCAATATAAGTCCTGCTCAGGCTAACCGCCTTCTCAAAATTTTCAAACGTGCTGCTGACCTGGCCATAAAATCTTCATCTATTCAATACTAATGCTGGAATCCTATTACATATGGATGATCTTTCACCTTTCGCTGAGCTTTCTACTTGGGCTGGTAATTTATTTCTCTAAACAGGGGTTTTGGATAAATGTTCTTCTTATTTCATATATATGCTGGATTCTGTTCGGATACCTTCCCCAGCAAGTGAGCATTTATGAACTCTTACTCAAAATAACCCTACCTGCTTCAGGCATCAATATCCTGCTTTTCGCTTTTCTGCCCGAACCTCATCCCCACGTAACGGACCATACCTTCTGCTTGAAACTCAATTTGAAAAACAGAAAATTAAAATTGGAGAATATCAGAAAAGGGATCTCTGTTATCGGCGCTGCAGGGAGCGGAAAAACCCAATCGGTAGTCTTCAATACCCTGGAACATTTCAGGAAACATTCCTTTTCAGGGCTAATCCATGATTATAAAGATTTTGAACTCACTGAACTGGCCTATCCCCTGTTTAAAGATGGAGATCTTCCTTTTTACATTATCTCCTTCGACCAATGTGTTCATCGGGTAAATCCTATTGCTCCCAGGTATATGATAGACCAGGAGAGTATTAATGAAATGGCCCGGGTCCTACTGGTGAATTTAACCGAACAAAGAGACGTGGTGGCCTCTGGAACCCTCAGGTTTTTTCATGATGTAGCTGAAGGAATAATCGCTGGATTGATCTGGAAAATTAAAACCGAAGATCCTCTTAATTGTAGTCTCCCCTACCTGATCAATTGTTACCAGGCCATGGATAATCAAAGCCTTGCCGAATATCTTAGTTCCGATCCTGTTTCACGCAACATGGCTGCAGCCTACCTTAATGGACTGGAATCTGAACGCCAAACTGCGGCTGCCAGAAGTACCTTGTCCAATGCCTTTAAAAAAATTACCTCAAATCGGATTTTCGATGTGCTTTCAAAAGATGAAATACCACTGGATATTAATAACCCGGATAATCCTGCAGTGGTCTGTATTGTGAATAACCCGAAATTTGAAACGGCCTACACGCCGGTAATTTCTTCAATTATACATACTATAATCAAACAAATGAGTGTAAGGGACCGCTGTCCTTCCTTTCTTCTAATGGAAGAAGCACCTACGATAAGATTATTACATATGCATCGGGTTCCGGCAACCTTGCGGAGTTTTAATATTTGTACGGTCTATGTAATGCAGGATCGCTCGCAAATAGATCTGGTCTATGGGGAAAAGGCCAGCAGAGCGATTATGAGTAACTTATCGTATCAGTTCTTTGGAAAGGTAAATGACCCGGATACCGCTAAATACTTCGAACGCTTCTTTGAATTGATCCAAAAAGATAGCATTAGTATAAGTGAAGGACAAAATCTCGATTTTGATGCCAGAATTACCCGAAGTAAAAGAGAGGTAGCCCAATTAAGGGCCGACCTGTTTTTTAGACTCCAACCAGGGGAGTTCGTTTGCTATGCTGACGGAAAAGCCTATCCCATAGTTTTTGAAAACTCAAAGATTATACGGGAATTACCAAAATTATCTTTAGGAAAGATAAGCTCACTGGAATCCCCTATTTAAATAGTGCTCGCCTTATTTTTAACCTGACGTTCCTGGAAGTAGTTTTTTCCTGGATTTGCACGGATATCCGCTCGCTATTACCGGGAATATATTTGGGTAATATTACTGCAAATCGCTCTTTCTGACCACTAAGAACTGTTTTATCAACTTTAGAAATATACAAAGGATCCAGCGTCACCTTTTGATAGGAGGCTTTCTTCCTTTTATTTCCTAACTCTGAAAATAGCCTGAGTTTTCCGGGTTCAAATATTATCCCGGATTTGTTTTCAAGCTCCAGGATTAAAATTAAATAATCGCTGTAATACAGCACTTTGTTTATTCCTAACCGAATATCATTCGATGTTCGGGATTGCAAGGTTTTATATTCAGGTTTAAGCAAGTGGGTTGCCATATATTCAAATTTCGGATCTTTGAATTTCACCTTCACTTCTTTTTTTATAATGGTATCTTTTGCTTTTAATGTTTTTCCGGAATTTGCTTCGATAAAATAATTCCAGGCTTGAAGACTGTTTGCATATTTCAGATGAAATGTGTATAACCTATTATCGGTTGTTATGACAATCAGGTTACTATCCATCCCCGGCTGAGCCTTTAAAAGCCCCACACGCTGCGGCTTCTCCGGGCTATAACCAAATGCAAAATTATCGTTTCCAACAATCGCCTGTCGAATGGGTTCGGGAAATACCACAGCCACATTTTCGCTGTTATTTCCAAAGAGTTTAGGATATTCCTGGGCATTCATATTAGTTGTGAGAAAAAATGCCCATAAAGCTAATAGCGTTTTCATATTTTAGATTTTAATAGCAGTTGATAATTGTTTAGAACAAGTACTTTTATGTTACGATTACTACGCCTGAAGAGATTCTTCAGGCCTCTGACCTGCGGAATGCCACTGATATTGATGTCATCCACCATATCCCCGATAAGCTCATTGGAAGCTTCAGCCCGGAAGCTGTTTTCGATATAGATACCCTTTTGCTTGTCCTGAAGATCAAAGGCTTCCAGACTCACCTCTATATCCCCGATCCTATCTACCGATAGCATTACTCTGTTTTGCTGCATGGAAACCTGGCCATATACCAGCGTGTTTTTTACAATTTTTTGATTCTCTATTACGGTATCCGCTAATAACTCAAGAACGACCCGCATTCCTGATTTTAAAACCTGATCTCCATACACCCGACATTTCAGGGTCATCGTATCTTGCTTTTCCTCTACGCCGGAATTGAGAAAAAATTCCGTGTGATTCCATCCAGGTTCCAGTTGTTCCTCTTCCTTTTCTGTTTCCCCCGTTTTTAAGGTGGCAAGGGAGTCTATGGAGGGACTTTGGATGACTTCCGTTATGCTATCCTGCGTCCAGTATTCCAAATTATCTTCCTGATATTCCTCACCAGCCCGGGACAATTCTTCTTCAGCCCAGGGCTCATACAATTCCGGAATTTGTCGCTCTTTTTCAGGTTGTATGTCTTCAATGGCCTCCAGCTTAGAGTCATACTCCTTCTTGGTGACCTCTATGGATGGCAGCATCGGGTTTTTTATAGTATACCCCTGCTCTTCTTCTCCAAAAACATATAAGGAGTAAAGCACGATAAAGCCCACCACGCAAACAATGACTCCTCCAAACACAATTTTTCTTTTATCTATTTTCATTGGTCTATTTTTATTAATTGCTGTTCGTAATAATCAGTGATCAAAAGGCCATGGGGATTTTCAGGGAATTTTCTGGCTACCTTTATCAGCTGACCGGTTACCCTTAAATTATACCGGTCGCTTACCTCTCCCCGGGTGATCTTTAAGATAACCTCTGCCGTAAAATGAATTTTATCACCCTGGATCCTTACATTAAAATCCGAGCGTTCAATTTTCTGAAGCAAAGAATACTGGAGAATCCTGTTGTAAACACCATCCTCCTTTTTTTGCTTATATAATTGATCCACCGATTGGTCCCCAAGCCATAAAGCTTTACTAAGACGATCCCTGTAGTTTATACTGTTTAGCTCATAGAAAAAGAAAAGAAATCGTTCCAGGTGAGCCCGGGATTCAACTTCTAAATATTCCTTATGATATACCTCCTTTAAAGGAAATACGGAGCCCTGAGGATCGATCACAAAGGCTTTATCAAGTGATTCCTCATGAATTCTCCTGACCTGATAAATAGAGAAAATGGAAATTACAGCGGCAAAGCCGATAATACTGATCGTTATAATTCGGTTGATCCTTAAGCTCTCAAAAATGTTTTTATACGGTAACATAGCATCAGTTATTGAAAAGTTTAAAAGTGAAAGAAATCGCTCTTTTATATAATTTGAATTTCAACAGGACAATGAAAGCGATAGAGCCCAATTCCACAACAGGTTCAAGCACTCCGGGATCACCACCGGTTAAATTTGGCCAGAATTCAGCATTGATCGCCTTGTACAGATTATTAATGAATATATTAACCAGGAAAAATGCCGGTACGATCATATATACCGCTGCATATATTTTGAAGAAGTTATAACCGGTTTGCCGGAATTTCTCAAATACTGCAAGGCTCATTATAAGTGGAAAAAACACCTGCATTAAACCCAATATGAAAAATCGCTCTGCTAGAAATAATGGGTAAATAAAGAGATCCAGTATCCAAAGAAATAAGCTGATTATAAAGGCAATGACCTTCATGGGATAAAACGGCGTCACCAGATATTCATATAACATGCCTAAGGCCTTCCCTCCGGCTTCCAGAAAACCGGTATCCTGTTCGATTTCGATATCCTGTAATTGTAATGGAACCAGCGCAGGAGCAGTATCTACAAACTCAGTTTCGATAGCAACCAATAGCTGGTCAAAGGCTGAAAGAATTTGCGTGGAATAAATTACCAAAAGAACAATAACAAGGTTCTTTATCAGGTCGGCCGGAGATAGTCCCCAGGTATATCCCCTCCGGTCTGCCGCGCCCTCCACATACTTCATAATAATATTGACGAGAAAGAGTAGTACGGCAAAGACTTTTACCCCGGTAATAGTGTACCGGGAGAATTCCGCTTCCTTGATTGTGGTGAAGATCGCGTCGATGTATTCCAGGCTGAGATCCATCCTAATAACCGGTTTCTCGTTGATTGATTTTCTGGTGGAGCTTCCTGAATTCTATGACCTGCTCATACCTTCGTTTCTTACGCTGCAATTCATCTACCATTTGACGGGACCTCTGCTTTTGTTCTTCCAAAAGAAGAATCCGCTCCGAATCTGTCATATTTAAAAAATTGCTGGTTAGTATTCCCTGCATAAAATTCAGATCCTCCAGGGCTATGTCGACCAAACTATTAAAGGAATCCGATATCGTATTGATCTCCTCGGCTTTAATGAATGGGGAATTAATAATTTCCCTCAGATCATTTTGTACCATCTCAAATAGTTTTTGATTATTCTGAGTGATCTCTCTTACCATTTTGAGCTGCTTCAATACGGAATTAACCTGCTCGATCTTCTCTTTCTGTTCCTTTAGAAATTTGACAGTCTTTAGAAGCTCTGAAGTCTGCTTGGCTGATTCTATCAGGGATTTGCCCAGAGCAATGAAATTAGTGTTATCGTACACGGGCATCCCCTGTGACCGCATGCCAGTACTTGCAAGGATCACAATTAAAATAAAACTGAGAATTGTTTTCATGAGTGTTGATTTAAAAATTGTTGAATGGCTTTCTCCATATTTCCGCATTGCTTATGGAGTTCTAATATTTGCTGGTTGTGCTTGCCGTCGGTGAGATAGGCAGCATATACTTCGGGAGGAACTTCAAGACGATAGATGTTGCTTTCACTTCCTATTTTAATGAAGATTTCGGTATATTTCCTGGGACCCCTGAAATTGTTTCGAATGGATTTCAGCAGATGATGATCATGATTACTAAGATGTAATCTCCGGCATAATTGGTCATAGCCTTTCTCATTTCTGAGACTGTAAATTATTTGTGTATTCTCAAGTATACTGGCCGATACTGAACCCTCTGGTAATTGATTAATAGATTGTAGTACTATGCCTATGGCACCGTTTTGTTTGCGTATAGCCTGGTAATAAAACTCTACACTTTCCAGGACATTACCGAATTTCAACTGCTTGGCAAATTCATCAAATAAGATTACTCCGCGTTCCTCCGGATTTCTCCAAATGCTTTTTTGTACCGCAGTTTTAATAAGCTTAAGCATTACAGAAAGGATCTCCTGATTATCTTTCACCTCATCCAGTTCAAAAATGATGAATCGCTTATCTGCCAGTTTAAACAACTCCTGCTGCTCTCCCTTCGCAAACAAAAAACTATATAATCCGTCTCCGGTATACTCGGATAACTGAAGGATAAACTGTTCCAGGTTCAACCGATGATCAGCCGGACCGGATAAAGAATGATCCTTCTTTGTGGCTAGAAGATATTTATAGAATTCCTCCAGATCCGGTGCAGTACATTCCGTATAGAATTCCTGCAGGATCTTCTTGAGTAAGACCTTATGAGATTTGGATACCGGTCTTTGCCAGGCCGTTAATTCAAATAGAAAATCAGCTAATTCCTCCAACTGATCGGGAGTAGGTTCGCTTTGTCCAAAATAAAAGGGATTTATACCTAAAGCCTGGCCCTCCTGATATCTAATTATGATATAGTCTTCCGGATACAACCTGGCGAGCTTTCCATAGGAGCCTCCAAGATCAATAATGACCAGGCGGGTACCTGCCTCATATAATTGCCTTATAATATTATTTGCTAAAAAAGACTTTCCCTCCCCGGTAGGAGCAAAAATTGCAAAGTTCCGTGCTTTTATTCGCTTCTTGTCTTCATCCCAGACATCCTTGAGAATAGGGATGTTCTGAAGACGATCATTGAAATATATGCCCGTAGGATCGACCTTATAATTACCGGAGTTCAAATACAGGCATAGACAGTGCTTTAGATCGGTTACATAAAAGTCCTCCCCTTCCAAAGAATTGAGGTTCCCGGGATACCCGGTAATGAAGTATCGCAGATTCTCTGATGGGCCAGGAAGATAGGCTTCAATATCTAATTCCCTAAATACACTATTTATCTGTGATATGTTTTGTTGAAGGGCCTGCTGGGTATCTTCCCAGAGTATAACCTGCATATGGCCCCTGACAATCCGCGCCTGTTCATCCCGGTTGATCTTCTGCAGGAGCTCTTCTACTCTTTCCAGATTGACCTGGTTTATACTCCCAAAGCGGACACTTTTCTTCAGGGCCTCCCGCCCACTTTCTAAAGTCTTTATCCAGGCCCTGTTAGAATCCAGAAATATGCTTTGAACAACCATATGATCGAAAAAGGCCTTTAACCCAACACCATCTAAAAAGCCCTGTGGAAAGGAAAATTCATTAGTGCTGAACTCGGAATTAGCTTTTTGCGTTTTCACTGCAGCCTTAAAACATCTTTCGTTATTTATAATTAAGGACCTTAGCCTTTTTTGACCCACGCTGAGAGAATCCGCTCCTGGTTCTACATCCGTAGCATTCAGCTGAAATAAATTAAAATAACCGCTTGTAAAGGACTTCCAATCATCAGATGAGAATGAAATAAGTTTAATTTTTCCCGAGTTATTAAGAAATAATTCGCAATCTGATATCCTCCCCCTAAAACCTTTGGCAATCCCTTCCAGGTTTTCAACTTCCTTTTCCGATATGGTCCTGAATGGATTTTTCCATCGATCAATTGGAGATTGTCCGGGTCTGGGTTGAATAAAAAACAGGTAACTGGTTTGCTTTAAATATTCCCGCCCAGTGAAATAATTTCTTGTAGCCCTGGAGAGATAAGTGGTAGGCTTTTCGTGATGCTTAAACTGGAAGGGAATCCTTTCGAATCTATCTATGCGCTGAATAATTATTCCCGGCTGGAAATTCTTGAACGCCTGAAACCAGGTTTCAAATAGTTCCTCAAAATTCTTTTCGTCCAACCCAAATATCCCGGGAAGCTCCAGCTGATAGCCCATCATAAGATTTCCATTGGAAGCGATAGCGAAATTTCCATCTACATAACACAATGGAGGATGAGCGTTTAAATTAATCTTCCTCATAATAAATAGGTGTTATGTTTTTACCGGAATAAATTCTTTTTCCTTTCGGTAGTAACCCCTTTAGACCGGGGTTATTTAAAAAGTACCTTAAGAGCAGGTAAAGCCCGCTGTTTACTATGGGCAAAATTGCCAGAAGACTTAAACTGAAAGAAAAAATTAGCATTAATAAACTTAGTAGAATGGCTAGCATCTGAACAGCAAAAAGATTTACTGTTAATCCAAAGATCAATGCCTTCTGGCGGATATGCCTGTATATTTCAAAAGCTGCCATTATACAACAATTCCTATTAGATAGGTGAAAATGCCAACTACTGCTCCGGCTATTAACACAAAGACTAAAACGCGGGTAATCCCTTTTTTTAGATCACTGTTTTCTCCGAAAAAATGACCGGCATTGAAAAGGAAACCTACCAGGAATATAACCCCCAGGATTACTGGGAAAACAGCCCTTACGGTATCAGCCATATCGGCTACTGAATTCTCTATCCCACCAATTTGTGCAAATAGTGGGATAGAGCTCAGGGACAAAAAAAGTGTGAGGTAGAATGATTTCTTCATCAGATTTAAATTTTTGGTTCTGAGAAGAAATTTATTCGATTATGAAATCAGTATTGTAGATATAAGGTGGCTTTAACGCAAGAGCGACCTTATTTTTATGGTTCTTATAATTTATATTAAATTTTAAGAAATTATTCCGGGACAATTACGGAATTCTCATCCATAGCAAAGGATGATTACTTGCCTGATCCTTCTCTTCCCGGATGCTATCATAGGTGAATACCCTGTTGTCTTTATTATAAATGGCTTTTCTATTTATTCCAGATGCCTCCATTCGGGAAAAACATTTTGAGTTCACTATGGCATACATGCTTTGCCGCAAATTCACCCCACGAGCATAGGCTCCAAGGGATTGATAATTCCCATCTCTTTCTGTCCGGAATCCCGAATGTTTAAGAATGGAAGAATACCCCCTTAATTGGGTAATGGGCTGAACGGAATCGCAGAACCTTGGAGTTTGTAAACATCCGAAAAAGATTACCGGTACCTCTGGGTTTTCCTTTTCCAGACAATTAGCTATACGCTGAGCCTGGGATTTCCGGGACCGGAAAATCTGTGATTTTTTATCATAATGTGAGGTGAAATCAGTATTGTAAATCAAAAGGGGTCCTGATGGGGTTTCCAGCTCATACCGCTGAAGATCGTTCTCAAACAATTTGAAAAAATCAGCCTTTTGATCAAGGTGAGTTTGAAAGGACCTTAAGCGAATTTGATCCTTTAAAAGCAATCCGAATCCTAAGTCCTTTTCCGTATTGGTATCAAAATGATAAACTCCGGTATATCCCTTATCCTTAAGATACGTCTCCACAAAATCCTTCAGGTTCTCCCTGTTTTCAACTTGCTGCAGAATTAATATGTCAGGAGCTTCCTCTCTGATCATTTTAACCTTGTGCTGAATTGCATCTTGACAGATAGGATAATTGTTAATTCTGATCCAACCTTGCCAATGAAAATCACTGTTAACCTCAGTTAAGCGTTCCCGATGGAAAGATTTTACAAAGAGCCGCCCTCCACGCCGCTGCATTAGTGCATAAGGCCGGGAAGCAATTTTATTGATTCCCATTAAAAATGAGAGCTCTCTTAACCGGGAGATTTGAGATTCTGATTTAGAATCTTGCCTCAGGATATTTTCAAATTCCTCCATCCATCGCTGTAATGACCAGCTCCACTCCTTCCTTACCAGGTCGATATGCCTGTAGTATATGTTTTCAATATTCCAGGTTGCTATTTTCATAATTTACATTCTTTTATCTTTGCTATCCCCTGGGAAAGCGATTAGGTTAAACATTTGTCGCATGCGACTTCTTACTCTTGAACCATACCTCTCCTCTATTTCATCGGCATTGAGGTTAGTGGTTATATGTGTTAGTGGGATCCTTGGCGGATATCGGTCATACCTGGAGATCAGAATTTCTCCGATCACATTACAATCCCTGCCGAAGAATTTTCCGGTTGGTTCCACTCCTATATCATCTAAGCAAATAGGCCCTGCGTTTCCGTAATCAGCGATTATTTTATACCCCAGGTGATTAAACGCAAATACTATATTGCGGGCCGGAATAACCTGATAGGTCTTGCGGTGAGGAATAAGATTTCTTAAGAGTTGGATCAGGGCGGTTTTTCCGCAACCCACCGGTCCCGATAAAAATATGCCCTTCCGAAGGTCCAGGCCGAGCTTTTCACATAGCTCTTTATCGGCTACGGTATAAGCGCATAAGTTAAAGACAGTGCTCTTATCTATAGGATCTAATACGAATTTCTGACCATACCGGGATTGGCCCTTCCATTCAAGATATTTTAAGATGGCTCCAAAATCATAATGAATTTTTCTATCTCTAACCCTGCCCAGGATATGAGATTTGCCATCCTCCTTAATTTCATAGAGGCTTTCCATAATTCTTATTTTTAGTGGTATAGAGGTTGTCCCGATTTTCGGACACTGCGTAGACGTTTGCATTTTTATGAAGCCAGGCTCTTACCAGTTGTTTCCAATTCTTAACCGGGGTGCCTGCTTTAGTTCTCCATCCGGCCTTTTGATAATAATCAAAAAACTTTTTGGCTTCCCGAAGGTCACTGCCCTGGGTTTCAAAATATTTTTCTAAATTTTCAAAACTTGGGCTATTGCCCTGTTTATTTGTGTTTAATAAAGGTTTATTATTGTTTATTAAAGGTACCACTGCTTGTTCATCACTTGTTTGTTGCTTGTCCGGAACTTGTCCGGAGCTAGTGCCAAAATCGAACATCCTTACCCTGCTCCCCTTTAATGGATTATGAGAGGGTGCATAATGCATATAGCCCCAATGATGCAGGTCTTTAATACATTGATGATAGGTTGTTTTAGAACCTATCTTTGCCAGATCCATTACGTCTTGTCTATGAAGAAAAAACATTCCTGGAAATCGGTGTAAATTCCAAAGATGAAGCAAGGCAAAATACAGACTTAAATGGGTGGAATTTGGTCTGGAATCCTTCCTGAACTTCTCAAAAATGGCATTTAGATGTTTTAAATAATTCATTTTAATAACTATTAGTTACACGATTCTCCTCTATGATCTTTATGATATCTTCTTTTTCATAAAGAATTATCCCCCCAACCTTACTAAAGGGCAGGGTTCCATTAACTCTTAGAGTTTGCAAAGTCCCTGTGCTTATCTTAAGCATGGATTTTACTTCCGATGATTTTAAATAAGTTTTTTTCGGGGGCTTAATTCGGTCCTGAATTAACTGACTGATCTCCTTAAGAAAATCTTCTTTAATTTCCTGGAGATCTTCCCAGGTTGCTACATGTACTGGCATAATTTGTTTTTTTTTTTAAAAAGGACCCCGCCACGGTTATATTTTTTTACGGCAGGATCCTCCGCTGGTTTGACTTTCTGATAACAAAACTGTGAAGAAGTCTGGGAAGTTTTTCGATATATCAAGCTGACTACGATTGATTTAACAAAGTGGGATTCCTATATCAATTCGAAATAATACAGTATAATTGAAAGGATAATTGCCGGTAAGACCAGTGGAAATTTAAAAGTATCTATATCAAATTAGGATTCGTAGTACGACTGGACTACCGATCCTCCTGGCACATCTTATTTTCTAAATGATCCTGAAGTTCTGTGAGGAATTTGGTGCGATTTTCTTTGCGTGCCTTTATCTCCGAATAGGTCTTGTATATATTATCGAGTTTGATGTTGAAGTAGTCTTCGAACGAGGAGGCGATCATATTAAGGTCTGCGGTTCCATGATTAAGATATCCGACGGAATATAAAGCATAGATAAGCTCAACCAGCGAGGTTTTTGATCCGGACCATTTGAGTAATGCATGTTTTTTATCAGAGAAAAGACTTTTGCTTCCGGGCTGAAGACATTGAATGGATTCCCGGATGTAGTGAATATATTTATACATAGCCTGAACTTTTGCCCAAAGCATTCCATGGCTACTGGAGAATTCAGGGTACTGATAATAATTGGGAATGGGAGTAAATGGATAATTGGAACTGTGATCCCGGGTAAAGAGTTGATGATCTATATAATTGTGATTCTGTTCCATATAGATCACAAAATCATTATTCTTTTGAAAGAATTTATTGACCTTCTTCAATTCTTTTTCCAGAAATCTTACCTGGAAACTATTCCCTGCCTTTGGTTTTAAATGTTCGCAGGATCTTACCTCAGAATAGAAAATAAGATAACTCATCGGAATTGGTTTGATGTGCTTGAAAAAATAAATCTCTTCAGTAACACTTTCAAAATCTTCCTTTTCAACCAGTTTCTTTAATTTGGAAATCGTTTTGTTACAAATCTTTATTCCTTTTTCCGCTTTTTCCAACCAACTAGAATGTTCCCCTATTGTCTGTAGAGAATTGCGAAACTTTTCAATAATTTGATCATACATATCATTATAACCTTGAAAAATTAGATAATAATGGGGCAATCGTATTTTCAAATGTTTGGTTTTCATCGGTAGAAATTACAGCTATAATGCCTGCAATGCCTCCATTTTATAATTGTCATCCATTTGAATGAAGGCCAGTTTGTGATTTAGTTCTGCACCTAATTTTTGTTTTTCGAAATTTGCGCTGAAGCCTAACTCTACTTTTTCAAATCCACCGGTTTTAGCTGCCTTCAAGGTTGCGAATAGCAATTGGCGATATAAGGCAAATTCCTGGTTAAAGCGATAATTAAGGCCTACCAGTGCAGGAATATAAGTGTTGCCATTCCTGTAATTGAACATCACACCAATAAGCTCATCTACATTGGCAGGATGATAAACCACAAGAAACTCCCAGTTTTTATTCGTGTTGAGTGTTTCGAAGAATTTGTATGGATAGTAAAAAGTATTTAGGGCAAGATTCTGATCTTTTACCTGCTGATAAAGTTTATAAGCTTGCTCCAGATCGATTGGGGTTAAAACTTCAGCGTGTTTTATTTTGATTAAATCCTGGTATTTGAGAATATCATTTTTTAGATGGCGCCTGTTGCGCTTACTTAATATTGATTTAAAGTCATCCTTCTCCCAATGCAGTTTATGAATGCAGGAATCAGGCATTTCCATTGGGATATATCCTGATTTTTTTATGAGAGCCTCAAAGTTGGAGTCATGGTCAAAATCCCTCAGGACAATTGCTTCGGCCTGAATCTTATCTTTAATATTCTCTACAGTTTTGAGAAAGACTTCCAAAAGCTTTTCCGACCCTGAATATTCCCTATCAACCCAAAGGTGGTCCCCTTCCGATACTAAAGACCCCATACATAACACCCGGGAGGTCTGATAATAATAATCTTCCGCCCTTATCCTTTCGACCTTTTGGGAAACATACTCTGGTAACAACATATCATTTTTCCAGAGGACCCCAGTGAAAAAACTTAATAATACCGGTTTATTATTATCCAGGAGCCTAATGTAATAGAAGTCCCAATTCTCCTCAGGCTTTGGATTTCCTTTAAAACTGTCTTCCAAAAGCCTTACGCCATTATAATCAAAGATCCCATTCCCTTTAAATCGTCCATCCCATTCTGATTCTGAAATTTTGTCGATACTTCGAAATAGCTCTACTTTAAAATTGCCGGTTTTTACCACTCGCTCCCCTGATTTTTTTAAACCAAAGGCACTTTTTACCGCTCCCAAACTGGTGCCGGTCTTTTCTATCGCCTCCGGATAAATGGATTCCAACGCCGTAAACAAGCGGAGAATATCCTTTTTCTTATTTTTTGAAGAAATGGTAATCCTCACGCCTGTATTTTTAACCGGAACTGCAGGGTATAGTCCCAGATTTACAAAAAAACCATGTTGCATTAATTTCCTGACCAGGTAGTAACCTGTCGCCGGAGTACCGGTCCCTATAAAGAACACCGGAGAATCATTGGAATGAACCAGAAGCAGATCAGAGGTCTTTAATAGCTTATTAAAGTATTGAATTCGCTCCTGTAATTGAAATTGCCTGGTATAGATTTCATCAGACAAATGAATTTTTGCAGCGGCGATTGCTGCCCCAACAGAAGCTGGTTCCAGTTGGGCAGAAAAGGTTAAAGGCCCACCATAATTCTTAATCTTTCGGTGGAGTTCTTTATCCGGGCAAATCAGAACGGCCCCACTGGCCCCAAAGGTTTTACTCAGGGTCCCAAAAACCAGGATGTGGTCTGGAATCTCTTTGTAGTGATCCAAAATAGCTCCTCCTCCATGAGGACCTTTCCACCCCATTCCGTGCACATCGTCATAATAAAGATGGAGCTGAGGATATTTAGTACACAGCTCGTCCAGCGCTTCAAATGGTGCATAATCCCCATACATAGAATACACCCCATCTGCCATATACCATATTTTATTAACCTTGTCTTTTAAACACTTAATTTGATGCTCTAACATATTTAGATCATTATGCCGTATCATTCTTACCGGAACATCCCGTGTTTTTAAGATCTGAGCCGCATTCTGTACGCTCCAGTGCACCTGGTGATCTAAAATTATGGCATCATTATCTCTAACGGCTGTGGGAATGACTGCCAGGTGTCCCAGGGTGCTATTCTTGGTAATTATTATGGGAGCTTTATAGATTTCCTCAATCAAAGTTTCTAATTGGGAGTAAAGAGGATGACTTATGTAGGTCTTCGAAAGTGGAAATTGTGTACCATAATTTTTTATGGCTTCTATGGCGGCTTGCTTTAATCGTGGATCATGCCCCAGCCCCAAATAACTGGTAGTCCCGAACTGAAGAAGCTTTCTCCCCTTCAAGCTAATATACCTGCCTTCAAACTCCTTATCATCGGCATGTAAATGGAGCAAACCTTCATCGGTTGCATCCTGAATAATTTCGTCTATCGTGTCAAGTGGATTATTGTGTTTGATCTTTGCCATGGTGGATGAGCCGGTCAAAGTGAACCACGTGCGCCGGATGAAAGTGAGCATAGCAAACTAAGTGCGCAAAATCGATTCTACTGTGGTTAAATTTACTATTTATTTTTAAGTTTTTTCCTCATTGATTCCCCTTTGATATCTATTCTGTGAGCCGTATGAACTAGACGATCCAATATGGCATCTGCAATAGTCTGCTCCCCAATAATCTCGTGCCAGGCCTCTACGGGTAATTGGGATGCAATGATGGTAGATTTTTTTCCGTGCCTATCTTCAATAATTTCCATAAGAGAGTGCCTGTTAATATTATCCAGACCTTTAAGTCCAAAATCGTCAAGTATGAGCAGATCCTGCTTTTC
>NZ_FOVL01000029.1 GCF_900115145.1 Salegentibacter flavus | reverse complement strand
AAACTGTAATATTGTCATTATCTTATCTTTTTGACCAAAATCCTTGAGGGGTCAGTATGGCCAGTACGAGGGGTCAGCATCACCAGTATATCCAGTCAACGTACAGATTACAGCTCTGGAGTTAGCCATTTTAACTTCACTCGTAAAAAGGCTGGAAAAAACCAATCAAACCAAAGACCTCAAATTGAACTTTTAAAGAGTAACAACGCTCTTCAACACCAACAACTCACCACCTCAAAACTTCAAAAACAAAATCCCAGTACCCTCACCTGGATTATAAGACTTATAGCCTGTTTCAGTTTAGGATACTTAATGGGAATTCTTAACTAAAGTTCCCATGGTAACCGAATTAAACAAAAAGCCCGGTAAATACCGGGCTTTTAATCAAAAACAAATTAACACTAAACATTTTCTTCCAATGTCTTTCCTTTAGTTTCTGGAAATAATTTAAAAACGAAAAGTAATTGGAATATCATAGCTAACGCAAAAAAACCAAAGGCATACGTGCCTCCATTTGGCAGTTCAGCTACTACTGGAAACAACCATGTAAGAATAGCTGCCCAGAACCAGTGAATGAAAGTTCCAAAGGATTGTCCTGAAGCTCTTACCCGATTAGGAAAAATTTCCGAAATAAAAACCCAGATAACCGCACCTTGTGAAAAAGCAAAACTTGCAATAAAAATTAAAATGGGTACTATTAGTAGACCAGATCCAATTTCTGACTCATTTAAATAAAAAGCACTAAAAATCAAACTGATGATCATCCCTAATGTTCCCCAGATCATAAGCTTTTTCCTTCCTATCTTATCAATGAGGCTCATTGCTATTATTGTAAACACCATATTTACAAACCCTACAGATGCTGCTTGAAGAAAGGCACTATCTTCGGCGATTCCAGACATTTCAAAAATCCTCGGAGCATAATACATTATGGCATTAATACCAGAAAACTGGTTAAAAGTGGCCATTAAAAAGACTAAAAGTAAAGGTTTAAAGTATTTACTCTGAAATAATTTATCCTTTTTCACATTTTGCTTTAAGGAGTTTTTGATGCTGTCATAGGTCTCATTAGCCTTTAGATCCCCTAACTGCTTTAAAATACTAAGCCCTTCTTTATCATTACCTTTAATTATCATCCACCGTGGACTTTTAGGAATAAAAAAGGTAAGAAGAAAGAATATTAATGCAGGGACTGCCTCAACTCCTAACATCCATCTCCAGGCTTCATTTTCAATTTCAATCTTTAAAAAGTAGTTGGATATGAAAGCTAATAATATTCCAAATACAATACTAAATTGAAACAAACCAACCAATCGACCCCGATGAGTAGCGGGAGAAATTTCAGAGATGTACATAGGAGCAATAACGGAGGATGCACCAACTCCCAGCCCTCCTAAAAATCGGTATAATAAAAATAACTCCCAATTGCTGGTTAGGGCACACCCAATAGCAGACAATCCAAATAAGAAACCTATAAATAACAGCGATTTTTTTCTACCTAATTTCTGTGCCGGCCAAAAAGCAAAAATAGCTCCAATAATGGTTCCTATTAAGGCTATTGAATTTGTAAATCCATGGGCGACAGGATCAAGGTCGAAAAAACTTTTTAGACCTTGTTCCGCTCCCGATATTACTGCAGTATCAAATCCGAATAACAGTCCTCCTAAACTCGAAACAATGGCCCCGGTTAGAAGTTTTTTAGTTAAACCCATATAAGATTTTATCTAGTCGTTATCCGTTTTTACCACGCCTACCATACTATCGGCGGTACCATAATATAGATACCACTCATCCTCAAAGTACACTAAACCTTCTATAAAAGTTGTTCCATCTTCATATTGTCCTGATTTCTCAAAAGGCAATTCAGGTTGGATAAAAGGCTCTTCCGATCGATCAAGAAGTTTCCAGGGCTCATCGGCATCATACAAAGCCTGACCCCCAGTGTATATTCTATTACCTAAATCTTCAACTCCAATATTTTGAGAGTTCCCGGCATTATACATTACTACGATTCCATCTTCTGTTAATACCGGTGGTGGTCCTGCTTCCACTAACCAAGAGTCAAAATAACCGGGACGTGGGCTTAACACAGGTGCTAAATTTCCTGCATAGTCTTCTACAGGCTCCCAGTTGATTAAATCATCAGAACTCGCTAGCCAAATATGGGGTACTCCGTAATACATCCAATATTTTCCATTGATCTTTGCGGCTACAAGTTTATCGTCTTTAAGCTCTGTAACAATAGCTCCTGATTTTGTTTCGGTATTGTGATATTTACCATCCTTCCATTCCTCAAAAATAGGTCCTTGTTTTTCCCAGTTTTTCAGATCTTTTGAAGTCGCTACCGCCAACCTTGGATATTCTCTATTCCATTGGGTATAGGTAAGAACATAAAGTCCGTCTTCAGTTTCTACAATTCTTGGATCTTCAGTACCACCTGTCCATTCAAACTCCTTCTGATGATCATCATCTGGATAGAAAATTGGCTCCTTCTTCCTTATATATTCTTCCCCATCACTGGAGATGGCTAATCCTATCCTGGACGTATGACCACCAATTTCTTTCTCACCTAATTTTTCCTCCGCTCTATATAATACGTGAATTTTATCATCCTTAACTATAGCTGCCGGGTTAAAGGTTGCCATAGATTCCCACTTGATCTCTTTGTCAGTCATAGGATCTTTAAATGTGGTTAGGCTATCTTTCTGTATAATGGGTTTGGCATCCTCAAACCTTTCAAAAGGCCCCATCATCCATTCTTTTTCTAATTTTTCCTGACTGTATCCCAGCAAACTAACCAGGGATACAAAAATTGCTATATAAGTTTTATTCATAATATTATCCTTTTAAAAATTAGTAACCCGGGTTCTGGTCAATTTGCCCACCACTTTTATCTATTTCACCTTGAGGAATTGGATACAGGTAATTGTAGTCCTGGAAGTTTTTCCCCATTTCTGTTAAGACCTCTTCGGCAATACCCCATCGCCTTAAATCATTAAATCTATGTGATTCAAACCCAAGTTCAAGTCTACGTTCGTGCCTTAAAATCTCTAAAGCCTTTTCTTGAGAATATCCCTCACCTGAAACTTTAGCCAGACTGGTTGAGGTGCCGTCTAAAGCCGGAGTGTTCTCTGCTCTTACTCTTATTTGATCAATAATTTCAAGACCGGCTTCTACTTCTCCTGTTTCAATTAAGGCTTCGGCCTTCCAAAGCAATACATCGGCATATCTTATATATACTCTGTTGCCCGGGGAATCATCATTCCCTTTATAACGTCCATCTGTAGTTCCCAGCAATTTATGAACAGATTGTTCATCACTTTCTACTGTATAAAGCAATCTAGGATCCCCTTCCTCAAAAGCAGCTTTGAAATCATCGGTTGGGGCTACAAAACCCCATCCCATTAAAGCGGCAAGTCCATTACCCTTTCCGGGATTCTGTTGTTCCTGGTGGTCATAAGCAAAAATCACCTCATCTTCCTGAAATTCCTTGGATACGTCGAAGGCGTCAAAGTAATGGTCATTTAGAGAATAATAGCCCCAGGATTGTAATTCCTCAATATGGCTAATCACAGTATTCCATTCCTCTTGGTATAGTGCTAGTTTTGCCTGCATAGCTTTAGCCGCACCTAAAGAAACTCTCCAGGGTTCTGAAGGACTTGAGTATTTTCCCATTGGCAGAAGATTTGCTGCAGATTCCAGATCATCACTTATTAAATTTAGAACCTCCTGTTTTGGAGCCCTTTCAGAAACTTCATAAGCGGCTTCAAAATCCTCTAATGGTTCTGTCAACAATGGAACATCCCCAAAAAGATTAACTAAATCGAAGTAATAAAAAGCTCTAAGGAAATATGCCTCTCCTAATAAACGACTCCTTTCCTCTTCTGTTAAGCTTGTCGTCGAAACTACTTCGGTATTTTCTAAAGTCGCAATGGCTTGGTTAGCTCTGGAAATTCCTTCATAGTCATAACTCCATGCTCCATTAAATGCACCGTTCATGGAAGTGAAATTAAAGGCTGCAATTTCATCCATCCACGCCTGGTCCCCGTCAGGATTCCATTTTTTATTCATATCGCCTGCGGCAATATCCTGTAAGATGAAATCATTTTTAGTTACCTGGCCATCATCCCAGGCCCAATTACCCACTATATTTAAAGTGGAGGAAAGAAGTTGATAGGTTGAGTTTACACTCGAAGTAATAGTGCTTGCGGTAGGCTCAGAACTAATCTGGTCCTTGGTTATTAAACCTATAGGCTCCTCATCTAATTCACACCCCCAAAGAATCACACTCAGGGCTATAATTACTGTTTTTGTTATATTTTTCATTTTATAATTTTTTAATTTCAAACCTTTTTATTATAAGGTTATATTAACACCAAATAAAACTGTCAATGATTGAGGATAAGTACCAAAATCAATTAAATCTGTTGATTCGGGGTCAAGCCCTGAATAATCCGTTATCGTAAAGAGATTCTGGCCGGAAGTATAAATTCTAACACTTTCAACTCCTATCTCTTCCTGTAAACTTAAGCTATAACCTAATTCAATATTTTTTAATCGAAGATAAGAAGCGTCTTCAACAAAAATATCTGAAATCCGGCTACTCCCATTATCGGTAAAGCTTACTCGGGGAATGGAATTAGTCGATCCTTCTCCATCCCAACTTCCTAGCACCCTGTCTGTGAAGTTAAACGGACGGGTATCATAATCAATTATCTTTTTCAAATCATTATATCGGTCGACGCCGCTGACTCCCTGAAAAAGCAAACTAAAATCGAAACCTTTATAATCAAATCCTGCATTCAACCCAAAACTCAATTTTGGATTAGGGTTCCCAATAAAATCCCTATCATTATCATTGATTCTGCCATCTCCATTCAAATCCTTGAATTTGATATCACCTGGCTTTTGTGGTGGATTAGGTGTACCGTCCAAATGATCAGCTATCTCTTGCTCATTCTGGTATATTCCTTCTTGGATAAACCCATAATAAGAATTCAATGCTTCTCCTGGTTGGGTGCGGGTAACTCTTCCATTGATATAAGGCAGGTTAGGGTGTAATGAATTTACTTCATTTTTTAAGGTTGCTATGTTACCACTAACGGAATATTTGAATTCATTATCATAATTTCTGTAGGATAATGCAAATTCAAGTCCGCTATTACTAACTTCTCCGGCATTAAGGAAGGTTGGTGATACATCCCCCACAAAATTTGGAAGGGAAATAGGTAGCAAAATATCTGTGGTTTCTTTCTTAAAGTAATCTACACTACCATATATCCTATTATCGATTATTCCGAAATCCAAACCAACATTGGTCTGGGTGGTCGTTTCCCATTTCAAATCAGGATTTCCATATCGACTTATTAGGTACCGATCGGCATCTCTTCTATATAAGGTTAAGTAAGCAAAATTTGGAATTTCCTGGTTTCCTAATTGTCCCCAACTGGCTCTTAATTTCAGTTCAGATAACCAGGTAAGGTCCTCAGTAAACTCTTCTTCTGAAACCATCCATCCGGTAGAAAATGACGGGAAATAACCCCATTGATTCTCCTCAGCAAATCTCGATGAGGCATCTGCTCGTAAATTCGCGGTAACCATATATTTGTCCTGAAACGAATAGGTAGCTGTTCCAAAGAATGAGAATAGGGACCATTCCTCTGCTAAGCCTCCATTCCATAGGTCTTGTTCTGTATCACCGAAATCAATATAACGAAAATTGGGTTCAGTAAAGTCAAAACGTGTACGCGAAGCATTTAAATTAGACAATCTGGCGGTGATATATTCTGTCCCCACTAATGCATCTATACTATGCTCATCAAATTCTTTAGAATAACTTAGACTATTATTCCAGGTTAGGGTAATATCTTCTCCACGGGTTTCACTTAAACTATTAGGCCTGTTCTGCCTTCCTAAACCTCTGTCCCGTTCTGCTCCTCCTCCATCATCATCTCCAAAGTTTACTCCAAAAGCCTTATTATGTATAAAGTTAATATCAGCTCCAAAATTTGTTCTGAATGTTAATGACTTATCTTCAAGAAAACTATATTCTGCGAATAGATTTCCGAAAGTTTTAAAGGTCCTGGCCGCGTCATCTGTGAAAAAGGCTAAGGCTATAGGGTTTTGGGAATATTCATATTTACTGCTTTCAAAACTATCAGGCCCTTGATAAAAAGGTAAATCTGTAAAAGGATCTTCTTCCGAATAAGTTGGATCAGAAGGGTCTTTTTTCACAGGAATTATTGGAGGTCGCAAAAATGCATGTCTTATAATTCCTGGAGCATCACCACTGGATGAGATTCTGTCTTTATATTCATATGATGCCTGAAGGTTGGCACCAACTCTAAATCTATCAGTTACGTTAGACTGAACATTCGACCTGAAGTTAATTCTTTTATACTGGTCGTTGTCGTATACTACAGGTCCATCTTGTCCAAAATATCCTCCGGATAAGAAATAATCTGTGTTCTCATTCCCCCCGGAAGCAGTTACCTGTGCACTATGTGTACGACCTAGTTCAAAAAGTTCATCCAGATAATCTACATCGGCAAAATCAGTTCTGTTTAAATCTCCTGTATATGGATTTTCTCCTTCGTAACCCGCATTATCCCAGGCCCTTTCAACGGTTTGCATATATTGCTCAGCATTCAGCATATTTGGAAGATTCGTTACCTTTTGAAAACCGGTATAGTAATTTGCCTGGATTCCTTTACGGTCTCCACCGTTTTTAGTTTCAATAACAATTACACCTCCTGCTGCTCTGGAACCATAAATAGAAGCTGCAGAAGCATCTTTTAATACAGTCATAGATTTAATATCCGAAGGATTAAGGAAAGATATTTCCCTGGATGGAATCCCATCAATTACATAAAGTGGGTTATTATTTCCAATAGTACCATTCCCTCGAATCCTAACCTCCACTTCATCTCCTGGAGCACCGGTACTCTGGGTAATATTAACACCGGCAACCTGGCCTTGAAGCGCCTGAGTAACTTCAGGTACTCTTCTGGATTCAAGGTTATCCACATTAACCGAAGTAAGTGCCCCAGAAATTGTCCTGCCCTTCTGAGACTTATAACCTACCACAACCAGTTCATCCAATTGCGAAACCTCATCTTCCAGGAAGACATCGATTTGTCCCCTTCCTTCAACGCTTATCTCCTGTGTCTTAAATCCAACATAGGAAAAAACTAAAACCGCATCAGGTTCATCCAGATCAATACTGTAATTACCATCAAAATCGGTTACCACCCCATTATTGGTCCCCTTTTCCACAACCGAAACTCCGGGAATGGGTACGTCTCCAGCGGTTACAACTCCGGTCACAGTTTGAGCAAAAGTAGCCCCCCAGCTTACACTTGCCAGTATTAGCACCAGGCTAAAAATTAAACTATTTTTTTTCATCATTTTTCATTTAAATTAGTAATCTAGTATGTTAGTATTTATTTCTCTTATTAAAATCCGGATCCATTTCCGGTGTTCTATCCCCCACAAATTCATTAGCCATTAAAATGAAAACATTCCAGCTAAGACCTCGGGTAGACGGCCACCATTCATCGTACGACTCCCATTTTGTTGGAATAAATTCCTTGCTATATGGCCAATTTGGATTCAGGTTTTTCTCTGCCCATAATCGATTCTCCATTCGTTTTTTTGCGGACTCCCATCCGTGCCAATATCCTACAGCATAAGCGGTATATTCGGCTCTCAGCCAGCTACCCCCATTATAGTAAAACCCATCTCTGCTGTTATTTCCATAATTGTTCACTCCAAAATCCCCAAATGGCTGATATTCTTCATCCATATAGGTATACCCTTTCTCATCATCGGCTAACCTCACTATAATTGGAGCCGTAGTTCCAATTTCCGGGTGTAAGGAATTTTCAACTTTATTTAAAGCCGGAATTTGATCCAGATGATTTTGAACCATTTCATTCGTGAGCATAGGTTTTTCAAAAACCCACAGTGATAGGAATTCAGGAACCAGATCAGTTACACTTATAAGGTCTGGATAATCGGAATCAAAAAGTAAATGTTTTCTTTCTTCATCATAAAAATTCCGATACTCCTGCTCCGCTTTCTCTACATAATCCTCTTCTATTTCTAACCCCAGAGCCTGAATGGTTTTTAGTGCAACAGCAAACATTCCTTGATTTGCAGCCATTCGTTCCGTTTTAGGATGGTATTCCATCACGTCAACCTGGCTCATAGAAAAATGTGAAGCACACTTCCCATCTCTGTTTTCATCAAATTCATTCAATATATAATCGGCTGCAAGTTGGATTTTCTCTTTAGGCAATTCAACGCCGAATCTTCTTTTATTTAATAACCCCCAAACCAACCACTCTATAGTTGCTTCATTATCTTTGGCCTCAACCGATCCCATATACGGAGTGATAATAGTTCCTATTGCACCCTCCGGAGTTTGTGTGGCCGCCCATTGATTCCAGATAGAAACATTAAGGCCTTTGTTGTAAGTAGAGATTACAGACCAAAAAGAATCCCTGTTGTACATATCTGGAGAATAATTCAAATTAGGCACATTAAAAGGTTTTTCATCATCTACTGAAGTTATCCAGGTCATCATTTGAAAATTAGCATAAAGCATTTTTTCTGCTTCGGTACCTTCAAACCCCATACCTTCAGCCAGCTTAACCTGTGAAGACACCTTGAAATCCTTCTGATCCTTCCAGGGTTTCATAAAAACATACGTAACTTTTTCAATAGTATCCCCCATCGACAGCCTATTATAATCCAGACGGTAAGGTTTATGTTTCAGTATTTTTAGATCTTTAATATTAAGAGAGCCACTTAACCCATTGGTCCTGCCAATAAACATCTTAACGTTTTCCGCTTCTGTATAAGGTACCATGACACTCGCCTTAAATTCCTGCCAGCTATTTTTTTCCAATGGGAACCCGTCGATATATTTTATGCCGTGTTCCAGTTCCGATCCTTCAACTCCATTTTTATAATTATATAGTTTCAGGGCCAGAGGCATGTCCCCTTTTGCAGAAAACGAAATGCTGTAAATTTTTTGAGGTTCCATCCCGGACAGAAATTCTATTCCAGCTTTATCACCTTTAGGAAAGATCATTTCAATAAGGGAATCATCCTGTCTTAATTTCACCTCACCGGTTTTAGAATACAAATCTGGCATTTGTAACTCTAAGCTTTCACCATGGTCCAGATTCAGTGCCTCTCCAAAAGTGTATTTGATATAATGTTCCCCATTATCCTGCTCTTTTGGTGATGCTGTTAAAAGTAATTTAGCATCTGGCAATATGCGCATACCCACCATTCCTCCACCTCGACCTGAAAAACGTCTCCTTGTGGTTCGGGTAAAAATGTTTTTGTACCCCGGGTCTGTTAGAAACCCCACCACATCATCCTCATTAGTAATAAAACCTGCTGAAGGATATAATTCGTGAACCATTCCTCCTTCAAAATTCTCATATTCAAAACTCACATATTTCTTGGGCGTAAAGGCAGGCACATTAGTAAGATCTACAGAATAGTAGAAATTAGGAATGGAATTCTGGCTAATTCTTAAAGTTTTTTTGACCAGGGATGGACTTACTTTTTCATATTCCACTTCCGAATACAAATTTGAATCAAAGTCTTTTAGATATTGGGGTTTCCCCAAAATATACCCCTTCTCCGTTTTTTCATAAAAAACCCCTCTCCAGTTCTCAATTTTATAACTGACACTTCTATCTAAGTTAGAGAGTTGTAAATTGAATTCTCCTTGATTCGCCGTTAACCCATCCGCCCCATTTAAAATTTGAACAAAATATCCCGTTTCTTTATCTCCCTGAATTTCCAAACCTAAATCCTGGGTATAACTAATATTGGATAAAATTAACAAGCAAAAGGCTAAAAGTAGTTTTTCTAATCGCATAAAATATAATTAAACTAGCCGAAAACGGTTTAGTAAAACGTTTTACTAAACAGCTAATATAAAAAGCTATACCATATCTGCCAAATTATTTAACAAGTTTGAAAAGTTAGAATTATCTAACCTTAAGGATTGGAGCTTAATTTTTTTACTGGACGTAAGGATTCCCTTACAATTAATTCTCCTGGTAAAGCCTTAGTGAAGAAATACTTCTTTTCCTTTTTTGAAGCAAGAATTTCAAGAGTTCCATTTATAAGTTCTTTGGCTAATTCAGAAATTGGTTGAGCAATGACACTTATAGGAGGAGAATAAAGCTCAAACACATCTCTTTCGTCAAACGATATTATAGCCAGGTCTTCAGGGATTTTAATCTTTTTTTCCCGCATCACCCGTAAACCAGTGATTGCAAGATTATTAGTGGCAAATAAGATAGAATCTATCCCAGGATTTCCCTTTAGAAAATTTCTAATGGCACTCATCCCGGCTGGGGTTTTTACCTCATTAAATTTTAGAAATAATTCATAAGCAGCTAAATTATAGGCTCCTATCGAATTTAAATACCCTTCATGTCTTTCAACTAATGGAGATAGTTCTGAATGTATACCTATAAATGCTATATTTCTTCTCCCCGATTCATAAAATCCGGTCACTGCTTTTTGAGCTCCTTCAAAATTTTCAAGGATTACATAATTATGCTTGAAATTTTTAAAATATCTATCAAAGACCATCACAGTTTGATGCTCTTCATAGATTAAATTTTTTAGGTCTTTTTCAAAATTTTCAGGAGGTGTTATAATAAATGCATCCACCTGTCTGTCTTTAAAAAGAGAAATAAGTTCCAAAGTTCTCTCTCTGTCATTTTCGGTGCTGCAGTAAATAATATTATAACCATTTCTGAAAGCAATCTCTTCCATTTGTTTTGCTATGGCAGAGAAAAAAGGATCTGAAATATCCTCCACCATGAATACAATAGATTTAGATTTCCCCGTCCTTAACGATTGCGCTGAAGAATTAGGTTTGTAACCAACCTTCTCTATATAATCTTCAACCTTTTTTATTACCTCTTTGCTAATCTTATTTTCTGCCTTTTTATTAACAATGAAGGAAATCGTAGTAATTGAGATCCCCAATTCCTTAGAAATATCCTTCATTGATATTTTTTTCTTTTGCTTCATTAATTCAGGCTTAAATAATTATAGGTCAGGTGAGGTGGTGAAAACAAATATATAAAATTAGAAATTCCACTATAAAAGTGTAAAAGGGTCCTCTAAACTTTTAAGAATTCCTATTGAGCAAATAAATATTAATCCAGCTTTTTATTTTACAAAATCCTGAAGGTATTTGTCTTAAATATCAGCACTAAGTTTTTTTTCAAATTACTCTATATAAACTTCTAATAGATGAGCATTTTCAGATAAAAGTTTTACTTTGGTTATACTAGCCGGAATTAAGATAGTTTCCCCTTGTTGCAGTTTTTCCATCTTATCCTCTATGGCTATTTGCACTTTTCCTTTCACACACATAAGGATTACGAAGGAATCCACCTTGGAATAATCCTTTTCGACTTTACCTTTCACCGGTAAAAAATTTGTGGTAAAATATTCACATCTCGCCAGATTGGAAGAATTATTACTGTTCCTATCATAGGAAATTTCAAAATCATCCTTCTTCTCAAAATCAATCGCCTCCAATGCAAGCCCGGTATGCAATTCCCTGGAGATACCCTTTGAATCTACTCGGTCCCAATCATATATTCTATAGGTTATATCAGAAGTTTGTTGGATTTCAGCCAATAAAACCCCGGCGCCAATGGCATGTACCTTTCCTGTATTTATAAAAAAGGAATCTCCCTTCTTTACTTTTTCAAAATTTAATAAATCTATTATATCACCTTCTTCAAGATGCTTCAGGTATTCTTCTTTACTTATAGTTCTTTTAAAACCTACATTAATTTCAGCATCCTTATCTGCCTGCATAATATACCACATTTCAGTTTTCCCAAAAGAGTTGTGGCGTTCTTTTGCTAGTTTATCATTAGGATGTAACTGAACAGAAAGCTCGGTTTGAGCATCAATATATTTAATCAATAAGGGAAATTCTTCGCCAAATTTCTTGAAGACTATCTCGCCAAGCAGATCTGCCTTATATTGATGTATTAATTCCTGAAGTGACTTCCCCGCTAAACTTCCATTCTTTACAATGGAAATATTATCTGGAACTCCTGAGATCTCCCAACTTTCACCTATATTATCTGAATGGGATTTCTTATTTAAAAGGTCTTTAAGTTTGGTCCCACCCCAAATTTTCTCTTTTAAAATAGGAGTGAATTTTAATGGATAATTAATCATAAAAATAAGTTTAAAAATGCCCAAAATAAAGATTAGTTATCAATAACACTTCCTTCAAATCAATTAAATTTATTGAAGTCCACGTAATAGTCGGGATAATTTGCCTACAGTCGGACCTAATAGGGGGAGTTTTACGCTCCCTTTTAAAGCTTTTAAGTAAAACATAATTAATACGAAAAGTTCGAACTTTACCCCTGGTTTCTTTTATATAATTAACGGTTGCCAAAGCTTTGCACAAAATTGTCACCAAAACCGGCATTTTATTCTCCGCCGCGCTCCAAAACCCATTTTCTCAAAAAAATACCTTCCTCCATGCTTTCGCGCCCTGCGTGCCTGTTGAATTGCCAAAAAAAATTAATCAATTTGATACATGTCTATTTCGGAGTGATGGTGCCACCAGTTTCGATCAAACAACGCCATTTTGAAAGATACACTCTTTGGAGCTCTTTTTCTTCGCGATTCACCCTTGAAATCAATACGGTGTGAGGAGTTCCTTTCCTGCCCAAAATAGCATCCGCTATAGGTCCTTCTGTAAGCTTACATACCGGCATTTGAAATGACCATTTTCGATAAATAAAAGATCTGATTCTAATTTTTGGACTTATTTTATCAAAACCATTTTTATAACTTTAGAACTTTTAAATTAATAACTATGATGAAATTTTTAAAATTGGTGATAATTTTAACGGTACTAACAGGAACCAACAAGCTTAAGGGGCAGGATCAACCTGTAGATTTGGATAAGAATTTTACCCATGTGGTATATTTTTATTTAAACAATCCCGATAATCCCGGCGAAAGAGCGGCTTTTGAAAGTTCACTTAAAAAGTTCCTCGATAATAGTTTGTATGCAAAAACCAAATTCATTGGGATCCCTGCAGAAACTCCCAGGGATGTGGTGGATAATTCATATACATATTCGCTTATCCTTAGTTTTCCTTCAAAGGAAATCCAGGATAAATATCAGGAAGAACCAGCGCATTTGGTTTTCATCGAAGAATCTTCTCACTTATGGAAAAAAGTTCAGGTATATGATTCGGTAGGGATTTATTGATCTCTATAATTCCTGTAGGGTTTAAGCTCACTATATCTTTTTTCCTAGAATGTTCTGCGTCAGGGGACTTTGTTTTGGTAAAAGCAAAGTTTAAGCATCTACATTATCTTATTTTTTCTTCTAAAAGGTATGAAATTATTGTTCTTAGTTTTTATCTGTTGTTTCTAATGAAGCATTTGTTACTGGTGAACTACTGGATAAATATACTAACTAATAAAATCCTAAAAAACCAAACTTAATAGGTTCCAAATGTTGATATATTTATCCGAAATATTGACCATAATGGAGGTTATCCTGCATTGGTGGTGGTGGTGATTTTGAGTATATTAGTATTTGCTCAATGTTAATTAGTTTTAGGTTAATAGGTAGAATTGCCAGTCGAGGGTCAAACCTTGACTGGTTATTTTATGTCTTAATTTGAAGGTCATGTCTTAGGAACTAATTATGGGATCAATCTCAAAAGTTATGTGTGAATTGAAATAATATTTTGATTTTTGTTTTCCTACATAGGAAGCATTGGAAACATATATAGACCTACTTAATATTTTATTACCAGAATTATTGATACCCATTTTGATCTCCCCAATTATCAAACAGATAGAGAACCACTACACCAACTTTTTATCTAGCATATCGGCCATTGACGCTTGACAATTTTTATAATATCATAAAATTGGTATATAACTTACAAAAATTATAAGCTGTTATTTTAAGCCAATCTTAAGAAAAATCAAATCTTAACTTAAGTAAAAATTGTAACTTTTGCAGCATGAGAATTTTAATCGTAGAAGATGAACCCGGTATATCCAACTTCCTCAAACAAGGTTTGGAGGAGGAATCTTATGCTGTGGATATTACTGAGGAAGGTAAAAGGGGTCTTCAATTGGCCCTTTCGGGCGAATATGATTTGTTGCTATTAGATTGGATGGTACCAGGAATGAGCGGTATTGAAATCTGTCGTCAATTCAAAAAAGAATTTAAAGATACCCCGGTCATTCTTTTAACGGCAAAAGATACGGTTGATGAAACCATTTTTGGTCTTCAGGCAGGAGCAAATGATTATATTAAAAAACCTTTTCATTTTGAAGAGCTTTTAGAACGAATCAAGGTGCAGTTACGCTCTAATTCAGGAGAACATTCCGTTTTCAAATTGGGGGACATTACACTGAATACTACAACCCATCAAGTCTTTAAATCGGAGGAAGAAATCAGCCTTACACAAAAAGAATTTGCACTGCTGGAATACCTTATGCGCAACAAAGGTATAGTCTGCCGTAGAACACGTATTATTGAAAGTGTTTGGGATATTCATTTTGATTACAATACTGGCGTAATTGATGTTTATATCAATGCTCTTCGTAAAAAATTAAAGCTATCAGAAGATGAAAATTATATTCAAACCGTTCGTGGCGTTGGTTATGTTGCAAAAGAAGTATGAGCTTAAGTTTTAGAAATAGAATTGCATTGCATTATATGATAGCTACTGCCGTGATTATGGCTGTGGCTTTTACCGTTGTTTATTTTGTGGTGCAGGAAACGGTCTATCAAAATCTGGATAATGACCTATCCTTTGAAGCTGAAAAACACAGCGGAGAAATTATTGTTGTTGAGGATAGTATAAAGATAATAAACAAGAAAGAGTGGGAAGAAAGAGAACATCGGGAAGCTCAGGTAAATCCTGTTTTTATTCAAATACTGAATAAAGATGGTGAATTTATGGACAAATCTCCAAACCTTAAAGAAGATGCCCTAAGCTATAACCCACAACAAAACTACGGCGGCCATTTCAACGAAATATTAAACAACATGGCTATTAGGCAAGTACAGATACCTATTGAGAGAAACGGTAGAATTAAAGGTTTTATACTGGCTGCAATGTCATTGGAATCATCCAGGATGGTATTGCTTAACTTACAAAATGTTTTGATTTTTTCTTATTTATTTCTTTTGTCAGGATTATATTTTATTTCCAGATACCTGGCAGGACGAGGCATCATACCTGTACAGGTAATAACTGAAACAACAAAAAGAATTACAAAAAACAATTTGAATGAAAGAGTGGATTTACCCCAAAATGAAGACGAACTCTACGAATTGTCCTCGGGTATAAACCAGTTGTTACAGCGTATTGAAAATGCCATCGAGCGGGAGCGACAATTTACCTCAGACGCTTCTCATGAACTGCGTACCCCTTTATCAACCTTAAAAGGCACGCTTGAAGTATTGATTCGAAAACCAAGAAAGCAGTTGGAATATGAGGATAAAATCAAATTTAGCCTTACGGAAATAGACCGAATGACTGAAACATTGGAACAACTTTTACTCCTGGCAAGGTTAGATACGAGCTCAAAAAGCCTTGACCAATCCTTAGTACCTTTACCCACCTTAATAGACGAAATCCTTTCAAGGCATAAAAAGCGTATTTCGGAAAAAAAACTTGTGATCGACTTTCGCAAGGGTGCCGTTTTGGAAGGTGTTGTACCACAATATTATTCCAACCTGATATTGGATAATATTATCGGTAACGCTATAAAATATTCCAGGGAGAACAAGATTCTACGCATTACGATTACCGAAACCGATTCAAAAATGGTCTGCAAGGTTCAGGATGAAGGGATAGGCATTAAAAAAGAGGATTTAGACAGTTTGTTCAACCACTTTTTTAGGTCAGATGCACTAAACCATAGAAGCATTCCGGGGAACGGCTTGGGGCTTTCCATAGCCAAAAAGGCTGCCGATGCCATAAATGCAGAAATTCACGTAGAAAGTGAATTTGGTGCAGGAACAACTTTCACAATTGAATTTTAAGTAAAACTTAAGAAGTTCTTTAAGTAGTCCTTATAATCCCCTATTACTTTTATACAAGAATTAGCAATACTACCTTTAAAAAAGAAAATAGATTTTCCCCCCTAAAACTTTACTTTTTGGTTGGTGTTTAATGGTTGATTGGCAAAGGCCCTGAACAATGTTCGGGGCTTTTGTTTTGGTGAAAATCTTAAGCGAATCTTAAGAAACCACTTAGATGGCTCTTAGATACACCAAATACTTTCGTGATATGAATTTTAATAACCCAGCATAAAATGTTAGAACGTATCATTCAATACAGCATCCACCACAAACTTATTGTACTCTTATTTACAGCGGGTATCGTAGGCTTTGGCTTATATTCTCTATTAAATATCCCCATGGGGGCCGTTCCGGATGTAACCAACAATCAGGTACAGGTCATTACCACCTCCAGAAACTTAGCTACCGAAGATGTAGAAAAGTTTTTGACTTATCCCGTAGAATTGGAAATGGCAAATTTGCCAGGGGTTAAGGAAATCCGTTCGGTATCAAAGTTTGGACTATCCGTAGTTACTGTTGTTTTTAATGATAATATGGACACTTATCTGCCCCGCCAGCTTATCGCGGAGAAAATAAAAAGTGCCGAGGAAAAGATTCCGGCAGGATTCGGCACACCTTTTATGGGGCCGGTTTCCACAGGTTTGGGCGAAATTTATCAATATGTAATCGATGTTGATCCAGAATACAAAGAACAGTATTCATTATCTGATGTGCGCACCATTCAGGATTGGGTGGTGAAACGCCAGCTTTCGGGCATTCCGGGAGTGGTGGAAGTAAATACTTGGGGAGGCTACCTAAAAACTTATGAAGTAGCTATTAATCCTGAACAGCTTCGTGCCATGGACGTTTCCTTGTTCGATGTGTTCAGTGCACTGGAAAAAAACAATAGCGTTGCCGGGGGCGGTTATATAGAAAAAGCAAATGAAAGCTACTTTATCAGGGGCGAAGGCTTAGTGGGTTCCATACAGGATATTGAAGACATCGTAGTAACAAGAAAAGGAGACGTGCCAGTGTATGTTGGAGACATTGCTAAAGTAGGTTTTGGCCATGCCAACCGTTTTGGTGCAATCACAGGAAACGGCGAAGGAGAAAAAGTATTGGGGCAGGTAATGATGCTTAAAGACGCCAATTCCAATGCTGTTATTAAAGCTGTAAAAGAACGCGTGGCTGAAATACAATCATCCTTGCCCCCCGGCATTTCTATTAACCCTTTTTTAGAGCGAAGTGAACTTATTGGTAAAACTACTTTTACAATTGCCGAAAACCTGATACTGGGGAGCTTAATTGTGATATTCGTTGTAGTACTGCTTCTGGGTAACCTACGGTCTGGTCTTGTCGTTGCCTCTGTTATTCCATTATCGTTGCTATTTGCACTTTCCCTAATGTACCTCTTCGGTGTGGATGCCAACCTGATGAGCTTAGGGGCGATAGATTTTGGGATTATCATCGATGGCGCAGTAATTATCGTTGAGTTTATTGCCTATAAGATCACCAGTCAACGGGCTAAGATATTGGCTCTTCCCAAAAACCAAAGGCAGGGTTTAATAGATAACATCACCCACAAAGGGGCTACCAAAATGATGAACTCCGCAGTTTTCGGACAAATAATCATAATTATCGTATTTATACCAATTTTATCTCTGGTCAATGTAGAAGGTAAAATGTTCCGGCCCATGGCATTAGTATTCTCTTTTGCCCTTACTGGTGCCATGGTGTTGTGTTTTACCTACATACCAGTAATGGCCTCTTTATTTATCAAACCTACCGATACCGAAAAAAAAACTATTTCCTCCAGACTAATCAATTTCTTAGAAAGAAAGTACCAGCCTACTATTGCCTGGGCTTTGCATAATAAAAAAGTAGTTTTGGGCATTGCATTGGGATTATTGGTGTTTACCGGATTTCTATTTACGAGAATGGGAGGCGAATTCGTGCCGACTTTGGATGAAGGGGATTTTGTAATTCAGCCAGTATTAAAAACGGGGACCTCATTAAGCAAAACTATTGAAGCTACTACTAGAATGGAAAAAATATTGAAAAAATTTCCTGAAGTTGATCAAGCTGTCAGTCGGATTGGTGCTGCCGAAGTACCTACGGACCCAATGTCTATGGAAGAAAGTGATGTTATCATTAAACTACGGCCAAAAAGCGAATGGGTATCTGCCAGGACAAAAGACGAACTGGCAAATAAATTTAAAGAAGCCTTGTCAGAAGAGATAGCAGGTGTTGATTTTGAGTTTACACAGCCTATCGAAATGCGATTCAATGAGCTGATCACAGGGGTACGTGCAGATGTGGCAATTAAGGTTTTTGGCGAAGATCTAGACATACTCTATAAAAAAGCTATGGAAATAGAAAAAGCAATACAAAATGTAGAAGGAGCTGCCGATATTATTGTAGAAAAAACTGCAGGACTGCCCCAGATGTCCGTAAAGTACGACCGTAGAAAAATTGCGAAATACGGGTTAAACATTCAGGACTTAAATAAGGTTGTTACCATGGGTTTTGCAGGAATGACCGCTGGAACAGTTTTCGAAGGGGAAAAGCAATTTGATTTGGTGCTTCGTTATGATAAAGCCCATAGAATGGATATTGAAAATATAGAAAGGGCCCTGATATCTCTTCCTAATGGAATGAAATTGCCACTAAGTGAATTCGCACAAATAGGTTATACCAAAGGACCCGCAAAAATTTCGCGCGACGATACCAAACGGCGCATTGTTGTAGGTGTGAACGTGCGTAACCGGGATTTAGAATCGGTTGTAAAAGATGTGCAAACCATTATTGAAAGGGATATTAGTCTGCCTACCGGTTATTCCATAAGCTACGGAGGGCAATTTGAAAATCTTCGTACGGCAACGGCAAGATTAAAAATTGCCGTACCTATCGCCTTGGTGTTGATCTTTGTCTTGCTCTACTTTGCATTCGATTCAGTAAAGGAAGCCTTGATGATTTACAGTGCTATTCCCTTAGCAGCCATTGGAGGTGTATTGTTACTTTATATTCGGGATATGCCCTTTAGTATTTCTGCAGGCGTTGGCTTTATTGCTCTTTTTGGAATCGCTGTGCTAAACGGTATTGTATTAATCGAAGAATTTAAGGAACTTAAAGCACACGGTGTAGACAATCTCAATAAACGAATTTTAATAGGTACAAGGAATAGATTACGTCCTGTGTTATTAACAGCATCGGCAGCCGCTTTAGGCTTTTTACCTATGGCAATTTCAACTTCTGCCGGAGCAGAGGTGCAAAGACCGTTGGCAACAGTTGTTGTAGGTGGATTAGTAACTGCTACTGTGTTAACCCTTGTAGTATTACCGGTTTTATATGCAATGTTCGATAGAAAAGGACATGATCCAAAAGGTAAGAAAAAAAGGAACCTAAAATCTCTCGGGATTATTGCCCTTTTGTTCCTGCCTGTTTTGGGCAGTGCTCAACAAAACCCTATTGATGCGGAACAAGCAGTACAAATAGCCATTGAGAATAATAGTGGACTTAAGGCTTTCTCCAAAAGGATAGACCAATCCAAACAGTTGGTAGGTAGCGCCTTCAATTTAGATAAAACACAGGTATACTATAATTATGATGAAAACAACATTGCCGAGAACGGCCTTCCATTAGATGTTTTTGGGGTGAGCCAATCCATACAATTCCCAACGATCTATGGAGCGCAACGAAAGGTGGAAAAACAAAAAGTCAAGTTGTCTACCCAACAGTACCGGTTAAACGAAAGAATCCTCACCAAAGAGGTTTACAAAGCCTTTTATAATGTGGTTTACTATAACAGTCTTGTTGAGCAATACACCTTTCTTGATAGTCTTTACGGGCAATTTTCCAGGGCTGCCAATAAACGATATGATGTAGGCGAAACCAACTTATTGGAAAAACTAACGGCAGAGACCAAGCAAAAAGAAATATCTGTTTTGCTGGCACAGACAAAAGAAGGGGTAACTAAGGCAACTACCATGTTACATCAATGGATGCAAACAAATTCAGTAATTCATATAGAGGAGAGCAATTTGCCTAAACTGGAATTGCAACAACCTGATTTTAGTGACCATCCCGGGATACTTTACTACGATTCCGCTCAAAAATTGAGCAAAGTATCTCTCTCTTTAGAAAGGCAAAGATTACTTCCCGATTTGCATATATCAGCCTTCCGGGGTACTACTAATGGGCTGGATTCAAAGCGATATAACGGATTTCAGGCGGGCATATCAATTCCTTTATGGTTCGGGGCGAACAAAGCAAAAATCAATGCGGCAAAAACACAGACCCTGATCATGGCCGATGAATCTGAAAATTACAAGATACAACTGAAATCAAGGTATCAAGGCTTGTTATCTGATTTAAAGAAATTTCAGGAAGCCGTTGATTATTATGAAATCACAGGTGGTAAACTTGCAAAAGAATTAACTACAAATGCATCAAAATCATTTCAAAACGGAGAGATAGATTTCCTGCAATATGTACAGTTATTGGAAAGTGCCAAAAATATTCAAATCACTTATTTACAAAACCTAAACGCGTATAACGCTACAGTTTTAGAATTAAATTATTTAATCAATTAACGATGAAAAATACAATCAACATCTTCACCAATGTTATAAGTCTAACGAGCATTTTTTTAATGCTAACGCTGGCTTCCTGCAATTCAAAAGAAAAATCAGAAGTGGCCAATACAGAAGCCTCAATAGAATACGCAGACCGGGAAGCAATTACCATAACCGAAAACCAGTTCAAAACCGGTAGTATGGAATTGGGCAAATTATCGATGCAAGAGTTTAACATTGTTGTAAAAGCCAACGGTATGTTCGCAGTGCCTCCACAAAACCAAGTAGACGTTAGCACCTACTTTGCCGGCTACGTAAAGGATATCAAACTATTGCCAGGGCACGCGGTAAAAAAAGGGGAGGTCCTGTTCACTATCGAGAATCCGGAATATGTTCAGGCCCAACAGAATTTCCTGGAAGCCCAGGGACGTTTGAGCTATTTGAAATCTGATTATGAACGCCAGAAAAAACTGATGGCCGATAATGTGACTTCAAAAAAAGTGTTTTTAAAGGCCGAATCAGATTATACCGTGACTTCGGCACAATACCAATCTCTTAAAAAGAGGTTGAGCCTTATGAATATTAATCCGAATACCCTTACGGGCGAAAACATTAGGTCGGTAATTAGCGTGACTTCGCCATTATCGGGTTATGCAACTTCGGTTAATGTAAGTAAAGGAATGTACCTAAACCCTTCGGATGTTGCTGTAACCGTTACCAATACCGATAACCTTCATATAGAATTGAAGATTTTTGAAAATGACCTTCCTATGGTAAAGGTAGGTCAGCAAATCAATGTGAGATTACAAAACGACAAGAACAAAGTATATAAAGGTAAAGTTCATTTAGTCAACAAGTCTATAAACGCCATGGATAGAACCGTAGATATTCACGGGGATTTGGTAAATGAAGATGATATAAAACTTTTTAACCCCGGAATGTATATAGAAGCTGAAATTTTGACCACCACTGCGGAATATCCCGCCTTGCCAACAGAAGCGGTTGCGAATATTGATAATGACTTTTTTGTACTTGTGAAAAAAGATAGCATAAATTTTAAAAGGGTATTGGTAAAAATAGGTGCTACAAACAATGAATTTACCCAAATATTAAATGCATCTGATTTTCAATCAGATACGGAGTTTCTAACCAAAGGAGCATTTAATTTAATAAGAGAGTAAGTCTTGGCCATTTAAAAACAGGTGCGTACCAGATAAATTAATTTAACGTTTTAAATAGAACAATTATGAACGATGTGCATATTCATTTAGTAGTAACCCATCTTCCCATTGTGGGAGTATTGATTGGGTTTTTGGTCTTACTCACAGGGTATATCAAAAAGAGCCCACAAGTCAAGACAACGGCATTGGGTATTTTTATTTTTAGTGCCCTGGCAGCTATTGCTGCTTTCTATACAGGGGAAGCCGCTGAGGATATCGCGGAGAATCTTCCGGGAGTTAGCGAAACCCTTATCCATACACATGAAGAACAAGCAGAACTTTTCTATACGATGATGTTGATCTTAGGAGGTGCTTCTCTTGTGACTTTGCTTATTCACCACAAAAAATATACTTTCGTTAAATACGGCTTTATTGTAGTGTTACTCCTGTCTCTAAGCAGTATAATTATTTCAAAATATGTGGGTACCAGTGGAGGCGAAATAACCCATGTTGAAATTAGAAATGACAGCAATGTAATTCAGTTAGATTCCCATTATGATAGCGAGGACGATTAAAAGTATTACGAGGAACTGTTTAGGCATACTTCATTGTAGTAAATTCAATCCCCTGTCTTTTTATCTTTGCCAAACGCAAAAAGTAAACTGGAGCAATGAAACAAGTGGGGTAGATCCTGAATACTTCCCCAGGCTTGGAGAGCCCGAAAAAAACCCGCACTTCTCTGCAGGTTTTTTTGTGAGTGTGGCAGGATTACCTCTCTACGGTCGGTGATCCTGAGTGGGGGTTGATTGAAACAAAGCCCGCAGGCTGCCACCTGCCTGGTCTTTTTTTTTGGTATACAGCTTGAAAGCAAGCTTTCGCCTTTCACCAATAAAAAGAGGCCGTCTCCCTGTTCGTGGAAAAAAGGTATTCCTACATATAAAACGCCGTCGCTGGCTCAATAAACAAAGCAAACAGGTTGTTCAGCGTGACTGGAACTTAGTAGCACAAGGAACCCGGATGACCGTCGAGTTCGCTGCTTTTTTAAAAGCACTTAGTCAGTACTAAAGCCTCTGACTGTCATACCATCGGTGGATTTTACGGGGTAAACGGAAAAATCTACAATGCCAGTACAAAGATTATCTAAGCGATTTTAAGGAGTGGGATCAAAAACTCCATGCAAAGGGATGGTTCATCTTCCCCCAAAACATCAACTCAAAACTCTCTATAGATGAGACCGCACTCTCTAAAGGAGAGCTTTATACCATCATTACCAATAAAAAAGCAAAAGGAAAAAAGGGCAGTATCGTAGCTATTTTCTCGGGAACAAAGGTAGAGCCTATTATAGCACAACTGCTCAAAATACCAGCTTCAAAGCGTGGACGAGTTAAGGAAATCACTTTGGATATGGCCAATTCAATGAAAACCATTGTCAGGAAATCCTTCCCTAAGGCCATACAGGTTACAGATCGCTTCCATGTGCAAAAACTTACATTCGAAGCCTTGCAGGATATTAGGATCAAGCACCGATGGGAGGTTATAGATATGGAAAACGAACAAATCAAACAGGCAAGGTTAAAACAAAAAATATTTAGGCCTGAAATCTTTCAAAATGTTGATCCCAGAAAACAATTATTAGCACGTAGCCGTTACCTGTTCTATAAAGCACCTTCGAACTGGACAGAGAACCAATACGGACGCAGCAAAACACTCTTCGAACAATATCCGGATATTGGGATACAACACCACTAATTAAATATCCAACCTCCATTTCAGGATAGGCTTTATTAGGTGATTTAATGTTCCGGTACCAATAGATTTTCCGTTATATTTATGCTACTAAAACAGGTTTGGTTTCAAGTATAAGAACATTCTGCAAATTATTGAAATTAGCTGAATTCTATAAAAATAACAATGAAATACATTTTTTTAATAGCTGCCTTCAATGCCCTGTTTTTTGCGGTTTTAGTTTTGCAGAAAAAAAAAGCATTACATGATAAAATACTTATTTACTGGCTAATTTACTTAGGTCTGTACACTGGCGTTTATGCTTTATTTTCTAATAAACTATTTGAAGATTTTCACCTGCTTTCAGCAAGTTTTATTTCATTACTCTTACTTCATGGCCCATTCTTGTTTTTATATATCTCTGCATTAATTGATCAAAAATTTCAATTCAATAGAAAAAAACTGTTACATTTTGTTCCTTTTATCCTATTCAATCTTTATATAGTTATCGCTTCCTTAATACCTAAAATATCGGAACGAATAAGATTGGACCATGTAGAGGGTGAAGCTGGGGCGCCCTTGATGTTTAATTTTTTCCTGATTCTTACAGTTCTATCCGGGCCATTCTATTTTATTTCATCAATTCTGCTCTTTAAGAAATTGGACATCAACATCTTCAATAATTTTTCAACGTATGAGAATGTTAACCTCGACTGGTTAAGAAAACTTGTCTATACTTTTGGGGCTATATGGACAGTATTAATGATTTTCGTCACTATCCATCATGTTTTCCAAATGTTCTCATGGATTTTTTGTACTCACGGGTTATCTCTTTCTTTGTCCGTTTTTATCATTTTAATAGGTTATTTTGGCTTAAAACAAAAGGAAATATTCATTCCTTATCCTGACCAGAACATCCAATACGTAACGGAACCAAAGACGAAGTATGCCAATGTAACTTTGAAAAAGGATGAGGCCGAAAAATATGTAAACAAAATACGGCATTATATGCGCGTAGAAAAACCATATCTGGATGCTGACTTAACCTTGCCACAGCTGGCAGCTAAGCTTCATATTCCTTCACACCTGCTTTCACGGATAATCAATGAAATATTTAGACTTAATTTTTTTGATTTTATTAACCAATACAGGGTACAGGAAGTGAAATCAAAACTAAATGATCCTGAATTCGATAATTTATCGTTATTAGGTATAGCATTTGACTCTGGCTTTAATTCTAAATCGGCATTTAACAGGGTCTTTAAGAAATTTACAGGGATGACACCCAGTGAATATAAGAGCCAACACTAAATGCTATAATCCAGCACTTTGAATACTCTATCATTAAGTCCAGTTTTATAAAATGGGACTTCTAATTGTTGCTTAATTGGTGCTACATTATAAAGTAGGTCGCACTAGAGCGGTTCTTCATTTACTTTTGTCTCAGAATATTTCTAATAGTAACAATTAAAAAATATCATGAAAACAAAGGAAATTAATTTAAGAACGGGAAGTCCCAAAAGACTTCTATCCCGTAAAAGGAATTTGAAAACCACCTTCTCAATTGTAATCGGTTCACTATTAATACTATTTGCTGCACTCCCCGCTTCAGCACATTGTGATCGGGAAAATGGACCTGTAGCTAAAGATGCTATGGAAGCACTCAAAACTGGAGATTTTAACAAAATTTCCATTTGGGTCGGCCAGGAGCAGGAAGAAGAACTAGAGGCAAAATTTAAACAAACCCTTGCTGTTTATAATGATGGGGATGCTGCCCGCCAACTGGCCACAGATTATTTTATGGAAACCGCTGTCAGGCTGCACCGCGAAGCTGAAGGAATGCCTTTCACCGGACTAAAACCGGCAAGTCCCAATCCTCCGGATATAGCGAAAGCAGAAAAAGCTCTGGAGACAGGTGACATTCGTCCCTTACAAATTCTTCTTATGGAGGAAATGGAAAAGGAGACTTCCAGGTGGTTTCAAAAAGCTCTTGAAACAAAGAAAAACAAGGAAAAAAGTGTAGAAGCCGGACGCCAATGGGTGGATAGTTATGTGAAATACATCGTTTTTACTCATAAACTCTACCAACAAATTCAAGCTGGTCCCCCTCATGGAGTAGGAGAATAGTAAAAGAAAAATTGGAATTATTTATTTAATAATGACAGAACAATTTTAGAATCTTCCCCGGTGAATTTCGGGGAAGGATTCTTATCGTTTAAGTTAACAAAAAAGCACGGATCCCTAAAATCGTATTTAAACCATTTGGTCTATAGTCTTAATTTTAAGTTTGTTTCATTTAATAAATTTTGTACCAGTTTGTCAGGAATATGACTTGAAATCTCAAGGTTTTCAAATACGTGATAGCTGTGCCCAATTTAAAACAACAAACAGAAAATAAATGGAAAATATAACAATAGACAATTACCTGGATAACCATTACATACACCGCAGCAATTGGTTGAGAGCTGCTGTTTTGGGGGCAAACGATGGAATAATATCTATTTCAAGTCTTGCAATAGGTGTTGCTGCTGCAAGTTCTACAAGAGAACCAATTGTTTTAGCAACCGTAGCAGGAGTTGTTGCCGGTGCATTATCTATGTCGGCCGGAGAATATGTTTCTGTAAGTTCCCAGACAGACCTAGAAAAAGCAGATATAGAAAGAGAAAAGCAAGAGCTTGAAGAAATGCCCGAAACAGAGTTGAACATTTTAGCCCAAATCTATGAGAATAGGGGGGTGAAAAAAGAAACAGCAAAGCAAGTAGCACTTGAAATGACTGAGTATGATGCGTTGGGAACCCATGTTAGAGATGAATTAGGAATAAATGAGATTAGTCAGGCAAACCCAATACAAGCAGCCATAGCATCGGGAGCATCATTTATTTTTGGGGGTGCCTTGCCGCTTTTAGTAGTAGTTTTTTTCCCAATAAAAGGAATGGAATACCTGCTTTACGGTTTCACAACTATTTTTCTGATCATTTTAGGAGCAACCTCTGCAAAAACAGGGGGTTCAAGTGTGACAAAAGCTATCTTACGAATTACAATATGGGGCACCATTGCCATGGGATTATCGGCTTTAGTGGGATATCTCTTTGGCGTTAATGTATAATTCTAAATTTTAATAAAAATGAATGAAGTCCATTTCCATTTAGCGGTAACTCACTTACCAATCATTTTTACAATTGTGGGAATAATTGTTTTGGTTACAGGCCTGATTTCAAAATCTGAAGCAGTAAAACGAACAGCATATTTAATTTTCTCTATCGGTGCTTTAACTTCCATAGCTGCAATGACGAGCGGGGAAGGTTCAGAAGACATTGTCGAAAATATTGATGGTATAAACGAGAGTTTTATCGAAACCCACGAAGAAGCGGCAGAACTATTTTCAATTCTAACCTATATTTTAGGAGGGCTCTCCCTGATAGGGTTATGGGTAAGTTTCAAACAAATAACTTTTTTAAAGACCATTAGTATAATAACATTACTATTTGCTTTTGTAGCATTATTCTTCGGCATACAAACTGGAACCACAGGTGGTGAAATCAGACATACTGAAATTAGAAGCGATCCCAATAATGCTACCCTTAATAATAACTACCGTGAAGAAAACGAAAACGATTAAAATCACCCCCCATTCGAATAGTAGTCAGATACTAAAACCATCTTAAGTTTGATTTCTTCCTTGAATTTAACATATTACCATAAATCTGCAGGTTTTGACTAAAAGGAGAAGCCACTAAAACCAAAAGTTATTTTCACCAATTTAGGTGTCCTGCTTTGATCACAAAACATCTTGGATAGCGCCCACAAGTACACTCAATTGCCGCCTAGAATCGCTCAAAAACTGTTATTCGTTGCCAATTCTATCCACGTAAATAAAAATGTGGTTTAGAAAAAACTAAAACAAAGAAATGACGAGATCAAAATCAGTAAAAGTAGAACCCGATAGTATAGGATAGGTTCACTTTACAAAATATCAATTTGGGTTTAATCACTGAATTTTCTAGAAAACCGATTGCAGGCTAAAAAAAAATATAATAAATTGATACAATCAAATTAAATCTAAGCAGGTTTGTTTTTACCCATCAAACCTGTAAAACCTAACAAAATAATTACATGATGAAACGCTTTTACTCTTTAAGTCTTGTGTTATCACTTGTAGTCCTGATGACTGGCTGTAAAAATAATAACAATGCCAATCAAGGTAATACCAATAACCAATCAAAAGATCAAAATACTCAAACCAAAATCTCGAAAAAAAACAACGATACAATTGACCTGAAACAACGTACGGGTATTCCCTTCCAAATTAGTCAGGCCACCCAGGACACCGTGCCTTTATTAGGAATTATGATTAACCTGGAAAAAAATCTGGCTGTTGTTCAGGCTGGTATCTGGAGAGGGGATTATCAAATCATTAGCGAGGCTGCAAATGCCATTGTCAATCATGGATATATTCCTAATCGGGAAATTCAAAAAATACAGGCCATTCTAGGCAAAGAGGGACTGAAAAATTTCGTAGCCGCAGATAAAAACTTGCATAATAAAGCTAAGGAGCTTGCCCAGGCGGCCAAGGATAAGAAGATGGATCAGATTGTCATCCGGACGACAGAACTGATCCAGCGATGCAGCAGCTGCCACGTGAAGTACCGGGGTCCTCTAAGGGACAACCCAAAATGGTTGGAACGTTGAATTAAGGCTAATCATATTATGAAAAAACACTAAGAAACAGCAATAACCTCAATCTAAAAGAGCTTATATCTTATTCTGACTCATATACGGTAAGTAAGATACTATCCAAAAATCCTAATAGAAATATCACTCTTTTTGGCTTTTGATAAAGAGCAAGAACGTAGTGAACATAACGCTCCTTCTAATGCAATAGCCATCATCATTGACGGAGGATAGCAGATAACTTTAAAGAGTGTCGAGTCAGCTTAAAGAAGATGAAATGATTATTCTGCCAGCTGAAGTACCACATTCGTTATTGTACGTTTCAAAATGCTTTTGATCAAGATCAAAGAACCCATCCCCAAGACCAGTTAAATAAATACTATAAATATAATTATTAATTGTAGGATTTTTGGACCCTTTGAGATAGAGTCCCCGATCATAAATGCTGCTGATTTCTCCCTTCCAACAGTAATTCCTTCATTTTTACTTTGGTTAAGCCCTTTTATTTGATTTTAAATAATTTATAGGATTTTAATATTTTTTGATTTATTGAAAAAGCAATCCAGACTATAATGACGCTATAGGCTAAGAAAAGCAGTTTAAAAATGTCACTCTCTAGAAATTTACTGGCTTAGATTTTTAAAAGTGGACTTAAAAGCAATATTCTCATATTTTAAAAACAGTAATTTAATGATCCAAATCATATTATTCCACATTCAAAATAAATTTCTTTGCACAAATATATCAGGATTTGAAAGTCATTTTAAATTACAGTCTGCTATATATTTTCCTAATTGCCACATTATTTCATAGTGTAAGGTTCACCTTCCTCGTTTCTTTTTATACTTTGAACAATGAAAGTTTTACTGAACTTTTTTGTGAAAACAAAGATAAACCTGAATTAGAATGTAATGGGAAATGTTCTATTACCAAGGCCAGCAAAGACCTGAACCAAGAGAAAAACAATCAGGTCCTTAATGGCTTTCAAAAAGAGATAACCTTATATGTAAATTTCCTGGTTTCAGAAAATAGCTTTGATTTACCTGAAACTTGCCTGCCTAATTTTCAATATCTGAATTTCTATTCTTTTCTTTTCGCGGAACAAATTACCCCTCCACCCATGGGAATCTCATAATTATTCTAAAATAAATTTACCCACCTGGTATACGATTTACTGGTTTTACGCCGGGAACTAACTTACCATTTGTTCTACTGCAGCATCAATTTCTATTGATACTTCAATATATCGTGGGAGTTATAAACACGCCTAATTAGTTTGTTTTATTATCTCCAGGGGGGCTTATCAAATTATTAAATTTTTAAAATAAAATATGAAAAGTAAATTTTTATTACTGCTAACCCTGATTCTGGGGTTAGTGGGGCAATTTACTATTGCCCAGGAGAAAATAGTTACTGGAACTGTAACTGACCAGAACGGCCTGCCCTTTCCGGGAGTGAATGTGGTGGTAAAGAATACAAGCTATGGAACCCAAACCAATTATGACGGGGAATATTCCATTACTGCAGAGGTTGGTGATGTCCTTCACTTCAGCTTTATCGGAAAAAAGCTTATCAGTAGAATTGTAGGCTCTTCAAATGTCATCGATGTAGAAATGAAAAATAGCGCCGAGGCGCTAGATGAGGTTATGGTTGTGGCCTACGGGTCAGCGAATAAACAAAGTTTTACAGGGGCAGCTGAAACAGTCACCAATGAAGCGGTTACTCGGGGGGCTACTGCTAGTTTTGAGACTGCCTTACAAGGAAAAGTCTCCGGGGTCAATATTTCTACTTCTGGTCAGCCCGGAGGTAAATCAAATGTTCAGATTCGCGGAATAGGTTCAATTAGTGGTTCAACTCAACCTCTGTATGTTCTCGATGGGGTGGTGATCAATACCGATTCAAACCTTAGGGCAGGAGATTATAGAACAGGAAGTACCGGTTACAACCCTTTGTCTACAATTAATTCTGAAGACATTGAGAGTATAACCATTCTGAAGGATGCTGCAGCTTCCTCCCTTTATGGCTCCAGAGCGGCCAATGGAGTGGTAATCATTACTACAAAAAAAGGGAAAAAAGGAGAGACTGAAATTTCCCTTGGTGTGGAGACTGGCTGGAGTGAGAATCTCACTGAGGAAAACCTGATCAATAATGAGCAGTTCAAAGACCTGTGGATCGAAGGCCAAATAAACCAGTATATCCAGAATAACGAAAATTCCGAATACAGGAGAGTTTATGCAGATAACAGTTTGTACAGTTCATACCAGACTCAAGCGGTAAGTGATTATACAGGAATTTACGGTACAAGCGATGCCAATTCAGACTGGATGGATGCCATTTATCAATCAGGAACCCTCAGAAAATACAATCTTTCTGCAAGGGGCGGGAATGAAAACACTTCCTTCTACGTCTCGGGTAATTATTTTGATCAGGCAGGTACCATCATTGAAACAGGAATGGAGAGGTATTCAGGCCGCCTCAACCTGGAAAACCAGGCGAAAGACTGGATCAAGCTGGGGGTAAATCTTTCGGTTGCGAAATCTGAAAGGGATGCGGCCAACATTGACGGAACTTATGCCGGTGGATTGAACCCATTATACATGGCCCGTGTATTGCCTCCCGCCGCTCCTATCTATGATCCGGAAGGTTATGGCGGATATGCTGATCT
>NZ_FOVL01000028.1 GCF_900115145.1 Salegentibacter flavus | reverse complement strand
AAGATTTCCGCCTTCGCGGAAATGACTCAAGCGACTATATACGCGCTGTCAATTCAATAAATCAATGAACTTAAAACCCCACTCTTTAAATCATTCCCCCCTTCAGGGGAACAGGAAGGGGGCTTCCTTCTTGTTGAAATTAAAGGACTCGAACCTCTTTTCTTTTAATACCCACCCGGGATTTCCTGTCAATATTTCTTCGTGAACTCCGCCGCCAGTCTCGCTGAAAGCGGCTGCAAATATACAACTGTTTTTCCTTTACTACCAAATAAAATCTTTGGAAAATTTTAAAGTAAATCTCAGTCTCAAAAGAACGCCTCGCTAGCTGTTTTTGCGGATGCAAATATACCAGGCTTTTTCTTTATGGCAAGAAAAAAGTTTTATTTTTTTCATCACCCCGAAAAAGCTCGCAAAACCTCCTCTCAATCCACGTTGTTAAAGAACTCCCGCCTAATCCACAACTCTCGTTATCCTTGTAAGCGGCTGCAAATATACAGGGCTTTTTCAGCCCAGCAAGTAAAAAACTAAAATTTTTTAAAGAAATCTTAAAGGCAACTCTAAAGGCCTTATACCTAAACCTTTTATACATATTAATTTTTTCTAAAGAAATCCCAAAAGGTAAAGTATCCCATAAGTTTCAAAAATTCGGCACATATATTAAGGACAAAGAAAAGTTTAGCTTATTAGCCTATTTTTATATTCCTACAGTATTGCGCAACCAAAGTCAACCTGTTATCTTTGCAAATTAACCAGTACAGAAATCAAGAGAATGATCCAGGTAAGTTTGCCAGACGGCAGTATTAAGGAATTTGAAAAGGGGACCACTCCTATAGATGTAGCTAAAAGCATAAGCGAAGGCCTTGCCAGAAATGTTATTTCAGCTAAATATAAAGGAGAAACCGTTGAAACCTCCACCCCTCTTCACGAAGATGGCGACCTTGTTCTTTATACCTGGAAAGACGACGAGGGTAAAAAGGCGTTCTGGCATTCCACTTCTCACGTTATGGCTCAAGCCATAGAGGAACTTTACCCCGGCGCCAAACTCACTATTGGTCCTGCCATTGAAAATGGTTTTTACTATGATGTAGATTTCGGGGAGGAAAAACTATCGGAAAATGATTTCAAAAAGATCGAAAACCGAATGCTGGAGATCGCACGCGAAAAACACGACTTTAAAATGCGTGAAGTTTCCAAAGCTGAAGCTCTTGAATATTATAAAAATCAGAACAATCCATTTAAGGTTGAGCTTATAGAAAATCTTAAGGACGGGGAGATTACCTTTTGTGATCATTCTAATTTTACCGATTTGTGTCGAGGAGGTCACCTTCCTAATACCGGATATATAAAAGCGGTGAAACTAATGAGCGTTGCTGGAGCTTACTGGCGGGGAGACGAAAAGAATCCTCAGCTCACCAGGGTATACGGAATTTCATTTCCGAAGCAAAAGGAATTAAAAGAATACCTGGAGCTCCTGGAGGAGGCCAAAAAACGGGATCACCGTAAATTAGGGAAGGAACTAGAACTCTTTACTTTTTCGCAAAAAGTTGGTCAGGGATTGCCATTATGGCTACCAAAAGGGGCGGCTTTAAGGGAACGCCTGGAGAATTTCCTGAAAAAGGCACAGAAAAAAGCCGGATATGAAATGGTAGTAAGTCCGCATATTGGGCAAAAAGAACTTTATGTTACTTCAGGCCATTATGCTAAGTACGGAGAAGACAGTTTTCAGCCTATTAAAACTCCAAACGAAGGAGAAGAGTTTTTGCTAAAACCAATGAATTGCCCTCATCACTGCGAGATCTACAATGCTTCATCATGGAGTTATCGTGACCTTCCGAAGAGATTTGCAGAGTTCGGAACGGTCTATCGTTATGAACAAAGTGGAGAATTGCACGGATTAACCCGGGTTAGGGGATTTACTCAGGATGATGCTCATATTTTTTGCACTCCCGATCAATTAGATTCAGAATTCAAAAAAGTTATAGACCTTACCTTATATGTATTCGATTCTTTAGGTTTCGATGACTTTACGGCCCAGGTTTCCCTTAGAGATCCAGACAATAAAGAAAAATATATTGGCAGTGACGATGTTTGGGAAAAAGCTGAAAGTGCCATCATCAATGCTGCGAAAGAAAAAGGCCTTAATTATGTAATCGAAAAAGGAGAAGCGGCTTTTTATGGCCCAAAACTGGACTTTATGGTTAAGGATGCCTTAGGCAGAAGCTGGCAATTGGGCACCATTCAGGTAGATTATAACCTGCCAGAAAGATTTGACCTCACCTATAAAGGCAGTGACAATGAGTCACATCGTCCTGTTATGATACACCGTGCGCCATTTGGCAGTATGGAAAGGTTTATCGCGATCTTGCTTGAGCATACTGCAGGAAATTTCCCACTGTGGTTGATGCCCGAACAGGCTATCATTCTCTCGCTCAGCGAGAAGTATGAAAAATACTCACAAAAAGTTTTAACTTTGCTAGAAAATGACGAAATTCGCGCCCTGGCCGATAACCGGAATGAAACCGTTGGGAAGAAGATCCGTGAAGCCGAAATGAACAAATTCCCCTACATGTTGATTGTAGGAGAAGAGGAAGAGAAAGATGGTACAGTTTCTGTACGAAAACGCGGAGAAGGTGACCTGGGAACAATGACCCCTGAAGCCTTTGCCGAAATTATAAATAAAGAGATAAGAGAAACGTTAAAGACGTTTGAAGTTTAATTAAAATACGATAAGCCATAGCAATACGTAGAAAAAGATCAAAGCGACCGCTAAGAGAGATTAAAGAAGATCAACACCGGATCAATAAAAAGATCAGGTCTGATGAAGTGCGCCTTGTAGGCGATAATGTAGAGATGGGAGTTTACCCAACACAGAAAGCTCTGGAAATTGCCGATGAGCAAGGTCTGGATCTGGTGGAAATTTCCCCTAATGCCAAGCCACCCGTGGCTAAGGTAATGGACTACAAAAAGTTTCTCTATGAACAGAAAAAACGCGAGAAAGCCCTAAAGGCTAAAGCTAGTCAGGTAGTGGTAAAGGAGATCCGTTTCGGGCCCAATACCGATGATCACGATTATGAGTTCAAAAAACGTAATGCTGAAAAATTCCTGAAAGACGGAGCTAAACTTAAAGCATTTGTATTCTTTAAAGGTAGATCCATTGTATTTAAGGATAAAGGTGAAATACTATTGCTTAGATTAGCGCAGGACCTTGAGGAATTAGGCAAAGTAGAGCAAATGCCCAAGCTGGAAGGTAAAAGGATGACTATGTTCCTTTCCCCCAGAAAAACCAAATAAGAATAAGAGAGTTAATTATAAAAGAAGAGAACATGCCTAAAATGAAAACGAAATCCAGTGCCAAAAAGCGTTTCAAGCTTACAGGTACCGGTAAGATTAAAAGAAAGCATGCGTTTAAAAGTCACATCTTAACAAAGAAGTCTAAAAAACGTAAGTTATCCTTAACGCATAGTACTTTGGTACACGATGCCGATAAGGACAATGTTAAACTTATGTTACGTTTAAAGTAACAGAAGCGCTTAACGGTTTAAACAATTTAAAAACCCTGGAGTTGGGCAAAACCTTAACCGGTTTTAGTAAAGTGTCAAATACTGACCGCCTGCTACAAAAAAATTAAAAATATGCCAAGATCAGTAAATTCAGTTGCGAAGAGAGCCAGAAGAAAAAAGGTTCTTAAGCAAGCAAAAGGTTACTTCGGACGTCGTAAAAACGTTTGGACAGTTGCCAAAAACGCGGTAGAGAAAGCTATGCTTTATGCATACAGAGACCGCAAAACCAAGAAACGTAATTTCCGTTCATTGTGGATTATGCGTATAAACGCTGCAGCCCGTGAACACGGTATGTCTTATTCTCAGTTTATGGGAGGAGTTAAAGCAAGCGGAATCGGTTTGAACCGTAAAGTTCTTGCCGACCTTGCGATGAACCAACCCGCCGCTTTTAAAGCAATAGTAGACAAAGTAAAATAAACAAATATTATACTCTCTTAGAAAAAGCCCGGCAAATAACCGGGCTTTTTTATTTTTCACCAGTAATTGTAATCACCAGGTTCCTGCTGCTCATGCGATCTCTGTGTTCGCAAAGATAAATTCCCTGCCAGGTACCTAAATTCAATTTTCCATTTGTAATCGGGATTTGCAGAGAGTTCCCTAATAAAGATGCTTTAATATGTGCCGGCATATCATCCGGACCTTCTGCGGTATGTTTGTAATACGACATATCTTCAGGGACCATCTCATTAAAATGACGTTCAAAATCGTCTCTCACCGTAGGATCCGCGTTTTCATTAATTGTTAATCCAGCTGAAGTATGTTTTATAAACACATGCAATATTCCGGTTTTAAAGTCCTTTAACTCCCTAACCTCCCCGAGGATCTCCCGGGTCACCAAATGGAATCCTCTCTCTTTCGCCTTAAGACTTATCTCCTTCTGAAATACTTCCATCTAATTTCTTTTTTATGTTTTTTGAGGTTTCTTTTTTGCGGCAGGAAATAAAACATTGTTTAGAATTAATCGGTATCCGGGGGAATTAGGATGCAGGGAGAGCTCTGTTTTGGGATCTCCTACCCTATGCTGATAATCTTCCGGGTCGTGACCTCCGTAAAAGGTAAAAAAGCCCTTTCCTTTAATTCCATGAATATACCTTGCTTCCCCGTTTAATTTACTTTCCCCCATTATCAAAACATTTGGTTTTATGTTCTTCGGGTTATAGGATGTTGTTTGGCCCATAAAACCTTTCACCAAACGGGTATGATTTTGAGTTAACATAGTGGGGACTACATCCCATTTTGCCGAAAAGTCCATAAGTGTAAAATAATCTGACTCCTTCGGAATTTGTCGCTGCTCAGTCATATCGATAGAAGAAAATTCGTAAACCATCGGGCTGCGTTCCAGGGTAAAATCGGTAAAAGCAAAGGTCTTATTAAAATCTATTTTAGACTGATACCCAGGTTCACTGGGATCTCCATCAAACATAGGTTCAGCAATATCGACACCTTCTGCTGCCAATGCAATATCAAAGCTATCGGTAGCGCTGCACATAGCAAACATAAAGCCACCCCCAATGACATAGTTTTTTATTTTCAGAGCAACATCAAGTTTTTGTTCTGATACTTTGGAATAGCCAAGGCTTTCGGCCAGGGCTTCAGCCTCTTCCTTTTCCTTGATATACCAGGGCGTTGTACGGAACGCCCGATAAAATTTCCCATATTGGCCGGTAAAATCTTCATGATGAAGATGCAGCCAGTCATACAGGACAAGGGTATCTTCTAAAACCTCTTTATCATAAATAATCTCATAAGGAATTTCAGCATAGGTAAGCACCATAGTCACCGCATCGTCCCAGGGCCGGGCATCTCCCGGAGAATATACTGCTATTTTGGGAGCTTTTTCCAAAACCACGCTTTCCATATTGCGGGAAGGGCTCGATATCTCTTCTACAATTTCAAGTGTCTTAGCATCACTAATCACCTCATAGGACACTCCTCTTATCTTGCACTCCTTCTGAAGACTCTCTGTGTCAGAGATCAGGAAAGACCCTCCACGATAATTCAGAAGCCATCTTACTTCCAAATTCTGCTCCAGGGCGTAATAGGTGATTCCGTAGGCTTTTAAATGATCGCTCTGGGATTCATCCATCGGGATTAGAATATTGGATGAAAAGGCCGGAAAGGCTGAAAGAATAAAAATTAGAAAAAAAAGAAAGGGTCTAGCCTTTATCCCGGTAAACCCCTTCAAAATGTTGTAGAAGAAAATGCTGCTTTCCGCAGAAAACAAACATTTTTTAAAATGGCACTTCGCTATCGTCTTCATTATTAAAATCATCATTCATCGAGCTTCCAAAAGCTTCATCGGCACTAGGGCTTGGCAGGTTAGCACTGCCCAACTCCTGCGATTCATCTCCTCCACTATTCATCTTGGAATGAAATTCAAATGGCGAATCGAATTCATCTAAGTTATCAAATTTACCAAGATGCCCAATAAATTTCAGTCTGATATTTTCAAGGCCACCGTTCCTGTGCTTAGCCACAATAAATTCTCCCTGGCCATCGGTAGGTGTACGCTCTTCATCATCCCATTCATCAATTTTGTAATATTCAGGACGATAAATAAACGAAACAATATCGGCATCCTGCTCAATTGCTCCAGATTCCCTCAAATCTGAAAGTAAGGGCCTCTTACTCCCCCCGCGTGTTTCCACCGCTCTGGAGAGCTGTGATAGCGCAATAACCGGCACATTAAGTTCTTTAGCCAGTGCTTTCAGGTTTCGGGAAATCGTTGAAATTTCCTGCTCCCTGTTACCTCCACCTTTTTGTGATCCCCCTGCGGTCATCAACTGCAGGTAATCAACAACTATCAATTTAATACCGTGTTGAGAAGCAAGCCTCCTTGCCTTTGCCCTGAGATCAAAAATGGACAGGGATGGGGTATCATCTATAAAGAGCGGGGCTTTTTCCAGGTCTTTAACCTTAACGTTCAATTGTTCCCACTCATGTTTTTCGAGATTTCCTGTTCTTAATTTTTCCGAAGAAAGTCCGGTTTCAGACGAAATAAGTCTGGTAATAAGCTGCACTGAAGACATCTCCAGAGAGAAAAATGCAACAGGGATATTTTGTCCAACAGAAATATTACGGGCCATAGACAAGGTTAAAGCCGTTTTACCCATCCCAGGACGTGCAGCAACAATAATGAGGTCACTGGGTTGCCATCCTGAAGTTAGCCGATCCAGCTTATCAAATCCTGAAGGAACACCGCTAAGACCTTCCTTATTGGATATTTCCTGAATCCTGGTCTTGGCCTGGATAACAAGACTCTGAGCTGTTTCGGTAGATTTCTGAATATTCCCCTGGGTCACCTCATACAGTTTCGCCTCGGCACTATCCAGAAGGTCAAAAACATCGGTTCCTTCATCGTAAGCCTCCTCAATAATTTCGTTAGAAATTTTTATAAGACTACGTTGAATATATTTCTGAAGAATTATACGCGCGTGAAACTCGATGTGTGCTGAAGACGATACTTTTTGGGTTAGCTGAATGAGGTAATAATCGCCCCCTACCTTATCAAAATTTCCATCCTTCTTCAATTGATTGGAAACCGTTAATAAGTCGATTGCCTCAGTATTTTCAAAGAGTTTATGTATCGCCTCAAAGATGAGTTTATGCGAGTTTTTATAGAACGCATCGGCGTTGAGGATATCTATTATTTCGTCTACCCCCTTTTTATCGATCATCATAGCACCCAACACAACCTCCTCTAAATCAACAGCTTGTGGGGGGAGTTTCCCTTTTTCAAGGTTTATAACATTGGATTTTTGATATTTAAAACTTTGGGGGCCAGTCATTTTTTCCATAGCACTAAAGTAAATAAAATGTTAAGACAGTCTTAATGAAACCAGCTTGAGTTAATCCACAGGTAATCAACATTTGGGGTGTTGATAACTAAGTATTCCTGTTAATAAGGGCAAAAAAATCCGAAACATTTTGTTTCGGATTTTTATCAGGTTATGTTATTTAAGGACTCAGCCTTTAAAGACTCCCATATTTAAATATTTGTCCATTCTTTTATCAACAAGTTCGATTGGTGATAAGTTTTTAAACTCATCATAAGAGGAAACAATCGCTTTTTTTACAGTTTCAAAAGTTTCCTCTCTTTGGCTATGTGCGCCCCCAAGAGGTTCCTTTACGATCTCATCAATAAGCTTTTGTTTTTTCATATCGACTGCGGTAAGCTTTAGGGCATCTGCAGCCTGTTCCTTAAACTCCCAGCTCCTCCATAAAATGGAAGAACAGGATTCAGGAGAAATAACCGAATACCAGGTATTTTCCAACATTAGAACTTTATCTCCAACACCAATCCCGAGGGCTCCCCCACTGGCTCCTTCTCCTATAATCACCACAAATACTGGAACTTTAAGACGGGTCATTTCAAAAATATTTCTGGCAATGGCTTCTCCCTGGCCGCGTTCTTCAGCTTCCATCCCGGGATAGGCTCCCGGAGTATCTACGAAGGTTACTACAGGTACACCGAATTTCTCGGCAGACTTCATTAGCCTAAGTGCTTTGCGGTAACCTTCAGGATTGGCCATCCCGAAATTACGGTATTGTCTGGTCTTTGTGTTATAGCCTTTTTGCTGGCCAATAAACATAAAGCTTTGATCATCGATCTTTCCAAGACCACCAATCATCGCCTTATCATCTTTTACATTCCTATCCCCATGAAGTTCCAGGAAAGTATCTCCACAAATAGCATTAATATAATCCAGGGTATATGGCCTGTTGGGGTGTCTTGAAAGTTGCACTCTTTGCCAGGCGGTAAGATTCTTATAGATCTCCTTTTTTTTCTCTTTCAGTTTTTTCTCGAGCTGTTTGCAGGTGGCAGTAACATCAACTTCACTTTCTGAGCCTATATTGCAAGCCTTCTCGTACTGTTCTTCTAACTCTTTAATGGGTAATTCAAAATCTAAATATTCCATAAGTAGTTATGGGTGTTTTTTATTAGCTTACAAATATAACAAACTTTAAAAGGAAGATTTCCTATGATTCATCAATATTTTATCAATGAATTTTACCGGATTATCGCTTAGCTTTAAACAAGAGATAAACAGCTAATATTCCGAAACTTATATTGGGAAACCAGACGGCAATAAGAGGCGGGAAAGCAGATTGCTCAGCCATAGTACCAAATACTTTATCGAAGAAAATAAATACGAAGGCCAGAGTGATTCCCAGAGCAAGGTTTACTCCCATTCCACCCCTCCTTTTTATTGAAGAAACTGCCACAGCAATAATTGTTAAAATAAATGCTGAAACCGGAATACTCCATCTTTTATAGGCTACCACAAGATAGCGATTAATATTCCCCGACCCCCGACGGCGTTCCTTTTCTATAAATTCATTTAGTTCTGTATAGTTGAGGGTCTCAGCGATATAGTTTTCGGGGGTGAGCTCATCAAAATCAAAAGGGAGAATAGTGTCTACCGATGTTTTATGAATAATTTCATCTTCATTTTCCCCAATGATTCGTTTATCAAATACGCTTAAGGTATAGATGGAATCCTTCTCATTATATTTAAGGCGGGAAGCGCTTATTTTGAATTTAAGTTCATTTCCGTCAAAATGCTCCAGAGTAAAATTCCTGGCCGTTTTTGTTTTTGGTTGAAAGTGGCTGGCGTAGATGTATTCATCATCATTAATCTGCCGGTAAACATCACTGGTCTCCTGAGTTTGTGTACCTTTTTTAAGATATTCATATTTAAACTCATTAAAACCCTTACTGGCTTTTGGGGCCAGATACATACTTAGCACAAGAGCCAAACCACAAACAATCGTCGCTCCAATTAAATATGGTCGCAAAAATCTGTAAAAAGAAACACCACTGCTTAAAAAGGCGATAATTTCAGTATTATTGGCCAGCTTGGAAGTAAACCAGATAACCGATAAAAAGAGGAATAATGGAAAGAGCAGATTGGCGAAATAAATTGTAAAATCAAGGTAATAAAAGGCAACCTCAATAAACGGCACTTCATTTTCAAGGATCTTATCGATCTTCTCAGCAAGGTTTACCGTTATTCCAATAGGTATAAATAGCAACAACATCAGGAAAAAAGTTCCCAGATACCGCTTCAGTATGTACCAGTCAAGGATCTTCAATTTATAAACGTTTATCCATTTGTTTTACCATTTTATCCTTCCAGGGCGTGAAATCCCCTGCTAAGATATGCTTTCTGGCCTCTCTCACCAACCAGAGATAAAAACCGAGATTATGGATAGTAGCAATTTGCTTGCCAAGCATTTCATTGACTGTAAACAGGTGCCTCAGGTAGGCTTTAGAATATTCTGAATCTACCCAGGTAATATCCATATCATCTATAGGAGAAAAATCGTCTCCCCACTTTTTGTTCTTAATGTTTATGGTGCCATGAGCTGTAAAGAGCATCCCATTTCTCGCATTCCGCGTAGGCATAACACAATCGAACATATCAATTCCCAAGGCTATATTTTCCAGGATATTTATAGGAGTACCCACACCCATAAGGTAGCGGGGTTTATCTTCAGGTAGAATCTTGGTAACAACCTCGGTCATCGCATACATTTCTTCTGCAGGTTCTCCAACTGATAAGCCTCCAATAGCATTACCTTCAGCTCCAACTGAAGCGATATATTCGGCTGATTGTTCCCTAAGGTCTTTATATGTACTCCCCTGAACAATTGGAAATAAGGTTTGATTAAACCCATACATAGGTTCAACTTTATCCAGGTGAGTCACACATCTATCCAGCCAGCGATGCGTCATATGCATAGAGCGCTTAGCATAACGGTAATCACAGGGATAAGGTGTGCACTCATCAAAGGCCATAATAATATCGGCGCCAATTGCCCGCTGAATTTCCATTACATTTTCAGGAGTAAAAGTATGGGAAGATCCATCTATATGAGATTTAAATTTTACGCCTTCTTCCTTTATCTTTCTTCTTGCAGATAAGGAATATACCTGGTAACCACCACTATCGGTAAGGATATTACGATCCCAGTTCATAAACTTATGAAGACCGCCAGCTTTCTTTAAAATTTCAGTCTGGGGTCTTAAATAAAGGTGATAGGTATTACCTAAAATTATATCGGGATTAATATCCTCCTTTAGTTCTCTCTGGTGCACTCCTTTTACTGAGGCCACCGTCCCAACCGGCATAAAAATAGGGGTTTCAATTTTGCCGTGATTAGTAGTGATTGTTCCTGCACGGGCTTTACTACCAGCATCGGTAGCCAATAAATCAAATTTCATAGTCTTAATTAAATCGCTGCAAAGATACTCAACTAAAAATCAAATTGAAGCCGCTTAAAAAGCTAAATTGTTAGTTACTTGAGTCTCAAAGTTAATAACTGGGCTTTCGGGGCTTTGTCAAAGCTATTTAAAAGCCTATTTTTGTGGCCATTATTTAAACAACACAAAACTATAATGTCAGACATTCAGGAATTAAAAGACTTTGCCACGCAGGTACGCAGAGATATTTTAAGACAGGTACACAAAGTTAATTCGGGACATCCCGGAGGTTCTTTAGGCTGTACCGAATTTTTCACAGCGCTTTACAAAGAGGTAATGCATCACAATACCAGTTTTGATATGGACGGTAAGGAGGAGGACCTATTCTTCCTTTCCAACGGCCACATCTCCCCGGTATTTTACAGTGTGCTTGCTCGCACCGGATATTTCCCGGTTGATGAACTCAACACTTTCAGACTTATCGACTCCCGTTTGCAGGGTCACCCAACCACCCATGAAGGTCTACCCGGTATACGCGTAGCTTCAGGTTCACTAGGTCAGGGTATGTCTGTTGCGATTGGTGCTGCCGAAGCCAAAAAATTAAACAAGGACAAACACCTTGTATATTCCCTTCACGGGGATGGAGAACTTCAGGAAGGCCAAAACTGGGAAGCGATTATGTATGCAGCAGCCAATAAGATAGACAATCTTATTGCTACCGTAGATCTTAATGGGCAGCAGATTGACGGCAGTACCGAAACTGTACTTCCAATGGGTAATCTCAAAAAGAAGTTTGAAGCTTTTGGCTGGGATGTCCTTGAAATAGAAGACGGCAATGATATGGAACAGGTAATAGACGGCCTGAAAGAAGCTAAAACACATACCGGAAAAGGAAAGCCGGTTTGTATTTTAATGACCACTGTTATGGGTAACGGGGTAGATTTTATGATGCATACTCACGCATGGCACGGAAAAGCTCCAAATGACGAGCAGCTTGAAAAAGCGCTTGCACAAAATCCTGAAACTTTAGGAGATTATTAAAACACCCTCCTAACCTCCCTTAAAGGGAGGAATATTATAGGAATGAAAAAAATAAATATTAATAATTTAAAATAACCTCAGCTCCCCTCCTTCGGAGGGGGTGGGGGAGGCTTATTATGAAAAAATATACAGATACAGGAAAAAAAGATACCCGTTCAGGTTTTGGAGATGGACTTACTGAATTGGGAAGGAAAAATCCAAATGTTGTAGCCCTTTGTGCCGATCTTGTAGGTTCACTTAAAATGCAGGATTTCATAGACGAAAACCCGGAACGTTTTTTCCAGGTAGGAATCGCTGAAGCTAACATGATTGGTATTGCTGCGGGATTAACCATTGGAGGTAAAATTCCTTTTGCCGGCACCTTCGCTAACTTTGCTACCGGAAGGGTATACGATCAAATAAGACAGAGTGTGGCCTATTCAGGAAAAAATGTGAAGATATGCGCCAGTCACTCAGGGGTGACCCTTGGAGAAGATGGCGCCACTCACCAAATTCTGGAAGATATCGGATTGATGAAAATGTTACCCGGAATGACGGTGATCAACACCTGTGATTACAACCAGACCAAAGCTGCCACTATCGCCATTGCAGATCATGACGGCCCGGTTTATCTCAGATTCGGAAGACCGAAAGTAGCCAACTTTACTCCTGAAGATCAGAAATTCGAAATTGGAAAAGCCGTAAAATTATATGGAGGTAACGATGTTACCATTATCGCAACCGGCCACTTGGTATGGGAAGCGCTTCAGGCTGCTGAAAAACTTTCAGAAAAAGGAATAAGTGCAGAAGTGATAAATATCCACACCATCAAACCTCTGGATGAAGATGCTATCATAAAATCGGTTAAGAAAACCGGATGTGTGGTTACTGCAGAAGAGCATAACTTCCTTGGTGGACTTGGAGAAAGTGTGGCGAGAACTTTAGCTGAAAACAATCCTGCACCACAAGAATTTGTAGCCACCCAGGATACTTTTGGAGAAAGCGGTACACCGGAACAATTAATGGATAAATACGGGCTTAATGCCGAAGCTATTATTAAGGCTTCAGAAAAAGTTTTAAGCCGAAAATAAACTTTTATTATACAGTTATTTAGAAGCCTTTCAGCAGTATTTCTGAAAGGCTTTTTTTATTTATTCAGAATAAACGGCATCGTTTATGCGTTATTAAATCTCTAACTTAAAAATTGAAATAATATGAAAAAGTTAATAATTATTGCCGTGTTACTAACCGGTACAAGTATAATGGCCCAGGAAGCCGAGTTTGGAATTAAGGGAGGATTAAACTACGGTGCTTCCGGAGATTTTGAAAATGTAAATGAAGGTGCCGAAGATTTTCGCTCGTCTTTTGAAGAAGGAGAGAACAAAACCGGTTTCCACATAGGAGCTTACAGCAAATTTGGAATTTTAGGATTTTTTATTCAGCCGGAATTAATGTATACAAGTCTCACTACTGAATATGAATCTTTTGATTATAAACTGAACAAAATAGATGCTCCGGTTTTAGTTGGAGTAAACGTACTGGGACCTTTAAATATAAAAGCGGGCCCTTCCTTCCAATATATTTTAAACAATGAACTGGAGGAAACTTCTTTAGAGATTGGGGAAGTAGAAAATGATATCACTATTGGTTATCAATTAGGCGCCGGGTTAAATATAGGCCGTCTCGGCTTTGACTTGCGTTATGAAAATGCCTTTAGCGAAAACACTGCTTTTGTTGAAACGGCTTCAGAGAGATTTTCTCTGGATTCCAGACCTTCCCAGTGGATATTAAGTGCCTCTTATTCTTTTTAGATTTAGAACAGAGAGGAAAATATCAAATTAAAAAAGCCCCGATTCGGGGCTTTTTTAATAAATTTTATTTCTTCTAGAAGGTATCTGGATCCAGATAGTCCGGAGTTCCATTTCCGTTCGTATCAGGGAATTCCAAGCTTCCATCTTCGTTTATTATAATTTCATCCCGGGTTGGAGTTCCATCCCCGTCATCATCGCTATCGGCAAAATTGGGAGTTTCGTCTTCATCTGTATCGTCATTTCTAAGGTCTCCATCATTATCAAGGTCTTCCATCCAGCTGGGAATGCCGTCACCATCGTGGTCGGCCTCATTTACCTTCAGAAGATTAAAGCTGAAAATAAGCGGACTATAAGCAGGAATCTTAGCCTGTGAATTAGAAAAATATCCCAATCCAGAAGGCATGAACACGGCACCCACACCATAATCGTTATTAAAGCTTACCGTATTATCTGCATTTACAGTATATCCTGAAGCTCCCTTAAATTCGATAACTCCTTGGGTAAAACCATCAATCAATGATATCTGATCAAACCAGACCGGAGTTTTTGCATTATCAAAAGTAGAACGGTCAAGCAATTCACCGCGGTAGGTTACCAGGGTCGAATCGGCAAAAGTTGGTTGTTCCCCAACCCCTTCTCTCACTTTAAGGACATATATATTATAATCTACATCATCCCGACTATAAGTTTTTTGAATAAGTTTTTCAGATTCTATTATTGGGGTTTTATCGGCGTTATCTCCTGCAATAGTATCAAAGCGCACTAAATAATCAAAATCTTCATCAGGGCTTTCAAAATCCTCATAATTATAAAAATGGGTTTCCAGGTATTCGCTTAAAGCTTGATCATCTTCCAGGGCCTGCTCCCCTTTATCTCTCTCGGGAATCTCTTCAACTTGGTCATCATCATCACTACAGGAAACCAGGGCCATACTTAAAACAATACCCGTTAAAAATAAATATTTCAATTTCATCATTCTTCTATTTTGGGCCGCAAGATACAATATTCTTGTATTTTTGCTTAAGGTTTAAACCGCAGTTTTATGAGGATTGATAAGTTTTTATGGTGTGTACGATATTTTAAAACGCGAAGCCTTGCCACGCATGCCTGTAAGCAGGGAAAAGTAAAAATGGAAGACGGCAATGTAAAGGCCTCCAGGGAGGTTTTCCCCACCGATAAGATAAGCGTACGCAAAAACCAGATTGATTACCAGATTGAAGTTCTTGACATCCCGACAAGCCGTGTTGGGGCTAAACTGGTGAATTTATATGTTAACGATGTAACCCCAAAAGAGGCCTTTGAAAAACTGGAACTACTGAAGTATTCCAAGGATTACTACCGGAAGAAAGGCACCGGCCGCCCCACGAAAAAAGATCGCCGTGATATAGACGAATGGTTTGATAACACTGACCCCTCAACTCCCGATGAAAAATAACCTGGACGCTAGTTTCTGGAAAGAACGCTACAAGAAAGGAAAAACAGGCTGGGATATAGGGCAAGTATCTACTCCGCTAAAGGCGTATATTGATCAGCTTACCAACAAGAAATTGAAAATTCTTATTCCCGGAGCAGGGAATTCCTGGGAAGCCGAATACCTTTTTCAAAAAGGATTCAGGAATGTTTTTGTGGCCGATCTTATTAAGGAACCTCTTGAGAATTTTTCTAAACGCTGTCCCAGCTTTCCCAGAGAACAAATTCTGCACACGGATTTTTTTGAGATCGAAGACCAGTTCGACCTCATCCTGGAACAAACTTTTTTTTGTGCGCTTCCGGTACAAAAAAGACTCGATTATGCCAGGCAATGTTATAATCTCTTAAAGGATAACGGGAAAGTTGCCGGAGTACTTTTCAATTTTAAATTGACCGAAAACGGGCCTCCTTTTGGTGGCAGTAAAAATGAATATTTAACGTATTTTAGCGAGTACTTTAAAATTGAAATCCTGGAGCCGTGTTATAATTCTATAAAACCACGTCAGGGAAATGAACTCTTTTTCAAATTCAAGAAACTATGAAAAAAGGTGTATTGATCTTAAACCACGAACAAATTCAGCATAAAATAAAGCGTATTGCCTACCAGGTTTATGAAAGCAACCTGGAAGAAGAAGAAATCGTCCTGGCCGGAATTTCCAAAAACGGCTATGAATTCGCCCAGCGATTAAAAACCTGGTTAGAAAAAATCTCACCTTTAAAGATAAGTCTTTGTGAGGTGAAGATCGACAAGAAAAATCCACTAAGCAAAATAATAACCTCCCTGGAAGAATCTGATTATAAGGATAAATCGGTGATTCTGGCAGATGACGTGCTGAATTCAGGAACCACCCTAATTTATGGGGTTAAGCACTTTCTCGAGGTTCCTTTAAAACAATTCAAAACAGCTGTAATGGTTGACAGGAATCACAAGAAATATCCGGTTAAGGCCGATTTTAAAGGGATATCACTTTCAACATCAATTCACGAAACAGTTACGCTGACTTTCGAGAAAGGAAATAACAAAGCAGAGCTATTTTAATTTCTCCATTATTTCATTTAAAATATCTTCAGGTTCAGCATTATCCACATTAACGATAATATCTGATTGGTGGTAATAGTAACCCCTTTCAAACATATGTTTTCTAATAAATTCCTCCAGGGCTTCCCGGGTTTCAAGATGGCTGATTACGGGTCTGTGAATTTTCTCCGGAAACAATCGACGGGTTAATTCTTCTACTGAAGCCTTTAGATAAATAATTTTTGAATTTGGAGTTTCCTTGATAAGTTCAAGATTCTTCCCGTAACAAGGAGTTCCGCCACCCAGGGAAACCACCAGGTCTGAATGATCCTCCAGCACATCTTTAAGAACTTTAGTTTCCAGTTTACGGAAATAAAGTTCTCCTTTTTCACCAAAAATATCATGGATACTGTTTCCTTCCATTACTTCGATCTGATCATCAAGATCAAGAAAATCATGGTTTAATCGTTTTGCAAGTTGCTTTCCTAAAAGGGATTTTCCGGAGCCCATATATCCGGCAAGAAATATTTTCATAGTATAATTTACTCGTTTTTAGATGAATTGAAAACAATTGCAAATTTATGTGATTTTAGTCTTGAAAAATAAATTAATGCGTGTATATTTGCACCCGCATTCGCAAAACGACGTTTGCCCTAATTGATCTGGTAGCTCAGTTGGTAGAGCATCTCCCTTTTAAGGAGAGGGTCCTGGGTTCGAGCCCCAGCCAGATCACTTTTTGAAATTATGACCGTGTTGGGCGAGAAGTTTATCCTGAGAAAGCCGTTAGGCGAAGTCGAAGGAAGCCTCAACCAAATCACAAAAATTAGTTCTTTTTACAGACGCAAAAACCAGATCTGGTAGCTCAGTTGGTAGAGCATCTCCCTTTTAAGGAGAGGGTCCTGGGTTCGAGCCCCAGCCAGATCACATAAAGAAGTTCAGATTTTGTTGGGCGAGAAGCCTGTCCCGATTGTAGCGATAGCGGAATATCGGGAAGCCCCAGCCAGATCACTTTTTGAAATAATGATTATGTTGGGATATCCTGAGCAAGCCATTAGGCGAAGTCGAAGGAAGCCCGGCCAGATCACATTTTTAAGTGGGAACTCAAATCACTTATTAAGTTCAGAATCCTTTTGGAATTCAATTTACTGAAACCCTATTGAAAGTTCGATTTTCGAATCCTGCTTTTGCCCGGGTGCTGGAACTGGTAGACAGGCATGGTTGAGGGCCATGTGTCCATTAGGGCGTGCGGGTTCGACTCCCGCTCCGGGCACACTTTTCATTCTTATTATTCACCCCAGTATTTTCTTTATAACACCAAAAAACCGGTAAGGCGGATATTTTAAGCTTAAATCTATTAATGTAGATGAGCTCACAACTCCTCTTTCATGACTAAAAGCCAGGAAGCTTTTATAACCGTGATAATTCCCCATACCACTATGCCCCACTCCACCAAAAGGCATTTTATGATTCGCTATATGTAATAAAGTATCATTTATACAAGCTCCCCCCGAACTTGTTTTATTAAGAACGTCCTTCGCTTTTCTTTTACCTCCAAAATAATATAATGCCAGGGGTTTTCTGTTTTCATTTATGAATGAAATGGCTTTGGAAGTATCTTCAAATTCCATTACCGGAAGAATTGGTCCGAATATCTCTTCCTGCATTATTTCATCATCAGGACTTACCTTATCCAGAATTGTAGGAGCTATGAATCTGGTCTCCGCATCAGATTCTCCTCCATGGTAAACATCTTTAGCATCTAAACACCCGGTAAGCCTCTCGAAAGCATTATCGGTTATAATTCTTGCGTAGTGATTACTGTCCTTTATTTTTTCACCATACATACCTTTCAAGGCTTCCACTATCTTTTTCAGTAATTCTTCTTTAATCGAATTATGAACTAAAAGATAATCGGGAGCGATACAGGTTTGGCCTGCATTAATTGTTTTTCCCCAAGCAATGCGTTTTGCCGCAAGATCAAGGTTAGCATCCTTATCTACTATACATGGGCTTTTCCCACCGAGCTCCAGCACTACCTTACTCAGATGTTCAGCCGCTGCTTTCATCACTATTTTTCCAACTCTGGAGCTACCTGTGAAGAAGATAATATCGAATGGAAATTCAAACAGCGCCTGATTGGTTTCTTTTCCACCCTGCACCAGGCTAATATATTCTGAAGAAAAATATTCTTTGATCATGGCCTCCATAACCCGGGAAGTATTTGGAGAATCGGGAGAAGGTTTTAAAACCGCACAACAACCTGAAGAAATCGCACCAACAAGCGGATTAAGACAAAGTTGGAAGGGATAGTTCCAGGGAGAAATAATAAGGCTTACGCCTAGAGGTTCATACAGAACTTTTGAACTGGAGGGAAAGAGCACCAATGGAGATGACACTTTCTTGGGCCTGGCCCAGCCTTTAAGTTTTTTAAGATGGAAATCTATTTCCTGTAAAACGATACTCACCTCGGTTAAAAACGCTTCTTCCCTACTTTTATTAAGATCTTTGGCCAGGGCATTGTAAATGCGATCTTCATAGCTCAAGACAGCCTTTTTGAGTATTTTTAGTTGTTCGATTCTAAAAGACACTTCTTTAGTACGGTGAGTTCCAAAAAATTCTTTTTGACTTTTAAAAATTGCTCCAATTTTAGTTCCTGATGTTTCTTCCATGCTATTTATTATTTCTTCCTTTAAAATCATCCATAGTTTTATAAATACCTAAAACCTTCCCCACAAACCAGTCATAAAACCATATGGGAAACAGTCCCTGGGAAAATCTCACAAACCGCATACTCCAGGGCATACTCAAGAAAATCCGGTTTTTCTCAATAGCTTTTATAACTTTGGCAGCTACCTTTTCTTGCTTTAAAATAGGAATAAAAGATTTCACACCGTCAAACATTCCTGTGTTGATATAATAGGGAGTTACAGTGGTTACGCCCACTCCGGTTTTCAAAGCCGTCATTTCAAGCCTCAAACTATCAGACCAACCGGTACAGGCCCATTTGCTTCCGGCATATATCGCCATTTTTGGGTTCGAAACCAATCCTGCTGAAGATGCTATATTGCAAATATGCCCAAACTTCCTGGAGATCATTTCGGGTAAAAACTTCTGGGTAAGATGCATTGGCGCAATGGCATTAACAGCCATGGTCTTATTGATCGCTTCGGGAGTAGATTCGTGAAAATTGCCTCCATACACAATTCCGGCATTATTGATCAGGATATCCACAGGACCGATTTCATCCTGAATTTTAGACGCAAGTTCTTTTACTTTCTGCTCATCAGTAATATCAATTTCAAAAGTATGCACCTCGCCAATAGCCGTCAGCTCTTCCAGTGTCTCTCTAAGCTTAATGCTATCAAGATCCCAAATGATTAATTTTCCTCCTTTTTCCAGCACCTTCCTTCCCATTAATCTACCTATACCTGAAGCCCCACCAGTGATTAGTACTCGCCTGGATTTAATTTTGGTCATATTCTAAAGATTTTTGTTTAATTATTTAACTACTAAATTAAACAATTTAACATTTTGATAATTCATTTCAATTCTATTATTCTGTAGATTTGCCTATCTTTAAAATACTATGGAATTAATTAAACAGAACTTTAGCATAAAAGACCTTGAAAATTTAACTGGAATCAAGGCCCATACCATAAGAATTTGGGAAAAAAGATACAATATTCTCAATCCCGATCGCACAGCTACTAATATAAGAACTTATGATAGTTCTAACCTTCAGAAGCTTCTCAATATTTCCTTTCTTAATGAACATGGCTATAAGATTTCCCGCATTTCTAAATTAAATGATGAGGAAATCAATAAGATGGTTAAAAATATAAATGCAAAGGCCAGTAATGAAAACAGAGCCTTGAATGCGCTTAAACTTTCCATGATAAATTTTGATGAAGAGCTTTTCAATACCACATATGAAGGCCTTCGAAAAGATAAAAGTTTCAGAGAAGTATTCCATCAGGTTTTTCTTCCGTTTTTGGGAAATATAGGAATGCTGTGGCAAACCTATACCATTAAACCTATACACGAGCACTTTATAGTAGATCTTATAAAGCAAAAGATCTATCTCCACCTTGCCGAGATCAAAAAGACCAATAAACCAACCAGAGACCGACTCTATGTACTCTTCCTTCCTGAGAATGAAATTCATGACATTGGCATAATATACCTATACTATGAATTGATCTACAATCATAGAAATGCGATCTACCTGGGTCCAAGCCTTCCGCTCTCAGACCTGAGTTATCTCATGGAACGCCATGAGGACATTTGTTTTTTGAGCTATTTCACCACTTCCCCAGTAAATATTAACACGTTTATAAAGGAATTTGAAAAACAGGTTTGCCGGAAAAAGAATTATGAACTCCTTTTATTCGGGCAAAAATTAAAAGAAGTGGATACCCAAAACTTCCCGCCATTCATCAAAAAATTCGATAATCTCAACCAGTTTCTTCTGAGTCTATGAAAAAAACAGTTTCTATAATTGGTTCGGGCTTTGCCTCCCTTGCCGCTGCCTGCTATTTGGCACGGGATGGCTATGAGGTGGAGATTTTTGAAAAAAACAAAACAATTGGTGGCCGCGCCAGGCAATTAAAAAAAGAAGGTTTTACTTTCGATATTGGTCCAACCTGGTACTGGATGCCCGATGTTTTTGAGCGTTTTTTCGCCGATTTCGGAAAAACTCCTGCTGATTTCTATGAGCTCGAGAAACTCAATCCGGCCTATAAGGTTTTCTTCGGAAAAGAGGACAGCATAACTATTGAAGATACGCTGGAAAAGATCTACAAAGCCTTTGAAACAGAGGAAGCCGGCAGTGCAGCAAAGCTGGAAAGATTCATCGATGAGGCTCTGGATAATTATAATATTGCAATTAAAGACCTGGTTTATCGCCCGGGAGTTTCTCCTTTGGAATTAGTGACACCAGCCACAGCAAAGAAACTCGGGAGTTTTTTCAGCACGATCTCAAAGGAAGTCCGAAAGGAGTTTAAAAATCCCAAATTAATTCAGATCCTGGAATTTCCGGTTCTATTCCTTGGAGCTAAAGCCAGCAATACTCCGGCATTTTACAGCTTTATGAATTACGCCGATTTCGGCCTGGGCACCTGGCACCCAAAAGGGGGTATGTATAAAGTAATTGAAGGAATGGAGCAACTCGCCCGCTCTCTGGGAGTTAAAATAAATACCAGTGCGCCTGCGGAAAAAATCTTTGTAAAAAACAATACGGCGACAGGAATCCTGGTTAACGGGGAACGCATAAAGAGTGATTACATTTTAAGCGGAGCCGATTATCACCATACAGAAACCCTTTTACCAAAAGACAACAGGCAGTATCCTGAATCCTACTGGGAGAAAAAAACATTCGCACCCTCTTCCCTGTTATTCTATGTAGGATTTGATAAAAAACTGGCCAACATCACCCATCACAGTCTCTTTTTTGACACCGATTTCGAAAAGCATGCCCGTGCTATTTACGATGAAGCCAAATGGCCCGAAGATCCTCTTTTTTATGCGAGTTTTCCTTCAGTAACCGATGCATCAGCGGCGCCGAAAGGCAAAGAAACCGGAATATTCTTAATTCCCCTTGCCCCCGATGTAGAGGATTCCGAAGAAATAAGAGAAAAATATTTCCAAAAGATCATTTCCAGGTTTGAGGAGATTACTCAACAAAAAGTAATCGATCATATTTTGTTCCGGGAATCTTTTTGCGTGTTGGATTTCAAAAAAGAATATAATTCATATAAAGGAAACGCTTACGGCCTTGCCAATACGCTCTTTCAAACAGCCTTTTTAAGACCTAAATTAAAAAGTAGAAAGGTTCATAACCTGTTTTTCACCGGTCAGTTAACTGTTCCCGGCCCTGGAGTACCACCTTCGCTTATTTCAGGAAAGCTTGTTGCGGGCCTTATTCAAAATTCAAAAAAATAGCTATGAAAACAATCTTTGACACCCTTTCCCACACCTGCAGTAAGTGCGTGACTCACGCCTATAGTACTTCTTTTTCTACGGCCACCCGAATGCTGGCACCTTCCATAAGACAGGATGTTTACAACATTTATGGTTTTGTGCGACTGGCAGATGAGATCGTAGATAGTTTTCACGATTATGATAAAGAAAGACTTTTTAAGGATTTTGAACGGGACCTCCATCTCGCTATTGAAAACAAAATAAGCCTTAATCCAATCCTCAACGCTTTCCAGGAAACGGCACACAAATACAATATAGAAGCTTCTCTTTACAATGCTTTTATGAAAAGTATGCAGCAGGACCTTTATAAAACAGAATATAAAAGTTTTGACGATTACAAGGAATACATCTACGGAAGTGCAGATGTTGTTGGACTCATGTGTCTTAAAGTCTTTGTTAAAGGTGACCCTGCAAAGTTTGAGGCTTTAAAAGATTCAGCAATGAGCCTGGGTTCTGCCTTTCAAAAGGTGAATTTCCTAAGGGATCTGAAAGCAGATTACGAAGACCTAAGCCGGAGCTACTTCCCACACACCAACCTGGCACAGCTGGATGAAGCGGGAAAAAAACAAATAATTGATGAAATAGACAGCGATTTCAGGAAAGGTTATGAGGGTATTGCTAAATTACCAGTAGAAGCAAAATTCGGAGTTTATACAGCATTTATTTATTATAAGAAGTTGCTTCATAAACTGAAGAAAACACCACCCATGGAAATAAAAAACCGTCGAATAAGAGTTTCTGATTATCAGAAGGTAGGTTTGCTGGCAAAATCGTATATTTCGTATAGATTAAATTTACTCTAAAATGAGCATATTACTCTGGATAGCAGTTTTTCTGGGCACTTTTATTTTTATGGAAGGAATGGCCTGGTTTACCCATAAATATATTATGCATGGGGTCTTATGGTCATTACATAAAGATCATCATCACAAAGATCACAGTCATTGGTGGGAAAGAAATGACCTGTTTTTTATCTTTTATGCTTTGGTAAGTATAGGTTTTTTCCTCTTGTGGAGATATGAAGATGTTTGGTTTGGCCTGCCTGTAGGTCTTGGGATCCTGGCTTACGGAATCACCTATTTCACAGTTCACGATATCTTTATTCATCAGCGTTTTAAGATTTTTAGAAATGCGAATAACCGTTTTGCTAAAGGCATAAGACGGGCTCACAAAATGCACCATAAGCACTTGGGCAAAGAGGATGGAGAATGTTTTGGGATGTTGTGGGTACCTTTTAAATATTTTAAAAAATAACTTACACTTTTGGTCGTTACATTGCTATGCAGGTACCTAAATATTTTTATGTAATTGTAGGAGGAGGACTCGCAGGATTGCAGCTTGCCCGGCAACTTAGCCGGGATATTTTTTTTAAAGGAAAACAGATTGCGGTAATAGATCCGGATTTTGAAACCCCCACCAAGACCTGGTGTTTCTGGGAAAAAGGCAAAGGCCAATGGGACGACCTGGTTTCCAAAACCTGGAAAAATGGTCGGTTTATAACTTCAGAACTGAATAAAAAGCTGGAGTTGGAGCCCTACCAGTATAAAATGATAAAAGCCAAAGATTTTTACAGGGAAATCCTTCAGGAGCTGGAAGCATCAAACGACATAAAATTGATTCGGGATGAAATTTCAGAAATAGATCCGGTTACCCGGGAAGCTTCAGGGAAGTTGAATAATTATTCCGCAACCCATTTTTTCGACAGCCGTGTGGATCCTGAATATCTTGAAGAAGGAAAACATACTTTAATCTATCAGCATTTTAAGGGTTGGGAAATTGAAACTCCGGAGCCCGTTTTTTCTCCCGAAGAATTTACGATGATGGATTATCGTCTGAAGTATAAAGATACTACAGCTTTCACTTATGTTTTACCGGTTTCAAAAACCAAAGCACTTATAGAATTCACTTTCTTCACTCCGTTTTTAACCGAAGATGCGGTCTATGATAAAATGCTTAAGCGTTACCTTGGAGAAATCCTGAAACTAAAAGATTATAATATAAAAACAACTGAAACAGGGATCATTCCGATGACAGACTTTCCTTTTGAAGAAGGAAACACTTCAAATATAACAAAGATAGGAACCGGCGGGGGTTGGGTAAAAGCTTCAACCGGTTATTCCTTCATAAATACGCAAAAGAGAGTTAGTAAAATTGTTGAAAATCTCAAAAGCGGAAAACCTCCCGGGGAAAGCCTCATCAATAAAAAATTCAAAAGATATGATGGAATATTTCTCGACGTACTAGCCAATAATAATGAGAAAGGGGAAGAGATCTTCACAAAATTCTACACCAAAAATACTCCCGAAGAGATCTTTAGCTATCTGGATGAAGAGACCACTTTTTCCGAAGATCTAAAAATCATGATGTCGCTTTACAGCTTTGATTTCATCAAATCTTTTTTCAGAAAAAACTTTTAAAAGGCTTATTCGGTTATTAATTCATCCAGCTTGTTTCTCAATTTCTGACTATTCCAGTCGGCGGCTCCAATTTTTCTAATAATGATTTCTCCATCTTTATCGATAAGATAAGTAGTAGGAAGAGAGTAACCATCCATAGGTTTAGGATCTTCCGAAAGCATCCGGTAACTGGGGATGTCGTAATCTTTTGAATTGAGAAACTTTTGCGTGGTGGTATGTTCTTCTCCTGAAACGAAATAGAAGTCTACCTTATCCTTATAATCTTCATATAAAGCCTGGAAGCTTGGCATCTCGGCAATACAGGGCGGACACCAAGTAGCCCAGTAATTAACGATTACCACTTCGCCTTCAGAATCTGAGAAATTAACTCTCTCTCTCTCACTGTTTTCAAGAATCCAATTATAATCGGCAAGTTTCTCCCGATCTTCCTCATCGGTAACCGAGGGGCTGAAAGAAAACACTTTATTTACGAATATTTGAATGGGCTTACGGGTTTGGGGAATTATGAGAATAAGAATCAATACTATAAATATAATATTGGACCATTGATTTTTGAAAAATTTCATATAATAAATTTCAGGTTTAGACGAGAAACAAAGGTAAACTTAACAAACTGATTTTGGGTAAAAAAAATCCCGCCTGAGATACGGCGGGATTCTATCATTTATAATAAACCTTATTTAATTATGCAACATTCTGCTTTTTGATCAGGTTTAGAGCCGAACCATGCTTATACCATTCTATTTGAGAATTGTTATAAGTATGATTAGCTTTTATAGTATCCTTGCTGCCATCGGCGTGAACCACTTCAATAGTGATTTGCTTATTTGGAGCAAAGTCTTTCAAATCTATAAGGTTAAAGGTATCATCTTCCTGAATAAGGTCATAATCACTTTCATTATCAAAGGTCACCCCAAGCAAACCTTGTTTTTTAAGGTTTGTCTCGTGAATTCGGGCAAAAGATTTAACCAGTACTACTTTCACTCCAAGGTGACGTGGCTCCATAGCCGCGTGCTCTCTGGATGAACCTTCTCCATAGTTATGGTCTCCAACCACGACAGTAGGCACTCCGGCTTTTTTGTATTCACGCTGTACGCTAGGCACACCATCATACTCACCGGTTAGTTGGTTCTTAACGAAATTGGTTTTCTTATTAAAAGCATTGATGGCCCCAATAAGCATATTATTGGAAATATTATCAAGGTGACCACGGTATCTTAACCAGGGTCCAGCCATTGAAATATGGTCGGTGGTACATTTTCCAAATGCTTTTATAAGTAATTTGGCTCCGGTAAGGTTTTTACCATCCCAGGGCTCAAAAGGAGTCAACAATTCTAAACGTTCACTATCTTCAGCTACTTTTACTTCAACAGAATTTCCGTCCTCTTTTGGTGGTATATAACCTGCATCTTCAACAGCGAAACCTTTTTCTGGTAATTCTATTCCTTTTGGCTCGTCCAGCATCACTTCCTCTCCATCTTCGTTGATAAGTTTATCACGGGTTGGATCGAAATCGAGACGACCTGAGATAGCAATAGCGGCAACCATTTCTGGTGAACCTACAAAAGCGTGTGTATTTGGGTTACCATCGGCACGTTTAGAGAAGTTACGGTTAAAAGAATGCACAATGGTATTCTTTTCCTCTCCTTTACGGTCACTTCGGTCCCACTGGCCAATACAAGGTCCACAGGCATTGGTAAAAATAGTTGCGTCAAGATCTTCAAAGATTTGCAACAATCCGTCACGTTCGGCGGTGAATCTAATTTGCTCTGATCCCGGATTAATCCCGAAATCTGATTTGGCTTTAATCTTCTTATCCACAGCCTGCTTGGCAATTGAAGCTGCCCGGGTAAGATCTTCATAAGAAGAGTTGGTACAGGAACCAATAAGTCCCCAGTCTACATTTATAGGCCAGTCATTTTCTTTGGCTTTAACCTCCATTTCAGAAATTGGAGTGGCAAGATCCGGAGTAAAAGGTCCGTTAAGATGCGGTTTTAACTCTGAAAGGTTGATCTCGATTAGTTCATCGAAATATTGCTCAGGGTTAGCATACACTTCATCATCTCCTGTTAAGTGCTCTCTTACCTGGTTAGCCGCATCTGCAACATCAGCACGGTCAGTAGCTTTTAAGTAACGCTCCATTGAATCGTCGTAACCAAAAGTAGAAGTTGTGGCTCCTACCTCAGCCCCCATATTACAAATAGTTCCTTTTCCGGTAGCCGACATTGAGCGGGCTCCTTCTCCAAAATATTCTATAATAGCTCCGGTTCCACCTTTAACGGTAAGAATTCCGGCTACTTTCAAGATCACATCTTTAGCTGAGGTCCATCCGGAAAGTTTTCCGGTTAGCTTCACCCCTATAAGTTTTGGGAATTTAAGTTCCCAGGCCATCCCGGCCATTACATCAACGGCATCGGCACCACCAACACCTATAGCGACCATTCCAAGACCACCAGCATTTACGGTGTGCGAATCTGTACCGATCATCATTCCACCGGGGAAAGCATAATTTTCAAGAACCACCTGGTGGATTATCCCTGCTCCCGGTTTCCAAAAACCGATTCCGTATTTATTAGAAACCGATTCCAAAAATTCGAAAACTTCGTGACTTGATTTATTGGCAGCCTGCAAATCTATAACGGCACCCATTTTAGCCTGGATAAGGTGATCACAATGCACAGTTGTTGGAACTGCTACTTCTTTTTTCCCGGCTTGCATGAATTGCAGCAAAGCCATTTGCGCAGTTGCATCCTGGCAGGCAATCCTGTCTGGAGCAAAATCTACATAATCTTTTCCTCTTTGGTAAGCTTCTTTTACTTCGCCATCCCACAAGTGAGAATAAAGGATTTTTTCTGAAAGGGTTAAAGGTTTTCCAACCACCTCGCGTGCTTGATTCACACGCTCGGGCAATTGGCTGTACACCTTTTTGATCATATCAATATCGAATGCCATATTTGTTATTTTTAAGTTCTAAAAAGTCTCGCAAATTTACGGAATTCAAGCGGATTTTAAAAATTAGAACCTAATATCGAAATTACTTGAAAATAATTCAATTATCTTTAAATTTTAGGAGATAAAATTATCGAATATTTAAATTAATAATAGGAATTTACGATATTGACAATGGAGATTTCTTCTCCAGGAAAGAAATTTTCTAAAATAATTCGGTAATTATTTTCTCTTCGGAAATGCCTTCTGCTTCAGCCTTGTAATTTTTTATAATTCTATGGCGTAAGATACCAATGGCCACTTTTTGAACGTCTTCAATATCAGGAGAAAATTTCCCGTTAACTGCGGCATTAGCCTTAGCTGCAAGTATTAAATTTTGAGAAGCTCTCGGTCCTGCACCCCAATCCAGATAATTTTTAACCAATTCCGGAGCACCTTCGGCCAAGGGCCGGGTTTTTCCTACAAGCTTAACCGCATATTCCACTACATTATCGGCTACGGGAATCCTTCTTATAAGATGTTGTATCTGGATAATTTCTTCAGCATTGAACAAGGCATCAACTTCCACCTCCTCATCAGAAGTGGTATTCTTTACTACATTTACCTCTTCTTCAAAACTGGGATATTCCAGATTGATAGCAAACATAAACCGGTCTAGTTGTGCTTCGGGTAAGGGATAGGTTCCCTCCTGCTCGATGGGGTTTTGAGTAGCAAGTACGAAATATGGCTTCGACAGCTTATAATGATGACCGGCCACGGTTACAGCTCTCTCCTGCATTGCCTCCAGTAAAGCGGCCTGTGTTTTTGGTGGGGTTCTGTTTATCTCATCGGCGAGGATGATATTTGCAAAGATTGGACCTTTGATAAATTTAAAATTACGGTTTTCATCCAGGATCTCGGCTCCCAAAATATCACTTGGCATCAAATCTGGGGTAAACTGAATTCGCTTAAAATCAAGCCCGAGAGTTTTGGCTATGGTGTTAACCATTAAAGTCTTTGCCAGTCCCGGCACCCCTATTAACAAAGAATGCCCTCCGGAGAAAACGGAGAGCAAAATTTGGTCTATTACTTTTTCCTGTCCAACGATAATCCTGGCAATTTCTTTTTTTAATTGCCGGTTTTTTTCAACCAGTTTCTCTACCAGGGCAACGTCAGACATCTTTTTTAATTTTTAAGCCAGTTACTGCTGTACTCGCAATCGCGGTATTCACCACTAATCTTCACGTAAGTCTCATCGATCTTCGACTTCTGCCATTCCTCAATAGCTTCCATCTGTTTGTCACGTAGAGCAAGCTCCTTGATTTTCATATAATCTGAAGAATAATTAGCCTCATGCTCCGGAATTCTTTTAGTCACTTTTATCAGCTTAAAGGTTGGGCGCCCGGTGCGGTCCTGTTCGGTTAACCTACGGGATAATTCACCTTCCTGCAATTCCCCAATCTGGTCGTAAAGTTTTGGATCTACTTTGGAAAGTTCGAAACGAGTATCTCCCGTTTGTGGGTTCATAAGACGCCCGCCATCATTTCTGGTTTCTTCTTCATCTGAAAATTCTCTGGCAGCTTCAGCAAAATCCAGTACTCCTTCATTTACTCTCTTACGAATACTGTCTATCTCACTTTTCGCCTTTTCTACAGACTGATTATTCACATCAGGAATAAGCAAAATATGACGAAGATCAACGGTTTGACCACGTATACGGTCTACCTGGATGATATGGAATCCAAATTCAGTTTCAAAAGGTTCACTCACCTCTCCTTGCTGAAGGCTGAAAGCTACATCCTTGAATTCCTGTACAAAATTATCTTTTCGGGAAAGACTTATTTGTCCTCCATTACTGGCGCTTCCCGGATCCTGACTATATAATATAGCTTTAGTACCAAAATTTGCATCGTTATCTTCAACATCGGCCTTAAACTCGTTAAGACGTGAGATTACTTTATTCTTTTCTGATTCGGGTATTTCAGGTCTTATCACGATTTGAGCAAGCTCCACCTCTTCTCCAAACATTGGAAGTTGATCTTCAGGAATATTATCGAAGTATTCTCTCACTTCTTCAGGAGTGATCTCTACATCTTCAATGATACGCTGCTGCATACGGCTGGCAAGTTGTCTTTCCTTGTTAAGCTCGTACAACTCACTGCGAAACTCCTCTTCGGTATCTTTCTTATAGAATTCAAGCACCTTTTCCATAGAGCCTACCTGATTTACCATTTGACCAATTTGCTGGTCGATATAATTATTGATTTCAGCATCCATAATTATAATACTATCCTGAATGGCGTGGTGTGCATAAAGCTTGTTTTCCATAAGGGAACCTGCCAACTGACAGTCAGTAATTCCTGCGGTAGACATACCCTGACTTTGCATATCTTTATACATAAGCTGAACATCGCTTTCCAGCACAATAAAATCTCCAATTACGGCGGCGATTCCATCTACTTTTTTACGTTTAAAGTCACCATCTTCATCAGTATTTTGCGCCAATTCTTGTTCAGGTTGGATGGCAGTACTATCTGTCACTATAATCTCCTGGGCAGAAGTATTCAGACTAAAAAATAATCCGAAAATGAATACGGAAACCTTAGTAGTAAATCTCAAATTGATTGTTTTTAATTGCATCTTTTGTAATTTCTTTTTCAAGTTCTTTTGTAAGATCAAGCTTTCTTTTATTCAGCAAGATCTGTTTTATCGAGGACCGGGCATATCCTAAAGGGGCCTGTTCATTCTTCTCCAACACATCGTTAACATAGATCAAATATACGCTTAAAGAATCTTCAAGCTGAAGAAAATTAGAAGATTTAAGCAAGTCTGACCGGTCTTCTGTGCTTAAAGGTTCTATTTTTTCATAAACCGATTTGGTTTTAACCCAAACCGAATCATTAAAGGAATAATTTTTAAACTGAAGCGCAATTTTATCAAGTTCCTGCCTGTCTTCTTCATTAAACCGTTCAAACCAGGTCTTGATCTGTTGAATGTTATTAAGGTTTTTATCAAGGTTTATATACCTTAATTTCACCAAATCTTCCCTTAATTTAAAGTTTTCTTTATTTTCATCATAATAAGTTTCAAGCTCTGTCTCGCTAAAGCTGGTGTCCATATTCTTTCTGGCCAGGGCTTCAGTATAGGCATTGGTGTAAAGTTCGTTTCGGTAATTCTCCACCAGATCGTTAAATTCTTTCTGTTGTTCTTCAGAAAGATTAAGCCGGGCCCGGTCTATGATCAATTGTTGGGTAGCCCAGCGAGTAATATAAGTAGATACGATCAGGCTGCTGTCTTCGGGACTGGTGTCTTCATTAAGAAGGGCATTAATATCTTCTTCATAAAGGTAAGAATCATTAACCCGCACCACCACCTTTCGTTCGTCGGTTTCTTCAAATAAATTACAGGCTGTCATCCCAAAGGTTAACAGAATAATTATTAAAAATCGATGTATACTTTTCAATACTTTTTTGGTTAAGGCAAGCAATTTATATACCAATCACAAACAGCTACTCCTGTGCCTTTTACATGAGAGCAAAAATAAGAATTCCTTTAGGTTCTACAAGCTAAACCAAAAACGATTATTCCATTCGGAAATTATTATTCCTTTTAATTAAATTCTGAAACATTCTGATTAAGATTTTTATCAATTCAGAATAGAAAAAGTCTTATAAAGTTTCACCTGATACTTTTTTACTGTTTTTATTAAATAAAAACTGTGATTAAACCGATTGTGCGGTTATATTTGCCAAAAATTTATTCAATTATGAAAAAAATATCCTTATTAATTGCTTTTGTATTTATAGGCCACATCGTCAATGCCCAAACGAAAACGGGAACTATTGATGCAGATTATATACTTGCCCAAATGCCTGCTATGGAAGAAGTAAATCTTGGATTACAAGATTATAACACCGAGATGCAGGAAGATCTTCAGGAAACCATCAAGGAATATGAAAGCCTGGTCGAGGTATACCAGAAAGACCGGGAAACTTTAACAGAAGAGGAAAGAGCCGAAAAAGAAAATGAAATAATCGGTCTTGAGAATGATATTAAAGGTTTTCGCCAGCGAGCTTCTGTAATGATGCAGATGCGCAAAAACGAACTTACCAAGCCCCTTTATGATGAGATCAATCAGGCGATGCAACAGGTTATCCAGGAAGACGGCTACACCCAGATTTTTCACGCCAATGGTAACAGCTTAGCCTTTGCCGATGAACGCTATGATATTACCGAAAAAGTCCTGGAAAAATTAGGCATAGATCTTAGTGACGTTCAGGAGGAAGAATAAACTTAAACTTATACTTATACTTATACTTATATCAAAACAAAAGAGGCTGTCTAAAAAGGCAGCCTCTTTTTTGTATAATTAAGTGATCATGTTTATTTTTAAGCATGAGCAGCAAAGTAGTATTCAAGACTTACCAACAGGACCAGTTAAGTCTTCTTCCTCCCAGTTATGATGATTTAGTTCCCAAGAATCATCCCGTACGAATAGTAAATACAATTATTGATCATATAGACATCTCTGCTTTGGAGAAGAGCTATAAAGGTGGTGGCACTTCAAGCTATCATCCGCGGATGCTTCTCAAAGTTGTTATCTATGCCTATTTACGCAACATTTATTCTTCCCGAAAAATTGAACAAGCCCTGCGGGAGAATG
>NZ_FOVL01000027.1 GCF_900115145.1 Salegentibacter flavus | reverse complement strand
ATGAGTGGTAATAAATTAATTGCGGTAATCTCACAAAACAAGAGTTTTACAAGATTAAAGGAGGCGCCAAAAAACCTTTTGGTTTTAAACAAAACGGTGCAATTAAGCAGCAACCTGTCAACCAAAATAACCAAAGAGCTTGTAAAAGGAGCAATAAAAATAGTGAGGGATACTGGATTAGGGATATGAATTTTAAATGTTGAACGATGAAAAAACTGGATGAAATTATGGAACTGATGGCCGATGAGATGGCTGATTTTAAATCTGCCCTAGAGGGCCTTGAGAATTTATCTAATAAATTGCGGGAAACCAGTGTACCTCTGAGTACTGAGGTCTTAGAAAATCATTTGAATTCTTTTCTTAAGATCCAGCAGCAAAAGGAAAACATAAGAACAGGAAACCTGGAATTAATACATTCAAAGCTGGAAAGGGCATATATCCTTCCTAAAAGCCTGGCAAGATTACTTCTCAGTGTTTTATTGGTACTACTGATATCACTTAGTTACCTCACCTATAAGGTGATTGAAAGCCAAAATGATAATCAAAAATTATATAGGCAGCTAAGTAAAGAAGTTCCAATTCATAAAGGAGATAATACTCTAGAATGAAAAGTAGGTTGCGCCCTATGCTGTTTTTACTTTACACTTAACTTCCCGTACGCTATAAAAACAGCATAGGATCCGGCGCAGGTAAGTTATGGTAGATATGGGGGCTAAAATGAACTCTTAGAGAGAATTTGAGAAATTATTTGAAAACCAAGGACCGCTAATATAATCATGCTCCTAAAGAGGCAATTGTTCATTGTTTAGTTCTTGAAGAATTTCTATGCTTCCAGGTCCTATTTCTAAGCCCAAATAATTTCCTCAATTCTCTTAAAAAAACAGGAATTATGACCTCAGTGAGGTTAGATATTAACCTTGCATTATGATATTCATCTAAGATTATGAACTGATTATTTTTGTTGCTTTTCCACCACTTTACTGATTGCCCGGATTTTCTTTTTCAACTGATTATCGTTCTCTCCTTCATTTCGGAGTACCACCATATCAATATCTTCTGAGAATCGTTCTATCAACTTATGGCACTTAGAAAGTGCCGGGCCACCCTTGAATACAGATCTTTAGATTAATTTTTGCTGTTCTTTTTCTTAAAATGCCGTACAATTCATTATACCACCATTATAAAAAATCTCTCCAATAATACCGGGAAAAGATAAGGTTGTTAATTAAATGGCTATTTCAAAGGAACCACTCGCTTGAAGATGATTTAGAAATGAATAATTTAATTGAGAAGCAATAGACGTTCAATCCTGCCAACCATATCAATTGGTTTTTGATCCCTAAGGAAGAGCTTTTCTTGCAGCTAAAATTTTATTAGCTGTGTTGTTAGTAAGTGTAATCAACAAAGAGATTTCATAATATTTATTTAACTACGATATAAATTACAAGTGAAAAAGCAGGTGCATTTTTGCAGAAAAAATGGAATTATTCATTGTTGTGTTTGCTGCATTGTTCTCTGTGATCAACCCCCTGGGGACACTGCCAATATTTGTTGGGTTAACTCAAGAAAATTCTCACAAAGAACGTTCAAAAGTTTCCTTATTCACCTCCATAAATGTTTTGGTAATTTTGGTCATATCTTTTTTCGTAGGAAGGTATATTCTTCATTTTTTTGGAATAAGTATTGAATCGCTCAGGATTGCGGGTGGATTAATTATTACCACTTCAGGTTTTGCCTTGCTTACCGGGTCCTTTTCTAAGCACAAGGGAATGGAAAAAGAACGCGTAAAAGAAGATGCCTTTCAAAGGGAAGCAGTTTCACTTACTCCACTGGCTATTCCTATGCTTGCAGGGCCTGGTTCTATTTCCCTTCTCATTGGGCTTTATGAGCAGTATGATCTATTTGCTCAAAAGGTAATTGTTATTTCTGCTATTATGGCTGTTTGCTTTACTACCTTTCTTATGCTCAGAGGTTCGCACTATATCGTAAAATTCCTTGGAGCTTCAGGAATAAATGCTATTTCCAGAATTATAGGTTTTATTGTAATTGCTATTGGAATCGAATATATTAGTTCTTCTGTAATAGCAGTTTTAAAGATCGCTTAATCAAGAAGCTCAATTTTTTTTACTTCAAGGAAGCAGTAGAACACGAACAGGTGTTAATGATCCACCAAAATATAATATTGTAGAACCTTATAAAGTCCATGGAAATCCTTTCACACCAATACTTAAATGGAATATATACAATTTAAGACTTTAAATAATTTGCACCTTGAACGGTAAATTTCGAAACAAAAACTGATAAAATTAAGGGTATTTGGAATGCCTCCCATATATAACAAAAAAGCCGTCTCAACTTCAACATAATCCTCATGGTTTCCCTTTAGGATATTCACATCCAAAGCCTGAAAATCCATTCTTCGCTGAAGATTTTCTCCTGAATAACTTCCTTTTCCACTAAAGGAATAATGCTTTCTTATTAATGACTTCATTTTAAGTTAATACAGCAATAGGCTTGTTGAAGTAAATTTGCGGAGACAATTAATTATATATCAACCATAGCCAAGGTTGGATTGTCAGGTTTGTTTGAATTAGCCAAAAAGTAAGGGTGTTAAAAAATCTACACCCTTTTTTGGGTTATAAATTTAAAAGAAAGCAATTTCTTAAAGGTAATTTAATGATTATGTGATTAATACACCGGGTTTCATTTATAAATTGCTTAAAATTAAAACTGGTAATATTTGGAAAATCAGCTAAAGAATATTCTCCAAAGACCTAAAAAAATTCACCAGGTCTTCTCTTCCACATTTTTCTTCTCCGGATTGCCTGCCTTTTTAAAACTTAAAGGAGGTAATCCATCATTTATTATTCGGGAATTTGTAATCATTCATTTATTACTTTCATATTCTTCCTCCTTTCTTTCTTCAGGAAGGTGTAACAGACATTTTTCCTTTAATCCAAGCCGATTAATATCATCTAAATACTATGAAAAAACGCAAAGTAGAAGTTGTCGTTATATCTGACGTTCATTTGGGCACCTATGGTTGCCATGCAGGAGAGCTCCTGAGTTACCTCAAAAGCGTACAGCCGGAAGTATTGATTCTCAACGGAGACATAATTGATATTTGGCAGTTTCATAAGAGTTACTGGCCCGAATCTCACATGCAGGTCATTAAATGTATCACCGGATTCCTGGCTCAGGGGGTGAAGGTCTATTATGTCACCGGAAACCACGATGAGATGCTGAGAAAATTTGTTGGTTTTGAAATGGGTTCCCTGCAAATTGTAAATAAAGTAGTACTAAATCTTGACGGTAAAAAAACCTGGATATTTCACGGGGATGTTTTTGATGTAACAATGCAAAACTCAAAGTGGCTGGCAAAACTGGGAGCAAAAGGATATGATAGCTTGATATTGATTAACAGGATGTTCAATTATATTTCTGAAGGAATGGGGAGAGGAAAGTTATCCCTTTCCAAAAAAATTAAGAACAGTGTAAAAAGTGCAGTCAAATTTATAAATGATTTTGAACAAACCGCAGCAGATATTGCCATTTCAAATGGATATCATTATGTCATTTGCGGCCATATCCATCAGCCGGAAATCAGGAAAATAAAGGGGAAGGATGGGGAAGTCACCTATCTTAATTCCGGCGATTGGATTGAAAATCTTACTGCTTTAGAATACAATAACAGCAGCTGGAAGTTGTATCATTTTAATGAAGATCATCAAAGGGTAATGGCAGCCAGAGCCAAAAAATTTAAAGAGGTGAAAGTGAACAGTGATGAATTATTTCAAAACCTTGTTCGGGAATTAAATTTTGTTAAGCCTTAAATAACACTTTTAAAACAAAATATGAAAATATTATACGCTATACAAGGCACCGGGAACGGACACCTAAGCAGAGCAAGAGATATCATACCTATTCTTATGAATATAGGAGAGGTGGATATTTTAATTAGCGGGACACAGGCAGATGTTGCCTTACCTTATCCGGTAAAGTACCAGATGAAGGGACTTGGATTCATCTTTGGTAAAAAGGGAGGTGTAGACTTATGGCAAACTTTTCTTCAGAATAACATCAAAAGGATTCTAAGAGAGATCAATAAGGTTCCTGTTGAAATTTATGATATCGTGATCAACGATTTTGAGCCCATTTCTGCCTGGGCCTGTTACCTGAAAAGAAAACCTTGTATTGCCCTGAGTCATCAATGCGCTGTTTTATCCAGTAAAGCACCATTACCGAGACACAGGGACAGAATAGGAAAATTCATTCTAAAATATTATGCTCCTGCCACGGCAAGATATGGCTTTCACTTTGAAAAATTTAATGATCAAACCTATACCCCCGTAATAAGGAAACAAGTGCGGGAACTCTTTGTTTCCAACAAAGGTCATTATACAGTTTACCTACCAGCATACAGCGATAAAAAGATCATCAAGATCCTATCCCGGTTCAAAGCTGTCAAATGGGAGGTTTTTTCAAAGCATAACAAAAAGGAGTATAGCTGTGACAATGTTTCAATAAGACCAATAAACAATGAAGCCTTCTTAGCAAGTATGGCATCCAGTACTGGCATTCTATGTGGTGCGGGATTTGAAACTCCGGCTGAAGCTTTGTTTTTGAAAAAAAAGCTCCTGGTCGTTCCAATGGAAAATCAATATGAACAGCACTGCAACGCTGCTGCTCTGCAATACTTAGGGGTTACAGTGCTTAAAAACCTAAAGAAAAAACAATACCCGGAAATTGAAAACTGGTTAAAGGAAGAAAGGGTGATAAGCGTGAATTACCCGGATATTACCCAGGAAATAATCGAAACCCTTTTGAATGACCATCTTGTATCCAATCTCAGTGTGATTAATAGATCTTTACTGGGAAGGGTGAACTCCTCAATCAATTAAATTGAAACAGAAAAGATAGGCTTCTACTGGTTAATAATCATATTCCATTTTTAACATATATGTCAACTTTAAATTCAGAAGAACCGAAGGAAAGGTTTTCTTTAAAAAAGCGTGATTTTGGAAAGGGTTTTAAATGGGGAGTATCAACAGCCGCATATCAAATTGAAGGTGGCCATCAGGCCGATGGTAAAGGGCCATCCATATGGGATATTTTTACTTCAAAGAGTGGTAAAATTTATCAGGGTCAAAACGGAAATATCGCTTGTGATTTTTACAACAAATACGAGGAAGACCTTTATTTAATGAAAGACCTGAACATTCATAATTTCAGGTTCTCAATCTCCTGGTCAAGAGTGATACCTGCCGGAGTTGGTACACCAAATCCTGAAGGAATCGACTTTTACAACAAACTTATAGATAAATGCCTGGCACTGGGCATTGAACCCTGGGTAACACTTTATCATTGGGATTTACCTGCTGTCCTGGAACAAAAGGGAGGTTGGACAAACAGGGAAATAATAACCTGGTTTAAAGAATATGTAACTCTTTGTGTAAAACGTTTTGGCAATAAAGTCAAAAACTGGATGGTTCTTAATGAGCCACTGGTATTTGTAGGTGCCGGATATCTTCTGGGAGTTCACGCTCCCGGAAAAAAAGGAATGAAAAACTTTCTGCCTGCCATACATCACGCTGCATTGTGCCAGGCAGAAGGGGCGAGAATTATAAAGCAATATTCTCCCCAAGCCCGGGTAGGCACTACTTTTTCCTGTTCTTTTATTGAACCATTTCGACCAATACAAAAAGACATCCTGGCAGCACAAAGAATTGATGCTCTTGTAAACCGTTTGTTTATCGAGCCTGCACTGGGAATGGGCTACCCGGTGAAAGATCTCAAATTTCTTAAAAAGCTGGAAAAGTATCAGCTTCCCGGGGATAAGGAATTATTACAATATGATTTTGATTTTATAGGTGTCCAAAATTACACCCGGGAAATCATTAAGCATTCCTGGTTTGTTCCCTACATTAAGGCAAGAAATATCAAAGCTGAAAAAAGAAAAGTTCCCATAACAGCTATGAAATGGGAAGTATATCCCGATTCAATCTACCAAATACTGAAAAAGTTTAATAGCTATAAAAAAGTAGGGGAAATATATATAACTGAAAATGGTGCAGCTTTTAAAGACATCCTGGAGGATGGTGAAATCAAAGATAAAAGAAGAACCAGATTTTTAGAAGAATACCTTGCCGCAGTGCTTAAGGCCAAAAAGGAGGGAGTCAATGTAAATGGTTATTTCGTTTGGTCCTTTACAGATAATTTTGAATGGGCAGAGGGATTTAGACCACGATTTGGCCTGGTACACGTTGATTTCAAAACACAAAAAAGAACAGTGAAGGATTCGGGAAAGTGGTATAGTAATTTCTTGAAAAGTTTCAAGTGATACCACGACTCCAATTTAAATATCTTTTATCATTCGGAACTCAATTAATAACTAATAGGCGTTCTCTCTCATCTTCAGCACCCGTTCCGGGTAATCGGTAATAATCCCATCAACATTCAATTCAATCATTTGCTCAATAACCTCATATTCATTTAAGGTCCAAGGAATTAACTTCATATTCATACTTTTAATAGAATCAACAAAAGCAGTATCCTTTACCAATCCATAATGCGGGCTGTAAATTTCAGGCTGAAAATCCAGTAAATCAAGATTCTTTTGAATGCCTTCAGTATATACTAGATAGGCGGTTTCTACTTCTGGGTAACTTTCATGGATTTCATTTAGAATGTTTACATCAAAAGATTGTAAATTCATTTTCTGCTCAATATTTTTCTCCTTAATTACCTGCATCACAAGATTTACAAACTCTCCAGGTGCTGGTTGATAAATTCCATATTTGTCTTCTGAACTTTTTAGTTCAATATTATAGCTCACGGTCTTCAAATTATTTTCTGCTATATAATTTTCTACGGAATCTATAGCTTTTGCCAGTAAAGGCTTATAGGTTTTTTGTTTTTGCTGTTCGGGAAATAATCGGTTTCCTTTAGAACCAACATCAAACTTTCTGATGCTATCGTAAGTCATCTCGTAAAGGTTAAATTTCTCCTGATTTTCTTCGGAAATGCTATCGCCCTCAGGGGTTAACACATAAAGGGAATGCATAAAAGGCTCATGAGAAACCACTACTTTTTTATCTTTTGAGATTACAACATCCAGCTCGATTACCTCGGCGCCCTTTTTCACCGCGCTTATAAAAGCGGGAATACTGTTTTCCGGATAATTACCTCTATCTCCCCGATGTCCCTGCACCTGAACCTTAATATTTTGGGATTCGGTTTCCTGTAGATCTATTTCTTGCTCCTGATTGTTCTTGCAACCAGAAGCAACCATTAGCAATAATAGAAAAACGGTTTTTATAATTTTCATCTTTTTGATTTTTAAAAATAAAGGCCTGCCGTAAAATTAGCGAACCCTGGGCAGGCCTTTTTACTGAAACAAAAACTTTAAAAAAACTACTTAACGGGTTCCGCTAATCGATAACTACTTTTGGCAGTATGGGTTTTTCCGTACATATCGGTAGCCTTTATTTCAATACTATGCTCCCCGGTCTCCAGTTTTGTAGGAATATTACCACGCCACAAATGTTCACTTTTTATAGGATTAGAAGATCTTTTACCCGGCATTAGTTCTTCGGTTAAATCCCATTCATAGACCATTTCTATATAGGAGGGATCATAATCTTCTATATATTGCATTTCTTTCCATTCTCCATCATCAATTCGGTATAAAACCTCATCACCCTCAGTCCCCATAAAGAAGTTCACATAAATTCCTGCCTTGGTTCTTCTACCTTTGGCAACGACCTTAGGTGCAAAAACTTCCATTTGGTAATCTACAGGTTTGCCGGCAACTTTATAATCTATGTTATACTCGTTTCCTTTGAAATTAATAAACGCGTAACCTTTAGGGGTGCCGTCCCTCATTGTAGAAACAGGGATGTTATTTTCATCTAATTTACCTGAATACCAATCTCCGGAAGTTGTCCCTACATTATAATGATGATGTGGTTTATCTTGCTGCCATCCTTCTTCCTTTCCGAAAAAATCCTGGCGTTGTATATGCGTATGGGCAGAAAGCGAAAGGGTATTTGGGAAATCTTTCAAAAGCTCAAAAAGCCTATCTCTATCTTCATCACGAAAAGTATCTCTTCCTTCAGGTTCACTAAGCGGAATATGTAAAGCGACTACTATCAAATGATCTTTAGGCACATGTTTCAAGTTGTTTTCTATAAACTCAAACTGATCTTCCCGAAAACCACCCCAGTAACCTTTTCCATCCCGGGGATCTGGATACAGCACATCATCTAAAACCAGGAAATGAACCTTTCCGTAATTAAAGGCATAGTTGGCCGGACCAAAATGTGCTTCGTAGGTTTCATCGGAAAATATATCATTTTCCACATCAAAATTAATATCATGATTACCCAATAAATTATACCAGGGAATTCCCGCGTTTTTCACTGCTTTGATATATGGATTAAAAAGATCCAGATCGTTCCCCACCAGATCACCAAGGCTTAATCCGAAAGGAACATTTTCTATACCTTCCACTTCGGCCACAATACCATCGGCAAAATAATCGACTTCCTGTTGAGTGTAAGGCTGCGGATCGCCAAAAATAAGCGCTGTAAAGTTCTCTTTTTCCTCAGAAGGAATTAAAGCAAAATCTACCGATTTTGGTAATTTTCCCGTTGGCTCTACCCCTTTGAATTTTAAATCTGGTGATCCTTTAGGTTTATGGATATAGAAGAATTGAGGCAGGTTGTCTTCATTTTTTCCAACTTTATATCCTGAAGGTTTTACAACGGAAATAATATCGTCTTCACCAACAGGTAATTCGTATTTTCCATCCCCATTGGTAATGACAACTTCGCGGCCATTGCTTACAGAAACTTCGGCTATTCCTTTTTCCAGGCGGTCTTTTTTGCCGTTTTGATTGACATCTTCAAAAACCACTCCGCTTAAAGTTTGCTGTGCGAAAAGCGAGCACGTTCCTGATAGGAAAATTCCTAGGATTATTTTTTTTATCATTTTAAAAAATTTAATTATTTGATTTTATGAGCAAAACAGTATTATTTAAATACCTCTTATCATGGGATCAATTATTACCATCCAGGATTTTGTTCTAAATTTTCATTCAGCTCTAAGTCTTCCATAGGTATAGGATAATAATAGTCTCTGGTTTCATCAAAACTCCCACCCTCGAATAAAAGTAGGTTGCCCGAAGTGCCCTCTGTAAGAGGTCTTTCATTTGTGTTTATTGTAGAAGTTACTTCATCCGGTGCCCCTGAGGCATCACCATCGTGAACATATACATCAAAGCGACCATCATTATTGAAATCATAGGCACCTAATTCAGAAAAGTAAATACCTTCTATTGGTTTTTCCACTTTTTTACCTTCTTTCCATCTCATTAAGTCGTCCCAGCGCAAACCTTCATTCACCAATTCAATCCTACGTTCGCGACGAATTTCCAGGATTACTCCTTTATTGGCTCCCTGCTCCACATTATCGTATAGACTCTCCTGAAAAGGGTCGGGATTTGCATTAGCCTCTGCCATGTTCAGATGTGGTAAACCTACGCGGTCCCTTAATTTATTAATTGAGTTATCCAAATCACCCTGGGTCAATGTACCGAGTTCTGCTTTTGCTTCAGCATAAATCAACAAGGCCTCTGCATACCGGAAAAGAATAACATCATTAAATGAACCACCCGAACCCCATTGGGGGCCTTTAGGAGGCAATCCTTTGATCACTCTGTAGCCTGTTCTGGTTATATCCAAATCTACAGGTTCAGGATCCTGCGAACCATAGGTTGCAAAATCAGGTCCTGCTGTAGTTTGTGTCAACCTGGGATCCCGATTCTGCATCTCTTCATAAAACTCCATGGTTTCATATCCAGATTGATCGGTAAACGGTGTTCCGTCAGTCATTAAATAACTATTGACCAGCTCTTTTGTTAAGCCCCATCTTCCCTGTGTTGGTGCTGTCATCCTATAAGCCAGATCGTGAGTTCTTAAACCAAATTCAAAATCCACAGCTAAAATAGTTTCAGTGGTGTTTTGGTTTTCCATGGCAAATAGGTCGAGATATGCCTGCTTTTCACCTCCAGCGGTATAAAGTGAATAGGCCCCGGAATCCATCAATTCTTTTGCTGCTGAAGAAGATTCCTCCAGAAATCTCTCATAATCTTCAATCCCATGATATTTCCTAAAAGTTCCCTCAAAGAGAGCAATCCGGGCTTTTAAAATGAGAGCTGTATATTTTGTGATGCGATTTAACTCCTTTTCCGCAGGAATATTTTTAATGGCATAATCAATATCAGCCATAATGGAATCCATTACCAACTCTCGTGAATCCCGCGGTTTATATAATAGCTCTTCATCCTCAAGATCAATTACTTCACTATACCAAGGCACATCGCCAAATCGTTGGACTTTTTCGAAATAAAAGTAAGCTCTAAAAAACCTGGCTATTCCAGAATATTGTGCCGTCGCCTCTTCATTGTCTACCCTAGCATAATTTTCCAAAAAATAATTAATTCTTCGCAGGTAGCCCCAGGACCAACCCCCGCTACCCCTGTCGGTAGGAACGATACGTGTCCCTCTTAGCCTGTCACCAGCACTTACACCTAAAATATTATCTGAATGCGAATCATCCATATATACAGATGTAGTTGGCAACATAGCATACAAGTCATTGGTGTATGCCTTTAAGTCGGCACCGGTGTTGAAGAATTCATCTGAAGTAACTGCATCACCAGGTGGTTGTTCAAGTATATCAGCCTCACAGCCTGCCATAATGAAAGTCAAAATTACTGCCGCAGACATTTGAATCATTCTTCTCTTTATGTCTATTTTTTTCATTTTTATCATTGTTAATTTCATGTATTTGATAATCTCCTTATTTCAATAGAAAAATTACAGGTTGATCTGCACACCGGCTGAAAAGGTTTTGCCCATAGGATATAACTGGGTATTTGTAGCCGATCTTCCGCTTACACTATTAGGGTTGGAATAACTTACATGTGCACCCACCTCTTCCGGGTCTAAATATTTCGTTAAGCCTCCAAAAGACCAGGTAAACATATTCTCCCCACTAAGGAAAATCCTTAGCCTTTTAATATTAACTTTATTAGTAATGGTTGTTGGAATGGTGTACCCCACAGTAAGGTTTTTAATCCTTAGATATCCAATATTGGTTAAAAAGTGGTCATTGTAATTATAAGACATACGGCCGGCACTTAAGGCATTATAAGCCCTTTGCCTTTGAGGGTATATCCTGTTCGGATCGTTAGGATGCGCAGGATCCCAAACCTGGTCCAAAAGATCTTTTCTTATAAAAGATGTATATGGCCTGTGGAAGGTAGCCCAATACAATGGTCCGTTGGGATACCAGTCTTGTTTGGCAACTCCCTGTCCAATAACAGTGACATCAAAGTTTTTCCATGAAGCATTTACATTAAAGCCAAATGGGAACTGTGGCATCGCATTACCAATTGGAACCAAATCCCCCGGATCTTCAAGCGTATTATTTCCATTATCAATACTACCATCCCCATCGGTATCTACATATCTTAGATCGCCCCCTCTAAGTAAGTTCCAATCACTATTGGAGCCGTAATCAAGTATCCCCCTGTAAACCCTAAAGAGATTATCTCTTCCGTATTCATTTTGAAATGCTGCAGCTTCTTCATCAGATTGAAATTGGCCATCTATACGATACCCCCATATCTCTCCAATTTGCTGTCCTTCCCAAAAGGTACTTAATAAACCATTTGGATTGTCAAATTTTGTAATTACTCCACGGTTATTTGACACATTTGCCTGTGCACTAAGAGATAGCTCAGAACCCAGTACATTAAATTGGTCATTATAACCAAGGGTTACCTCAAAGCCTCTGTTTCGCATGGCAGCGTAATTACGCCGTGGCTCTGAGGCTCCAAAGACACCCGGAAGTGGTTCTCCCGGCAAATACATATCACGGGTATGACGCTCATACCATTCAGCAGAGGCGGTTAATTTATCATCCAAAAAGCCCATATCAACACCTACATTTGTTGACGTAATTTTTTCCCAACCAATATTAGCCGGTAGTGGTGCAGGAACCCTGGCATAATTCTCTTGTTCTCCATCAAATAACCACGAGGTTCTGCCCATACCTATTAACTGCCTGAAAGTATTTACTCCTACACTTTGATTTCCCAGTTTCCCATAGGATGCCTTCAACTTTAATGAGGATATTGCGCTTTCCAGAGGTGTCCAAAAATCTTCCTTATCAACTATCCAACCCCCGGCTACAGAAGGAAAAAGCCCCCAACGATTTTCTTCGGGGAAACGAGATGATCCGTCGTAACGAGCATTAACTTCCAAAAGATATTTACCATCATAATCATAGTTAAAACGGCCAAAATATCCCTGAATAGCCCATTCCAAAGTAGAACCTTCCATATTTAACATCTCCGTTCCAAAAGCAATATTAGCCTTGTCTCTGGTCAACAAATCTTCTATTCCCATTCCCACTCTGTCCCGGTCAAACTCCTCCTGGTTAAAACCGAGCATAAGCTTGAAATTATGCTTATCTGCAATTTCCCTGGTATAGGTTCCATATATGTTTATTGCGGTATAATTATCCTTCCAACGATATTCATTAAGTCGATTAAGGCCCGCATTCTCAATTAATTCAAGTTTCTCTCCTGATAGATAACTGAATGGCTTATAGGAAAATGTACGATCTGTTCGGTCAATACTATAGTTATAATTCATATTAAGTACTAATCCTTCTATGGGTTTAATTTCAGCACCAAGGGTATTAGTCAGGTTTTCATACTGCCATTGCCTGTGAGCGGCACCTTCTTTCAGGGCACCTAAACGGCCAACATATCCATTCCTGGTTCGTCCAACACTAACCCCATAGCCGTCTACAAAGGCGGGATGATTTGGAAAAAGATCACGCCATTTACTAACGCCAAATTCACCTCCCCATCCGTTTTTTGTACCAGCATATTCCTCATCGAACCTACTACTAAACCTGCTTAATGCACTTAACTTTAACCAGTCATAAGGAGTAGCACTCAATTTAAGCTGTAGATTATATCGTTTCATCTCAGCATCCTGAATATTTTGAATCTTTTCACGTTCGTAGGTTCGTCCTGAGATAACACCGGTTAATTTATCGGAACCACCAGAAACTGAAATATTATTTATTTGATGTGATCTTCGATCTTTAAACAGTAAATCATAGAAATCAGTATTTCCAAAGAACTTATAGGTTCCATCAGGCTGCTCTTCATAAAAAGGCTCTCTTTCTCCATTTCCTACCTGCTCAGCAATTTCCATGTCCTCATCGTCATAGCATACATAACAACCGCTATGATAAGAACCAATAGCACCATCCACCCAGCGTGCATAGGTAGCAGGATTAGTCACAAAATCGGTACGGGTAGTATTTGTTGTAAAACCAGTATTATTGGAATATTCGACATTGAATTCGCCTTCTTTTCCGGATTTAGTCGTTATCAGCACTACCCCAAAAGAACCTCTGGCACCATAAATAGCTGCTGCTCCGGCATCTTTTAAAACAGTAACACTTTCAATATCATTTGGATTGATATTGGCAATATCACCTTCTATTCCATCAATTATAATAAGTGGAGATCCCCCATTTATAGAATTAAAGCCCCGAATATTTATCTCAGGAGTTGTGGATGGATCACCACCAGATGAGGATCTAATATTTAAGCCGGGTACAGCTCCTTGTAGAGAACTTGCTATGTTAGCCGATGGACGGGTTTCAATATTCCCCAGATTGGCGGTACTAATCGACCCAACCACATTTTCTTCTTTTTGTGTACCATATCCTACTACTACTACTTCATCTAAAGCATCTAAATTTTCCTGAAGAGTAATATTTATGTTGAATCGACCTTCAACCGGTATTTCCTGAGTCTCAAACCCTATAAATGAAACTACCAGGATATCATCTGAATCAACCATTAAGAAAAATTCCCCACTCATATTAGTGATAGTTCCTCTGTTGCTATCTTTGATTTGAATAGTGACCCCCGGCAAGGGTAGGCCATCTTCATCCAAAATCATTCCTTCAAGTCTTTGCTGTTCGTTTTGTGAGTGTTTTGGTTTAGGCTTTTCTTTTTTTTCCGGTTTCTTATATACCGTGATTGTGTTGTTGATCTTCTTAAATGAAAAACCAGTTTTGTCTGTTATTTTATTTAATAACTTCTCTAATTTTTCATTAACAAGGTTAAAAGTAAAAGTATATTGATTTTGCTTTATGCTTTCATCAAAAACAAACGTAAATCGGGTTTTATCTTCAATAGCTGAAAAAACTTCCAGAATTGATGCATTTTCAACCTCAATACTTATTGATGTATCCTTAATAGTTGTGGCGTGGGCTTCTATTCCACCCAAACAGCTATGTAAACCCACCACTAAAAATGCAATGGATTTAAAAAAATTATTTAGAAAAAATTGTAGATTAGTATTCATTACAATTTGGCTATAGATTAAAATTTGTAGTCTAATTTTTTAATTACCCGTTTCTGTTGCAGCAGAAACGGGTTTGTTTTTTTGGCTAATTCAATTAAAATTTTTGTTATGTTCTCTTATAATGATGTTTTTGGGGGTTTTATACTCAATTTTTAAATCTTTAATAAGCGCGATGCTTTGTAATACGGTTTCCAGGTTTTCATCTTTAAACTTTCCCGAAATTGTGAGCTTCCTTAAATCGGAATTGGCGAACCGAATATCTATATCGAACCAGTTTTCAAGAATTCTGGCAGTTTCACCTAAACTTGTCTTTTCCAATACGATTATATTTTTTGTCCAGGCGTTATAATTTGAACTCGTACCTGTAGTAACCAGAGTTTTCTTGCCATTGTGGAAAACAAGCTGCATATTTTTGGTCAGCTTCATTTTTTGAGAAGGACTTTTTAAAGAAGAAACTTCTACCACCCCGGAACTCACGCTAATCTTCTCTTTTCCTTTGCTATATGCATTAATATTAAATGAGGTTCCCAAAACGGTGGTGTTGGTATTCCCTGTTTTAATTCTGAAAGGTTTCTCCGGGTTTGGAGCTACTTCAAAAAATGCTTCCCCCTCGAGAGTGATTCTTCGATCTTTTTTGAAGTTTTCGGGATAACTAATCTTTGAACCTGAATTTAAAAATATTTTACTCCCGTCATTTAGTTCAATTTCCTTCTTTTCACCTTTGGAGGCAACCTGAGTAATAGTGTTATCAAGAATGAGGCTTAGCAAAACAGTACCTATTATAAGGGAAAGTACAGCAGCGGATGCTATTATTTTTTGCCAGTATATCTTTCGGGGTTTCTTCCTAAGGTAAATTTCATTCTCTATCCTATGATAAATTTTATCGCGCTTTTCCTGCCCTAGGTTCAAAAACGAAGTTTCCTGCTCCTGTACTTTTCTTAAGAAAACATCTACTGCCAGCTTTTCCTGAGAGTTTTCTTTTTTAGCTGCATATTTTTCTGCTAGATAAATAAGTTCGTGTTTATTCAAAACCTGCTTTTAACTACAAGTCACAGTTTCCGGGCTAAACACGTACACCAAATTTGCTTCTTAAAGTACTCTTAATATTAAGGAAGGTTGATTAACATTGAACCAACATTGCGGTAATAAGCACTGTGAATTGAGAGTCTTCTAAATTAGTTTTGAGAAAGGAAAGAGCATTGCTAATTTGCTTTTCGACGGTACGAACAGAAATATTCAGTTTTTGAGCAATTTCTGAATTACTGTAATTATCAAAGCGACTAAGAACAAAAATTTCCCGGCACCTGGGCGGTAATTTTTTTACCTTGGAGAGTACTTCATTTTCAAACTCCTGATACTCTAGATTGAGCACTGAATTTGATGGGTAAGGAATACTATTCAGAATTTCTTCCTGGCTAGTGGAAAATTTCAAACTTCTAATATGGTTTGCTACCCGGTATTTTACCGATCTTAATAAATAGGCTTCCAGGTTTAAAATTTGGGATTCTGAAGCTTTTTCCCAAAGGCTAATAAATATTTCCTGAACGATATCTTCACAAATCTTATCGTCCCGATATAATTTAAAAGCATACGAATAAAGCCTTTTCCAATACCTGTCAAATATTAAAGGAAAAACGGCTTCATTGCCATTTCTCAACTCGATTAATAATTGCTGGTCTGATAGTAGCGTTTCTTTGGTTTGCATTAAAATTTAGGCTTTCCCAAATAAAAGCCTTTCATTTAATTTTAGCGTTTTCTATGTTTTAAGCTAAGGTTATGAAAAATAAATTCTGGATTGCTAGTTTTTAAACATTATGAACTTCCACAAAATCATAGTTTCATCAAAAAAAATTAAATATTCTCAAGCTTGATTTTCCATTATCTACCGAAGTTATTCGAATCCATTTGGATTTTAAAAAAATAATCTAATAAGCCCTCCAAAAAAGTAAGTTGTAATTGATAAGTACTGAACACTTAAACCACATCAAAACGATTCAATTTTAAAAGCAAAACGTTAAAAATTGTTAAAGCGAGACCAATCCGGTGACCAATTTTTAATACCCTCTGGCAAAGCCTATAAACTCTATAAACTTTGAAAAACGGTCGTTCCCTCCGACTCCACTTTTTGGCTACCAGCCTTTATCAAAAACCCCGAAATCCCTGGATTTACGGGGTTTTTTGTTTATAGGCGACAATTGCGGTGACAAATAAATTCATCGCTACATTGGGTTCACCTTGGTGCATTTATGAGGGAGGCCGGGGGAGAATCTCATCAATTTTTTTTATGCTGTTTACCCATCCACTTTAGACATCTCTACCAATCCTATATCTTTATTAACTGCGGTATCCGCTGAAAACAGGCATTTGAAAGAACTATTATTTGAGGGACAGAACTTGGAAAAACTAAATAAGTTATGTAAATTATAAATGAACAAATTAATGGTTTAAACAGGCTGAATACAACAGAGGCAATTTATCTATAACCCGGGAAATATTTCACGTGAGTACAAACTGGAGGAGGGATGATCGATGGATTAGTAGCAAAAAAATGGGCCTATAGAAGAACTATTAAGGTGCAGAATACGAAAATGTCAAATAAATTATTTCTTTAATTAAATTAGTTCGTTATGAAAAAATCAATGTTTTTAATAGTAGTAATATCTTTTCTGGGCTTAATGCAACAGGAAATGGCACATGCACAGACGGAAAGTTCCTATGAGGCCATGGAGGGAGTTACCTCAGCAAAGACTGTCTTCGACTTCAGGATCAGTGATTCAGATAAAGCTATGGCCCACCTGAACCTCATTCATAAAATGATAGAGGATCCGAGCTTGGTGATAGAAGGCGAGCAACCAGAAATTATTATTGTGTTAATTGGCCCCTCCGTAAATCTTGTATCAACTGACAACATGAAAAGTGATTCGGGATCGCAAAATGATATTGCCGAAAAGATATCGGCCATGGATTCAGACGGCATTAGGTTTGAGATTTGTATGGCAGCCGCGCATGCTCTCGACGTTTCTGCCGATTCCATTCTACCCGAGATTGTGCAGGTGGAAAACGGCTGGATATCCTTGATCGGATACCAACAAAATGGCTATTCAATGATTGCTGATTTCTAACCGGAATAAATGCTGCATTGCCTTTGTGACATTAAGCTTTAACGTTCGGTCATTTCCAAAAACCTCTTTTCTTTATTTCAGTTTGAAATCCGTTTTCTACAAAAAACATTCGCGGTTTATGGGATCCTATTCCGACGCTTTTTTATTGGAACTTAAAAGCGTTTGTTTAATATCTGAACGTTTAAACCTAAGCTTAATGCCTATTTTATATGGTTTTAAAATACCCTCCTTACTCCACAATAAAGCGGAAATCCCGCAACGGATTAAAAACAAAAATTCCCGTCAGGTTTCGTCACCTGAACGGGAATTTCTGTTTTAAGAGATCAGCGATGATAGCAGCCCCGAATTTCTATTTACAAATCTGGAATCATTAAGACCAAAACCAACTCCTCCTACTTTATCTATTAATTAAAAGATTCGAAATAAATCGAAAATTTCACAGGCTTCTAAATTTCAAGAGATCATATAATTCCATGCTCACCCCATCGGCTAGGAATAAATTTTAAGATTTTTTTAATATATTTAACTTTTCTTTTATCCCCCGGTTTAAAATGAATCTACTCTTTGTAAGGATCCTCCTCAGCATTATACTTTTACCAGCTTTCACGGCAGCCCAGGAAATCCCGGCCCCATTAATCCCAACCGAACGTGTTACCTATGGAAACAATGAACATACAAGTCGGGATGCGATATTCTTTTCAGAAAAGGATAACCGTGGAAATCTAATTGTAGCGGGATATACCGAAAGAGATTTTTCTTTTAGTGATGTTAAAATAATTAGCCTAAACGAAAACTTAGAGGAAAACTGGAGCGACCGGTTGTCCTGGGACGGCATAAGTTATGATTACCCTATGGATCTATTGATAGACAAAGAGGATCATATTTGGGTAGTCTCCAAGAACTATTACGGGGGAACAGAGGCCAATTTTGTAATAGTAAGATACAGTCCTTCTGGTGAGAAGCTTTGGGAGTATAAATCTCCTGAAACGGTTGAGAATTCAACCTTAAATATGAATCAGTACTATTATTTTTTCGATGATGAAGGCTATCTTAACTTCAACTATCAGAAAAGTCAGGAATCTTATAGCAGCCCCAGTTTTTTTAAAATTTCACCAAATGGTATCCCCTCAGAAGAATACCACGTGGATGTTCCGCTTTCAAAACTATCCCACACAAATGATCAATATCAGGGGTTTAGTTTACAATATGATGGAACCGAAACTCTATTTTTTACAAGATTCGATGAATTCGGCTTTGAAGAGAAAATCTTAGATCTAAGCGAACACCAGGTTAACAGAATCAAAAACAGTCTTTTTGAAGAAACTACTCAATCATTTACAGATGGAGAAGGTAACTACATCTATATTGGAGATGGTAATTTCCACGATGATTTGGGATCTCTGCATCCGGGGCTCTTCATATTTTCTATATCGCCTACAGATGAAATCAATTTCTTCCTGGATGATGATGGAAGCACAGATAAATATTTATTAGATGTACGGATTAATGACAATAATGAAATCTTAATTCTAAGTAATACTCAGCCTATTACCGAAGACAAAAATGAACCTTTCCTAACTCTCGAAAAATTTTCCAAAAATGGGGAACTATTATCTATAACCAGAGTTGAGTCTATTACCGGAAACATCGGCAAAATAGATTCTAATGAAATCCTGGTGCGAACTTTATCTGGCAGTCTTCAAAGCTATGATCTGGATTTGAACCTGCTTCAGACTTATCAGGAAAGTCCTACTGAAGTTTATTTCAATCCGCAGGATCTCCATGCTATCAACGGAAATACCTTTCTCGTGGGAACCACTATTTCAGCAAAATATGAGGGATCAGATTATAACTCTGAAGAGGATTTTTATATCAGAAAATTCAGTGATAAAGCTTTATCAGCAGAATTCAGTTTTAATGGGGAAGGTACTTCCAAGTATTACAATTATGAAATGATAAGAGATGCCTCCGGAGATTTTCTTGTGTCCTGCAGGGAATTCTATGGTCCTAATAACCTAAACCTTGGCGGATCTAAAGCACCCTATTCAAAAAAAGTGATCCGTTTCAATCCTGGCCTGATATATCAGGATGAAGAAGTTGTGGATGAGGATTTTGATCTTTGGGAAGAGCCTGCTTTTTCTTTCGAGGCTGAAAACGGGGATGTTTACCGATATGAAATAGGAGAAGAAAGAAAAACAGTTAGCTTTTATTTGAACGACGAACATTCCTGGACCAGGACGCTGAATTTTGGAAATGACAGCTATATGGAAATAAACTATACCAATACTGTAGACAAGGAAGGGAATTTTATTGTATCCTCCTCTCGTTTTGGTAATTATAATGGTAAAATTCATAAGTTAACGCCAACTAATGAATATAGTTATATTGATACCGGAGAATCGGTGATGAATTCTGTGATACTTAGCAATAATTGGATATTTAGCATTTTAAAGGATTATTCTGTAAGAATTTATTCTCCTCGATTGAAATTGATAAGTGAGAGACAGTATGACGAAAATTATTTCTTTGGAGAGCACTATCCAACTCTCATTGAAAAAAATAATAAAGTATTACTGAATGTGAGGCATAAAAAACTGGTGATGATTTTCGATCAGTTCGGCGACTACGAGGATAGATTCAGCCTCGAAGGACTTCTACATCCAAGTGTCGCATTATTTGATGAGAATGACGCTCTTAATGTCTATCATGTGGTTGGAAAAGGGCTTTATACGGAACACGGACACAACTGGTCCAGACTAGCCATAAGCAGATATGCGAATATTGTTGAAGACTACATAGGGCCACTTCCCGATGCTGATCTGGACGGGGATGGAGTTTCAGATTTTTTGGATCAATGTCCTGATACTCCACAGGGGACACCAGTTAATGAGCATGGTTGTGAAGCTGTTCAACTGCCGCCTGATAATTTTAAATTATCGACAAGAAATGAGACCTGTCCCGGAAAAAATAATGGCCAGCTTAAAGTTGATGTGACTGAAGAACATAACTATATAATTGATCTTAATGGCGAAGAACATGAATTTCGTTTAGGTATGTCATTTGAAGCTCTTTCGCCCGGCTTTTACACGGCCTGCATCCAGGTTGAGGACGAGTCACAAACCCGGCAGTGTTTTGAATTTGAAATTAAAGGAGGCCAAACTTTCAAGGCTCAAAACCGTATCCGGAAAAACACCATGCAGGTTTCTGTGAAGGAGGGTACGGGTCCTTACCTGGTTAAAATTAACGGGCAAGATTCCGGAGTATACCGGGAAAATAATTTCGATATTCCGGTAAAAGATGGAGATATCTTAGAAGTTAGTTCCTCAAGTGCTTGCGAAGGTAAAATTAACATGTTGGTAACTATCGGCTCTGTAAGTTTAAGTTCTAATCCTGTAAACGAAGTGGCCAAAGTAATATTACCAAATACCCCCTACGAATTTGTCCCTGTAAGAATTTTCAACAGCTCCAGTCAGTTGATATTTTCAGGGAATCTTAAGCCCGATAACGAGCAAAACTTAACCATTGACACCTCTGCTATGCCTGCTGGAATATATTACCTACAGGTTCAATTAGAAAAGCAACACGCTCTCAAATTTATCAAAAGATGAAAATAAATTTCAGTTTTTCATACATTTTCATATCCTTACTTATAATGGCATGTTCCGGGGAAAAAATTGACGATCCTGTTGAAAAGGAACCCATAAAAGAAAAGCCGGCAAACAAGGCGCCTTCAGCTCCAAAATTATTATTACCTGTGGCTAATCTGGCATGCTCTTTTTCCACACTTAACTTCGAATGGGAAACATCAACAGATCCTGAAGGAAAAGAGGTGAGCTATAAATTAGAAATTTCAGAAAGTGAAGATTTCAAAGAACTTTTCGATCAGCGGCAAATCAACCACACTTCAGTGAGTTTAAGTTTGGAAAAAGGTTCCACCTATTACTGGAAGGTACAGGCCATTGATCAAGAAGGAGCCAGGAGTGACTATTCCGAAATACGCTCTTTTTTTACTGAACCAAGTCTTACGTATAATTCTATTCCTCAAAATCCAAACTCTGAAACTCCGTCAAATAATTCCACTGTAGATCAAAGTTCTGTTTTATTGGAATGGTCTAGTAAGGATGAGGATGGAGATTCATTAAAATTCGATATTTATTTTGGCACGACAGAGGAGCCACCATTATACGAACAAGATCTGGTTGAAACATCATTTGAAGTAAACCTCAACAATGGAACCACCTATTTCTGGCAGGTTGTGGCTAAAGATGATAAAGGAGCCAGAGCTATAGGACCCATTTGGACTTTTAGTTCTCCTTAAAACCTGTTTGAAAATTTCCTACATCTGGAAAAATTAACTTCACAAAAGACGAACTACCAGTAGAACCGATACATCTTGAAATTAATATTCTCTAGGCGAACGGACTATAATCACGCGGCTCGTGCTGCACGGTAACCCACTGAAGTCGTGTGAATTTTTCCAGTATAAACTTTCCGTTAAATCTTCCTATTCCCGAACCTTTTTCACCGCCGAAAGGTGCATTAGGCTCATCGTTTACAGTTTGATCGTTTATGTGAATCATTCCTGTCTCAACTTTCCTGGCAAAAGCTACTCCTCTTTCTGTATTTCTGGTAAAAACGGCTCCTGTTAAACCAAAATCTTTTGAGTTTGCTATTTTTAATGCATCCTCCTCAGAAGAATATCTAAGAATTGGAGCCACTGGACCAAAGATCTCGTTTGCGGCAATTGGCATATCATCTTTGACATTATCAATAATGGTAGGCTCCAGCACATTTCCTTCGGCCTTACCTCCTAACTTTATCGTGGCACCATCACTAGTACTGGCCTCAATATCCTTAAGAATCCTTTCCACCTGGTCGTGATCTATAAGCGGACCTACAAGAACCCCTTCCTCGGCAGGGTTTCCATACTTCAGCTTTTTGGTTGCCTTTATGAATTTTTCAATAAATTCATCTGCAACATCTTCGTGAATCACAAACCTATTCACAGACATACAAATTTGCCCCTGGTTCATGAATTTTCCGAAGGTAGCAGCTTCAACCGCCAAATCAATGTCGGCATCTTCCATAACTACAAAAATGTTATTTCCTCCCAATTCCAGGGAAACTTCTTTTAAGTTTTCACCTGCGATCTTTCCGATATTTCTACCAACGGGAGTAGATCCTGTAAAGGAAATGTGATTTGGTATTGGATGCTTCACAAAATCATCTCCAATACTTGAACCTTTTCCTACCACCGCATTAAGAACTCCTTTGGGCAGCCCGGCTTCCTCGAAGATCTTCGCGACTAAGGTAGCTCCTGTTACAGGAGTGGAAGATGCCGGCTTCAGCACGACTGTATTACCTGTTACTATAGCAGGAGCAACAGATCTCATTGAAAGATTCATGGGAAAGTTCCACGGACTAATAATGCCTATAACCCCAAGAGGTTTTCTATAGGCCCGGCTCTCTTTTCCGGGGGTAAAGGAATCATAAATGTACCCATGGCTGCGGGTTGGAAAAGAAGCAGACTCTTTCATTATCCCCAGGGTGATCTGGATTTCCACTTCTGCCTTCACCCGGGTACTTCCACCTTCCTTTATCAGCCAGTCAATAATCTCTTCTTTTCTTTCTGAAATAATCTCAACAGCTTTTTGAATTACCGCTGAACGCTCCTGGGGTAATGACTTCCTCCATTTGATGGCAGCTTGTTTTGCAGCTTTATAAGCCCGGTCCACATCCTCTTTATTTGCCCCTTTAAAGGTGTTGATTTCAGAGTTATCATAAGGGTTTACATTCTTAATTTCAGAGTTGTCATTCCCTTCTACCCATTCCCCGTTGATGTACTGTTTGTTCAGGTTTTCGTAATTTTCCATTTTTCTTTTTAATATAGAGAAAACCACTATGCAATACAGTTAAGAAACTGATAAAAGCTGAGTTAGGTTTTGATTATTAAATATGATCTCAGAAAGATAGAGCTCAATTAACCTCCAAATCCACTATCTGGAGGGCCGCATTTCAAAAACAACAGGTAAAGAATATCCTACCGAAACCGGTCTTCCCCTTTGTTTGCCGGGAGCCATTTTTGGGATAAGTTTAGCTACCCGTTCTGCTTCAGCTTCAAGTCTTCTATGTGGCCCTCTTGTTTGGATTTCAGCAACCTCCCCTTTTTCATTTATCTTAAACCCTACATAGATCCTGTAAAAACCGGTAAGTTCCAGTTCTGCCCCTATCTCCGTATTAAATTCTCGTGCATAAAGAGCGTGGATCTTATCATTTAAACATTTTTTCTGTTCGTCTTTATCTTTGATCGTTTCACATCCCGGAAAAACAGGAACTTCTTCAACGATCATAAAAGGCACGTTTTCCACTTCTTCCTCCTCCTCTTCATATTCAACTGCTGAAACCGGAATTATCATCTCCACTTTAGCATCCTGGTTTGTTTCTGTTGACTGAATTAGATCCTCTTCAACATCCAGATCGTCTTCAATTATCTGAACCATTTCAGGAGCTGGAGGTGGCGGTGGAGGCGGAGGGGGTGGAAGATTATCTAATTGTGTAATCGGTATTTCTTCCGTATCCTCATCAGCTACCTCTACCTCATATAAAATACTTTGATCCTGCTCAGTAAACTTCCACTCCAAACCTATATAAGTGGCAGCCAGAACCAGTATTAACCCTACCTGGAAAAAGATCATACTATAACTCGCAAGATCTGCTTTAGCATTTTTCTTGACTTGCATAACAGTAGATTTAAAATGTTGAGCTTATATTTTATATAAAAAGATTTCTCTTATGGAAAAATCAGTTTTAAGGCAGGATTTTCTTCAACTTAAGAGCAAGAGTAAAGACGGGAATTTTTAATTAATACGGTCTTACTCTAATCGTAAGTAATAAGACAGCTTTGTTGGTTTTATGAACTATCCTGATTAATAAAGTTATGTATTTTATTCTCCTGGAAATATGACTGATATCACTAAACCTAATAATTTTTTAAAAAACAGGAACTTTCTTATTACAATTTTATATGTCAGGCCCAATGCGATTCCAAAGGAGTTATTGAAGGAGTGGCTATTCCCGCTAATCAAGTGATTTTTCAGGTTTTCCGGGTCTCTCGAAAAGTGAGAAAGGAAAAGGTTCAATATTTACATTCTCAGTAACTATCTTATAGAAAAATATTCTTCAAAACCTGAAACGCCAAACTTTCTTATCATCATTTTTATGAGTATTTTTACATAAAATTTAACAATTCACTCAATGAAACTTTTTATCAGATTTATTTTTCTTTTTAGTCTTCTTTTTTCCTTTAGCTGTGAAACCGGAACAGACAAAAATTCTACCAGCTCAAATGAAGAAAAAGAAGAAATTAACCTACCTAAGAACATCATTTTTATGGTTGGTGATGGAATGGGCCTGACCCAAATTACCGCCGGAATGATAGGAAACAATAACGAACTAAACCTGGAGGAATTCAAACATATCGGATTGATCAAAACAGGATCAACCAGTGGTCTCATTACCGATTCTGCTGCGGGAGCTACTGCTTTTTCTACCGGGAAAAAGACTTATAACGGAGCTATTGGTGTAGATGCCGACACAACCTCTATTGAAAACATCCTGGAAATTGCCGGAAACGGAAACTACGCCACCGGAATTATCGCCACCTCTTCCATAACTCACGCTACACCGGCAAGTTTTTATGCACATCAGCCTTCCAGAAGCATGGATGAAGCCATTGCCATGGACATGCTTTCGGCACCGGTAGATTTTTTTATTGGAGGTGGTAAGGATTTTTTCAGCAAGCGCGAAGATGAATTAAACCTGCTGGATAGTCTAAGTGCAAAAGGCTTCAGGGTTTACGATGATGTAGATTCAATTTCTGGTCCTTTTGAAGATAAAATAGCTGCCTTTATTGCTGCCAAACAACCTGAAAGTATTTTAGAGGGTAGAAAAGATATTCTTCCCCGGGCAACAAAAAAAGCCCTGGATTATTTTTCAGATAAAGAAAATTTCTTTTTGCAGATTGAAGGTTCACAGATTGACTGGGCCGGGCATGCCAACGATTCCGAAGGAATCATTGCTGAAATGATCGATTTTGATCAGGCTATTGGTGAGGTGCTTGAATTCGCCAAAAAAGATGGCAACACGCTTGTAATTATTACCGCCGATCATGAAACCGGTGGTTACTCTATTTTGGGCGGTGATGATGAAGGAAATATTGAAGGTGCATTTAGTACCGATTACCATACCGCAACTATGGTTCCCGTTTTCGCCTATGGCCCCGGAGCTGAGAATTTTAAAGGCATATATGAGAATACAGCAATCTTTGATAAAATGCTGGAATTACTAAAAAGGTAATTTACAGACTTACTTACTACTAAAGAGGCCGTTTAAAAAGCGGCCTTTTTTTTGCGCCCGGGCAGAAAGTAAGGGAATCCTTTTTCTCCAATTCCCATCAGCAAAACTTCTTAACGTGGAATACAATTGTTTCTCTAAAAACAAAAAACCGATGATTTTCATAAAGCTTCTTTCCCTCGATGATTTTATAGGATAATACTAGTTTAGGGTTCCGGTTCAGGCACTTGTAGGAATTCCCTTTTTACGGTATCTTTAAGAATCAAATTTTTAAAGTAAAAACCACATGAAAAGTTCAATCACGCTTCTTTTATTTTTTGTCCTCCATGGTCTGTTTGCGCAGCAAAGCGGACTTACTCCCGAGGATGTAGCAGATATCAAACAAATCTCCAATGCAGTCATTTCTGAAGATGGAGAAAAGATTGTCTACCAGCTCCTGGTGCCGGCCGATCCTACTGAGGAAAATATGCCTGCAACCACACATCTCTATGTTTACAACACGGGCAACAAAACGGCTACCCCATTTGTAACCGGATATAGCGCCTCCAATGTTAAACTGAGACCGGAACACAACAGCATCAGTTTCACCTCCCAAAAGGAAGACGATAAGGCTACGGCCTTATATGAAATTAGCCTGAACGGTGGAGAAGCTCAGAAACTCTACGAGTTTGAAGGCAATATTTCTTCTTACGACTGGCATACAAACGGAACCAAGCTTGCTTTTGTTTCAGCAATTAAAAAAGAGGAAGATAATCCCCTTCCCTATCAACCCGAGATCTATGAAACCGATCTTCAGCAGGCATCGGCATATATTGTAGACCTTAATGATGCCAGCCCGAAGAAACTGGAAGTGGAAGGCCATGTCACCTCGGTGCAATGGAGCCCAAACACAACCAGCCTTGCCGTAAGCGCCGCTCCTTCTTCCCTGGTAGACGAATATTATACCAGCCAGAAGATCTATTTTGTAGATGAGAATACTTCAAAGATCACTGCGCAAGTTGATCATACAGGCAAAATGGGAGCTTTAAAATGGAGTCCTGATGGCAAACGAATAGCTTTTATCGCAGGGGAAGATCAACACGACCCCATTGAAGGCCGCATCTTCATCGCTGAAACTTCCGGGGGAAGCCCGAAAATTCTTCAGAAAGACTTTGAAGGTCAGTTTCACCAGCTTGAATGGAATGATAACAAAAGCCTCACCGTGCTTGCCAGCGAAGGGGTTTACAGCAGCCTGTTCAGCTTGGATATCAGTGATAAAATGAATAAAGTCTTTACAGACCGCAACCTCAATATTACCGGTTTTTCTGCAGCTAATAATAACAGCATAGCCTTCACAGGGAATTCTGCGGAACATCCCGGGGAACTTTTTATGCTGAATTCTAAAAATTCTGCACTTATCAGGATCACAGACTCCAACCCCTGGCTGAAAGACAGAGAACTGGGCAAACAGGAAGTGATCACTTACCAGGCTGAAGACGGACTGGAGCTTCAGGGTATCCTGATCCATCCTTTAGAGACCTCAGGAAAGACCCCATTGATCACCGTAGTTCACGGTGGCCCGGAAGCGCATTACGACAATGGTTGGCTTACCGCCTACAGCATGCCCGGGCAGGTTGGTGCAGCACAGGGCTACGCGGTATTCTATCCTAATTACAGGGGAAGTACAGGTAGAGGCATTGAATTCGCTAAATCCAGCCAGGGAGATCCTGCCGGAAAGGAATTTGATGATATTATTGACGGGGTAGATCACCTTATTGAAAATTATAATATCGATAAAGATAAAGTTGGAGTTACAGGGGGATCTTATGGAGGTTACGCCACCGCCTGGATGGCCACCCGCCACACCGAAAGGTTTGCTGCCGGGGTGATGTCTGTAGGTATCAGCAACAACATCTCAAAATGGGGTACCAGTGATATTCCAGAGGAAATGTTTTTGGTACACAGCCGTAAACGCATCTGGGACGATTACCAGTTCTACCTTGAGCGCAGCCCAATATTTTATGCCGGGCAGGGCAAAACTCCGCTGCTTATCCTCCACGGAAAAGAAGATACCCGTGTAAATCCGGGGCAATCTTACGAGTTATACCGTCACCTTAAAACCCGGACAGATACTCCGGTAAGACTGGTGCTTTATCCCGGGGAAGGCCATGGTAACCGAAAAGCTACAGCCAGGTATGACTTTATGCTTAGAATGATGCGTTGGTTTGACACCTATCTCAAGGATGGAGCCATCGAAATTCCCGAAACAAGCCTGGAGCTTCAGGGGAAATAGGAAAAAAATTATCAAACATTAAAAAGCCGGTCTACATTAACTGTAGACCGGCTTTTCTTATTAGAATGGTTAATCATATTATCTAATGGCCGCTGCCATGGCCACCGCCGCTATTACCGCCACCATTGTTGCCGCCACCGCCGTTACCGCCGCCGCTGTTGCCACCACCGCCACCGGTAGTTTTTCCAACTATTTCAATGTCCATATAGGTAAGATTATTAACAAAATCCACCATTCCTTCTCCGCCTCTTCCAGCTTCAGCATCTTCTGTTGCATTTACTTCATCTTCATGTCCCTCATCTTCCTCTTCTTCCGCGACAATTATCGTAGTGGAATTAGTGATGAAAGTATTTAATCCATCATCTGCATCAAAGCTATAAGTGATCCTGTAAAATCCGGTACCTTCATTCATTTTTTTCATATCCCAGGTATAACCGTATATTATTTTACCCTTAACGTTAACTTCGGCATTAAAGTAGCCCGGGCCATCTTCTGCCTCGGCAAGTGACTGGTTTAAAATTGATGGATTAATAAGAGACTCTCCACTACCATGATCTACCCATTCAGAAGTTCCTGCGTCCCAAGTTAAATCACCTTCACTTAGATTTTCGGGGTCTACATTAAGTTTTTGAATGGTCATCCTGGTACGCTCAGAATAAACGGTAGCCTGATCCCCGGTCACATTATCAAACTGGATATTATCCTCAAGATCTGTCTGAAGTCCGTGCACTTCGGTAATACCCCAGCCATCAACATGTCTCATTGGGTATTGGAGGACGGGGACAGTTTCTCCCTGGTCCACTACATTTTCATAGAGCACAAGTTCGGTACGTACTCTGGATTTAATGTTCCAGTCTATAGACTCCAGGTTATCTCCCCAGTCGATAAAGTCAACATTTACAGGAAGGGTTGCGAAATCATTATAAGCCTCCCAGAAGTTGCCCGCGTCTTTTTGCACCCAGCCTTTATAAAGGCCCTCTTCAGTACCCGGTTCGGTTTGGTCTAAACATAATAATTCATCAGAAGGACTGGGAGCACAACTGTAAATAGGTGAATCCGGATCTACAGGTTCAGGACCCCATACGAACCACCATTCTCCTGTAAGTAAATAATAGCCTTCTACCCAATCAGCAGGACGTTCTCTGAGATCTTTATCAATTCCCTCCGCCCAGATAACCGGGAAAGACAGGTTATTTCCTGCAGCCTCTTCCTCTGCCTCTGCCTTTGCATTAGGAGCTTTTGAATTCACCGAGGCTTCGGCTTCAAAAAGCTGTTCGTTCAACTCTTCTTTTTCACATCCCGTGAAGAAGATCATGAGCACGGCAATCATTGCCGATTTTAAAAAAGTACTAAATAAATTCATCGCTTTAGTTTTTTAAGGTTAATAAATTTCAGATTTTCATCCAACACTCTGAAATTAAACAAATTAAACAGCTTTATCGCTAACCCTTGCTATCATAAAAAACGTTTTAAATCCCGGTCCTGGTAACAAAAATCACTGCCTCTGAAGCAAGTCTGGCACAGCTTTGTTTCTTCCCGTCAGGTGCCGGATAATTTCTAATGCCTCCTTAAAAGATCAGGATTAACAGGCTTAAAGAGCCCCTCATAATTACTTGATTTAAAATTAATTACACCCACTTTTCAAAACTAAAAGATGACATTTGTCATTGTTGCCGCGGGGTTTTATTCTTAATTTCCATCATAGATGTTACTGGTTAATCTTTTAAATAAAATCGTATGGCAGCTGTTTTATATTCCACCGAAAACAAAGCCCCGGAGATTCCGGCTCCTTTAAGGGCCCGGGCAGATTATTTGTACTATAAAAAAGCCCAGTTGATTTACCAGGAAGGCAGTACTCCCCTTGGCGCTTATTTTGTAGAGAACGGAAGTATAAAGATTACTAAACTGGGGAGTTCAGGAAAAGAACAGATCCTGAAGATTGTGACTAATGCTGAACTGCTTTGCCTCTCCGACCTATTCTCCCAAAGCAGGTATGGAAATTCCGCAAAAACCCTGGAAGACTCCTCCCTGTTATTCATTTCTAAACAGGATTTCTGGGAAGTTTTAAAAGAGGATGATCAGATTTTCAGAAGTCTGCTGCAACAACTGGCCCTGAATATCAGGAAAGGCAATGAAAAAATAGTAGAGCTGGCTTACAAACCGGTACGGGGACGGCTGGCGGAAGCCCTGCTTAGTCTTAACAGTAAATTCAGTACCAATGGCAGAGAACCTGACCAGGTAGCCATAACCCGATCAGATCTTGCGAGCTATATAGGCACGGTTAAAGAAACCGTTAACCGACTCCTCTCAGAGTTCAGGTCTGAAAAGCTTATCAGCACCCAGGGCACCCGAATTAAGATCAGCGACCCCAACGGACTCGAAAGAATTAGCCGGATGTATGTTTAGCATCCCGCAAGATTCATAAATGAAAATTGAATCCAATATCCATTTTTTCACCTCAAAAAACTAAAATTAGAAAACTCGCCCTCATTTTCGAAGCTTGTCCTGAGCTTAGAGCTGTCAAAGGCTCGGCCCCTTAAGTGAAAAAGGATTAGAAAAAAAAGCATTGGTCTTTAAAATTTAAGATTTTACAAAAATCAAAAAATGGACTCCGAGAATTTTATAATGATAATTTATTATCAAAATTCTTTTTTGAGTGTAGGGCTTTCCCGGCGTAAAATTTTTGAAGCCTTGGAGAAAATTTAGCCGGGAAAGTACGGTTCCGAAACGCGGTAGCGATTCGGAAACACCTCCAAAAAAGTGTCCTTTTTTTGGTTCGTTTTTTTGGACAAGCAAAAAAATGAACGGCTAGACATCAATAAAGTAAAAGTAATCGATTCATACCTGACCGTTCAGATTGAGCCAAATAGGGAAACGGATGAGCAAAAAAACAAAGACCAATCTTATTATCATATTAGGTGTCATGCAGTTATTCAATGGTCTAAGCGGACTCCTCGGTGGTTTTATGCTGATCGACGATCCTTCCAGCCTCAGCATGAAACTGGAATGGCTGGAAAACACACCTTTCACTGACTTCCTTTTCCCGGGAATAATACTTTTCTTATTTGTAGGCCTAGGAAATGTTTTTGGCTTCTGGCTTACATTTAAAAAGAAAAATAAACGGGCTCAGTTTGGAAGTATATTTGGCTTAATTTTAATGATCTGGATAATAGCTCAAATAGCATTTATAGGATACAAGGATTTTTTACAACCCCTCTATTTTACTTCAGGCCTGTTCCAGGCAATAACCGGAATTGCAGTAGTAAGATTAACTGCTGAAAGATAATAAATCTGCCTGTTTGCAGGGCAAGAGAAGACTTGAAACCATAGGATTTTCGCTGTGATTTGGCGATTAGGAACAACTAACCTGGAATAGAATGAGTAAAACACTAAAAAAGCTAATCTTTCCGATTACTCCCTTAGTAGTAATTGCTGCCCTGAGCATACTTTACACAATTTACGTTTTAATAATTGTTTTTAATAGTGAGCCGGAAGCAGCGCTTATTGGTGCAGTAGTAGGTGCAATCACTTTAAGTATCCTAGTTTTTTATATTATTGACAGGATCCTGGTAAGAATGATTTCATACAAAGTAATTGTTATAGGAGAATTAGTCCTGGGCATATTGATCGCCGTCTCTATAACCCACAATGAAAGTACCATTGATATTAATATAACAACCAACAAAGATTACATTGTAGTACTCTTTGATTCCGACGAAAATGCATTAACCGACTTTAAAATAAACGGGGTTTTTGGGAAAGAAATAAGCGTCTATAACCACATCATTCATTTAGACAGCAATTTGTATAATAACGAGGCCTTAAGAATAAATACACCCGAATGGGCCGGTTTCATTCAGGAAGACGGTACTATCCGGTTGAATGAAAAGCCTGTGAAGTACATTTTACGCACTCACCGAACCCAAAACCTTCAGGGATTAACAATAGACAGTCTTAAACAAGAGATCGAAAAAGAATAAGTACATTTATTAGTGCTTTTTCATAGCATTGTATAAAACCAAATTCAGCAAAATAATCAATGGAAATAAAGTCTCTTGAAAAAACAGAATACGAAACGATTTTTAGAGCATTCTCCCAGGCTTTTGCCGATTATGAAGTTCAGTGGAATAAAGCACAACTTAAAACTATGCTAAAAAGACGTGGTTTTGTTCCTGAATTGTCTTTTGCCGCATTTGATGATAATGATGAAATTGTGGCTTTTACTTTTAATGGTATAGGGCATGTTAACGGAATACAGACTGCCTATGACACAGGAACGGGAACTTTAAAAGATTATAGAGGGAGAGGTTTAGCATCAGGAATCTTCCTGACTTCACTGCCGCATTTGAAAAAAAATAAGATTGAACAATACCTGCTGGAAGTAATGCAACACAATCCTAAAGCCATCTCTGTTTATAAAAAACTTGGATTTGAAACAACCCGCGAGTTTAATTATTTTATGCAGAAAAGTGAAAATATTGACAGCAGAATAAAAAATTCAGACTATTCAGTTAAACAAATGGAGACCGTAAATTTGGACTCAATTTCTGACTTCTGGGATTTTTATCCTTCCTGGCAAAACAACTTTGAGGCAATTAATAGAGCGCCAGAAGATTTTATTTCCTTAGGAGTGTATACCCAAAAAAAGCTTATTGGCTATTCTATATTTGAGCCCGCTTCAGGAGATATTACCCAAATAGCGGTGGAAAAGCAAAATAGAAGAAAGGGAATAGCGACATTATTGCTTAATGAAGTTATGAAATACAATAAGGCGGATACAGTAAAATTTGTCAATACAGCTATTTCATGTAATTCAATTACTGAGTTCCTGAAAGCAAAAAATATAGAACTAAAAGGAAAGCAATTTGAAATGATTAAGAAGTTATGAGCCTTTTGTACATAGCGGTATGGCTGAAAAGGGATTCGGTGCTTTGCGAAGCATAATAATTCGTTTCAATTTTAGGATGCTTTATTAAGGAAAGTATTTTCTCTCCAGCTATGCCCGGTTTAAGCTGCTGAATTTAATTTTAAGATCTGAATTTTAAAATAAAGCTTGTTCCCACATTCACCTTACTTTCTAAACGTATACTGCCCCCTAAGCTATTCATGTAATTATTGACCAGGTATAGACCTATACCTTTGCTGTCCTGGTGATCATGAAAACTCTGGTGTAACCCAAAAATTTTTCCTTCCACCTTTTCCATATCAAAACCAAGTCCGTTATCAGAAAAAATGATACGTGTAGAAGTATCGTCTTTTTTAGATGAAATAGTAATTTCCGGAGTAATTCCGGGTCTGGAATATTTTATTGAATTTGAAATCAAATTGAGAAATATGCTATGCAGATAAAAAGTATTGAAATTTATATCCGGCACTTCCGAAAAATCTATATTGAATACAGCCTTTGAATCTTCAATCAAAGTTCTTAATGGTTCAAGGGTATTATCCAGGGTATCTTTTAGATTAACCTTTTCACATTTCACGTTTAATTTATCTTCTTCATTTAAAATATCAATATGCTTATTCAGGGTGTTTTTCAACTGAAAAGCTGAAGTTTCTATCATTTCTATATAAAGCAAGGTTTCTTCATCCTGGATCTTCGAGATATCTAAAAGACTTAAAATTGAAAGCAAATTATTTACGGGAGACCTTAAGTCGTGGGAAGTGGTATAGGTTAATTGTTTAAATTCTGCATTTACTTTTGTAAGGGTGGCAAGAAGGGAATTTCGTTCTTCCTCCAATTTCTTTATATGGGTGATATTTTTTGCAATGGCATAAATTAAATTCAGGGAGGGTTCGGGAATGGAGGTCCAGGTGAGCCACACGATTTCCCGATTTTTCGTGATATAACGGTTTTGAAAGTGTAACAATGGAGTTCCTTTCAAAATCAGGGCCCGCGTTTCAGCTGTACTCTGCTTATCCTGGGGATGTACAAAATGGCTTATGGGACTGGCAAATAATTCTTCCCGGGTATAACCCATTAACTTAATAAATGCCGGATTTACCCTTCTGAAAAATCCGTCATAGCCGGCGATGCATAGAAAATCGGTCGATGACTCGAAAAAAGGTTCAAGGTTAAATTGTTTTTCAATATTTAAAAGAAGCTTATCAGAATCTGATATGGTATTGATTTTGTTTTTCATTTAGCCTTATGAGTCTTAAAAAAATTAGTTTAGCGGCTTGCGGAAGAGGAATCCTGAATTATTCCGGTTTTTGAAATGTCTCTTGTAATTTTCCATTTTCATCTTATATTATTCAGGAACAATATAGGATTTTTTTCTTCGGCTAATTTAGGGATATAATATTCTTTTATCTCTGGTTCATTAGATTTCCGGTTGTAGATGTCTTTGCGATAAATGCATCTAGAATTGCTGTTGAAGGCAGAAACAAACCAAAACTTCCATCAGAACAACCAGGTGGGAAACTGGAGTTGGACCTTTTGCGTGAATAAGACAGAAGAGTATCTATAGAAAGTAATTCTCCTGAATTGCTTATGGAATTCCAAAGCGGTGCAAAAGCTTCTTTGAAGCCGGTATAACTTAAAGGTATCCAGGAAGCACCTGCTTCAAGCAATGTAACTTTTAAATCAGATGGAGCAAAAGAAGCTTTTACTACCTGCAAACTTGAACTTACAGATAACAAAGGAATGGCCAAGACCTAAGGACCTTATACCGAAGAAGAATTGAGTATTCCCGGAAAAACCATTTTAGAGACCAACGCTAAAGGAGACTATAAAGTAAAAATGATTGGTACTTACAAGGATGGTGAGACAGTGACTGGATATACTGGACTAAGCTGACCCCCCTAACAGTCTATATTTAGCGTGCTGTCGTTCTGGCGGATGCTGACCCCCCTTAAGAAAACGAAGATAGCTAGAATTTTAAATTATTCTGGAGTATGTTGACCCCTCTGGATGATTTATTTGGGAGCATGTTGACCCCCCCAGGCTTTTTCTTTCAGGTTTTAGTTTATTTGGTGGTATCCACCAAAAGATGAGAAATGTCCGGAAAACCAAAACTAATGAGTCAAGTAAAACAAATACTTCTTCTACGCCAACAGGGAAAGGGAATAAAAACTATCGCAAAGAACCTTTCGATTAGTAAAAA
>NZ_FOVL01000048.1 GCF_900115145.1 Salegentibacter flavus | reverse complement strand
TCCTTTAATTCTTTAATCTCTTCTTGTGTCATAATCTAGTCTAAAAATTTTAATTTAATTTTCAAAGTCTAGACAGACTTGAGATTACACTCTCGATGGCTCTTTTATTTAACTATTTTTACAGTTTGGCCACCAAATATTTTTAAATTTCAGGTAATTCCAAGCTTCTTTTTAATAGAATTTTATCTTCCAGGTTTAAGTATTTTTTACGGGTTTTTAGTTATTGTTTCTTCCAAAACCTTTTAAATCAACTCCCAAACCTTCAAAAAAAATACCTGTTTTCCAGTATATTTTGGGTTTAAAACAAGTTGTTTACCGACTAATTTCTGCTTTACATCTAAAAAAATAGAAATTCCTTTTATAAAGCGAATTTTACTATAATTTTACCAAAGAATTGATAGGCAAAAAAGATTAACCCCCAATTAATCAATAGGTAAAATCCCCTAATTTTATCGTTTATCTTTTCTGAATAAATCCCCAAAGATTTAAATATTGTTTTCCCAAAAGAAAACATGAATGATTGTCCCTACAGATCATTTTAGACCTACACCTACTTAATAATTGAGTGTGTTCTGTGAAAAGAACACTACAAATGATTGATTAAACTTAATTCTAAACATGTCTGATATGATTTGGAAAACTACTCTTGCGAATAAGCTGGGTTTTAACTTATTAAGCATTTTAACTGTAATTTTTACTATAGCAAGCTCTTTACAGATGCAGGCTCAATGTAGTAGCAATAACGTAACCGTAAACGATTTTTATCTTGGAGATGAAAACGGAGTTCCGTTACAATCTAATTCCAATTATCAAATAGGACAACCTGTAGATGCATATTTATATGCTCAATTTGGAGGAAGTTCAGGTAATGGCTATTCTCTTTATTTGGAATATAACATTAGTGTGGACGGAGTACTACAACCTTTGGTCCAGGAATGTTTGTATAATGGTCAATCTATTCCTCCTTCTGGTTATCATCAAATAAGTGAGTTTACCTGGGAATGGGGAAAAGAATTGGAATTACGAAATCTATATATGGACTGGTATACCAATCCCACCACCAGAAATTGTACCCCAAGAAACTCTAATGCTCAATGTTATAGAGCCATTGAAAATTATGTGATAAAAACTCCCCTGGTTGCAGATTTTGACTATAACGCAATTTGTGGGAGCACAAGTGTCCAGTTTGATGATCAAACTACAGGCGGTGAAACCCAGGATTATGTCTATAACTGGAATTTTGATGGTTTAGGCAATAGCTCAACAGAAAATCCAAACTTCGATTTTGAGGAAGCCGGGACTTATAATGTAACCCTGGAAGTATCCGATGGTGTTGCAACTACCTTAACTAATAAAAGTATTTATATTCCCGAGACCCCGGCCACCCCCAACATTCTTTCTACTACCGATGCTACTTGTGGTGAAAATAGTGGAAATGTAGAATTTGAAGTTAAAAATAGTCTAACCTATACGCTAACCGATAGCAACAATAATTCCTTTCAGCCTAATAATGGAGAATTTACCGATCTTTCTCCCGGAGATTATACTCTCATTGCCAGTAATGGAGAGTGTGAAACCGAGGTACAGGTTATAATAGAAAATATTGAAGATAATGAAGATCCGGTGATCAATGGAATGCCTGCTAATATTAC
>NZ_FOVL01000025.1 GCF_900115145.1 Salegentibacter flavus | reverse complement strand
CAAAGCGCCTGCTACTCAGTGAAGAAGGAATTGCCCATCGTAAGCGAAGGTGCTGGGATGTAGAGGCCGTTTTTGGGAATATTAAGCAAAATATGGGCTTCAAAAGGTTTATGCTTCGGGGAATGGATAAAATAACTACCGAAATGGGGCTTATAGCAATGGCCCATAACCTAAAGAAGTTTAGTATAGCCTAAGAGAAAAGATACTACTTCTATTTTTCATTCTTAAAAAAATAGGAAAAACTGACCAGAGCCTACAGATCAAATAACACAAAAGAAAAAAACCGCCCAAAAATTACTTTTTAGACGGCCTCTTTTTTAATTCTAAAAAGATGAAAAAAATAAAATTAATACTCCCGGTGTTTTTGGGACTCGTTTTGAGTTTCAGCTCCTGTTCCAAAGATGATGATGAAATAGTGGATCCCGGTGATGATAATTCGGGAGAGATTCCCGTGGAACCAAATGAGCCGGAATTACTGGAGCTGAGAAATTACTCAAGCGGGCAAAAAGTAATGATGCAAACTTTTTACTGGGACGTTGAACCGCGCCACGAATGGTGGACCACACTTTCAGATAAAGTTGAAGGTTGGGCAGATGCAGGAATAGACCGTTTATGGTTTCCGGTAGCTACCAAAGGACAATCGGGTGGTTATTCGATGGGTTACGATCCTTCAGATTATTTCGACTTTGGGGAATATTATCAGCAACAAACCACACCAACAAGGTTTGGAACACGAACTGAGTTGGAAGCTCTTATCGAAAAGTCTCATAACCTGGGACTTGAGGTTATCGCCGATATTGTGATAAACCATAATTCAGGAGGAGGAAAAGAATATAACCCGTACCGGGATAAGGATACCTGGACCCTTTTCAATGAAGAAAACGGGAATGCTTCAGGATGGTTTAACAGAAATTATGAGAATTTCTATCCAAACAGTACCAGTCCCTATGATGACGGTAGTTTGTTCTACGAAGAAACAAACCTTGATCACAACCAGGAGTATGTACAGGATTGGTTATGGAAAAAGGAGAATTCGGTTGCTAAATATTATATGAATGAGATGGGCTTCGATGGTTGGAGATTCGATTATGTAGCCGGTTTTGAACCCTGGGTGGTTAAGGCCTGGTTAGACGAAGTTGGCGGATTTTCTGTAGCCGAGCTTTGGGATGGAAATGCATCAAATCTTGCCAATTATGTAGAAGAAACGGGAAGCGGGGCTTTCGATTTTGCAACTTTTTACAAACTCGATGAAGCTTTTGACCGTCATGACGATCTTACTTTTTTGGAAAGAGACATGTTATGGAAAACCCATCCTGATAAAGCAGTAACCTTTACGGCAAATCATGATACCGAAAAAGACGATAATGAGGATAATAATATTTCCGTAGAAAATAAAATGAAGGCTTATGCTTTTATTTTAACGCATCCCGGATATCCCACTATTTTCTATTCAGATTATGAAAATGAAAATTTTCAAGCCGAGATCCAGCAGTTAATTGAGATTCATAACAGTTTGGCCGTAGGTGACATTGAAATTCTCCATGTAGATAAAGATGAATATATTATGAAAAGAAACGGGAATAATGAAAACCCCGGATTAATTATATATATTAGCACCGGCGAGAATACCAAACGCCGAAACGTTCAAACAAATTGGAAAAATGTTACCCTTTTAGATTACAGTGGTAACTCAACATACATCCCTACCTCCGATGAAAACGGAACAGCTAGTTTGGAAGCTCCTGCAAATGGATATGCCATCTGGTCTGTTTCAAAATAAGAATCTATTTTGAATTTTCATAGGTGTTAATTCAAAGAAGGCCGGCTTAATTTTTAGCCGGCCTCTTTTTTGCTTCAAATTCAGCAGCTTATCCCTTACCAAATTTAATTTACATTTTTTTCAAAATTTGTAAACTTTTTGCTGTTGATAAATTATTATATTTCTGATTTTCAGCTTATTAACAATTAATTTTTGATAACTTTTTATTTTCATGATGCAAATTGTTGTTTATCTTTCTCTATATTTACAAAACAGTTTCTCAAGAACTGGATTACTAACCTGAAAAATTTAAATAGAGTATGAGCGCGCCAACAACTACCGCCCCTCCAAAAACTTACGATCAGGACGAAGCCTTCAAGGCTTCCCTGGAGTATTTTAAAGGAGATGACTTAGCTGCCCGGGTATGGGTAAACAAATATGCCCTGAAAGATTCTGAAGGGAATATTTATGAGCTTACTCCAAACGATATGCATCGCCGCATCGCAAAAGAGATTGCCCGAATCGAAAAACGTTATCCAAATCCGATGAGCGAAAACGAGGTTTTTGACCTGATCAAAGACTTCAAATATATCGTTCCGCAGGGAAGTCCGATGGCCGGTATTGGAAATCCTTACCAGATCGCCTCTCTTTCAAACTGTTTTGTGATTGGGAACGATGGGAATTCAGATTCCTACGGTGGGGTTATGAAAATAGATCAGGAGCAGGTACAGCTTATGAAACGCCGCGGTGGTGTTGGCCATGACCTTTCTCATATACGCCCTAAGGGTTCTGCTGTAAAGAATTCGGCCCTTACCTCTACCGGAATTGTTCCTTTTATGGAGCGCTATTCCAATTCTACTCGTGAGGTGGCTCAGGATGGAAGACGCGGTGCACTTATGCTTTCAGTTTCTATTAATCACCCTGATTCTGAAGATTTCATCAACGCTAAAATGGAGCAGGGCAAAGTTACAGGTGCCAACGTTTCTGTGCGTATAGATGATGAATTTATGCGTGCGGTAAAGGATAACAAAAATTACGTTCAGAAATATCCAATATTCAGTGAAAATCCAAAGATCACCAGGGAAATTGAAGCTAATAAACTCTGGAAAAAAATTATTCATAATGCGTGGAAATCGGCCGAGCCGGGAATTCTTTTCTGGGATACCATTATAAACGAATCGGTGCCGGATTGTTATGCCGATCTAGGTTACAAAACAGTATCAACAAATCCTTGTGGGGAAATTCCGCTTTGTCCCTATGATTCCTGCAGGCTTTTAGCGATCAACCTTTACTCTTACGTAGAGAATCCCTTTACCGATAAGGCTAGTTTCAATTTCGATCTTTTCAAAAAACATATCGCAGCAGCTCAGCGAATTATGGATGACATTATCGATCTTGAGCTGGAAAAAATAGACAAGATCATAGAAAAAATAGACGCCGACCCTGAAGGGCTTGAGATAAAAGGTGTTGAGCGTAACCTATGGATAAATATTCAGAAGAAAGCTAAAGAAGGAAGAAGAACCGGGATAGGTATCACTGCTGAAGGTGATATGCTGGCCGCTCTTGGCATTAAATACGGAAGCGATAAAGGCATAGATTTCTCAACAGAGATCCATAAAACCATCGCTCTTGAAGCATATCGCGCATCGGTTTATGCAGCAAAAGAGCGTGGTGCTTTCGGAATTTTCGACTCAGAAAGAGAGAAGAACAACCCATTCGTCCTTCGACTTAAAGATGCCGATGAAAAACTATATTATGAAATGCAGGAGTACGGCCGAAGAAATATCGCCTTACTTACCATCGCTCCCACCGGAACTACAAGCTTAATGACCCAGACTACTTCTGGAATCGAACCGGTATTCCTGCCTGTTTACAAACGTAGAAGAAAGGTTAATCCAAACGATAAAGACAGTAGAATTGACTTTGTAGATGAAGTTGGTGATTCCTGGGAAGAATATGTTGTTTTCCATCACCGCTTCAAGGAATGGATGAAAATTAAAGGCCACGACATAGACCGTTCTTACACTCAGGTTGAACTTGATGAACTTGTTAAAGCATCTCCATATTACCAGGCCACTTCCAACGATGTAGACTGGTTGAGCAAAGTGCGTATGCAGGGAGCGGTTCAAAAATGGGTAGATCACTCCATTAGTGTAACCATTAACCTTCCAAACGATGCTACCGAAGAATTGGTAGGTCAACTTTATCTTGAAGCCTGGCAAGCCGGCTGTAAAGGAGTAACCGTATATCGCGATGGCTCCCGAAGCGGAGTTCTTCTATCGAATGAAGATAAAAAAGAAGAGCAAGAAACAGCAAGTCATTCCCCTTTCCCAACCACCAGGCCGGAAGTTCTTACCGCTGATGTTGTTAGGTTCCAGAATAACAAGGATAAATGGATCGCCTTTATAGGATTAATAGACGATAGACCTTACGAGATCTTCACCGGATTTTCTGATGATGAAGATGGAATTCTTATCCCACGTTGGGTAAACGACGGACTCATCATCAAGAACAGAAATGAAGATGGGACTTCGAGGTATGACTTCCAATATGAGAACAAACGCGGTTACAAAACAACCATAGAAGGATTATCTCATAAATTTAATCCTGAATATTGGAATTACGCAAAACTTATTTCAAGTACCCTGCGCCACGGTATGTCTATAGAAAAAGTGGTAGACCTCATCAATAGTCTGCAATTAGACAGCGAGTCTATAAACACCTGGAAAAACGGTGTAGCCCGGGCCCTTAAGCGATATGTTGCCGATGGCACCCTCGCTCAAAAACAAAAATGCAGCAATTGCGGATCATCTAATCTTATGTACCAGGAAGGCTGCCTTACCTGTCAGGACTGCGGTTCTTCCAAATGTGGATAGCAAACTCTTGTAAGATTAGATTAAAAAAGGTCTTTCAGTAATTCTGAAAGACCTTTTTGTTTTGGGGAAGATTAAATTAATTATTTCATCAGAACGCGGATAATTCCCACCCCGTGCTTTTCCAATTGTTCTTCTTCATCCAGGCCGGGCCCGATAGAAAACTGAAGGCTTTCAACTTCCTCAATATTAAAATCATCTGAATTATTATGCTCAAAATAATAGGGCAAAAATGTAGGGTAAGGTCTTGGTAGCGTAACGGTTTTTACCGGTTTTAAGTCTTTCAGGGAGATTTCATATTCTTGGGTTTCAGGGTTCAGGCTGAGAATCGTCCCAAAAGCAGCTCCGTTTTTCATCAATAAGGCAACCTGTAGTTTTGTGGGTTTCTCATTTAAAGCTCTGGCTTTCACAATAAGTTTGTCTTTTTCGGAAAATTCAGCTCTTCGCCCCTGAGTTTTTCTGTTGAAATTATACTTAAAGGAATAATCATAAATTGGAGATGCTTCGGGATTTTCAATGTCTTTTCTGAATAATTCCTCTACATTTACCTGATATTCGGCTTCATTCGGGTTGGCTGTTGGCACCAAATTTAGTGTCGGCAACCACTCTCCTACTACATAATCTTCGTCTTCCATCGCATAAAAAAGAACTATTGGAGAATCCTCCGGCACTACCCTCACTTTATATTCTTCAGCAGCATGAAAATCCCAATCCCCGGGATTGCCTACTACATTTCCCGGGAAAGTAAAATCTCCCGAATCGGTTGTTACAATTATTCGATATTCCAGAAAACCCTGAGCCAGCAGGTTTTCCGGAACCTCAGCTGAATATGTGTAGTCCTTTCTATTTTTCAATTCAATACTTTCGTAAGTATTGCCGTTTTGCAACCAGGCTTCTACTTTTTCGATCTTTTTATTAGAAACAATCTCTGCGGAAATTTGTAATTCTAAAGCTGAAGAGATTTCCCTAACCGGCTCGTGAATCACATAGGTTCTTTCCACAGTAGACTCCGGCGCACTAAATTCATCCAGGCTGAAATTTTCTAGATCTGCTGAAGTTTTATCGAAATTCACTCCCGGAGCTTTCAGAAGATAGGTTCCGGGTTTAATTTTAAAACTCTCCTCTGAAACTTCAGGTTTAAAATCATTGCCTTCATTTAAAGCCTCAATACTGTAGCCATCTGCAAGTCCTGGCAAATCCAGGCTCATTTCCCATTCGTTCCAGTTGATGACGGCAACGGTTTTTTCCAGGCTATTAGCTCCAAACGGATTATCTATCAAAATAGCATCGGGCATAACCTCTAACCGCCAAACCCCGTCCTGTAATTTATTCAGGAAATAAGCACCTTTTCCTTCGTATTTTACCAGTTCTGAATTTCCAAAACCGGCAATGAGCTTAATATCATCTCCAGATTTTGGCGAAAGGGAATTACTATTGGTATAGATAAATTTTTCTTCGGAATTTAAAACCGCCAGATCATCCTCATAACTGACCTCAAAATCCTGAAATTTGAGATTTTCGGGATAAGTACCAAAATCGCTGTTTACAGGAACCTGGCGAAATACTTCCCCTGAAATCATCAAGGCAAGGGCTTTTTGTGGTGTATAAGCCAAATTCATATAATGCGTATTGTACTCCGTATTCCCGTGAGCCAGGTAAGTAGGATCGTAGGCAAAGTGAGTCCCTATCTGGATTCCGGCTTCCCTGAAACTACGGGCCATCGCGGGATAGATGTAGGATTTATTCACATCGGCCGCATCGAATTCATAAACCAGTTTAGCCGCCTTATTTTTGGCTATCACGTCATCAAATGGAATATGATAATCATTCACATTTGGCAGTAAATTGCCTTCCAGTTCCTTCTGAAAGCCCAGCCCGGTCGGGTACCACTGAAAGGTTCCCCCTTGAATATCGGCATCAAAATAGGCTTCAGCCAGGTTGATACTGTGGCTAACATTGTAAAAAATCGGCTTTCCTGTACCGGTACTGCGCATTGCATCTACCATTTTCTGAATAAAGGCTGTCACCTCCTCCGGTTCGCCTCTGTGGTGTGGTTCATTACTAACTTCAAAAGCAATAATATTGGACTCATCTTTATAAGCAACTCCGGTATAAGGATTCACATGGTTTAAAAACTGCGCCAGGTAATTTTCCTGGGCCTTTATAGCATCAGGATTGGTTAGGCTTCCAGCTTTTCCATATTTATTAGAAAAGCCTGGAGTATTTTCATCGGGTTCAGGCCAACCGTTCCCCCAATATGCAATGGGAGTAATCACAAAATTTATCCCCCGATCTTTTAATTGTTTTAGAAGATAGTCGAAAATTTCCAAGTGTTCATTTTCCAGCAAATTACCCTCTTCATCACTAATTTCCGTGTCCCAAACGTGGATGCGATAAAGATCAAAGCCAAGCCGTGAAAAATGATATACATCCTGGTCTATAACATCCTTTAGATCTGCACCTAGTTTTTGCGCCGAACGATATCCGTGAGCAAAAGGTGCCGAATAATTTACTCCAAAGCCTCTAACCTCTTCCCCGTTATCGCTCCAGTGCATAAGTCCGTTATCATCTACGTAAACATCTCCCTTTTCCTGGGAAAAAGCGATGTCTGAAACAAAAACAGCCAAACAAATTACAAGTAATCTTAAAAACATTTAACTTAGGGTTTTAGACATCACAAATTTTTATAGCTTCCTGCAAAGCCGCCATTTTATTATCGTAGGTTGGAATGAATTCCTGGGCGACATAGCCGTCAAAGCCTGTTTCCACAATTGCTCGCATAATTGCCGAATAATTAAGTTCCTGGCTATCATTGATCTCATTTCGACCGGGAACACCGGCAGTGTGATAATGGTTAATATGCTTGTGATGCTTTTTAATAGTAGCGATTATATCGCCTTCCATCACCTGCATATGGTAGATGTCGTATAGCAGTTTAAAGTTAGGCGCATCGAGTTCTTCGGCCAGCGCAACTCCCCATTCAGTGTTGTCGCACATATAATCAGGATGATCCACCTTGCTGTTAAGAAGTTCCATTACCAGGTTAACATTTCTGTTTTCGGCATATTCAAGGAGTGGTCTGAGACCAGTTACGCAATTTTTTATCCCGGATTTCTCATCCATTCCCCGGCGGTTTCCGGAGAACACAATAACATTTTTGATATTGTGTTCTGAAGCTTTATCAATAAGTCCCTTATAATTCTTCTGAAGTACTTCGTGATTCTCAGTCTCATTAAATCCATTTTCTATATCCGCAAAATCATCGGTAGCCATAGAACAAACAAGGCCGTGTTTTTCCACGGTATCCCATTCCGAAGGTTTTAAAAGATCTATAGCGCCTATCCCCATAGCTGCACATTGCTGGGCGAATTTATCTAAAGGAATATCTGCAAAACACCAACGGCACACAGAATGATTAATATTCCTGCTATTTTTATCAGCCTGGTGCTTGTCGATAAAATTAATGGCTGCAAAGGATGAAACCACCCCCCCAATGCTAAGCGCTCCTGAACCAATCACCAAGGTTTTAAGGGCATCACGCCTTGAATATTTATCACCCATAACTCTTTTCTTTTTCAGAATTTCTATAAATGTAAATCTTACAATTATATTACTAAAAACAAAAAATTTACTCTTAATTTTTTAACATAACTTTTAGATTTAACATTCAGCGATACTTATCAGGCTATTTCGAAGTTATATCCCGATTTTAGTAATTGCTGATAGTTTTTGTGATCGAACTTATAAAGGAATGCTCCCCGACGGGAGTTTGACTTGTCTTTTTCATCAAGTTTTATAAGCACATTCAGGGAAAGAAGTTTTTTTCGGAAATTTCTTCCATCCAGCTCCTTCTGGTAGATTACCTCATAAAGTTTCTGCAACTGGGGAATGGTGAATTTCTCGGGTAAAAGCTCAAAACCAATAGGTTGATAGCGGGCCTTTCTTCGTAATTTCTCAAGACCATCAGCCAACATCTTATCATGGTCTAAAACAAGCCCGGGCACCTCGTTTATATCGAACCAATGAGCTCCATGACTTTCCACCAACTTTTTGTCATAGTCGTTTATCCTTATCAAAGCATATTGAACAATTGAAATAGTTCTATATCCGGGATCCCTTTCGGCAGCTCCATAGGCACCTAATTGCTCCATATAAACATTCTCCAGGCCGGTTATTTCAGCAAGAACTCTTTTAGCAGCTTCCTCCACATCCTCATCCAAATTAACAAAACTGCCTATTAAAGACCATTCTCCTTTTCTGGGTTCAACTCTTCGTTTAAAAACCAGTAACTTTAGTTGTCCCTCATCAAAACCGAAGATCAAACAATCTGTGGCCACATACATTTTTTCACTGGGCTGATAGAAATCGATAATAGTTTCAGGCATCTATTTTATTTTTGATAAATATATGCAAAAGAAAATTTTCTTCATAAGTGGATTAATGTAAATTATACATTTATTACCTTTGAACTCATCTAAAGTTTTAAGTATTGAACAGCGAATTCAGTTTTAAAAATTATAAAGATTTTTCGGGCCAGATTGAAATAGAATCTCCCGGACGCATAAATCTTATTGGGGAACATACCGATTATAATAATGGTTTTGTGATGCCTACGGCAATAGACAAAAAGATCTATTTTAAACTCCGTAAAAACGATCCAGTATCCCTTTGCCGACTTTATAGTGAAACCTATAATTCTTCTTTTGAATTTAGTTTGGAAAAGATTGAAAAAAGCGAAAATGCCTGGGAAAATTATATTCTTGGTGTGGTCAATGAAATACAGAAATTAGGAAAACAGCTCAGCGGCTTCGATTGTGTTTTAAAGAGTGAATTACCCATTGGAGCAGGAATAAGTTCATCAGCAGCTTTAGAATGCGGCCTGGCCAGTGGATTGAATGAACTTTTTGATCTTCAGCTTAGCAAAATTGACATCATTGAACTCGCTCAACGTGCGGAACATAATTTCGTTGGTTCCAATTGCGGGATTATGGATCAGTATGCCTCGGTGATGAGCAAAAAAGATCATTTAATTCTTCTTGATTGCGAAAGCCTCGATGCTGAATATATCCCGGCTGATTTCAAGAATTGTAAAATTTTACTGCTGAATACCAGAGTTTCCCACAGCCTGGCCGATAGCGAATACAACACCCGAAGGCAGGAATGCGAAGAAGGTATAAGAATTATCGCTGAGGATAATCCGCAGGTAAAAAGTCTGCGTGACGTAGATGAACAATTGCTTGAAAGCCACAGAGATAAATTACCAGGCAAAATCTATGAGCGATGCAGTTATGTGATCGAAGAGAACATCAGGGTTCTAAAAGCTGCTGAAGCGATAAAAAGAGGTGATCTCGAAAAATTTGGCGAATTGATGTGTGCCTCTCACGATGGGCTCCAACATAGGTATGAAGTAAGCTGTTCCGAATTGGATTTCCTCGTAGATCTTTCCCGTGATAAGAATTTTATTCACGGTGCCCGGATGATGGGCGGTGGCTTTGGTGGATGCACCATCAATCTTATCGAAGTCGATAAAATTGATGATTTTATTCAGGAAGCTGACAAAGCCTATTTCAAAGAATTCGGGATACACCCGGAACCAATTATCGTTGAAGCCGATGCAGGTACCATTATCTACAAAAACTAAGATCATGAACACAGATATCAATACCACTCCACACAGAAGATATAATATACTCACCGGGGAATGGATCCTGGTTTCTCCACACCGGAACAAACGACCCTGGCAGGGGAAAACCGAGAAACAAACCACCGAAAAAAGGGAAACCTACGATCCTACATGTTACCTGTGTCCTGGTAATACACGTAATAGCGGAAAAACCAATCCTGAATACAAAAAGCCTTTTTCTTTTGAAAATGACTTCCCGGCACTTTTGCCGAAAAATCCTTCGGAAGCCTTTGAACAAGATCTTCTAAAAGCCGAACCTGAAAGCGGCATCTGTAAGGTGGTGTGTTTTTCACCAGATCACTCCCTCACCCTTCCAATAATGAAAATTGAAGATATTACTGAAGTCGTAAAACTGTGGAAAAAAGAATATGCTAATCTAGGGGCAAAGCAAAACATAAACTACGTACAGATATTCGAAAATAAAGGGGATATAATGGGGTGCAGCAACCCACATCCTCACGGGCAGATCTGGTCTCAGAAATCTATTCCGACAGAAGTTCAGAAAAAATCTGAACATCTTAAAAAATATTGGTTAGAAAATAAACGCAGCCTGCTTTCAGACTACCTGAAACAGGAGTTGAAATTAAAGGAAAGAATCCTTGAGGAAACGGAACATTTTGTTGCACTGGTACCATACTGGGCCGTTTGGCCCTTTGAGGCCATGATAATTCCGAAAAACCATTATCAGCACATCGGGCAGTTAAACGAAGAAGAGGAAGTAGATTTTGCCAAAATAATAAAGAAGCTTACCATTAAATACGATAACCTTTTTGAGACTTCTTTTCCTTACTCTTCGGGGATACACCAGGCCCCCACCGATGGCCTGGAACACCCCGAATGGCATTTTCATATGAGTTTTTATCCGCCCCTGTTACGCTCGGCAACGGTTAAGAAGTTCATGGTAGGCTATGAAATGTTTGCAGGTCCGCAGCGCGATATCACAGCGGAACAAGCTGCACAAAGATTAAGAGAATTACCGGATGAACATTACTCCTTCCGGTAAATTTAAAAGGTTTTTACCAGAATAAGGCGTAAAGCATTACCACGATAAGCAGCACGGCAAAACTTCCAATATTGAAAGCCGGACCAGTTTTAAATAAGTCTTTGGTTAAAGGAATAGATTTCTCATGGTTTTTACCCTTGCCTTCCACCAGGCTTATTACGACCATTAGTGCCATGGTAAGAATCCAGGTCGCCATCATTTGATGCATAAATGGAATATTAAGAAAGAACGGACTATCAATCCATCCGTTCGGTCCTATTTTGAAGTAAAATGCAATTGGGATGGATGCCAGTACTCCATAAATGGCAGCCTTATTCGTAGTTTTTCTCCAGAAGAGTCCCAGCATAAATACTGCCAGAATTCCCGGACTCACAACTCCGGTATATTCCTGAATGTATTGGAATACTTGCCCAAGATTCTTTAATTGGGGCGCCAGTATTACCGCGATAATAAGGGCAACAGAAGCAGAGATACGACCAACTTTAACAAGACCTTTTTCAGATTTTCTTTTTTGGAAATAGGGCTTATATATATCCATTGTAAAAATGGTTGCCGTAGAGTTAAGCATAGAAGCTACAGAAGATACGATGGCCGCAGCAAGGGCAGCCAAAACGAGGCCTTTAAGTCCTGCCGGAATAAATTCCTTGATCAACCAGGGAGCTGCATTATCGTTAATTACATTTCCATTCCCTGAAAAGAAAGAAATGTCGGTAAATGCAGAAGAGATCTCTCCGTTTGGTCCGGTATTCATTACAAAAGCGATAATACCGGGTATTACAACTATAAGAGGTATAACCAGCTTTAGAAAAGCAGCCAGAACAATACCTTTCTGAGATTCCCTTAAGCTTTTTGCCGCCAGGGTTCTTTGAATTATATACTGGTTAAAACCCCAGTAATAAAGGTTGGCTACCCACATCCCACCAATAAGTACGGCCAGACCCGGAAGGTCCCACCAAGCATCTTTTCCATTGGGCGTGATAATCTCGCCTTTTTCGAGGATCATCGAAAACTTGTCTGGAACCTGTTCATAAATAGAAACCATTCCATTTATTACTCCGCCCCCATCAGTAACATTATCCAGAGCTATATAAGTCATTATCAAACCACCAATTATTAGTAGAATAACCTGGACAACATCGGTCCAGGCTACCGCCGACAGCCCTCCATAGAGAGAGTAAGCTGCAGCAAAAAGAGCAAGTCCGAAAATTGAATAAAGGAAAATGGAACCATCGCCATCTCCAATAATGGTATCCAGCGCAGTAGCTCCCAGGTATAGTACCGAGGTAAGATTAACAAAAATAAAGAGCGCAATCCAAAATACGGCAAGAATGGTTTTGAGACTTGTACCGTAACGGACCTCCACAAATTCGGGGATAGTATACAACCCTTTCTTTATGAAAATTGGCAGGAAAAATTTACCTACAATGAGCAAGGTTAAAGCCGCCATCCATTCATAGGAAGCGATGGCGAGGCCTATAGCAAAACCAGAGCCCGACATTCCTATGAATTGTTCTGCAGAGATATTTGCAGCTATCAACGAGGCTCCAATAGCCCACCAGGGGAGCGATTTACCTGCCAGAAAATAATCTTCAGAAGTGCTTCCCTTCCCCCGGGAAACCCACAATCCAATCGCAACGATGCTTAATGCATAAACAACAAAAACCACCTGATCTAAAAATCCAAACTCCATACCTTATTCTATTATTATGTATAGCTTTTAATGCCCCAGAAAGCTTGTGAAATTTTTGTTAAATATAAAATTTAATATTTAATAACAGTAATAAATACGGTTATTATTATATATCAGGAAACTACCTTAAAGTTCAGGGAAATCCGGTTATAGTATAAGTCTCCGGGTTTAAGTATGCTGGATGGAAAATTTCTGAAATTAGGAGAATCGGGGAAATTTTCCGCTTCCAGACAAATAGAGGGATACTTCTCTGAAATCAGGGTTTTATACTCCAGATCATTCGGTAATTCTTCAGGGACATAAGCCACCAAGGCTGGCTGATTGGTCTTGATTTCCATTTTTATTCCGGTTAGTGGAGCAAACAGCACTGCCGCATTTTCATCTTTGTCATTAATAAGTACAAAACTATCGTCTAACGGGCGATTTCCAATAAGTTTGCTCTGGCTAAAATCTTTTGGTTGATTTTTAAGTTTTACCAGATCTCCTGTTGGCAACATTTGATCGTCCACCTTTAGAATCTTTTTTGCTGAAATTTGAAGAAAATGATCACTCACACTACCTTCCCCATTAAGGTTAAAATAAGCATGATTTGTAAGGTTAACTACTGTTTTCTTATCGCTGGAGGCGGTGTATTCAATTAAAATTTCATTTTCCTCGGTGAGGGTGTATTTTACTGTTGCCTTTAAATTTCCGGGGTAGCCCTCTTCCCCATCTTCACTGAGGTAAGAAAGTTTAACCGATGGGTTTTCTCCGGATGTCTGTTCTTCTATTTTCCAAATTTTATAAGGAAACCCATAATCTCCGCCGTGAAGATGAACTCCGTCTTTTTGTTGAAGCTCATAGGTTTGGTCATCCAATTTAAATTTTCCGCCGGAGATCCGGCCGGCATAACGCCCTACAGATGCCCCAAAACATTTATTATGGCTTTTATAAACCGGCTTTACAAATTCAGTGGCTTTGGGAGAAACTATCACATTGGTGGGTTTTCCCTTTTTATCCTTAATTATAAAACTAAGAATGGCCGCTCCATAATTGAGAATTTCAAGCTTGTTTTGCTGTTTGTTCACCAATTGGATGGTCTTCAGTTCTTCTTCTGTGATCGTTCTCAATATTTCTGATTAATTAGTTTTTCTCTTCTATCCAGTCCATCACTCTTTCCTCCAGAATATTTAATGGCATAGCCCCATTTAATAATATCAGATCGTGGAACTCCCTGATATCAAAATCATCACCTAATTCTGTCATGGCGGTTTCCCTTAATTCAAGGATCTTATTCATACCCACTTTATAAGCCGTGGCCTGACCGGGCATTACAATATGTCTTTCCACCATTTTAACGGCATCACTTTCGGCATTCGGGGTGTTTTGTTTATAATAGTCAATACCTTCTTCCCGTGTCCATTTTTTAGCGTGAATTCCGGTATCTACAACCAGGCGGCAGGATCGCCAGAGTTCCATGGCAAGCCTTCCAAAATCTGAATATGGATCTTCATAAAAGCCTATTTCTTTTGGAACAAGCTCGCTATAGAGTCCCCATCCCTCAATATAGGCCGTATAGAAGCTGTGCTTTCTGAATTCAGGAATATTTTCCAGTTCCTGGGCAATAGCCAACTGCATATGATGGCCGGGAATTCCCTCATGGTAAGCCAAAGCTTCCATCTGATAGATTGGCATAGCTTTCATATCATATAAATTGGCGTAATAAGTACCGGGCCGGGAACCATCTTTTGCTGGTTGCTGATAAAAAGCCTTACCTGCACTACGTTCTCTAAAAGGTTCTACTGCCTTTACTACAATATCGGCTTTGGGCTGGGTTAGGAAGAGCTCATCGAGTCGTCCTTTCATAGTGTTGATAATATCGGTGGCTTCAGCGAGGTACTTTGCCCGCCCTTCTGGAGAATCTTCGTAATAGAATTGCGGATCATTCCGCATAAAATCGAAAAATTCCTGCATAGACCCCTCAAATCCAACTTCCTCCATAAGAACCTCCATTTCGGCATGGATCCTGGCTACTTCAGATTTTCCCATCTCGTGAATTTCCTCCGCAGTAAGATTAGTGGTAGTGAATCTCTTTAAGGCATTGTTATAAAATTCGATTCCTTTTGGGAATTTCCATACTCCATCCTCAATAGTCGCACGCTTTTGCTGATTTTCCAAAGTAGCGATCAGATTTTCGTAAGCGGGTTTCACTTTATTGATAAGCGCCTGTTCTGCATCGCTAATAAGCTTTCGTTTTTCCTCCGCGGAAATATCCAGCGCCTGAACTTTTGTATAAAAATCTTTTAAAAACACACTTTGTTCACTGGCTTTTCCAAAAGGTTTCCCTTTAATAATATTCCTGCTGTCCTCCAATACTCTATCAAAGACGAATTTTGGAGGAACTATTCCATTCTGCTCCCTTATTTTAATATTCCCAATGATATCTTCTATCAAACCCGGGAAACCTTCCAGACGCGAAATATAATCCCGGGCATCACTCACCGAATCGATGCGGTGCATGTTGATAAGAAAAGCAGGCAATTCTGACTGGTAGCCGTGCATCTGATTTACAGGATAATTGTAGAAGCGATAATCATAGTCGGCGATCTCATTTTCAATTTGCTGTTTATACAACCTGAAGCTTAACCGGGTTTCTTCGTTCAGGGCTTCAACATCAACCGTTTTAAGATATTCAAGGCGTTTTTTTGCTTTTTTGAGATCTTCGGCATATTTCAGGTGGGAAAAATCATCCCATTTATCATAATTTGATTTATAGCCCAGACGCGTTTGCAACATGGGGGAATCATCTACATCCTTCTGAAATTCCTTTTCAAAATACTGATTGAGTTCAGCTGAAGCTTTTTCTTTTTCAGCTTCCGAATAATTGTTTTTTTCTTCTCCGCAGGCAACAAAAACCGTCAACAGAAGTATAATTATATATTGTTTTTTTATTCTGAAATTCATTAAGAAATTAATTTTTTACTTCGGTGAATTTAATCCTGGAATCACCATAAACAGTATGGGTTTGCGTTTTGAAATCTTCTTCTGAAGCTTCAAAAATATTAGGCACAAAGGTTTGTGGATTAAGGTCTATAAGTGGGAACCAGGTACTCTGCACCTGAATTTGCAATTTATGACCTTTCTTAAAGGTATGGTTTATATCCTGGAGTTTAATAGCCACTTCGGTTTTTTGGTTTGGAGTGAAAGGCTCAGGATTTTCAAAACTGTTTCTGAAACGCCCGCGCATTACCTCACTTCGCACCATCATATGATAGTTATCCATATTTAGATGCGGCATAGTTTCCTCATAATTTTCAGAATCCATAGGATAAACATCAATCACCTTCACTACCCAATCGGCATCGGTACCCGTGGTGGCTACCTGTAAAATGGCTTCAATTTCTCCGGCAAGCTTCATATCTTCCTCGAGACGTTCGGTTTCAAAAATAAGCACATCGGGCCTTCTCGCAGCAAAGCGCTGGTCGCCGGTCATATATTCTCGTGGCGTGAAAACCGCCTTGATCTCATCGTTATAAGGAACCGGTTTCTTTACATCGCTTACAAAACTTTTCTCTGTTTCTGAAGCCTCATTAGTGAGCTTCTGGTCATCACCCAGGAAAAACACTTTTTCCTCACCCTTTGGAGGCCACTGGTCGTAGGTATTCCATTCGCGGTCTCCTGTGTCATATAAGTAAGCCTCAGGCAAGCCGGAATTATCATTTGCTTCCCCTTTCAAAAAGTGATTAAAGAATTTAGTCTCTATATTCTGCTGATAATCTTTTGAAATATTATCACCAAAATAAACATTTCCTACAGCCTGTCTTTCGGTTAAGCGTGCCCAGTCTCCGTGGCTCCATGGCCCCATCACCATAGTGTTGTAGTTATCGCTTCGTTTTTCAATATTTTTATAGGTCTCAAAGGGACCATACAAGTCTTCAGCATCAAAAAGTCCGCCTACTACCATCACGGCCGGTTCTATATCTTCTAAATGCTGAATGATCCCGCGGCTCTGCCAGAATTCATCGTAGTTAGGATGTTCCTTTAACTGCTGCCAGAATTCATTGTCTTCTCTGTAATATTCATCAAGATTGCTCAATGGCCCAACATCCAGAAAAAACTGGTATTGATCCTGGGTACCGAGACCGGGAAGTTCATACCAGGCTTCATCAGTAGGGCCATCTTTCTGATATCCAAAAAGTGCGGTTGCTCTCCAGTAGCTTAGAAGATAAGCTCCGTTATGATGAAAGTCATCAAAATAAAAATCCCCGATCCCTGCCTGGGGAGAAGCAGCTTTAAGGGCGGGATGGGCATCCAGTAAAGAAGCTATCGCGTAATGCCCGGGATAAGAAATTCCCCAGGTACCAACCCGACCGTTATTGTTTTCAATATTATTTATAAGCCACTCAATGGTATCGTAAGTATCGCTAGATTCATCGGTTTGATTTCCGGTTTTTTCGGGTATATAAGCCCTCATATTATCATATTTCCCCTCGCTCATCCATCGGCCCCGCACATCCTGATAGACAATAATATTGCCTTCCTCCATCAGGAATTTATTGGGTCCTATAAGCGAACGGAACTGATCTTCCCCGTAGGGACGCGAACTATACGGAGTTCGCTGCATAAGAATTGGATAGTCTTTAGAAGTATCTTTGGGTGAATATATAGTGGTATGCAAATTAACACCATCCCGCATCGGGATAGTTACTTCTGTTTTATTGTAATGCTCTTTTACCTTAAATTCCTCGGTTTGAGCAACAAGTTGCAGGCTAAGACCATTGATAAACAATACAATAAAAAAATTTCGGAGTAAATTCATCTTAAGAATATTTTTTTAAGTTCCTAAAGATAGAAATTACCCGCATAAACAAGAAGAAAATTTAATTTTTAGAAGTCTCCTTGAATTTTTCCAGTCCTTCCTGCAGCCATTTGTAATATTTATCGGCATCTGGCATATAACCTACGGGTTCATGCAACATATTCACCTCAGGATCTACCAGCACATAAAAAGGTTGTGAGTTATTACGGAAATTGATGGTTTGAAAAGTGGCCCATTTATCACCAATAGTCTTTATTGGTTTAATACTGCCATTTGGCCTTATGTAATTAAACTGCTCCTCCTCTTCCAAATCTTTACGGTCATCTACATACAGGGAGATAAGAATATAATCGTCTCTAATAGTCTCAAAAACTTCAGGTTCGCTCCAAACCTGTTCCTCCATTTTACGGCAGTTAACGCAGGCCCAGCCGGTGAAATCTATCATTATTGGTTTATTTTCTCTTTTTGCTGCTTCAAGACCTTTATCCCAGTCTTTGTAAGCTTCAAGGCCAAGGGGTGCTTCGGTGCCTTTATCATACACACTATAAAATAATGGAGGTGGGAATCCACTCAGCAATTTCAGATTTGCGTGGCTGGTATTAGTTAGTCCGGGAATTAAATAGATCACAAACAGGAGTACAAGCACTCCTACTCCAAAACGGCCTTTGCTTATTCTTTGCTTAGGTCCATCGTGTGGAAAGCGAAGCAATCCGAAGAGATAAGCCACCAGACCTAAACCTGCAAGGATCCAGATCCCAATAAATATTTCACGTTTTAAAAGCCCCCAGTGCTGTACAAGATCGGCATTGGAAAGGAATTTAAAGGCAAGTCCCAGCTCTATAAAACCAAGGACAACCTTAACAGTGTTAAGCCATCCACCACTCTTTGGCAGCGAATTTAACCAGTTAGGGAAAAGGGCAAAAAGAGCAAATGGTAAAGCCAGGGCTAGGCCAAAACCACCCATACCTACTGAAAGCTGCATAGCACCACCATCACTGGTTAACGAACCTCCAAGCAAAGAACCGAGAATTGGTCCGGTACATGAAAACGAAACCAGGGCGAGGGTTAGTGCCATAAAGAAAATCCCGATGAATCCTCCTACACTGGAAGCTTTATCATCCATTTTACTGCTCCACGAACTGGGCAGGGTTATTTCATAATATCCAAAGAAGGAAAAAGCGAAAATTATAAAGATGACGAAGAAGAGAACATTCAGCGTAACATTGGTGGAAATATTATTCAGTAATTCTGGATTTACACTATCCAGAAGATGGAAGGGTAAGCTCAGTAAAAGATAAATAAGAACAATAAAAAATCCATATGATATAGCATTAATGGTTCCTCTTTTTCGGTTTTTCGCTCCTTTGGTAAAAAATGAAACCGTTAAGGGAATCATAGGAAATACACAGGGAGTCAGCAAGGCGATAAGACCTCCAAGAAATCCTAATAAAAATATATTGGTAAAATTACTCCCCCCGTCTTCCTCTTCGGTATGGTAAGCCTCCATCCCCTTAAGATTCATATCCAGGGCATCGGCGAGTTCCTGATCCCTGTCAGAAATCTCAAGATCGGTAAAACCAGCGGTTACTTGTTTGTCCTGGAGGGATATGGTGAAACGCTCTGTTTCCGGGGGCAAACATTGCTCATCATCACAAACCGAAAAATAAACCTCAGCAACTACTTCAGGTCCTTCAGGATTAATCACCTTAATTTTTTGAGTGAAGACCACTTCATCTTCAAAATAAATAATATCTGCGCCAAAGACTTCATCATAATAAGGCTCGGCTTCGGGCTCTTCGGTCTCACCTATAAGTTCATAGGTTTCTGGAGTATTATTATAGGTGAATTTAGTGGGGATTGGTGCGATATCAATGTCGGCTTCCTGTTGAGAATACAGGTGCCAGCCTTCTTCCAGCTTGGCGGTAAAAATAAGGTTGTAAATACTATCGTTCTCCTGTTCTACCTCAGCTTCCCAGCTTATTGGATTTGAAAACTGATAATTTTGATCATTGTCGTCAAAAAACTGTGCATTAGCCGTTGTGAATGAAAAAACTAATAGAAACAGACTTGCCAGGTACCTCATAAATTACAGGTGATTTTTAATATTTTCTGATCTGGTGAACCTATTGCAAACCGGCTATCGGCGCGTTGATTGATCACCCAAACTATTTTTTCTCCCGAACACAGCAACCAGCTGTTTTCCTTTTCGGGTATGGATAATTTTTTGTCCTTAAAGAAGTCGCTAAGCTTCTTCTTTCCTTTCATTCCAAAAGGATAAAAGTAGTCTCCTTTTCGCCATTTGCGCACAACTAACGGGTACTCAAGCAACTCCGGATCAACATAAATACAATTTTTTGCCTTCTCCTCTATTTCCTTAACTTCAGAAAATGTAAAAGTACCTATAGGCAGCATCACAAATTCTTCATTTTCCTCAATCAGAAAATCCTGATTGTGGGTTTCTGAAGGTAGTTCAGTAAGTATAAGCTTCTCCCGGTCTTTTATCAACCTGTGTGTAGCCGAAAAAACCATCTTACCCGGTTGAGCCCTCAGGAGATTATGAACATCGTTCCATTCAGTAAAACCAAAAGATTTCAACAATTGATATAAAACCGATTTGGTATTTGGGATCTTCTGAAGGAAAGCAATATCCAGTTCATAACCCAACTTTCCCTTCTTTACCGTTTCGGGATAGATAAGGCTGATGTAGTCCTCCACCAGGTCCTGACTTTCCTTTAGATGAGACTGGGTTTGCAAAAAAGACTTTAAAAACTCAGGGTTAAGTTCCTCAAAAAGCGGCACCATATCGTGCCTTATTTTATTCCGAAGATATTTGATAGAGGCATTGCTGCTATCTTCCCGCCATTCTATATGTTGCTCTTTCACGTAAGCTTCAATCTCTTTCCTTGAAAATTGAAGCAAGGGGCGAATTACTTTCTTATTCTCCGTTTTTATTCCCGAAAGGCCTTCCAGCCCGGTCCCCCGAACAAGATTTATAAGAAAAGTCTCTAAATCGTCGTTGGCGTGATGGGCGGTGAGTACAAAATCAAATTTATGCTGAAGTCTTAACTCTTCAAACCAGTGGTAACGCAAATCCCTCGCAGCCATTTGGATAGAAAACCCTTTATCCTCAGCATATTTTTCGGTATCAAAATTCTGGGAGAAGACCTCGGTTTCCGTCTCTTTTGCCAGCTCTTTAACGAAGCGTTCATCTGCATCGCTTTCTTTTCCACGGAGATTAAAATTGCAATGGGCAACAGCGAAATCCAGTTTGGCCTCTTTGCACAAATGCAGAAGTGCTACACTATCTAACCCGCCACTAACTGCCAGCAATAACCTGGAATTACAAAGGTAAGAAAGTTCGTTTCTGATAAGATTCTTAAAGGCTTTTTCCATATCAATTCAAAGATACAAAAGCCTGATTTAAGAAAGCACCTGCCGCATCGCTTTTGCCTTTAAAAGACATTCTTCATATTCCTTCTCCGGAATTGACTGCGCCGTTATCGCTCCACCAACCGAAAAAGAAACATATTCTTTTTCAGAATTATAAAGGATACTACGAATCACCACATTAAAATCGAAGTCGCCGTTTGGAGTGAAGTATCCCACTGCGCCGCTATATAGTCCGCGTTTGGCATCTTCCAGTTCCTCGATGATCTTCATAGCGGAAATCTTTGGCGCGCCGGTCATACTCCCCATAGGGAAAGTGACGCGCAGAGCCTCCACCGGCGGGATATTCTCTTCGAGTTCTGCAGAAATCGTGGAGATTAACTGGTGTACCTGTTTAAAGTGATATACCCGGCACAGCTCTTCCACCTCCACACTTCCTTTTTTGGCGATCCTGGAAAGGTCATTGCGCACCAGGTCCACGATCATCACGTTTTCTGAACGCTCCTTAGGATCATTCTTTAGATTTTCGGCTATTTTTGAATCCTCTTCGGAATCTTCAGATCGCCGCGCTGTGCCCTTTATAGGTTGGGAAATAAGTTTGGAACCTGTTTTCTTCAGGTAGCGCTCAGGTGATGCTGAAAGCAAATAATGCTCTTCCAGCCGCAAAAAAGTTGCAAATGGAGGTCCCGAAATAGCATTGAGATCCTGAAAAACCTGCACGGGATCGATCACCCGGTTTTCTGAAAAGAATTCCTGGCAAAAATTAGCCTCGTAGATATCTCCCCGCTGAATGTGTTTCAGCATTTGCCCGACTTTTTCAAGGTAGTTCTGCTCTGAAGTTCGGGCCTGAATTTTGGAGGTTTTGGCAGAAGATTCTTCAACTTTTTCCTGCTGAACACTGGCAGGAGCACTTTGCTTTATTTCCACAAGATCATCCTCCATCTCATCGTCTACCATTCTCAGGTAGTGCATCTCAAGATGTTCTCCCTTAAGCAGAAACAATTTCTGAGGTTGAAAAAAATACAGGTCAGGAAAGCCTAAGCCGTCGAAATTGTTACTGGAAAGCTTTTCCACATCGTTTTTTAGATCGTATGACAAATAACCAAAGATCCAGTCTTTAGTAGTTTCCTGATATTCCTGAAGTTTATCGAATGCATTATGATAATCGGTTTTGATAGCGGTAAAGGCTCCCACTGCCAGTAGCGCATCGAATTCACCATGCTTTTGGATGTAATCGTTGCTATCCAGCCATGCCACCTCCTGAAACTGCCGGCTCCAATGAAGTAACTTTTGTTTAAAATCTTTGGGGTTTTCTAATGTAAATTGTTTTACGCTGCGCACGAATAATTAGGTTTGGAAGGCAAAGGTAAAAAGACGAAAGCTAAAGAATGAAGGTTCTGTCAAAGCTTTTTAAATATTGTGGAAATTAATCCAGTCGGTTTTTGATATAAACCAAAAATAATTATTCCTCAATGTTGTTATCCGGACTTTCTTCCACATCCTGGGAGAAACTGGTTAACACATCTTCGATTCCTAATTCCAGAACTTCATTTAATATTTTTCCATCCTGAAAATTATCTCGGAAAGAGGGTAAACTAAAACTTTGCACTACCTGCCCTCCGAAACGCGGAAAAATAGTCTTGCAATATTCCAGGGCTGCAGCTCCGCCTCGGGCTCCCGGAGAGGTGCTCATAAGTAGAATCTTTTTTCCGGTCAGAAAATTGCGGTCAAGCCGTGAAAGCCAATCGATAACATTTTTGAAAAAAGCAGAGATGTTGCGGTTGTGTTCATTGACAGTAATTACCAGACCATCGTGCTGCGATATCTGGTTTTTAATAATACTTGCATTTACAGGTATCCCCCGCTCCTTCTCAATATCGGCGCAATAAATCGGCAATTCATAATCGGTTAGACTAATAGTTTTGATCTCGTGACCCTGAATGCGTCCCGTGATATGGTTCAATAACTGCAAATTGATAGACGTACTGCTGTTGGAGCCTGTAAAGGCAAGTATCTTTTTCATAGTTGGTTAAGCTTATGTCCAAAAATATAGAAACTAAAGCTTTTTAGCCTGATTTTGTTATTTTCCTTAACAATTTTATTGCGGTAGTCCGAAAACCCTGCAAGGGCTTGGAGCCCTTGCAGGGTTACTATAAATAGAAAAAATAAAACCTTATAAAAAACTTGCAGAACCGATGAGATCCCGCCCTGCGGCGGGATTAGTTCAACTAACTGTTTTAAATGATGCCTTCGGCATTAAAATAAAATGGAGACAGGAACACTTTACAGGCTGATGGGGTCAATGGGATCCCGACTTCCGTCGGGATTAGTTCAACTAACTGTTTTAAATGCTGCCTTCGGCAATTTTAAAACAGAGTTTCACTAACTTTGCTGGCCCATAAAAACTTCAAACTGTGACTTTTCAGGATTTAAATATTACTACGCCTTTGCGAAATGCATTGGATGATCTCGGGATTACTTCCCCAACCCCTATTCAGGAACAAACTTTTTCTACCATTATGTCGGGTAGAGATATGGTGGGAATCGCCCAAACCGGAACAGGAAAGACCTTTGCCTATATGCTTCCTATTTTAAGGATGCTTAAATACTCAGAGCAAAAAAATCCCAGAGTGCTCATTCTGGTACCTACCAGGGAGCTGGTAGTTCAGGTATTGGAGGAAATTGAGAAGCTTACCGCTTATATGAATGTTCGCATAGCAGGGATTTATGGCGGGGTGAATATGAATACCCAACAACAAAATCTTATGCAAGGTCAGGATATCGTAGTGGCTACACCGGGAAGGCTTTACGATTTGGTTCTTAGACGGGCGCTTCAGCTAAAATCTATCCAGAAACTGGTGATCGATGAAGTAGATGTCATGCTGGACCTGGGTTTCAAATTTCAGATCAATAATATTTTCGAATTGCTTCCGGAGAACAGACAAAACATAATGTTTTCGGCTACAATTACTGAAAATGTGGAGATTTTAATCGAATCTAATTTTAAGAGTCCGGAGAAAATTTCGGTTGCAGCCAGTGGAACTCCCCTGGACAACATCGAACAAACCGGCTACAGAATCCCGAATTTTAATACCAAAGTCAATTTCCTGAAACATATTCTTCAGGATAAAGAAACCTATTCCAAGGTGCTCATCTTTGTAGCCTACAAGCGGATGGCCGATCGGCTTCACCAGGAACTTGAATCGCATTTTCCCAAAGAGTGTACGGTAATTCACTCCAATAAAACGCAGAATTACAGGCTGCGAAGCATTAAGCAATTCGGCAGCGGATTTTCCAGGATCCTGGTTGCAACCGATGTGATGGCCAGGGGTCTGGATATTGAATCGGTGAGCCACGTAATCAACTTCGACACCCCGAAATATCCCGAAAATTATATGCACCGTATCGGCCGAACGGGTCGGGCAGAAAAAGAAGGAAAATCCATTTTATTAACCACCGAAGCCGAAACCGAATATCTTGAAAACATTGAAGCTTTGATGAAAATGGAAGTTCCTAGAAAGGAGCTTCCGGATGAAGTTGAGATCTCTACGGAACTGATCCCTGAAGAACAACCCAGAATCTTTGAAGCCAACAATCCTTCAAAAACTTCCGATGCCGATGCTCCGGGCCCTGCTTTCCACGAGAAAAAGGAGAAAAACAGAAAAGAAAATCTGGGCGGATCCTATAGAAGGGAAATCGTGAAGAAATATAAAAAGCCTAAAACCAGGGGCGATAAAAATGCTAACCGAAGAAGAAAGAAATAAGATGCATCAAATAAAAAATGAATTTCTAAGTATAACAGTAAATCCTGTAGGGGCCGAACTTTCAAGCATCAAAAACCTGGAAACCGGCATTGAACATCTTTGGCAAGGCAATCCCGAAATCTGGGCTAGTCAGGCACCGAACCTCTTCCCTGTAATTGGCGTGTTGAAAAACGGCGAATATACTTTTGAAGGCAAAACCTATAAAATGCCCAAACACGGATTTGTGCGTTACAACAAAAATATTCGGTTAAAATCAAAAACCGAAAATGAACTGGTTTTTGAATTACAATTTTCAGAAGAAAGTCTGAAGCAATATCCGTTTAAATTTAATTTTGAAATCGCATTCAAATTAAATGGAAAAAACCTGGAAGTGTCTCACCAGGTCTCTAATTTAGATGAAAAGACTATGTATTTCTCTCTGGGCGGTCATCCGGCATTTAATGCTCCGCTATCAGAGAATGAGGATTACGAAGATTATTACCTGGAATTTGACCAAAAGCTAGATCTACGCAGTTATTTGCTTAATAAAGAAGGTCTGGTGAGCGAAAGAACCGAAGGAATTCTTGATAATGAGAATAAAATCTGGTTGAAGAAGGACCTCTTTGAGAATGACGCACTTATTTTCAAAAATATTCCCTCAAAGAAAGTGGTCCTTAAAAGCAAAAATTCGGGAGCTGTTTTAAGCGTGGAATATTCAGACTTTAAAAACCTTGGAATATGGGCTAAACCAAATGCACCATACGTTTGCATAGAACCCTGGCTGGGTATCGCCGATGTGGAAGGCACCGACCAAAACCTGAAAACAAAAGAAGGTATCGAGCAGTTGGAACCAGAAGAAGTTTATCAGGCAACTTATGTGATTAATATTCACTAAGCGTTTATCTCAGAACTAGCTTACTTTTATCTAAAAATATAAAATCCCACAGGTGCGGGATTTTTTTATCTTTTCTTAAGTTCGGTTCTTTTTCTTTACGGCCTTGGCGGCACGTTTTTCCTTTAAACTCAAAACCGGCTCTTTTTTAGCCGAATTCTTCGAGGGTGATTTTTCTTTTGACATTTTTTCTATGTTTAATTTAACCCCATAAAGATAGGTAAAGAACAGATACCAATTTAATACACCGGAAATAAAAATAAAACCCGAAAATCTCTCGATTTCCGGGTTTTAAAATTTTGGCTTCAGGATCAACTATACGTGCAAAGGGCGGTTATCGGTAGCAGCAAGAGCAGCTTCCTTAACGGCTTCAGCATAGGTTGGATGCGCGTGGCTCATTCTTGAAATATCTTCAGCAGAAGCGCGGAATTCCATCGCGGTTACCGCTTCAGCAATAAGATCGGCAGTACGGGCGCCTATCATATGTACGCCAAGCACCTCATCGGTCTTTTCATCGGCAAGGATTTTTACGAATCCGTCCAGATCTCCGCTGGCTCTGGAACGTCCAAGAGCACGCATTGGGAATTTCCCTTCTTTATATTTTACGCCTTCTTCCTTAAGTTCTTCTTCGGTTTTCCCTACCGCAGCAACTTCTGGCCAGGTATAAACCACCCCGGGAATAAGGTTATAATCGATATGCGGTTTTTGCCCTGCGATAGTTTCAGCCACAAAGGTTCCTTCTTCTTCGGCTTTATGGGCCAGCATAGCGCCACGAACAACATCCCCAATAGCATAGATATTCTCTACGTTGGTTTGCAAATGTTCATTTACCTCGATCATTCCTTTATCGGTCACTTTAACTCCGGCAGCATCGGCATTTAATCCGTCAGTAAAAGGTTTACGACCCACTGAAACCAGACAGTAATCTCCTTTAAACTCTACTTCTTTATCTTTTTTATCATCTGCTTTGATGATGATCTCGTCACCATTGCGCCCAACAGATTTCACTTTAGTAGAAGTATGGAATTTCACGCCTTGTTTTTTCAGTACTTTTTGAAGTTCTTTAGAAAGTGCACTATCCATAGTAGGGATAATTCTGTCCATAAATTCTACTACAGTAACCTCAGCTCCTAAACGGCGGTAAACCTGACCTAATTCCAGGCCAATCACTCCACCACCAATCACAATCATATGCTTAGGAATTTCCTTTAATTTTAAAGCTTCAGTAGAAGTTATAATTCTTTCTTTATCAAGTTCTATAAACGGAAGATTGGCCGGTTTTGAACCAGTAGCAATAATGGTTTTTTTAGCTTCAATGGTTTCGGTTTCGCCATCGTTCTTTTCAATATTGATGTGGGTTTTATCCTTAAAAGAACCAACACCTTCAAAAACATCAATCTTGTTTTTATCCATCAGGTACTTCACTCCGTCGCAGGTTTGACTTACCACCGATGATTTACGCTCCATCATTTTTTCAAGGTTTACCTTTACCTCACCCGGAATTTCAATTCCGTGGTCTTCGAAATGCTTTACGGCATCGTGGTAATGATGCGAAGAATCCAGTAAGGCTTTACTCGGAATACAACCTACATTCAGGCAGGTTCCCCCCAAAGTTGAATATTTCTCTATGATAGCAGTTTTCATTCCCAGTTGCGCGCAGCGTATAGCGGCCACATATCCTCCGGGGCCAGAACCTATAACTGCAACATCATATTTACTCATAATTTAATGTTTGAATTTTTAACAAATTGAACACAAAAGTACAACTATTCACGCCAATGACCAATGCAGAGCAGGTTCCTGGCAAAACTTTAAGAATTAAAGGCTAATTGCAGTGGTATTCTTTACCTTTTCAATGGTAAAGGTGCTTTGCGTACTACCTATATGATCCAGAGTGGTGAGTTTGGTCACCATAAATTCACGATAGGCAGCCATATCTTTCACCAGAACTTTTAAAATATAATCATACTCACCGCTCACGTGGAAACATTCCAAAACCTCGGGCAGGCTCGTGACTTCAGTTTCGAAACGGGTAAGATAATCTTTGGTATGCTGAATAAGTTTTATCTGGCAAAAAACCGTAAAGGCTTTATCAACTCTATCAGGATTTAACAGGGCAACATATTTTGAGATCACCCCTTCCCTTTCCAGGCGCTTGATGCGTTCATAGACCGCGGTTATTGACAGGGCCAATTTCACCGAAATCTCCTTATTTGTCATTTTGCTATCCCGTTGCAAATGCTTTAGGATCTGTAGGTCCTTTTCATCAAGTTTCATATTCGGAAAAATTTTCTATTCTTAAAACCAAACATACACAAATTAAGATTATTATTCTTATTATATGTATTATCATAGTTTATTTTACTGAATTTTGACACTACAGTTGATTTTTATTCCGAAATAGTTGTTATTTGATATAATCTAAAAATTTAAAACACCATGAAATTCAAACCAGCAGATAAAATCCAGGACTTACAATACTTTGGAGAATTTGGAGGCGTGAATCCTTCTATTTCCGATTCATCTACTTATACTTTCCTTTCAGCAAAAACAATGTTTGACACTTTCGAAGGGAATGCAGACGGGTGTTATCTTTATTCCAGGCATTCTTCTCCCTCCAACCTTTATCTGGGTGAAGCTCTTGCGGCTATGGAAGGCACCGAAACTGCAAACGTTGCCGCCAGCGGAATGGGCGCTATCACCCCTGCGCTGCTTCAGTTATGTAAAGCCGGAGACCATATTGTTTCCAGCCGTACTATCTACGGCGGAACTTATGCATTTCTGAAAAATTTCGCACCAAGACTGAATATCAACACCGCTTTTGTCGATATCACCAACGCCGAAAAGGTTGAAGCTGCCATAACCGAAAACACTAAAGTTTTGTATTGCGAAGCCATAAGCAATCCATTGCTGGAAGTGGCTGATCTTGCGGAATTGGCTAAAATCGCCAAAAAACATGGACTTACTTTCGTGGTAGATAATACTTTTTCTCCCCTCTCTATTAGTCCCAAAGAACTTGGCGCCGATATCGTAATACATAGTTTGACAAAATTCATAAACGGAAGTAGTGATACCGTTGGCGGAGTTACCTGCGGAAGTCAGGAATTTATAGATTCTCTTAGAAGTGTAAACGACGGTGCGAATATGCTTTTAGGTCCAACAATGGACAGTATGAGAGCTGCTTCTATTCTGAAGAATCTAAGAACGCTTCATATCCGAATAAAGCAACACAGCCACAATGCAATGTATCTTGCCAAAAGATTCCAGGAAGAGGGGCTTAGAACCGTTTATCCAGGGTTAAAATCGCACCCCGGCCACGAGACCTTCAAAAAGATGATGAATGAAGATTATGGTTTTGGTGGTTTACTTACTCTCGATGTGGGAAGCCTTGAAAAAGCCAACGAACTTATGGAGTTGATGCAGAAAAGGAATCTGGGTTACCTGGCAGTGAGTTTAGGCTTTTATAAAACACTGTTCAGCGCACCAGGAAGTTCCACTTCTTCTGAAATTCCAGAGGAAGAACAAAAGGAAATGGGACTAAGCGATGGCCTTATTCGCTTCAGCATTGGTTTAGACAATGATATTGAAAGAACCTTTCAAACGATGAAGGAATGTATGCTTGAAGTAGGAGTTCTTAAGAAGGGAACCGCTTAATTGAATTAAAATCATTGATTAATAAGGACCTCATCGTTACTGCGCGATGGGGTCTTTTATTTTAGTTCATTACCTTTAAATAAAAAATAAGCAGTTCGCATTCTTAATTTCACTTGTAATGGAGACTATAAAATTCAGCCTTATCCTTCTTATTCTAATCACTACTATACCTAATATTTCAGCTCAGAACCGAAGTGAAATTCGCGGATATTATGGTATTTCTTCCTACGAATTGAACAGTAATCAAAGTCTTGATGGTGGTGCCAGTTATGATCCGGAAACCGGTTATGAACTTGGTATCAGATATATTCTGAGATTGCCTAACGGTCTTGGTCTTGAAAGCGGAGTGGGTTTCTATACGGGAGATATAAAAATAACTTCGGCCCCAATACCTGAGCAAACTTCCAGAAGAGAAAGACTTCAAATCACCTCTATTCCCGTTTTACTTAATTACAGATTTTTGGATTATTTCTTTTTCAATGGCGGACCGGTTCTGGATTTTCAAAATTCGGACAATAGTTTTGATTCCCAATCAGGTATTGGTTTTAGCCTTGGGATAGGTGTAAACCATTATATCAGGAACTTCCAGATGTTCATTAATCCCAATTTTCGGCATTATGCATTAATTCCCTTTGAGAAAGAAGACCACCACTCCAAACTTTCAGGTTTAGGCATTCAGTTTGGTATGGGGTATAATTTTTAATTATCGACTTGCTTAAAACTTGCCGGTTTTGCAGTAAAATCGTAAAATTACGGGCAGAAACTTAAATTTTAATCAAATCTTCCCGGGTTTAAAATTCTCCGGAAGATTTTATTATAAAAAGCCCGAATGGAAAACCAACCTACCAGCCCTCAAAATGAACAAATTGTAGAAAACCGAGAACTTAATATTTGGGAAGCCCTTATCCCGGTTTTTGCCCTTATTGCGATGCTTGCATTTAACGTTTATGTATTTGGAGATGATGCTTTGAGCGGTTCTAACCAGTTTATACTTTTACTTGGCGGTGCGGTTGCAGCTATTGTTGGGTACTTCAATAATACGAAGTATGACAAAATGATAGATGAGGTGGCTTCTAATATCCAGAGCACTGCGGGAGCAATCCTTATTCTTCTCATGGTTGGAGCACTGGCCGGAACCTGGCTCATTTCAGGTATTATTCCCACAATGATCTATTATGGATTACAGATTTTAAATCCTACTATTTTCCTTGCAGCCTGCGTGGTGATTTGTTCGGTGATCTCGGTCGCAACCGGGAGTAGCTGGACTACTTCGGCTACGGTTGGTATTGCTTTAATTGGTATTGCTGAAGCCCTGGGAATTTCGGTAGGAATGACGGCAGGGGCTATTCTTTCGGGGGCGTATTTTGGTGATAAACTGTCCCCTTTAAGCGACACCACTAACCTTGCACCGGCAATGGCAGGAACCGATCTTTTTACACATATTCGGTATATGACCCTTACCACCGTACCCACAATTCTTATTACAATTACGGTGTTTGTAATTATTGGCTTAAACCTGGAACCAACCGGAATTACCGACACCTCCTCTATTCTTGCGTCTATAAAAAATTCATTCACGATTTCGCCCTGGCTTTTTGTGGTACCTCTTCTGGTAATTCTTTTGATCGTTAAAAAGGTATCCCCACTCATTGCACTTTTATTGGGAACCCTTTTGGGAGCGGCAGCTGCACTAATTTTCCAACCCGGAATAGTCGCACAAATTGCAGGAGCTGACGATCTCACTTTTATAAGCGGTTATAAAGGAGTGATGCAGGCTATTACCGTAGATACCGCGGTTCAAACCGATAATGAAAATCTTAACGACCTGTTTTCGGCTGGGGGAATGGCGGGAATGCTTGGTACCATCTGGCTTATCATTTGCGCGATGGTATTTGGAGGAATTATGGATGCCATTGGCGCTCTTGCCCGTATAAGTAAAGCTTTGCTGAATTTATTCCATACCACCTTCGGACTTTTTGCAAGTACGGTATTTAGCTGCCTCGCACTTAACGCTACCGCTTCAGATCAATATCTGGCCATTGTGGTTCCCGGTAAAATGTTTGCTAAAGCCTATAGGGATAAAGGCCTTGCTCCCGAAAATCTTAGCCGTACGCTGGAAGATTCTGGTACGGTAACTTCAGTTTTAGTACCCTGGAATACCTGTGGCGCTTATCACAGCGGGGTGCTGGGTGTGCCGGTAGCTTCTTACTTCGGCTATGCAATCTTTAATTATTTGAGTCCGTTTATGACACTCTTCTTCGCTGCCTTCGGAATCAAGATCAAACAATTGAGAGAAAAATCAGCCTAACTAACAAATAGAGCTTTTCTATTCATTGATGATTTCAGCATAAACAAAACTTATAGCCAGATAAACAATAAAAATTTGAATCTGTATTAACTTTGAAGTCATTCTGTAAATTTGCAGCCGGAATAAACCAATAAATTAAACTTTAAAAATTAAACAGATATGTCATTAGTAGGAAAAAAATTTCCAAACCTTAGCGTAAACGCAATGAATGATATGGGAGATACCTTCCAGATCAACGTTCTTGAGGAGGCTCAGAAAAACAATAAAAAAGTTTTGCTTTTCTGGTACCCAAAAGATTTCACCTTTGTTTGCCCTACTGAATTACACGCATTCCAACAAGCTTTGGAAGAATTTGAGAAAAGAAATGTAATGGTTATAGGAGCTTCTTGTGATACTCCTGAAGTACATTTCGCCTGGTTAAATACTCCAAAAGACAACGGTGGTATTGAAGGTGTAACTTACCCAATACTTGCAGATTCTAACCGTAACCTAAGTTCACGTCTTGGTATTTTGGATATCACCGGAGAATCTTATGACGAAGAAACCGGAGATCTTACTTTAGAAGGCGACAATGTAACTTACCGTGCCACATACCTAATCGATGAGGAAGGAAAGATCTTCCACGAAGGAGTAAACGATATGCCACTAGGTAGAAACGTTGCTGAATTCCTTAGATTGATAGATGCTTATACGCACGTACAGGAAAAAGGTGAGGTTTGCCCGGCAAATTGGGAAGAAGGTAAAGAAGCGATGAACGCTGACCGCGATGGAGTTGCCTCTTACCTAAGCTTAAACTAAAAAAACTCAAATACTGTTATGGTAAAAGAATTAGATCAGGATAACCTGGGCGAGATTATTGAGAACAACGACACCGTAGTTGTACAATATATGGCCGGATGGTGTGGCAACTGCCGCTTGATGAAGCCTAAGTTCAAGAAACTGGCTTCAGAAAATGAGAACGCTACGTTTCTTATGGTAGATGCTGAAAAATTTCCGGAGTCTAGAAAACTGGCTAAGGTGGACAACCTGCCAACTTTCGCGACTTTTAAGAACGGAAGTTTCAAAAACCAGGTTCAGACCAATAAATTCGAGCCCTTAAAAGACTTAGTAAATGAAGTTACCAATAATTAGGCACCTACAGCGCAATAACGAGCTGGAAAAGCTTGAAAATGCTATAGAGGTCCTGGAAAACTATACCGAACACCGCTCTGTTAAAGATGATGAAATGGACGTGATCGGGGAACTGGTTTCCAACCTTTGTGGAGCTGTAGAAGTGCAGAAAATGATTGCTGACGGCCTTGACGAAAAAGATGCAGCCAACGGATTTATGAAGAAGGTAATTGGTTCTATAGATCAATAAGCATTCTTCAAAACCCTTAAGAACAGGCCGCTTTCGAAAGAAGCGGCCTGTTTGTTTTTATGATAATTTTAGTAAAAGCCTGTCGCATAAGTCCTAAATTTATCTCCCTTAACCAATAAAATATAATATGTCTCAGATAACATTAAAAGGAGAGAGTATTAACACCTATGGTAGTCTTCCTGAAAAAGGAGAAAAAGCCCCGCATTTTCAATTAGTAAAGAACGATCTATCAACCGCTACCCTGGAGGATTTCAAGGGCAAAAGAGTAATTATGAATATTTTCCCCAGTGTAGACCAAGGGGTTTGTGCCACTTCAGTAAGAAAATTCAATCAAAGAGCTACTGAGCTCAACAACACTGTTGTGCTATGTATTTCGAGAGACTTACCTTTTGCTCAAAAAAGGTTTGTAAATGACGAAGGTTTAAAAAATGTGATAAATCTTTCAGACTTCCGAGATAGGAATTTTGGGAAAGATTACGGACTTGAAATGATAGACGGTCCGATGGAAGGCTTGCTTTCCAGGGTCGTAATTGTTCTGGATGAGAACGGAAAGGTAATTCACAGCCAACAGGTGCCGGAGATCGCCGAAGAACCAGATTATCTTGCGGCACTAAAAAACCTTTTATAATGCGGGATTCTTTTCTCGGAAAACGCATAAGAGGAGGTGGTTATGCCATAAAAGGAGCCTGGCTGTTACTTCGGCACGAAGCCAGCATACAGGTTCAGTTTGGGATAGCCATCATTGTAACGATTTCAGGAATTTATTTTGAAATCACTAAAACCGAATGGCTGTTTCAATTTACAGCCATCGGGATGGTGATGGCTGCCGAAGGCCTTAACAGTGCCATAGAGGCCCTGGCAGATTTCGTGCATCCAGACCTCCACAGTAAAATAGGTCATATTAAGGATGTGGCAGCCGGTGGAGTTTTCTTTGCCGCATTAATTGCTGTGATTATCGGTGGCTTTATTTATTTACCCTATATTTTTTAGAGCTGATAATTACTTTATCACATTTTACTTTCCTTTCGGTTATTCTCTTTCCACTCTTTAGGAAAGCCTTCTTTCATTTTCTTTAAAATCCTCCGAAGTTATATTCAAGCTTAATTCTGAAGAACTAAAACTTATATAATTAATTTATTTCCAGCTTATTAAATACTATCTTCTCTCTTTCATCAAAAAGATTTAAAATCCACAGTGTCATATTTCTGGAATTTTTGAGTTAATCATATATCTAAAATGTTAATTTTAAATACAAAATAGCTTTTCCGTACATTAGATGATCTAATTTGTATTTTTGCCCAAAATCTCTCAAAGCTTATATGGCCAGAAAAAAAACTAAAAACAAAAAAACCACCACAAACAAAAGCAACAAGGTCTCGCTCAAATTAAACAGGCAGCAAAAAGTGGTTTTAGGGAGTTTTTTAATGTTATTTGGCATTGCCCTAATCATAGCTTTTACTTCCTTTTTATTCAACTGGCATGCCGACCAAAGCACGCTTTCCGAATTTGGAAACAGGGAAATAGAAGCCAGAAACTGGTTAAGCAAATTTGGAGCTTTGGTGAGTGATTTCTTCATTTACAAAGGTTTCGGGCTGGCCGCGTTCGTTTTTGCGGGTTTAATCGGCATAAGTGGGATATCCCTCTTTTTTAATCTGAAATCCCTACGACTTGGGATCTACTGGTTTTGGGGCGTTCTGGTAATGCTTTGGATTTCCATATTTTTTGGATTTTTTGCTGAAAGCAATGCGCTTTTAGGCGGAAGAGTTGGTTTCGAAACCAACGATTTCCTTCAGGATTACCTTGGTTTCTTCGGCACAGCTTTGCTGATGCTGTTTTTACTTATCGCCTATTTAAGTTTAAGATTGAAAATTACTCCCGAAATGGTGGGCGGATTTATAAGTAAAAAGCACCAGAGCTTACAAAACGAATTTAAAACCAATACCCCTGAAGCCTCAGAGACCGATGAGGAGTTGAGCTGGAAAGAAGAGGTCTTAAATAAACCGGAACCAAAAACTTCTGAAGTGAAGCTAGATCCGGATCCTTCTAAGGAAAAAAAGAAAGAAACCCGGGTTTCTAAAGAGGATAAAACTGAATCTCATGATGAAGTGGCTATGGAAGTTGAAACTCCGCCCGAAGAAGAAGTGGAGGATGATAAGCAAAGCAGAAAACTGGTAGAGGATTTTGGTGAATTTGACCCTACCCTGGAACTTAGCAACTACACTTTCCCTACTCTGGAATTATTAAAGGATTACGGCGGCACTATCACCGTAGACCAGGAAGAACTAGAAGGAAACAAAAACCGTATCGTAGATACGTTAAAGAATTACAAAATAGAGATCGCTCAAATAAAAGCGACGGTAGGGCCAACGGTTACCCTTTATGAGATCGTACCTGAAGCAGGCATCAGGATCTCCAAGATCAAAAATCTGGAAGATGATATTGCACTTTCACTTTCGGCTCTTGGAATAAGAATTATCGCTCCCATCCCGGGGAAAGGGACCATCGGGATCGAGGTTCCGAATAAAAATGCTTCTATAGTTTCTATGCGCTCGGTGATCGCTTCTTCAAAATTCAGAAATGCAGAAATGGAGCTTCCTATGGCCCTTGGGAAAACTATTTCCAACGAAACATTTGTGGTAGATCTGGCAAAAATGCCTCACCTGCTTATGGCCGGAGCCACAGGTCAGGGTAAATCGGTAGGATTAAATGCTATTCTTACCTCGTTATTGTATTCCAAACATCCTGCAGAAGTGAAGTTCGTGCTGGTAGATCCGAAAAAGGTCGAGCTTACCCTATTCAATAAAATAGAGCGCCATTACCTGGCAAAATTACCAGACACTGAAGACGCTATTATTACTGATAACAACAAGGTAATAAATACCCTGAATTCCATGTGTATCGAGATGGACAACAGGTATGAACTACTTAAAGATGCGATGGTGCGAAACATCAAGGAATATAATGTCAAATTCAAAGCCCGCAAGCTTAACCCTGAAAATGGCCACAAGTTCCTTCCTTATATCGTATTGGTGGTAGATGAGTTTGCCGACTTGATCATGACAGCCGGTAAAGAAGTAGAAACCCCTATTGCCAGGCTGGCTCAACTGGCCCGTGCTATCGGTATCCATTTAATAATCGCAACCCAACGTCCATCGGTGAACGTGATTACGGGTATTATAAAAGCTAACTTTCCTGCGAGGATCGCCTTCAGGGTTACTTCTAAAATAGACTCCAGGACAATATTGGACGGCCAGGGCGCCGATCAGTTAATTGGCCGGGGAGATATGCTTTTTACCCAGGGTAATGAATTGAAACGATTGCAATGTGCGTTTGTAGACACCCCAGAGGTTGATAAGATTACAGAATTTATTGGTTCCCAAAAGGCCTATCCAGATGCCTACCAACTTCCCGCATACGAAGGAGAAGATAGTGGCACAGGAGTTGATATAGATGTGAGCGAGAGAGACAAACTCTTTCGGGAGGCCGCAGAAGTGATTGTGACAGCTCAACAAGGCTCGGCTTCTTTATTGCAACGCAAATTAAAACTTGGCTACAATCGTGCCGGCCGGATTATAGATCAGCTGGAAGCCGCAGGAATCGTTGGCCCGTTTGAAGGGAGTAAAGCCCGCCAGGTTTTGGTTACTGATCTCGTTGCATTGGATCAGTTATTAAATGAAGAACCAAACACATAAAAAAGTAATGAAAAAATTAGTATTTATTATCGCAGCCCTGGTAAGCATTAACCTTAGCGCCCAGAATTCACAAAAAGCCGAAAAGCTTTTAAATGAGGTTTCCTCAAAAGTGAAAGCTTACGATAATATGGTAATAGACTTTAAATATTCACTTGAAAACACCGCCGAGAATGTAAATCAGGAAACCCGTGGGGATGTAAGCATTAAGGGAGAGAAATATCTTCTCAATCTAATGGGTACCACCCAGATGTTTGATGGAAAAAAGATCTATACCATAATCCCGGAAGACGAAGAGATAAACATCTCTACCTATGTTGAAGAAAACGAGAATAACATTACTCCTTCAAAGATGTTTAGTTTCTATGAAGAAGGTTATAATTACGAATGGGATGTCGCTCAAAACGTAAAAGGAAGACAGATACAGTACATTAAACTTACGCCAAAGGACAGTAATGCTGAGGTAAAAAATATCCTGTTGGGAATAGACGGCCAGACAAAACACATCTATAACCTAATTCAAACCCAGGATAACGACACCAAAATAACGATTACGGTAAAAAGTTTTAAAACCAATCAACCGCTTTCACAAAACCTGTTTACCTTTGACGAAGATCGTTACGATTCCTATTATATAAACAGGCTCGACTAAATTGAAAATATTAGACAGGTACATATTAATCAGCTACCTCAAAACATTTTTTACAGTTTTTATCATTCTTATGTTCATCTTTGTACTCCAAACTATTTGGTTGTACATAGGTGAACTGGCTGGTAAAGACCTGGATGTTGATATAATTCTTAAATTCCTGCTCTATTTTTCACCAAAACTAGTCCCCCTGGTTTTGCCCCTTACCATCCTGCTTACCTCAATTATGACTTTCGGTAATTTCGCCGAAAATTATGAGTTTGCAGCTATGAAATCATCCGGAATTTCCCTGCAGAGAGCAATGCGAAGCCTCACTTTTTTTATCCTCCTGGTGAGCCTAACAGCATTTTTCTTTGCAAACAACGTTATTCCAGCCGCTGAATTCAAATCTATAAATCTTCGGAAAAATATTGCTCAACTTAAACCCGCGATGGCTATAACCGAAGGTGTTTTTAATGAAGTGGGAACAATCAATATTAAAGTAGATAAGAAAAGCGGGCCCAACGACCAATACCTCGACGATGTGATCATCCATCAAAAAACTGCAAAAAGCGGGAATTTTACCGTGATTAAAGCAGTTGAAGGGGAACTCGTAGGGAGTACAGATTCTGATGTTTTATCTCTTATCCTAAAAGATGGGAACTACTACGATGAAATACAACCTTCAGATCTTTCAAAACGAAGAAATAAACCTTTTGCCAAGAGTCACTTTAGGGAATATACCATTAACCTGGATCTTTCAGACATCAACAATGTAGATCTGGAAGATGAATCATATAGCAATACCCAGGGAATGCTCAAGATTTCAGAATTAAACCAAAGTATAGATTCTTTTTCCACCAGTTATAATACCAATATTAAAGAGTTTAAGAAAAATATGTTTAGTCGCACAGGACTGCGAAATATAAACACCAATCTTCAGCCGGTAGATACCGTAAGAGTGATAGAAAATTCCATCCTGCAGGAATATGACAATAATGAGGCTGTACAAATCGTAAACCTGGCATTAGGAAGTGTGAATGGTTCTATGTCTCATCTTATCATGAAGAAAAACGAATTCAGGACTGCGACAAAACAACTTAACAAGTTTGAGATCGCTTTGCACGAAAAATATGTTCTGGCATTTGCCTGTATCGTTCTATTTTTTGTGGGCGCCCCACTTGGCGCTATAATTCGCAAGGGAGGCATGGGCTTACCTATGGTAGTTGCTATACTTATATTTCTTACCTATCATTTTATCGGGATCTTTGCCAAAAACAGTGCTGAAGACGGTAGTGTAAGTCCCTTTATTGCCAGTTGGCTCTCCACCCTCATCATGTTGCCTCTTGGAATCTATCTCACATACAGGGCCACTACTGATCAGGGTCTCTTTGCCTTCGATAATTTAATTGGCCCCTTTAAGAAAGGCCTTAAAAAAGCCGGACTATTGCGCCGGAAAACCGAAATAGAATAAATATCTTTACAGCCAAATACCGCAAGAATGCCGCAGAAAACTTCAACCCAGCAAAATATTAAATTACACAATATCAAAGATGCCATAGATGATATCCGTGCAGGAAAGGTCATTATCGTTGTTGATGATATAGATCGCGAAAACGAAGGAGATTTTGTTGCGGCCGCTGAAATGGTAACCCCTGAAATGATCAATTTTATGGCCACCCACGGACGCGGACTCATTTGCGCACCAATAACCGAAGAACGCTGCCGGGACCTTAAGCTGGAGATGATGGTTGGCAAAAACACCGATCCCCTGGAAACGGCTTTTACCATTTCTGTAGATCTCAAAGGCCAGGGTGTAACCACAGGAATTTCAGCTGCAGACAGGGCTAAAACCGTAAAATCACTAATAGACCCATCTACCAAAGCCACCGATTTAAACCGGCCAGGGCATATTTTCCCGCTTAAAGCCAGGGAAGGCGGGGTTTTAAGAAGAACAGGCCACACTGAAGCCGCAATAGATTTTGCTCGTCTTGCAGGCTTCGAACCTGCCGGAGTGATTGTAGAGATCATGAATGAAGATGGCACCATGGCCAGGCTGCCGCAACTTATAGAAGTAGCCCAACGTTTTGATCTTAAGGTGGTCTCTATTGAAGACCTTATTGCCTACAGAATGCAGCACGATTCGCTCATCGAGAAAAAAGAGGATTTCGATTTAGAAACCCGTTTCGGAAAATTCAGGCTAAGAGCTTATCTTCAAACCACCAACAATCAGGTGCATATCGCTCTAACCAAAGGAAACTGGAAGCCTGATGAAGAGATTCTGGTGCGTGTTAATTCTACTCTCGTTAACAACGATATCCTGGGAACCCTTACCAATGATGCCGATAAAAAACTGGACAGTATGTTCCAGGCCATTAATGAAGAAGGGCGCGGAGCAATTGTTTTTATCAATCCTGCCAGCCAGTCTCTCAACCTTCTAAACAGGCTTTCTGAACTGAAAGATCTTCAAAAGCAAGGTCAGACAAAAGCTCCACCAATTCATATGGATAATAAAGATTTTGGAATAGGCGCCCAGATACTTCACGATCTGGAGATTCATAAGTTCAAGCTGCTTTCAAATTCACAGCAAACTAAACGGGTGGGAATGATTGGATATGGACTGGAAATTACCAGATATGTAAATTATTAATCTATTTCAATTATCACATCCTCAAGGGGCCTACGCACTTTCTTAAAATTGGAAAACATATCATCTCCGGCGCGGTAACCAACCGGAAGCACCAGCACCGATCTAAGATTTCGTTCTTCAAGGTTTAATAGTTTATCGTATTCATCCGGCTGGAAACCTTCCATTGGACAGGCATCAATTTCTTCGATCGCACAAACCGTAAGTAAATTACCAAGACTTAAATACGCCTGGTTGATCGCCCATGCTGTGATTTCGGCGGAAGCTTTTGCTTCAAAATCCCCGATTAAAAATTCTTTAAAAGGCGCAAGAATTTCGTCAGGGGTTTCCCGAACGTGCTTCACCAGTTTAAAGTAGTTTTCAATAAACTCCTTCCCTACCTTCTTTTCGATGCAGATAATTAATACGTGAGAAGCCGTGCCCACCTGTTTCTGGTTAAAAGAAAAATTCTGTAGCTGCACCTGTAGCTTCTTGTTTTTAACAATCACCAGCTTCAATGGCTGCAGACCATAAGAGGTAGCTGTAAGGTTAAAAGCCTTCTTAAGGATCTCGATCTTTTCGCTGGTTAATTCCTTTTCAGCATCAAATTTTTTAGTAGCATAACGCCATTCCAACGCCTTTATATTGCCCATATTCCTGTGCTTTTATTTTAGAACAAAGGTAAACAATGTTAGAAGCCTGGTAAACGTTAAGGAATAAAATAAAACTATAGGTAAATAATATGAACTATCTTTATATTATTTAACCGCCGGAGAAAATGAAACAAGTTAAAAAGGTGATTCTCGCCTCAGTACTTTCCTTAGTTATTGCCATCCTGATTGTCCTGGGTCTTAAAGCCTATATTGAAAGAGATACCCAGCATCTCATTTTCGAAGAAATCTCCCTGGTTCCCTCTTCAGAAACGGTTATTGTTCTTGGAGCCAGTGTACATTCTGACGGGAAACTATCTCCAATCTTAAAAGACCGGGTAGATACCGCCCTTGAACTATATCGAAATAAAAAGGTAAAACGCTTCCTGGTTACCGGTGATCACAGCACCGACGATTACAATGAAGTTAACGCGATGGGGAATTACTTAATGAAACGGGGAATTCCCGAAAGCAAAATTCTCCTCGATCATGCCGGGCTGGATACTTATGACAGTATGTACCGATCCAATGCCGTTTTTGGAGTAGAAGACGCTATTGTAGTGACACAAAAATTCCATTTGCCCCGTACTATTTTTATCGCAAAAGGCCTGGACCTTCCCTACACCGGATTTGCGGCCCGAAGCCATTCATATAAGACCACCAATAAAATAGAACGCCGGGAGCTTCTGGCCAATTTGAAGGCGCTCTATGAAGTGCTTTTGAAAAAAGAGCCTGCCACCCTGGAAGACAGGCTATAATATTCAAGATTTTCTTAAAGGGTTTTTTGTATCTTTAGTAATACTAACCTTAAAACCAAACTATATGTTTCAATGGCTAATCCATATTATCATTGATGCCCTGGTGTTACTTGCTGCGGCTAAAATGATGCCCAAAGTAGAACTCAAAGGCTTTCAAACCGCAATTATAGTCGCCCTGATTATTGGAGTACTTAGCTTCTTACTCAGCTGGTTACTCACCGGTATTCTGAATGTGGCAACCCTTGGAATATTTTATTTCCTGGGTCTTGGCTTTATTACCCGGGTAATCGCCTACGCGATAATTATCGAGATTGCCGATAAATTCAGTAAAGATTTTAAAACCGTTGGTTTTCTCCCCTCGCTCTGGCTGGCCATTATCCTCGCTATAGTTGGAGGGATAGTAGACGCCATCTTATTTTAGGCTAATTCTCATTTTTTATTATTGATGCTTCGAAAACTCTTGTTTCCGAAGCATCTTTTTCTTATCTAAAACTCATATAAACAAATTTGATATAAAATTAACAATCCTAGGCAAATGATATCCTATATTTACCGGCTTGATGCAGAATAGAAAATAAAATATGGAAACTCTTAACGGCCAGAAGAATATAAAACTAATCGTTACCGATATGGACGGAACTCTGCTGAATGATCAGCACGAAATCCATCCTGATTTTTGGGAGATCGAAAAAAAGCTTTCTGAGAAGGGTATTATGTTCTCTGTTGCCAGCGGCCGGCAATTCTATAATCTTGAATCTAACTTCGAATCAATTAAGGACAGGATGATGTTCTTCGCAGAAAACGGCACCTACGTTTCTCATAAGGGCCAAGAACTCTACGTTAATCCTCTAAATCATCAGGACGCCATTGGTTTTATTAAAATGGGCCGTAAACTGGATAACACCAAACTGGTACTTTGCGGAAAAGAATCGGCTTATGTGGAAACTGAAGATCAGGATTTTATCGCTCATATTTCTCAGTTTTATCAACGTCTAAAACCCGTTGAAGATCTTACCAGTGTTAATGATGTTATTTTAAAGGTGACCCTTTGCAATGATAAGGGAGTTGAAGAACACACTTACCCGCATTTTGTAAATTATACCGACAGGTTTAAAGTTGCCATTGCCGCAAAAGTCTTTATAGATATTACTGCTTTAGACGCCAACAAAGGAAATGCTATAAGGGATATTCAACGGGAATTGAATATTCTGCCTGAAGAGACCCTGGTATTCGGTGATTACCTGAATGACCTTGAAATGATGAAAAACGCTAAATACAGCTACGCGATGAAGAATGCCCATCCCGAGATCAAACAGGCCAGTAATTTTGTGACCCGTTATAGTAATAATGAAAATGGGGTTTTGAAAACAATAGAAGAGCTGGGGCTGCTTTACAATTAAAAATCCGGTTTAATTCACAATAATATTAACCCTATCCAGACCGGTGTTACCGGTTTTGGGATCGTAGGCATAGACTTCAATTTCATAATCGCCTTCTACAAGCTTTACAGTTTCAGAAAAGGTACTCGCTTTATCTGTAGAGTTTAGATTGATTTCCTTGTGCTCCTTCCCTTCGGAAGAAATAAGTGCCTTAATCTCATAACCAGATGCATCCCAGGTGCCTTCTTCGGTTACGGGGCATCCACACATCATTACTATATTAGCTCTTATTTCTATTTCGGTTCCTGCACTTATCGTTTCATGCGTTTGGGGCGATAAAACATCTACCACAAATCCGGGGATTTCTAAAATGATGCCATCGCCTGTAATGTCTTTTCCCGGAATAACCCACAATTGGGTTGAAGACACCACTTTAGCCTGTTTTTTACTCATTGGCCCCTGGGCTTCTATACTTACGAAAGTGGGTTTATCCAGTTTCAGACTGGCCTCGTAACCAGCCGTCTTTTCAGTAGTTATTTCTTTATAGCGCTCTCTGGGTGAGAGCAGGATAACCTCAGTATCACCCGTAATCCCCTTGGTAAGACCTTCATCAAGAATTTTCCCGGTTTCCACATCCCTAATGATGATTTTAGCCCCACCCATGGAGGTTCCAATAAATTTGGCATCTTTTGCCTGAGCTCTTACCATAATTTTAGTCTCCTGGGAAAACAGATTCCCTGCGGAAAAAAGTAATAACCCGATTAAAACCAGATTGATTGTCCTTTTCATAGTATAAAGTTTAGTTTACTAATTTACAAAAACCATTTTGATCCGGTTTTGTTATAAATAACAACCTGATTTTAACAGCTAACAGCCTTATAAACTTAGGATAATCGGCTTGGTAGCGGTTTATATAGTTTAATGAATCGAGTGCTTCCTTATTAAAATTTCAGGAATCATATTTTGGGTATATATTGATTATCTAAAATAAATATTGACTGCTAAATCCTTAGCCAGGAAAACCTAAAAAAGAGATCAAGGGTGGAGTAATTTAAATTATTGTACCAAAAGATCCTTTGCACTGATCTTGGTCAGTTTATTTGCATCTTTCTAAAAAAATTTATATTTAATTCTTTTGGTTTTATACCTTTACAGGCCTTCAGATTTACCTGCAGGTCGTAAATTTCCGGCTAGATGACCAAAACATTTCCCCTTGAAATTCTTATCGCTGAAGACGATCAACTTATTACCGAGTTGCAGAAGAGGCAATTGGTTAAACTGGTGGATTCTCCCTTAAAAACTTTCTGGAACGGGAAAGAGTTAATGAATTATCTCCAAGGAGTTATTGATGAGAGGAATGCCATTCTTATCTTCCTGGATATAAATATGCCGGTAATGGGTGGCTGGGAAGTATTAGATCAGATCAATGAGTTATATGCTTACAAGAATATTTTTGTGGTTATGCTTACTTCTTCAGTATATCCAGCAGATAGAGAAAAAGCACTTTCCTACCCACAAGTGATTAGTTTTAATGATAAATTTCTGGATCAGGAAGATTACAAAGCGATTCTGAGCCTGAAAACAATTCGCCCGTTTTTTAATTCTGAAATCTTTTCAGAATAAACCTGAAAATATTAGTAAAAATCAGGCCTTTCGATAAAAGACCTTATTTTATAGATTAGCTACAAATTACTTCTAAGTTTTATCATTCATTTAACGGCGGCATCCGGCCTTGGCGTATTCAAAGTTTCTAAATTTGAAAAGAAAGTATCGGTTTTCTAATTATCATCATATTATTAAACCGGCAGGTTTCTTAATATTGGGTATTTAAAATTATTATATTGGATTATATCTTGATATTTGTCGCTGTATTAGCTTCTTCAATTGGAGGAGTTACCTTATACCTTCTGGTAAAGTTCAGTAAGAAACAAAACCGGGACGATTCTTAATTTCTATCCTTCCTCTTTTACCCTTATTAAAGATCAATATCTTATTTTACAATCTTTCAGGCCTCCCGAAAAACCTATTATGAAAACCGCCTGAAGTTTTTAAAAGTCTTTTATTGACTTCCTATACCCATGTAAAAAACTACAGTCCAGGATTCCGACCAAAGTCAGGACAAATAAGCAGTAATATCCAACTATCTGAAAGTAAACCTTAATCCAAAAAGCACATTTCCTTTAGGCATAGGTACCAGGTTGGTTTCAGTATATTCAGTATTGAAGATATTATTGGCAGTCGCATAGATTTCAAATTCGTCCAGGCCTAAGCTAATGTTGAAATCAACTACGCTGTAAGATTCACCCAAAGTACGCTCAGCATACTTGTAAATAACAGTGTGGCTCAGATTTTTTATAAATTGTGAGGTGTATGCCGCCGTAAAATGGTGCCTGAGAGAATTAATAGAATATTGTGAAAAATCAAGATTAAGATCTTTTACATCATCCTTTAGGTAGGTATATCCAAGTTCAAGGTTTTGCCGGTGATTTTTAATGGTGTACCCATAAGAAAAATTGGCTTCTACTCCTTTTGAATTTACATCCCGAACATTTTTTGCCTGCCAGAGATCATCTTCATTTTCCTTCACGTAATCTATTAGATTTTGCGCATCGCGATTGAATAAAGCAACAGAAAACTGCAATTGTGAAGCGATATACTTAAGCCCAATTTCCTCTGAAATAGCTTCTTCTGGTTCAAGATCTACATTCCCAATGGTGTTTGGGGAAGCATAATAAAGATCGGTATAGGTAGGAATTCTGTATGTGTACCCCATATTTCCGTAGGCTCTCCATCTGTCTGCCAACTGGTAACCTATATCTACTCCGGGAAATGCGTGAAATTTAAAATCAGAAAAATAATTTACTGCTACGCCGGGGGTGATATCAAGACGATCGTTTAGCAAGTTAAACTGATGTTCTAAAAACACAGTGGTCATAAAACGTTCCCGATCTCCAAGATTATTACTGGAAAGAAAAACTTTGGCCATATCTACTCCAAACCCGGTCACCCCAAGCCTGGAAACATATGAGGCATTTATTTCGGCTCCCACCTTGTTACTGATATGCAAATTCCGGTAAACCGATGGATCCTGTCGCAAATAGATGTATTCATCTTCATTCCTACGCCAGTACACCCGTGGTTTCAGGCTAAGATTTCCTTTTTTAAATTCACTTGAAAAACCAAGCAAGCTGGCCTGGGTTTCTTCATATTGATCTACAGCTTCAGGAGAAGCATAAAACCCGTTAGCCCCAAATTTCCGATCGGCAAAAGCAGCGATCATTTCTATGGGTAAGCTCCTGGTATCGAATTTACTTTTTATAAAATACTGCTGATTGTCATAATCGGTATTGTAGCGATAACCATCTGAAAGTTGACGGGTATAATTTACGATATGCGAAGATTTCTCCAGGTTACTGCTTACCGTTACTGAAGCATTTTTCTGCGAATAAGACCCGCCCTCCAACTCTATCGACACTTCATTCTGCACAGCATCTTTGGTGATAATATTCACGGCACCTGTAAAAGCATTCTGCCCATAGACCCTGGCGGCCGGGCCTTTAATGATCTCAATTCGCTCAATAACTTCCATTGGCAAAGCCAGGTTCAGGGTATGATGTCCCGTTTGCGCATCTTCTACCTTAATCCCGTCTATAAGCAGTAAAGTTTGGTCAAAGCTTCCCCCGCGTATGTAAAGGTCGGCCTGTGCCCCGCCGGTACCTCTGCGACGAATATCCACTCCGGTTACCTGCTGAAGGAGATCAGCAAGATTATTGGCTCCACTGTTTTTTATTTCTTCTGAAGAAATAATCTTGATAGTTCTGGAATTTTTTGAAAAAGGAAGGTCAATTCGACCTGCAGTTAGTGTCACTTCTTCAAGTTGCTCCGGATTTTCCTGTGCCCGGACAAAGCCGAAAGTCATAAATAAGATCGTAAAAAAAAGTAGGTTCTTTTTCATTTTTTGGTTGTTTAATCGAAGTCTAAATTGGCGTAGTCCCTTGCTATTCACAAAAGTTTTAAAATTCAAGCCGGCGAAGTTAAAAATTATTTGCAAGTTAGACCGTGCTTCCAGGTTTTTTTGATTGGGTGCAGTAGAATACTTCTCTTCCAAAAACAAAGCTTTTCTTCTGACTCCCATAAGATGAATAAAACCAAAATTTATTTTTCGAAGAAACCTGTAGAATTCAGGGGATATAATAACGGATTGCTTCCCGATTCTGGATAAAGTAAATCCCAAATTACTGAATAAATTATTTCATCTGATTTGTTGAAAGGAGCTAACACAAAAATGCAGTTGTTACAAAACCTAAGCAACATTTTCGTGGAGATATGTGGAAATAAGCAACAATTTATCATGAATTATTGAACTGAAAATCAGGAGAAAAGGGAAATCAGCCAAATGGTAAAAGCCAGCAGGATAAAAACAAAAAAAGTGATGAAAACATAATGGGCTTTATTGTAAAACCAGGATTTTCCTTTCCTTAGTACAGGGAGTAATTCTGATGTTGATCTTCTTATTTTCAATATCATTTCTTTTTTTTTTTGTAAAAACCTGTAGAAGTCCTAACAATAGGACTTTCACATTTTCTTAAGAGTTGTTGCAAGGCGCGTGCCAGTAATTCTATTACTACAAATAAAAACTGGTTACGGAACTAAACAAGAATGTTAAGGTTTCTTAAAGTCGGCATTAGCATGAATACCTTTCAGAAAGATGGGAAGATTCAGTTTTCTCTGTTTTTTCTGAAAAAAGAGTCGATACTTTTAAATAGAATTTAAAACTTCCCGGGATGAAGAGAAAAGTTACAGAGCAGAAATAATAAGAAACAATTTCTGCCCTGTAAAGTCAAATAATACTAAAGTTGAATTTTTGCTCCGAGCAATTTCACAAATTCCCTTATAAATGCAGGGTGACCGGGCCAGGCTGGAGAAGTAACAAGGTTACCATCAACTACAGCTTCGGTGGGTTTTACCTCTTTATATTTACCACCGGCAAGTTCAATTTCGGGGCCTATACTGGGATAGGCAGTAAGGGTTCTATCTTCTACCAGATTGGCTACGGTAAGTATTTGGATTGCATGGCAGATAGCCGCCACAGGTTTATATTGATCAAAGAAATATTTGGTAATCTCCAGTACCCGCTTATTAAGTCGCAGATATTCGGGTGCACGTCCACCGGCAATAATAAGCCCATCGTAGTCTGAAGCGATGACCTCATCAAATGAATAATTGAGCTCAAACAGATGACCCGGCTTTTCAGTATAGGTCTGGTCTCCTTCAAAATCATGGATAGCGGTTTTTATTTTATCGCCTTTCTTTTTATCCGGGCAAACTACATGAACGGTATAGCCAAGCATGACAAGCATTTGAAAAGGCACCATAGTTTCATAGTCCTCAGCGAAATCGCCGGTAAGGAAGAGTATTTTTTTCATAATAAAATTATTTTAAAGTAAGCAAGCTTAATTTACTAAATCCATCAGGCATTTAGATTAAATAATCGTTAAAAACCAGCCCAATACAGAGAAAAAGAGCCTCGTTTTTTATAAATTATAACTTCAAAAACCCACCACTATGCCTAATAGAAGACATTTCATTAAACAGTCGGGGTTGTTTCTTGCGGCTACTACCCTGCCCTTGCCGGATTATTTGATTCCGAAGAATAAAGAAAAACTCGGCGTAGCCCTTGTAGGCTTGGGAAATTACAGCAGCAGCCAGCTGGCACCAGCTCTTCAGGAAACCAGGTTTTGTGAATTAAGAGGAATAGTTACGGGAAGTCCGCAAAAAATTCCGGTATGGCAAAAAAAATACGGTATAAAAGACGGCAATGTTTACAATTATGAAAATATGCCGGATATCGCCAATAATGAAGAGATCGATGTAATCTACATCGTCCTGCCAACCGGCTTGCACGCGGAATATGCAATAAAAGCTGCTGAAACCGGAAAGCATGTTTGGTGTGAAAAACCCATGGCGCGTACTGCAGAAGAATGCAAGAACATAATTAATGCCTGTGAGAAAAATAAGGTGAAACTTTCTATAGGTTATCGCATGCAGCACGAGGCCAACACGCAAAAGTTAATCAAATGGGCAGACACCAAACCTTTTGGGGCAATTAAAAGTCTTGAAGCCGAAGCTGGCTATTATGGTTCCCCGATGAATCCCTGGAAACTGAAAAAAGAAATGGGAGGCGGGGCGATGTATGATATGGGCGTGTACCCTTTAAATGCAGCCAGGTACAGCACCGGAATGGAACCGATTGCGGTTAGCGCAACTCATAGCACAAACCGTCCGGAGATCTTCACAGAGGTAGATGAAACCACCAGTTTTGAGCTCGAATTCCCTGACGGAATCACCGCCAAATGCAAGACCAGTTTTGGCGAAAACCTGAATAATCTGGAAATAAATTGCGAAAACGGATGGTATTATTTAAGGCCTTTTCAAAGTTATAGCGGGGTAAAAGGTAAGGCCAGTGATGGCACCATCTTACCTCCTTTCGGTAAAAATCAGCAGGCGGTGCAGATGGATGATGACGCCCGGGCAATTTTAAACAAAACACCGGTTCTCGTCCCTGGAGAAGATGGGTTACGGGATATCGTGATCCTGGAAAAGATCTATGAATCGGCGGCTAAAAAGGGAGAAAGGCTTATGCTTGGCTAGAAGATCCACAGCAAATCTTCCAAGGCTTAGAGCTTAGAAAATCCCAATTTTTTAATTAAGGCATAATCCAGGAGCCATTTTACTCCCGCACAAACTGCCCTTCAAAACCTGGCGATATAACTCCCATCCAGAGCTTTCTCTGCAAACTTCCAGGAGGTAAAACTGGTTGACAGCAATGCTTCCGCTTCTTCGATATCTCTTTTAAAATAGGTATAGTAAATATATTTCGCGGTTTCCTCATCAAGTTCAGCGGGGTTATGCCGAAAAGATCTGAATATCCCCAACCTTCTTCCGGCAACTTTTTGTTTGCTTAAATTAAGTGCGATTTCTTCAGAGGAAACCCTGAATTGAAGACCAAGGCTTTCTTTTAGTTCCTGCAAAATCTTAAAAGGGGCACGCCGAAGTTCCTCATACTCCAGGATTTGAAGCTCGTGCTCATCGGTTTGTTTCAGCAAAGATCTTATCCCTTCAGAATATTTTCCTGCGATAATATACCTCGTATTCTGTGGACCAAGCCCAACTTCCGGCGGACTGCTATCCCATTTTACAGCTTCTATAAAACTGGAACGCTCTTTTCCTTCTTCCCTGTTTTTCCGGTAGGAAGCAAAACTCCTCCACACAGGATTTCTAAGCATCAGATAAATCTTCGCCTGCAGCAATAAATATTCAGAAATATCGGTTTTGCAGAGTTCTTCCAGGCTTTCAAATTCAAAGATCCCTATCCGTAGATTTTCACCTTCTTTAGCCGATTTACACTCCAGGATAGCTTTATTCTGATGTATTTCAGGAGCTGTTCCGGTTATTATATTCTGTTTTAAAAGATCAAACACCTCTCTGGCACCGCTGTACTGCGAGGCAATTACCAAACAATCGAATTTATTTTTCATTGGGGCTATAGTAAGTTCCGGAAAAGTATCGCTAAGGTATTTCTTGTCTGTTCGCACTAATTATAGTCTAACAAGAAGCACCTTGTGACCCGGGATCCGGAAAATTAATCTTATAACAACAACCAACGCAGTAGGTATAGCCGGTTTGTTTAACATCTAATCGAAATGGCAAAGCTGCTTCCGTACATTTTCCAAAATCTCATCGCTAAGCACTCTATAATTCTGTTGTTTATAGATATAACTAAATTAAAAAAAATATAAGCTGATTTGATTTCACCCCAATTAAGTAATGAACAGGTTATTAACCATTCCAATTAAGATACCGAACAGGTAAAAAAGGCGGGAGTGTTAATAGCATTAAAAATATTTTCTTGATAAGAAAGGGTTAGCTCTCAATTGTTTATAAATCCTCCAATATGAGGTTATTTTTATGCCAATTGGGAAGGTGTTTTATATAAATGGTCTTTTAAGTCGTAATCTAATACGTTAGGAAGGTTTTTTATTTTTTTCATCAGCATCACCAATCAATATCTTTAAAGGATAGAATTCTCCGTCCTGAATTTTTAAAATTATGTATTATGAGATATGCTATTTCCTACGTCAGCACAGCAAACATAGACCTTCAACAGCAGGGAGTAAACGATATAATGAACGAAACAAATATTTATAACAAAGGCCAGGAAATAACTGGTATCCTGCTGTATAACAAAAGAAGCTTTTTTCAACTCATCGAGGGAGAAAAGGAAATTATCCAGCCTTTGTACGAGAAGATCATAAAAGATTCCCGGCACCAGGACATTATTAAATTCCTGGAAAAACCGGTATTCAGACCCGCTTTTGATGGTTATTTGACTGATTTCATCACCGATAGCAATAAATTTGACCCGGCTCACTTAAAAGATTACCTACATTATATCGAAGTTTTAGAACCCGAATCTCAAAGGAGTTTAAAAAGGGTGATAGAATTAATGATGGTCTAATGATCTCTTAAGCCGTCTTAATTCTTTCTTTATTTTTTATCCTGTAACCTGATCGTACCTGCAGGAAGCAGTTAATCCCCTCAAGTTCAGGATTATTTATTTTAGCTCACCAAAAAAAAGAGGCTTTTCAATAAAAAATTATACTTTAGATTTTTCAAAAAGCGTACTTCAATTTTATTCAGGACCTATGGAAAAATCAAAAAGGGATTTAATTATACAAACCCTCTCTTTTGCCATTACTTTTGTAATAGCCTTCTTTGCTGTTCAGTATTTTTTCTTTGATGACAAAAACCTGGAAGAACAGTTAACCGATGCTGCCAGGGAGGTGAATAATATTTCCCCCAAGATGGTTGATGAATATTCCAGGCTGGATAGTGCCTCTACCGTGAGCGACCAGATCTTCAAATATCATTATACGCTTGTAAATATGTCGAAGAAAGAGGTAGATTCAGATACCGTGGAAAAATATATAAGACCGGGTATCATTGAAAATGTAAAAACCAGCCCCGACCTTAAAGATTTTAGAGATAATAATATCACGATGAGCTATAATTATTATGATAAGAACGGCGACTTTGTATTGCATATTGATGTAACTCCCGATCTGTACTAAGGGCATTAGTAGAAATATACTTTTTCAATTTTATCAGCTTAGGCCTAAGCTGAATTAAGAAATGGGGTATTTCACTCCGGGTGACGGGCTTCCTCGCAAAGACGTACAAGTTATGTTCGACTACAAACAGTCCCGGGTTGCTCAGAAGAAAGTCAATAAAATAGCGGGGAACTTTTTAAAAGAATTCCCCGCTTTCAGTTTTTAATTTTATCCCAGCAATTTTTCTCTGCCTGATACAATCCATATTTCGATCTTATATTCCGGCAAATGCACAGCTTGCTTTAAGGATCTAACGTTTTATTTACAAACATTTGCCTAATCCTCTTCTGGCTGAGCTTCGGCAATATTCATCACCTTTACTTTCCAGTCATTTTCTTCATCAGATCGCTCCCAGATAAAGGTATAAGATCCTGCGTATTGAGTTGTGTCATCGGTATAGGTATGAGAATAAATGCCAGTATCGTAAGCCACATAATCTGTAACTTCTTTCTTCACGGTTCGCAATTCGAGATCCTGCATAGCCGAAGTGGCCGCATCAATCCACCCCCTTAAACTATCCTGTGGGAATTCGTTGCCATTCAACACCAATATAGCGTCATCTGCAGTCATTGCCCTCACCTGTGCAGGATCATTGCTGTTCCAGGCATCGCCCCAGCCTTCTATGACCTCATTAGCATCAGGTACTTCCTTTGTAGTAACCAGATTTTCTTCTTCCATTTCTTCATCGCGATTTTCGGTTTCACCACAAGAGTGATTTATGGCTTTCCTTTGCCATCAAGTTTTAAAAGGTTAACGAAAAGAGAATAGGAACCCTTCTATTTAGATGAATTCATTCATTAAAAAATAAATAATGGCTGCTGTCAAACCAATAAGAAATATCATAACGGAAAACATTAAAAGTCTTTGCTTTTTTGCGATAATTTTCCCCAGAAAATACAAGTCACTGATCATTTCATTATAAAGGCTTTGTCCATCTATCATTATTCGGTCAAATTCCTTTCTGAATTCTTCCAATGACTGTTTGGAAAAATTGGCGGCATATAAGGTTCCCTGGTAATTACTTTTCCTAAAGGATTTTCCAAGATACCGATGCGGTAACATACTCAACAAAGCCATGACCATCGATAATAAACCACCTATAACTAAAATCCTTATTCCATAATTTTCCTTCACCCCCGCACTCTCGACATTTAGCACTTGAATTCCTATTAGTAAAGAAGTTATGATTGAATTTACAGTCAGAACGATTCTGGCCTTATTATCAACCATTTTTAAAAGGTTGTAATGATTTCTTGAAAGGGTTCTGAAGAGGGTCTGAACTCCCCGAGAATCATACTTTTCCAGTTTTTCTGTTCTTTTATCCAGTTTTGTATCCATGGTACTGAAGGTTTATTTTGTGTTCATCCCTTATGTGAAGATTTATAGCCTTATTTCCATCCCAGGATTAAACTCTAAATATTTATTAAAGTTACTATTTTATTGGCTTCAAAGA
>NZ_FOVL01000023.1 GCF_900115145.1 Salegentibacter flavus | reverse complement strand
CAACATGAAGGTTACTGCCGAGGAGGTTGCCTTACTGTACAAAAAAAGATGGCAGGTGGAACTTTTCTTTAAATGGGTCAAACAACACTTGAAAATAAAATCCTTCTGGGGAACATCTGAAAATGCCGTAAAAATCCAGATTTATTGTGCGATAAGTGCTTACTGTCTGGTCTCTATTGTGGCAGATAAACTGAAATTGCAGCATTCAACCTACGAAATATTACAGGTTTTGGGCATCTCATTATTAGATAAAACCTCTATAAATGAGCTTTTTATGAATATAGATTATAGTAATGTCAAAGAACTTGATTATAACCAACTGTCACTCAGTCTATTTTAACTGGACAGTAATGAAATTTCCCGATGAACAAAAACACACAAAAAGCCATCAAAGCCTCTTATTTGAGTATTGCGGGTAATGCAGTGCTGGCCATTGCCAAATTCATCACCGGAATCTTCGGAAATTCCTATGCCTTAATTGCCGACGGAATAGAGTCCACAACCGATGTTTTTTCATCTTTTCTGGTTTTGCTTGGCTTGAAGTATTCCAGTAAACCACCCGATGAAAATCATCCCTACGGCCACGGAAAAGCCGAACCTTTAATCACTTTCGCTGTGGTAGGTTTTCTTGTTGTGTCAGCCACCGTGATCGCTTATGAGAGCATAGAGCATATTAGAACCCCTCATAAAACTCCGGCGGGCTACACCCTCATCGTTCTCGCAGTAATCGTGATTATCAAAGAAGTTTTTTACCGGTTCTTTTCAAAAAAAGGAGACGAAACCAAAAGTACTTCTTTAAAAGCTGATGCCTGGCATCATCGCAGTGACGCGATCACTTCACTTATGGCCTTTATTGGAATTTCGATTGCGATTTTTATGGGCCCGGGCTACGAAACAGCCGATGACTGGGCGGCTTTACTAGCTTCAGGATTTATTCTCTATAATGCCTATTTAATCTTGCGGCCCGCCCTGGGAGAAGTCATGGATGAACATATGTTCGATGAAATGATAGAGGATATAAGGGAAACCAGCGAAAAAGTACCGGGAGTCCTGGAAACCGAAAAATGTTTTGTTCGCAAAACCGGGATGCATTTTCACGTAGACCTTCATATAATAGTAGACGCAGAAATTACAGTGAAAGAAGGCCATGATATTGCCCATAACGTAAAAAATAAACTTCTCTCCCGGCTTCCCGAAATTTTTGATGTGCTGATACACGTAGAACCTGAAGGCGCTCATTAAATCACAACTTAAACCAAGCTTTCGTAACCCCAATTCCTTAGGAAGAAATTAATCTCAGTGCACCGGTCAGGTAATTCTTAAGAAAAATTTAGCACTAGCCTTGATATAAAACCTTTGATATCACGGCAAATCGGCTTATATTATCATTAAGTTTTATCTACAAAAATACGAGGAAAAACTAAAGATTTTTCCTCCTGAGGTTTTAACCAATAAAAATGAAATTATGTCATTAATAAGTGAAAAAGAGTTTCAGGAATTAGCAGGATTTAATAATGAAGTAAGTGTTTCTATTTTTATTCCTACAGAGCGTGCAGGCAAGGATGTGCTGGAGGAAAAAAGCAAGACCCACTTGAAATCCCTGTGGAAAGAAATTAAAAATAAACTAGAGAAAAAAGAAGTTTCCAAAGATAAAATTGAAAAGCTCGACGAGCCCATTCAGGAATTATTAAACGACAAGGGATTTTGGCGCCACCAGTCTGATGGTTTGGCAATCTATGTCGCAGAAGATTTTTTCAGAAAATTCACTCTCCCTTTAAAATTCGATACCCATTATTATATAAACAGGGAATTCTATTTAAAACCTTTAGTGCCTTTGTTCTCTGGAGACGGCAGATTTTATCTGTTATCGCTTCAGGTGGAGAATGTAGAGTTTTTTGAAGCTTCAAAGTATAGTATCACACCGGTAAAAATAGATGATCTTACACCTGCACGTCTGGAGGACACAGTGGGTTATGATTATGAAGAAAAGAGCCTTCAGCAAAAAAGTAGCGCCAGCTCCATGGGACAACAGGCTATGCATGGCCATGCAGGCGCCGATCGGGAACGCAAAAATGAGATCTTTAGGTTTTTCAGAGCTGTAGATCAGGGATTACATTCCCTTTTACAGGAAGAAAAATTACCATTGCTGGTTGCTTGTCAGGATTATCTTTTCCCAATTTACAAGGAAGCCAACACTTATGATAATTTATATCCGGAAGCTGTTACCGGAAATCCAAAGGACACCGATATGCTTGGCTTACACCAACGCGCCTGGGAAACCATAGAGCCACTCTTTGAAAAACAAAAGCGCGACAAGTTAAACCAGTTTCATGATCAGAATGGAAAAACGGCAGTTAGCATTCACGATATTCTACCGGGGGTTCACCAAGGTAAAGTAGATACCTTGTTTCTTGACAGAAATGCGGAAATTTGGGGCACCTATAATGAAGATAAGATGAAGGTGGATATCCAGGAAGGCCAGCGCAACGGGAATTTCTCCCTTATGAACTGGGCAGCCCGGAATGTACTCAATCAGGGAGGAAATGTATTCCTCCTTGATGAAGAACAAATGCCGGAAAATAGTTCTAAAATGAATGCAATTTTTCGTTATAGCTAAAAGTTAAAATATTTTTTTCCTGCCGCCCCGAAGCTCTAAAGTCCCGGGGCGGCCTTTTTTTGTACCTTTATAAATAATTTCAAAATTAAATATGGATCACAATCTTGCAGTACTAATAGATGGGGACAATATCCCTTCTGCATATATCAAAGAAATGATGGAAGAGATCGCCAAATACGGCAATCCTACCATAAAAAGAATTTACGGCGACTGGACTAAGCCACACCTTGCAAAGTGGAAAGGAGTCCTTCTGGAAAATGCGATAAACCCTATCCAACAATATGCTTATACTCAGGGAAAGAATGCTACCGATTCAGCGATGATTATCGATGCGATGGATATTCTGTATTCGAGTAAAGTAGATGGTTTCTGCCTGGTTTCCAGTGACAGCGATTTCACCAAACTTGCCACTCGCTTGCGCGAAGCAGGAATGAAGGTATACGGGATTGGAGAAAAGAAAACCCCAGACCCATTTATTGTTGCCTGTGACAGGTTTATCTACCTGGAAATTCTTAAAGACAGTGAGGAAAAAGAACCGGATGAAAACGGTAAAGGCGGTAAAAAGCGCCAGAAGAAAAACGTAGATAAAATCACCCCGAAAGTGATCAAACTTATTTCAGCTACAATATCTGATGTAGCCGATGAAGATGGCTGGGCTTTCCTTGGCGATGTTGGAAGTTTGCTTCAGAAAAAACAACCAAACTTCGATTCCCGTAATTATGGTTATGAAAAACTCACCCCGCTTATTAGCTCTATTCCAAAATTTGAAGTAGAATCGCGTTCAGGGCAAAACAGTCGATTCAAACTTATATACGTTCGTAATAAGTGATATTATGAGAAGTATTAGAAAGATCGTCAAAGCTGAATACCGTCCTATTGGTGAACTTATCACGTATTCGCCAATGCCTACCGGCAGCATAGATATGATAGATCCTTTCATCTTTCTAAATCATCACGGTCCGCAAACCTATAAACCCAACAATAAAGGATTGCCCTTCGGACCGCACCCACACCGTGGAATGGAAACCGTAACCTTCATTCTGGATGGAGATATCTCGCACAAAGATTCCGGAGGAAATGAAAGTATAATCGGTGCAGGAGGAGTGCAGTGGATGACCGCCGGCAGCGGACTCATACACGCAGAAGTTTCTTCTGAAAAATTTAAAGAAAAGGGTGGAGACCTGGAGATATTACAACTTTGGGTGAATTTACCGGCCAGACTAAAAAAGACCGAACCCTGGTATAAAGGTATTCAGAAAAATAAAATTCCTATAAAGGAATTTGATGGTGGCAGAGCCCAGGTTGTTTCGGGAGAATTTCTGGGAACCAAAGGCGCATTTCAACCTGAAACCGGCATTAATTTAGCTATGCTTTTCCTGGAAAAAGGAGCTAAACTTCAACTGAAGGTGCCAGCAATCCACAATATTTTCTTTTATGTAATCAAGGGAGAGCTTCAAGTAAATAATCAGCAAGCAATGGAGCTACATTTGGTCGATTTCGGAAATGATTCTGAAGAGTTACAAATTGAAGCTATAGAGGATTCCACCCTGCTTTTCGGTCACGCCAAGCCATTTGATGAGCCGGTAGTGGCCCGTGGCCCTTTTGTAATGAATACTATAGAAGAGATCAACCAGGCTTATAAAGATTACCAATCGGGAAAATTCGGAAGCTGGAACGATTAGCGATGCCGTTCCTCCAGTACTTTGGAAATATCCTTCAAAGAAAATCCCTTAGCCTGCAACAGGATAAGATAATGAAATAGAAGATCGGCGCTTTCATTCAAAAAGAGCTCATCATTATCATCTTTGGCCTCAATCACAGTTTCCACCGCTTCTTCTCCTACTTTTTGAGCGATTTTATTAATGCCCTCATCAAAAAGGGAAACCACATAACTTTTTTTGTCCTCACGCAACTCTGGCTCCACCTCGCTCATTCGTTTGCGCTTTTCGATAATACCTTCCAGATTGCTTAGAAACCCGAAATTAGGTTCGTTATCTTCCCCCCAACAGGTGTCAGTTCCCTTATGGCAGGTTGGCCCCTGCGGAATCACCGAAATAAGCAAGGTATCATTATCACAATCGTTCTTTATATCAACCAGGTTCAGGAAATTTCCACTATCCTCCCCTTTGGTCCACAAGCGATCTTTACTCCTACTGAAAAAGGTCACTTTTTTAGTCTCATTGGTTTTTAAAAAAGCCTCCTCGTTCATATATCCCAGCATCAACACCTTCTTAGTGCTCACATCCTGAATGATCGCTGGCACAAGTCCGTCCTGGTTTTTATTGAAATCTATATTCATTTTTATTGTTTTAGAGTCTTACTTCAATTCCGTTTCGTCGTAATTCTTCCTTTAAATCTTTTATTTCTATCTCCTTAAAATGAAAAACACTAGCTGCCAGGGCGGCATCGGCCTTTCCTTTTAAAAAGACATCGGTGAAATGTTGCATATTCCCGGCTCCACCTGAAGCAATAATGGGGATTTTCAATGCTGAAGACAATACCGCCAGGGCTTCATTGGCAAATCCGGTCTTGGTCCCATCATTGTTCATCGAGGTAAACAAAATTTCCCCTGCGCCTCTTTCCTCCATTTCTTTGGCCCACTGAAACAAATTAAGATCGGTAGGCACTTTTCCTCCTACAAGATGCACCAACCACTCCCCGTTCACCTGCTTAGCATCTATAGCCACAGTAATACACTGACTCCCGAATTTAGCTGAAAGTTCATTGATAAGCTCCGGCCTTTTCACCGCAGATGAATTCACAGAAACCTTATCGGCCCCGTTTTTCAAAAGAATATCCACATCTTCTACCGAAGATATCCCGCCGCCAACAGTAAAGGGAATATTAACCTTCTCAGCCACTTTTCTCACCATTTCGGCCAGGGTTTTCCTTTTCTGCTCAGTAGCCGTAATATCCAGAAAAACCAGCTCGTCGGCTCCGGATTTGGCGTAGAGCTCAGCCAATTCTACCGGATCTCCAGCGTCCCGAAGGTCTATAAAATTCACGCCTTTTACGGTTCTTCCGTCTTTAATATCCAGGCAGGGAATGATTCGTTTTGTAAGCATTTACAATTATTTTTAGAGCTCCTTTCCTTAAAAGGTGGGACCCATTAATTTTTAATTATATATTTTTCTAATTCTTTTAGCTGAATGCGACCTTCATAAATCGCTTTTCCTATTATGGTCCCTTCACAGCCCAGTTCGGCCAGCCTTGGAAGTTCATCAAATTCTGAGATCCCACCCGAAGCGATCAATTTAATGGTATTATGCTCCTTCCCGACTCCGCTCAAAGTGACATTAGTCTGTTCCAGAATTCTTTTATAAAGTTCAAAAGCAGGCCCCTCCAGCATTCCGTCTTTGGAGATATCGGTACAGATTACATATTGCACACCTTCCTTCTGATATTCCTGAATAAAAGGAATCAGCTCCAACTCCGACTCTTCCTGCCAACCGCTTACCGCGATCTTCTCATTGTTGGCGTCGGCACCAAGTATGATCTTTTCTGAACCAAATTTCTCGATCCAACTTTTGAAGGTTTTCGGATCCTTTACGGCAATACTTCCACCGGTGATTTGGTTAGCTCCACTTTCAAAAGCGATCCGCAGATCTTCATCAGATTTTAATCCGCCTCCAAAATCCACTTTCAAGCCGGTTTTTGAAGTAATCTGCTCCAGGATCTTATGATTTACAATATGCTTTGATTTAGCCCCATCTAGGTCCACCAAATGCAGATGCTGAATCCCGTGAGCCTCAAAATTCTTCGCCACCTCCAGCGGATTTTCATTATAAATCTTTTTGGTGTTATAATCGCCTTTGGAAAGCCTTACACATTTTCCTTCAATAATATCTATAGCCGGTATAATTCTCATTTTATCGGTTCTGAGTTATGGGTTATGAGTTGTCAGTTAAATTTTTTCAAAATATATTTCATTACACCTGAATTTTACTCCTTCTTTTCAGGATTAGGGGCTTTCAAAAAATTCTCGAGAATTTTCTCCCCGGCATCGCTGCTTTTTTCAGGGTGAAATTGCACTCCGTAAAAATTATCTTTTTGAATAGCGGTGGTGTACTCCACTCCATATTCGGTGGAAGCGATGGTTTCAGCGCATTCGGGGACATAGTAACTATGCACGAGGTATACGAATTCTTGTTCCTTGATTCCATCAAAAAGATTGGATTTTAAATCGTAGATCCGGTTCCAGCCGATTTGCGGAACTTTTAGTCCGTTATTGAACTTCACCACATCGGCGTGAAAAATACCCAGACCTTCGGTATCCCCTTCTTCTGAATGCCTGCACATAAGCTGCATTCCAAGACATATTCCAAGTACCGGTTGCTTCAATTCAGGAATGACTTTATCCAGGCCGGTGCTTTTCAGCATTTTCATTGCACTTCCTGCTTCTCCAACTCCGGGAAAAATAACCTTATCGGCCGCTTTGATCTCTTCTGTATCACTGCTTAGGACCGCATCAAAACCTAAGCGTTTAATCGCAAATTTGATGCTCTGAATATTTCCTGCTCCGTAATCTACTATTACAATACCCCCTTTATTTCCTCCGTCCCGATAACTATCGGAAGTGGAGGAAGTTTTCTGAAATTTATTATTCATTTCCTCATTTTTGATAATATTATATAATTCCCCCTTCGGGGGTTAGGGGGCCTATAACATTCCCTTGGTTGATGGTAAAATCATCTTCTCAGCATCCCGTTTCACAGCCATTTTAATCGCTTTAGCAAAAGCCTTAAAGATCGCCTCGATTTTATGATGTTCGTTGGTGCCTTCGGCTTTGATGTTAAGATTTGCTTTAGCTCCATCGGTGAAGGATTTAAAGAAATGATAGAACATTTCTGTGGGCATTTTTCCTATCATCTCGCGTTTAAAGTCTGCTTCCCAAACCAACCAGTTTCTTCCGCCAAAATCTATGGCCACCTGTGCAAGGCAATCATCCATGGGAAGGCAAAAACCGTAGCGCTCTATTCCCAGCTTATTTCCGAGCGCCTTGCTGAAGACTTCTCCCAAAGCGATTGCGGTATCCTCAATAGTATGGTGCTCATCGACTTCCAGATCACCTGCTACCTTCACCTGCATATCCATCTGGCCGTGACGGGCGATCTGGTCTAACATATGGTCGAAAAATGCCAGTCCGGTGGAAATATCCGATTTCCCTGTTCCGTCCAGATTTATTTTGATAAAAATATCGGTTTCATTGGTTTTCCTGGAGATCTCAGCGGTTCTGGCTTCCAGCTTCAGGAATTCATAGATCTCTTTCCAATTGGAAGTTTTCAAGGAAATGACCTTCTCAACTTTTTCCATTTTCTCCTGTACTTCCTCACTGCCCAAGTCTTCGTGGATATCTATAAAGATTCCCTTTCCGCCATAATTTAGTGCGAATTCCATATCGGTGAGTCGGTCGCCGATCATAAAGGAATTCTCAAGATCATATTCAGAATTTCCCAGATATTTCCCTTCAAGCAAACCGATATTGGGTTTTCGGTTAGGTGAATTTTCTTCAGGGAAAGTGCGATCCATCAACACCTCTTTAAACTCTACGCCTTCATTTTGAAAACTCTTCAGAATAAAATTCTGAATTGGCCAGAAGACTTCTTCCGGATATTTTTCAGTTCCGAGACCATCCTGATTGGTCACCATCACGAGTTCGTAATCGAGCTCGCGGGCAATACGGGATAAATAATAAAATGCTTCCGGATAAAATTCCAGTTTCTCCAGGCTATCTACCTGATAGTCCTCCGGCTCAAGCACCAAAGTGCCATCACGATCTATAAATAATACTCTCTTCATAATATAATTTTAGTCATCTCCGCGAAGGCGGAGATCCAACTCCTAGCTTACTCCTTAGCTTATTAATTCTTTAAAAGCTTGAATCAGTCTTTTATTTTCTAATTCAGTCCCTACCGTTAATCTCAAGGTATTTTCACAAAGCGGCTGGGAGCTTCGGTTTCTTATTACAATCCCTTTTTCAATAAGTTGACGGTATCTTTTATCGGCGTCATCAACTTTCACTAAAATAAAATTCGCATCTGATTCATATATTTTTTCGATAATTTCTGTTTCGCCAAGAGCCTTAAATAAACCCGCCCTTTCTTGTAAAATATTTGCTACATGCAAATTGATCTTTCCCTGATCTTTCAATTCCTCTAGCGCTCGTTGCTGGGTTAATTGATTGACGTTGTAAGGGGGCTTGATCCTGTTAAGGATAGTAATAATCTCTTCGGAAGCATATAAAATTCCCAATCGTATTCCTGCAAGTCCGTAAGCCTTTGAAAGAGTTTGTGGGATCACAAGGTTCGGAAAATTATTAAGCTTTTGAACCCAACTTTCCTTTTCTGAAAAATCGATATAAGCTTCATCGATCACTACCAATCCGCTAAAATTTTGCAGGATTTCCTCTACTGTTTCTTCAGAAAAAGAATTCCCGGTAGGATTGTTAGGCGAGCATAAGAAGATGATCTTGGAATTTTCATCAACCTTCCCAAGAATTTCTGAAACTTTCGGCTGAAAATTATTATCCAGCAAAACTTCCCGGTTTTCGATATCATTAATGCCTGCCAAAACTGAATACATCCCATAGGTTGGTGGTAAAGTGATGATATTGTCTTTTCCCGGCTCACAAAAGACACGAAACAATAGATCCAAAACTTCATCGCTCCCATTTCCAAGCAAGATATTTTCTGAAGCTATGCCTTTAATATTTGATAATTCGGTTTTTAGATTACGTTGCTGCGGATCGGGATAACGGTTAACATCGCTCGGAAAAGGGTTTTCATTCGCATCGAGAAAGATCATCTCCTCTCCTTCCGATTTATATTCATCTCTTGCCGAAGAATAAGGTTTAAGCTTTGCGACATTAGGTCTCACCAACCTATTTAGATCAAAATTTGCCATTATTTATTCTTCAAATTTTTCAACCTCAAACTTACCGCATTCTTGTGGGCCTGCAAACCTTCTGCTTCAGCCATTAGTTCTATAGCGGGACCAATTTTCTGGATGCCTTCAACAGAAATTTTCTGAAAGCTCATCGCCTTCATAAAACTGTCAAGGTTTACGCCGCTGTATTGTTTTGCATAACCATTAGTAGGCAAGGTATGATTTGTCCCCGATGCATAGTCTCCAGCACTTTCAGGTGCATAATTTCCTATGAAAACAGACCCTGCATTCTCAATACCTTCGGAATAAAACTCCTCGTTTTCCGTGCAAATGATAAAGTGTTCAGGTCCGTAATAATTAATAAGATCTAAAGCTGTTTCATCCAGTTTCATAGAGATAAATCTGCAGTGTTCAATGGCTTGCTGAGCTATAGCCTTTCGGGGCAGTTCTTCGAGCTGATTTTCAATTTCAACTTTTACGGCATCGAGCAAGGCTTCAGAGGTTGAAACCAAAACTACCTGGCTATCTGCGCCGTGCTCGGCCTGGCTTAACAAATCGGAAGCCACAAAGCCTGCATCGGCTGAATCATCGGCTACCACCAATAATTCTGAAGGGCCTGCAGGCATATCTATAGCCACGTTATATCGGGTAGCATATTGTTTGGCTACAGTTACAAATTGATTTCCCGGTCCAAAGATTTTATATACTTTGGGGATACTGTCGGTACCAAAAGTCATTGCGGCAATTGCCTGAATGCCCCCTACCCTGAAAATTTGAGTTACCCCACATAATTCAGCTGTGTAAAGGATAGCAGGATCTATTTTTCCGTCCTTTGAGGGAGGAGTACATAATATGATCTCTTTGCAACCGGCAATGGAAGCCGGTACAGCAAGCATTAATATGGTTGAAAACAAGGGCGCGCTTCCACCAGGAATATAAAGCCCCACCTTTTGAATAGCCCTTTTTTCCTGCCAGCATTCCACTCCAGGAGAAGTTTCTACTGAAACTCTTTCTGTACTCTGGGCTTTGTGAAATTTAGAAATATTTGATTTTGCTAGTTTAATAGCTTCCTTAAGCTCTTCAGAAACTTCCTCTATAGCGGTTTCAGTTTCTTCCCTGGAGACTCTGAGATCATTTAATTTGAAATTATCAAATAATTCGGTGTACTTGGCGACGGCAAGATCGCCTTTTGTTTTTACTTCTGAGAAAACCTGTTTTACGATTTCTTCAACATCTTCCAGACTTTGGGTTGGACGTTTCAGAATTTCTAACCATTTTTCGCGGGCGGGATTATTGAATCTTTTCATTGTTCAAAGCTTTATATTACCATTTTTTCAATAGGAGCTACAAGGATTCCCTCGGCACCGTTTTCCTTAAGCTCATCGATTACTTCCCAAAATCGTTCTTCATTAATTACCGTGTGAATGGAGCTCCAACCTTCTTCGGCAAGCGGTAATACCGTAGGGCTACGCATTCCGGGGAGCAGTTCTATGATCTTATCCAGTTTCTCGTTAGGCGCATTCAGAAGAATATATTTAGAAGTTCGGGCATTCAATACCGATTTTAATCTGAATTGTAGTTTTTCCAGAATCGCTTTTCTTTCCGCAGAAATTTTAGGTGAAATAGCCAACACAGCTTCGCTTTTCAGCATTACTTCCACTTCTTTCAGTCCATTTTTAAATAAGGTGCTTCCGCTGGAAACTATATCGCAAATCCCGTCGGCCAGTCCAATATTTGGTGCGATCTCTACTGAGCCATTAATGATGTGCAATTCTGCAGAAATCCCTTTTTTAGCAAGAAATTCATTTACTGTATTTGGGTAGGAAGTCGCGATTTTTTTTTCGTCCAGATCCTGAATTCCTTTATATTTCATTGATTTTGGAACGGCAATAGATACACGACATTTTGAAAATCCCAGCTTTTCTCCGCGAATGATATCTTTACCTTTTTCAACAAGTACATTTTCCCCAAGAATAGCTATATCTACCACTCCGTCACGTAAATACTGGGGAATATCACCATTCCTGAGATACATTACCTCCAGCGGGAAATTACGGGCGGTAGCTTTTAGCTGTTCTTTTCCGTTGTCTATGGAAATACCCGCTTCTTTTAAGATTTTGAGGGAATCTTCATTTAGTCTTCCTGATTTCTGAATGGCGATCCTTAATTTTTCCTGATTCATTTTCTATTAATTTAGTTTTTGATATAATCTTTTAAGGTCTTCAAACAGGAGGTTTTAAAAAACAAAAAACCCGTTTGAAGTACTCAAACGGGTTTTTAAAATATGTGAAATTACTACATATCAAAGTTACCTCGCCTGAGCGTGGGGGTAAAAATGATGATGATGTAATTGAATTGTTCTCATTGTGGAAACAAACTTAAAACATAAAATTTAATTCACAAAAGAGCAACATCAAATTTTATGAATTGTTTGATTAATTATTTCCTAATATAATGGGCATCCCATCTTCACCTCCACCAATAATAACTGTTTTGGCGTTATTGGATTTAGCAAGTTCCACGGTAGCCTGTATTCCTTTTTCCCTCAGGATATTTGGAGTAAGCGATGCGTTAAGGATCTCATTCGCTCTGGCTTTACCTTCAGCATCAATACGTTGGCGCTCGGCCTCTTGTGTAGCTTTAGTTAAACGAAACTCATACTCAAGAGATTCCTGTTCCTGGCGAAGTTTGCGTTCTATCGCATCCTTAATATTTTCAGGCAATGCCACATCGCGAACCAGAATCTCATTTACTTGTACATACTGATCCTTTAAGAGTATCCTTGTTTCTTCCAGAATTTCCTTTTGAATTGCTTCTCTCTTACTGGAATATAATTGCTCCGGAATATATCTCCCAACTACGGCTCTGGATGCCGATCTAATTGCCGGTTGAAGCAAACGTTGAATATAGGCCTCTCCTTTTTCACTATGAAGTTTACCCAGTTCGCTGTATGTTGGTTGAAACCAGGCTGAAGCATCAACTCTAATCTCAAGCCCGTTAGAGCTTAAAACCGTCATAGATTCTTCTAAGGATTGCTGACGCACCTCGTAAACAATCACCTTATTCCAGGGAGCTACCAGGTGAAATCCTTCATTTAGAGGGGGTTCATCGGTAACAACTCCGCCGGCAAAAGTTTTGTAAAGCACACCGGCTTCCCCCGCCCCAATAGTCACGGTAGATTTTGAAATGAATATTATTAATAACACAATACCGATAATGATCGGTAAACCAATTTTAGGTAATTTTTCCATCTATTATTTTGAATTTTAAATTAGACCCCGATATTTTCTGAAGAACCATTCTGCTGCGAGCAAAGCAACCAGCAAAAACAAAAGATTATACCAGTTCACCAAAGGTACGTTTTTTTGATGGCTTTTTTGTACAGGAATGAAGTTTTCGTCATTTAGGAGGCGGAAGATTAAAGCCTTAGAATTGTTGACATAGTAAACCTCTTCATTATTGTTTTTCGCAAAGAACTGAAGCTTGTCCAGGTTGGCAGATGCAAATTGAGTTTCAACCGATGAAGCAACAATTGTGAATTTTCCGGTTTTACTAATCTCCGTATTTTCCTCCTTTAACATAAATTTATATTCTCCTTCCGGAAGGTTTTCCAGGTCCAGAACGTAAGACTTGTTTCCGGGAACCAAACCGTTCTGCATTGTATCCCCTGTTTCGGTATTTTCTAACCTTATAGAAAGAGTCGCCCCGGGATCGAAAATATAATTTTCATCAAAGTATCTTGCGGTGAGCGTTATCAGATCATTTCCGTAATAAAAAGATTCGTAATCTACTGTGAGGCGCTCACGCTGTTTTTGAGAGGCAAGGTTCTGTATGATCTTACCAAGGAAATCGTCAAAGGCCTCAAAAGAACCGCTATCCCTCCAGGCCTTAGCCCGCCAGCGCCAGATCCCTTCCCCAAATAATACACCGATTTTATTTTCCCGACTTTCGGCTATGGCCAGTAAAGGTTGCATGGTTTCTACATTTGCGATTTTTTGAAATAAAAGAGGATCCAATCCATTAGGCGCAATTTCCCCAAACATATCCAGAAGAGGTGGAAAATCATTAAAACCTATATTTTTAAACTGGAAACGGGAGAAATCAGGGTTAAATAAGGCCTCGATCTCCTGAGGTTGAGCGGTGAAATCTTTGTTAAATAAATCCTGCCGGGAATTAAGAAAGCGCCAATCCGTTTTAGTTCCGGTGATAATGAAACTACTTATATTATCAGATTTCAATTCGTCAAAGACTTCCCGGAAACCCGCGTTGGGCTGATAAAGCATCACCAATTGGTGATCCTGTAAAACATAATTATCCTTTCCCACAAATTTAATTTCCAACTCGCGATGCCGGTTGCTCTCTATCGATTTTTTAATGGCGCCCAGATCGGGATGGGAAATATCGCTAAGCAACAAAACCCGGGTGCGTTCATCTATAACTTCCACTGCGAATTTGCGGTGGTTGTTTTCCTTATTCTTTTCTGAAGCCTGCGGAGCAATTACCGCTTCATAAGTAAGCACCCCAAGCCGGTTGGCAGGAAGGGTGGTATTAATAATTGCTGAAGTGCTTTCGGGGCCTAAGTTTAAATCCTGAGTATACAATACAGATTCTCCAGAACGCAGCTCAAAACGAGTTGAAACAGGCTCTTGCCCGGTATAATTAATAATAACCTCGACAGGAAAACGATTATCCAGAAAAGCATAGCGGTTAACATTAAGCCTATTAATTTCAAGATCGGCATAGCTGGCGGTATCGCCTAAAACCATAGGCATCACATATTGCCCGGGACTGCTTTTAAAATATCGGTAATCACGCCCCAGGGTCTGGTTTCCATCGCTTAAAAGAACCACAGCCGTATTTTTACTACGGAATAAATCCCTGACTTTGCTTAAAGCTTTATTTATATCGGTTTGAGTTTCGCTAAAACTCAGGCTATCGTTTAGTTGAATATCCCTGCCAAAACTGAGTTTGGAAATATCGAAGCGCTCCTGAAGACGCCTATTGTTTTCCAGGCTGTTTATTAAATTCCGAAGTGTATCGCCTTGGTTTAGATAAGCAATCGATGCAGAATTATCGGCCGCGAGGATTAGGTTTGGTTTTTCTACCTGATAAGTAGTGGTGGTGATCTTTGGATTAATTAGCAACAACAGAAGAATGAAAACAATTAAAGCCCGCAAACCAAAAAAAATATATTTTTCGCGGTGGTTTTTTCTCCTGCGGAATAAATACTGAAAAAAAGAAAACCCCAGCGCAAATATTGCAGCCAGGGTTATCAAAATGATATTGTTAAGATCCATTATAGAAAGATAAACAAAAAGCCACGAAGTTAGAAATTAGAAATTAGAACCACGAAGTATTATTTCTTTTCCGTTAGGCTTTTAAATCTCCAAAATCTATCTTCCTAATTATTTAGGTGTACATACCACCATCGATATGCAGAACCTGCCCGGTGATATAATCACTCATATCGCTGCCGAGAAAAACACAGGCATTAGCGATATCTTCAGGAGTACCACCACGTTTCAGGGGAATAGCCTGTCTCCAACCTTCTACGGTTTTCTCATCGAGTTTACCGGTCATTTCAGTTTCGATAAAACCTGGAGCGATCACATTGGTACGTATATTTCTTGAACCGAGTTCCAGAGCCATCGATTTGGAGAATCCAATTATTCCGGCTTTTGAAGCAGCATAATTGGCCTGACCGGCATTTCCTTTCACCCCAACCACAGAACTCATATTGATAATGCTTCCTTTGCGTTGCTTCAGCATAGTTCTTTGCACCGCCTTGGTCATATTAAATATTGATTTCAGGTTAACTTCTATCACCTTATCAAAATCTTCTTCGCTCATTCGCATAAGGAGATTATCTTTAGTAATCCCGGCATTGTTAACCACAATGTCTATGCTTCCAAAGTCTTCGACTACATCTTTAACAAGTTGTTCAGCTTCAGAAAAACTGGCGGCATTAGATTTATAGGCCTTGGCTTTTACGCCTATCCCGCTCAGTTCTTTGGCCAGTTCATTAGCCGATTCAGCAGAGGAATTATAAGTAAAAGCCACGTTCGCACCGTGTTCAGCGAAAACCTGGGCGATCCCTTTTCCTATTCCACGGCTACCTCCGGTAATAATCGCGTTTTTTCCTTCTAAGAGTTTCATATGTAAGTTTTTATTGTTTTTCATTGGACATATGTAATTCGCATATCCCTGCCTGCCGGCAGGCGGGTTCATCGGTAATTGCAACGTATCCGCGTTATGCTCATTTCATATATAAAAAGATTGGTTGTTTTATTTCTCCAAATATAATAAAAGCAAAAAGCTTAAATATTTTCCATTAAAAAATCCTTCTGCGCTCATCCTAATTCAGGAGAAACAGAAGGATTTATTTATGCTAAAATACGAAGTCTTATCCTTTAAGAACTTCTGCTACTTTTTTACCAATTTCAGCAGGAGAATCTACAACGTGAATTCCATTCTCTCTAAGGATTTTTTTCTTGGCCTGGGCGGTATCTTCACTACCTCCAACAATAGCTCCGGCGTGACCCATAGTACGGCCTGCTGGTGCAGTTTCGCCGGCGATAAAACCAATTACTGGTTTTTTGTTACCGTTTTCCTTAACCCACTGAGCGGCATCAGCTTCAAGCTGACCACCGATCTCTCCGATCATTACAATAATTTCGGTTTCATCATCATTCATCAATAATTCCACGGCCTCCTTAGTGGTGGTCCCAATAATAGGATCTCCTCCAATTCCAATAGCGGTAGTAATTCCAAGATCTTGTTTTACAACCTGGTCTGCTGCTTCATAAGTAAGAGTTCCAGATTTAGATACAATTCCAACGCTTCCTTTTTTGAAAACGAAACCTGGCATAATCCCAACCTTAGCTTCACCCGGAGTGATCACACCCGGACAGTTAGGACCAACCAGTCTGGCATCTTTATCCTTAATATAGTTTGAAGCCTTCACCATGTCGGCAACGGGAATTCCTTCGGTAATAGTAATAATAACTTTTATTCCGGCGTCTGCAGCTTCCATAATCGCGTCGGCTGCGAAAGCTGGTGGCACGAAAATAAGAGAAACATCTGCTCCGGTTTCCTTCACGGCATCAGATACGGTATTGAAAACTGGTCGGGCAAGGTGTTTTTGCCCGCCTTTTCCAGGAGTTACTCCTCCTACCACATTGGTTCCGTACTCTATCATTTGTTCGGCGTGGAAAGTACCTTCACTTCCGGTAAATCCCTGCACGATTATCTTTGAATTTTTATTGACTAAAACGCTCATAAATATTTTATTTTTTGCGATAACAAAAGTAGGTTTTTAATAATAAAACCTAAAGTTTTTTGGAAGTTAATTGTCAGGTTTATCAATGGATTCCACTAAACCCATCCTCTATAAGAAATTTTATAACCAGGGTTGTTCGTTCACTTCTTCCCCAAGCTGACTTATTTGAATTCCACGGTAGAGTTTATCGTCTTTCAATTCCCAGATAGCCATAAAATGGGCCAGGGGCATTTCCTCTTCCGGGTTTTCTATGGTTCTAACGTGGTAAGTGAAATGAATGGCAGTTTTCCCCTTCTCTGAAATCACAGTTTCAACCTCAGCTCTTAGCGATTCGAAAGATTGCGCTAATTCAAGACTTATGGCCGAAATCTCATCAAGATTCAGCTTTTTAAGTCCGGTGGTTCCATACCACGACAGCTCAACCTGTGGATGAAGGAATTCTCTCAGGACCTTTTCATCCTGGTAAAAATCGGAAGTATAAAAATTCTCAACAATTTCTTTTCCGCTTAAACCCATAATAGTCTATTTTAATTTCTGGAGTAATTTAGGCAATTGTCTTATAAGCGCCAACTCTTTTAATTTAGCTCTGGCTTCCATTGCCGGATTTCCGGTATAAACAGTATTCTCTTTGGTGGATTTGGTGATCCCGGCCTTGCCCATCATCACACCTCCTTTTTTAACGATAATTCCACTGCGGAAACCAGCCTGTCCCCAAATAGTTACTTCATCTTCAATAACAACAGCTCCCGCGATCCCAACCTGGGAAGCGATAAGACATTTTTTTCCTATTACGGTGTCGTGGCCTACCTGGATAAGGTTATCGAGCTTAGTGCCTTCCCTAATAGTGGTATCGCCGGTAACACCTTTATCTATTGTGCAATTGGCACCAATATCTACATTATTCTCAATCACCACACGGCCTCCCGAAAGGAGTTTATCAAAGCCCTCCGGCCTGTTCTTATAATAAAAGGCATCGCTTCCCAGAACGCTTCCCGAGTGAATTGTCACATTATCCCCAATAACTGTATTGTCATAAATACTCACATTAGCATGGATAAGGCAGTTTTTTCCTATTAGCACATTATTCCCTACAAATGTGTTAGGCTGAATAATGGACCCTTCTCCAATCTTTGCAGAATCGGAAATTAAATTAGGAGCTTTTTCAAAAGGTTTAAAATACCGGGTAAGCTTATTGAAATCGCGAAAAGGATCATCTGAAATCAGCAAAGCCTTTCCTTCGGGAGCTTCCACTTTTTTATTGATCAAAACCACAGATGCCGCAGAATTTAGCGCCTTATCGTAGTATTTTGGATGGTCTACAAAGACGATATCCCCTGGAGTAACGATGTGGATCTCGTTCATTCCGGTTACCGGAAAATCTTCAGCACCCACAAATTCACAATCAAGGATCGTGGCAATTTGTTGTAAACTATGCTCTTGAGGGAATTTCATCTTAGATTGTTTAAAAGGAAAAAACCAGGCAAATAGTCCTGGTTTTTTATCTGAAAATTAAGTTTATTCTTTAATTCTTTCCTTGTAAGTACCCTTTTCGGTTTCTATCCTAATCTTATCCCCTTCGTTAATAAAGAGAGGAACATTCACCTCGGCTCCGGTTTCAACAGTTGCCGGTTTTGTCGCGTTGGTAGCTGTATTTCCTTTTACTCCAGGCTCGGTATGAGTTACTTCCAAAACCACACTGGCAGGCATTTCTACTGAAAGCGGCATATTATCTTCAGTATTGATGATTACCGTAACTACTTCGCCTTCTTTTAAAAGTTTAGGCTGGTCCAGTGCCGATTCAAGAAGCCGGATTTGAGTATAGTCTTCAACATTCATAAAATGATAAAATTCCCCATCATTATAAAGGAACTGGAATTTATGAGTTTCCACCCTTACATCGTCTATTTTATGTCCTGCTGAAAAAGTATTTTCAATCACCTTTCCCGTAGTTACACTTTTTAGTTTGGTACGAACAAAAGCCGGACCTTTCCCAGGCTTTACGTGAAGGAATTCAATAATTTTAAAAATATCGTGATTATATTTAATACACAATCCGTTTCTGATGTCGCTGGTATTTGCCATAATTCTAATTTATTAGTTTGATCCGACGTACCCTTTCATGATACCCCGTTGTGAATTTTTAATGAATTGAAGTATCTCATCCCGCTCGGCAGTGGCCTCCATTTCAGCTTCAATAATCGCCACAGCCTGAGAATTATTATAATTTTTCTGATACAGGATCCGGTAAATATCCTGAATTTCCCTGATTTTTTCGGTGCTGAATCCTCTTCGTCTCAGCCCTATGGAATTAATCCCAACATAAGATAAGGGTTCCCTTCCTGCTTTTACGAATGGTGGAACATCTTTTCTAACCATGGATCCCCCGGTAACAAATGCGTGGTTACCAATGCTGCAGAATTGCTGGATTGCCGCCATTCCAGCCAGGATTACGTAATCTCCAACGCTAATATGTCCTGCAAGAGTACTGTTATTAGAAAAAATACAGTTATCACCTACAATACAATCGTGAGCAATATGGCAATATGCCATAATCCAGCAATTATTACCAACCACTGTTTTCATACGATCTGTTGTACCACGGTTAATGGTAACACACTCCCTTATAGTGGTATTATTGCCAATGACAGTTAGGGTGTCTTCATCATCAAATTTCTTATCCTGCGGAATTGCAGAAATCACAGCACCCGGAAAAATACTACAATTTTTTCCAATGCGGGCACCTTCCATTATAGTTACATTAGAACCAATCCAGGTGCCCTCTCCAATTATAACATCATTATGAATTGTTGTAAAAGGTTCGATTACCACATTCTTGGCAATCTTAGCTCCGGGATGCACATATGCTAGAGGTTGGTTCATAATATTTATTTTGATTTTACAATTTGCGCCATAAGAACCGCTTCGGTTGCTAATTTTCCATTTACGTAGGCATAGCCCTGCATCTGGCAGATTCCCCTACGGATTGGCGCTAATAATTCGAGTTTAAAAATTAAAGTATCTCCGGGTACCACCTGTCGTTTGAACCTAACATTATCTATTTTCATAAAATAGGTAAGATAATTTTCAGGATCGGGAACCGATCTTAAGGCAAGAATACCTCCGGTTTGTGCCATAGCCTCTACCTGAAGTACCCCCGGCATTACAGGTTTCCCGGGAAAATGCCCTACAAAGAAAGGTTCATTCATCGTGACATTTTTCATTCCTATTACACAGGTATCAGTGCAGGTATAAATTTTATCTACCAAAAGAAACGGAGCCCTGTGAGGCAAAATATTCATAATATCGTTAACGTCCATCAAAGGCTTAATATCAGGATTTATCTTAGGAACATTATTTCTTTTTGCTGCTTTGATGATCTTTGCCATCTTTTTTGCAAACTGAGTGTTTACATAATGGCCCGGTTTATTGGCGATCACTTTACCTTTTATCCTGGTCCCTATAAGAGCAAGATCTCCCAGTACATCAAGGAGTTTATGCCTTGCAGCTTCATTGGGATAGTGCAAAGTAAGGTTATCAAGGATTCCGTTTGGCTTAACCGACATTTCTTTACGGTCAAAAGCCACACGGAGTTTTTTCATCGTTTCCTCACCAATTTCCTTATCTACATAAACAATGGCATTGTTTAGATCTCCTCCTTTGATCAATCCGTGATCAAGAAGAGCTTCCAGTTCATGAAGAAAGCTAAAGGTCCTGGCATTGGCGATTTCAGCTTTAAATTCAGAAAGATGGTTGATGGAGGCATTTTGGGTTCCCAGAACTTTGGTGCCAAAATCTACCATAGCAGTAACCTGGTATTCTTCTGCAGGCATTACAATAATCTCACTTCCTGATTCATCATCATGATAACATATTACCTCATCGACTTCATATTCCTCACGTTCGGCATCCAGTTCTCCAATACCTGCTTTCTCAAGAGCTTCGACGAAAAATTTAGACGACCCGTCCATTATTGGAGGTTCAGAAGCATCAAGCTCCATTATTAGGTTATCTATCTCCAGTCCAACACAGGCAGCGAGTACGTGTTCTGAAGTTTGAATAGATACCCCGTTCTTTTCAAGGTTGGTTCCGCGTTGAGTATTTACCACATAAGCAATATCTGCTTCAACTTCTGGTTCCCCGTCAAGGTCAATTCTTTTAAAGACATATCCGGTATTTTCCGGGGCAGGTTTAAAAGTAATAGTTACCGACTGGCCGGTGTGGAGACCTACGCCTTCAAGGGAAACTTTTTCCTTTATGGTGGTTTGCTTAGAAACTTTTTCAGCCATTATTTTCATTTTTTTTCCTTAGTTGCTCAATGGTGTCAACTATTTTGGGCAAATTTTTAAAATGTATATAAGATTTATAGTAATCGTTATAACCAATTGCCGGGCTCCCCTGTAAAGTTTCACCATCTTTCAGATTTCGGCCAATTCCAGACTGGGCCTGGATTCTTACCCGGTCTCCTATATATAAATGACCGGCAATACCTACCTGCCCACCAATTAGACAATTCTTACCAATCTTTGTAGAACCGGCAATACCTGTTTGTGCAGCAATAGCTGTATGCTCTCCAATCTCTACGTTATGCGCAATCTGAATTTGGTTATCCAGTTTCACGCCTTTCCTGATTATTGTTGATCCCAGGGTAGCCCTATCTATTGTGGTGCCGGCTCCAATCTCCACATCATCTTCTATAATTACATTTCCAATCTGGGGAACTTTGGCGTATTTCCCATCCTCTTCAGGGCTAAAACCAAATCCATCGGCTCCTACAATCACCCCACTATGGATAACACAATTATTTCCAACAGTACAGTCTGAATAAATTTTTACTCCTGAAAAAAGAATAACATTATCTCCAATCTTTACATTGTCTCCTAAATAAACGTTTGGATAAATCTTTACGTTATTACCTATTTCCACTTTCTTCCCCACATAAGAGAAAGCTCCCAGGTAGATATCTTCCCCGTATTTCACATCTTCAGAGATGAAACTGGGTTGCTCAATTCCGGATTTATTCAACTTAACCTGATTGTAATACTCCAGCAACTTGGAGAAAGCTTTATAGGCATCCTTTACTTTTATCAGGGTTGTGTGTATTGGCTGTTCGGGTTTAAAGTCTTCATTTACGATGGTAATGGAAGCTTTAGTAGTATATATATAGGAATTATATTTTGGATTGCTTAAAAATGTCAATGCTCCTTTAGCACCTTCTTCGATCTTGGCAAGTTCAGATACTTCGGCTTCGGGATCGCCTACGATCTTTCCCTCCAGTATCTCTGCTATTTGTGATGCGGTAAATTTCATTCTGGCAAAAGTAAAAAAAATGGTTTAATGTTTGGGCTTGGGGTAGCAGATATAATATTTCACCACCGTTTTAGAGAGCGCTTCCAGGTTTAGCTGATCAGAAACCTTAGCAACATCGCTGGTTTTCCCATTTTTATGGAGAATATTAATATTGTTCTTTTCAGTCTTATATGCCAGATTTGCGATCTCACCCCTAAATACAAAGTAATTCGCCTCTTTTTCTGAAATATTATATTTCTTCTGAAGTTTTTCCCGGTGCCGAGCCAGTTTCTCAGATGAAGGTTTTTTCTTTTTGATTTTTACCTTAAGCAGATCGCGGTTAATGATCATCGTGCAAAGGTTGCTTAGAACAAAATCATCACATTCTATCCATTCCTTCATCGCCATTACAATATCATAATCATCAAGACGTGAAAAAACATCCAGGGTATCTTTATCGAAATTATCCCGGGTTACTTTATTATTTAGGAAAAACATCAGGGCCTTGCTGGCATGTAACTTTGTCCCTTCTTCAATGAGTTCCTTAGCCCTTTTTAAAACCCTTATTAGCAATTGCTCAGCAACCAGGCTGGTTTTATGTAAATAAACCTGCCAGTACATGAGTCGGCGTGCCACCAGGAATTTTTCTACTGAATAGATCCCCTTCTCTTCCACTACTAGTTCGCCGTTCACAACATTAAGCATGGTTATAAGACGTTCGCTGTTAATATTACCCTCAGCAGCACCGGTATAAAAGCTATCCCTTTTAAGATAATCAAGACGGTCCATATCCAGCTGACTCGATACCAGCTGATTCAAAAACTTTCTTTCATAATCACCCTTAAAGATCTGGATGGCCAGCGTTAAACTTTGGTTAAATTCCCGGTTGATTTCCTCCATAAAAAGCAATGATATACTTTCGTGATCAATGCCCTCAACGATACTATGCTCCATAGCATGAGAAAATGGGCCGTGGCCAATATCATGCAAAAGAATAGCAATTTGCAAGGCTTCTTCTTCGGCTTCGGAAATCATAACTCCTTTATACCGAAGAATTCTCACCGCTTTTTGCATTAGGTGTACACAACCCAGAGCGTGATGAAATCGTGTATGATGGGCCCCGGGATAAACCAGATAAGAAAGCCCCATTTGCGAAATACGGCGTAATCTTTGAAAATATGGATGCTCGATAAGGTTAAAGATCTGCTGACTCGGGATGGTAATAAATCCGTAAATTGGGTCGTTTAATATTTTTAGTTTGTGTTGAGATGCCAAGCCTTATTTTCTTTAATTTAAAACAAATATACATATATGAATAACATCAAAATATTGTGGGTAGATGATGAGATCGATTTACTAAAGCCGCATATCCTTTTTTTGGAGAATAAAAATTACGATGTTACTACCAGCAAGAGTGGTACTGAAGCTTTAGAGCAAATTGAACAGGAGAATTTTGATATTGTTTTTCTTGACGAAAATATGCCTGGACTTACCGGCCTTGAAACCTTAGCCGAAATCAAAGAGAAAAGAGAAAACCTCCCTATCGTTATGATCACCAAGAGTGAAGAAGAATTTATTATGGAGGAAGCTATAGGCTCCAAGATCGCCGATTATCTTATAAAACCCGTGAACCCAAACCAGATCCTGCTAAGTATAAAGAAAAACCTGGATCACTCGAGACTTATTTCAGAAAAAACAACTTCTAATTATCAGCAGGAGTTCAGGAAGATCGCGATGGATATGGCTCAGGTAAATTCCTACGAGGAATGGGCAGAATTATACCAACGCCTTATTTACTGGGAACTTCAATTAGAAACTATTGAAGACAGTGGGATGTTTGAGATCCTTGAATCACAAAAGCAGGAAGCCAATACGCAGTTCTGTAAATTCATAGATAAGAATTACCCCGGTTGGTTCGAGAAAAAAGCCGATGCCCCGGTAATGTCTCACACAATTTTCAAGGAAAAGATAGTTCCCGAAATTTCGAAAGACCAACCTACGCTTTTGGTGGTGGTAGACAATCTAAGATATGATCAATGGAAAGCCTTTGAACCCGTTGTAAGTACATATTATAAAAAGACAGAAGAATCCCCTTTCTACAGTATTCTTCCTACTGCAACGCAATATGCCCGGAACGCGATGTTTTCAGGGCTTATGCCGAGTGAAATGGAGAAACTCTTTCCGAAGTATTGGAAAAACGATACCGACGAAGGTGGCAAAAATAACTACGAAGCTGAATTCCTAAGGGAACAGCTTAAGCGTCTTGGCTTAAACATAAAACACGAATATCATAAGATCACTAGCTTAAAAGCTGGAAGGAAACTGGTGGAGAATTTCAAAACCCAAAAGAATAATGATCTCACCGTAGTGGTTTACAATTTTGTAGATATGCTTTCACATTCAAAAACCGAAATGGAAGTTATAAAAGAGCTGGCATCTAACGATAAATCCTACCGCTCGCTTACCCACAGCTGGTTTAAAAATTCTCCATTATTAGAGATCATCCAACAAGCACAACAGTTAGGTTTTAAACTTATCCTCACTACTGACCATGGAACTATAAATGTAAAACATCCTTCTAAAGTTATAGGAGACAAAAACACCAGTCTTAATTTAAGGTATAAAACTGGTAAAAGTCTCACCTATGAAGAAAAAGATGTGTTGGCGGCCAAAAATCCCAAGAGCATTCATTTGCCTACTTTAAATATGAGTAGCTCTTTTATTTTCGCAAAGGGAGATCTGTTCTTTGCATATCCAAACAATTTCAACCATTATGTAAGCTATTACCGCAATACCTACCAGCACGGGGGAGTATCCCTGGAAGAAATGGTGATACCTTTTGTGGTGATGACCCCAAAATAACTTATTAAATCCTGTGTCTATCAGCCGTTTGTATGGCTTTATAAGTTTTTACTTATCTTTGTGAATAATAAAAGTTCAGGTTTTATGCCCCTAACCTATAATCTAAATGAAATTGACCTGGCGGTTGATTATATTCTGAAGAACGCTAAAAACAAGACTCTTTTATTTTACGGGGAAATGGGAGCGGGCAAAACTACCCTGATTAGGGCTTTAGTAAAAGCACTTGGAAGTGAAGATTTGGCGTCGAGCCCAACTTTTTCATTGGTAAATGAATATAGTAGCACAGAAGGTCCTATTTATCATTTCGATTTTTATCGCATTGAAGATGAAAATGAAGCCCTGGATATGGGAATTGAAGATTATTTTGAAAGCCCAGGTTGGAAATTAATAGAATGGCCACAAAAAATAGAGAATTTACTGGAGCCGGAATGGCAAAAAATAGAGCTGAAAATAAAAGATGAAAATTTAAGAGTGTTAAATATTTGTTAATGAAATCTTAAAGACCTAGATTTTCTGCCCAAAAGACGTTGTAAGATTTTTTTTACAAATCCAGGGGTAATTAAAAGCTGAAATAGCAATTTTTTATTTTAAACCGATGAAATAAGGGCTTTCGACTTACTGCTAAATAGTAATTTTAATTCATTAATTACAGTTTTTTATTCCGAAAAAGGCGGCAAAAGTACAATTAATGTATTAATTTTTAGTGCTTTATAATGTTATAGGTTTGTTTCAGAAATCAAAACGAAATAACAACTACTAAACCTATACATTATGAAAATTAAAGCATTATTATTCGGAGCAGCAATCTTTGGAGCCAGTTTTTTTGTAACTTCCACCACTGATAACGATAATACGGATGACATCAAAAGACAAGCGATCGACCGCTCAGCCATCAAAGTTCCTACTAACGGGTAGTCTTATTGCCCTTTCAATAGCATTTTCACCATATTTATTTTACCTATATGAAATTTTCCCAAACGGTTCCGTTTGGGAAACTTCTTTTTTTACCTATGAGAGTCTTTACTACGAAAGTGTCTTAGCTGCAGCCTGGACCTATTTAGGTAAAATTGTACCTTTATATTTATTGTTGATCTGGTTTTTCACTTGTAAACATTGGTGGTACCACGTTATTTTAGTACCAGTTTCAATGTATACTTATCAATTAATAAGCACAGTATATGATGACTTTTATAATATTCAGGATCCAATGGACACCAACCAGCTAATCTATTTAGCACCTTTCTTTATAGTTATTCTTTCAATTGTTTATCTAATTCGGATTAAAATCTTTGACCGGATCTACGGCATCGATCTAAGCGAGCTGGAAGAAACTGATGTCTCTGTAGTTTCCCCCATTTCAGAAAGGGATCGCCGGGATCTGCACGAATTTCGTAATGACAATTATGAAGAGTATTTTCAGGAAGACTACTACCAGAAACTTTGATTGTAGCTATTCTCCAAAATAGTTGTATTTTAATTCCTTAAAGTTTCACAAGTCTTAATATGGGAAAACAGGTCTCCCCTTTTACCAAAGAACAACTCATTCCGCAGGAAGAAACCCTGGAAATTTTCAAGAACAAGGGAAAGCTTTTTATTGGGCTACCAAAGGAAACTTCATACCAGGAAAAACGCATATGTTTAAGTCCTGATGCGGTAGCAGCTATTACGGCACATGGTCATCGGGTGATGATAGAGTCGGGTGCAGGTCAATGGGCCCGGTTCAGCGATAAGGATTATTCTGAGGCCGGCGCCGAGATCACCAAAGACACCAAAAAGGTGTTCTCCTGTCCTACCATTTTAAAAGTTGAACCAGCTTCCATGGAGGAGTTGGAACTCATCAATCCTCAAACGATATTAATTTCGGCGCTTCAGCTTAAAACACAATGCAAGCAATACTTTCAGAAGCTGGCAGAAAAACGAATTACCGCCCTCGCTTTCGAGTTCATTCGGGATGATGATGGCAGTTATCCCATTGTAAGAGCAATGAGTGAAATTGCCGGTACGGCCTCTGTCCTGATCGCTTCAGAAATAATGAGTAATCATGTAAAAGGTAACGGGTTGATGTTTGGAAACATTAGTGGTGTGCCTCCTATCGAAGTTGTGATATTGGGAGCGGGCACTGTGGGTGAATTTGCCACACGTTCTTCTATAGGCCTTGGGGCCAGCGTCAAGGTATTTGATAGCTCGCTCACCAAACTCAGGAGTATACAGTCTAATCTCGGCAATACATTTTATACTTCTACGATTCAGCCTAAAAACTTAAGCAAGGCCATAAAACGTTGTGATGTTTTGATTGGAGCCGTGAGAGGAAAAAACCGATCTCCCGTGCTTATTACCGACGATATGGTGCAAACTATGAAACGAGGCGCCGTAATTATAGATGTTAGCATAGATATGGGGGGATGTGTGGAAACCAGCGAAATAACATCCCACGATCAACCTATTTTCACCAAACACGATATAATACATTATTGCGTTCCTAATATTCCTTCCCGTTACGCCAGAACTTCATCGCTTTCCATCAGCAACATCTTCACTCCTTACCTGCTACATATAGCAGATGAAGGCGGATTGGAAAACACGCTGAGATTTGACAAAGGTTTAAGAAATGGTTTGTACTTTTACCACGGAATTTTGACCAATAAATCTATTGCAGATTGGTTTGATCTTTCTTACAGAGATATCAATTTGCTCATTTTTTAGGCTGAATTTCTAAAAATATAAATCATCAAATCTTATAACTAGATTTTCAAGTAGACATCTTCAATGAAATTAATTCACCGTATAGGTTACTTCTCTGTGGGCTTGTTTTTTGGCATCATTCTGTTAATCTTTTTCCTGGGCGGAAAGAGAGCCTCCTGTGATTATACCCCAACCGACAGAGTTTTAAAAAATATCCGCACAAAATCCAGGGCATATTCCCCTGAAGTTTTAAGCTATTTTGAAGCTAATAATCTTGATACCGCTAAGGTTTCCCAAATCCTGGAAACAGGAGATGTTGATTTTGGCAGAAGTAATACCGATGCTGAACCCTGTAATATTTACCTCGTTTCTGAAAAAATAAATTCTGAAACCCTCGAGCTTCAGATCGAGAACTGTGACAGTCTTGCTACCCTAAAAACAGCTAAGCTTATCAAAAATTAAAAAGTAACTGTCTGGAAAAAGATAAAATTTGGGCTTTCCAGACAGTTATTTCTGTTTAGAGAATCTGGGCAGTGTGTTCTTTGGTTTTCACCTTTTTGATCACATCTTCAATTTTCCCTTCTTCGTCAATTATAAAGGTAGTACGGTGGATCCCATCATATTCTTTTCCCATAAATTTTTTGGGGCCCCAAACACCATAGGCGTTTATCACTTCTTTATCCTCATCGGCAAGCAATGGAAAAGGGAAGTCATATTTATTTTTAAAATTTGATTGCCGTTTTTTAGAATCAGCACTCACTCCAAGCACCGTATAACCCTTTTTCTGAAACTGTTCCCAGTTGTCTCTCAGGTTACAGGCTTCGGCAGTACAGCCGGGTGTACTGGCTTTTGGATAGAAGAAAAGCACGAGTTTCTTTCCTTCAAAATCTGAAAGTTGCACAATATTACCGTCTTGATCTTCGGCTTTAAAATCGGGGGCTTTGTCGCCCGCTTCCAATGTTGTCATAATTATTACTTTTGTGTAAAATTAAGCAATATGAACAAACAAGAAAAGGTACAATTTGTTATAGATACCTTAAATGATATTTATCCCCAGGTTCCAATTCCATTAGATCACAAAGATCCTTACACTTTATTGATCGCCGTTTTGCTTTCAGCTCAAAGCACTGATGTGAAAGTGAACCAAATCACTCCCGAACTTTTCAAAATAGCCGACAATCCTTATGATATGATTAAACTGAGCGTGGAGGAGATCAGGGAGATTATAAAACCTATAGGGCTTTCTCCAATGAAATCTAAGGGAATTCACGGTCTTTCAGAAATACTTATCGAGAAACATAAAGGGCAGGTCCCTGCCGATTTTGAAGCCCTGGAAGAATTGCCTGCCGTTGGACATAAAACAGCTAGCGTAGTAATGTCTCAGGCCTTTAATATTCCGGCATTTCCGGTAGACACCCACATTCAAAGGCTCATGTACCGCTGGAACCTTAGCAATGGTAAAAACGTAACACAAACAGAGAAAGATGCCAAAAGACTTTTCCCAAAAGATCTTTGGAACAAACTTCATCTTCAGATCATCTGGTATGGACGGCAGTATTCCCCAGCCCGGGGCTGGGATTTAGATAAAGATATTATCACCAAAACCATTGGCAGAAAAAGTCTGATAAAGTAGTATTTGAAGAATATAGGATAAAAAAAAGACCTGCAGGCTAAAGACAGGTCTTTAAACATCACTTCTCAATTATATTAATTAAGAAAGGTCTCGAACTTCATGCTTTGATATTTAGTAATATTCAAAGCTCTTGAGTAGTTTAAAAGAAAATTTAAGGTTTCCTTTTTAGGTTTTAAATCATTCAATTTTTCCTCTTTAGAGGTGTTTTTTGTGTAAAAGTTCCCCATTTTATAAATTTTGCATTGGTTTAAATAGATAACGCAATGAAAAGGGGAATAGTATAGATTAATTTGTTAAAATTAAGTTATGCTTATCGATTATTTTCCTGAGATTGATTAAAGCGTAACGCATTCTTCCCAGGGCAGTATTTATGCTAACGCCGGTACGTTCTGATATCTCTTTGAAACTCATATCCTTATAGATCCGCATAGTTAAAACTTCAAGCTGATCTTCAGGAAGTTCTTTAATAAGCTCCTGTACATCGAATTCTATTTGTTCTTTGATTAACTGCGTTTCTGCATTTAGGTTTGAATCGCTTAAGACCGAAAAAATATTAAAATCGCCTTTATTTTCGAACTTTGGCATACGCTTATTTTTCCTAAAATGATCTATGACCAAATTATGGGCAATCCGCATAACCCAGGGTAAAAACTTACCTTCTTCGTTATACTTCCCTTTTTTGAGAGTATTGATCACTTTAATAAAGGTATCCTGAAAAACGTCTTCAGCAACATCTTTATCAAATACTTTAGAATAAATAAAACTGTAAATTCGGTGTTGATGCCTGGAAATTAATTTAGAGAGTGCATTTTCATTTCCACCAAGATATTCCCGCACGAGAATAGCATCGCTTACTTTAAGGTTTTCCATATTAGTTACTTTTGTTCAGGATGGTAGGGGCAACCTGAGATTTAGGTTATTTAGTTTTAAAAGTAACTTTATGCAATAGGCAAGATAATTTTGAGTTAAACCGTGGCTCAAATATAGCAAGATAAATTCGACAATCGCAAACAAAAGCTTAATATTTTAACATTACTATAAGAAATAAGGGGCTTTTTCTCCTGCTGCTTATTGAGTACATTTGCATTTCAAGACCATACAACATAGCATGAATATTGACGTAGAGAAGGTTGATCCCAAAAAGAATATTATCATTAAAGGTGCAAAACTGCACAATCTAAAAGATATCAATGTAGTAATTCCCCGGAATAAACTGGTAGTTATAACCGGTCTTTCAGGTTCAGGGAAATCCAGTCTCGCTTTCGATACTTTGTATGCCGAAGGTCAACGCAGGTATGTGGAGAGCCTATCTTCATATGCCCGTCAATTTCTGGGAAGGCTTAATAAACCAAAAGTAGATTATATAAAAGGAATAGCCCCGGCCATAGCCATAGAACAGAAAGTTAATTCTACCAACCCACGGTCTACCGTAGGTACTTCCACCGAAATTTATGATTATCTAAAACTTCTTTTTGCCCGCATCGGAAGGACCTATTCCCCTGTTTCTGGAAATGAAGTCAAAAAAGATACGGTTACCGATGTGGTTAACTATGTAAAGTCTTTTGCAGAAGGTGAAAAACTCCTCCTGCTCTCCCCTATTCATCTGGAAAATGGCAGATCCCTGGAGGAAAAGATAAAAGTACTGGCCCAGCAGGGATACAGTAGAGTAAAGATTAAAGATGAGGTAAGACGAATTGATGAAGCTGATCTGGCACATGCAGATGCTTCGGAAACTTTTCTTGTGGTTGACCGAATAATAACCAAAGACGAGGAAGATTTTTATAATCGGCTGGCAGATGCTACCGATGCGGCCTTCTTTGAAGGTAAAGGCGAACTCTATATTCAAAAATTAAGCGATAATGAATTACGTCACTTCAGTAATAAGTTTGAATTGGATGGAATAAGCTTTCCAGAGCCAAATGTTCATCTTTTCAGTTTTAATAACCCCTACGGGGCTTGTTCAAAATGCGAAGGTTACGGAGATGTAATAGGGATTGATGAAGACCTGGTTATTCCAAACACCGGCCTCTCTGTATATGAAAATGCTATATATCCATGGCGAGGTGAAAGTATGAGCTGGTACCGCAATCAGTTGGTAAATAACTCTCATAAATTTGATTTTCCTATACACAAGCCCTGGTTTGAACTTTCAGAAGAACAAAAAGAACTGGTCTGGACGGGGAATGAATATTTTGAAGGTATTAACGAGTTCTTCGAATTCCTGGAGAGTAAGGCTTATAAAATCCAGAACAGGGTAATGCTAAGCCGCTATCGGGGTAAGACCAAATGCAGCGCCTGTAAAGGTAAAAGACTTAGGCCTGAAGCTGAATATGTAAAGATAGGCGGCCATAGCATCACCGATCTTGTAGAAAAACCCTTGCATAAGGTAAGAGCGTTTTTCAATGACCTGGAGCTAAATGAATATGATACTCAAATCGCTAAAAGGTTATTAACCGAAATAAGAAACCGCCTGGACTTTCTCTCCCAGGTAGGCCTGGATTATCTCACCCTAAACCGGAAATCCAATACCTTATCGGGAGGAGAATCCCAGCGAATAAACCTGGCAACATCCCTTGGGAGTAGTCTCGTAGGATCGATGTATATACTGGATGAACCTTCAATAGGCTTGCACCCGAAAGACACTGAAAATCTAATAGAGGTTTTAAAAAATCTTCGTGATTTAGGTAATACCGTCATCGTTGTAGAGCATGATGAAGACATAATGAACGCTGCCGATGAAATTATAGACATTGGTCCCGAAGCCGGAACGAATGGCGGTGAAGTTGTTGCGGTAGGTAAAATGAAAGATATTTTAAAGTCCACCTCCCTTACGGCACAATATCTTAATGGCACCGAAAAGATAGAATTGCCAGAAGAAAGGCGTAAAACCAAGAGAAACATAAAAATCACCGGAGCCAGAGAGAATAATCTTAAAAATATAGATGTTACCTTCCCGCTAGGTGTTTTCACTGCGATAACCGGGGTTTCCGGAAGTGGAAAAAGCACGCTTGTTAAGAAGATCCTTTATCCTGCTGCCCAAAAGAAAATTGGAGGTTATGGAGAGAAAGCAGGTCAGTTTACGGCAATAGAAGGAGATTTTGATAACCTGGGCAGCATTGAATTTGTTGACCAGAATCCCATTGGCCGAAGTTCCCGCTCCAACCCTGTAACCTATATAAAAGCTTACGACGACATTAGAAACTTATTTTCGAATCAGAAATTGTCTAAGATAAGGGACTATACCCCAAAATATTTTTCATTTAATGTGGATGGAGGCCGCTGTGAGGTTTGTAAAGGAGAAGGGGAAGTTACCATAGAGATGCAGTTTATGGCTGATGTGCACCTGGAGTGTGAAGCCTGCAACGGAAAACGCTTTAAAAAAGAAGTCCTGGAGGTAACATTTGCCGATAAGAACATAGATGATGTTTTGAAAATGACCATTGATGATGCTACAGAGTTTTTTCACGAGCACAAGCAAGAAAAAATAGTCAGAAAATTAAAACCTTTACAAGATGTAGGCCTCGGCTATGTGCAATTAGGCCAGAGCTCCTCTACTCTTTCCGGAGGGGAAGCACAGCGTATTAAACTGGCTTCTTTTCTGGTAAAAGGAAACACCAAAGAAAAGGCCCTGTTTATCTTTGATGAGCCTACCACGGGATTGCATTTTCACGATATTAAAAAGTTGCTTAAGTCATTCAACGCCCTGATTAAAAAAGGGCATTCTGTGATCGTAATTGAACACAATATGGACCTGGTTAAATGCGCCGATTATGTGATCGACCTTGGCCCCGAGGGAGGAGAAAACGGAGGCCATCTTGTTGCCTTCGGCACACCGGAAGAGGTTGCTGAAAACAAGAAATCTTACACCGCTAAGTACCTCAAGGAAAAATTATAGATTCCACCAAACCAACTTAAAATATTGAAAATCAAAATATTTGGTTGTTTTGCAACAAATATTAACAAGCCCACTAGCAGCGCCTAACAGGGCTTTCCGGACTTTGGCACGTAGTTTGTAACTTTAAAGTCGTAACCCACTCCTATCATAAGGGTTTCAGAACTTAAAACCTTACAAATGAAAAATATTGTCCTCATCTTTAGTCTGCTTTTCTTCGGAATTTCAGTTTCCGCCTCGGAAGCTTCAGATCTTCGCAGGAATGCCTATACAGATTCATTTATCTTCATCGAAGACGGTGTTGAATTTGCCATTTATCCTAATGGAGAATTCGACTTCTACTATAACCCAAATTTCAGAAGAACGAATGTGGTCAACATCTCAACTCCAAATGTAAATATCAGTTATAACTCCGGTTATAATTATGATCCCTATATTCAATATGATGATTATGGAGCGGTTATCCAGGTGGAGAATGTTCCAATCTATTATGATTACTACGGAAGAATAATCCAGGCTGGAGATGTATTGATCGACTATAACCGCAACGGAAGAGTGGCCCGTGTTGGAAACTTATATGTTAGGTACAACAGGTTTAACCAGTTTGCTCATTTTTCAGGATATATTAATCATTATAACAGACAATACGTATACAGACCATGGCACAGGTATTACAGCAGGCCATACAGTCACGTAAGCATCGTATTCAATAGACCGTACAGGGCTTACTATCAGCCAAACCGATTAACCTATGTGCAACACAACACATATTATACAAACAACTATAATACCTACGTAAATAAGAATTTTTATCGTCCTGACCAGAAAGTAGTTTCCTACAATAACGGAAGAAGAACTTCTGATAAAAGGGATTTACAAAAAATAAATACACGCAGATCCAGCCAAAATAACACCCGAAGAAGTGCTCAAAGCAGTACCAGAGCTAATGCTTCCAGTAATGAAAAAGCTGTGATCTCCAGAAGACAGTCAAGCAGTAATTCTGCTGGAAAAGCGATCCGTGGGAACACCAGTAGAAGTTCTGATACCAGAGCTACTAAAGCGCCAACAAGAACAAGAGCAAACACCCAGGCCACAAGTAGCAGAACACGGGCTAGAACTGCGCAGGTAAAGAATACCAGGAATGCCAGAGCTCAGCAAAGTACGCAGAGAAAAACCACTGTTAAAAAGCAGGCAACTCAGCAAAGAAGAAGTAATGTAACAAAGTCTACCCCGACTAACAGAAACACGAGTGCAAGATCTTCAGGAAGATCAAATACAAGAGTTCAAAGCAGTGCCCCGGCTTCTAGAAAACCGGCAGCGGTTAAGACTCAGAGAAACACACGCTCAGGTGCCGTAAGAGGAAAAACTTCCACCCGAAATAACACTTCGGCACGAAATGTGAATGGTAGAGGTTAAAAGTTCATAATTTAAATTTTTTGGTTGGTTAGTTGGAAACCCCTTTGGACATCACAAGTGTCCTGGGGGTTTCTCTTTTTATGTGCTTTTTCTCCTTACAAATCTTTCAATTAAATTTCTTATTTCAGGAGAAAAATTCATTTTATATGCAAATATTAAAAAGAGCCCTATGATCAGCAGAGACTTGAGGGCTATGTTTATTAAAGGATGAAAAGGAAACTCCCAATAATAGAAGCTTAAACTAAACACGACTGTAAAGGCCATTACCAACCAGGTTTTTGAAACAAAAGGCACCAACCGGAATTTGGTATAAACAAGGTAAATTTTCGAGGTGTTATAGATCCCAAAGGCCAGGAAACTTGCAATCGCTGCGCCTTCAATCCCATAAAGCGGTATAAAAATAATATTAAAAACAAAAGCCAAAACTGCCAGAAAAACTCCAATGGCAAGCACAATGCGGTAATAATCTGAGTTGAATAAGATACTGTTATTGTTTCCAAGAAAGTTATCATAAAGCTTAACCAGAGAAATAAGCAAAACTACCAGGATACTCAGTTCATATTCTTCAGGAATCAGTTCATAGAGCTGTTGCACATTACTAATTATCAGAATAAAGATCAAGCCGCTAACTATAAGAAGATTTATCGAGGTTTTCTTATATAGATTTCCCAAGCCTTCTATATCCTTTAAATTCAGCATTTCTGCCGTCATCGGGTGAGTTATCTGATTCATTGCCTTTTGTGGCACAGAAATCACCGTAGCAATGTAGACCATTATTCCGTAGATGGCCACATTTTCTATAGGCAGGTAATATTCAATCATCACCTTGTCCAGGTCCAGCAAGACCATAGCCACAGAGGCTGCAATGAGAATAAGGGAGGTATACTTCAAGACACTGGAAAGGTTTTCAGGAAATAGAAAATTTATCTTCGGTCTGTACAGGCTGAAGGCATACACGGCCATTACCAGGCTTCTGATCACAAAAACAAAGGCAATCCCATAGATGAACCAATGAACACTTAAAACCTCAAAATAGACCGCTAAGAGCAGCAGGCTGATGCAAATTCGGTGAAAAACTTCCTTCATCACATTTCCGAAGACACTCCGAAAATGAACCTTAGACCAGGCAAAGAAAACCTCAAAGTAGGCTGTAGCCACCGCAATGAGAAATATAAGCCCGATATAGGGTTTAACCAGAGTGTTGCCGTCAGAAAAATAATTCAGCAGAAGATCGTAGCCCATAACCCCAAGAATCCCTAAAAAAGCAGAAACCACTAAAGGCAGGAATAACACCAGGTTGAGCAGCCGATCTTTCTCCTCCTGCGTTTTATAAAAACTAAAGAATTTCACTAAGGTACTATGCACCCCAAAAGCCATAAACGGCCAAATCAAATTAGCGGCCGAAAGCAGGAAACTTACAAGACCATAATATTCCTGTTCGAGAAAATAAGTAAAGAGAAAAAGGGTATTGATGGCTCCAATCCCAAAACCAGCATAGGTAGTGACCAGGTTTTTAAAAGATTGATTTAAAATTACACCCATAGCGTGATTTTACCTTAGCAAGTTAACCAATTTACCGGTTAGCATTTGGCGGCTATATTGCGCTATATTCTGTGGTTCCGAATTTAATTTTCCATTTTTGAAATCTGAAAAAAGTTTTTTAAGCTGAACTTTCACCGCTTCTTTCTCTGAATATTCAAAGCACTCCCCTGCTCCTGTTTCCTCCAGAATTTTCTGAACATCCCATTTTTCCGGTCCAATAGCCAGGATAGGTCTTTTCGCATTCAAATATTCAAATATTTTCCCAGGGATGATGCCCCGTGTTTCTATACTATTCATCTCCAACAACAGTAACACCTGACTTTTTCGCTGCAATTTCAAGGCTTCCCGGTGACTCACATAAGGTATCAATTCCAAATACTCTTCCAGTTTATTTTCCTTTATACTTCTCAGCACTTCAGGGCTCACCTTGCCTACCAGACGAAGCTGAAAGTATTTCTTAAACTCTGCATCTTCTGCTATCAATTCCCGAAAACTTTCCCAGAGAAATTTCGGGTTTCTCCCGGAAAGAAGGGATCCAATATGTGAAAAACTGAATTTTTCATCGAGGACGATAGTTTCTGAAAAATTCACTTCATCATATCCATTGGTGATAAGGAAAACCGGTTTTTTGGTTTTGCTTTCAAATTCGGCTTTAGTGGTATGGCTGGTCACTATAATCTTATCAGCAGTATTTAAAACCTTCCGCTCAAATAATTCATGTTTGTTCTGAGCATTTTTACTGAGCTTCAATTTAGAGTGATATCCAATCTGGGTCCAGGGGTCCCTGAAATCGGCGATCCATTGAATTGGCAATTCCTTTTTTAAATTCAGACCGATAAGATGAAGGCTATGTGGTGGCCCGGTGGTAACCACCGTATCGATATCTTCCGTTTTCAGAAAATTTTTCAAGTACCTGACCGAAGGCTTTATCCAGAATTTTCTAGCATCAGGAATGAAGAAATTTCCTCTTATATATAACATCAGGCTTTGCAACAAACCCTGGTTTTGTTCTTCGGCAATTATGCCTGAACTTATAGTTTCTGTTTCCTTTTTTGAAAACAAACCTGCAAGACTATAAGGTTCGAATATTTTTCGTTTTATAATTTGAAGGTTTTCGGGAACCTCCCTTTTCAGATTTTTATCGGTTATAGGATAGGTAGGGTTTTTTGGAATAAAAAGAACGGGTTCAATTTCAAACTCCCTGAGATATTTCACGAATTTCAACCAGCGTTGTACCCCGGGACCACCGGCCGGAGGCCAGTAATATGTTATGATGAGCACCTTTTTCATATCTGTTATTCCTTACGGCGAATCCCGTAAAATATACCTCCCAGAATTGCCAAAACAAGAACTATAGAACTCGCAAGAGCAATACTACTTCCTGTATTTACGACTTCAGGTTCAAACCTAAATGTAATTTCGTGCTCTCCGGCTGGAATTTCCAAAGCCCGCAAAACATAGTTTACCCTAAAGTGTTCTACTGTTTCACCATCTATATAAGCCTGCCAACCCGGTTTATAATACATCTCTGAAAAAATCGCCAGCTGTTCGCTATCCGATTCGAATTCATAAATCATTTCATTAGGCGACGCGCTAATCAAACTTATTTCCCCGTTGGCATTCCATTCGGTTTTACCGGAAACTATATCCCTGAATTTTTCGTCTGTAATTGCAGTATTTTGAAGGTCTGTTTTTTCCAATTCCAGAATTTCCTTATCAGCATTAACAACATATTCAAGTTCATTCACCAGCCATGCATTCCCATAAGCCCCTGGATTTTGCTGAGTCTGTGGGGTTCCATCTTCAGAAGGAACTATGAAATATTTCACATTCAGCATATTCAAAATATCCATATTGTTCTGGGAAATATAGAAGTCAAAAAGATCCTGCATACGTCCCGGTTTGGCCGCGTGGTAGCCACCAATACTGTTATGGAAATAAGAAGTTCTTCCGGTGTTAAATGGACTGCCGCTCACATCAAACACCCTGTAATGCGATTCATCTTGAAGGATTTGTTCATCGGCCTGGGTTGGCTGAAATGGCTGTTCCATTTGCCTGGCATTCACAAAGTCATCATTATTTACATAGCGACGGTCTACGCCAACCAGATCGAATAAAATTAAGATTGCAAAGGCCCCAACAAGCAGATTTTCCCGTAGTTTTCCTTTAAGATAAAACCAAATAAGGGAAACACACAATCCAACCAGGATAAGGCTTCGGAGAGCATCGGCAGTAAAAATAGCTTTCCGGTCTTCTTTTAGTGCCCGCACAAAATCCATCCCGAGTTGTTGTCTTAATGCAGCATCAGAACCACCGCTAAAATCAAAAAGCACCGATTTAAACAGGAGAAAAACCAGGGCCAAACCTCCGGTTATTATCCCTGCCCATTTAAGTGCAAATTCTTTTTTATCTGCTGAAGTTTCTTTAGAGAATAAGCGTGAAAGTCCTACTACCGCTAAAACAGGGACACATAATTCAATGATAACCTGAATTGATGATACTGCCCTGAATTTATTGTAGAGTGGCACATAATCGATGAAAAATTCGGTTAAAAATCCGAAGTTCTTACCCCAGGATAACAACAAGGCCAGAATACTTCCGCCTACTATCCACCATTTTAGTCGGCCTCTTATTAAAAAGAGAGCAAAAACGAAAAAGAATAAAACTGTAGCTCCAATGTATGCCGGGGCTCCTACAAAGGGTTGATCGCCCCAGTATGTGGGCGCGTTTTTAACAAAATCGGCAGCCTGGGCCGGGGAGGCTCCAAGTTCCATTATTGCCTGGTAAATGTTTGAATCTTCATCAAGTTTTTCAGCATTGGAGCCTCCCATAAACCTTGGGATAAACAAGTTGAAAGTTTCAACAATGCCGTAACTGTATTCAGTTATATAGTTATAATCAAGGCCACTACCACCTTTCTCAGATCCATTGGGTTCAATAGTGAGGCCAGTATCCCCTCTCGTGCTAAACTGGGTGTATTCCTGCGTTGCCAGTAGATTAGTTGCATTGGCTCCTATGGCCAGAATTACAGCGATAACCATAACTCCAAGTGCCTTAAAATACTGCGGAACCAAGCCTTTTCTATAAGCATCAACCAGGTAAGCAATGCCGAGTACGATAACGAGTAGCAACAAATAATAAGTCATCTGGAAATGGTTTGCACCAATTTCAAGCGCCATAGAGATGGCCAGTAAAATTCCTCCAAGCCAGAATTTTTGCCTGAAGGTTAAGATTATTCCGCCCAGCACCATTGGCATATAGGCAATAGCGTGAGCCTTGGCATTATGCCCCACGCCGAGTATTATAATAAGATACGTTGAAAATCCAAAGGCAAGAGCTCCCAGGAAAGCAAGCCTAAAATCGAGTTTCAAGCAAAGTAAGAGGATGTAAAAACCCAGAAAATATAGGAAAAGGTAATCTGCCGGTCTCGGGAGAAAGCGCAGCACAGAGTCCAGCTTTTTCACATAATTATGAGGGTAATTAGCTCCCAGTTGATAAGTAGGCATTCCGCCAAAAGCGGCATTGGTCCAATAGGGTTCTTCGCCCGTTTGAGCTCTGAAGTCATTCTGCTCTTTGGCCATCCCCGTATATTGTACGATATCGCTCTGAAAGATCATTTTACCCTGAAGAACAGGGCTGAAATATAACAGGGAAATTACAATGAAACTAAATAAAACAAGAATATGAGGAAGATACCGCTTGTACTGAGCCATCAAAAAATAATTTAGTAGGCTCGAAATTAATCAATTTCTTCGTAATCGATGTATTCTCCTACTTTTTTGTTGGATCTGGGCTTTTCCTTAGATTTTTTATCTACACTAACCTTGGGCTCTTTTTTCTGAGAATTATAAGGTTGCTGCTGATTGAATTGCTGCTCAAATTGTTTGCCCACCTTCCGCATAAAGTATTTAAGGATCAATGGACCAAACCAACGAATTAATAATTTAAACCCGAAGTATACTAACAGGATTATTAATATCGTTTTCAGAACACCTGTAAAAGAAGCTTCAAACATTTAATTACTTTTTGCAAAAATAAAAATTAGGCGTAACAAACGCGAGGTTTTCAATCCTAAATTAATAATAAATTCTCCTATATTTGATTTAATAAAGACAATTGCTATGCTAAAAACAACGGTCTCTTTTCTTTTTATCTTATCTGTAATTTTTCAAACCAGGGCCCAATATACCGAGACCATCAATTCCAACAGGCCTGGGGAATCTCAAGGGGCCTTTGCTGTAGGCAAAAATGTCCTTCAATTGGAAGCTGGTGGGTTTATGGGTAACGATAATCATTCTCTTTTTTATACAGATACCGATATCCTGGGTGCAAGTTACGGGCTTAGATTCGGATTTCTAACCGAGATCCTGGAGTTGAACTTTTTCGGGGCTTTTCAGCAGGAAAAAACCTTACTCTCCAGGGGAGCAGTAGAAGAAGAATTTGAGCGAGCTAATTTCAAACAAAATACAATTGGTGCCAAATTCCTGCTTTTTGATCCATACCGAAGCTTAGAAGAAGATAAGCCCAACTTATACAGCTGGAAGGCAAACCAGGGTTTTAGATGGAAAACATTAGTTCCTGCTATTTCAGTTTATGCTGGCGCAAATTTCTCTTGGTGGGATAATCCTTATATGTTCGAGGGAGAGTCTTTTATAAGCCCCAAGGCGGCTATTATTACCCAAAATAATTGGGGCCGTTGGGTTTTAGTAATTAATATAATTGCCGACAAATTCACTGAAGAATATCCTACTTATGCGGGCATGGCCACCCTAACTCACGCGATTACTCCAAAATTTGCAGTGTTTGGCGAATACCAAGGGTTGGTAAGTGATATCTACGCCGATGACTTGTTTAGAGGCGGCGCTGCCTATCTCATCGGAAAAGATTTTCAGCTGGATATATCGGGACTAATCAATGTTAAAGATACCCCTTCCCGCTGGCAGGTAGCAGCAGGAATATCTTATAGAATTGATATGCATAAAGATGAGGAATATATCGAAGAAGATGGAGAAAGCAGATGGCGGTATGAAGAAGGCGAATTCATTGAAAAAGACGAAAGCAATGAAGAAAATTAGATGAGAAAAATCACCGGGAATAAACAAAAAAGGTGGCTGAGATCAGCCACCTTTTTTGTTGAAATATTTAAACTCTTTTTATTTTCTGGCCATAGCAGCCTCAACTGAAGCAGATAATCTTTTGTAAGTGCCATTTTCAAGCCGCTCCCTTATCGCAGTAAAGGCTACTAAAGTCTCTTCAATATCCTGAAGAGTATGACTTGCTGTAGGAATCATTCTTAAAAGAATCATTCCTTTAGGAATTACCGGATACACTACAATTGAGCAGAACACCCCATGATTTTCCCTAAGATCTTTAACCAGGGCCATTGCCTCAGGAATACTTCCTTCAAGATATACTGGAGTAACACAACTTTGAGTTGTTCCAATATCAAAACCGCGGTCTTTTAGGCCATTTTGAAGGGCATTTACATTTTCCCAAAGCTTTTCTTTAAGTTCGGGCATAGTGCGCAGCATATCCAAACGTTTCAATGCTCCAACCACGAGTTGCATTTGTAGAGATTTGGCGAACATCTGCGAACGCAGGTTATATTTTAAATAATCTATTATTTCTTTATCGGCAGCAATAAATGCACCTGTACTGGCCATAGCTTTGGCGAAAGTAGCAAAATAAACATCTATTTCATCTTGTACGCCTTGCTCTTCACCAGCTCCTGCACCGGTTTTCCCCAAGGTTCCAAAACCGTGAGCATCATCTACAAATAATCTGAAATTATATTTTTTCTTCAGTTCAACTAATTCCTTAAGCCTTCCTTGCTCCCCACGCATTCCAAAAACACCTTCTGAAATAAGCAAAATTCCTCCTCCGGTTTGCTCAGCTATTTTGGTGGCGCGTTGAAGGTTCTTTTCGATACTTTCCATATCGTTATGCTTGTAGGTAAATCGCTGCCCAAGATGCAGTCTTACCCCATCTATAATGCAGGCGTGTGCATCTACATCGTATACAATAACATCTGATTTAGAAACAAGGGCATCGATGGTAGAAACCATTCCCTGATAACCAAAATTAAGAAGATAGGCAGACTGTTTATGGACAAAGGAAGCTAGCTCATCCTCCAGGCGCTCGTGCAGGCTGGTATGCCCACTCATCATTCTGGCACCCATAGGATATGCAGAACCATATTCGGCGGCAGCCTCAGCATCAACCTTTCGAACTTCAGGGTGATTAGATAGCCCTAAATAATCGTTTATACTCCAGGTAATAACATCTTTTCCTCTAAACTTCATTCTATTGGAAATTGGGCCTTCCAACTTTGGGAAAACAAAATAGCCTTCAGCCTGCTCTGCCCATTTTCCTAATGGTCCTTTATCTTTATAAATTTTATCAAATAAGTCTTTCATTGATGTTTTTTTAACTAGCCGCAAAAATACTTAAAATAGAATCAACTGTACAAAGTTATTTTTTGGACCTTATTTAACATAAAAACAAAGGCATCCCGTGCTCCGGGATGCCTTGATATTTGTGCTGTATGTAATCAAAATATTACTTTATGAATTCAATTTCCTGAGCAGCAGCTTCATTTTGCGTATCAAAAAAGCCTTGCTCGTTCATCCACTTATCGTTGTAGATCTTGCTCATATACCTTGAACCGTGATCAGGAAAGATAAGCACTACTTTACTGTTCTCATCAAATTCACCTTCATGGGCAAGTTGTTTTAGTCCCTGCATTGCAGCACCGCTGGTATAGCCAACAAATAAGCCTTCGGTTTTTGCAAGTTCCCGTGCAGTGTGGGCACTTTCCTCATCGGTAACCTTAACAAATTTATCGATAGCATCGAAGTCTGTAGCAGTTGGAATAAGGTTTTTCCCTAGTCCTTCAATGCGGTAAGGATAGATCTCCTCAGCATCAAATTCTCTGGTTTCGTGGTACTTTTTAAGCACTGATCCATAGGCATCAATTCCAATTACCTTAACCTCGGGGTTTTGTTCCTTCAGATAACGCGCGGTTCCGGAAATTGTACCTCCTGTACCGCTGCAGGCTATAAGATGAGTAATTTTTCCTTCTGTTTGTTTCCATATCTCAGGGCCGGTACTGCTAAAGTGAGCATCCATATTCAGTTCATTGAAGTACTGATTGATATAAACCGAATCTTTAATCTCCTGGTGAAGTCTGTGAGCGACCTGGTAATAAGACCTCGGATCGTCTGCAGCTACGTTAGCCGGACAGACATAAACCTTAGCCCCCATGGTTCTAAGCATATCGATCTTATCGTTAGAAGATTTTGAGCTAACTGCCAAAATACATTCATATCCCTTAATGATGCTTACCATTGCAATACTAAAACCGGTATTCCCTGAAGTGGTTTCAATAATAGTATCACCCGGTTTTAAAATGCCTTTTCTTTCGGCTTCCTCGATAATATATAAGGCGATGCGATCTTTGGTGGAGTGTCCAGGATTAAAGCCTTCTACTTTAGCGAAAATATCGCCTTTAATTCCTTGTGTGATTTTCTTAAGTTGAATGAGGGGCGTATTACCTATTAATTGTAACACGTTATCATAAACTTGCAATTCTTCTTTCATAAATGAAGTTCTTTACAAAATTAATTTACTGATTTTTCAAAATTGAAAAAGTTCAGATTGCAAACCGGTCAAAGTTAAGGCAAATTTTTTAATTATTCGGTTATTCCTTCTAAATCCAAAAGAAAAGCATACTCTTCTGCGACTTCTTTCAGAGCTTCAAATCTTCCGGAAGCTCCCCCGTGACCTGCTTCCATATTGGTATGGAACAACAACTTATTATTATCTGTTTTCAGATCCCGCAATTTAGCCACCCATTTTGCCGGCTCCCAATATTGTACCTGAGAATCGTGAAGTCCGGTGGTAACCAGCATATTTGGATAGTCCTGTGCCTTCACATTATCATAGGGAGAGTAAGATTTCATATACTCGTAATATTCTAAATTATTGGGATTCCCCCATTCGTCATATTCCCCGGTAGTAAGCGGGATACTGTCATCCAGCATCGTGGTTACCACATCAACAAATGGTACTGCAGCGATCACTCCGTTATAAAGTTCAGGTGCCATATTCACAACAGCACCCATCAATAACCCGCCAGCAGAACCACCCATAGCATATAAATGATCACTGGAAGTGTAATTCTCCTCGATTAAATATTTTGAAACATCAATAAAATCGGTAAAGGTGTTCTTTTTTCTAAAGAGTTTTCCTTCCTCATACCAGTTACGGCCAAGGTACTCTCCTCCTCTAATGTGAGCGATAGCATAAATGAAACCCCTGTCAAGTAAGCTTAACCGAACAGAAGAAAAGTAAGGATCTATTGTAGAACCATAAGAACCATAAGCATACTGAAGCACAGGATTTTCACCGTTTTTCTCCAGGCCTTTCCTATATACCAAAGAAACCGGCACTTTTGTGCCATCAGCAGCCGTAGCCCAAATTCTTTCAGAAGTATAATTGTCTTTATCGAATTTTCCGCCTAAAACCTCCTGTTCTTTAAGAACGGTCTTTTCTCCGGTTTTCATATTGAAATCTATCACCGATGTTGGAGTTGTAAGCGAATTATAAGTATACCTTAATATCTCGGTATCAAACGATGGATTTATAGACGTATATGCCGTGTAGGTTTCATTATCAAAAGGAATATAATATTCCTTGTCTCCATCCCATCTTATTATTCTTATTTTATTAAGCCCGTTATTGCGTTCACTCACCACGAGATATTCCTTAAAGATGTCGATGTCTTCCAGAAGAAAATCTTCCCGGTGTGGGATTACATCGGTCCAGTTTTCACTGGAAGTAGCATCTATCGGAGTTTTCATCAATTTAAAATTGGTGGCATCATTTTTATTGGTGAGGATATAAAAATGGTCTCCGAAATGAGAGATACTATATTCCATTCCCCGTTCCCGATCCTGGATAACTTGAAAATCCCCATTAGGATCGTCAGCTTTTAGAACACGATATTCCGTAGTTAAGGTACTGCCTGAACCAATAATTATATAATCCCAGGATTTTGACTTATAGACATAAGTATTGAAGGTTTCGTCCTCCTCTTCATAAACCAATTCATCTTCAGAAGCATCGGTACCTAAAACGTGTTTATAGATTCTGAAAGACCTAAGTGTCTGGTCGTCTTTTTTGGTATAAAAAAGTGTTTTATTGTCGCTGGCCCAGGTAGAGCCTCCGGTGGTATTATCTATTTTATCTGATAGGATTTCGCCGGTTTCCAGATTTTTAACCTGGATGGTATATTTTCTTCGGCTAACGGTATCTACTCCAAATGCGACGAGTTTATTATCCTCACTCACATTAAGTCCTCCAAGACTGTAATAATCATGACCTTCGGCCATCTCATTTACATTGAACATCACCTCTTCAGGAGCGTCAAGGCTTTCTTTCTTTCGGGAATAAATCGGGTAATCATAACCTTTTTCAAAACGAGTTAAATACCAATAGCCATTTAACTTATATGGCACCGACTTATCATCTTCCTTAATTCTGGATTTCATCTCCTCAAAAAGTTTCTCCTGAAACTCTTTGGTGTGGGCCGTCATCTTCTCGTTATATTCATTTTCACGTTTCAGATAGTCAATCACATCAGGATTTTCCCTGTTGTTCATCCAGTAATAATCATCTATCCTTACATCTCCATGAAATTCCAGTTTCTCGGCTATTTTCTTAGCCTTGGGAGGCAAAATTTCCTGTTTCAATTCACTATTGTTTTGGGCGGTGGCAAATGTAAGGCTTCCAAATAAAATAAATAATAATGTTTTCATATTAAGCTGTTAAGGTGGTAATTTAGTAAATTTGTGGATAAAAAAAATTAAAATCAGAATTTATGTTTGGAGATATGATGGGTATGATGAATAAGATCAAGGAAACCCAGGAGAAAGTTGAAGCAACCAAAGAGCGACTTAAAACAGTAAGTTTTGAGGAGAAATCAAGCGATGGTTTATTACAAATTACCATTACCGCGGCAAGGGAAATAAAAAATATCAGCATTGCCGATGAATTATTGGAAGATAAGGAGCAACTGGAAGATTATCTTGTGCTCACTTTAAATAAGGCGATTGAACGCGCTTCTGAAATGAACGAAGCCGAACTCGCTGCCGTGGCAAAAGACGGTATGCCGGATATCCCGGGTCTGGATATGTTTAAATAAATATTCTTTAAATTAATAAAAAAAGCCCCCGCTAATTTGCGGGGGCTTTTTGATTGCTATAGTTCCATCTGCTCGAGAACTCCAAGAAACTTCTTATGCATTTCTTCGGAATAGTCAAGGTGAGTGACAATTCTAAGTTTTCCCTGCCCCATATTACTTATGCGAATATTTTCTCTCTGAAGCTCTTTCATAAAGTCCTCTTCCTTTGAACCATCCCGAAGGTAAAAGATCACGATATTGGTTTCTACCTCTTCCACCAGCTTCACATAATTCTGGCCATCCAGGGTTTTACCAATTTCTGAAGCCCTTTTATGATCTATAGCCAAGCGGTCTATATGATGATCCAGAGCATACACACCTGCAGCAGCCATAAAACCAACCTGGCGCATTCCGCCACCAAGCACTTTCCTAACGCGCATAGCGCCTTTCATTAATTCTTTATTACCAATAAGTACTGAACCCATGGGAGTTCCCAGCCCCTTTGACAAACAAACTGAAATGGTATCAAACAACTTCCCATAATCTTTAGGATCTTCATTTTTTGCTACGAGCGCGTTAAAAAGTCGGGCGCCATCCAAATGAAGTCCTAAACCATGCTTGTTGCAAAGCTTCCGAATCTCTTTGATCTCCTCCAGGTCGTAACAGGCACCGCCACCTTTATTCGTGGTGTTTTCCAAACAAACCAGACTTGTAAGCGGACTATGATAAAAATCGGGGGGATTGATATTTTCCTCTATCTGTGCCGCTGTTATCATGCCGCGGTCTCCGTCAACAAGTTTACAGGAAACACCGCTGTTAAAAGACGCCCCACCGCCTTCATAGTTAAAAACATGCGCCCATTTATCGCAGATTAACTGCTCTGCTGGTTGGGTATGTAATTTTATTGCGGCCTGATTAGCCATACTTCCGGTAGGAAAAAACAAAGCCTCATCCATCCCGAACATTTTTGCCAGTTTTTCTTCCAGGGCATTTACCGTTGGGTCTTCCTTATAAACATCATCACCAACTTCGGCACTCATAATTGCTTTTAACATCCCGCTGGTTGGTCTTGTAACCGTGTCACTTCTTAGATCTATTTCTTTCATAATTATTCCATTGTCATTTCCGCGAAGGCGGAAATCTTTTTATACATTTCATTTTCGCCATTTCCGTGCAGACGGAAATCCTATTATCAATTCAATCAAATTTCATTACTAAAACACTGAAAACTCCCAATAGGGCTTCCATCAGGAATTTTAGGCGTTGTACTTTCTATTTTGAAATCTTCTGGATTTTCTCTGAATTGCTTAATCTCCCGGAGCATTTGTTTCTCCATAGCAGTTTCCCGTTTAGAAAGCCAGTTTTCCAAATCATCTATTACCGAATTTGTTATCGCTTTTACCTGTGGAGTGGCTTTCTTATTCACTGTTGATGAGAGCAAATGCTCAAAGACAGTGTAATTTATGGCCTCCTGCACGGTTTTAAGGTAATTATCCCGATGAGAAGATTTAATAGTTCCGGAAATAAGTTCTTCCAGCACATCCCGTAATCCTAATTGGTTTTTATCCACTGCTTTTTGCTGAACGAGTCTGGCTGTTCTTTCCGGATGTAATAAAAGACCAAGGCTCATTTCTGCAGCAGTAACCGGTGCCCCCAAAACATCAAAAGCAACTCCCGTATTGCTTTTAAAGGATTCCCGGCTTCGGTTAAAACCAAATGCCCGTGGCGGAAATAGACCTAATTTAGACTCAGGAATGCTAAGAGTTTCAGCTTCAAGCGTATTTAAAATTCCATCCAGGGCTTTTTTCTGGGCATCAGGATTCAAGGTTTCCCAAACTTTCTCACTTCCACCTTTTACAGCATAATTATAATCCATTCCGCCAATCAGCTTCACGGCAGCTTCAGTTTGATATCTATGAAAGAAATAAAGCGGTACAAATACATCTTCCAGGACAGAATAAGGTTCATCGGTACGAATATTATCTTCAGAAAAATTCTGAATCGCCTTTTTCCTGATCTCCAAAACCTTCTCAAGCTCTTCCACCGCATCTTTACCATTATCCCATAAATGAGCTCTTACATGGGCTCCACCCTGTGCCCGGGCATCGGCATCAGAAATAAACTGGATACCTTTATTATGGGCTTCAGCAATAACCGAATTCAGGAATTCTCTTTCTGATGTGTTTTCCGGAATATCGGCATAGGAATATTTTACAGTGATCTTATCCCACTCTCCCATTCCGGTTGAATAAGCATTGCTAAAATCAATTTCTCCATTTTTTAAACTGAATTGAGGATGCGGGTAATCCATCACCGAAACTCTTCCCGATAAGCTGGCGGCAAAATTATGAGTGAAACCAATGGTATGTCCAATCTCATGGGCCGAGAGCTGGCGGATTCTGGCAAGAGCCATTTCCATCATCTTCTGATGATTCTGGTCGTTTTCGGCAAAAGGCCGGTTCATAAGGGCCTGGGCAATCATAAAATCCTGGCGAATACGTAGACTTCCCAGACTTACATGACCTTTAATAATCTCTCCCGTTCTTGGGTCTACCACGCTCGCACCATAACTCCAGCCACGGGTAGATCGATGCACCCACTGGATAACATTATAACGAACATCCAGGGGATCGGCATCTTCAGGAAGCATCTTAACCTGAAATGCATTTTTATAACCTATCTCTTCAAAAGCTTCATTCCACCATTTTGCTCCGTCTAACAAGGCAGATCTTACAGGTTCCGGGGTTCCGGGATCAAGGTAATAGACAATAGGTTCTTCAGCCTCGCTGGTTTCTGCGTGAGGATCCTTTTTTTTCAACCGATGTCTTATAGCAAAGCGTTTTTCAATGGGCTCATAAACCGGGCTGGCATAATCCAGATAAGAAATGTGTATAGCCCCGCTTCTGGGATCAAAAATCCTTTTTTGATAGCCTTCATCGGGAAGTTTCACAAAAGAGTGATGCTGCACTACACTTATGTTTTTAGAATCGGGAACCACTGTTTGCAGGGTTCTTCCTTTGGGTTCCCCTTCAAAAGTGAGCAAGGCTTCAAATTCCACATTTTCAGGAAAAGCTTTTGTGTGCTCCATAGAAAGCGCGCTTTTGCTTTTTTCCAGCTTAAAGGTGCCATATTCTCCTTTTTTTAATCGATCTGCAACGCCGTAAGCATCCTGCATTAAAAATGGGGTAAAATCAATAATATAAACCCCATCATTTTGCTCTTTGATCTCAAAACCAAAGATCACCGATTGGGCAAAGGCCTGCTCCACACTTTTTCTTTCAGGAGAATTTTCGGTTTCTGCACGATATTTTTGATTGGGTTGAATAAGCAGAATTTTATTCCCCGCTTTCACAAATTTAACCACCACTCCTCCACCCAGTTTTCCACGGTCCAGGCCAACATCATTGGAGCCTATTCCGCTGGTGAGAAAATGGGTGTATAAAAATTCGGTATCTAACTTGTCTACTTCGAGATAAATCTCATCTTCCTTTTCATTATAATGAAATTCAAAAAAGCCTTCATAAGATTCTAAATTTTCTTTTTCTGATAAAAACTGGCCAATGCCAAATTGTGAGATACTGAGGAACAACAAAGTAATGAGAAGTCGGTGCATATGGATTATTTTTTGGAAAGCTAAAACTATAAAATTATCGTTAAATACTTTCCTGTAGCTGCCTTTAATTCTATTTTTACGCTAAAATTATTACTACATGATCTCAACAGAACAGGTTAAAGATCTTAGGGAGCGCCTTGGTGCGTTAAGGAGGTATCTTTGACATTGATGCCAAGCAAATAGAAATCACTAATCTTGAAGAAAAAACCTTTGCCCCCGATTTTTGGAATGATCCAAAAAAGGCTGAACTTATTATGCAGGAACTCAACGCCGAGAAAAAATGGGTAAAGGATTATAAGAAGGCCGAAACCCTCGTGGACGATCTGGAAGTAATCTATGAGTTCTACCAGGAAGATGAAGCTTCTGCTGAAGATGTTGAGGAAAAGAATTCCCAGGCACTCGATCTGATTGAGGATCTGGAGTTCAAAAATATGCTTTCTGAAGAGGGAGACAAACTGAGCGCGGTACTGCAAATAACAGCCGGGGCCGGAGGCACCGAGAGTTGCGATTGGGCAGAGATGCTGATGCGTATGTACCTTATGTGGGCCGAAAAACGCGGTTACAAAATCAAGGAGCTAAACTACCAGGCAGGAGATGTTGCAGGCATAAAAACAGTCACTTTAGAGATTGAAGGTGAGTTCGCTTTTGGCTGGCTGAAAGGAGAAAACGGCGTCCACAGGTTGGTGCGTATTTCCCCGTTTGATAGTAATGCGAAACGCCACACTTCTTTTGCATCAGTCTATGTTTACCCGCTGGCTGATGATAGCATTGAAATAGACATCAATCCATCCGAAATATCCTGGGAAACCATGCGATCATCGGGTGCCGGAGGGCAAAATGTAAACAAAGTGGAAACGGCAGTAAGACTGCGCCACGCCCCCACCGGAATTGTTGTTGAAAATTCTGAAACCCGCTCACAGCTGGAGAATAAAACCAAAGCTATGCAGCTTTTAAAGAGTCAGTTATATGAGATTGAACTTCAGAAGCAACAAGCTCAAAGACGGGAAATTGAAGATTCCAAGATGAAGATAGAATGGGGTTCACAGATAAGAAATTATGTAATGCACCCATATAAATTGGTGAAAGATGTTAGAACCGGGGAAGAAACCGGTAATGTAGAGGATGTTATGAACGGAGGAATCAATGCTTTTCTCAAGGCTTACCTAATGATGATGGGCCAACGGAACATAGATTGATAGAAATGTGGAGGCTGTTTTTATTTTAAAATTAATTGTTTATTTTAATATCAGAAAAATCAGTTATAATGATTACCATTTATCACAATACCAGATGTAAAAAATCCCGTGAAGGCCTGCAAAAAGTGGAGGCTTCAGGAAAGGAATATAAAATAAGGGAATATTTAAAAGATGAGCTATCGGAAGAGGAGCTATTGTCTCTTATAGAAAAACTAAATATTGCTCCTATTCTTTTGGTCAGAAAAAACGAAAAGATCTGGAAAGAAAATTATAAAAATAAAGATCTAAGCGACAGAGAATTAATTACGGTAATGGCTAAAAACCCAAAATTAATTGAAAGACCTATAGTAGAAACTGAAACAGAGGCGGTTATAGGCCGGCCTGTCGAAGAGATTGACAAGTTGCTTTAAATAAGCATCTATTATTAAGTATAAACTGATCTGAAATGAAATTACAAGAAAGAATTGCAATTATTGGCGTTGCCGGATTAATGGTAATCGGTTTTGTGTATGCGCAAATCTATATTCATAAAAAAAACAGAGCGGAATTAGAAGATATAGCCCGGGAACTGGCCTACACCTGGAAGCAGGAACTAAACCTGGACCACGAGCAAACTTTATTAATGGAGGATGTAATCATCGCCTATACCATCAGGAAAAACGAGGTACTCAACTCGGGCATAAATGAAGATTCCCTAATTAGAAAACTTCAGGCCATACAGCGCAACGAACACAAGAAACTCAGGAAGTTTCTAACAGACGATCAGTTCGAAAAATATATTAAAGTCAATAAAAATTTAACCCGAAAGGCATAAAACTGATTCCCAGGCCTAAACTTTATGGTTCACTAATACTAAAGGTCTAGATGTAGTGTTTAACGCAAGTTTAACCAGTGTTTCATTAAACCATTTGGAAATTTATAAGTCATAGAACAAAAATTTTCTATGACCTCCAAAAATTTAATGTCGCTTACAGCGCTTTTATTATTTTTAAGCCTGAGTATCCAGGGCTATTCTCAACGAAATTCTGAACATACTATTTCCGGGACCGTTATTGATAACGATCTTGAAGTTCCTTTGGAATATGCAACCATCTCCATTGTAAATACGAATGACCCTTCAGACATTAACGGTGGGGTGACCGATGTTGACGGAAAATTCTCGATTGAAGTCGCTGAAGGCACTTATAATATTCTCATAGAATTCATTTCTTACGAGCCCAAACGTTTCAATAATCGCAAGATAGATTCAGACCTCGATCTGGGAACAATCCAATTAGGTATTTCCTCCTCAAATCTGGACGAGGTTGTTGTTCGCGCTGAAACCACCCAGGTAGATGTTAGGTTGGATAAAAAAATATATAATATTGGTAAAGACCTCACCACGGCAGGTGGTACAGTAAGTGACGCCCTTAATAATGTGCCTTCGGTAACTGTAGATATTGACGGAGGCATAAGTCTAAGGGGGAATGAGAACGTAAGAATTCTTATTAATGGTAAACCTTCTGCCATGGCAGGTTTTGGTGATACAAATGTCCTGAACCAGTTACCGGCTGATGCCATTGAGCGGGTTGAAGTGATTACTTCCCCTTCTGCCCGGTATGATGCTGAAGGAACTGCAGGTATCCTCAATATAATCCTAAGACAAAAAGAAACTTTAGGCTTTAACGGCTCCCTAAGCTTAAATGCAGGAACTCCCGAAAATGCCGGTATTTCAGCAAATGTTAATTACCGTACCGAAAAATTCAATCTTTTTACCACCACAGGTTTCAGATATTTTGATGCGCCTGGGGGAGGTTTTTTTGATACCAGATATAATGAAAACAGTGGGGTAGAATTTGACAGGATTGTAGAAGACCGGGATATGGATCGTCTAAATAGAAACTTCAACACCAATGTTGGAATGGAGTATTTCCTTACCGAAAAATCTTCTATAACTGGTAGTGTTTTTTATCGCTACGGGGAGGATGAAGATCTCACCACAAATGTTACCGATAACTACATTAACAGCACCCAGGTTTTAGGAACAACCCGGGAGGAAAAACAAACCGAAAATGATGACAGCTGGCAGTTTTCATTAAATTACATAAATAATTTTGATGATAAGGGCCATAAACTTACTGCCGATTTTCAATTTGAAACCGATAAAGAAACTCAGTTCACCACCATCGGTGAAAAGGAAGATTACAATATTGAAAACCGGGAACTACAATTAATTGGGGAGGATATCAATACCACAGAAGACCAGAAAGAGTACCTTATTCAGGCAGATTATGTCCGTCCTTTTGGAGAAGACTCGCAATTCGAGGCCGGTTACCGAGGAAACTTTGAGAATGAAATCACCGATTACAGGCTTTTCCAGGAAAATCCGGAAACCGGAAATTTAGAACTTAATGAAAACCTTACCAATGTATTCGATTATACTGAAAATGTAAATGCACTTTATACTCAATACGGATCAAAATTCGGTCAATTTTCTTTCCTTCTAGGACTGAGATTAGAAAACACTCAGCTAAAAGGTGAAATTGATAGCGAACTTACCGAGGCTGAGCTGGAAGAAGTATTTGGATTCCCAATAGACACCGATTTTGATAATAATTACTTAGGCCTGTTCCCTACCGTGAACTTCATTTATGAACTGGCCGAAGAAGAAAATATCACCATAGGCTATAACAGGAGGATAAACCGCCCAAGAGGTTGGTTTATAAATCCTTTTCCTTCCCGTAGTAGTAATAACAATGTATTTCAGGGAAATCCCAATTTAGAACCAGCCTATTCCAATGCATTTGACCTTGGTTACCTGAAAAGATGGGAGAAATTAACACTAACTTCATCTGTATATTACCAGCACGAAACCGAGTCTTTTGAAAGGATAGAAGAAAATATTGAAGGCACGAACGTGATAAGGACAATTCCTGTGAACCTGGCAAACAATAAAAGAACCGGAGCCGAATTAGGATTGCTTTATAATCCTGCCCGCTGGTTGAGATTAAACGGTAGTTTTAACTTTTTTAAATTTGAGACAGAAGGTGAATTTAATGGAAAGGATTATGGTGCCGAAAATACCAGTTGGTTTGCTCGTTTCAGCTCTAAAGTAACCTTACCGGCTAAAATAGACTGGCAAACCAATGCCTTTTATCGTGGTGCATCTGAAGGTATACAAGGTAGAAGAGAAGGATTATTATCTATTGACCTTGCTTTAAGTAAGGACATTTTTAACGAAAATGCCACACTATCAGTAAACGTAAGAGATTTACTTGACTCAAGGAAGCGCGAATCTTATACTTCTACCGATACTTACGACAGGTATAGTGAGTTTCAATGGAGACAGGGCCAGAATTTCACAGTATCGCTTATTTACAGATTTAATCAGCAAAAAAGAGATCAGGAAAGGCGAAGGAATGGTGGGAACGGAGATATGGACGAAGGTGATTTTGAAGGATAGATCCTGAAAAACAGACATAAAAAAAGAGGCCGTCTAAAAAGTAATTTTTGGGCGGTTTTTTTCTTTTGTGTTATTTGATCTGTAGGCTCTGGTCAGTTTTTCCTGTTTTTTTAAGAATGAAAAAAAGGAGTAGTATCTTTTCCCTTAGGCTATACTAAACTTCTTTAGGTTATGGGCCATTGCTATAAGCCCCATTTCGGTAGTTATTTTATCCATTCCCCGAAGCATAAACCTTTTGAAGCCCATATTTTGCTTAATATTCCCAAAAACGGCCTCTACATCCCAGCACCTTCGCTTACGATGGGTAATTCCTTTTTCGCTGAGTAGTAGGCGCTT
>NZ_FOVL01000035.1 GCF_900115145.1 Salegentibacter flavus | reverse complement strand
TATCTTCGTTTTCTTAAGGGGGGTCAGCATCCGCCAGAACGACAGCACGCTAAATATAGACTGTTAGGGGGGTCAGCTTAGTCCAGTATATCCACGTTGACTTCCAAACGGGATTTTTCCTCGAGGTCCAGGGACGTTCCTCCCGGCGGTATCATAGTCAGTAGGGTCTTGTATTAAGCGAAGAACAATTCCAGGATTTCGAGAGATTCTGTGAACAAATTGCTACCCGTGAACCCGGGATAAGGTACCTTGTAATGGGCTGTGGGGTACCATTATGTAGAACTACTGGCTGAAGCACCGAAAGCCCTTACAGATCTTCTCGCAGGTAAAAAGTTGCGTGAATTAAATTGTAGTCTTAATTATAAGTAAAGCGTGGGGAAATTCCAGAAATATCTTAGGTTCCAAAAAATTGCTTGAAAAGGCTAATTGCTTTCCCATTTTTTCTATAGACAAGGATGTTTCATTTCCATAGATTGACCCAATCCTTCCGGAACAACTATTTAAGCCCATTGCCTCACAATTGCAAGTCCAGTCCTGTTTCTTGGATGTATTAATGGTATCATCACAGTTTGCACAGCGATAGACAAATTTATGTCGCTAAATACCTTAGCTAAGCCTCAATTGGCCAATCTCCATACTGCCCCTCTGCCTGCTCAATAACTTCTTTTAATAACTTGTCGAGTTCAGAAAATGGCACTTTGCCGCGTAATTCCTTTTTCACTGCCAGACGAATCGCGGCGCGGGCGTCTTCTTTTTTGGTCCAGTCGAGTTGTAGATTTTTCTTCACCGAGTCTACTACTTTATGAACAAGATCCTGAATTGGACCTTCTTTATTTAAAAGTTTATCATTGGTAGAAAGTAGATCGTAAAAGGCTAGTTCGTCTTCGGTAAGGCCAAGTTCTTTAGTTCTTTTATCTTCTTTTTGAAAGTCTTCGGCAATATCTAAAAGGTGCTTGATTGCAGCAATTGAATCCAGGCTGTTTTTGTGATAATCGCTAAGTACTTTATCCAGCTCTTCTTTTAGCCTTTTCATCTTTTTGATGTTCTTAGGCATTCTCACCTTTAGCTCATCATTAATTATTCTTCGAAGTAGCTCTACCTTGATATTTTCTTCTCCCTTTTCCTTAACAATGGCTTGAAAGCGGTGATCTATAATGGAAATATCGATCTTATCCAGATCATACATTTTTGCCAGATCTACGATCTCCTGGGATTCTAAGGATTTACTGATAAGGTCCTTTATTCTTTCGTTCTTCTCCCTTTGGGGACCAGGGGGGAATTTGATTTTTCGAATAGTCTGACGAATCTTTTGGATGATTCCCACTTCTTCTTGAATATCCCAAATTCTTTTATCTGAACTGGTCATCGCAACTAATTCAGAGAGGTTTCGTTCTTCCTTCAGAAATTTATCTGTAATAGTATCAGATTTTAATATATCATCTACCATTTTTTTGGACCATTTCAATAGTTCCATTTGTTTCATGGTATTGATCTCCTCTGCGTCAAACCCGCCCATCATGTCTTTAACTTCTGCTAGCTTTTCAAAACAAAGATTAACAGCAAGATCTATATCAAGCGCAGGTTTTCCTTTACCACCGCCACCTGTGTACTTTTTAGTAGCTGATGCCAGATGACCTGAAATTCCAATAAAATCTACTACAAGTCCGCTTGGTTTATCCTCAAAAACACGGTTTACCCTGGCTATGGCCTGCATCAAATTATGACCTTTCATAATCTTATCTACATACATAGTATGAACACAAGGCGCATCAAAACCGGTTAACCACATATCCCTAACAATCACAATTTTTAACGGATCTTCTGGGTTACGGAAACGTTTTTTAATTCCTTCCATCGCATCCTTGGTTCGGGCATGTTTATTCCATTCTTTTGGATCTTTACCAATATTGGTAGTCATTACTACTGCCACTTCAGGACAATTATCTAAAGCGGTTAATGCATCATAAACTTTTACGCAATTACGCCGACTCATACATACTACCATCGCTTTACCTTCCAGGCTATCTGTGCGTGCTTTATAATGTTCCAGAATGTTATTGGCTAACTTTGCTACTCTGTCTTCTGCACCGGCAGCATCTTCAATTGCGGCCCAAACTGCATTGTTGGGATCGTCTTCTTCCTCTTCAGTATCCTCTAACTCCTTAAAATAATCTGCTTTAATATTAAGCGGAATCATCTTTGGTTCGTAATAGATAGGCACCGTGGCTCCATCTTTTACCGCCTGCTCTATATCGTAAGTATGAATAGTTTTTCCGAATACGTGCTCTGTTTCTGCATCCTTACTGTCTACCGGAGTCCCCGTAAAACCAATAAAGGAGGCATTAGGCAAGGCAAGGCGTATATTCTGGGCAAATCCACCTTTATGAAAACCGTATTGAGTACGGTGAGCTTCGTCTGCCATTACCACTACATTATAGCGTTCAGAGAGCACCGGATGCGCAGCTTCTTTTCCAGTTTCTAAATCTCGTAAGCGAAATTTCTCAATAGTTGTAAAAATAACACCCCCGCCATCTGAACTTAATAGGTCTCTTAATTCTAGGGTAGTATCTGCATGCTGAACTTCTCCCACCAAATCTTTAGCTAATACAAAGTTTTCGTATAGTTGCTGATCGAGATCTGAACGGTCTACCTGAATAATGATGGATGGATTTTTCATTTCCGGCATTTGACGTAAAATTCCGCTTAAGATGGCCATGGAAATACTTTTGCCAGAACCTTGTGTATGCCAGATCACACCTAAGCGACCATCGCCGTTTGGTTTTATATTGTCAACGGCACTATCAACGGCTTTTTGGATACCCCAATATTGGTGATATTTAGCCCCTTTTTTAATAATCTTCCCATTATGATCTTCGTGAAAAATAAAATTCTGCAGATAGTTCAGTAAAGTTTCCTTTGGAAATAGGCCTTTTAGTAAAGTTTCCAACTGAAATTCTTCTTTATTCTCTATATCATCACCGGTTATACTCTTCCAGGGAGCAAACCACTTTAGGGAAGAGTTATACATTCCGTGCAGGGTTTCCATTCCATCTGAAACTACGGTAATAGCATTAAAATCGAATAGCTGCGGAATGTCTAATAGGTAATGTTCTATTTGGCCGTGAGCGTTTTCTACCCCCACTTCTGGATCGAACATATTTTTAAATTCAAAAACAACTACTGGAATGCCGTTAATAAAGATCACCAGGTCTGCGCGGCGGCTATTCTTGCCAATGATCTTTACTTCATCTGCACACACAAAGATATTTTTCTCGTGTTCCTTGTAATTGATAGGATAGAGGTGCCGGGCTTGTTCTTTGCCCGAAGCATCTTTCCAGGTAATGGAAACCCCCTGGGTCATTTTAAGATGAAAATCGCGGTTGCGGTGATCGAGATCCATTCCCTGGTGCTGCGTAAACGCTGAAAGTGCTTCGTTAATGGCGGTTGCCGGAACTCCGGGATAGGAGCTTACTAAAAACTCCCGAAGCTCCTCCTCCAGTACCACCTTTTTCAAATCCCTCTGCAGGGAATTACCTTCTTTATAGGTGTATCCCAACTCCTGAAGGCACTCTATGGCAGCCTTTTGCACCGTGATCTCGATCATTTGTGTCATAAGACTTCAGTTAAGGTTTTCTCCACGTCTTTCACGCGGACTTCCCCGCTGATGAGTTTTGGCAGTAAGGTGTCGCGGAGTTTAGTGAGGGTTTGATTTTCAATTGTATTTATTCTGATTTGTGTAAACCAGGGCTCAGCTATTTCACTAAAGGAATCAAAAATTTCCGTAGGTGGTTGAGGAATTTCATAGGAAAGAAAGGGATCATTTTGAACCCGTTGACGACCTGAAGTTCCCACCATAGTAGAAATGGCAAAATTTCTAAAATTGGTATCACGAGCCAAACAATAGGTCCAGTATCTTGAAACTCCATCTTTTGCTCTCATCACTAAAAACTCCGTTGAACCAAAAGCTATTTCACCCGGTTCTAAAAAATCAACAAAGGCTGTTTTTCCATTTTCAAGGCAAGGTGTAATCCTGGCAAAAAGTGTATCTCCATTTTGAAATTTTGCTCCGCCTTTAAATTCTTTTTGCGCAACATCTGAAACCGACATTACATCTACTGGTAAAGCTTTCATTTCAACAAAAGATGCTTCACTTCCTTTTTTCAAACTCAGTCTTGGATTTAAATGAATCAAGTCTTTAAGTTCTTTCACTTCCCATCCCTTAGGAATTTCGCCCCATTCCGAATCTACAAATTCCCCATCCTGAAAAGGTCCAAAATCTACAAACCAATGCGTGTATAAAGCCATTGCCATTTCTTCCAGGGTTTTGTTCATCTGGAGGTTGAGTTCGATCTTATCGTCTAGAGCGGAAAGGATGGAGGCGATGGATTTTTGTTCTTGAATTCCCGGAATACAGGCTTCAATATTGTCAAAGGTATTCCTCGTAATGGTGTCAAAAACAGAACCGTGGGAATTCGCTTGTATATTGGTTATAGAGGATTTTAATAAATAATAACCGAAGTCATTTATTAATATATTTTCTTTTCCAGACAATCCATAACATGATTGATTAAAAGCCATTTCCCGTCCCAACTGGGCAATTTTTCCAACGGTACCTCGTGCAGAAATTATTAGTTGGCCCTTGGTAAGAATTTTTGTGCTACTCTTTTTAACCCCGAGTTCAGTAATAGATTTTTCAGTCGAAAAAACCGTTCTCTGATCATTATTGAAATCAACTACAGATAACCAAGGTATGTTACCATTCCAGTATTCTTCAACTTTGGTTTTTGGAGTTCCTCCACCAATTATTTCAAAAGCTTCTGAAAGTCTATATGTTTTCCAGTTTTTGGGCATTAGTTGTTGTTTGTTTTTTTAACAGCTTAGGGTATGAATAGTAGCGGATTAAAAACCACTAACTTTTCGTTGAAATTTTCTTAATAAATTTTTCTTCGCCTAAATCAATCAGTTCAAAATCAACATCTTTTGTGCAGGCATAATAAGTAGTTTCAGATTGGTGAAATGAAGAAAACACTATTGATTGAGTATCTCCATAATTTCCCAGTCGTTTTAACAAGAATTGAAGGTCATTATCACCTGCTTCCTGTTGTCCTGGTTCATCAAGGATAAATAACTTAGGATGATTTCCTTCAAATTTTTCAGAAGTTTCTTTTAACGCAATCGTATAACTCCAAATTGCTCTAGTAAAGTCACTAGCAGAAGAGTCAAATTTCAAAGAGTATCTATCTACAACAGGTAATAAAGTATCTCTCGAAATACTTATACTATCTATTGGTTTACTACGATAATGAAACTCTCTAAGTAGTTGTTTAAATACTGTCTCCAATTCTGATATTTTTTTATAGTCAAATGCAGAAAGTGTTTTAGGTAACTTTTTTTCCTCACCTAGAATTTGAACCCATTCATCAGATAGATTTTTAAAGTATTCCTGAAATGAAGCTAATTCTTCATACTTCCTTCTATACAAGTCTAATCTGGCTTTCAATTTCAATCGTTTTTCAATAAGCTCAATTGAAGGTAAGCGATTGTCACTAGTCAACTGTGTTTTAAGCGTTCGGATATCACTTCTGGTTTCTGAAATTCTAATGTTAAGTGTATCTATATTTTTTTCTAAATCAGATATGTCATTTTGATGATTTGATATATAAATTTTAATAAGGTTAATTTGGGCTTTAATATATTCAAGATTTTCCTCTATCTGCATTGGCACAACTTCAATATCTTTTGGAAGCAATGAATCATTCAAACCTTGGCTGCAATAAGGACAATTATCGTTTGCTATGGCAAACCCTTCTTCCGCACCTTTCTTTTTGACTTTAAGATGATATTCGTTTTGAACCTTATCATTTTCGAGTTCTAATAATCTCTCTTGAAAAGATTTATACTTACTAATTGCTAAATTTTTCTTATTTATTGTTGAAGAAAGGTTGATTGAGTAATGACTTAGTCGTTCGTTTAGTTTATTAATACGTATTTCAGCTTCTTCAGCTTGGTCACCAACGTTTGGAACTTCTAATTCAACTAATTTTTCGTACTCTTCTTCAAGTACATTTATATACTCTGATATGTTGTATGTTCTTTCTTCAGTTACGTAAACTAAATAAACTGAATTAATTAAGTTAATAATTTCAGGTTGATTATTTACTCCTCTTATTTCGCAAGCTATTTGATTGGCTAGTGATTTAAATTCATTGAATTTATTTCTCCAATCAAATATTAAATCATTTTTATCTTGTTTTAATTTCGATTTTCGTTGTTGAATTTTCCAAGAATCTAAATTTAAAAGAAACTCTAACGCTCTCGTTTCTTTATCAAGTAATGAATAATAAGGAATAGTCGCTAAAAAATCTGTCCAACCTGCTTTTTGCTCAATTACGAAACTTGGAAAAATATTTTGCAGGTATAATTTTCTATAACTGCCATCTTTATATTGAACTTGAGGCAATTCCCAACCCATAAGTTTCTCTAAAAAGGAATGGAATCCAAATGCGTTTTTACTATCGGCAGCTCCTTTGTCGTGAACATACATAGGAACATAGTCATATTGTTTTGGTTCAGTTAATAGTTTTCCATTAAAGACTTCGACTAATCCTGAGTTCTTAGTTTCACTAGAAATATAGCGTTTTACTGTTACGACAGAAGTACCCTCAATTTCTAAAAGTATATTAGATTCTATAACATTAGCTTCAATCCTATTTTGATTATCAAGAATTTCACTTTTTAGAACAGATTGCATTGTCTTTTCATTTTTCCCGCCAATAAGTTCTTCTAAACCAAGACAATATATAATTGATTGAAAAACTGTGCTCTTTCCTGTTGAGTTGTAGCCTTTGACAATTGTTAAACTATCACTAAAACGTAGAAGTGGTGTTCCGTAAACACCTTTATCCGTATTAATCGTTATTTTTAAAGCTTTGATTTTAAGCATTCTTCCAATTTTTAATTAATCCGTTAATAATTTTTTCCGGAATTTTTTTTCCGATTAATTTCAAAACTTGTTTTTCATCTACGAACAAATTTTCGTCTTCATTAATTTGCTCTACGAACTTTCTCCCTTTTTCTAAAAGCGTATAATTACCTTTTTCAAAGTCTAACAATTGTTCTGCATAGGCTAAATTTAAAGCTCTATTTAAGGTTGATTCAATACCGAAAAATTGAAGTTTATTTTGGTAATTCGAAGTAACAAAATCTTTAAGTATGCTAGAATTTTCATAGGATTTTAAAGCCCACGAAAACAAATGAAGCTTTAGTAAACTTGCCTTTCCTGCATATCCATTGAAATAAAGGATTAAAAGAATTTGAGAAACCTTGTACATTGGTCTATAATTAACGTACAAAGGCATTTCTCTTTCTGTGAACGATATGTATTTGTTTTTTTTCATTTAGCTAAAATCTAATGAGCATTCGAGAACCCAAAATGAAACCAAATAAGCTGTAAGCTCTTCTTTATTAGATTCGGATAAAAAATGAAATTCTTTGTTGATAAGAGCTCTAACAGTAGTGTCAATATCTTTTAGCTTTTCTTTATTATCGTTTACGGGTATAAGACTTTCTTTCGCAACTCTTTTCCCAAGCGCATTTCTAACTCGAACAAATTTCTCGTAAAGCTTATTATTAAAATTTGACCACTTTTCTAAAATATCTTCACCTACAATAAAGTCCCTAATCTGTGAATCTGTCAATCCAACTATATTTTTGGCATAATTTTTTTCAGGATTATCTGGAAAAAGTTTTGCATTCTTTCTTAATCCATTTTCAACAAAAGTGTTGTTTTCATAGATAGCTTTAAAGTCTTCTATAGTTTGATCGCTTGGTTCAGTACTCGTGAAGTCTATTTCTTGATATGTAATTGGTTTTAAGAATTTACTTGAATCAATGACACTTGGTATTTCAGGTATAAAATATTCATAGTCTTTTAATCCAATTTCAAAATCATCATCTATGAAATCCAAGTTCCAACTTTTTACTAGATTTTCTTTAGCGTTGCAATGAAGAAGTAATTCTTTAGACTTGATCACAGGTGTAGTAAAATGCCAAGTTTTTATTTTATTGCCATTAAGTATTTTTCTCAATTTAACTTGATAATCAAATAGCTTTTGTACATCAGTAGTTACTTTATCCCTTTGATGTTCATATAATTCCTTATCTGTATATTCTTTTTCAGGACAATAACATTGATATGCATCACCGATTGAATTATATCCATCAAGACCATAGTCTCCGCCTGAATCTGCGGGTACAGATTTAAAGTTATGTTGTTGGTGTTTTATCTTTAAACAACTTTGACAAAATGCTTCCCATTCGTCACCATCAGTAAAAGTTAGTCCAATTTCAGGTAGTTTTATCATATTAAATCAATTCTTAAACATTTTGAGCATTATATTATATTCGTTAGTAACTGTTTTTATTTTTCCTTCTCCTGCTCAATATTATTTTTCAAAGTGGTTAGTTCTACACATTGAAAACTTTCATTAATTCTTGATTTATGAAATAGTCTTTGGACAGACTGAAAAAATTTAGCTTGATAATAATCACCGGTTTCTTTTAAAAATTCATTTCTTAATGCCATACCCTTTTCAAGATGGGTAATAAGTGTTTCTTTTACTTGGGCAGGTAAGTCAGTATGAAAAGGAATGTACATATTGCCACCCAAATTGATGAAAACTAAATTCTTTTTCGTTACAAAATCGTCCGGAATATATCTTATTGATATATTTATTTGATGTTCCTTTTTTGTCCAGTCAATCCAATGACTTCCTATTGTCTGTACTTGACAATCATCAATCAGAACCCCCTGAGGTCCACTTAAACCGTCTAAAATAGGTTTTATGATATTATCCATATCTGGCGCATGAGCGCTTTCGTACCTTTCCTGTTCGTGAACTAGCCATTGAATTTCAACCTTCACGTCCCCACTCAGTAAATAGCCTAAGGTGCTTGTAACCTTCCTAATTTCATATTTAATAAACGCCCTTTTCACTGCACTAGATTGAAGGGAAACGGGTTCAAAATCAAAAGCAAATAACAATTCGCCAAATTCAGGGGGCTCATTTAAATTGGATTTGTAATTTTCCATTTTACCAAAAGATTAATGTTCTTACATTAGTTGTTAACGTTCCTAATAACAACTGTGTTTGATTAACCACATTACAATCCACCGGGCAAGGGAGCATAGAGTTTCGATTTGAGATAGGTTTGAGCATTGTTTTGTGTGTTATCCCTCGTTTTTGATTTCGATAATTTTTTGGATAAATTTTTTATAATACTCTGCATGCGATTGTAGAAAACCTTCTAACAGTTGATCTATTTGCTCTAAGTTTAAAAGGTATTTTAAACCTTCTTGTTTGAGTATAAAGGTTTCTTTTCCCACCAATTTTTCTAATTCCTTATAATTTTCTTGAATCAGATCCAAATATTCATTCTCAATATACTCAACCAATTCTAGTCTTTTCGAACCAGTAAATTCTTCTCCAATTCTTGTAAAAAAATCCATATCGGATTGTCCTTGTGAAGAATTATCTAAAGAAAAGCAGTCTCTAAAATTCCTATTCTCAAAATTTCTTTGATACAAAACTTGAATTATACAGCCGTAAATGAGAACTGCTATATAATTGGGAACATCTTTTATAAAACCCTCATCTACATAACTTACAGGAATTTTTGCTGTTGTACCTCCAGAATAGTTCAATCCATTTTTGGCGTATTTCTCCTCTTTTAAATACATTTCATTAACTCCAGCTCCTTTGCTGTAAATAGAAAGGTTTAATTTGCGAGCAATATAATGTCCGGTTTCGTGAAATAGGGTTCTTCGATATTTATTGATGTCTTTAATTTCCATTCATTATATTCACTTATTGCCAATTTATATGTTTCCATTTATTCGATTCCTATTCTTATGGTATTTAAACCTCTTCTTGGATCTCGATAAATATTGAATGCTTTCAACTTTTTGTTGTGTTCATTAACTAATTGCACAATTGGTTTTAAATCAAAATTAAATTCTATTTCGTGATCAAATTCATACTTAATCACAACAAAATCCGGTGAGCCCCAATAGGAAACGTCGTATCCTTTATAAAGTCTTTTCACATCTTCATAGAAACTTGAATTTCTTTTACTAACATTGTTTAATATGTCAAGATTTAATTCTCGTTGTTCAAAATTGTTCTCGGCTAATGTGTAATGATCTAATCTCCCGAAATCAAGACTTTCTTCTTGAATTTTTTTGTAATTATTCAGAGTGGAGAAAAGACTGTTCCATTCTGATGGCGCATTGCTGTCTGAAAAATTTGATCTATTATTCTCTATAAATTCTAAAAGCTTTTGGTAATATTCTTCATTTGAAAAATACAAACTATCAATTTCGTTTTTTTCATTGTGGTCGTAAAAAACCTCTCCGCTTTTGGCTTTTGGAAGTTGACTTTTTGTAAAGGCTAAAGCCAATAAAGTCAGATCCATTCCATTTCCTATTCTAACTTTTATCATTTGATATTCTTTGGTTGATTAAATATTACAGCTAACGTCTCGGCTATGAGTAGGTGCGTGGTTTAGCACTTAAATTTGCAAGTACACTCAAAACTGAAAACCTGCGAGGATTTTCAGAAGTAGGCGAGAACAAGCAATTACTTATAGCCATTATTGCCAGTAGTTATTCTTCTTCATCTGTTTCGTGGAAATCACTATAATTCACTTCCTCGTCATAATCCAAATTCGGATATTTATCGTCAAACCTATCGTGTAAAACAATATTTAGTCTTTTAAATAAAATGTCGATAATGTCTTTTTTGTCTTCGACATCGCAATACATTTTAACGATATGCTCTTTATCTTCTTTGCTTTTTTCTTTGTCTACACAGAATAGTGATATTCCAAAATTTTCAGTTCCATAGATAGAGATACCAAGAGGCGTAAACCTTTCTTTGTCAATGTCAAAATATTTAGATAATCCATTTATATCATCTCCACCAGCTCCTCCTAAAAAGTCTGAAATGTCGGCAGAAGCAGTTCCTTTAAAATCATTGTATTGTACGTTTGCTTTCATATTTTCTATATTTAAATTCCGTAATTTTTTTTAATCCAATCCCGCATTGTTAAATAATCAGTTCCGTGTTGTTTTAAATAAATGTCCAATGCGTTAATATTTTTAGAAACTATAATTTCTCCAAAATCATTAGAGATTTCAGTTGTTACGTCTCTTCCGTCCAATCCAATTTCTTCAAGTCTTTCTTCAATTTCGTTTAATGCATTTTCAGCCAATTGAAGTTGCGATTTATAATTTTCAGGTTTATTTGCATAAAGATTGTATTCGGTTTTATTTATGTCAAAAACAGTTTGGTATAAATTTTCTATTCCGCCAAATTCAGCACTTATTTTATCTTTGGCTTCTTGCGATAGACTTCGCAAATATTCAAGTCCTTCCATTTTATTTCTTTTGGTTGTTAGTTTTCCTTTAATTACTGGCAACTATGCGTTAAATGTATTTTTTCATATTTTCTCAAAATTGCCTTTGATCTTTTCCTTCAATTCTTCCCCTTTCTCAAATTGCTCTAATAACTGCGCTTTAAGGCTCTCCATTTTTTCCTCAAAAGGGATTCCGTCATCTTCTTAATCCTCCCCCGACCCCTCCGAAGGAGGGGAGATGTTGCATTGTATTTTTAATTTATATTTTTTCCAATTCTGCCGCATTAGTTGTCTTTTATTCCTTTTAGCAATGCGCTAAATATATTTTTTATTTCTTCTACATTATCATTTGTGCCCGCTACCATTTCACGCGCTTTGGGACCAGTGCCGGTACCTAACTCTTTTTCAATTTCGGTATTGATCAAATTTTTTAAATTTTGGTCCCGGTCCAGAATAGGTTGCATTTTACGGCCCATCACCCTTGCCGCCGCAGTTTCCTGCCGGAAATCTTCAGCATCAAAAATATCGGCATAAGGAGAACCTTCCAGGAATAATTCTTCTTCATACAGGTCCCAGGCAGCTTTAAGCAGGTCTTTGATATCCTTGAGATCCTTAGTGCGTTCCGGCCGTTCACTCCAGGAGATCAATTTCAAAAGGACCACTCCGTGGGCAGGAGAAACGGGTATCGCAAAACCTTCCGGATGTTTAAAACCCTGGATTTCTTCCCCAACTTCAGCTAAACCTACTACAGATAATTCTATTCCCGTCCCGGGCAGCTGTACCAGGTTGTTCCCTGCGATACCACCATAGGGCAGCAGGTCAATAAGGGTATTGGTTTTTCGGTGGTGCATCCTGTATCCCTCCTGTTTTTTCTGCGGGAAAAAACCATTATCCACCAATTCTTGTAACAGGGCTTCGTAGGTGAAAATATCGGGCAACATTATCGCAAAATCGATATCCCCGGTAGCTCTTGTAGGGCTTTTGCCTGCCTTATATAGCGCCACATCCCTTGCATTGGCACCAATGAGATAATAAGAAATTCCAAATTTCCTGAACGCCGATTCCAGAAGCAGGTACACTTCCTTGTGATGAGCAAAAGAGTATGCTTTATAAGTTGGGTCTAATGTGCTCATTTAATATAATTTCAGCTGTTTCAATATTTCTGCTTTCACCTGTTGCCATCAACTGGGCGTAAATAAGAATGGGGTGCACGTAAGGCTGGTCATCTTCGGGGTGGTTCCAGAATTTTTCATAAAGCTCCAGTTCCCCGTTAGGTGATGGTACCAGTTTGTATTTTTTTATAACATCCACTTTTGTTGATACGAAAAGGCTGAATTTTTCAGCGATCAGGTAATTGGTGAGCATAGCGGCTGCGGGCTCTCCTCCCCATTTAATTCCTGTTGCTCTTATTTCTTTTTCAGCCAATATTTGCTGCATATTTCTCCCTGCTGGCTTGTAATTTCCCAGGAATTTAGAAGGCAATATTTTCTCCCGTAAAACTTCGGTCCACTTCAGTAAAAGTCCTTCTTTATTAGAGAGTTCCCATTTGTTCTTATCTAGCCTTATAAGAAATTTTTCTTTTTGAAGGCCTTCAAAAACTTTAGGGATGGTACCAAGGGACACCCCGGCATATTCCGCTATAAGCCGCTGGGGCTCATTTACCAGTTGTGGATCCCTCAAAAACTGAAATACAACAGCTCCGCCTGCTTTGGAAAAGGCCCTGGACTTATATTTCCCGGGAATAGTTGGTGCAGACTTCCCTTCAATATGAATAAGAAGCCTATTGAGCTTTAAATACATATTGCCGGCACTGTCCAGGTAATTGACCTCTTTTTCCCGTAACAATTCCTTTGCTTTAGGGGTAATATATTCCCCAACAAGCAGAATAGGATTTTCATTAGACCAGTTCTTTGTCTCTTCAAGGATTTTTGAAAGGTTTACCGGGGTGATTTCCCGTTTGGTTTCCAGGTAAATTACCTGGTCATTCAGCTTGATCACCGCATCGAACTTTCCGGCCCCGGTAGGAAGTTCCTTAAAAGAAACGTCCAGTGCCTGTTGCTCTAAAATCTCTTTTAGATGCTGTACGGGATTATATTTGGCGATACTCTTCATTATTTTTGTTCATTTTTTTATTGTGTTCACAAATTGTGAACAATCAAATATAATGAACATTTATAGAATTTTATCAAAATTGGCTTTAATCTTTTCCTTCAATTCTTCCCCTTTTTCAAACTGCATTAACAACTGGGTCTTGAGACCCTCCATTTTTTCTTCAAAGGGAATTCCGTCGTCTTCTTCGGCTTCGGTTCCAACATAGATCCCCGGGGTGAGTTTGTAGTCTTGTTTTACTACTTCCTCTACTGTGGCTGCTTTGCAGAAGCCGTCGATGTCAGAGTAGGCCTCGACTCCGCTCGGCCTGACATTTTCGACATTGCGCCATTGGTGGTAGGTTTCAGCGATTTTATTGATATCATCATCACTAAAAACCCGCAATTTTCTGCTGGCCATTGTGCCCATCTTGGAAGCATCCAGGAACAGGATCTCGTTATTGCGTTCGCGGTGGGTGCCGTCTTTTCCATCACGGTTCTTGCTCAGGATGAAAAGGCAGGCGGGGATTCCGGTGGTGAGGAACAGCTTATCGGGCAGGCGAACAATGGCATCTATCATAGAATTGTCTACCATATGCTGCCGCACGTTTTTCTCGCCTTTGTTGTTGGAGGTCATCGCGCCGTTTGCCATTACAATTCCGGCAGTTCCGGTGTCGCTTAAATGGTGCCAGAAGGTTTGCATCCACATATAATTGGCGCTGCCATCTGTAGTGAATTCTTCTTTGGGGCCAAATAACCGGGGATCGCCATCGGGCAGATCTTCAGGATGCCAGTTGCTCACATTAAATGGCGGATTGGCAATAATGTAGGCGGCTTTCAGGTTCGGGAATTTATCATCAAGCAAAGAATTTCCCAGTTTAATATCAAACGAAAGGTCACGCAGCATCAGGTTCATCAGGCACAATCTCAATGTCTGTGCTGTCATTTCCTGTCCGTAGATCGCGATGTCTTTTTTGTTTCCGCCGTGTTCTTTGATAAACTTCAAACTTTGCACAAACATCCCTCCACTTCCACATGCCGGATCAAAGATGCGGCCTTTGTAAGGTTCCAGTAATTCCACCAGCAGCCTTACGATACTTCCTGGCGTAAAGAACTGCCCCGCACCCGAACCTTCGGCCATTGCAAATCGGCCGATGTAATACTCATAGATACGGCCCAGGATATCGCTTTCGGGATTTTCCTTTTCAGAAAATTTAGGGTGGGAGAGAAGGTTGATGATTCCGCCGGTTTGTTTGGGAGATAATTCACTCCGCACAAAGATCCGCGGCAAAATATTCACCAGCTGGGGGTTATACCCCGTTAATAATTCCTGGATCACATCAAAGGCATCATCCACCTTCACCTTGATATCATCCTGCTCTGCATTATCCTTCAAATATTGCCAGGAAGCGGTTTCAGGAATTTTAAAAGTATTTCGCGAACGGTATTCGTCGCGGTCTTCCAGGACGTAGTTGATCTCCTCGGTATCTGTAGTGTAATAATCAGAGTTGGGATCATTAAGCTGCTCCTTTAGTTCCTCGCGCACCACCTCATAGCGTTCGCTAAGGTGCTTTACGAAAACAAGGGGAAGGATGTAGTTTTTATAGTTATTCTCAGATACCGCGCCACGTAATTCGTTCGCCGCATCCCAGAGTTCTTTTTCAAAATCAATGTCTGCTTTTGCCATTAAATGGGGATAAAATTCTTGCTTATGAAAATCAAGATCCTGTAGGGAAGGAACTGAAGGGGAAAGTTAGTTAAAATTTTTAAGAATAAATTCCTGTAGGGTGGCAATATGACAAATATAAGGGAATTAGGGAGAATGTTTTTCTAATTGAACTTTAGGTAAATCCCGGATAGCAGCATTGGAGATAGAGGTCAGTTTTTTATTCGTTATAATCTTCCTTAATTATTCTTCCTAACTCTTTCATTGAAATTATGAATTCATCCAATTGAGATACAGTCAGCTTAAATTTTCTCCCCTTTAAATAATTTAATTCAGGAACTTTTCTTACACAATCCTCATCTACGACACCCATATTGTGCTCAAATATGTGTCTCAGTTGAAACCATTTCAATAATTCATTATAATCAGAATGATTTTCTAATATCAGGTTATTCATTTTTTCATTTAGTAGGTACATATTCTGAAACAAATTTTTAGGCTTGGAGGGATAATGGTGGGGTTTTTTATTTCTTAATTCCTTCCCCAGACCATCAAAGGCAGAAATTGCTGCAGTCAATATTGAAATTAATGATATTTCTAAAATATCACCTGGAATCTCTGGTTTTGAAAAGATTTCTAGTTTCTTTTTAATCACTTCAAGTGATTTTTCATAGATTAAAAAAGCATTAGTTTTATTACAATCCGGACAATTAGAGAAAACACCATAAATTGCAAATTTAAGCCCGCAATTATCGCACGTTAGGTTTGTTTCAAGTTCTTCCTCTGAATAATATTTAATTGGGAAGCTGAAGTTATTATCGGTTGTTTTCACTTTAAACTGGATAAGACTATTTCTTGAATTCCTTTCTAATTGCTTAAAAGAATTTTTAAGTTTATCTAATTCCGGCTTTACAATTTTGTCAAAAGCCTGTTGCATCGCAATACTCCTTACATATTCTAATTGAGCTTGAGTCCAGAATGTATCAGATTTTCCTACGTAGTCACAGTGCAAAAAACGGTCATAGTATACCACCCTGGCCGGATTAAAGTGAACCACCTTGGCCGGGACAAAGTGAACCACTTTAGCCGGAGTAAATTGAGCCACTAAAAAATCGATTCTATTTGTAAGAAGCCAAATGTCTTTTTTTGTAAAAAAGACCATGGCCAACAAACAGATAGATATGCGAAAAATAAAACAGATTTTTAGGTTGTACAGCCAGGGCGTCAGTAAACGCCAGATAAGTTCAAGTTTGGGTTTATCACGCAACACCATTACTAAATACATCGCCTTTTTTCAGCGTTACCAGTTTACAAGCTACGAGGTCTCTGCGATG
>NZ_FOVL01000006.1 GCF_900115145.1 Salegentibacter flavus | reverse complement strand
CATACTCAACAAAGCCATGACCATCGATAATAAACCACCTATAACTAAAATCCTTATTCCATAATTTTCCTTCACCCCCGCACTCTCGACATTTAGCACTTGAATTCCTATTAGTAAAGAAGTTATGATTGAATTTACAGTCAGAACGATTCTGGCCTTATTATCAACCATTTTTAAAAGGTTGTAATGATTTCTTGAAAGGGTTCTGAAGAGGGTCTGAACTCCCCGAGAATCATACTTTTCCAGTTTTTCTGTTCTTTTATCCAGTTTTGTATCCATGGTACTGAAGGTTTATTTTGTGTTCATCCCTTATGTGAAGATTTATAGCCTTATTTCCATCCCAGGATTAAACTCTAAATATTTATTAAAGTTACTATTTTATTGGCTTCAAAGACTGAGCATTAATTCTTCATTGTCTGATGTGTCGGTAATTTCAGGCAGCTTTCGGGAACATCTTTATATGGTATGTAATGGCATGGAAAACCAGGTTTTCAAGAATTGGTAGCCAGCACTCCCACTGGTATGCATTTTATTTTTTTACTTCAATTTATACCGTAAAAGCTGGGCATTCACCGCTACGATAATTGTACTAATGCTCATTACTATAGCACCAACAGCAGGGTTTACCAGGATTCCCTGTTGATATAATACCCCCGCCGCCAGAGGTATGGCCACAATGTTATATGCTGTCGCCCAAAAAAGGTTCTGAATCATTTTATTATAGGTGGCTTTCCCGAAAAGAATAAGTTTCACAATGTCTTTGGGATTGGAATTGGCCAGGATAATATCTGCCGTTTCGGCTGCAATATCGGTACCGGAACCTACGGCTATTCCCACATCTGCCTGTGCCAGGGCCGGCGCATCATTCACTCCATCCCCGGTCATAGCAACTATTTTACCTTTTTCCTGGAATTCCTTTATCTTATCCTGCTTCTTTTCGGGCATTACATTTGCAAAATATCCTTCTATACCTAATTCCTCACTTACTTCTTTCGCAACCTGTTCCCTGTCCCCCGTGATCATAAACACCTCAATGTCGTTTTCGTGCAAGGTCTTCACAGCCTCTTTGGAATCTTCCCTCACCTCATCGGCCAGGGCGAGATATCCTTTGGGTTCATTCTCTACAACCAGGTAAATTACCGTACCCTTTGCATCAGGACTTGCATCGGCGGGAATATTTTTTTCTTCCAGATAATTTCCGCCTGCTATAATAACCTCCTGGCCATTTATTCGGGCTTTTATACCCTGGCCAGTGATATTTTCATAATCTTCGGCATTCAGAAGTTCCAGGTTTTTCTCTTTTGCTTTTTTTAGAATTCCGGCTGCCAAAGGATGTTCCGATTTTTTCTCCATACTGGCTGCCCAGGTGAGCACTTTTTCTTCATCCCATTCCTCATCCAGAGATTCTATGGTGGTCACCCCAAATTCCCCTTTTGTGAGGGTACCGGTTTTATCGAACAGGATCACATCCAGTTTTCGGCACAATTCAAAAGCAGATCGGTTTCTTATCAGCAAACCTTTTTTTGCTGAAATGGAAGTGGAAATAGCAACTACCAGAGGAATAGCAAGACCCAGCGCGTGCGGACACGCTATAATCATTACAGTCACGGCGCGTTCAATAGCAAAAACCATTTCCCTGTCCATGATCAGGAACCAAACCAGAAAAGTGGCAAGGCCTCCTGCGAGTGCCACTATGGTAAGGACAAGCGCAGCCTTGTCTGCCAATCGCTGAGTTTTTGATTTTGATTTTTGCGCCTCCTGTACCATTTCTACCATCTGGTTCAGGTAAGATTCTTCGCCGGTCCTTTCTATTTCTATGGTGATGGAACCTGATTCATTCACAGCGCCCCCGATTACTTCATCCCCCTTTTTCTTTTCTACAGGTTTTGATTCCCCGGTAAGCATAGATTCGTTTACGGAGGATTTTCCGTCCACCACATTGCCGTCTGCCGCGATCTTCTCTCCGGGTTTTACCAGAATCCTGTCGCCATTTTTAAGTTCGATGACCTTTACTTCTTCGGTGTCACCATCTTCTTTTATTCGATGTGCCGTGTCCGGCATTAATTCCATAAGTTCTTCCAAAGCCCGCGAGGCGCCAAGAATCGATTTCATTTCCAGCCAGTGGCCAAGAAGCATAATCACCACCAGGGTTGCCAGCTCCCAATAGAAATCCATCCCTTCCATTCCCAGGGTAATCGCAAAACTGTATCCCCAGGCTACCGTAATTGCAATGGCGATAAGAGTCATCATCCCGGGGTAACGGTCTTTGATCTCGTCTTTCATCCCCCTAAGGAATGGCCAACCTCCATACAAGTAAATAGCCAGCCCCAATCCTCCTAAAACATATTTCGATCCCGGAAATTCCAGTTCATACCCAAACCAGTTCTGAATCATTTCTGAAAGTGCCAAGATAGGAATGGCTATAACAAGTGATATCCAGAATCTTTTCTTAAAATCTTTGAGCATATGTTTATGATGATCTTCGCCGTGATCGCTATGCTCGTGGTCGTGTTCCCCGTGGTCTTCACCCTGGTCGTCATCCGGGTGGCCGTTTTCTTCGTGACTTTCCTTCCCCGAATGGGCTTTATGCTCCTTCTGCTCTTTTTCCTGCTTTTCTTCTTTCGCCGATTCTTTTTTTTCTTCCGTTGTTTTTTCTGAAGGTCTTTCGTCTTCCTCAGCAGGTTTGGTTTCCTGCTCTTGTTCTCCTCCTGATGGTTCTTCTTTCCCTGTATCCGGTTTTTCTGCGGAGTTGTTTTTTTCCGGTTTTTCCCCGTTCCCTGTTCTTTTTTCCTCCTTACCAGATTTCGGTTTTCCTGTTTTTAGATTGACATTTATACTTACCTTATCAGCCTCCACATCAACGTCTACATGAATATCCTGATCTTTTTCTTCAGTCTCCTTATTTTCCTTCCCAATAGGTTTGTCTTGTGGATTTTTATCCGGTTGTTGTGAAGTGGTTTCAGATTTTTGTTCCCCGGATGATTCTTCTGCTGAGTTTTGATCCAGCTGTTTTTTTTCTGAAGAACTCCCGCTGTTTTCCGCAGATTCTTCATCGGGATAATTTTTATTCTCACCCGGGTTTGTTTCCTCAGTTGTCTTTTTTCGGGAGGTGCCGCTGGCTTTGTTTTTTTCCTCCTTCTGATGTTTTTTCCTCTCTTTGTCGCCCATTATTTGAAAGTTTAACGGTTTTTCTGAATTCAGTGCATTATAAAATTTTCCACCTGAATAAGGATCGGTAAAAAATAGCCAGGATCAAACAGGCAGTGAATTCCCTGCACTACAGGAAATAAATTCACATAATATCCTTTTTTCGTTTATTATACTCCTCTTCGTTAATTTCACCCCGTGCATATCTTTCTTTTAAAATATCCATAGCTGATTTTTCGCCCGAACCTGCTGACCGGCCACCCCTACCCGCAAGTTTTACGATTAACCATATTAGAAGTAACAGGATTAAGAGGCCGAGGATCCATCCCCAGCCCATTCCCCATCCATGATGTCCAAAGTCGTCCATATTAATAGCGTATTTATGGTGATTCGGTGAAAAGTTTTTCGTCATTGAGAATCTGCTCGAAAACCCTTTCTGTTAACTGTTCATTTTTTTGATCAACTTCTTGTGACTGAGCTGCCTCAGAAGTATTGCAAGCGACAAATACTAACAACAATAGTGCACCGAAAGAAGTTGTTACTGCAAGATTCAGATTGTTCATAATTTTATTTTCCAGGTTCACCTTTTCCTTTCCGGAAGCTACTGTTTACCCGAAAGAAAATCAGTGTTCTATAAAACTAGTTCATTTTGATGCTAATAATAAAAATGTTTTGTTATCATAAGCCGGTTTTCTGTTAATATTTTCAGCTATTTTATACTGTTACCTGCTGTGAGCTAGATTTTTAAACATTTTTTATCGCATGCAGCCGTTACGCATCAATAAAGACGACTTCAGGTAGTAGGATATCTAATTGAAGTAATTAGATTTAATTTCAGGCCACCTCATATTCCTGAATCTTCTAAAAAATCAAGAGAAGTCCTGGAAATTCTAAGCAACTCAGATTTTCTGGTTTTGACTGGTTCGTAAATCGGGAGGAGGTCAAAAACCATGATTTTATACAATCAAGCAGTTCTAATTAGGGAAAGCTTACAAATTCAATCAACTTAGGCTACAGCGGTATATACTCAGACACAGAAATCTGCCGGAAGTTTGTCCAAGGAATCTAAGCTATCCTTATTTTATGGCCCTTAATAGCAAAAAATATTATATAAATATAACAAGGTATTACTACCCAATAAGCCTGTTGTGGATTTATTAGATCTGCTAAATATCCATAAATTAACGGTAAGATGGCACCTCCGGCAATAGCCATGATCAAAAATGAAGATCCCATCTTTGTAAATCGACCTAAACCTTCCAGGGCTAAAGGCCAAATGGCAGGAAAAACCAAGGCATTTGCTAATCCCAACAAGGCTACTAATAGAACGGATATAAAACCATCGGTGAAAATAGCACCAAGACTAAAGATTATCCCGAGCACTGCGGAGATCACCAAAGCTTTTTGCTGGCTTAGATATTTTGGAATTGTTACAATTCCTATTAAATAACCAACAATCATAGCAATCAAGGTATAGGTAGTAAAGAATTTAGCTGTAGTAGAATCAAAACCGAGGGACATTCCGTAGCTTATTACAGTATCACCTGCAATAACCTCTACTCCAATATAAAAAAACATGGCTAAAGTACCCATTAACAGATGAGGGAATTGCATGATACTTTTTTTATTGACATTAGCTCTAGCAACAGACTCGTCTTCAGTATCAGTATCGATCTCGGGAAGGGAAGAATAGTAAATTATGATTCCTAAAATCACCAAAACGGCTACAATTATAAGGTATGGACTAATTACCCTTGTTGCCAGTTCATCCAGCTCTACGGCTCTCTGAGCTGCCTCCATAGTTTCCAACCTGACCATTAGTTCATCTGCATTTTTAAGGGCAATTGCTCCAAGGATGATAGGCGCTAAGGCTCCTGCTACTTTATTGCAGATCCCCATTATACTAATCCTCTTAGCCGCACTTTCTATAGGACCTAAAATAGTTATATAGGGATTTGCTGCAGTTTGCAGGACTGCCAGACCTGTACCTTGAACAAATAACCCGAAAAGAAATAAATAATAAGTTCGTGTGAGGGCTGCTGGAATAAATATCAGGGCACCAACCGCCATCACGAAAAGCCCAACAGACATTCCTTTTTTAAATCCCGTCATTTTAAGTACCCAGGCCGAGGGAATGGCCATAACTAAGTAAGCAATATAAAACGCAAAAGCCACTAAGTAAGATTCAAAATTATTCAATTCACAGGCAATCTTTAAATAAGGGATTAGCACAGAATTTAACCAAGTCACAAAACCGAAGATGAAAAACAACGCACCAATTATGATAATTGATCGAGTTGTAGCATTTGATGATGCTGCCATTGGTTTTTCTTCCTTTACATTTGATTGTTTCATGTTACCTTAATTTTGTTGAATAAAGCGCTCTTTTTATTGTCATCGTATTTAAAAAAGATCGGTTTCCAAATACCGATTCAGAGCCTTTTAAGAAATTACTTTTTTTATTTTCCTTCGAAATAGCGTCTAAATTTATAATTAAATAACTAAATAGTAAAATTTAAACTTCGATTCCTTTCTTATTTGTTTTATTATAATATTATATTAGCACTAGAAAATAGGTTATCTCTTCGGAATTAGCAATCTTCATTATGATTTATATCCTTTATATATAAATGATTGTTATGAATAATAGAGAGATAGAAACAAAATTCTGGTAAAATATCTGGTATCCTAGGAAACGTGATTCTAATTATTTTTTATATATTGTGTAAATAAAATACAAAGGAAACGAAACATAAAATTTCTTAACTGATTATTTTTTTGGTTTTTTGACAATCCTCAAGGACGAAAAGTAAAGGCATTCTTTCGTTTTATAAAAATCTATATTATGAAAACATTTATTAAATTTTTTTTTCTACTCCTGTTGATAGGCTGTAGAACAGGTGAAGAATCGAATGTTCCTTCTAAGGAAAAGACTTTTACTGAATCCAATGAGGATTTTGTGAATCCAGAAAGGGGCTTTTATCGTGCTTCGAGAGTAAGCTCCAGTGATTATGATTTTCTTTCGGTTGACACTTTAAGGAGATACCGACAAGAAACTGTTTCTCGCGGAGCATCCTATCCCAGCTTCAACTCATTAGTGTTTAGATATTTCATTTTGGAAGATTTTGTAGATCAGCCCATTTCGGAAGAATATCTCCAGGCTATGCAAAAGGATTTTGATGCGGCACGGGAAGCAGGTGTAAAACTAATTCCACGATTCGCATATACGGTTTCCCCGCGTCCGGGAGACTGTCCTGAAAGTTCTTTTTGCCCGCCTTATGGCGATGCCCCAAAGGAAATCATTTTGAAACATATAGACCAGGTGGCCCCTATCCTTTCGGAGAACGTTGATGTTATCTTCACCCTTCAAATGGGGTTTATTGGAATATGGGGTGAACAGTATTACACGGACTATTTCGGAGATGCTTCCTCGAATGCAGATCAAGGGAAATTGACAGATGAGAACTGGGAAGACCGGATTGAAGTCCTGAAAGCCTTGTTAGATGCTACCCCAGAAGAATTGATGGTTCAGGTGCGCTACCCTCAAATCAAACAACGTGCTGTATATGGTATCGATGCAGAAACCAGTGTAGATCCTCTAACCAAAGAGGAAGCTTTCAGTGGTTCTCACAAAGCTAGAATAGGGATCCACAATGATTGTTTATTTGCCAGTGCGGATGATTATGGAACTTACAAAGACTATGGAAACTCTGACACGCCGGCACGCCAGGACATCGAAACCTTAAAGTCTTATTTTGCAAAAGACAGTAAGTGGGTAGTCATAGGTGGAGAAACCTGTTCTGATGGCTACAGTCCAGAAAATGACTGCGCCCCCGGCGGAATGGCCGATGAAGATTTGAGACTGTTACATTATACCTACCTGAACGCTGACTATAACAATGAAGTAAACAACGATTGGGTAGATGATGGGTGCATGGATGACATTAAGAAAAACCTTGGGTACCGCCTGATATTGGATCGCGCTGTTATTCCGGAAAATATCAATATCTCTGATGAATTTGATATTGAACTCGATTTTAGAAACGTCGGGTATGCTTCACCAGTAAAAGAACGTCCTGTGTTCCTTGTCCTAAGAGCTAATTCAGGCGAAAAGGAAGTCCGATTGCCATTAGATACCGATATTAGGTTCTGGACCGATAGCGTAAATCATGAACAAACCTTTGATCTTCCAGCGGATTTAGAAACCGGGGAATATACGGTACATTTATTCTTACCTGATGCCAATGAATCCATTGCTGACCGCCCTGAGTACGCCATAAGGTTAGCAAATGAAAAAATGTGGGACAAAAATAAAGGATACAATAACCTTGATTTTACCATCAACGTCAATAAGTAACAACGATTGTTCAAACCACTTATCTTAACTATGAAAAAATACATCTATAAAGGTTTACTCCTAACGACTTGTTTGATGACCTCCTTCCTTCTTAAGGCACAAGAAGTAACGGATTCTACAACTGTTAAACTGCTCCCGGATGAGAACTGGTGGGGAGGGGTTGTTAGGGATGGACATTTAATGCCTTTTGAAACTGACCAGGAATACTCAATTGACTTATGGGGTAACAATGAGGGGAACCAAATTCAACCTTTGCTGCTATCCGACAAAGGAAGGGTGATCTGGTCTGAATCCCCTATAAAATTCACTGTAGACAACCAGGAGATAAAAGTTGGATCTTACGGCACTCCCATTGAAGTCTCGAATCCAGACGGAAGCAGTAATTTAAAGACGGCTTTGGCATATGCTTCCTCTGAATACTTTCCGGCCTCCGGCAAAATCCCGGACACTCTTCTTTTTACCAAACCACAATACAATACCTGGATTGAACTTACGTACAATCAGAATCAAAAGGATATCATCGAGTACGCTGAGAACATCATTAATAATGAATTTCCACCAGGCGTCCTCATGATTGATGATAACTGGCAGGAGGATTATGGAAAGTGGCAATTCCATGAGGGAAGATTTCAAGATCCCAAAGCAATGATAGATTCTCTACATGATATGGGATTTAAAGTGATGCTTTGGGTCTGTCCTTTTGTAAGTCCGGACAGTGACGTTTATAGGGAACTGGAATCAAAAAACTATTTGATTCAGGAAGCCACAGGCGACAATAACCCCTTAATCGTACGTTGGTGGAACGGCGCAAGCGCAGTCCTGGATTTCACCAATCCTGGGGCGGTTTCATGGTACGGGGAACAGCTGGGCAGACTAAGGGATACCTATGGAATTGATGGGTTTAAATTTGACGCTGGGGATAGCTATTTCTATAACCAACCCTTAAAGTCCTACAAGGAGGTCTCCCCGAATGAGCATACGCTTACTTTTCAGCAGTTCGGCCTGGAATACCCTCTAAACGAATATAGAGCATCCTGGAAAATGGGAGGACAACCCCTGGCACAAAGGTTACATGATAAAGGTCATAATTGGGATGATTTACAAATGTTAATCCCGCAGATGTTGCTTCAGGGCCTTATAGGCTATCCTTTCAATGCTCCTGATATGATTGGAGGCGGGGAATTCGGTTCCTTCCGCAATCTTGAGGAAGTAGATCAGGAACTGATCGTACGGTCAGCACAGGTGCATGCACTAATGCCAATGATGCAATTTTCAGTTGCTCCATGGAGAGTCCTGGATGAAGAACACCTGGGAGCTGTACAAAAAGCCGTAAAGTTAAGGGAACAATACTTGCCAGTGATTATGGATTTGGTTCAACAGGCTTCACAGGATGGCCAACCTATAGTTAGACCAATGGAATACGATTTTCCCGGAGAGGGCTATCATGATATTAAAGATCAGTTCATGCTAGGTCCTGATATTCTTGTAGCCCCAGTATTAAAGCGTGGCACTACTTCAAGGATGGTCACCTTACCAAAAGGGGAATGGACCTGGAAAGGTAAAACCTTCTTTGGAGGGAATCGAATTGAAGTCGATGCGGATTTAAATGAATTGCCCATTTTCAAAAAAATATAAGCAGTTTATGCTTTATCAAAAAAAGCTATAAAAGATTTGGAAGAATGATTAAGACCATCGGAATTGAATTGATATGCCTAAGGAATGCTGTATTCAATTTTCTATTGCTTCCGAAAGATTATACATACCCTGATCTGACGAAAAAATTATTATGAAGAAATCACACTCGTGGCTATTTTATGCGATAATAACAACAGTATTCTGGGGAGTTTGGGGTGCACTTATCGAAATACCAGAGAAAGCAGGTTTCCCTGCCACTCTCGGGTATGTGATTTGGGCACTTACCATGATTCCCTGTGCCGCCATTGCATTGTATCTGGTAAAGTGGAAAATTGATAAGGATAAACGATCAATAATTTTAGGATCAGCCGTGGGAATTCTTGGAGCAGGAGGTCAACTCCTGCTTTTCCAGGCCCTTCAAGACGGACCTGCTTACATCATTTTCCCTTTCATATCTCTTTCTCCGGCACTCACCATTCTTCTGTCAGTGGTACTATTAAAAGAAAAAACATCATTTTTAAAATGGATAGGGATAGGAACTGCATTGATAGCTATTTTTTTCCTTTCCTATCAAGAACCTGGGGCATCGGACGTACGGGGATATGTTTGGCTTGCACTTTCAGTAATGGTTTTTATTGCCTGGGGCTTACAAGCCTTCATCATGAAATTTTCCAATAAAACTATGAAAGCGGAAAGCATTTTCTTCTATATGGCTCTAATGGGACTTCTTCTAGCCCCTTTAGCAATATGGATGACTGATTTCAGTCAGCCAATCAACTGGGGGTTCGAGGGACCTTACCTTGCTGGCCTCATACATGTCTTAAATGCGATAGGCGCTCTTATGCTTGTTTATGCTTTTCGCTATGGAAAAGCTATAATTGTTGCGCCGCTTACGGGACTGGCGCCACTAATCACCATTATTTTGTCTCTTTTTATTTACAGTGTAATGCCTGGACCAATTTTAATAATAGGATTGATCCTGGCTGTTGTTGCGATTTTTATTTTATCCGTTTGAATTGCCCTTTACTTTGAAAGAAGAGTCCAAGGAAGATTAAGGAACCACGGACTCTTTTTTTTATTGTGAAGTATCTAAGATCCAGGCTGACAGCATTAAAAACATTGGTTACCCTTTCTTTTCAGACACCTGCGGCAAGTTCCCACTCCCCCTCCTGTCGGCAACCTATAGAAATCTCCTCTTTTAGATCCGAGCTATCCATTTTAAACTGTCTAACCAGAATAGATACTAATTCAATTTGTAAGCTTACAAATTGTAAACGTGGATCAAAGAATTTTCTATACGTAATCTTATGACAGCTTTTGGCAATAGCAATAATTCAAAGCAGTAGATGCAGAAAGAACGTCTTAAGCAATCTGATGTTTTCTGGCTTAACATATGGTTCGCGCCATTTCCTCATTCTTCTATCTTCTATAAGAAGAACTATTTACCTGCAAAATATTAGACCTGGATAAGCCTCCTTTTACTTCCCTACTGGGACAGCCTCTAAAAGAATAAATTCCTTGAAGTTTACATCAAGAAATGGTTGAGACGCTTTTACATGTTCTAAATTTACCTTGTTGAAATAATCCACAATACGATACTCTGTATTGTTTTCTAACCCTCGAAATTCTATTTTCCCCTCCCAGAAGTCCGCATAAAACGCATAATACAACCTATCCTGCTTTTTTATGACATGAGTTTCAGGTTTATCATAACCAATATCATATAAGTTACCTATATATTCCTCTTTCGATAACATTTTATCGTTGTATAGAGTAAACCATTTTTTCCAAACCTCTTCTTTCCTCTCTGTTAATAGAAACTTTTCCGCTTCTTCATTCTCACTGGAACTAGGTACGGTAAATTTCGTTCCCAACACAGCCCCTATTCCAAATGAACTGGCAAAATCACTTCCATTATCACTCAATTCTACATGATCGCCGTAATAAGCAGTCTGGGGAACGAGGGCTTTGTATGTTTTACCTTTGTGACGTATTTGCCAGCTCGACAAAGGATCGGAGGAAACTGTCTGGTTGGTAGATGCCATGTTATAATAGGACATACAGGTTCCGCAAGGACAGTTTTCTACAACTGCGTTAGGTTTTATCTTCCGAGCTTCATTATATATCATATGGAAGAAATCCGGGAGGCCTTTGGGGGCTTCTTCAGGATTTTCGAGGGTATGATCGGGAGCTACAGCATTCAAGTGTTGCCCATCCATTTTTAATCCATCAAAATCCCATTGGTTTAGAAATAGATCAAGGATATCCTTGGTGTGCTTAACAGTTTCCTCTTTAGTGGGAGATAAGTAATAAGCATCCCACCATGTTATAAATTGCGGTGCACCGTTCTCTTTTTTTATTATCATTTGTGGGTTTTGCTCTAATGCTTTGCTTCCTGGATCAGCAGCCAGGGGTGTCCACCATATCTTGGCTTTTAATCCATATCCATGGATCCTTTCCACCAGCTTTTTAATGGCATCCTCCCCTTCCGGAAATCTGTCGGAAGCTGGTTCCCAGTCGCCCTCAGCAACTTGAAATCCGTCATCCAGCACGGCCCAGTCTATACCTAGTTCTTTTACTTTTGGAAGGGTATTTACCACTTCTTCCATAGTAAATTCTCTTCCATATCCCCAGGCACACCAAATAGGTTCAAAAGCAGCTTCCTCTGGCTTTACCATTTTAATCCCTTTTTCCTGCATCAGCTCGGAGTATTTTGCAAGGTTTTCAAAATAATCACCTTTGGAAACGGAAACGAAGGTTTCTAAGGTCGTAATTGTATCTTGTGCTTTAAATAGGGTGCGGTGGGCAAAATCATTTGAAACACCTATAACAACCTTCGAATCTTTCAACATTTCTGTAGGGAGGTTTACCAGCTCAGGGACAAGGGACAAATGTCCTACAGCAATATTCAAATCAGGCCTCCAGACACTAGTCACAGGAATCCCACCTCCGTAATCAGAGTCATTCATTCCCATATAATTTTTTTGGTAATAACCAGGTTCTAAGGGTTTTATCCAATCGCTGCGGCTGGACGAGGAACTTCCTTGAAAAGCCCAGAAAGGAGGTTGATCTCCTTGAGGAAGAATTTGATAATTCCCGTTGATCCATCCATCGATAAAGACATCCTCTTTGGAAGCGTTAACATATTTCACTTCCACTGAAATAAGATTTGGAAAATCGTCATATGCAGTTAATTTTAGGTTCTTCACCAATTTAAGGCCATCCTCTTCAAATATCCCTTTTGCTAACCATTCTCTTCCTGATAGTTTCCCGTCTAAGGTACTCTCCTGAACTTTTTTTAGTTCAAAATTGGAGATCACTCTATTATCTATTGTTATATTTTCGGAGGCCTGAAATTTATCCATCACCGTTTTACTGTCAGGAAAGGAAGAGGAAATTCGGGTATGAAGTGCAGAATTCACCTCAAAAATAATATTCCCATGAGTAATCTTTACTGATGATTCTTTTTTTGATTGTTTCATTGAAAAACCGGTAATTCCCAGAATAACAAATAAAAAAAGTAGAAGACTGAAAAAGTTTTTTTTATTGAAGTATTCGTCTCGCATTTTCATAGTATATTTTTTTTAAAACATTATCGGATAAACCAAAGCCATTTAATGCCCAGTGATAACTAAACATATCCTTATAGTAAAAGTGTTCATCTTCGGTTTCTAAAATCCTGAAAGTTGTGGTATACATGGAAGATGAAAACCCCATATCAGTTCCATAAAGTAATCTATCCTGGTACTTTTCAAAAAACTTTTTAACACGTCGTGGAATAGGAGCAGTCTCTGCATAGCGCGCAGAAATATCTGCGTAAAGGTTTGGATATTTTTCCAGGAGATTACCCAGAATGCTGAGGTCATAACTTGTATTAGCAAAATGGCAGGCAATAAAAGTAGTCCCAGAATTGTTGTTTACCGCATTTTCAAGAGTCTTCAAAAGTGCTGCATGACCCAGAATCCCATTCTTTGTGGTGTCTACTTTCCACCTCTTGGCATTCATTAACCCGTCATTATGCTTGTCAATAGGTTGATACATCCAGTAGGGTTCAGCAACATGAATGTTCACAGGCATTCCTAATTCCCCACATTTTTTAAGAAGAGGAACCATCCTCTTATCATCGATGTGCATCCCAGGAGCTGCAGTTGGTTGAGAATAAGAAAGACCTTCTCCCTTATCTCCCAACTCGCCAACACCCCTGGCCCCTTTCTTATAGCAGCGCACAAGTTCTGCAATAGCTTTTTTGGTCCAGTCCGGCTGATCGTATCCTGTATAATCAAACCCACACCATAATTCAAATCGACCTTCATATTCCGAATAAACGTCGTAAATACTATCAAAAGCAACTCCGGTCTCATAGGTGAGAAGTATTGTCTTTTCTATTCCGGCTTTATCCATGTTGCTTATCCATTCTTCAATTTCTGACTGAGATTTTGCATACGGATGGGAATGCATATCAATTACAGGATATTTTGCCTTTACAGGAAAGGTTTTTGGAATATTATATATAGAGACGGGATCATATTCCTTTAGCAGAATATCTTGTTCTTGTCCGAAAGAAAAGTTGCCTGTCATAACTATTAGAATAAGTGTCACAATTTTTCTTATCATAATTTTATCTATTGAAATATTATTAGCTTCGACAAAACCTGGAATACAGCAAAATAACCACTAAACACCCCTTCCCCACAGCTATAAGAACAAAAGAAGAATTGTATTTCAGTTTACTTTTTGTAATCGGTAGAAGAATAGTTATTCATTCATAAATGAAACATAAACTCAGTATTTTTTATAATAATTCGTACAAAAGTTTGAAGGAGAGATTCTGTAATTTCTTCTAAAGTCTTTGTTCAACCCTATTCAAAGATTTATAAAATAGAAAACCCTTTTGGCTTTTTACCAGGTCAAAGAATGTCTAATGACCTTTTGAGAAAACAAGAATTTTAAATTTCCTGAATTCCATGAGCTGTTTATTTAGATAATTTCAGAAGGTCATCCTTATTGGAATGAGAAAGTAACAAAGCTTTCATACTCATGAAAACTCGTTTCTATGGATCCCTTGGACCACAAAACAGCATTTCCAGCCTGATAGTCTATTCTGCACATATTTGCTCTCCATTTTGAGCCTTTCCTTGGAGGAATATTCGAAAGAGGTCTTAGGAGGTTAAAAGGCAGAAAAAATTCTGCCGTCCAACTTGAAACCTTTGAATAACTCATTTTCCTTCCTCCTTTCACGCTGGTAGCATGCCGAGTTTTCCTATCGGAATGATAATGAAAAGGGACCCACCTTACAAGATCTCCCTTTTCATTGGATACCAATATAGGTAGTTCATAATTCAGAGGTGAAATTTCATATTCAAAATAGACAGGGACCGATTCATCTGGCCAAAGAAAAACCTCTACCACATCTTCTTTCCAAAGATCTTGAAAATCAGCATTCAGAGTAGCAGTGATTTCGTTGTCTTCACAATAAAAAAGAAAATAAATACCATTTTCAGAATATAAAACTTTCGTTTTAGTGAGCAGAATTTTACTAAGTAAATTCCGTTGGGGTAAATTTATCCATTCCGTTAAAGCCCAGTTTTGATTCTCACCATCGCCATTCAGTTCAAAATCTGGGCATTTTTTAACTTCTATAATTCCTGCTATATCAATTTTAGCATCATTCATATCCATCTAATTTTGGCGCGACTTTTTTCTGGTCAAGTCAGTCTAGACTCCTATAGTCAATAATTACTAAAATTAAATTCGTACAGCACGGTGTTTTTTATAATTTCAACATGAAATTCTAGAGTTCAAATGGGGCGAATTCAGATTCCGGAGTTTGAAATACAGGAATAGATCCGATTTGGGTCCACCCGGAATCACTTTCTGTTAATCCAAAATTAACAACACCTTCCATATCTCCAAGAACACCACGTGAAATAGAAAACTCTATTGCTTTGTTTCCTTCGTTAGTTCCGAATTCAGCAAACTGCATGGCATCGGCAAAAGAGGCTACTGAAGCCCAGGTCCAGTCACTGCCCCCGGGGCCTCCATATTCATAAATTGCTCCAGAAGAAGCTCCAGGATCTTCGGGATTAAAGTTTCCTTCTCCCATAAATTCTGCTCCCGATCCAGCGGGATACATCCAGGTAGTATGGCCGGTTTCGGTGTTATTATCGGTATCCAGATAAAAGTTCATTACAGCGAAGTTCATCTCAGAAGTACCTTCAATGTAGAAGTTCAATGCATTGGGAGAAGCAAATGTTTTGACTTTTAAAAGTGTACCCCCACCATCTTCCGGGTTCTCGAAAGTATAATCCACATGTTCCCAATCTGAAAAGTCCCCATCGATCTTTATATTCGGACCGATAATACGAACAGTATCTACAAATGTACTTGATTCCTCGCCTCTTGAAGCTGTAAGACTCACGAGGTACACACCTTTTTCAGGAAAAATGTAAGCTGGATCGCGACGTGTGGAAGTAGCTCCGTCTACGTCAAAATCCCATAAATATTCATCTGCATTCATGGAGAAATTTGTGAAATTCACAAGGAATCCATCTGCTACATAACTAAAAACAGCTTTAGTGTCACTGGAAGTATCTTCATCTTTACTGCACGAGACAACTAGAAGTAACGTAAGGATATTTACGATAGGTATCCATTTATTTTTTTTCATGATGTTGAGTATAAAATAATTATTAAATTTCAGTTAGAGGTCCTCAAATTCTCTGGTTAATCTGCCAGCACAGTTACTTGCTGTTGGAGTTTATTCATTCCGCTTTCGGCGTCCCAGGAATCTTTATTCGCCAAACGGACCTTATAACCCACTCGGTTTTCAAGTTTTTCTGATTCATCTGTGATTTCCAGATAGAGATCATAAGTCCCGACAAGGATCCCTGTAAGTTCCACTTCTTGTTCAATAGTATAGGGAACACCAGGTTTAACTTCTCTTAGATCTACAGCAAGTTCAAAGGGATACTCCTCTCCACTCGCTTTATTAACCAGTACCAAACTGGTTGTTTTTGACTTATAGAGCGGTGCAAAACCTTTGTTAGTAAGGTTTATCTGTAGGGAATAGTTATCGCCCTGATCTACCTCTTCCGGTAGAATAGCACTTTCCAGGACTAGACGATAACCCAGCCTTCTTTTGAATTCATCCAGGCATCCTGCATCTTTCCAACCACTGATTACGGGCAGGTAATAATCGCGGTTCAAATATGTCCATCTCAGGAGTTTCATTTCTTCCCGGGCTTTTGCACAATCAGGATAGTCACCCTGTGGAGGGCAGGTTTCACCCCCTGTAGGAACATATAGAGCTTCCTGGCTAATATATGCTTTCTCAGCCTCTATATTCCCGTAGGTCCCGTAATCGTCGACTCCGGCCATAAAGCAGTCATTGTGGTGACCAACCCTGGCACGAAATTCATCTGTATAAGCTATTGCCTCTCCTATAGGTTCAGCTGTTTCAAAGATCCTTTGTTTTGCTCCGGGAGTTCTCACCTGAACTAAGAGGTCCGAAGAAAGCACCTCAAGCAATTTGAAGAGAACTTTCCGTTCATTTTCTACTGTTGTCAGGCCATTGCTTGAATTATGCCACTCCCCCCATGGTCCGATAAAACCCGCCTGGATAAAGGCTATTACATCTTTATTTGAATTAAGAACGGGTGCCAGTTGCTCTACATGTCCCTCGACTGTTTCCAGGGGTGCATCCTCACCTTCCATTTCATTGGTATAGGCAAACCTAAGGATCGCTTTGATTCCAGCATCACGTACGGTTTCCATATCGCTATTGATCATTTCTAACATTGCCTCATCTATAGGGCTATCTTTATAATCGCCCAGATAATACACCCGAATGATTAAGGACACATTTTCCGACTTAAGAGAACCTACTTGTCCTGGGGTGAGGTCATCGCCTGGGCCGTGGGCTTCTGTGTGATCATAGAAACCTCTCTCCGGATTAGGGAAAACCTCCTGTGACTCCTCGTAGGTTATCCCCTTCGGTTCAATTTCTGGCACCTCTTCATCAGTCCCCGAATCCGAACAACCTAAGCTTAAGCCTCCAACCAGTATCATCCATAATATTCCATGAAACATATTTCTCCTCATTTTATTCTGTTTTCAATTTGATCATTAATACAGACTACTAGTTATAGCCTGGATTTTGGATAAAAACCCCTTTCCCTTCACTGATTCTTTCTCTGGAGAACGGAAATACAGTATCTGTTTCTGTGGCATAGGGCGATTGTGTAACTTCAATAACCCTGGAAATAAGTTTATCGTGACGGATAAGATCCGCCCGATATTGACCATTTTCACACCAGAACTCATGGCTTCTTTCCGTAAGAATCATATCATTGAAGTCGGAAAGGCTGCTGTAATCGGCCAACTCCAAATCCTCAAGACCAGCTCTTCGACGCACACGATTAACCAAATCCATGGCCTCTTCGTTCGGGCCGGAAGCGTTATGGTTAGCTATTGCTTCCGCCTTTGAAAGTAGTACGTCAGCATAACGATATTGAATAAGATCAACCGTTGAAAGTGCAGTCGTTCTTGCCGCATCAGCATCCATTTTAAGGGGAAGCGGTCCAAGATTCATATTATTACCTGGATTACTTCTATTGTAGGTAATGCCATCTGTTCCAGTATATTCGGCAATAAGATTGGTTTTCCGGACATCATTTTCTTCGAAAGTGTCATAGAACCACCAGGTACTCTGAACAGTTCCCCAGCCACCTCTGCCTGGAAAATTAGAAGGTAAAGCCATCATCTGCCATTGATTCTCACTAGTACCTTCATAATTATTTGGGATGGCCCAAATAACTTCCTGGCTATTTCTAGCTCCATCCAAATCCCACATACCTACATAATCAGAGTCAAGCTCATAATAACCCATGGTAATGATCTCATCCGCAAGTTTGTTTACCTCGTCCCATCTTTTCTCTTTAAGATTCAACCTTATGGCAAGCATTTTTGCAAGCCCTTTGCTAAATCTTCCATACTCTGTTTCCGCCGGATGCGGTAGATCCTCGGCAGCCGCTTTAAGATCTGCTTCAATAAAATTTACCATTTCATCATGGGAAAGTCTTGGCAAGGGTTCCTCTTTGAGAGGATTCTTCAGGACCTCCAATGGCGCTATTACAATTGGGCCATACATATCGTATAGATAATAAGCCAGCATACCTCTTGCACAACGAACCTCTGCAATGGCTTTAGTCTTTATTTCCTCGCTCACGTCGGCCTGCTGAATATAATCAATGGTCGTAGTCATTCGGCTGATTTTATTATAGTACCAGTCGTAGAAAAAAGTGATCTCCGAACTTGCAGGTGTAAAATGGAGGAGACTAGCATTTAACTGTACTCCGAAGTCCCCCGTAAGCACCTCCGTGGTTGAAGCATTAGCAAACATGATCCCTCTTTCTGAAGGTGAATTTATACCATCCCACCAAGAGGCACGCAATGGATAATAGGAAGCGTCGACCATGGCCTGCACATCGGCTGCAGACTTAGGGAATATTGAAGGATTTATTTCCCCATAATCCACTAATTCAAGTTCCGTTTCACAGCTGCCAAACGTAAGAGCTGCTACCAATAAGATAATTATTTTGTGTGTTTTCATAACTCGAAATTTTTATTTTAACCTAAAATGTAAAGTTCGCTCCTAAAGTAAACGTTCGAACGTTTGGATATGCCGCAGTATAGGAATCAGTTTCAGGATCAATCCCGCCATAAGGAGTAATCACGAATAAATTCTGTCCGTCTACATGAATACGAGCCTGCTCAAATACACCTCCAAACCAAGTTTGTGGCAAGTCATATCCCAGGGAAACATTTTGCAATCGAATAAACCATGCATCTTCCAAAAAGAAATCTCCAGATCCATATTCCGACCAGCCATAATAAGAGCTTGGCTGTGTAGTAGATGGATTTTCCGGTGTCCAACGATCTTTGACCGTCCTTAAAGCATTGTAACCATAAGTATAAATAGGCTCAGCGCTAACTCCATAGGCAGTGTAATTTGGATCAGCCATTTTGCGTCCAAACATTCCATTGAAATCAAATTTAAGATCAAAGTTTTTATAATTTAAGACATTTGAGAACCCTATCATAAAATCTGGATCCGAAGTACCTATTAATTTCGTGTCTGCTTCATCGATCATTCCGTCAGGCGCACCTGTTCTCAGGAAGCGACCATTTTCGTCAACAACAGGGTTTCCTGCATCATCGCGTACAAATCCATCAAAATCAACAATCTTTATCATTCCCGGTTGAAGATTTGGTTGAGCTGGAACTTCTTCTCCTTCCTGCATAATCCCGTCAGAGATTCTACTATAGATTGCCCTGATGGGATCGTCCTCATTTTGATAAACAGCGGGCTTCCAATCATCTGCTCTTTCTCTCCAGTTATCCTTAAAGCTCCCAAAGGTGAAGGTGCTTTTCCATTGGAAATCCAGGCTTTTAATATTATGAGTATTGACGGTTATTTCAAGACCTTTGCTTTCTGTCTCACCAATATTTGCAATAACTGTGTTAATCTCATGATAAGAGTTTAGTGGTTTTGTGGCCAGTAGATCAGATATTATCCTGTGATAAACTTCTACCGAACCATTGATCCGGTTATCGAAGAACCCATAATCGATTCCAAAGTTAGCTTCGGTGGTCGTCTCCCATTTTAGATCAGGATTTTCGAGCCTGGCAAGAGAAACACCTATATTTCTTACGTCTTCACCTGAAAGATACGCAGGATAAGCTGAATACGCAGCGAAAGCATTACTTCCAATTGAAGCATTTCCGGTTTCTCCGTAACTAAACCTTAATTTCAAGTGCGACACTACATCATCAATATTCTGCATGAAAGGTTCTTCCGATATATTCCAGGCAAAAGCCCCTGAAGGGAAAGTAGCCCATTTGTTATTTTCTGCAAAGACACTGGAACCATCTGTACGGACAGTAAAAGTGGCTAGATACCTTTCTTTGAAATTATAGTTCAATCGACTAAAATAAGAAGCGATCATCCTTTCCTGGCCGTAGGAACTAACACTTCTGGTACCCGTACCTGCATTAAGATTATTCCAAAGAAAAGCATCAGTAATGAACCCTGTGTTCCCACTGCTGTTAGAAGCGTCTTTAAAATGCTCTTCCGAAACACCCACCAAAAGATCAAAGTTATGGCCGTCTCCTATTTCCCGGTTGTAATTAGCAGTAGCTTCAAGTAGGTAATGATTGTTATCTACCTCCGATATACTAGCTCTTCCATCTTCCAAAGCCCCATGAAGAGTTGTTTTAGGAATATAACTCCACCTGTCGGTAACTCCTCTATCCACACCTGCTTTTAATCTCACCAACAATCCATCTATAGGCGTTATGTCCAAAAGTGAATTAATCATCGTTCTCTCTATCCTCCCCCTATCAGTAATTGTAAGGAGAGAGTATGGGTTAGGTTGCTGAGACAATTGGGGATTTAATGGGTAATTCCCATCTTCATCTATGGCCAGGATATGTGGACCCTGCTGCATTGCAGCCCTAATGATCCCCGAATTCTCCCACATTCCGCCTCCCAGGGAACTGTTTTCATTATCTATACGGCTAGTGGAAATATTGAATCCAAGCTTCAGGTATTCATTGAATGTCTGATCCAGATTCCCCCTTATGGTATATCTGGTTAGGGCAGAATTCTTCACCACCCCTTCCTGATCGTAATAATTACCAGAAAGTCTATATTTAAAAGATTCACTACCGCCAGAGAGAGAAATGTTATGTTGTTCAATCATTCCATCCCTGGTTACCAAATCAACCCAATCAGTTCCTTTACCTACATTGTTAATAGCGTTTTGAGTATAGAGTTGCTGGAATTGACCTGCAACAGGATTCGATTCCGCCTCCTCCATAGAGCGCTCGCCCCAGGGAGATACATTATTAGTGAATAACCAATGTTCCCAGGCTGCTTCGTTTCTTACTTCCATCCATTCATTAAGCGGCAACACATCAAAAGGGCTACTATAAGGTTGAAAAGAAGTAGAAACAGAATATTGAACTGTAGGTCTACCTTCTGCTCCTCTTTTAGTAGTGATTAATATCACTCCATTTGCCGCTCTCGATCCATAAATCGAAGTAGCACTGGCATCTTTTAAAACCTCTATAGATTCGATATCATTAGGGTTGAAGGTGTTTAAAATACTTTGGGTCCCCGCATCATACCTGCCACCTGTATCAGGCTGCTCCAAATCGGTAATTGGAAAACCATCTACTACGATCAGTGGATCATTACTGGCATTTATAGATCCAGCCCCCCTAATCATAATGTCCAGGCCTCCACCAGGCTGTGCACTGTTCTGTCGAATGGTCAATCCGGCGGCTTTTCCTTTAATCATGTTTCCAATATCCGGCCCTCCCGTCAATACAATATCTTCGGTTTCAATGGAAGAAATAGCGCCTGTCAGGTTTTTCTTTTTTTGCGTACCATATCCAATTAAAACCACTTCATTTAAGGCAGAGGCTTCTTCTTTCATAGAAACTTCAATATACTCCTGTCCCTGGACACTAATTTCTTTTGTGGAATAACCAATAAAAGAAAAAACTAAAACTGCGTCCTCTGGAACATTGATGTTAAAATTTCCATCGAAATCCGTCATTACCCCGTTCGATGTGCCTTTTTCGACAACATTTACGGTTGGAATAGGTAAACCAGAATCTTCATCGGTCACTACACCACTCACATTAATGTTAAGATCTTGTGCTAAACCGTTTACTTGAAAAAGTAAAATAAAGCACATTGGTAGTAGAATGTTTTTCATTTCGATTTTTATTATTTAATAGATTAAAATTATTTCTTCGAAACCGATTTAGTTTGCGAAAAAATAAAAAAGTTAATTTTATTCTTCGAAAGAACAAAAAAAATTTTCAATTCTTGTCGCTAATATAAAACTTAAATGATATTAACAAAAGTTTTAGATAATAAATTTTCAATTGTTTATCTTATTTACTGAATATTTTTTCAATTAATATAAACCCCATCCCTATCCATAAATCAAAAACGAGTATTAAGTTTTTGATTTACAGATGATTAATACATAATTGAAAATCCTGTTAAATTTATTGATTGTAATCATTATTACAAATAATAAATATTGAGACATTTTTAGATAAATCAAAAAAACAAATTTTACATTTTGGGTTTTTTATTTCGTTTTATTTTGTTTATTTGTATTTGTCATTTTGAATGAAAGTTTTGATACTATTATTTTTTTTAAATGAAGATTTTTATAATTACACTAATTGTAAATGATAAATACTGAAATAAATTATACAAGAACTGAAATTGAAGGCCAACCTAACTTATGGCGAGAGGTCTTTAATCAAATAAAGACAGAAGAAGAAGCAATTAAGCGCTTTCTCACACCTCTGTATGAAAAAGAAAATCTACAAATTATCTTGACAGGTGCCGGTTCTTCTGCCTTTGTAGGAGAAGCTGCCCAAGGATTAGTGCAAAAAAACACCGGATGTTTAACTCGGGCAATTGCTACTACCGATTTGGTGACACATCCCGAATTATTTTTTCCAAAAAATAGCAGTCCTGTTCTTCTGGTTTCTTTCGCTCGTTCTGGTAATAGCCCTGAAAGTATTGAAACCGTAAAGCTTGCCGATAAATTCTGCAAGAACATTTATCATTTGATAATAACCTGCAATAAAGAGGGAGAACTATTCACTTATACCCGTGCGAATACCAAAACTGCCTTAGCAATATTGCTCCCGGAAAAAGCAAATGATAAAAGTCTTGCCATGACAGGAAGCTTTACTTCTATGCTATTAAGTGTCCTCTTAGCAAGCAGTAGAAAGAATGTTTTTACTTTGACAAAGCAGGTTAATAAAATAATTATTCAAGCCAACTATTTGCTTAGCCATTACACACAACTAAAAAAGCTAGCCCAATTAGAATATGAGCGGGTAGTATTTTTAGGTTCAGGCCCCATGCTTGGCATAGCTCGAGAATGTCACTTAAAACTTCAGGAATTAACAGATGGCCAAATAATTTGTAAACACGATTCTTTCTTAGGTTTTCGACACGGCCCCCGCGCTGTAACAAATGAGAAAACGCTAGTCGTTTATCTGTTCTCTTCTATAGATCATGTATATGGTTATGAGCGCGATCTGGCAATCTCCATAGCCCGAGATCCCAGAAATTTATTAACTTTCAGTGTTGGTCGGAAAGCTGATTCGGATATTAATTCTTATTTGAATATTGATTTAGAACTGGACAAAAACCAAGATTTCAATATCATTCCAGCTACTATCATTGGGCAGATTTTAGGATACTATAAATCACTGCAATTAGGACTGAACCCGGACAACCCTTCAGTTTCCGGAGCAATAAGCCGTGTAGTACAGGGTGTGAAAATTTACGATTATCCTGAAAAGCAAAAAAAATGATTCTTAGTCTTTGTCCCAATCCTTCTATCGATTCATATGCCCTGATTCCTGATTTCAAACTTGGAGAGGTTAATAGAATCTCTGCTTTAGAGGATTATCCGGGAGGAAAAGGTGTACACGTGGCTCTTGCCATTGCTGAGTTAGGTTTTTCGTCTAAACTTCTCGGATTTTGGGCCGGAGGAAGTGGTGATTGGATTATTCAGGAATGTAAGACTAAGAAGGTAGAAATAGATGGTGTAAATATAATCGGGAACAACCGGAAATGCTATACGTTTATCTCAGAAAACACGGAATTACACCATACCGAATTACTGGAACCAGGTCCGGAAATTAATCATTCAAACTTCGATGAATTTATTACGCTATTCAACAGAGAGGTTGCCAAGGCTGATTTTATTTGTATGTCGGGGTCCTGGCCGGCAGAATCCCCGGATGATGGCTATGCACAGCTTATTAAGATAGCAAAGAAGTATCATAAAAAAGTAATTTTGGATTGTACTGGAATTCAATTGCAAAACGCTTTAAAGGAAGGATTCTTCGGAATTCACCTTAATCATCACGAAGCCAAAACGATTTGCGGTGCAACCGATATAAAAACTCTTCGAGAATTTCTTGGCGATAAAGTTGAATTTATAGTTTTAACCAAAGGGGCTGAAGGGCTTGAACTTGCCTATAGGGATGAAATTATCAAAGCTAAAATCAACCTTCCACCCAGCCAAGTTATAAGTACGGTTGGTAGTGGTGACTGTTTAACTGCCGGAATTGCTCTTGCTTTAAACCAGAAGCTTAAACTTTCAGAAATTGCAGCCTGGGGCGTTGCCTGTGGAACAGCTAATTGCTTAAACAAAGAATTGGGAATGTTAAAAAAGCAAGATGTAGAAAAAATGTTGAAACAAGTTCAAATTGAAACTTATGAGTAGTAAAAAAATCCTTGTGGTGGGGGAATTAAATATCGATCTGATTTTAAATGATATTCATGGCTTCCCGGAAATCGGCGCAGAAAAACTGGCCGAAAATATGGAATTCACCTTAGGTAGCTCTTCTGCAATTTTAGCTTCCAATATATCGGCCTTAGGAATCTCAACCTCGTTTTGTGGGCTATTAGGGGAAGATAATTTTGGAGAGTTTATTCTAGAAGAATTACGAAATAAAAATGTTGACACTCGGTTCGTTAGTCTTTCCAAAGAGCATAAAACCGGGATTACTGTGGTGATGAATTACGACCAGGATCGGGCTAATGTAACTTTTTGTGGAGCGATGAATGAATTAACTATCAATCATATTCCATGGAAGAACATTACTGAATTCGATCATCTGCATTTTTCAAGTTATTTTCTGCAGCCGGGCATGCAGCCAAATATCGTGAACCTATTTAAAAAAGCAAAGGAAGCCGGGCTTAGCACTTCTCTGGATTTACAAGTAGATCCCATAAATAAATGGGATTTTGATTATAAAAATTGTTTACCGTTTGTAGATATTTTTCTTCCAAATGAAAATGAACTTTTGAACCTTAGTGGAAAGAATAATCTTGAAGATGCTATTGAAACAATAAAAAACTATAGTAATACTCTTGCTTTAAAATTAGGAGATAAAGGTGGGCGTATTGTAACAGACTCGGAAGATATCTTGATAAAACCTTATTTAAATAAAGCTTACAAAGATGCCATCGGCGCAGGTGACTCTTTTAATGCCGGTTTTCTCAAAAAATTCCTGGAAGGGGCAACATTAAAAGAATGCCTGGATTTTGCGAACCTTACCGGGTCATTAAATACTACAGCTGCAGGAGGAACTGGAGCATTTGGTGATGCAAAAGAAATTGAAATAAAAATTCAAGAAATCAGGAATAATAAACTATAATGAAATTAAAAGAGAAATTACAACAATTACGAAGTGAAGGCCGTGGAATTCTGGCTACTAATTTTTATAACCTGGAAACCCTGCACGGTGTGCTGGGTGCCGCTTCAGAAATGAATGAACCTTTAATCTTACAGCTTACACAAAGCTCTATAGATTATATGGGTTTAGAAACCGCGGTTAATTTAGGCCGAACCGGATTAAAACAATTTGGTGTGGAAGGTTGGATCCATTTAGATCACGGCGGATCTGTGGAACTGGCGCAGCGCTGTCTGGATGCCGGTTTCGATTCGGTGATGATAGACGGTAGTGAACTACCTTTTGAGGAGAATATAAAAATCACAAAAGAGGTCGTGGCGCGTGCTAAGAAATATGGTGCCCACGTGGAAGCTGAATTAGGATATGTGGCCAAGTTAGGGCAATCGCATGATGACAAGGTTTTTACCCAGCCTGAAGAGGCACAGCAATTTGTGGAGGAAACAGGAATTGATGCCCTGGCGGTAGCTATTGGTACAGCTCACGGATTTTATAAAAAAGAGCCTGAATTACAATTGGGTTTACTTGAGAGAATCGCTGAAGCCACTCCCGTAGGTTTGGTATTGCATGGCGGATCTGGAGTGCCAGCCTCGCAATTGCAAGCTGCAATTTCCAGAGGAATTTGCAAAGTAAACCTTGCAACCGAGATAAAGAATATTTTTATGAAAACCCTGCAAATCGAATTACGAAATAATGAAGAAATAGATTTACGAAAGGTATTCCCCGTAGCAACCGGTGAAATTACCAAACTCGTTAAAGGGAAATTGGAGACCATAAAAAATAATTCCTGAAAAATATTTGAATTAAAAGGCTCCCCAATCTACTTTCGACAAGGCTACTCAGGTAAAGAAATAGCCTTTTAAGGTTAATCGATGAATGAAAATATAAAAGAAATCCATATGATACCAAAATTTATAGACGCACACGTACATTTAAATACGCTGTCCCCAGAAAAAATGGAGAAAATGATGGAATATAATGCGGGGTTTTTATCCATAAATACCAATATTCCGTTTTTTGATGAAATCGAGGAACAAGAAAAGATAATCCTGAAATTTCAGAAGGAATATCCCGGTCGGGTGAAATATTTCACCACTTTTAATTTTAAAAAATGGGGAACACCTGAATTTGTTGATGATGCCATTGCTCAAATAAAGCGCGGATTAGGTAATGGGGCTGTTGGTGTGAAAATATGGAAGGATATAGGCTTTGATTACCACAAAGAAGATGGCAGTTTTGTTATGATAGATGATCCGGTTTTTGATCCGATTTTTGAATACCTACAGAAGAATAATATTATGCTGATAGGTCATCAGGGGGAACCTCGAAACTGTTGGTTGCCGCTAGAAGAAATGACCGTAGATTCAGACCGGAATTATTTCAAAGATCATCCAGAATACCATATGTTCCTGCAAAAGGAATATCCTTCTTATGAGGAACAAATGCGTGCAAGAGACAACATGCTTGTTAAATTCCCCGGAATCACCTATGTCGGTCTTCATCTTTTCAGTATGGAATGGAGTATTGATGAAGTGGCCACACGGCTTGATAAATATCACAACACCTTAACCGATGTGGCTGAACGGGTTTGTCATTTGCAGCTTCAGGCTAAAGATAATTGGCAGGCTGTACGTGACTTCTGCATAAAATACCAGGACAGGATCATCTATGGTACCGATGTAATAGACGATGGGAACACCCCGGCGGATGAAATCGCAGCCCGGTTTGAACATTTGTGGAATTTTCACTACGACTTTTTTGCCACAAATAAATCCTTGACTGCGCCTGAATTTCAGGGTGAATTCAAAGGCCTTAACCTTCCTGAGAAAGTGGTGAATAAAATTTTCTATACTAACGCCAAAGAAACTTACGGATTTTCTGATTTTTAAATCAACATACAGCATTTTGCTACTAAAACTTATATCATGAAAAATAATAGAAGAGATTTTTTAAGAGTAACCGGTTTAGGCGGCCTGGGCCTGATAAGTGGAAGTCTATTGAGCTGTGATACTTCACAGAGGGTTTTAACTGGTGGACCTGTTGGACTGCAACGTTTTAATATGAGCGGTTATGCAGCACCCAAATTAGAAACTGTAAGAATTGGGTTTATTGGCTTAGGTATGCGTGGTCCCCAAGCGGTAAACCGAATGAGCCAGATTGAAGGTGTTGAAATTAAAGCATTATGTGATTTAAGACCTGAATCAGTAGAGAAAACAAAAGCATTATTAGAAAATACTTCTCATGATCCCGATTTATATTCAGGAAGCGATTATGCCTGGAAGGAAATGGTAGATCGCGATGACCTCGATTTAATTTACATTGCTACTCCCTGGGAATGGCATACACCTATGGCTGTTTATGCCATGAATGCCGGTAAACACGCTGCTGTAGAAGTTCCCGCTGCTAAAAATATTGATGAATGCTGGGAATTAGTAGAAACCTCAGAAAGAACGAAAAAGCATTGCATGATGCTCGAGAATTGCTGTTATGACTTTTTTGAGTTATTAACTCTTAATATGGCGAGACAAGGCTTTTTTGGCGACATAATTCATGGTGAAGGTGCATATATTCATGACTTAATAGATTTGAATTTCGATAAAAATGGCTATGAAGATATGTGGCGTTTGCGCGAAAATTATGAAAGAAACGGGAATCTTTATCCAACTCATGGGTTAGGGCCTATTTGCCAGATCATGAATATAAATCGTGGGGACCAGATGGATTATCTAACCTCTCTTTCTAGCAATGATTTCCATATGGCGGCAAAAGCTAGGGAATTAGCTGCTGATGATAGTTTTTATGAACAGTTCACCGGTAAAGATTATCGGGGTAATATGAATACCACAATGATAAAAACTATGAACGGGAAAAGTATAATGGTACAACACGACGTATCGTCTCCCAGACCTTATTCCAGGATCCATTTAGTTAGTGGTACTGAAGCTTTTGCCAGGAAATGGCCTACTCCGGAAAGAGTAGCTAAAGGGCATACCTGGTTAAATGAAGAAGAGTTCAAAGAACTAGAAGCAAGATACACCCCTGAAATTGTTAAAAAGGTAGGAGAAATGGCTAGAAAAGTCGGAGGACATGGCGGTATGGACTTCATAATGGATTGGAGGTTGATAGATTGCCTAAGAAATGGATTACCGTTGGATCAGGATGTTTATGATGCAGCATTATGGAGTTCTATTACTCCTCTTTCTGTAGATTCTGTAAATAACAGGGCTCAATCTGTAGATGTACCCGATTTTACCAGGGGTGGCTGGAAAGGTAATAAACCTGTAGATATTAGCTTGCAAGGGGGAGGTACTACTGAGGTACTTCTAAAAAGTTAAAATTTTTGTATTTTAGCCTTGTTTCATTTCGAATGAAACCAATATTTTTTTAAATTCCTGTTTTTTGATGAAAAATGACAGGAATTTTTTATTTTCACTTATTATAATAAATATAGCAGATTTAAAATTATACCGGGTAAATCCCTGAATAATACAAACATATGAGAAAAGCCGCAGCACGCAGGGCCAAAATACTTGAAATTCTTGATGAATTTAATAAGGTAAATGTTACTGATCTCAGTAATGAACTTAAAGTGAGTGAGGTTACGATAAGAAATGACCTGGATAAATTAGAACAAAGTAAACTTCTCGTTAGGGCGCACGGAGGCGCGTTTAAAACCAATAATCTGGCTCTTGCCGTCTCAGAAAAGAAAAGCATAAACCGGGATTTAAAAAAGCAAATCGGGAAGAAGGCTGTAAGTCTTATTCAGGAAAATGATTCAATTATTTTAGATTCCGGAACTACTACTTTTGAGATATCAAGCAATCTGGGGAATTTTAAAGAGATAACAGTTATATCCAACGCGCTGGATATTGTAAACAACTTAGCACAATTCGACAATCTCAAAGTATATATGCCCGGGGGTTATTTACAGGAATTTTCTATGTCATTGGTAGGTCCAATGGCTGAGCGAAATCTCAAACAACTCTTTTGCAACAAATTGTTTTTAGGGGTAGATGGGATTAGAAGTAACATTGGCTTTTTCACCCACCATATGGAAGAAGCCTACCTTAATCAAATAATGATTGAAATTGCCGAAGAAGTGATTGTGGTAGCAGATTCTACTAAATTTAAAAAAACAGGGCTCGCTTTTATTCAAAATTTCGCGCATATCGATAAAGTGATTACGGATGACAGGATTGAGAAAGAGGACATAGAAATGTTGAAAAAAAATAATGTTGAAGTAATAATTGCTGATTAACTGAAGAATTATTTAATTAATAATTCAAAAATTTTCTTGCCGTCTTAATTTTTATAATTGATCCTGAACTAATATGTGATTTACTGAATTTGATTCATTAATTTATTTGGGACTAATTCCAAATGAATTGGCACTTAAAGAGGGAAATCATCTATAAACTTTTGGCTCAAGTCCCTCCGATAGAAATTAAACCTCAAAAGCCTGTTAAATAAGTTATTAAATCAGGTATATTAAATTTCCGAAGCCGTTTAGTTTCTATAATCAAACATTATTGTCTCCGGTGGTGGAATATCTGTATCCACCCCACCAACCGCATATTGACTACCTGGCTTTCTACGGATAGCTTTGCTCTAAAATAATGTTTATTATGAGCAAACAGGAAGAAATGTACAATTTGGTTACGGAATATCGTAATAGCGGGCTTTCGGCAAAAGCCTTTAGTAAAGAAAAAGGAATCAGTTCTTCCACTTTTTGTTACTGGGTCCGTAAGAATAAAGAGGAAGATCAGCCAGGAGGATTTGTAGAAGTAACAACGGGATCAAACTCGTCAGCTCGTGAGTTGGAACTTATTTATCCCAACGGGGTCAGACTTCAAATGAGTTCACCGGACCTGGCACTGATTGCCGGATTAGTTAAGCTGTATTAATGTTTTCCCTAGGTTCCTCCCATAATTATCACTTTTATCGTAAGTCTTGTGATATGAGAAAAAGTTTTAATGGCCTGAGCGGGCTGGTGAAAAATGAACTCAACCGGGAGCCTACCAGCGGTGATGTGTTCGTTTTTCTTAACCGGAATCGCACCCATCTCAAGCTGCTTCACTGGGAGCGGGGCGGCTTTGTTTTATACTACAAACGCCTGGAGCGCGGAAGCTTCACTCCGCCTGTAATTAAAGAAGATCAGACCAGTTTTACCTGGCTGCAATTAGTACTGATGATAGAGGGTATTACGGTTGAAAAAAGTGTTCAGAAACTGCGCTATTCTCACTAGAAAATAATGGCATTTTGTCAGTAAAAACAGGGGTTAACGGCAGGTTTAATAGGTCTATTTTTGTATCTTTAACCCATGCAAGAACCCTTAGAAAACCTTACTAAAGATCAGCTTTTGGCACTCCTGAAGAAGGAGACAAAAAAGAGGGAAAAAGCTGAAAAAAGTGTTTCTAAAAGGGAACAAGAAGTTGAAAAAGCACAGCATAAAATTGCTGATCTGAAATTTCAGGTAGAATATTACAAACGCCTGGCCTTTGGCCAAAAAAGAGAACGCTTCGAAGGGGATAAAAACCAGATGAGCCTTCCCTTTGAGATGGAACCCCAAAAGGCGGAAAAACAAGAAGCCGAGTTAAAAGAAAAACTCAGCGACCAGCGTCGCAAAAGAACTTCTGCCCACAAAGGAAGAGTGGCCCTTCCAGAGCATCTTCCAGTAGAAGAGATCGAGATCTTTCCTGAGGAAGATATTACCGATATGGTTTGTATCGGCAAGGAAGTGACCGATGAACTGGAATATGAGCCTGCTAAATACTATATCAAACGCTACATCCGCTATAAGTATGCTCCTAAAAACAAAGAAGGAGTGATCATCGGGGAACTTCCTGAGCGGGTCATTGAAAAAGGAATCCCGGGAGCCGGACTCCTGGCTTCGATTTTAGTCGATAAGTACCTGGATCACCTTCCGCTTTACCGGCAACTCCAACGCTTTAAACGAGCAGAGATCCCTATAGCATCCTCCACCCTGGAAGGCTGGACCAGGCAAAGTCTTAAAATCATCGATATCCTTTATCAGCACCTGCTGGAGGATATCCGCTCCAAAGGTTATCTCCAAAGTGATGAAACCCCCATAAAGGTGATGGATCCTGCTAAAAAAGGAAAAACACATCAAGGCTATTATTGGGTACATCATTGTCCCATAGATGGCACTGTACTCTTTGATTATCAGCCCGGGCGTAGCCGGGAGGCTGCCGATCATGTATTGGCCGGCTTTAAAGGCTACCTTCAAAGTGATAGGTATGCCGCGTACGATAAAATCGGCAAGCGTGAAGGGGTTACCCACCTGAACTGCTGGGCTCACGCCAGAAGGGAATTTGATAAAGCAAAGAATAATGATAGGGAGCGCGCTGAGAAAGCATTGAGCTTTATCCAGAAACTCTACGCGGTGGAAGCACAGGCACGAGAGCAAAACTTAAGCCCGCAGCAGCGGAAATCTCTGCGCCTGGAAAAAGCATTGCCTGTTATTAATGAATTTGGAAAATGGATGTTCGATCAGATGAAACATCAACTGATCCTTCCTAAGAGTCCTATCGGAAAAGCCTTCAAATATTCCATGGATCGCTGGGACCAGCTCAGCGCCTATCTTTTTGATGGTATTCTTGAGATCGATAATAATTTAGTGGAAAATGCCATCAGGCCGTTGGCCCTTGGCAGAAAAAATTACCTGTTTGCGGGTTCTCATTCAGCGGCAAAAAGAGCTGCAGGAATCTACTCCTTCTTTGCCATCTGCAAAAAACAGGAGGTGAATCCATATGAGTGGCTCAAATATACCCTGGAGAATATCATGTCCATAAACCATAAAGACATCCGGAATCTCTACCCTCAGAACTACAAGAAATTACAGCAAGTTTAGATCAAGTTTACCAGAGGTAGCCAGGTAAATAAAATTATGCTAAGTTAGTAGATGTGGTTGGTGGGCTGCATACGAATATCTGCGCTATAAAAGATAATTAAAATGAATGACTAAAATTTAAACCTGCACTTTCCTTGTTTGCCACTATTGCAATCAAGGGAGGATCTCCTAAAGCCTTTAAGAGACCTATCACACCATAATTGGCCTCAGCTCTAGGGCTTTTTAGGTTGAACATATCTGCTTAAGACCTGGGAAACTCTCTCTAAAGTTAACGGTTTATTCAAAAAAGCCACTACATCTCCATGATCTTCCGCTCTCTCCACATCATCAGGATTTGAAGAACTGGTGAGAATGATGATGAGTATTCGATTGATGAACCTGTCTTTTATATGATCATAAACCTCCAAGAATTCCCAACCATTCATGTGTGGCATATTGAGATCTAAAAAAATCAATACAGGATTTTCATCATGTTCCGACTTTGGGTTCATGTAATTGATCTTCATATACTCCAGAGCCTCGCGGGCATCACTAAAACAGACAACACTGGTAAACCCTTCTTTTTCCAAAAGTCGAAGGTTGACAAAATTCAAAATTTTATCATCATCAATTAGTAAAATTTCACTCAGTTTCTCATTAATCATTACAGCAGGATTTTGAGATAGTGAAATAAAATATGGTGCCTTCTCCAGTTTTAGATTCAAACCATATTTCACCATTATGAAGTTCAATGATTTTTTTACATTTTGCCAGACCTAAACCTGTCCCTTCATATTCATCTTCGGAATGTAGTCTTCTAAACATTTTGAATAGCTTATCTTTATAAACAGGATTAATACCAATCCCATTGTCCTCTATCCAAAACAGCCATTCATGCCCCTGATCATTAAAGCCTATCTTGATCACAGGGTCAATTTCACTCTTTCTAAATTTTAGGGCGTTTGAAATGAGATTTTGCAAAAGCATTTTTATTTCTATTTTAGAACCCCTGATCATAGGTAATTCTCTAAATACAACCCTGCCATTTGATCGGGTAATCTGGTCACCAAGACCCTGAAGTGTCTCCTCTACGATAAGATTGAGATTCATATCCTGAAAATATATGTTTTTTCCCAGGCGGGCAGTCTCCATTATTCCATTTATTAAACCTTTGAGTCGAAGACTGGATTCTTCTATAAAATGCAGATAGGAAGGAATGTCTGCATTTTCTATTTTTTCAAGCTTCATTTCCTCCTTCAAAAGGTTGCTTACTCCTAAGATCGTATTTAGAGGTTCCTGAAGGTCATGTGCCGCTATATATGTATAATCCTCCAGTTCATCGTTCTTTGCCTGCAAGTTTTTAAGAGAAGTCTTAAGGAGTATTTTTTGTTTCTGCACTTCAGTTACATCCTGCACAGAGCCTAGAGATCTTAAAGGGCTGCCGTCCTCAGAAAATACAGTCTCACAACGTTCCCTCAGGAACCTGACTTCCCCGTCTGCAAGGAGTACCCTATGCACTATGTTATAAGGAATCCTGTTTTTCAGAGAATTCAAGAAAGTCTGGTTCACCATTTCTTTATCCTGCTCATATACCAGATCAAGAAAAGACTCAGGTGACATTGAAAAATTTTCTTTATCGACATCAAAGAGTTTATAAACTTCGTCTGTCCATTTAAGTTTATTTGAAAGATGATCCAGTTCCCAGGTCCCAATTCTACTGACCTTCATGATCCTGGTAAGTTGCTCCAGAACCTTTTCCAATTGTTGATTCTTGTTTATATATTCACTGGTATCCCTGATGATAGCCACAAAGTAGGTTTGTCCTTCCTCTTTGAAACTTTGCAGGCTTATAGAAGCAAAAAAGTCTGTACCATCTTTACGAACTGCCTTCAAGGCCATGTTATTGGACATTTTTCTGGCATGGGGTGCCTTACGGTAACCGCTAACGTACTGCTGATGCCGCTCTCGTAAAGCCGTAGGAACAAGGATTTCTATCTTGTTACCTATCAGATCTTTTGGTTCGTATCCAAACAAGGTCCGGATTGCATCATTCTGATAACGAATAATTCCGAGGCTATCGGTGACAATTATGCCGTCTGGATTTTCATAAAAGCTTTTTTCACAAATTTTTTGAAGTATAGGGCTTGGGTTTAGATTCTTGGGAGTCATTGGGTATAAGTAGGGTATAAGTAGGTTGCTTCGCTAGAATGCTAAAAATGCTCAATTTAATATTATTTGATAAAATAATTAACAAATTATGTTAATCATTATTTATTTATTATTAGAATAGAAATATTAAGATTTGTCCTGGTGATGCAAATTATTAGAAGTACCTGAACCAAAAATACCAGGACCTAAGGTCTGGCTTTCAATTCTGTAATTTAACAAGCTTGCGCCCCTCGAAATATGAAAAACATATCATCTTGAAGTCGCCCGACTTCGTGCCATAGAAGGTATTCATCCTGAGTTGACAGCAGCTAATCGTATGGAAATGCTATGAACACAACATTTAAAATCCTAAGTTATATATGATGGAGGGATCGAAAAGACTTAAAGGTATCGCTGCCGACATCTTTACCTTGACAGAAACTTCTGAGCTGATTGATAGTACTTACCAGATTACAAAGAATTTTTAGAAATATCTAGTAAGACAAATCCTTCAGAAAGTTTGTTTTAGCCAATGCTTTATAATTAAAAATCATAATTTGACTATTATCATTAAAAGATGAGCTATCTTAAGGAAAATTTTAATTTCTCTCTTTGTAATGCGATATGCTATAAGCTATGTAAGCACCCAAATCAAAGAGCTGCTTCCAAGTGAGGTAGTACAAATTCTTCATGATTCTAAAAGACGAAATGACAATTTTGGTGTGAACGGGTTGTTGGTTTATTCTGAAGGGAATTTTTTTGAAGTTCTTGAAGGAGAAAAGAAAAAAATAAAAGATCTATACCAGGCTATTTTAAAGGATAAAAGGCATAAGAATATTATTTTAATTTTTGAAAAAACCGTTCACAAACCGCTTTTTAAAGACGAGGAAACACATTTTATTTCTGAAAATACACTATACCGAACAATGACGATTGAACATTTTTGGGAATGTATAAAGGATCTCGATGATGTAACAAAAAACACAGTAAATAAAATGCTCACAATAATAGGATTCTTCTCCAATACGAACATGGAAACTACACCTGGTTCTGGAACCAAGTAGAATGAATTCAGCCTATACGGCTCACTGTAAATCATGAAAATTGTAACGGAGTGAGTTTGTTCAGCTAAGCAAAATCAATTACCGCTCTCCCCTTTTACCTCCTGCAAATTTCGACACCTTCCCATCTGTATTCTTCCAATCCTCCCTTAAAAATACGTCCTCAAAAAAATTCAACCTTGATTTATATCATTTATCTGAAGTAGAGAAAAAGATACATTTATGTCATAATTAATCGCTTCTTGCCGCAAGATTTGGAAACGGAATCCGGAAGCGAATTCAAATAAAAAAATAAACCCATGGAAAAAGAAGTAATTTATGTTGAGGATTTGCATGTTGAACATCAACAATGGCTCGGAGAACTTGAATTTTGGAAAGACGAATTAAAATCCTTCAATAACCGCCTGGCCGAACTTGTTAATCGATGGAGCAATAAGGATGTATTGGCCCAATTAGAACATTTTCAAAATCAGTTTATTCTTCATGAAGAATTTATTGATAATCAGGAGAAGCTTATTCATGCTCATGAGACCAATATGGCCGACCATGATAAAAAAGAACACATGGTGATCAACACAGGACTTGCAAAAAACCACCTGGATATTAGAGACCGTATGCAGGATCAAAGGAAAATTTATGCAGCCCTGAAAAAAGATTTCTATAAGTTTCTTTCAAAATACATGTAGAACCTATCATCTTGAGTCCTCCCGGGTTAAAGATTTATTTTTGATCTTCTTCAGATCATCTTTCAGAAGGGCCCGAAGAAAAATCGAAAGAAACGCGAATTATCACTTTTCACCTCAGTATGATTCTTACCGGACTAAGAATCCTGGAAGATGGTGACATAAACAGGGAAAAAGAAGTAGAAGATCGCGACTTTCAAAGCATAATGGAAATGGTAAAAGTCCTGGTTAAACATTCCGGTGGGGTGTTTTCGCATCTGCCGGAAGAAATCAAACTTCCTAAAAGAGCTAATCAAAAAGAACGGTTTTTGGATTCTTTAGCTCTGGAATTTACACGAGAAGAATACCTGGAAATTGCATCGCGGTTAAATTTGGCAGATCGTACTGCCGACCGCTATATCTATCCTACCTGTAATAGCTATAAAACTTATTAAAAAAACAGCCAGTTCTAAAAACGGAAAAATCGACCCTACTCAATTTTGCATCTTTTAAAGAACTGGCTTTTTATATCTAAATCAATTTTAAATCTTTCATTATACTCACCAGGTGAATAGAATTATTTGCCTGAAACTCTTCTTTTAATTCTTTCAGGCGTTTTTCAATAGCACTTTTGCTGTTGGGCTTTATTCCCTCTGACTTTAATTTTTCTTCTATTTGATCCTGGGTAAAGCCGGCAGCAAGGTGTTGTGCAATTCTGATTTCAAAATTATTAAGGACAAGTATATTGTCCTGCCTCAGGGAGTTTTCTATCTCGGGGGAATTGTAATTTTTCCCCGCCCAAAGCGCATTAATTGCTTCTTTTAATTCTTTTAAGCCATTGCGGCCTTTACAAACATAGGCCTCTATATTACCGGAATCCCATAATTCTCTTACGGTTTGAGGATGATCTTCAATAGAATTGACAATAATTCTAAGATTGGGATCTTCCAATTTTAAGATATCAATAAGTTCACTTCCGGAGGTGATTTTTTCATTGCGATGGTCTCTTTTAAAAGACAGGTCACAGATTAGCAAGTCGAAAGGATCTTCCTCTTGTATAGCTTTTTTAGCCAATAACCAGGCCTGATCACAGTATTGAGCATGGGAGATATGTTCAATGCTCATTTCAGAAAGGCTGGCTGCAACAGCTTGGTTGATGCTATCCATGTCTTCTGCTATGAGTACTTTTTTAAACATACTTTAAATCTGAATTTTAATACTGCTCTTAAGCCCTTTTCCTTTTTCTACTTCAAAAGTAATACCTCCTCCAATAGAAAAAATACGGTTTTCCATAATTTGGATCCCGTTACCCTTTCCATGTCCTTTTTCGCACAAGCCTTATCGTTGTCATAATAGTTAAGTGCCAGGTACTTACCGGTTTTATGAAAGTTAATAGCTGCCGGATTTGCTCCACTATATTTTTTCATATTAATTATTAATTCCTGGAGAACTGGCTATTTCGGAGTGATGGTGCCACAAAGATGGCTTCTAAAATCCAAGTCTCATTATGTTCTAAGGAGATCCCCGGCATCATATTCTTATGAGAACCATAGACCAGCTGAACAAAACTGAAAACGGAAAAGTAAAATTTCCAGGAATGCATCCTGGCCGTACCTGGAAGATGAAACAGGAACGTCTTTCAAAACGTTACACCAGCAGGATTGATGAGATTATACGGGTTAGATGTAAATAAAACAGGGAAACTCCCATTTTTAATACTTACAAGCATTTTTATGTAAACTGCAGGCTTCTAAACCTTTGAATATTATAACTTTAGGAGAATGAAAACTCTTTGCCAAATATTTATATTTACACCTTTTTTCCTTTTAGGTCAAGAAGTTTATTATTCACCATTTACTGAAACTTATCCCAACATCTATAGATCTGAATTTGAAAAAATAAATCGTAGAATTGTTTTCGAACCAAATGACGTAACCATTGTAACCGAAACTCAGCACGGTAAGGATATAGAAATATTGAATATTCGGGAAACCCGGTATATGGATGACAGGCTTATAATATTATGTCAAAATAGAAGTAAACGTAAAATAACCATTGCTTTACCAGAAGAACACGAGGAACTACTATATATAGATTATTATTATCGTTCCCCGACCACTAATAAAAAGATACAGCTAAGGTTTCACATTGAAGAAATGCGATTGGACCCGGACGAGCCCATAAAAACTGGTAATATTTAGGATTTATAACTGGTCTTAATTTGTCATTTGAAGATTAAAAATAAGCATCATCGGTTTCAATATACTGGTGATAAGGGATACTGCATCCAAGGTTAAAGCTAGCTTTAGAATTTGACCAGGTATTGCTGAAAGCCATGTATTCTTTAATACTAAAATCGTGACCAAACACACACCACATAAAGTGGTTTTTTCGGAAAAGTCTACCTTGGGCCTGAAATAGGAATTAGTTAGGAAGCATAGCTAAAATTGTAAGGAGAGTATTCATCTCATGAAAATAGTTGTGGCCGATATCCAATACTTATATTGAGCACTTTTCATTGAAACTAAACTTTTAAAAATGTGGAATTATCAAACGCATATTTAAGAAACCGCAGAAACCTATGCCATCAAAAAATAAACCACTCAAAACCAGGCTACATAATCGCAATAGAAACCGGGAACCTTATGACTTGAAGTCCTTGGTCGATGCTATTCCAAAATTAAAAAACCATATTAAGCCCAATAAATATGGAGGTGATTCGGTAGATTTTTCAAGTCCAATTGCTGTAAAACTTCTAAATCAAGCGCTCCTAAAGCATTATTATGGCATAAACAATTGGAAGTTCCCTGATGAGAATTTATGCCCACCCATCCCGGGTAGAGCTGACTACCTTCACTATATTGCTGACTTACTGAGCGAAAGCAATGCCGGTAAAATACAAAAAGGGAGTCAAATTTGTGGTCTTGATGTGGGAGTTGGAGCTACTTGCATCTACCCTATTATTGGCGTTACAGAATACGATTGGAACTTTATAGCTTCTGACATTGATCCCAAGTCAATTGCATCAGCTCAGCAAATTATTAATTCAAATCCATCTCTAAAAGACAAAGTTGATTGTAGATTACAAAAAGATCCGACTGCAATTTTTCAGGGCATAATCGATAAAAAAGATAAAATTGATTTCACCATTTGCAACCCACCCTTTCATGCCTCCATTGACGAAGCTCAAAGAGGTAGTCGACGAAAATTAAGGAACCTCTCAGGAAAAAAAGCAACTGAAGCTAAACTAAATTTCTCAGGAGCTAAAAATGAACTTATCTACGATGGTGGAGAATATCAATTCATAAAAAACATGATTCGCGAAAGTGAAGAATTTGCTAAAAGCTGTTTCTGGTTTTCAACTTTGGTATCAAAGCAATCTAACCTTAAGGGTATTTATAAATTACTAGAAAAAGTAAAACCCACTCAGCTTAAAACCATTTCTATGGGAACCGGCAATAAAAGCAGCCGAATTGTAGCTTGGACGTTCCTTTCAAAGGAAGAACAAAAGGTATGGAAAGAAGAGTGGTAAGCTAACAGATCCCCGGCATCATATCCTTATGAAAACCATTGACCGGTTGAACCAGACCAAAAACGGAAAAGTAAAATTTCCAGGAATGCATCCTGGCCGTACCTGGAAAATGAAACAGGAACGGTTATCTGTAATTAATAGCCAAAGATTAACCTAGGATGCCATAGAAGACCCGAGACTGCAATGGGTATTTTGGTGCCGTACAACTTGAGTTTAGCGCAAGGTCATGAGACCTCACCCAGCGACAATTGTTGCGCAGCGGGGGTTGCGAAAGGTCAACACCATTGGGATCAGACAGGCAAACAAATACATGCACCTGGCCGCAATAGCCATAACCTGAAGAAATATCTTAAATCAACAACAAAAAGAGCGAAATCCGGGGCAAATGCTCTACCAAAGGGCGTTACCTGTTCTTTTTTCTTTATAAATAGGGAATTACTGACCTTTCAAGCTATTCTAAGGGTTGTTTTTTGGAGTTTGGAATTCCCAGATCATAAAAAAGGAATTGTTTAAAAAGCCTTGAATCAATTGAAAATCTAATTCAACAAGGAGAATTAGAGGCTTGTGCAACGGTTACCAATGTTACCCACCGTTTTTTCTTATTCTTTCTACATTTTTATTCATTAAATGTCGGACATAATTTTGATAAATCCATTTCATTAAAGGGCTTAATTTCTGTTGATGCCTTTTGTAAAAGTCATCAGGCGTGTCGAAAAGTCCAAAGTCCTGGTTGATTCCTTTCTCCTGGATGTACGTATGATTCTGATTCCAATCAACTTGCGGGTTTTGGAAATTATCTGTGTAAGCACCATATCCGCAAAATGTTGTTTTGCATTCCAAAAATTTCTTTTGCAGTGCTGTCAAATAGGGCTTATCGAGAATCAGCCCTTCTAAATTAAACCATTCATCATTTACATTCACTTCTACCCAACTATGGAGTATATTTTTAGGTGAGAGCTTGTACCACATCCCTGTGATTGCACCTTTTTGAAGTTCCTTATGTATCGTAAATCCATGCATCCTGTTAGGTACACCAACTGCCCTTAAAAGAGCCATGAATAGATTTGCTTTGGTGTTGCACTGACCATATCCATCCTTTAGCACTTGTGATGCCGGAATATCATCGCTAATGTTGTAGCCGAATTTTACTTCATCTCTTACAAAGTTGTAGATGTTTTTGACTTTTTCGGATTCAGTCATTTTACCCCATTCTTTTTCGCTGACTAAGGCTTTTATATTTGGTGAGTTAAAATCCAAAATTTCCGTCTGTTTAAGGTAAATTTTAAATTCTACTGATTCTTTAAGTTGCTGTCCCATATAAGATGTTATTTTGATTTTTTGATTATAGAACAAAGGTCAGAAGTTTTATAAGCTTAAACTTGAATAAACTGGCTAATCTTTAAGAATTCACGGGGGCTAAAACCAAAGTTTTCTTTAAAAATTCTGCTGAAATGGGCACTGTCCGAAAAACCAACTCCATGAGCAATCTCTGTAAATGACTTTTTGCCAAATTGAGGCATACCTTTGAGAAGTTTGTTCCATAGTTGAGCTCTCCTGTATGTAATTCCTGTCTCTTCTTTGAATAGATGAAGAAATCGACTTGTTGAAACGTGACAGTAATCTGCAATTTCATCAAGTGATACAACTCTGTCGAAATGGTTTGATAAATAGACTAAGGCGCTGTTAATTCTTTCATCGCCTTTATGAATAGCTGAGTTACAAAAACAGTCGTGTTTTTCTATAATTGAGTTTAGCTCTTCGTCAGGAACCTGTTGTTGATTTGTATCAATCAATACCCTTCTTAAATCCGTTGCTGGGCTCAGATTGATTTCTTGAATTTCCTTATCAGATAGATGATTCCAAAAATGACCGATGGTCGAAGCTGGATTGATTAGAAGTAAAAATTGCCTGTTATTGGAAATAACCTGATGAGCCACATTTGACTTTATCAATATGGGGTATTCAGATTCAACTTCATTTTCTTTGGTTCTTAAAATGACCTTTCCTTCCATCGGAATGCTCAACTGAATGGCATAATGCCTATGCAGTTGGTTGTTGTCAAAACCACCAATAAACCAACCAAAATCTTTATCAATGTGGGTATTATTCGTCATTTGTCAATGGTGGGTAACTAGTTATATCTCAAACAATTTACCTTTTTAATAATAAAACCGGGATAAACCCAGTTTCGCTAAATATAAAACATTAAAATAAAAGGAGATTACGGAAAACCGTTGAGGGGAAGAGCAAGTTTTGAAATTTGGTTGGTGAGAATTTATTTTACTGGATTTTGTTCAGATAAACTAAAGTCAAATAAATCTTTCGGATGGACTTCAAGGCCTTTAGCAAGCTCCAAAATAGTTGATAACTGAATATTTCTTTCGCCCTTCTCAACTTTACTTATATAGCTATAGTCCAAATCACATCGCTTACCGAGTTCTCGATAAGAAAGATTGCTCTGTTGTCTTATATACTTAAGGCGTTCTCCAAAAATGTTTAAAAATTTGGAGTTTGAAATTTCTATATCCATTGCATTGCTTATATAAGCAATGTTGAAATTTTTAACTTATTTTTCGTGGTAAACTTGTACCACATTTATTTTTTTTATTATATTTACTTCATATTAATATATTTGCGAAACTTCTTTAAGTAAAATATTAGAAGCATTCGCTTTGATTCTCGGATTGAAAACTGGTAATTTTTAAGGAACGAGATGATAAGTGTAAATGCTCACGACCCGGGCGTGGGCTTACTTGTCGTTCCAAGGTATACCAGTACCCCAATCCGATAAGTTGAGTCTCCACGCCTTTTTTGTTTGTAAGAAACAGGCATTCTTCTCAATGGTTTCAAAGCTATCTTCTCTTTATAAATTATAAGAATTCGCTTAAGCTAAATCCATTTTAATTCTGGCGGTTTTTACCTCCACTTAAAAGCGACTGCTTATGTTACAGCGCATTTTCAAATTATTACAACAAGGGCATCCCGATGCTTTGGAACTTATCTATTCCAAATACAATCGAAGGATTTTTTGGTTGGGGAGGCAATTAATAAGGGATGAATTTGTCATTGAAACTATACTTCAGGATACCTTCTTAAAACTGTGGGAGCAAAGAGAAGGTATAGAGAGACCAGAACATATTTACTTTTTCCTGCGTTTTGTGATGAAACGAGAGTGTACTTACTACTATTGCCGGCCCAGAAATAATTTTTACAGAAACATCAACAGGCTGGAATATTATGACAACTACCAGGAATATATGCACGGCTATGATCCCGGGAAAGAGGATGAGCATCTAATAGACCAGGAAGCAGATCAAAAAGCTTTCGACCGGATTAAAAGCGTATTGCCATTATTGACTTCAGAAAGAAAACATTTAATAGAACTCTGTTTGAAATATGGCTTCCAGTATAAAGCTATTTCCGAGGTAATGGGAACAAGCATCACCGAAACCAGTAACGAGGTAAAGCTGGCTATCCAGGATATCAAGAATATTATCAATCAAGGGAGCACGCTTCAAACGAAAGAAAATCCTGCTACAGCGATAAAGGTCCAGGGTAAAATGACTGCAGATCAGGAAAAGGTGTTAAAATTACGATGTGAAAAGAATTATTCTTTTGCTTCCATTGCTGCAGCGCTGCACCTATCTCAAAAGGAAGTACACAGTGAGTTTATGGCCGCATATAAACTCATGAAGGAGAAACACCAACAGCAACCACAATCGGCTTAGTATGGAAAAGTCAACGCTAAAACTCACGCGAAAGATCCAGCTAGTGGTGGACCTGCCTACCCAAGAAGAAAGAAAGGAGGCCCTGGATAAACTTTACCAGTGGCAGAACCGCTGCTTCAGAGCCGCTAATCTTATCGTTTCCCACCTCTATGTGCAGGAAATGATCAAGGAGTTTTTTTATTTATCAGAGGGGATAAAGTATAAATTGGCTGATGAAAAAAAAGATGAGGACGGAATCCTGCAACGCTCCCGTATCAATACAACCTATCGTGTAGTATCAGATCGCTTTAAAGGTGAAGTCCCAACAAACATATTGTCTAACCTGAACAGGGCTTTAATTTCTTCCTTCAATAAAAACAGGCCGGAATACTGGAGAGGCGAACGCTCCCTAAAGAACTTCAGGAGGGACATGGCTTTTCCGTTTAGCCTGGAGGGCATCAGTGGTTTATCCTATAATGAAGAGAAAAAGGTCTTTTGCTTTCGTTTATTTCAAATACCATTTCGAACTTATTTAGGAACAGATTATACTGACAAACCACAGTTGTTGCAGCGAGTAGTACAAGGGGAAATCAAGCTTTGTACTTCCCATATCAAATTGAAAGATGGCAAAATCTTCTGGCTTCCGGTTTTTGAAATTGAAAAAGAAAAGCAAAGCCTAAAACCGGAAGTGATCGCGGAGGCTTCTTTGTCTCTGGAATATCCCATTGTAGTGAAAACCGGTAAAGCCAAACTTAGTATTGGCACCAGGGAAGAGTTTTTACACCGAAGGTTAGCGATACAAGCAGCCTGTAAAAGGGCACGGGTTGGAGCAACCTATTCCAGATCAGGCAAAGGGCGCAAAAGAAAAACAAAAGCAGTAACCAAGTTTTGTAATACGGAGCGTAATTATGTACATCATCGCATCCACGTATACAGCAGGAGGTTAATCAACTTTTGCATTAAACACCAGGCCGGGACGCTAATTCTATTAAATCAGCAGGACAAGATCGGGATAGCTAAGGAGGAGGAATTTGTACTGAGAAACTGGAGCTATTATGATTTAATGACTAAAATAAAGTACAAGGCTGAAAAAGCAGGCATTGAACTTATTATAGATTGAGGATATAATTACGAGGGTGCTTGTACACCCGCAAGGTGAGGTGGAGAATCACACTCACTAAATGCGAACAGCATATACAACGCGTGGGCTCACTTAAAGGTCCTACTCGTATACTTGGAACTTCTAATGATCTTTTTATCAATCAACTCATCAGTGGAATTAAAAAATGATTTTAATAAGGATTTGGTATCGGTATCTAACATAGTTTAAATTTAATTTGGAACAGACCGGCGAGGGCCAGATGACTTCACGCTAAGCGAACGTTCTAGTTTTTAATTTCTCTTATACTCTTGAGTTTAAAATCTTCATCCCATCTGGTATACAGTTTAAGATCGTAAATCTGGTAATCATCTATAATTTTTTTCTTGAATTTATGAGTCATCTCATAGGTTACCAGAAATCCCCCTGTACTTTGAGGGATTACAGTGAATGAGTCCCAATTAATGTCAGAAGAAGAAAAGGGATATTTGCCATGACGATCTCTTGCAATCTTCAGTATTTCACTATGGCTTAAATTCTTTGCACCATACCATTGATCTACTCTTGGGCTAAGAAAGTCTGGAATAGCTTCAATCTGATTACTATTTACGGATTGGTAATAATCAGTTACGATTTCTTTCAGATGTTCTTCAGGGGATTTCTCTGGAGTCGTTTCAGTTGAAGCGAAGCTATAAATGGTCAATATAATTGCCAACAATCCTACAGCAGCAAGGCCAACAATCTTTGGGTTAGCACTGTATGATTTTTTAATGGTTGGAGGTTGGTCTTCCTCTTCTAAGACTTTTTCTTCAGTTCTTTCTTCGGAATTACTATCGTTTTTTCCCTTCCTTTGTTCCTCCTTGAAACTTAATGTTTCATTTGATATATGGAGCAATTCTTCCAAATGTTGGCCCCAAAAAAACAATTGCAGCCCCAATCATATACCGCATATGTTTGGGAGTGTTTTTTCTATTATAAACGGCTAATGAATAAAAGAGAATTAGCAATGTGCAATCAGCAATTGGAAAAAAAAGATTGACTGGATGATCGGAATATATAATTCTTAACATCATTGGAATAAATGAGAGAATTAGCACAGGAAAGATAATGTATGAAATTTTTCCAATCATTTTATGGATTTTATACCTTCTGTGCCGAATCAGTAGTGGTTGGATTATAAGTGTTAGTATCCAAACAGAAGCTATAGCTGCATGGAGATGATGGAACATGGTAATTTTCTCATTAAAATCAGGAAACTGACTAAAATAAGTCTTGTAGAATCCCAAAATTACCAAGGGAATTAGGAGTAGCATAAAATATCCGCTGTTTTTGTAAGCTTTATCCATAGTATATTTGTTTTTAATAGTCACTCATTTGTTATCAGAAGCCCTTCATCTCGTCATTTAATTCCTACGATTTTGCTTCGCTTTTCTAAAACATAGTTGTCTTTCCAAGTATCTTTTAGTTTGCCAATTTTTTCTCGGTATCCGATAATTCTAAAACCTACACTTTCGTGAAGTTTTACACTGGGAGTATTTTCTGTAAAAATACCCGCCTGCAATGTCCAGATATTATTACTTTCACTTATTGCTATTAGGTTCTTAAGAAGCATTTTTCCTATCCCTTTTCCTTTGTATGTGTCCGCTAAATAAATACTCACTTCTGCAACACCGTCATAAACACATCTATTTGAAACCGGGCTAAGCGCTGCCCAACCTACAACTTCATTATGGTGAATGGCCACAAGCCTTGCAAATGTAAAGTGTCCAGCATTCCACTTATCCCAAGTTGGTGCAGTAGTTTCAAAAGTGGCAATGCCTGTTGCAATGCCACTTTTGAAAATCTTTTTTACTTGATCCCAATGCTTTTGTTGCATTGGTTTAATTCTTACAGCTCCCATTGTCACAAGTATTCTCTTTTATAGTAGTCCCTGTTTCAATTGTAACATTTTTGCCATCGTTCCCTGTCCATTGGTCCATTACTTCCGGGGCTGGTCTCGCATTGATGCCTTCTCCATAAACTGTTACTGTACCGTGTGTGTGAAATGTTTCCCAATCAACGCCTTGGGGGTCTGTTATCCAACTTTTTTGAGACTTTGAATAGCAACAAGTGCATTCTCCCTCTTCTCTCACTGTGCCTTTTGCTTTTTGCATATTGTCATACACTTCGTGCAATTCTTCTACGCTTTCAAGTTGCAAGCCCAAATGTTCAATGCCATTTTCAGTATGACCTGTTGAAATAGCATAATTTATTCTTGGATCTTCTAACATCCATTTTGCATAGTCGCCTTTTACCAAAGTTGGCTCTGCATTAAATAAAGCATTGTAAAATGCAATACTTTCGTCAAGGTTTTTTACTCTTACGTGAACATGAAATCGTTTCATTTCTTTAGTATTTAATTGTGAATAATTTAATAACTCACAATCAAGACGGAGAGGGTATAAAAAAGATGCAAATTATTTTTAAAATTTTTGTGATGGCTCGCAATTGTCTTTAATATCAAATGAAATAAGGCTTCCTTGTTGGTCTGTTTATCCAGGATGGATATCCCAGATCAAATTTTGCCAGTGATTTCGGTTCAATTTGTGCCACTTTTGGATTTTAGGCAAAGAAGCCAGTCGCAGGGAACTGTTCCAATCCGTGGAGCGGGAATACCTAAAGCCCTGCCGGAGGGGGCCTACGAGCTTAAAGGTTACCGAAGGGCAAAGGTCCAGAAAATGGGATACGTTTATTTCTCCCCTGATAAAAGCTATTCTATTATAGCGTACCCTATCGCTACATAGAAAAAGAAACCACCAACCATTATACCAGTTCCCTGGTAGAAGTGTATTACTATCATCAGCGAGTTGCTATGCACCAGTGCAACCCATCAAAAGGCAGCTATAACACCAATAAGGAACATCTTAGTAGCACCCATAAATACTATACCGATTGGAGCCCTTAATTTTTTAAAAAAGAAAGCGGCCCGCACGGGAGCACGTCCTGGGATGCATAGAGACGAAAGTATCATTCTAGGGCAAGATCCAAACCTGTGGATCGGGTATAATGCTTTTAATGCCATATTGCATAAAACGCTAAAGAAAGCTTTCTCTCAGCAAAGAAAGGCTGATAAAATCTTATTTGATAAAATATATCAAATGGTATAATCAGATTTCCTCCGGCACCTTTAAGTCGGAGGAATTTACCTTATTTAATTGGTCAATGATCATTCTCTTCTTTCACGAAGGTTTTACTCTTAATAATTATAGAAAAATCAGACAATTCTTTTCAACCAATTGCCTTTGCCTAATCATATATTTTAAAATACCGAGGCTAAGGCACTATGATGAACTCAAAAGATTTCCTCCTTTTCGTTAACTGGTAAATTTTCAAGAAAATGTAAAAAATTTGGTTCGTGCACGTCCAGTTTCTTCCTCACCCGGTATCTGGCAGTCTCCACCCCCCGTACAGAAATATTAAGTAAGGGAGCGATTTCCTTGTTGGTAAGATCCATTTTCACGAAAGCACAAAGACGCAATTCTCTTTTGGTGAGATCCGGATTAATTTCTTTTAATGTCCTGAAGAAGTTTTTATGAACTTTTTCAAAATTCACATCGAAAATCTTCATATATTCTTCCCCGATCCGGTGATTATTTAATTTCTGAATGATATTCCTGAGATTTCGCTTAGCACCCTGGGTTTTTAAGGTTTTTTGAAAATCCTGCAGGTTTTCATAGGTCTCATTGAACACATCTTTTTTCTTCACCAACATCATGGTATAGTTAGCCAACTCCTTACTTTTCTGGATATTATCTTCTTCAAGTAATTTTTTATCCTGTTTGATTAACTCCTTATCTTTTTCAAGCCTAAGCTGTTCTATTTCAAGCTTCAATAAGCGTTGTGCTTTCTCTGCTGCCATTTTGGCTTTCCTTCTTTCAGAAATAATTTTTGCTCGGAATACGTAGATCATTAAAATTATTAAACCAATGATGCCTAGAAAATAAATGAAAAATGCTACATCGGTCTTGTACCAAATAGGAGGTATCCTGAAACTGGCACTGGATACTTCCCCTTTTTGTCCCACAAGGTTTCTGCTCCTCACCTTAAAAGTATAATCCCCGGGTCTTAAATGTGTAAACTCTTTAAAAGGAGTTTCCTCCCAGGAGGACCAATGCTCATCAATCCCTTCAAGTATATAACTAAACTCAATTTCAGAAGATGGTGACATGCGGGGTGTGGCAAATTCAAAACGGATTATTTCTGTATCAACCGGCAAATTCATTTCAGAGTTATTAGCGATAGCCATCTCCCTTGAATCCTTGACATATCTAATACCGGTGATCTCTGTTACCAGATCTTCAGATTGCTCTCCTGTTTGAGTGTCGTATAAAAAAAGACCGGTTGTAGCACCAATGAGAACCTTTCCGTTTTCCATTGGTAAAATACTCTCCATCCCTCTATTCAATTTACCTTTAAGGTTTAGGAAAAGGTTTTTTTGTACTTCAGGCTTATCTTCGGAAAAATCTATAAAGCCTACTTCATTATCCTGTACTATCCATGCGGTATCCTTTTTCTTTATTAACTTTCTGGTATTAAAGGTAGAATCCAAAACAGAATTTAATTTTTCGTAAGGCTTGAAATAATTTGAAGCTTCATCAAATTCATAGATACCGGTATTGCTGGTAAAGACTATATCATCTTCCCATCGGGTGACATTCACATTAAAAGGGGAGATTAATCCGTTTCTATCCGTAAAATGATCTACCGCATAAACCCGGGAATAATCTTCGGTTAATTTCAATTTATAAACACCCTGATAACCATGGCAAACCCAAAAGGTATTAGCATCATCGCTAATTAGAATATCCCTGCTGGATTCATCAAAACCTTTGATCTTATTTTGTAGACTCCATATAGCCCCGTTCTTTTTCAGTAAATAAATACCATTATAATTTGAAGCGATAAAAGTATTTGGAGAATCCGGAATTCCTACAACCTTCCAGAAACCAGATACCTCCCCAATTTGAGAGGCCCTTAACCCATCCAATTCAAATAATCCCCTGTCATGGCCTACAATTAGAGAACCACTTAAATTAGTAATTGACCAGGCCTGACCTTCCAGATTGGGAATACTCCTGAATTCCAACATGGATTTATCGATTTCTCCGTCTTGAAGCTCCGAATAATACACCCCTTTGTTGGTAGCAAGGTAAATTTTATCTGAACCGACATAAATATCATAAACCGATCCTTCCTGAAAAAGCTGAGAAACCGGGGAATCAAAATCTACGTAGGATAATCCATTGTTCAACAGCACCCATAAACCATTACCGGCTTTGAATAAATTAAGAATGGACGAATTACTTATATCCTTAAAGGCAGGTGGGTTCCGGTTTATCTTCCCTTCCTCGGTCAGAACAATTATTTTAGAGCCTAATGTCCCCAGTAAATATTCTTCTTCAAATTTAATAGCACTAATTATCTGACCCTGATTTTCCTTATCCAGGACCTGTTTCCAGGGGTAAACTTCATTATTTTTCAGGTTCATCTTAAATACACTGCCTTCCCTGGTAATTGCCATAAGCTCATTTTGCAAACCAGAGGGCAGGAAACCAACCACCGAACCTCTTCCAAAATCAAAAACCTTGTTTAAGCGCATTTCTTCAGGGTTGAACTCCATGATCCCAAAACCTGCATCCTGAACAAAAAACCTGTTATTCACAATTCCTGAATGCACAAAGGAATTGTTAGCCGAAATATGGGTAGCCGTATTACCGGAAATAGCTATTAGTTCATTGAAGGACCTGAAGATGATATAATCCTTATACTCGTGAACCTGCCATAGATTTTCGAGCTCAATACCCTCCAGATCAAGATCTTTAAGCAAGGAGCGATAAATATAATCTCCCGTAGCCTGTTTTTCTATTATTCCTAATTCGTTGAAACCCCCGGCGTAAACTTTCCCTTTAGAAGATGTTATTAAACTCCTCACCGAGGAGTGATTGGGCAGACTTACCTTTTGCCATCTTTCTCCGTCAAAAATGACCACTCCGTCATTGTTCCCAAAATAAGAAACCCCCAAATGATCTTCTGTAGTTGTCCAGAATTGAGTGTCTCCCTGAAAGTCCTCCTGGGAATAATGAGATACCAAAGGTGATTTTCTCAATGCTATACTTAATTCGGAAGATTCCTGACAAATCAATAACCCGGGAAGGGCCATTAAAAACGCAGCTAAAAAAACACCCTGGAATAAATTCATAAAGGCAATTATTGAATCGGATTGCTCGCTCAAATTTATAAAAATTTTAGACTATTTAAGAAATAATTAGCTTTTTAAAAATATCAATTTCAGAAGCTTATAAAAATTGACGTAGTTCTGGTGTATATTTTATTTAGCATGGTGTAATCCAAATGTAATGGACATCAACTACCCGCAGAATTCAAATTATAACTTAGGCCTGTGAAATCGTTTGCGTAAGAAATTGATTTCTCAATAAACTATCATAATTAATTTACACAAAACTCTTTTAATCAATGAAAATTAAAAAATACTTATGGGTATTGTTTTTTAGTTTCACGGCATTTTCCTGGGCACAGACCATCGAGGTCTCCGGGACTGTAATAGATGGAAGTAATAATTTTCCGCTACCAGGTGCCAATGTTATTGTAAAAAACACAACGAACGGAACCCAAACAGATTTTGATGGAAATTTCTCTCTGGAAGCATCTCGCGGAGATATATTGGTTGTTTCCTTCCTTGGATATGTAACTCAGGAAGTACCGGCAACCGATAGCCCGATACAGGTAACACTTATGGAAGACTCCGAAACCTTAGATCAGGTTGTAGTAGTTGGATATGGTACTCAAAGCAAAAGAGACATTACCGGTTCGGTTTCCATAATAGATGATGAGGCTTTTGATGACAGGCCTAATACTCAGGTTGGCGCCCTAATACAGGGAAAGGCTCCAGGGGTACAGGTGGTTTCAGGCTCTGGAAAACCCTCTTCAGGATTAAATATCCGAATTAGAGGTACCAACTCTATTAATGCAAGTAGCGAACCTTTATATGTGGTAGATGGAGTTCCAACTAACGACACCCGCTCACTTAACCCTGCAGATATCGAAAGTATTTCTGTTTTGAAAGATGCTTCTTCCGCAGCCATTTATGGAGCCCAGGGTGCAAATGGAGTGGTTTTGATAACCACCAGGAAAGGAACCTCTGAAAAGCCAAGACTTACCTTTGACACTTATGTTGGGGTTTCCCAGGTGTGGAATACACTTCCGGTGCTTAACAGTGAACAGTATAGGGATTTAATGACCGAAATGGGCCGAAATACCGACTGGTCCCGCTACACTGAAAACACCGATTGGCAAAAAGTAATTTTCGGGGATGGCCTCTCCTCTAACTATCAGTTAGGAATGTCTGGAAAATCCAACGGAACATCTTACTATGTTTCAGGGGGATATACCAAACAGGAAGGTGCCGTTAGAAGTTCTGAAATGGAACGATATAACTTCAAGATTAACCTTTCTCAGGAAGTTACCGAATGGTTGGAAATAGGTACTAATATCGCCTATACTCATTACTCCGATGTGGATGTTACCGACAACCAAAGCATTAATAGTGGTGGTGTCCTGCTGGGAGTTTTATCTACCCCTCCAAATATTGGAATCTATAATCCCGATGGCACCTTTACCAGCAATCCTTTTCAGGATTGGGAAAACCCGGTAGCTTCTACCGATGGTTCCCAGCGGGAATATGTGAACCAACGCCTGTTGGGTAATATCTATGCCGAAATATCATTCCTTGAAGACTTTACCTTCAAAACAAATATAGGTACAGATTACAGCAGTGCTAACTATGATTATTTTCTGGATCCCTTTAGAACCAGCTATGGTCGTGCAATGAAAGGTATTGGTAGATACAATACCAACCTCACCAATTTCTACATTTTTGATAACACTTTAAGTTACGAGAAAGAAATCGGCAGACATAACCTGAAAGCTCTTGTAGGTTCTGTTTTCCAAAAATACAGATGGGAAGACAGTTCTATGGAAAGAAGGAATTTTGCCGGAGATAAGATTACTACCCCTAATGCCGGGTCAGAACTTATTGCTGCTACCGCAACTAAAGCCGAAAAGGCTAATGCGTCCTACCTGGCAAGAGTAAACTATGAGTTTGATGAAAGATACCTACTTACAGCCAACTTTAGAGCTGACGGTTCGAGCAATTTCGGACCTAAAGAGCGTTGGGGTTACTTCCCATCTTTCTCAGCAGGTTGGAGAATTTCTGAAGAAAGCTTTATGCGGGATCAGGAAACAATTAATGATATGAAATTACGTGCCGGATGGGGACTCGTTGGAAACGATCAGGTTGGTAATTATGCCTACTACGGTCGTGTTGGAAGTGGCGGTAATTATCCCATAGGCGGCGTTGTATTGCCGGGAACTTATCCAGCCTCCATCGCCAACGAAACCCTTAAATGGGAGGAATCAGAACAGATTAATATCGGACTTGATGTGGCTTTATTTAATAGGCGCATCAGGTTCAGTGCAGATGCCTATCAGAAAGATACCCGCGACCTGCTTCTAAATGCTCCATTACCCCGATCAACAGGTTTTAATAGTGCCATTCAGAATATCGGTCAGTTAAGGAACAAAGGATTGGAATTTCAGTTAACTACCGTAAATACGCAAGGTGAATTTAACTGGGAATCTGATTTCAACATTTCTTTTAACCGTAATGAAGTTATCGATATCGTTGGACAGCAGATGTTTGCCGGTGGAGTTGCCGGACGTGGAGAAGTAAGCCTTGTTAGAGAAGGAGAACCTCTTGGTACTTTCTATGGTTACCTATGGGGAGGTGTTGATCCCGAGACCGGAATGGCCTATTATTTAGACAGTGAAGGAGAAACAACATTCTCTCCTTCTGCCGACGACAGGACTATTATTGGAGACGCCAACCCTGATTTCCAGTATGGTTTCACCAACAATTTATCTTATAAAGGCTTTGGTTTATCAGTGTTCCTGCAAGGTTCTCAGGGTAATGACATCTTTAATGCTACCCGAATTGAAACCGAAGGAATGACCGACTCTAAAAACCAATCCAGAGCTGTATTAGATCGTTGGAGAGAACCTGGTGATATCACAGATATTCCAAGAACTTCTGAAGGAAACACCGACAATTCAAGATTATCGACACGCTTCGTGGAAGACGGGTCTTACCTTAGAATGAAGGCGCTTACCCTGAGCTACGGTTTACCAAAAACTTTCCTGGAATCAATAAACCTGGATGCTGTGAAATTATATGCTACAGGAGAAAACCTGTTTACACTTACAGACTACTCCGGTTTTGATCCTGAAGTGAACGCCTTTGGTGGTAGTAACACCGCAATGGGTGTAGATTATGGAACCTATCCACAAACAAGGAACCTTATCCTGGGCTTGAATGTTACTTTTTAAATTAAAATACTTATGAAAAAACAACATTTTATAAAATATTTTTCCGGACTGTTTATAGCAGCAAGTCTCATCTCCTGCGACGATGAATTAGACTTAATGCCTATTTCAGAGGAAACAACAGAAAACGCATATGCTACCGGCACCCAGCTTAACGCTGCTTTGACCGGGGTTTATGAATCTTTTCAATCAAATGATTATTACGTGTGGGACAAAATTATTTTCGAGGACGTCCGCTCTGACAATCACTATGCCGGTGGAGATAACCCTGAAATTTTCGCTTTTGATGACGTAGATGTTTCTACTACGAACAATAGGGTTTTTAACGCCTGGTCATCAATTTACAATGCGATTTCCAAGGCGAATCTTGTTCTTGAAAAAGCCCCGGAGATCGATCAGGAAATTACCGAGGAAGAACGCACCCAGATCATTGGGCAGGCACTTTTCCTCAGGGCATACCACTATTATAATCTGGTAAAACAATGGGGCGGCGTTCCGCTTATCCTGGAACCTATCAAATCGGTAGATCCTTCAGAAGTGAGACTTCCCAGAAGTTCTGCAGAGGAGGTTCATGATCAAATCATAACCGATCTAAATGATGCAAAAGAGCTTTTACCACATTCCTATGGGAATGATGCCAGTGTAAACAAGGCACGGGCAACTGTAGGCGCTGCAAACGCCTTATTGACCAAGGTAAACGCTCAAAAGCCCAACCCCGATTATCCGGCAGTTCTGGAAGCTGCAAACGCTGTGATTAACAGTCCCGCAGGTTATCGTTTGTTGGATGATTATGATAAACTCTTTGACGGAAATAACTATAATAATGAAGAGTCTATTCTTGAGATCCAGTACCTGGGTGGCGACGAAGGAACCTGGGCTCCACAATTGCAGTTACCTCCCTCCCTGAGTGGTGATAGTTGGAGAAAATTTGTCACCCCGTCAAAAGACCTTGTAGAAGCTTTTGATAACGAAGGCGATGAGATCAGAAAGAATGCCACTATGATTTTTGAAGCGGTGCCATGGGTAGACGAATATTGGGGAAATGCGGTTAACAGTGAAGTTCCTTTCGCCTATAAATGGAGAAACGCCGGAGGCTGGGCTAGTTCAGACAACGATTATATTTTTCGACTTGCTGATATTATCCTGATGAAAGCTGAAGCGCTCAATGAATTAGGCCAGATCGAAGAAGCTGCCGACCAGGTAGATATTGTTAGGGAAAGAGTTGGTCTTCCTGAATTGACTTCAGAAGATAAAGCTTCATATGAAACTATGAAAAGGGCAATTCTAAAAGAGAGACGCCTGGAACTTGCACAGGAAGCATATCGCTGGGATGATCTTATCCGCTCTGGAATGGCCGTGGAAATCATGAACGCTGTAGACGATATCGATCTTCGTACGAATCAACCTGTTGATTATAATGTTAGTGAAACCGACCTCCTATTGCCTATTCCGCAAAACGAGATCAACCGGAATCCTAACCTGACTCAGAACCCCGGATACTAACAATGAACCGAATTATAGCAATATTATTTGTCTTTTCTGTGAGTCTTTTGAATATCCAATGTTCAGATGATGATCCGGTAACCCCACTCCCTCCTCCGTCTAAACCCGGAGGTGAGGTAATTGGGAAAGCCCAGATCTGGACCACCAATACAGCAGGAACCCAATTACTGGATAAACTGCCTGTTGTGGATATTTATGGTGAACCTTTAAGCTCAGATCCTGAACTTATTATCGATCCTACTGAAAAATATCAGGAAATTGAAGGCTTTGGAGCTGCCCTTACCGGCTCCTCAGCCTATCTCATTAATGGGTTATCCTCCGGTAAAAAGAGCGACTTATTAAAGGAGCTTTTCAACCCCAATACGGGAATTGGAATTTCCTATTTGCGTATGAGTGTAGGCGCCTCTGATTTTTCCTTGCAGGATTTCACCTATAATGACATGCCTGCCGGGGAGACAGATGCCACTTTGGACAATTTTTCTTTGAAGGAAGATGAAAAAAATGTGATTCCGGTATTTAAGGACATCTTGCAGGTTTATCCCGAGCTTAGAATTATGGGAAGCCCATGGAGCGCACCGGCCTGGATGAAAACAAACAAATCCCTTTATGGAGGAAGTTTAAAACAGGAATGGTATAATACCTATGCCCATTATTTTGTGAAATATATCGAAGGCTATGCTGCCCACGGGATAAAAGTAGATGCGATAACTCCACAGAATGAGCCTTTACATCAGGCGCAATATCCAACTATGATAATGGAAGCCGGAGAACAAGTGGAATTTATAAAAGACCACCTTGGACCGCTTTTCCGGAGTGAAGGAATCGAAACTAAGATCATTGCTTATGATCATAATTTCGATAAACCCCAATACCCCATCACCGTGCTTAGTGATGAAGAGGCATATCCTTATGTAGACGGTTCGGCTTTTCATGCTTATGCTGGAGATGTCTCTGCAATGTCACAGGTCCACAATGCTTTTCCCGAAAAAGGACTCTATTTCACAGAAATTTCCGGAGGGGAATGGGCCACAGATTTTGGTGATAATCTTAAATGGAATATCAAAAATATCTTTATTGGCACCACCCGAAACTGGTCAAAAACTGCCCTTTTATGGAACCTTGCCCTGGATGAAAATTCTGGCCCCACCAATAATGGATGCCAGGACTGCAGGGGTGTAGTTACCATAGAATCTTCAGGAGAGATTATTTATAATGAAGAATTCTATGCCCTGGCTCACTTCTCAAAATTCGTCAGGCCGGGTGCTAGTAGAATTGCTTCAAATCAAATAAGCGGTGGGATCTTTAATGTGGCATTTCAAAATCCTGATGGTACAATTGCACTGGTGATTCTGAATGAGACTACCTCGAACAGAAATATAAACGTACAGGCCGGGGATAAATACCTGAAAATAAACAGCACAGCTAATTCAGTATCAACGCTTGTATGGTAATTAAAAATTAAACTATTAAATAACAATAAAATGAAAAAAATAAAAATACTCCTTAGCGCATTTCTGGTGCTGGCATTTATTTTTTCCTGTGAAGAAGACAACCTTGACCCTATTGGAGAATGGGATCTTAGTGAGCCTTCCTTACTTACCACGAATGAAACTCTGGTCCTAAATGAAAACCAACCAGACGAGAACTTTGAATTCACCTGGGATCCGGCAATTTCAACCGAGAGATATCAGGTGAGGTATACCCTTATCTTAAGTACCCCCGGAAATTATGAGGATCCTCTTCTTAGTAAAGCTTCAGAAAATGGAGGCCGGGATACCAATGGAAGTTTTACCGCCAGTGAGATGGACCTTGCACTATCTTATGCAGGTTTCGAAGCAGGTAAAGAAGTTGACCTGGAAATAACCGTTCTTGCAAAAAGTATAGACAAACAAACTACCGATTCTGTAGAAGTAAGCGTAAAGCGTTTTGAAACAGAGTACCTACCTGAGCAATTGTTCCTTTCAGGCGAGGCCACAGAAGCAGGCTCAGATCTTTCCCAGGCCCTATCATTGAGGTCGCTAAAAGATGCCGACAATAATCCCACAAATGTTTTTGAGATCTACACTCACCTGGAAGCAGGAGCGGGCTTTAAGATCTATAGCGAGAGTTCACTTCCTGCTCATATCTATGGAGGAAGCGAAGGAAATCTGGTTAAAAACGGAGATCCGATTATGGTCGCTGAAACCGGGGAATACAGATTAACTGTAGACCTTGCAGAAGGAACCTACAACCTCCTAAAAATAGACCACCTAAGTGTAGTTGGTGATGTTATCGCTGCCGGCTGGGGTGGAGATGAACCATTGGAATACCAGGCTAATGGCGTTTGGGAAGCTCAACTTTCTCTAAATTCCGGAGGATTCCTTTTCAGACTCAATGGCGATTGGGGTTACCTCTTTAAAAGAATTGTTGGTACCCAGAATGAAATTTATATGGAATCCCAGGCAGGAGATGCCGGTATTGAAATTGAAGATATCTCATTGGATGCTCCGGGAGATTATACAGTTACTGTAGACCTTTCCGGTGATACTTATACCTATTCCCTTGAAAGCAACCAGGTAAGCAATCCTCCTTCTGAAACCCCCGATGCGCTTTATCTTCTTGCAGACGGTGAAGTTGTATTTGAATTCAACAAAGAAGAGGATAAATTTATGTCTGGCACCTATATCCCGCTTCAGGCTGAAGTAATTTATGAGCTTAACAGCGCTATAGATGGTACTGGAACAGCCTATTCGCTGGACGGAATTATAGGAGAAACCTCCAATCCTGATGGGGATTCAGCGTTTGGTAGTCTCGGACTTCTGGAAAGCCCTGGAGATATTTCCCCTGCAAGAGATCAGGCTTACAGCCTTGAATTTAATTTTGCTACAGGAGCCGTAAACTGGAAATATTACAACATAAAATTATTCCATTGGGACGAAGAAGGCGGCGGCTGGGATAGTAGGGACGAGTTCCTTATGACCTATGTACATCCGCATAAATTCACCACCACTCAGGCTCTGGAAGCAGGTTACAACCTGAAATTTAACTCTCCCTGGGATATTCAATTAGGTGCGGACGATCCTGAAGCCTTATCCGGAACAATGACCAATGGTGGTCCAAACTTCACCAATATTACTACCTCCGGAACATACGAGGTGAATATCGAGGTGAGCAATGATTATGAGACCGGTACCTACGAATTCATTTTACAGTAATTAGCCTATATTAATAATTAGACAGATGCCGCTATTTTGGCGGCATCTTTTACCCCTATTGAAATGTACAAACCCTTAAATAAACCCATTCTTCTGATGCTAATGCTCTTCACGCTATTAGCCTGTAATCAGAAGAACGAGGAAGAAAATAGTCCGGATGAACCGGAAATGTGGCTCACAAGCCTCGATGAAAAATCTCTCCTTGAAAAAAGAGAGCTTACTTCCGATAAGGAAGGTGATTTCCAGGCACAGGCAACTATAAAAGTTGATACCTCTCAGAAATTTCAGGAGATAGACGGTTTTGGATATACCCTTACCGGCGGAAGTGCCTTGCATATAAATCAGATGAGCGATTCGGCCAGAAATGAACTCTTACAGGAACTCTTTGGCACCGAGCAGGACGAGATCGGAGTAAGTTATCTTCGGCTAAGCATAGGCGCATCCGATCTTGACGAGGCTCCGTTTTCCTATAATGATCTGGAAGAAGGAGAAACCGATGAACAGCTTGAGAAATTTTCCCTGGCTAATGACAGCCTTCACCTCATTCCGGTATTGAAAGATATCCTTGAGATTGCTCCTGATATTAAAATACTGGGCTCTCCCTGGTCTCCTCCGGTTTGGATGAAAGATAATGGAGATACCCGCGGAGGCAGCCTTAAAGAAGAATACTACCCGGCTTATGCTATGTATTTTGTAAAGTACATACAGGCTATGGCGCAGGAAGGAATCACTATAGATGCCATCACCATCCAGAATGAACCTTTACACCCCGGGAATAACCCAAGTCTTTTGATGTTGGCTGAAGATCAGGCGGTGTTCATAAAAGATCATTTAGGTCCCCTGTTTGAAGAACATGGTATTGACACCAAGATCATCCTTTACGATCATAACGCCGATCGCCCCGATTATCCCATTTCTATACTAGATGATCCTGAGGCTGCGCAATATGTAGATGGTTCTGCTTTTCATCTGTATGGAGGAGATATAAGCGCGCTTTCCCAGGTACACGAAGCTCACCCCGATAAACGCATTTATTTCACCGAACAATGGGTGGGAGCTCCCGGGAACTTCGCACAGGAAATGGAATGGCATACCGAAAACCTCATCATTGGCGCTACCAGAAACTGGAGCAGAAACGTTTTGGAATGGAACCTTGCTGCCGATGAAAATCAGGAACCTCACACCGACCGTGGAGGCTGTGACCGCTGTCTTGGCGCCATCACGATCACCGGTGATGAAGTAACTAGGGAACCGGCATACTACATCATAGCCCAGGCTTCCAAATTTGTTCGCCCCGGCGCTGTTCGGGTAGACTCAAATATGCCTGAAGATTTTCCCAATGTTGCTTTTCTCTCTCCTGAAGGAAATGTGGTGGTGATACTTCAGAATAAAAATGAGGATCAAAAGAATTTAGCTATCGAAATTGGAGAAAAGAGCTATAATGTTGCGCTCCCGGGAAATTCTGTGGCTACCCTAAACTTTTAAGATAAACGATTATGAAGATAAAAAAGATAATACTTGCTGCAGTAGTTTTACTGGCCGGGTTTAATACCTCTGCCCAGGAAACTAAAACTTCAGCAGAAATAGAAGAAAAGGCCAGCGATTTACTGTCGAAAATGACGCTGGAAGAAAAAGTTGGCCAGATGACCCAGGTCACCCTTGATGTGATTGGTGAAGGAGAAGACATTTATTCCAGTTTTGAACCTTTTAATCTTGATAAGGAACTGGTGCGAAAAGCGGTCTCCGAATATAAGGTGGGCTCCTTTCTCAATACAGCCAATAACAGGGCACTCCCCCGGCAAAAATGGCATGAGATCATTTCTGAAATTCAGGAGATAAATTCCGAAGAAAACGAGCTGAATATTCCAATCATTTATGGAGTAGACGAGATTCATGGAGCAACCTATACCGTGGGTGCTACCATGTTTCCTCAGCAAATTGGACAGGCCGCAAGCCGAAACCCTGAGCTGGTAAAAAAAGGAGCGGAGATAACCGCCTATGAGACAAGAGCAAGTGGAATCCCTTGGAATTTCTCACCGGTATTAGATTTAGGGATGGATCCAAGATTTTCCCGTATGTGGGAATCCTTTGGGGAAGACCCCTACCTCACTTCGGTACTCGGAGTAGCGATGATAGATGGATATGAGGGAGAAGATAATAATATCGGGGATCCTCACCACCTGGCTTCAACTATGAAGCACTTTTTGGGCTATCATGCGGTGACTTCAGGAAAGGACAGAACTCCGGCCTATATTCCCGATGATGTTCTAAGGGAATACCATCTTCCGGCTTTCAAGGCGGCAATAGATGCAGGCTCTCATACTATTATGATCAATTCCGGACTCATTAATGGAAAACCGGTACACGCTAATTACGACCTGCTCACAAAACTCCTGAAAGAAGAATTGAATTTTGAAGGCCTGGTAGTTACCGATTGGGCCGATATCGAAAATCTGCACCGCAGGGATCGTGTGGCTGAAAATGACAAAGAAGCCATTAAAATGGCTGTGAACGCGGGAATTGATATGTCTATGGTTCCTTATGAGTACGAACGTTTTGTAGACAACCTCCTGGAATTAGTGAAAGAAGGTGAAGTCAAGGAGTCACGCATTGACGATGCGGTAAAAAGAATACTGAAAGTAAAACTCGCGCTAAACCTATTTGAAGTTCCGGTTACCCACTATAAGGATTACCCGAAATTCGGAAGTGAGGAATTTGAACAGGAAGCCTTCAATATGGCTGCAGAATCGATTACGCTTTTGAAAAATGAAAGCGGTGTGCTGCCTCTTAAAAAAGACGTGAAAGTTTTGGTAACGGGACCAAATGCCAATTCCATGAGAACACTCAATGGAGCCTGGACCTATTCCTGGCAAGGTGAAAAAACCCCGGAATTTGCTGCAGATTACAATACAATATTAGAAGCTGTTGAAAATAAGCTCGGAAAAGAAAATGTGATCTTCGAAGCGGGAGTAAATTATAAAAATGACGGTAAATATTTTGAAGAAGAGGACGCCGGCATTGCTGATGCTGTTAAACAGGCAGAAAATGTTGATTATATTTTTCTAGTCCTGGGTGAGAATTCCTATACAGAAAAACCGGGTGACCTTAATGATCTTTATATCTCCGATCTGCAGACTAAACTTGCAAAAGAACTAGCAGCTACCGGGAAACCGGTAATTCTTATTCTGAATGAAGGTCGCCCGAGAATAATCAGCAAATTTGAACAGGAAATGCAGGCTGTGGTGCAAACTTACCTTCCGGGGAATTTTGGCGGCGATGCCCTGGTAGATATTTTATTTGGGGATATCAATCCTTCCGGAAAACTGCCTTATACATATCCGCGCTATCCTAATGCACTAATCCCGTATATTCATAAGCCTTCTGAAGAGCAAACCAAAGCCGAAGGGGTATATAATTATGAAGCCGATTTCAATCCGCAGTATCCTTTTGGGTTCGGACTAAGTTACACCGATTTTGAAGTATCAGACCTGCAAATCGATAAAACCGATATCACTCAGAACGATACTTTTACTGTTAGCGTGAAATTATCCAATACTGGGAATCGCAGTGGAAAAGAAGTGGTTGAGGTTTACAGCTCCGATCTGTATGCTTCAGAGATCACTCCAGATGTAAAAAGACTTCGGAAGTTTAGGAAAGTTGAACTTGCTGCCGGAGAAACTAAAACTATTGAATTTAGCATCAATACCTCCGACCTGGCATCGGTTAATCCGAAAGGAGAAACAATGGCAGAGCCGGGAGAATTCGAGATATCTGTAAACAATCTCAAGAAGAGCATTCATCTGAAAGAGTAGTTTTTTAATAAATACCTTCTGTTGATAAAGGGTTTAACCAATTTTAAAGGTTGAACCCTTTTTTTCCAAAAACTTTTTCAGCATTTTCTTATAAGACCAATTTCTAAAGGTCCCCTCAACCTATTTTCTCAAAGAAAGTGGCAGGGCCCTAAACCGTTTAACAGCCTGGACCTACGTCTCATATTGACCCACGAGATTCATATAATAAAACCCAAGAACCTTAACGAACAGGCTTCATTCTGGATCTCAACTCCAGGAACTTATTTTCAAACTTTTCTCTTTCAAAATACATATCCTTGCCTACTTCAAAATCCACCAAACGTCTTCTTATAAAATCTTCACTAATACTAATATCTCGCATAAAGATCTTCATCTGTTCCGTGATTTTCTCCTTCCGGGGATACTTAGATCCGCTGTATCGACAAAACCTGATAAACAAATTCTCATGGAAATCTATCACCCAGGTCACCACCGATAGTTCAATAATCTCAGCTTTCGGGCCCTACCTGTAGCCGTAAAAAAATAACCAAAAAAAAATCAATCATATCGGCGCTTATTTTCTCAGCGTCGAAATAATCATATCTGGCAATCTCTCTTAAAGCTGGAATTCAATTATAACAATTTGGTTAAAAATGGGGGAAATCCCCCATATAGAAAATATACAAATCCTACTTGCTTTGCAAAACCTAAGAACCCGCCCATTTCATCGTTCTCCCCAAAACACGGAAATGGGCATTCTTATTCGTTCAAAAAAATAAAAAAACCAAGATAAAAAGCAGGCATTATCCTTCTAATAAGTTAAAAACCACGCTGAGTGTGGCCCTCAATTAATGTAATTTTTATTGTAATCCCTGATAAATTTAATTGGAAAAATGTTTAAGGAGGTCAACCAAATAATTTGCTTTTTAATACTGCCATATCATCACTAACTTTCCTATCCAAAATTTTGGAGTAATACTATGTAGCCCTCAAATTTTTATGTCCTAACATTTCACTTACACTTCCGATAGGCACCCCATTTGATAGGGTTACTGTTGTTGCGAAAGTGTGTCTGGCCAAATGAAAAGTTTAATTCTTATTTATGGAACATAAGTCAGCTATCTCTTTCAAATGGGCGTTCATTTTTTGATTCGTTAAAATCGGTAAAAGAAACCTTTCTATATAAACTACACGCAGCCCGTTTACCATTAGAACTGATTCTTAAATAAATTGCACCGAATTCAGGGTTTGACCTAATAGACCTGATAAAGAAAGTGTAGCCAAAATGATTATCCATAACATCAATTTTTAATTCTGATTGAAGTTAAAGGCAGAAAATAAATACCTCATAAACTATTGATACAAAAGGTTTTAAGTTATTATTTGTAGGAAATTACTTCCAATTGGTTACACCAAATTTAAATAAGTTAGTGTAACCAAATTTGCTTCAAAAAACTTGATATTAGAGGCTCAACACAAAAAGTTGTGGAGTAACTAAAAATGAGGGAACTTTGAAATAAAGATTTCGATGCCCTCAGATTCACTTTTAGCTATAGCCAATTTATTACTTCCCGAAGTACTTGTAACCTATTTTGATTTAACAAAGCACGAGATCAAATGAGAAGAGCTTCACTTCTATTTCACGGAACAAAACAAAGTCCCTGATGGATATAACGGCACTAAGCTTCATTCCAAAGGCTTTTTCCCAGAAGCCACGGTTCAGGATTTTCCCATACGCGGTAAAAACGTTTTCCTGCATATAACGCGGCGAAGATGGCTTGATGAAGATACAGGCAAGGCTGTTTCAAGAGATTGGCAATTGGTAGCAAAAGGAACTAGAATCACTAGTGAGTTTGCTACTTTTTTAAAAGAGATCCATCAGTAACAATGCCTCCAGCACCTCAGTTGTAGCCAAGTTCTATGGGGTTAAGCCCAGAAGTCTGCAGCTGCAATACAAGGACTATTTAAGTGATTTTAATACCTGGGATCAAAAAAGACACGCTAAGGAGTGGCTCTTGTTTCCCCAAAACTTAGGAAGCCACCTATCCCTTGATGAGACAGCCTTTTCCAATGGTGATCTATACACCATACTGACCAATAAAAAAGCAAAAGGAAAGAAGGGAGCTTTGGTGGCGATGGTCAAGCGGACCAAAGCTGAGACCGTTATAGCAATACTACACAAGATCCCTTTAAAACAAAGAAAAAAGGTCAAGGAGGTAACCTTGGATATGGCAGGAAATATGTGGCTCATCGTTAAAAAATCATTCCCAAACGCAACCTTGGTAATAGACCGTTTCCATGTCCAGAAACTGGCATTGGACGCGCTACAGGAGATCAGGATCAAGCATAGGTGGGAAGCCCTGGATACTGAGAATGACGCCATAGAATACACTAGAAACAAATCCTTAAAATATACTCCAGAGCTGTTCCACAATGGAGATACACTAAAACAGTTACTGGCCAGAAGCAGGTACTTGCTCTATAAATCAAGTAGTAAATGGACTGAAAACCAATTAGAAAGAGCCATAATACTTTTTGAACGCTATCCAGATTTAGAAAAGGCATACAAATTATACCAGAACCTATCCTGGATATACAACAATACAAAAGACAAAACCTCGGCACTGATACGTTTGGCAAAATGGGATGAAAAAGTAAGGCAGGAGCATTTAGCAGCTTCAATACAATAGCAAGAACAATGTCAATACATTATATGAACATCCTAAACTACTTTGACAACCGGAGCACAAACGCTTCAGCAGAGTCATTCAACGCAAAAATAAAAGCGTTTAGGGCACAGTTTAGGGGAGTTAGGAACGTAGATTTCTTTCTATTTAGACTAACAACAATTTTTGCGTAACACTAAAATCTCACAACTTTTTGACTTCATTCTGTGCGCATCTTTTTATCAAGTTGTGGATACACCTGTTCGGTTGATGCATAATACTTTTTTAATTTGTCTGGCATATAGATGACATCTTACAAAGTATTATAAAGATAATTTTGTTTTTAGCCAAAACAAAAAAAACGGCATTTTATCATCCCTTTCCTTTTGAATTATTTGTGGGGAGAAAGGGGAGTGAGTTCCACCCGCCGGAAGAAAATTTCAGCTGCTTCCGATTGTATCTGAATGCGGCCTTTTTGTGGTTTAACATTGGTGGTTCCATTTACCAGCTCACCGTTCAGGTAAATGGTAAGCCGGTCACCATCGACCACACATTCCAGCGTGTTCCACTCGCCAACGGGTTTTTCCACATCATGTTTTCCCCTGAAACCGAGTGTATCTTTCCATTCGGGATCGCGTTTTAACCAATTGATGCGGCCCGAATTGATGGTCTCTTTTTTCCCACCCTGCTGAAAAACAAACGAATTGTCTTGTTTTTGGGAAGCCACGGTGGCAGTAACACTGAAATTGCTACTGCTGTCACCCACCACAATAACATCGCCAGTTCCACCTTCGATGATCTGGCATTCGATGGAGCGCATCCAGATTCCGCCTGAGCCACCGTCTTCACCCTGCGAATGCAGTAAAATTCCACAGTCACGTGCTTTATTAATCCGAGGTTCAAAAGTTTTTTCGCCCCATTTAAATTCAGTTACTAACCGATAATTCTTATATTCATCGAGCGTAGTGATAGACCCCCATTCTTCTCCTGAAATACGAATCATTCCGTTGTTGACCGTAAAAACATCTTTGGGATCATTGTTTTTCCCGCTGTTCTGTAAAAAGGTGTACCAGCCATCGAGGTTGTGGCCGTTGAAGAGTTGAATGGCTTCAACTGGTTGTTGTATAGGAGGTTGGCCGAAACTTCTTTTTGCTGGGCTAATCGTAAAATAAAGCAGGCAAAGGCTTAAAAGCAGTGTCTTGTTCATGATTCAATTGTTTGAAATATAAATAGTAACTAATCAGTTTGCAAATTAGCAATAGTATTCAATGGATCAATAATATTTTATTTGTTTTTTAGGATTGTGTCGGCAACCGTATGAAGCACTGCTAAAATAAGGCTCCATTTAGTGATTTAAATGTATTGTGCCAAGATTCTATTTGTTTCTGTTAAGGGAATATTCAGGTTTGCTTTTTTATTTTTGCAATCTGTCAATGTCGGTTCGTTAGTTGGTGAATATACCTGTTTTGACCCCTATAAAACAAGAGTATTATTCTACATTTCAAAGATTAATTAAGCGGTACATTTTTTCATTAAAATTAGGTGTTGATCCGATTTCTTTCTATTTAGACTAACAACAATTTTTGCATAATACCAAAATCCCAAAACTTTTGGACTTGATCCCTTGATCCACATTAATCGTACAAATATGAAGACAAAAAAACCGTAACTACTGTATTATCAGCGTGTTACGGTTTTTCGTGGCGGAGGAAGAGGGATTCGAACCCCCGGAGGTGTGACCCTCAACAGTTTTCAAGACTGCCGCATTCGACCACTCTGCCATTCCTCCTTAGCGAGTGCAAATATAATAAGCTTTTTCAATTACACCCAATAAAAACTTCAAGTTTTTTAGACGCTTTTGCAGGTAATTAATTTTCAGCTTGTAAGCTTAAAAAATTTTAGGTGGTTTCTGAGCTTTTCCTAACTTTAGCTCAAAATCCCTTCCCGATGAAAAATATTTATGCCTTTATTATCTTGCTGTTTGGTATATCTAGCTTAAGCGCCCAAAATAAAGACCGAATGGAACAGGACTGGCCTAATCTTCAAAAATATCAAAACGAGAATCAGAAGATCAAAGATTCCGGTAAAAAACCTATCGCTGTATTTATGGGAAATTCCATAACCGAAGGCTGGGTAAACACCAATCCAAATTTCTTCAGAAAAAATAATTTTACAGGACGCGGAATTGGAGGCCAAACCACCCCGCAAATGCTAATCCGCTTCACCCCCGATGTGATCGATCTGGATCCTGAAGTGGTGGTTATCCTGGCCGGTACCAATGACATTGCCGGCAATACGGGAGCCTCTTCAGTAAAAATGATCACCGATAATATTAAGGCTATGGCTCAACTTGCCGAAGCCAACGGGATTAAAGTGGTGCTAAGCTCCATTCTTCCGGTCTATGATTATCCTTGGAAGCCCGGCATTAAACCGGTGGAGAAAATTGCTGAAGTAAATAAATGGATGAAAAATTACGCCCGGGAAAATAATCATATCTATCTCGACTATTTCCCTGTTTTAGCCGATGAAAAGAAGGGGATGAAAGCTGAATACGCCGAAGACGGCGTTCACCCCACCAAAAAAGGCTATGCGGTTATGGAACCTCTTGTTCTTGAAGCCATAAAGAAAGCTCTGAAGTCTAAATAGAAAAAAATAAGCCAGATTTTCTGTTTTCAGGTGTAGCATTTGATTATTAATACTGAAAACCCCTATCTTGGGGCCTTTTAAAACAATTATTTATAATATGAAAAAAATATTTTTATTAGCCCTTACCGCAGGGTTTGTTAGTTGCGGAGTTCATCAAAAAAACGTAGAAAATGCGAATCCGATGGAGTATGCAAACACCATCACTTCTCAAGAGCTGAAAGATCACCTGTATGTTTTCGCCGATGATGAATTTGAAGGTCGTGATACCGGAGAAGCTGGCCAGAAAAAAGCTGCCGAATATCTTCGTGCCGAATTTATTAATTTAAATATCCCTTCGCCCGCCGGAGTAGACAATTATTACCAGATAATCCCAACTGAATATTTCGACGGAAAACTAAAGGCTTCAGAAAATGTACTTGGATATATCGAAGGAAGCGAATTCCCCGAAGAATTTCTTGTTATCACCTCTCATTATGACCACGTGGGAATTGATGAGGAAGGAAATATCTATAACGGTGCCGATGATGGAGGTTCCGGACCAATGGGTGTAATTGAAATCGCGGGAGCTTTCGCTGAAGCCAAAAGAGATGGATATACTCCAAAACGCTCCATCCTTTTTATGTTGCTTACCGGCGAAGAAAAAGGTCTTTTAGGATCAAAATATTATACTGAAAATCCTGTTTTTCCTCTGGAAAATACCGTTGCCAACCTTAATGCTGATATGATTGGTCGTATTGACGCCGAGCACGAAGGCAATGATAATTATGTTTATCTAATTGGTAGTGATAAACTCAGCACCGACTTACATGAACTTAGTGAAAATGTCAATTCAGAATACATGAATATGGACCTGGATTACACCTATAATGATGAGAACGATCCTAACCGTTTTTATTACAGAAGTGATCACTACAATTTTGCTAAAAATAATATTCCGGTGATTTTTTACTTTAACGGAGTTCACCCCGATTATCACCAACATACTGATACCCCGGAAAAAATTGAATATGAAGCGTTAAAGAATCGCGCTCAATTGATTTTTCTAACCGCCTGGGAAATCGCCAACCGCGATGAGAGACTGGTAGTAGATAAAGCTGAAGAAATCGAAGAATAATCGGCTTTCAAAACTTAGGATAAGCCCCGTTTTTCGGGGCTTTTTCTTTGCCCATAATCAATCTATTGATAATCAGGATATGGCAACTTGCACATTTTTATTACCTTGTAAAAAATTATCACTGTAAAATGATCGATTTCGACCAGGAAACCTGGATTTATCTCGCCATTATCGTGGTTTTTCTGGTTGTTTTTATGTGGAACTCACGCCGCGCAAAACAAAACAGAAAAGCCCGCAAAAATGAAAACTTCAGAAGACGCTATCTGGAACGGCGCAAAAAACAGCAATCTGAAACAGAAAACCACCTCTAAGCTTTCATAAAATTTTATGTGGGAGACTTTTTTCACTTCCTTTTGTACCTTTGAGGGAAATAGCATTTATGAAAATTTACACAAAAACAGGAGATAAAGGAACCACGGCTCTTTTTGGAGGCACCCGTGTTCCCAAACACCATATACGCATAGAAAGTTACGGCACCGTAGACGAACTAAACTCCTACATAGGCCTGGTTCGCGATCAGAAAATAGATAAGCCGACCCATGAAGTTCTTATAAAAATTCAGGATCGCCTCTTTACCATAGGATCTATGCTGGCTACCGATCCCGAAAAAGCAACCCTGAAAAGCGGAAAAGAAAGACTTAATATTCCCAAAATTACTGTAGAAGATATTGAGCTCCTCGAAAAAGAAATGGATAAGATGAATGAAAGCCTACCTGAAATGACTCATTTCGTTCTTCCGGGAGGTCACCAAAGCGTGTCATTCTGTCACATAGCCCGTTGTGTTTGCCGTCGTGCCGAGCGAATGGCCACAGCTTTATATGAGAATGAGAAGTTTGATGAAAAGCTGCTGCAATACCTCAACCGCCTTTCTGACTATCTCTTTGTGCTGGCACGAAAGTTGAGTCACGAGTTACAGGCTGATGAGATAAAATGGATCCCTCCAAAATCCTGATATTCTCGTCCAACCTCTTCTAAAAAAATAATTTTCTCCGAAATTTTTAATTTTAGAAAAAGTTCTTATATTATTGAGGAAATATTAGATTTTTTTTCTTTGCTATCTCAGTAAAAAATTTATTTTTGCAAAAATAAAAAACCCGATTAACCAATGTACTGGACTTTAGAATTAGCATCTTACTTAAGCGATGCACCATGGCCGGCAACCAAAGATGAGTTAATTGATTATGCAATCAGGACCGGAGCCCCTTTAGAGGTTGTGGAAAACCTGCAGGCTATTGAAGATGAAGGAGATTCATACGATTCTATTGAAGAAATTTGGCCCGATTATCCTACAGACGAAGATTATCTTTGGAACGAGGATGAATATTAGAAACCACGCAAAAAAATAGAAAAAAGTCTCCAAAGTGAGGCTTTTTTTTTGCGTACATTTGAACCTTATTAAACGTAAAAACTATTATGAGTTTTTTAGATTCTGTATTAAAAGTATTTGTAGGCGATAAATCCAAAAAAGACGTCAAGGAAATAACCCCAATAGTTGACAAGATCAAAGCTCTTGAAGCTGATTTTGAAAAACTTAGCATTGATGAGCTTAGAGCAAAAACCACCGAATTTAAAGCAAAGATCGCCGAGGCTTTACAAGAAGTAAACTCCCAGATCGCCGACCTGGAAAAAGAGGCTGATGAGTCTGACGATATCACCCGAAAAGAAGATATTTACGCCGAAATTGATGCATTAAAAGATAAGGCCTACGAAATTTCAGAAAAGGTTCTTAATGATATACTTCCCGAAGCCTTCGCTACAGTAAAGGAAACTGCAAAACGATTCTTCCATAATACTGAACTCAAGGTTACCGCTTCAGAATTTGACCGGGAACTTTCAGCAGAGAAAGATTATATTAATCTCGATGGAGATCATGCGATATGGAGCAATTCCTGGGATGCCGCCGGGAAACCCATTACCTGGGATATGATCCATTATGATGTTCAGCTTATTGGTGGGGTTGCTATGCACCAGGGTAAAATTGCAGAGATGCAAACCGGAGAAGGTAAAACCCTTGTAGCCACACTACCCATGTATCTTAATGCCCTTACCGGAAAAGGGGTGCACCTGGTAACAGTAAACGATTACCTGGCCAAGCGTGACAGCGCCTGGATGGCTCCTATTTTCCAGTTTCACGGCATGAGTGTAGATTGTATAGATTACCACCGTCCTAATTCGGCGGCCAGGAGAAAAGCCTATAATTCCGACATTACCTACGGAACCAATAATGAATTTGGTTTTGATTATTTAAGGGATAATATGTCTCACGCTCCCGACGATCTTGTACAGCGCCCCCACAATTACGCTATTGTGGATGAGGTGGATTCTGTACTTGTAGATGATGCCCGTACTCCCCTTATTATTTCGGGACCAATTCCCAAGGGAGATGTTCACGAATTCGATGAGTTAAAACCAGCCATTGCAACAATCGTTGAAAAGCAACGCAGCCACCTTACTAAAGTACTGGCTGAAGCTAAAAAACTTATCAAAGAAGGAAACACTAAAGATGGAGCTTTCCTATTGCTTAGGGTTTACCGCGGACTTCCGAAGAATAAGGCACTGATCAAATTCCTAAGTGAGGAAGGGATCAAGCAGCTACTTCAAAAGACTGAAAATCACTATATGCAGGATAACAACAGGGAAATGCCCAAAGTTGATGAAGACCTGCTTTTTACTATTGAAGAGAAAAATAACCAGATAGACCTTACCGATAAAGGTATTGAATTCCTTTCAGGAAAAAATGATCCGGATTTCTTCGTGATGCCTGAGATAGGTATGGAAATCGCCAAAATTGAAAAAGAAGGCCTTTCTAAAGAAGAGGAAGCTGAGAAAAAAGAAGAACTCTTCCGCGAATATAGTGTGAAGAGTGAACGCATACATACCCTTCGCCAGTTACTTAAAGCCTATACCCTATTTGAAAAAGATACCGAGTATGTGGTGATTGATAATAAGGTGAAGATCGTAGATGAACAAACCGGTCGTATTATGGAAGGCCGTCGTTACAGCGATGGATTACACCAGGCGATTGAAGCCAAGGAAAATGTAAAGATCGAAGATGCTACCCAAACCTTTGCTACGGTAACCCTTCAGAATTATTTCAGGATGTACCGTAAACTTTCCGGTATGACGGGTACTGCGGTGACTGAAGCCGGGGAACTTTGGGAAATCTACAAACTGGATGTTGTTGAAATTCCAACTAACCGTCCTATTGCCCGTAATGATAAAGAAGATTTGGTTTATAAGACCAAACGTGAAAAATACAATGCGGTTATAGACCATGTTACTGAACTTTCCCATGCAGGAAGGCCGGTGCTTATAGGTACCACTTCTGTAGAAATTTCAGAATTGCTCAGCCGTATGTTGAAACTTCGCAATGTACCTCATAATGTGCTTAACGCGAAATTGCATAAAAAAGAGGCCGATATTGTTGCTGAAGCCGGTAAATCGGGAATCGTAACTATCGCTACCAACATGGCGGGTCGGGGTACCGATATTAAATTAAGCCCAGAGGTTAAAGAAGCCGGAGGTCTGGCCATTGTAGGAACAGAACGCCACGATTCAAGACGGGTAGACAGGCAGTTAAGGGGGCGTGCCGGTAGGCAGGGAGATCCTGGAAGCTCTCAGTTCTATGTTTCGCTTGAAGACAATCTGATGCGTTTATTTGGTTCAGAAAGAATTGCGAAACTAATGGATAAAATGGGACTGGAAGAAGGCGAAGTAATCCAGCACTCTATGATCTCTAAATCCATTGAACGGGCACAGAAAAAAGTAGAAGAAAATAACTTCGGAATTCGTAAGCGTTTGCTGGAGTATGATGATGTGATGAATGCCCAGCGGGAAGTGATCTATAAACGTCGATACCACGCATTATTCGGAGAACGCCTTCGCGTAGATATCGCCAATATGATCTTTGACACCTCTGAGGCTATCACCGAAGAAAATAAAATAGCCCAGGATTTCAAAAACTTTGAGTTTGAACTTATACGCTATTTCTCTATGAGCTCCCCTGTAACAGAGGAAGAATTTGAGAAGATGGGTATTCAGAAGATCGCCGGCGAAGTTTATAAAAATGCCTATAAACATTACCAGGATAAGATGGAGAACAGCGCCGAAAAGGCTTTCCCCGTAATTAAGCAGGTATATGAAGGCGAGAATAAGTTTGAGCGAATCTCTGTTCCGTTTACCGATGGACAAAAAACCCTTCAGGTTATCACTAACCTGGAAAAAGCCTACGAAACCAAAGGCGCACAGCTGGTAAAAGATTTCGAAAAGAATATTACCCTGGCTATTATTGATGATGCCTGGAAAACTCATCTTCGCAAGATGGACGAGTTAAAACAGAGTGTACAGTTGGCAGTTCACGAACAAAAAGATCCGCTTCTTATATATAAATTCGAAGCTTTCGAATTATTCAAAGCTATGTTAGACCAGGTGAACCGGGATGTAATTTCCTTCCTTTTCAAAGGAGAAATCCCTCAAGGGAATGTATCTAATATTTCTGAGGCAAGACAGCCAAAGAAAAAAGAAAACCTGGAAACTCAGAAGGATGAAATTCCTAATATGGATGAACGCGCAGCTCAAAACCAGGCGGCAGGCCAAACTCAGCAACGCCGTCCTCAGGTTACCGAAACCATTACCAGAGACCAGCCAAAAATTGGCCGTAATGATAAGGTAACTATCAAAAATGTGATGAGTGGAGAAAACAAGACTATGAAATTCAAACAAGCCATCCCCCTTTTAGATAAAGGAGATTGGGTATTGGTAGATCAATAATTTTCTAAATAATAAATACTGGAGAATCCCGGAGCTGTTGCTTCGGGATTTTTTTGTTTTTAGAAATAAATGATATTTTTCCTTATTTTTAACTCAACTAACCAATTTCAAAAAATGAAGAATTACGCTATCGAGATCAAATGGGGAATCATTTTTTTTGTTGTTTCTCTGCTTTGGATGTATTTTGAAAAAGCCATGGGCTGGCATGATGCGCTTATTTCCCGGCATGCGATTTACACCAATTTCTTCGGTCTTTTTGCCATAGCGATCTACCTCTTTGCCATTTACGATAAACGGAAGAATTATTTTCAGGGTAAAATGAGCTGGAAACAGGGATTCGTTTCCGGAATAATACTCACCATTGTTGTGGCTATACTTTCTCCCCTGGGACAATACATCACTCACGAGTTGATTACCCCTAATTATTTTGAAAATGTAATTGTATACACTATTGAAAACGGTAGGATGGAAAAAGAGGAGGCAGAGGCTTATTTCAACCTACAATCCTACATCATCCAATCGGTAGCGGGAGCTTTAATGATGGGCGTGGTCACTTCGGCTATTGTCGCGCTTATTTTAAAACGGAAATAATCTTAGTGTCTTAACTTCAGTAATAAGTCCGGATCTGGACAATTGCGCAGGTAAAAATCCAGGTCCCTTCTTGAAGCTACGCCCGGAAAATCACCTATCTTATCTTCCAGGTGGCCGATGATCTGGAAATGAAGATGTGGCGCATAATCTCCGTTTTCTTCTGCAGTCCCCAGTTCTCCAATCTTTTCTCCTTGTTTGAATTCCTGGCCAGGTTTCAGATTTTCCAGTGATTTCCGGCTAAGATGACCGTAAAGCGAGTAAAATTTATCACCATTTAGGCTATGTTCAAGAATAATGGTTGGGCCATAATCTCCAAAATTGGCATTATCTTTAAAACTTTGTATTTTTCCGTCCAAAACTGCCAGAACAGCGGTTTGGGCCGGTGCCCAGAAATCCATTCCCAGATGAATATCCCGGGCATCCTCAAGATGACTAAAAAGCTCACTGCGCCTATATAGTTTCCTGATTTCAGTGTAACCACCAAAGGCCACTTTTTTTCCTGTGTTCTTCAGGTAATTATCTATAAACCCAGCAAAGGATTCCGAAGAGGAAATATCTATTTTCTCCAGTTCTTCATTGGTTTCAGAAAGATCTATCGCGATATAATCCTCCGGTGAAAAACTGGTATCCAGTACACTGGTGAACCGCTGGGTAAGGTTCCATATAAACTTTTCAAATCCTGTTCTCTCCATCTTCTTAGCTTTTAAATCAAAAACCCGCAACAAAAGCTGCAGGTTTTGATTTTCCAAAAGTAAGCGCTGGATCTTAATTTAGCAACACATCGCTGAAACTTGCTTTAATTGTTACTGAAGCATTCGCATCACGGGTTTTGTTATACCCGTTAAGGCTTTCGTTATCATAAGAACTGCTGCTTTTAAGCTTTAATGCTGGAGGTGTTTTGATCTTGCTCTTCGTTCCGTTATAACTGAAATTATAAGCAACATCCGGCAAAGACAATTCCATATCGCTATTCTCAAGGCTTACATCCAGGTTTTTAAATTCAGGATTTAGTTTACCTATCTTTAATTTACCAAAACTTCCACTAAGGATACCGGTCTCCCCTATCTCATTAAAAATAATATCGCTGGATTTGGAATCAAGTTTAATGCTTCGGGCCTTGTCAATCTTTAAGTCCTTTACATACCTTGCACTAAGCACTCCGTAGTCCCAGGTTTTGATTTTAACCGGAGTATAAGCTACTTTAAGTTCAGTTTGTTTACCTGCAATGGCATTTGCTGTAAAGCGACTATGAGAAAGGTCGGCTTTTAGATTTGTTGTTGTACCGCTAAGTTTTACATCCCCGTGGCGAACATCCAGATTTAATTTCGCATTTCTGGGTAGGTTTAGCTTCAGGGTCTTTTTAGCGCTTCCGTCTTTACTTCTTAGCACCGTGATCCTACCGGGATCCCCACTGCCGTCTTCCATATCTGCCTCAAACTGCTGGGCCCATTTCTCCATATCCTGGCCAAAATTTTCTCCCCAGGCTTCCATTTTCTTTCCGAACTCCTCGCCCCAGGCTTCCATATCTTTTCCGAAGTTTTCTCCCCAGACTTCCATATCCATCTCAAATTTCTTCATATTCGGATTGTTCTCAAACTGCTCTGCCCATTCTTCCATGGCCTTTTCGAAATCTTCTCCGAAGTTACCTTCCATTTCCTGTTCAAATTTTTCGAGGTATTTATCCCCGTCTTTCCGGTAGGCTTCATAATCAAATTTTATTTTACCCATATTTTCAGCAAATTCAGGGGGAAGCGGGGTGGCGGTAATGCTTTCCAGCATGGGACCAAGGTTTTCCAAAAGCGGGCCAAGCATTTCGGGCAGTTGCGCTAAAGGTTCTTCCAGGCCTTCCATACTCTTTTCCCAGTGAACAGCTACCGGTCCTGAGTTGATCTCCACCTTTCCGGCTGAAGCTTTAATTTCAGGTGTCCAGCCTTCGGTAAGCTTTTTTCGGGCTTCATCATCCATTCCTTCAGTATCCAGAAGCGCTTCCACTCTTACTTCATTCTTATCCCAGTAGTCTACCACAATATTGGTATGGCTAGTATTTATCCTTATTTCGGCATCAGAGTTAACCTTATAACTTTTATCTAAAGTTGTGGTTTGGGCAAACGCGACGGCGCTGATGAACGCCAGTATCGCGAATAAATTATACCTGATAGTTTTCATATTGTTCGTCTTTTGATTGATTGATTTCCTTTAATTTATTCTTTAATTTATAGAGCAGTTCCAGGCGAAGTTGAAGGTTACCGATCATAGCATCGATACTTTGTTCATTGGGACCATTCTGGCTTATTTCCATATTAAGGCGCTGATACTCTTCATCCAGATCAGCCATTTGTTCCATAAAAGAGTTGATAAGACCCCGGTTCTCATCATTGATATCAATTTTAGCCAGTTCCATATTCAAACTCGCCAGATAGAAATTCTCGATTTTCTTGAATTCCGGTGAAACTTCACTTAGCTGAAATTGTTTCTCTGCCGGAGTTTCAGGCGTACCCTGCTCTTCCTGTTCTTCCACTTCAGTTTCAACAACTGCGGGTTCATTGGTGAAGTTATTCGGCTGAAGCAGGTAAAAACCGATCCCCAGGGCTACCACCAACACAGCGGCTATTTTCATAAAGAAATAAAGCTGTTTGTTATTTGAGCTTTCCGGAAACTCTTCATCCAGCCTTGCTTCAAATCTTTTTTTATGCCCCTTCGGTAATTTTTCGGGAGTATGGGGGGCTTCATTTTTAAACATCTCCCTAATATCCTGTTCCATGTCTTTGTGATTTTAATTCTTCCTGCAATTTTTTCTTACCCCGATGCACCAATGTTCTTGAGGCAACCTGGCTTATTTCCATTATTTCTGAAATCTCTTCGTGATCATAACCTTCCATTAAAAACAACATCAACGGGTATCTGTATTTTTCGGGGAGATTTTCCATGCATTTTTTAATCTGTTCCAGGCTTACCCCTTCTTCCACCTTCCAGTTATCATTCTCATCTACCGAGCTTAGCACCTGTTCGTTGATGGCCACCAACTCCAGTTTCTTAGCCTTCAGTTTATCAATACATTTATTGATAACTATTTTCTTAAGCCAGGCACCAAAACTAACCTCCCCGGTGAACTGATTAAGTTTCGCGAAGGCCTTAATAAATGCCTCCTGCATCGCGTCTTCGGCTTCAAAACGATCTTTCATAAACCGGTAGGCCACATAATACATACCCTCGCTGTACTTGTTGTAAAGCTTTAGCTGGGCCCTACGGTCATTTTGTTTACAAGCCTCTATTAATTGATGTTGTATCAAAATTTAAACTAATTGGTTACTATAAAGACGACAGGGATTTTGCAATGTTGCACGCCTGTTTATTTTTTTGAAATTAGTTAAAATCAACTAATAATGCCTAAATTTAAAATGATAGAAGAAAAAATCAGACAAGAGTATAACCTGTACTTAAATTACTCCGGAAAAAAATTGCAATGAATTCTACCCTCAAAACCACATTAAAGATCCTAGGTATTATCCTGGTATTATCGGCCGGGATAATTTATTTTCTTCGAACCACCACAAAAACGCATAGTCCCGAGGAGACCGTGACTTTTTCAAAAGGAGATTTAGAGTTGGAGGTATTTTATAACAGGCCTTACAAAAAAGACCGGGTGATCTTTGGAGAACTGGTTCCATATAATGAGGTTTGGCGAACCGGTGCTAACGAGGCTACAACCTTTACCACCAATAAAGATATTCTTGTAGATGGTTCTGAATTAAAAGCCGGTAAATATACACTTTGGACTATCCCTATGGAAGAATCCTGGAAGGTAATCTTCAATTCCAAAATGTATCCCTGGGGAATTGATCTTGAGGAAAAAGCTTATAGGGATCCGGAATACGATATGTTGGTCCTCGAAGTACCCGTAAGTATTTCTGAAACAAGTATAGAACAATTTACTATCCTCTTTGAGGAAACCAACGACCTTATTTTTATGGTATTATCCTGGGATAAAACAAGAATTGCAGTGCCTATAAAAGAAAAAGAGCCGTCTTCCAACGGCTCCTGATTTTCTACTAACAGATTGTTTTATTAATCCTCGTCTACCAACAAATTAAGGGTTACATCAATATTATCACGGGTTGCACGGCTATAAGGACAAATTTCGTGAGCTCCATTGATAAGTTTCTCCCCTGTTTCAACATCAACCCCGGGGATATAACAATCCAGGGTTGCGGCAAGCTGAAGTTCGTCCTCCTCGGTTTTACCAAGGTCAATTATAGCCGTTACGCTAAAATCACCAAGATCTACCTTGTGATCCTTTGCAACTGCCTCCAGGGCACTTCCGAAGCAGGCAGAATACCCTGCTGCGAAAAGTTGTTCTGGATTACTGAATTTACCGCCTTCGCCACCCAGGCTTTTAGGCATACTTAATTTCATATCTAAAACGCCATCATCACTAGTGGTGTGCCCGTGTCTGGCTCCCTTGGTTGTTACCGTGGCTGTGTACAATGTTTTCATCTTATTGTTTTTAATTAACTTTATTGTCTGCTTCAATATAACAAGCAAAAAATACCGAGGCAAAGAATGAATTCATAAATTTGTCATAAATAAACTCAGCTTGGCTAAAAAAACCACTTCTTCTGCTCTACACGAATCAGGTTCCGAAAAATCTGCGGTTAGCGTAAATTCGGATGCTGCTGAAAAATTTAAAGCCCGGCGAAAAAACATTCTTTCAGAAGAAGATTTGCTTACACAATTGCTTGAAGGAAATAAAGCTGCCCTGGGTAGAGCCATTACCCTTATAGAAAGCAATCAGCCAAAACATAAAAAAAACGCTGAAATCCTTATTGAAGGAGCTTTACCCCATGCTCAGAAATCTATTAGAATTGGGATCACCGGAGTTCCAGGGGTGGGAAAAAGTACTTTTATTGAAAGTTTCGGTACTTACCTGGTAAACCAGGGGAAAAAAGTTGCGGTACTTGCTGTAGATCCTAGCAGCAGTATTTCCAGAGGAAGTATACTTGGTGATAAAACCCGGATGGAAAATCTCGTGAAAGAGAAAAACGCCTTTGTGAGACCATCTCCATCGGGAGAATCTCTGGGTGGGGTTGCGAGAAAATCCCGGGAAAGTATTCTGTTATGCGAAGCTGCGGGTTTTGATGTTATTTTAATCGAGACTGTAGGAGTTGGCCAGAGCGAAACTACAGTGCATAGTATGACCGATTTTTTCTTATTGCTGAAACTTGCAGGTGCAGGAGACGAATTGCAGGGAATAAAACGCGGCATCATAGAAATGGCCGATGCCATAGTAATTAATAAGGCCGATGGCGATAATCTTAAAGCAGCCCGTGAAGCAAAAATGGAATTCAAAAGAGCTTTAAATCTCTATTCAACTAAAGAAAGCGGCTGGAAACCCAAAGTTAACCTTTGTAGTGCTTTGAATAACACGGGGATTTCTGAGGTATGGGGTCTGATATTAAGTTATATAAAGCAAACAAAAGAAAATGGATATTTTGAACACAATCGGCGTGAACAAAATAAATTCTGGATGTTCCAAACCATAGACGAACACCTTAAAAATCGCTTCTACAGAGATCCTGAGATCAAAGAAGCTTTAAAAATTCAGCTTAAGGCAATTGAAAATAATAAGACCACCGCTTTCGCAGCTGCCAATGAGCTGATCAGGAAATTTGAGGCATCATAAATTCTTTGTACCATTCCACCTGTTTTCCCAGCCCTTCAAACAGTGATATTTTAGGATCGTAACCTATAAGCTCCCTGGCCTTCTCAATTTTCGCACGGGTTCTTAACTGATCGCCGGCACGCCTTGGCAAATGTTTTATTTTTATTTTCTTTTCCAGGATCTCTTCAATAAATTGAATTCCGTTGCTGGTAGAAAACTCTTCTTCACTTCCCAGGTTAATAATTTGTGTATTTAGCTTTTCGTAATTCTCCAGGGCTCTCACAATTCCATCTACAATATCTCCAACATAAGTAAAACTCCTTAGATGTTCTTCACTGCCTTCAAAAAGGGGAAACTCCTCTTCGTTATAGGCACACTGAATAAGTTTTGTATATAATTTATCAGGTCTTTCCCGGGGCCCGTAAACCGAATACAATCTAAGCGAAGAAGCTTTAATCTTCTCACTTCTGGCCAGGGAAAGTGCCAGTTGCTCGGCTGCCAGTTTGCTAACTCCATAATTAGAAACAGGTCGTGGCACTTCGGTTTCAGTATATGTAGCTTCTCTACCGTAGATGGAAGACGTGCCAATATTAAAGAAATGCTTCAGGTTTTTATTCTTGAGAGAGAAATTCAGCAAAAGCTCGGTTGCGTAAACATTATTTGAAAAATAATCATCAAAGCTACTGCTTGCCGAAATTCCCGGGCGACCGGCAAAATGAAAAACAAAATTGAAATCCTGGGTTAGATCTTCATAATCTTCAGGATTTCTAAGGTCTTTCTCTAAAACCTCCACACCTTTTTTCCGAAGAATTTCAGCATTTTGTCTTTTCAGGGATACGTTGTAATAATCGGAAAAATTATCAATTCCAGTAACCTGATAACCGAGCTCGACAAGTTTTTCGGCCATGTGTGAACCGATAAACCCAGCTACCCCGGTGATTAAAACTCTCATATAAACAATTTGGAATTATCTGGCGCAAATTACAATCTTAATTTAATTAGACCTAAAGGCCTTTAATAGAAATTTTAATTCTACTGTATTTTATTAATACCTTTGCAGCCTGTTTAATCCATCATATGCAATACGAATTTACTATTATTGTTCCACTCTTTAACGAGGAAGAGAACCTTTTGAGAGTAGAACAGGCCTTAAGCGATTATATAAACAAGGCGATAAAAATGAGCAGTGTGCTGCTGGTAAACGATGGTTCTACAGACAACAGTCTTACACTCATTGAGGAAATTTGTAGCAGGCAGGAACACTTCAGATATATTTCTTTCGATAAAAACCGCGGTTTAAGTGCAGCTATTAAAGCAGGATTTGATCACGCCGAATCTCCTTTGATTGGCTATATAGATTCCGATCTCCAAACGGACCCTGAAGATTTTGATCTTCTTTTAGCCGAAATTGGGGAGTATGACCTTGTTACAGGGGTTAGAGGAAACCGAAAAGATAGATTCGTCAAGAATATTTCGTCCAAGATCGCCAATAATATCAGGCGGAGTTTCACTAACGATGGAATGGAGGATACGGGATGTCCCCTTAAGGTTATCAAAGCCGAATATGCCCTGAACATTCCAATGTTCCAGGGACTACATCGGTTTTTGCCGGCAATGATCCTTTTACAGGAAGGCACAGTAAAACAGGTGCCGGTAAGACATTATCCCAGGCTCGCCGGTACCCCGAAATATCACCTTTGGAACAGGCTGGGCGGACCTCTCGTAGATTGTTTTGCTTATTTGTGGATGAAAAAAAAGTACATCAATTATAAGATCGAGAAAAAGGGTTAAATGGAAAATTGGCAGATTTATGCTATAGGTTTTACTGCGCAAATTTTATTTTCGGCCAGGCTACTGCATCAGTGGTTGCTTTCAGAAAAACTAAAAATGGTGGTCACCCCCACCCTGTTTTGGAAACTTAGCCTCTTTGCTTCCTTCCTTTTATTTGTTTACGGGTATTTTCGCGATGACTTTGCCATAATGTTTGGACAGGGAATCACCTATTTTATTTATATTAGAAACCTTTACCTGCAGGGCACCTGGCAGCGATTACCATCCTGGTTACAGTGGCTGCTTTACCTCTTCCCAATTGGAGTAATTAGCTTTTTCATTACTTTTAAAAGTTTCCATATCGATAAATTGTTCTTGAATGAGGATATTCCTTTCTGGTTACTCGCTTTAGGAACCTCGGCCCAGATAATTTTTAATCTAAGATTTATTTACCAATGGTTTTATTCTGAAAAAATAAGACAATCTGTCCTACCGCTTGGATTTTGGGTGTTAAGCCTATTCGGGGCCAGCCTGATTCTTATTTATGCGATTCTAAGGCAAGATCCTGTACTTTTTATAGGACATATTTTAGGAAGCTTTATTTATGTTAGAAACATTGTTTTAAGTTTGAAAACCTATGCTTAAACTGCCAAAAATCACTGATAATTATCTCCTGATACTATTCCTGATAGGTTCTGTAATATTTTTAACTCAGCTTGATGTTTTATATGTAAACATCATGGAAGCCCGCAATTTTATTGCAGCCCGCGAAATGCTTGAAAAAGAAAACTGGCTTCTTACTACCCTTAATGATCTCCCACGTTACCAAAAACCCCCCTTACCCACCTGGCTGACCGCTTTAAGCGCCTGGATTTTTGGAAATTACGATCTTTATGCAATGCGTCTACCGGCAGCTATCACAGCGGTTATGCTGTTATTTATTTTTTATGCCTTCCAGGGCTTACTTAAAATTCCGAAAAAACAGGGCTTTTTAAGTGCATTAATTCTGGCAACCTCATTCTATATTATTTTTTCAGGGCGAGATGGGCAATGGGATATTTTCACCCACACTTTTATGATGGGTAGTATTTTTTTCCTGATCAAAATCTTTCAGGATTCTAAAAAGCTTTATCGCAATGCCGTTTTAGCTGCGATTTTCTTTGGGGCCTCCCTGTTAAGTAAAGGTCCGGTATCTCTTTACGCACTCTTCCTGCCATTTTTAATCGCATATGGCCTAACCTATAACTACAGAGGATTCAAAGGAAAGCGTCTGGCCATTTTCCTTTTTATTATTCTTGGAATCGCCTTGGGCACCTGGTGGTTTATCTATGTAAGAATTGCAGATCCCGTTACCTTTCTGAAGATCGCAACCAGAGAAACCTCAAACTGGGCAGGATATAACGTAAGACCATTTTATTATTACTGGAGCTTTTTTGTTCAAAGCGGTATCTGGACTATCCCCTCATTTGTAGCCCTGCTTTATCCTTATTTAAAAAATAAAGTCTCCAATCCAAAGGCCTATAAATTCTCGTTTTTATGGACAATTGCCGCAGTTATATTACTCTCTGTTATTCCTGAAAAAAAATCACGATACCTACTACCGGTGCTTATTCCTATGGCTATAAATACCGGTTTTTATATAGAATATCTTTTCCGGAATTTCAGAAAACTTTCTAAGTCAGAAAGCTGGATAGTTTACGTGAACCACGGGCTCATCGCTTTTATCGGACTCGTATTTCCTCTTGCTGCTTTCTTTTACCTGGATCTTACCGGATTTTGGTTTTGGTATATAGCAGCTTCAGTAACGCTATTCGGTATTGGTCTCGGGATTTTATATTTTCTGTGGAAAAAGAAGTATCCTCCGGTTTTCTATCTCACGGTAAGCTTTATCGCCGGAATTATTCTTTTTGGCTTTCCGCTGATGTATGCCTTTTTAAAAAACCCTGACTTCAACAATATTAAAAACCTGAATCTTTTAGCCGAAGAAGAAAACTTCGAGGTTTACGAATACAAAAGCTTCTCCCCCGAGTTAATCTGGGAATACGGAAGCTCCATCCCATTAATAGAAGATCTAAAGAACCTGGAAAACAAAGATTCCTTCGGAATATTATTTATGGAAGAAGACAGCCTCCAGGTGAAATCCTACTTTAAGAATTTCGAGATAAAACAACGCGAGCGTTACGACCTTAACTACGTGAACCCCGAAGCAGGTGGTTATAAAGACCGGTTGATAAGGGCATTCTACCTTCTGGAAAGTAAGGATTAGAGCGAAAATTTTTTCAGTAAAAATTTTTGAAGTTGATAATATAAAAAGCCAAAAAAAGCTCCGATAAAAGCACCGGTTAATATATCTCCCGGATAATGCACTCCAAGGTATACTCTACTGTAAGCTACCAAAGCCGCCCAAAAAAGCAGAAAATAGATTAGTTTTGGAAAATGCCTCTTAAAAATAAGTCCGAGAAAAACTGCCACTCCAAAAGAATTGGAAGCGTGGGCTGAAAAATAACCGTATTTTCCACATCTCACTGCGACAAAACGGGCATACTCCTTTATCCCTTCCTGCCCACAAGGACGTAAGCGCTGAAAGCCATCTTTAAAAATATTCCCTAATTGATCGGTTGTGGTGATCAAAAGAGTTACTAATACCAAACTAAGCAAAGTAGCTTTCCAGTCAAATTTCTTGAATAGTAAAAAGACAAGAATTGCATACAGAGGTATGGCAGTCCATTTATCGGTTACCAGTAACCAAAACCAGTCCCATTGTTCATTTCCAAGGTTATTGAGATAAAGAAAAAGGTTGTGATCTATTTCGATAAGGCGATCCATAGATTAATCTTCTTCGTAACGGGAAACTTCACGATCATAAAATTCAGAAGCCTCTTTGATCAAAGCTTCAGTCTCGTTTGCAAGTTCCTCTTCGTCTGTGGTATCGAAATCCTCCAGCCAATCTACCTCATCATTTTCAAGGTTGATGATAAAGCGGGGGAATTCGGTATGTACTACGAAAACAGCATCGGGATAATCGGTATTATCGCCTAGAAGAAATTTAGGAAAATCCATATTAAAAATATTTAATTTTAAGCCAGTACGGCTTTCTTTTCAATTAAACGTTTACTTAAAAAGTTGAACCGAAGGTACAACATTAATGCCGAAGCGGTAAGGCCTGCCAACAATCCCAACCAGATTCCCATGCTTCCTAACTGCTCGGCTTTACCATAGTACCAGGATACCGGAAACCCGATAAGCCAGTATGCGATAAAACAAATAAGAGTGGGTATCTTTACATCCTGAAGGCCCCGTAAAGCCCCAAGAATTACTACCTGCAATCCATCACTGAGCTGAAAAAGAGCAGCAATAACAAGTAATTGGGCTGCAAGAAGAATCACTTCAGTGTTATCGATATAAAAAGTAGGCAACCAGTCTTTGAGTAAGATAAAACCTACTGCAAAAACAGCCTCGATAAGGAAAACCAGTAAAAATGTTGAAAAAGCTATCCTGCGAAGATCCTTAAATTTCCTCAGCCCTTTTTGGTTCCCTACCCTTATGGTGGCCGTAACTCCCAGACCAACTGCGATCATAAAGGTCATAGAAGCCAGGTTAAGTGCGATCTGGTTGGCAGCCTGGGGGTTGGTTCCCAAAGTCCCGGCAAGAAAAACCGTGGCGGTAAAAATAGCAATTTCAAAAAGCATTTGTAGTGCGGTAGGAAAACCCAGGGCGAGCAACCGCTTAAAAATATCTGGCTTAAGAAATTCCTTCCTGCTCCATTTAAAATATTCGGCAAATTTTTTCTTTCGCCTAAGGATTTCCCACACGAACCAGAGCATAAAAAAGCGTGCAATTAACGTTCCAATAGCTGCTCCTTCCAACTCGAGGCGTGGAAAGATCCAAATTCCGTAGATAAGCAGGTAATTAAACACCACATTCACCACATTGGCAATTAGGGTGGCGTACATTGCATATTTGGTTTGAGAGAGTCCATCGGCAAATTGCTTGAACGCCTGAAAGATCATGAGCGGGATCATGGAAAAAGCCACGATTTCCAGGTAGGGAATGGCCAGGGCAACCACTTCCGGGGGTTGATCCATATAATGTAGAATCGGTTTTGCGAGTAATAAAGCAAGGAACAGAAAAACTCCATTGAGAGTACATAAAACGACACCGTGGTGAAAGTAACTTCGTCCCTTCTCTATGTCTTTAGCACCGTCAGCTTCAGCGATGAGTGGAGTTATCGCAAAGGAAAACCCAATCCCAAGGGAAAGAGCTATAAAAACCATCGCGTTTCCCAGGGAAACCGCAGCAAGGGGTGCTGCTCCTAATCTTCCTATCATTAGGTTATCAACAAGGCCAACCATTACATGACCAAGTTGCCCAAGCATTACCGGAAAGGCTATATTAAGGTTTCGGTTGAATTCTTTAGTGTATGCTGATAACTGCAAGCCTATTTTTTTAGGCTGCAAATATAGAATGTTTTATCACCATAAAAATTGAAAGGTGAGGAAAATTCAATAACCGGAATACACAAAAAAACCGGACTAAAAAGTCCGGCTGTAATGATGAGAATTTATTTTTTTTAGAATTTCTGCTGGGATTGGGTATTGATTTGCTTGATACCGTATTTATCCACAAGGTAGATCAACGAAGTCATAGTAGCAGCTCCAAGTTCCAATTCCCGCTTGTTAACATGTTCAAAGGTATCTGTCGCAGCGTGATGATGGTCAAAATAACGTTGAGAATCGGGACGAAGACCGGCAAGAACCATATCCCCTTCTTTTAACGGGCCAATATCTGCGCCGCTTCCACCTAACTCAAAATAATGGATCAGGTAAGGTTTGAAAAGAGATTGCCAGCTTCTTATCTGGGCAAATTGCGCCTCATCGGCATCAAAAGAAAAGCCTCTTGGTGTAAATCCACCTGAATCACTCTCTAACGCGAATATGTGATTTTCTCCTTTTTCATGGGCAACTTTTGCATATTCATTTCCACCGCGAAGACCGTTTTCTTCGTTCATAAAAAGCACCACCCTTATAGTTCGTTTTGGTTGATAGCCCATCTCCTTAAAGAGCCTTAGTACCTCCATAGATTGTACGACCCCGGCTCCATCATCGTGAGAACCGTCGCCAAGATCCCAGGAATCCAGATGACCTCCAACAACCATAATTTCATCAGGATATTCACTACCCGTGATTTCTCCTATAACATTATAAGAAAGTACATCTTCGTGTTGTTCTGAATTCAGCTTAAAATAAAGTTTAAGATCTGGAGAAATTTTCAACATTCCACTTACGTAATCGGCATCGTTGGTACTTATGGCTGCTGCAGGAATTCTTTTTGAAACAGGAGTATCTCCATAGCTCATGGAACCTGTATGCGGGTAATCGTCCTGTTTTAGACTTAACGAGCGTACAATCACACCTACAGCCCCATATTTGGCAGCTTCCTCTGCACCTGAATAGCGCTGATCAACACAACCTCCATAAGCTTCAAAAGTATGAATTAATTCTGGCCGCATAGGGCGGTTATAGAAAACGATTTTTCCTGCAATTTTTTCTCTTCCCAGTTCCGCAAGCTCTTCCAGACCTTGCACCTCAATTACCTGGGCTTTTGTTCCGCCTTCGGGTGTTGAAACAGAACCACCGAGAGCGGTGATATTAAGGTTTCTGGTCTCTCCCGGAGCCGTTTCCAGATAAGAGTATTCACGACCACCTCTGGTCCATTTAGGAACCATTACCGGTTGTAACCAAACCTTATCCAAGCCGAGTTTTTCTAATTCGGCTTTGGTATAATCCACAGCTTTCTGTGCATTTAAAGACCCGGAAAGCCTTCCGCCGATATTATTTGATAAATGATCAAGCCAATCATAACTTTTTCCCTCCAAAAGGGCATAATCATATATTTTCCGTAATTGTAATGAATCTTCCTTGGAGGAGGCTTCCTGGGAGTTCGCAGTTAAGAACATTGAGCTGATAAAAAGTAGGCTAAGTAATCTTTTCATTGATAAATTATAATTTAATGTGAATGTGTACGAAAATAACTATTCCTTTTTAAGCTCCTCAATATATTCCTTTAATTTCTTAAAAATTTCAGGAGCTAATTCGGGTTCTTTTACATCTTTGTATTTAATGAGTTCCTCGTAAAGTATTTTAGCAACCAAATAACGTGCCGTTGGTTTGGAATCTGAAGAGATAACATACCAGGGGGCCTTTTCGGTTGAAGTCTTATTAATAGCATCCTGGTAATATTTTCGGTAGGTTTCCCATAGTTTTCGCTCTTCCAGATCTCCGGGAGAAAATTTCCAGTTTTTATTAGGTTTGTTAAGTCGACGCAATAATCGCTGGCGTTGTTCTTCCTTTGAAATATGTAGAAAGAACTTGAAAACTATGGTGCCGTTCCTAACGATATGTTCTTCAAAATTCCGGATTTGTTCAAAACGATTTTCCCAGAAATCCTCGTTTATATCTTCCAGGCCTTTTATCTGTGGAAGATTTTCATTCAGCAGATATTCAGGATGAACACGGGTAACCAGTACATTTTCGTAATGCGTTCTATTAAAAACACCAAACTTACCCCTGGCCGGCAGTGCAATATAATGTCTCCAAAGATAATCGTGTTTTAACTCCAGGGAGTTGGGCACCTTAAAACTATGTACCACTACCCCGCGAGAATTAAAATCCTTAAAAACTTCCCTGATGAGGCTGTCTTTTCCGGCGGTATCTATTCCCTACAAACAAACCAGCACCGCATACTTACCATGGGCATATAATTTATCCTGCCACTCCCCAAGGTCTTCTCTTGTTGATTCGAGGGATTTCTTAACTCTCTTCTTTTTAACTTCAAGGTCAAATTTGGTTGGGATCTCATCCAGGTTTATTTTGTTTGTAACTTTAAAAACCCCGGGGCTTACTTTCTTCATAATCTGGAAATTAGCAGGTTAATAAGTTCTATCTAACTGTTAGGCCTTATTTGGGTAACTAAAGATACAATCTTTAAGAAACATTTTTTTTATCTTCGCCCACTAAATACTTTGGCTTGAAAAAGGAAGAAAAACAGGAAATAATAGAAAAAGTAACCAGCCTTTTAAAGGAGATTCCTTCATCAATGGATATCGTTAAAAAAGGTGGAAACAGGCATAAACGCTTTCAATATCTCGCCAATCATATGGTAGAAAAAGCGATTGAGAAAGATGCTCTTATAATTTCTGAAAACCGAAAAGGAATAGCCATTTTATTTAAAACCAATAGTAAAGCCGATAATTTCTGGAAAGATATCTGGACACAGTTGGGTTTGGTTATTAATGTAACCGGAATAAATAATGCTTTCCGGATTATCAAAAATCAGAATTATATCAAGAAGCAACGCCCTGCTGAAGGGGACTACCTCTACTGCTGGTTTTGGGGAATACTCGCCGATTCACGTGGCGCCGACACCCAGGTTGGCAAAGAGATGAAAGATGAGTTTTATCGGCAGTCCAGGGAATACCAGATTCCTCTTTATGCTGAAACCCGCATGCGTAAAAATGCCCTTGTTTATCAGCGCTTCGGATTTGAACTTTTTCACGAGTGGCAACATCCCAGCGGGGATACTATGTATTTTTTAAGATATATACCGCCAGCTAAAGACTAAGAAATTATAATTTCCCTGCGAAAACCTTTACATCGTCTTCGGTCACCTCGTTTCCTCCTAAAATTATAAGGCGCTCCACTACATTGCGTAATTCACGAATATTACCACGCCAGTCGTATTCCTTCAAAAGCTTTAAAGCCTCTGGAGTAAAATGTTTTTTGTTAGTCCCGTGTTCGTTGGCTATTTTTTCGCCAAAGTACTCTACGAGCAACGGGATATCTTCACGCCTTTCGTTTAAGGCTGGTACCTGGATCAAAATAACGGCCAACCTGTGGTATAGGTCTTCTCTAAATCGTTTCTCCTCAATCTCTTTCTTCAGGTTTTTATTGGTAGCGGCAATCACCCGAACATCTACCTTAATATCTTTACTACTACCAACCCTTGATATTTTACTTTCCTGGAGAGCACGAAGAACTTTCGCCTGCGCCGAAAGGCTCATATCTCCTATTTCATCCAGAAAAATAGTACCTCCGTTGGCTTGCTCAAATTTCCCTATACGGTCTTTATTAGCCGAGGTAAAAGCACCTTTAACGTGGCCAAAAAGCTCACTTTCTATCAATTCTGAAGGAATTGCGGCACAATTCACCTCTACCATAGGCCCTGAAGAACGATCGCTCTTTTGGTGCAACCAATGCGCTACAAGTTCTTTACCACTCCCATTTGGCCCTGTGATTAACACCCGGGCATCTGTAGGTGCCACTTTCTCGATAAGATCTTTAATATGCTGGATAGCTTTGGACTTACCAATCATTTCAAAGTTCTTGCTTACTTTCTTTTTAAGGCGGGTATTTTCCACCACAAGTTCTTTACGGTCTAAAGCATTTCGAACGGTATTAAGCAACCGATTAAGATCTGGTGGTTTAGAAATATAATCAAAAGCGCCCATCTTCATAGTGTTCACAGCAGTATCCAGGTCTCCGTGGCCGGAGATCATCACTACAGGCACTTCCGGTTTTATTTTTTTGATCGCTTCAAGGACTTCAACTCCATCCATTTTGGGCATTTTGATATCACAAAGAACCAGGTCAAAATCCTCATCTTTTATCTTTTCGGTGCCAACAAGACCATCTTCAGCTTCAACTACAGAATAATTAGAATTTTCTTCGGTAAGGATTTTCACCAATACCCTTCTTATAGATGCTTCGTCTTCTATTAATAAAATTTTTGCCATAATTATAATATACTAAATTTTAAACCTCCGCGGGCATAAAAAGTATTGGTTTTGTTAATAGTGTATAGATCTTCCAAGTCTTTATCCCGTAACCGAATATCATTCATCAAAGTATAACCTGCATAAGTGTAAAATGAAATATGGTCGGTGAAGTGATATTCATAACCCAGACCGCTAAGGAGAATCGTCATGGAAACACTTTCAGCAATTCCATTATCAGGGGTCTGCACCCGAAAGTTTTCCTGAATATTCGCAAAAAATCCATCGAGGGTTACGAAGGCCTGCATGGAATGTTTATCGTTAAAATAATATTTTAAATTAGATTTTGGAGTTCCCACGGTATAAGACCAATTGGGATGAAATCTCTTGTAATAATTCACAATTGGTAGTGGAAAAGGAAACCCGGTGGTTGTAGAGTAATTTAGCCCCAGAATTAATCGCCAGGGTTCTACATAGCGTTCATCCTCCTTTATCTTCACGAAGTACACTGAACCTTCATAGATAAAGTCATCATCTATAGCTTTATCGGTGGTGAAATTAGAGGCGATCTTAAGGCCAGCTTCAGCCGCGAACCGCCAATCATCACTTAACTTAAAAGTATAGGCCAGATTTCCTTTGAATGAATGAAAGCGATCCAAATTTTTAGTATTAAAATTTTCGTGATCTTCGTAGATAAAGTTCACATTGCGATATTCAACCCCCGGAACGAGATAAGCTCCCTTATTATTAAGTTTAATAGGAAAATTCACAAAACTTCGGAATCTTCTAAAGGAATTATCAGAGTTTGATTGCGGAAAATAAGTATATTCAATTCTTGCAATGTCGGTTGGTTGGGCTGAAAGCTTCGTAGTCGTTCCCACCAGCATCAGGGTTAAACCCAATAAAATTAAAGTCCTACACATTTTTATTCTATTTTGTAGATAGGTTGTCATTAAAAATATGCACATCGCGCTGTGGGAATGGGATGGTAATCTTGTTTTTTCTAAATTCCTGGTCTATTTTAAACCTCAGGTTGCTTTTAATCTTTGGATCAACAAAACTGTCGCTCACATAAAAATGAACCGCAAACAATAGGGCTGAATCTCCAAAATCCTCAAAAAGAACAAATGGTACAGGTGTATCCAAAATACTATCATTCTGTTTTGCACTATCAAGCAGGATCTTTTTCACTAATTGAGTATCGCTGCCGTAGGCAACTCCAACTTTTACCATTTCACGAGTGGTTTTATGGTTTTGTGTATAGTTATAAATCACGTCACTCATGAACTTATGATTTGGAATTATCATCACTTTGTCGTCCCGGGTAAGTGCTCTTGTGGTTCGGAGTTTAATTTCAAAAACCCTTCCTACGCGCCCGTTCATTTCGATGATATCTCCAACCAGAAGTGATTTATCCAGGATAATAAATATGCCCCCAATCACATCCTGAAATAACTCTTGTAAAGCTAATCCTAAACCAACAAATAACGCTGCTGATGCTGTTAAAAGTATTGTAATGTCTATCCCTGCGGAGCCCAGAGTTATTAAAATCACTACAACATATATGAAGTATTTTATAAATTTAAAGATGCTTATAAATTTCATCTTATCTTCATCGACAAGTTTTCCCGTAACAAAAGATCTTATTATTCTCAGGATGGTACTGGTAAGAACAAAGGCAAAAATAATCAGTAGAATCAATCCTACAGATATATATATCCTATCACCTCCCAGGTCATAGGAAAACAGAACATGATTCCATATATCCTGGATTAACCCCCAGATGTCCTGTTCTATTACCTCCTTAATATTTTCGGCTGTGTTTTGATCCTGCATTTTTAATATTTAAGCCATTTAAATAATTCTTTATATGTGGCCTTCTTCCCGTACATCAATATTCCCACCCTGTAAATTTTTGAGGCCAGCCATATTACTCCTAAATTAGTAATTAAAAGCAAACTTAAAGAAATGAGCAATTCATACCACGGCACTCCAAAAGGTATACGCATTAACATCACGATTGGGGAGGTAAGGGGAATCATAGAAAAAATCGTAGAAATAGTACCATGGGGGTTTTCAATCACTGCAAAAAATCCAACGTAAATTCCAAGCATTAATGGGAAAATTACCGGAAACATAAATTGCTGGGTATCGGTTTCGCTGTCTACTGCTGCTCCAATGGCTGCATAGATAGAACTGTACAGGAAGTATCCCCCCAGAAAATAGATTACAAAAAATACGAATAAACTCAGCAATGGTAAATTATATACATCAGCAAGGAACAGGCTAAGATCAGACTGAGCCATTTGCCCCATCATTTCCATCTGTTCCTTTTGAGTGGATAGAATATCAATTCCCAGTGTAAAACTTGTGATCCACAGCAATACCGCTCCCAGTATTACCCAGATGCTGAATTGGGTAAGCCCCGCGAGAGACGTTCCTAAAACCTTACCTAACATAAGGTGTATAGGTTTCACCGAAGAGACTATTATTTCGATAATTCGATTGGTTTTCTCTTCAATCACACTACGCATCACCATATTGCCATAAATTATAATGAACATCATTAATAAATACCCGGCAATACCCCCAAAGATCATTTTGATATAGTTGGACATCTTAGAAGTTCGCTGTCCGGAAAAATTCTGAATTTCAACATCCACTTTTACCTCTGCAGCCTCCATCGCGCTAATATCTATCCCACGAAGCATCAATTCCCTTTTGGTAAGCCTGTCAGAAATTGTTTTCTCCACGGTCTGTACCGTACCCAGGCCTGGAGGTTCTAATCCAAAAAACTGAATCTGGCCTACATCCCCATTTTCTTTTTCAGGAATATAAATCAATCCGTAATATTCCTGTTCCCTAACCTTAACCAAAGCCTTCTCGAAAGAAAGGTTTGAAAAATCCAAATATTGTACCTGCCTTCCATCTTTAAAATCTGAAGAAAAAATACCGGTCTCATCATAAAGCCCGATTATTTGCTGTTCGCTGCTATTCAGCATACTTAAATATCCCACCAGCATAAACATCCCAACCAGAATCAACGGACTTAAAAAAGTCATGATGATAAAGGTTTTATTCCTAACCCTTGCCAGGTATTCACGCCTTATGATTAGTTTCAAATTACGCATCCCGGGTGACGGTTTGGATAAAAATATCGTTTACTGAAGGAATTACCTCAACAAAATGATTTATCTGCGCACGATTTATAAGGAACTCCAACAAATGATTCGCCGATTCATTTTCCTGAAGTTGAATTCTTAATTTCAAATCGGTATGGATACTTTTAAAAGTAGCATTCCCCACAATAAATTTTTGCTGAAGCTCGGCCAGCAATGCAGGTTCATTTTTGGCTTCCATACCCACTTCAAAGGTGTTCGACTTATACTCTTTTTTAATATCAGAAACGCGACCATCCAGAAGTTTTTTCGATTTATGGATAAGGGCCATATAATCACAAAGCTCCTCTACACTTTCCATACGATGGGTGGAAAAAAGTATAGTTGCCCCCTCCTCCTTTAATTGAAGGATTTCACGCTTAATAAGCCTTGCATTCACGGGATCAAACCCACTAAAAGGCTCATCAAAGATTAGCAATTTTGGTTTGTGAAGTACCGTAATCACAAATTGCACCTTTTGAGCCATGCCTTTGGAAAGCTCCTGGATCTTCTTGTTCCACCAACCGGAAATCTCGAGTTTCTCAAACCAGTATTCAAGACGCTGTTTTGCTTCAGCCTTAGAAAGTCCTTTTAATTGTGCCAGGTAAAGAGCCTGCTCCCCAACTTTCATCGATTTATAAAGTCCCCGCTCTTCAGGCAGATAACCAATATGCTGAATATCATCAGGATGCAAAGGTTTATTGTCCAAATAGATCGTGCCACGGTCTGGCATAGTAATTTGATTGATAATCCTTAACAGTGTAGTCTTACCGGCGCCATTAGGGCCTAAAAGTCCAAAGACACTGGCTCTGGGAACATTTATAGAAACATTATTTAGTGCAGTGTAATTTCCAAAGGTTTTGTAAATATTTTCTGCCACTAACAGGTTATCCATACGTGAGATTTCGTGATTGGTAAATATATTGAAATGGCAGGAGAGAGATTTTGAATTAAGAAGAATTTATAATTTGCGTACCCGTCTAAAAAGCAAAACCCACCCTTAATAAATTAAGGATGGGAAAAAAATTGCTATGAAAAAGAAAAATTATCACCAAAAGACTTAGTGATAATCAAATATATAAATAATTTCTTAAAATGGGAGTTTTAAGAAAACATATCTTTAACCTTCTCAAAGAAGGATTTATCAGATTTTTCCGGATTTGGCTGGAAATTTTCATCATCAGCCATTCGTTCAAAGAAATCCTTCTGTTCCCTGTTAACTGTTTTGGGTGTCCAAACATTTACGTGCACCAAAAGGTCTCCTTTGCCATAGCCGTTAAGGTTACCAATACCTTTACCGCGTAATCTCAGGATTTTTCCCGATTGCACACCTTCATCTATTTTAATGCGAACTTTTCCATTAACCGTTTCGATCTCTTTCGAGGTTCCTAACACGGCCTCAGAAAGGCTTATATAAAGATCGTAATGCAGGTTGTCACCTTCCCTCTGTAAACTTGGATGTTCTTTCTCCTCTATAGCTACCAGAAGATCTCCTGGAACACCATCTCCGGGAGCGTCATTCCCTTTCCCTCCAACTTTAAGCTGCATTCCTTCTTCTACCCCTGCAGGGATTTTTATGGAAACAGTCTCTTCTTTCATTTTAAGCCCCTGGGCATCGGCATCGGCGGGTTTCTGGTCTATAATCTGTCCGGAACCGCTACAGGTACCGCAGGGAGATGCCGTTTGCATTCTTCCTAAAATAGTATTGGTTACCCGTGTCACCTGCCCCGTACCGTTACAGGTACTGCAGGTTTTATAGGTAGTGCCGGGAGCCTGAACTTTACGTTTAACTTTTATCTTTTTCTCTGCACCATTGGCAATTTCTTCCAGGGTGAGCGAAACGCGAATACGAAGGTTACTACCTTTAGCACGACGTCTTCCGCCGCCAAAGCCTCCGCCAAAACCAGAGAAACCTCCACCGCCAAAGCCACCGCCAAAAATATCGCCAAACTGGCTGAAGATGTCGTCCATATTCATTCCGCCGCCGCCAAAGCCACCGCCGCCTTCAAAAGCCTGATGACCAAATCTGTCGTAACGGGCACGCTTATCTTCATTGCTTAATACTTCATAAGCCTCTGCCGATTTTTTAAACATCTCTTCGGCTTTAGGATCATCGGGATTTTTATCCGGATGATACTTAATAGCCATCTTACGATATGCTTTTTTTATTTCGGCAGTAGAAGCACCTTTACTTATTCCTAATATTTCGTAATAATCTTCTTTCATTTGGTGTTTTTGCGATTCAAAAAATGCATTTTATTTCCCGGTTACTACCTTGGGATAGCGAATTATACGCTCTCCAAGTTTGTAACCACGCTCCACTACATCAACAATCTTGCCTTTAAGCTCTTCTGAAGGCGCCGGGATTTGGGTGATCGCTTCATGCAGGTCTGCATCAAAATCGTCCCCTTTTTCAACATTCATAGGCTCGAGGCCTTTATTCCTTAAGGTTTCACTAAATTTAGTGTGAATAAGCTCCACCCCTTTAAGCAGGCTTTTATCTTCGGTTTTCTGAATTTCATTTAAAGCCCTGTCAAAGTCGTCCAGCACAGGTAACATGGCTGACATTACTTCCTGGTTGGCAGTTTTAAATAGCTCAAGTCTTTCTTTGGATGTACGTCTTTTATAATTTTCAAATTCAGCAAAAAGACGTAAAAACTTATCTTTTTCCTTCTGAACCTCTTCTTTTAGTTTGTCGGTTTCAGAAAACTCTCCATCTTCCTGGTTATTTTCGGCATTTTCTTCAACGTCCTCAATAGCCTGGTCGATAGCGTCTTCTACTTTATCCTTAACCGAATTATCCTCTACGTGATTTTTGGTTTTATCTGTTTTCTTTTTACTCATTTTTCAGCATTTAAATACGGGCAGAAACGGTCAAAAGTATTGCCAATTCTTATCAAATGTCAAAATGTCACAAAATCTTTTTAATATTGTTTTATGAAACTTCGAATAACAGAAAGCTTAAATTTGAATTTATACCTAAATCGACTAAAAATGAGAAAACTTTTGAGTAAAACATTTTTTATTGCTTTTCTAAGTATAGCTGTTACAGGTTGTAAAAATGAAAACAATAAGGCTAAAACAGAAGATGCCAGAGATGCCCGCGAAGCGAATCTTGAAGCTGAAACTTTTAATGTAAAGACCGATGAATCTGTTATTCACTGGAAAGGCCGGAAACCCACCGCCACTCACACGGGGACTATCAAACTTGCAGAAGGTTCCTTCAAGGCAAACGACACCACCATCGAAAGTGGAAGTTTTGTAATCGATATGAAATCCATAGAGGTGACCGACCTAAAAGGCAAGGATCGCTCTGACCTTGAGGCCCATCTAAAAGGTACCGTTGAAGGCAAGGAAGGCGACTTTTTCAATACGAAAGAATATCCTGAAGCCACCTTCGAAATCACCGATATAACTGATGAAAACGGGCAAACGATGCTTTCGGGCAACCTTACTATAAAGGAAGACACCAAAAATATCACCTTCCCGGTTAACATTAATCATAGTGGAGAGCAGGTAGAAATTTCAAGCGATGAATTCAGCATAGACCGTACCCATTGGAAGATTAATTTTGGATCAAGATCAGTTTTTGATGGGCTTGGAGATAATTTTGTTTACGATGATATTAAATTACGGATAAAGCTTATCGCCGAAAAATCTTAAAATCACCATTAATACCAATAGAAAAGTCACTAGGTTTAGTGACTTTTTTATTGCATAAGATCTTCCAGGGCTTTCGCTAAATTGGTGTATTCAAAACTATAGCCCGTCTGCTCTATTTTATCGCTGCTTACCAACTGGCTGGATAGCACAAGCCGTGACATTTCACCCAGCACTGCTTTAATGGCAAAAGCCGGCACATTAGGCAACCATACCGATTTCCCCATTTTCGAGGCGACTTCGTTCACCAGTTCCTTATTGGTCACGGGATTGGGAGCCACAGCATTAAAGGTTCCTTCCAGTTTATTTTCCAGGGTATGCATAAAAATTCCCGCCACATCATTTATATGTATCCAGGATTGCCACTGATTGCCACTGCCAAGCGGAGAGCCCACGTTAAAATTCACAGGCTCCTTTAGTTTCTCCAATAAACCGCCCTCCCGGGCTAAAACAAGGCCTATCCGTATTTTGGCAACATCCATTCCCAGATCACCAAAACTATCGGCAGCTTCCTCCCATTGAACAACAACCTCCCCGACAAAGGAATCATCTACAGCCTCATTATCTTCGGTATAGAGTTTTTCCAGAGAGCTGGGATAAATCCCAATTGCGCTGGCAGAAATAAAATGGGTGATATGATGATTGTTATTCTGAAGCGTTTTATACAGCAGTGCCGCTGTATCTACCCGGCTACTTAAAATTTTATCTTTTTGCTCCTGCGTCCATCTCTTAGCAATATTTTCTCCAACAAGATTAATAATAGTACTTACGCCTTTAAAAGCCTCAGGGTCTACTTCATCTTTTTCCGGGTTCCAGTAAAATCCTTGATAATCGGGGTTGGATTCAATTTTATCTTTGGTGGTAGTAAGATAATTTACCTTAATACCTTTTTCCTGGCATAGCTGGGTAATCTTTGTTCCAATAAGGCCGGTAGCTCCGGTAATTAATACACGCATTTTTCTTTACAAGATAAGCACTTGCCACGGGCTACCCCAAGATTTTATTAGAGGTTTAACAAGATAACATTTCAATTTTTTGTTGCTCTTAACATTTCCCTTTTTCCAGGCGGGCCGGGAAGTCTTTCAACGATGAAACCTACCTTTTGCAGAGCACGTCTAACACTACCTTTTGCCGAATAAGTGACTAGGATTCCTCCCTCTTTTAGAGCAGAATACATGATTTCAAAAATCTCCTCGGTCCAGAGTTCAGGCTGCACCCTGGCCCCAAAAGCATCAAAATAAATAATTTCAAACTCATCTTTTATGGTGATCTCATCAAATTTCTTCTGAAGTTTTTTTAATTTAAAGTTATCGCTTATTTCTACCGGTTGTCCCCAGGGGCAATTATGCATCTTCTGTAATGCCCAATCCTGACTTCCAGCTGAAAGCATTTCAGCATAATTCAAGGCTGCAATTTCTTCAGAAGTGACAGGATAAGCTTCCACCCCGGTATAGTCAAATTGCAGAGGCAAATTCTGAGCTTCCAGAAAAGTGATAAAAGCGTTAAGCCCGGTACCAAAACCTATTTCCAATATGGAAATTTGAGGTTTTGGGCTTTGCTTTAAGAAATGATGCAAACCCATTTTAATAAAAACATGTTGGGCTTCCTGTACCGCGCCGTGTTTAGAATGGTATTGTTCATCCCATTCGGGTAAATGAATTGTTACAGACCCATCGGCGGTCTTTATTATCTTTCTTTCCAAATTATTCTTTTAACAAAACCCCGTGCGCCAGGAAGGACCTGGTTAAAACGGGCTCATTGATAAGTGCTATTTCTTCTTCAGTTTTTCCCTCATCCCCGGCATAATGTTTTTGATCTTCCACTGAAATTTCTTCCAGATATGCCTTTCCGGCAACTATCACTTCCCTGTCTTCAATATCTTTCGGAACAAAAAAACCGTAATCCTTAAAGGTAACACGTACTTCTTCCCCGGGCAGATCCAGGATCATCCAGCAACCCTTCATCTTGCATACGCTTTTTACTCTTGTAGAAAACTTAAGATCTAAAGTATCCCCAACTTTCAGTAAGTCAAACTGACTTTTCGCTGCCAGGGGTTCAAACGGCTTTTCAGGAGAAATTTTCTCTCCGTAAGATGAATAAGAAACACCTTCAGAATTTTGACCAAAATTCACATTCCAGCAAAACAAGGTCAAAAATAAGGTGATTACAGTAAATACTTTATTCATTATCGATAAGCTTAAGTGAATTAGTAAAAAACTAATTTACCAAAACTTTTGATTTTTATTCTGCCAATATTTCGGTAAATTTGTTAACTAAATTTAAATCAATGAAAACCGACACTTCCTCTCTCGAAATTATAAAATCTACTACCTCTAAACTTGATCAAACTAAGCTGGACAAGCTCGTATTTGGTGAAATATTCACCGATCATATGCTGGAGTGTGATTATGAAAATGGAAAGTGGAAGACCCCAAAAATCAAACCCTATGGCCCCATAGAGCTTATGCCATCGGCGAAGGTTTTTCATTATGGACAGGCGGTTTTCGAAGGAATGAAAGCCTTTAAGGATGAAGATGATAAGATCTGGCTTTTCAGGCCGGAAGAAAACTTTAAACGTATAAATGTATCTGGCGCAAGGCTTGCCATTCCAGAATTCCCGAAGGATTATTTCTTCAATGGTCTTGAGGAATTATTAAAAATAGATAAGGAATGGATTCAGAAAGGTTTCGGCAACTCACTTTATATCCGTCCATTTGTAATCGCTACCGAAGAATGTGTTTCTGCCGCACCATCTACCAAATATAAATTTATGATTATTTGCTCACCCGCCCAGGCTTATTACAGCGGCGAGGTAAGAGTGAAATTTTCAGAAACCTTTAGCCGTGCTGCCGATGGCGGCGTAGGATATGCCAAAGCTGCCGGAAACTATGCTGCGCAGTTCCATCCTACAAACCTTGCAAAAGAGGAAGGTTTTCAGCAGATAGTTTGGACCGATGCTAATACGCACGAATACTTGGAAGAAGCGGGAACTATGAATATTTTCTTCAGGGTTGGAGATAAATTGCTCACTGCTCCTACCAGCGACAGGATTCTGGATGGGGTTACCCGAAAGAGCATTATTACACTTGCCGAAGAATTCAATATTCCTGTTGAAGTGAGAAAGGTAAGCGTGAAAGAGATCGTTGAAGCTGCCAGAAAGGGAGAATTAAAAGAAATGTTTGGTGCCGGCACAGCAGCAGTGATCAACCCAATTGTTGGCTTTGGTCACAAGGGTGAAAAATTTGAGCTTCCAAAATTAGAGGATACCTACGCTAGTTTCTTTAAAGACAAACTGATGAAAATCCAGTATAACCAGGCCGAAGATAGATACGGCTGGAGATACGAGGTAAAACAGTAGTTTAAAATTTAACTGGGATCCTTAGAATCTGGTCCAGTTCGGGCTTTCCTGAAGCATTGTTTTTTTTAAGCAACAAATATCCCTTTTCGGTATCTGGCTTTTTGAAATCAATACTGCCTTGAAAGTCTACAAAATCTTCGGTCATCCAATCAGCGTTCGCAACTTCTATGTAGCTTGCGCCAAGAGATTGAAAATTACCATCAAGCAATTCCACTGGAGCTGTGGCTTCAAAAAACCAGTTTCCGCGGGCTTCTCCTTTAATCTGGAGAGGAGAGTCTATGGTTTTTCCTTCAACCGGCTTATCAAGCCTGATTAAATCAGAAATATTCTTACGATCATAATTTTCTCGGGAGAACCAAAGACTCTTAAGGATTTCGTCGATCTCCTTTTTAGATTTTCCATCCACTTCACCAAAATATAAAATCTTATCCCCTGTTAGGGGATCGCATTCTTCCATAGGTATTTCCATATCCCTGGAGGATTTACATCTGGCTTTGAAGTCCCGCACTTTATACCTGATAAATATACCGCCAAATTCACTCCAGCTTTCAGGAGGGGTCGCAAACCTGAGGTGAAAACCCCAAACCTCTCCACTATTCAAAAGATAAACCCGGGATTTCTTTTCATCAACTTCAAAAGAAAGAGGCAGTGGATTGCCGAATTCCTCGATAGATTTTTGAGCTCCTGCAGGCCCGTCTACTCCAAATCCGTCAGGTAAAAATGAAATATAGACATTTTCGAAATCCTCGTGAATTCCAAATGGAGGCACCCCAGGGTTATTTTTTCTGAATACATTTATCACGGGAGTCTGACCTGCAAGGCTGTCTTCCCTAACTTCATAATTCACAGGATATTCAAATACGAGCTGAAAATCGGCTGAATTATACTGTTTGGAAGATTTTTTTACAGCACTGCTTTTAGTTTTTCTGGTCTTTGACTCTTCTTTAGATTTTTCTTTACAAGCAGAAAAACTCAACAAACACAATAAGATATAAAGAGTGTATTTCATATTTTTCTTTTAAAATTAGCACAAGCTTTCGAAGAACTATGAATAAGAGCTAATCCTGGCTTTTATAATTTATTAGTTTTCTTTTTGTTCCGCAATAATTAGAGAAGATAAAACTATAAAAATGTAACTTTGCCACAAATTATTCAGAATGTTTAGCACCGGACAATTAGTATTTGCGGCCCTTTTTCTTATTGCATTTGTTGCAATAATTATTTTCTCCTACCGGAAAGATACCAAGCTGCACAAAAAGTATTATAAAGGTAGTATTTACGTATTAATTGGTTTTATTGCTTTCATAATTCTTCTTTTTTTCCTGAAATCATGGCTTGGTCATTAATCTAACCGGGAATAGGCAATATTGGTTTGTTAAATTCTTTATATTAGCAGTATAATCAACCATTGCCAAAATGAAAATAATTAAATACCTTCTCTTTTTACTTCTGATTATTGTAATTGCCGGTTCAATTTATATCGCAACCAAAGACGGGGAATATCACATTGAAGAAACCCGAATAATTCCGGCTCCGGTTGAAGTGATTTTTAATGAAGTGAATGAATACCATAACTGGAAAAATTGGGAACCCTGGTCTCTGGAAACAGATGATATGGTTGTTGAATATGATGAAAAAACCCGTGGTAAAGATGCCGGTTATTCCTGGAAAAGTGAAAGTATGGGAGATGGAAAGATTAAAACCCTGGACGCTAAACCTTTTTCCAGCATTGACCAGGAAATAAACTTTGACACGCCCTTTGGCACTTCCACCAGTGATATTTACTGGGAATTCAACCAAATGGAAGATAGCACTAAAGTTACCTGGGGTATGAAAGGCACCCAGAGTTTCATGGAAAAACTCGCTTTCAGTTTCCAGTCGGAAACCTTAAGTGAAATGATGCGGCCAATGTTTAGAAAAGGCCTGGAAAACCTGGAAAATTCAGTGATAAAGAAGATGGAAAAGTTTACCATCAATATAGATGGAGTGATACAGCACGGAGGTGGCTATTATATGTACACCACTACAGCCACCAAAACTTCCCAGGTTAATCAGCGGGTACAAAAAATGATCGCAGATGTAAGAACCTATATGGAAGAAAATAATATAGAAATAAGCGGGAAACCTTTTACCCTTTATAATGAAAGGGATGAAAATGCTGGCACAGCAATTTTTTCAGCAGGGATCTTTACACCGAGTCAGGTGGTAACGCCAAACAATAGCCGGGTACTTAACGGCAACCTTCCAAACCAAAAAGTTTTAAGAGCAACCCTTAAGGGTGATTATAAAAACCTCCCGGATGCCTGGAATACTGCTTACGATTATATTGAAGAGCACAGCCTGGAATTAAATGAAGAAGAAGATGTTTTTGAAGTCTATATCACCGGGCCTAAAAGTAGCTCAAACCCGGCAGACTGGGTTACCCAAATTCATTTTCCTATTAAATAGTTTTAATGACTAAACAAATTATTCTTGTATTTTTAGGAGGTGGCCTTGGCAGCGCTTTAAGATTTCTGGTAACCAAATACCTTAACAAAGCTCATTTCAATATTCCATATGGCACCCTTACGGTTAATATACTGGGAAGCTTGCTACTGGGAATTATTCTCGGCTGGGCCATAAAGAACAATGCCCTGAATTCAAATATCAATCTTGCACTTGCTGTAGGGTTTTGTGGAGGCTTCACCACTTTTTCCACTTTTGCTTTTGAAAATCAAAGCCTTCTAAAGTCGGGAGATTATCTTCATTTTCTAATTTATACTCTGGGTAGTATTATCCTGGGAATTCTTGCTATAGGTTTAGGTCTTTTCTTCTCTAAATCGTTATAACCCCCGAATTCCACATACGAATTCCATAAAAAACGCACCTATATTTATGTTACCCCTAATTTTATAGGGGTTGTTTTCTATATTTTAATAAAAATTAGCATCACACCCCTAATTTTTATTCTTCTGAAGAATTATTTTATACTTTTGGATCAAATCAACAGTCGATTTGAACATACTAAATAGACATAACCGGAATTCAACATAAGGGCGATTACCGATATGAGAATTACCTATGAACATCAAAAGACAATAAAAACACATATGAAAAAGATTGAAGCAATAATCCGAAAATCGAAATTCGAGGAGGTTAAGAATGCCCTTCAACAAATTGATGTGAACTTCTTTACCTACTGGGATGTCACCGGAGTTGGAAATGAAAAACACGGGAAGGTTTACCGCGGGGTTGCCTATAGTACCAGCGATATTCAAAGACGTATGCTTTCTATGGTCGTTAGCGAGGATTTTACCGAAGCAGCGATCAATATTCTTTTAGAAACCGCTTATACCGGGAATGTGGGCGATGGGAAAATATTTATTTCCACGGTCGAAGAAGTTTATAGAATACGAACCAGGGAAACCGGAATAAAATCTCTTAATTAGCATGGACTACGCTGTTTTTACCACCAACAACTTGTGGATGATGATCTGCATAGCTCTTGTATTTATTATGCATCTGGGCTTCTCTCTACTCGAAATAGGGCTTACCCGGGCCAAAAACACCATCAATATTCTCTTCAAAAATGTTATGATCTTAATAATCGGGATACTTTCATACACCCTTGTTGGCTTTAGCTTAATGTACCCGGGAGAAACTTTCGCTGGAGCGGTGTTCGGATTTTCCAATTTTGGTTTGCTTTTACCCTCCAACGGTCTCTCTGCCGATTATGCCGATGGTGCTTATACTTTTTATACCGATTTTCTGTTTCAGGCAATGTTTGCAGCAACCGCAGCTACTATTGTTTCCGGTGCAGTAGCTGAACGAATCAAACTTTCAAGTTTTTTGATCTTCTCGATATTGTATGTTGGCTTCATCTACCCCATAACCGGAATGTGGAAATGGGGTGGCGGTTTTCTGGACAAACTTGGTTTTTACGATTTTGCCGGCTCAACCCTGGTTCATTCTGTGGGAGGCTGGGCAGCCCTGGTGAGCATTACTTTATTAGGTGCAAGAATTGGAAAATTTAAAGAAGGGAAGATAAGTGTGATTCCCGGCCATAGCATTCCATTAGCTACAGTTGGGGTATTTTTACTTTGGTTTGGCTGGTTTGGTTTTAATGGCGGCTCTGTTCTTTCCGCCGATCCTGCCACAACCTCCCTGGTGCTGGTCACCACCTGTATTGCTGCTTCTGCCGGAGGTCTTGGAGCCTTTGTGGTCTCCTACCTTAGATATCGTGACAACGACTTGAGTATGATCCTGAACGGAGTTCTTGGAGGATTAGTAGGAATAACTGCCGGCGCCAACCTAATGGGGGTTATTGATGCCCTCGCTATTGGTTTCATTTCCGGAGTATTGATAGTCCTGGCAGTGGCATTTCTTGATAGTTTAAGACTGGACGATCCGGTGGGCGCAATATCCGTACACCTGGTTTGCGGAATTTGGGGTACCCTGGCAGTAGGAATTTTCGGAGAACTGGCAGGTTGGTCCCAATTATTAAATCAGTTTGCAGGAATCTTAGCCGTTGGTCTGTTTTGTGTAGCTTCTTCATTCATTATTCTTTTCGGCTTAAAGAAAAGCATTGGCTTAAGGGTTACAGAAATCGAAGAGATCGAAGGTTTGGATGCTCATGAGCACGGAACAGCAGCCTATACAAGTCTGGGAATAAATGAAAGTTGATTAAAACTTTTTAACCCCGGCAGCAACAGGGATTTCCAGATGATTTTCATTCGGAACCACGGGGCAGGAATATTCACCGTTATAAGCACAGTAAGGATTATATGTTTTATTAAAATCTAAAATAATGGAATCACCCTCCGGTATCCTTAAGTCCAAATACCGTCCGCCGGAGTAGGTGGTTTCGCCATTGGTGAGATCGGTGAAAGGAAGAAATAAATAATCATGATATTCAGGATCTGAAATTAATTCTTGATTCTGGTAACAATCTAACTTATATTTCTTTCCATTAAGGCTGAAGTAAATCTCGGCATATTTCCGGTATAACGGAAGTCGCAAAGTTGTGGTAGGCATTGCAAATAATGGCGTGTTTGGAGTCCTCACAAATTTTGCCTTTAGCCTGAATTTGGGGTCTGCCTCAAAGTAATCCAGATTTTTAAAATCCCGAAGATCGTTTTCTTCAAGTGGAGATTCTTCTTCATCTGCAAATTTTAAGTCAATCGCTTTACGATGTTGTTGCAATTCAGCCAAATACTCCTTCTCCTGGGCTATACAAAGATCAAAGATGACCAAAAACAGAGAAAAAACAACAAACTTCATTTTCAGGATTGCTTATAGTATTTTGATTCTCCCAGGTATTTTCTTATTAAATCGTTATACTCTTTGCTCAGTTTCAAATCAAGAATTCCATCAATTTCATACAAAGCATCCATATCGTCATAACCAGTTTTTAATAGGTCTTCCAGATACATCAGGGCTGTCTGGTGATCCCCATCGTGGCCTGCAAGGGAAATAATTTTTAAATATGCTTCAGGATCTTCCTTATCAAGGGCGGTTCTCAAAACACTCACAAAAATTTTAGTATCGATCCCAGCCTGGCTTTCCATGATAATATTGAAATGGCTTCGGGAAAGTTCCTGCAGAAAATCCTGTAATCGGTTGTAGACTTTTTTTTCTGCAAGATTGCCTTTTTCATACAGCTCCTGAAGTTCTTCCATTTGGTATTCCCACCACCCAATATTTTCAAAATTGGTACTTATGATATCCATTTCCATCAGGTAACGATATTCCTCCTGCTTTTCAGCTTCCAGATTCTCTGCTTTCCTAAAATCCCTACGTTGCTGTCTATATACTTTGTTACGCCTTAAAGACTTCATACGATCTTTCAGCTCATCGGTATTTACATCAAAGAGTGCATACTTGGCTTCCATCTGTTCAAGCTTTTCGTAAGCCTGATAGTAATTCCTTTGGCGCCGAAGCATCTCGGTTGATTCAAGTTCGTTGCTGAATAATCGCTGCACCAATTCCTGATTACTCTCTCTAAACCCTCTGTTAATAGCATCAAGGGTAAAAGCGTTTACTGCATTGCTTAACACAAATGAATCAGGCCACTCGTTATTTTTTCCATCAAAATAATTAATTTCAGTAGGAAATTTCCTTTGCTTATAAAATTCAACCAGCGCTTGCATATTAAAAAGCTTAGCGTCTTCATCGCCGGCCACCGCGCTAAAAACAAATGTTTTTAATTTATCGGTAAGTTCTGCATTGGCCCAGGCATCGCCCACAGCAAGTACGCCCTTAATATCCTTATAAATTAAAGGTGCCGCCGATGCCAGTTGGGCACCCTCCCCCAGACCTCCAACATAAACCATATTCGCATTTACCGGCATAGAGATTAGCAAACGGTTTATAAGCCGACTGGCTTTAGGCAGATTGGTCTGCAAGGAAGATTTATTTAAAACCTCATTGGAAGCGGCGATTATATATCCCTGTTCCTCCGCGATACTTCTAAAAAGCTGGGCAGTAAGCCTACCCCGCCCCTGAGGATCGAAAAGAACCAGGACAGGCCAGGTTTCACCATTTTGAAAATCCTGAGGAATGTAAATTGAAAAGGTTTCAGATATACTATCCTGCACGCTTAAAGTATCTACTACCGTTCCCTTGGCTATACGTGCTTCCTGTGAGCAGATTTGACCAAAAGAGAGAATGGCTATAAAAAAACTTAATAATAAACCTCGTTTCATATTACTCCTTTAATATAAAGATACGCATTTTGTAATTTAATATTCTTCCATAAAAAAAGCTTTCGTCTATTTAAGAGGAAAGCTTTTATCTTGGGGCAGAATTAAATTTTTTATTTAGTTTTCACGCGCTGTAATTTGAATTTTTCAGCCGGAAAAATCAATTTGGCTAGAAGGGATATTACCAGTAAATCGGCAAATATTAAAAATAATACTCTCACCACTTCAATTCCGGAGAAGCTAAGACCGGTAAAGCCTATCAGCCCAGTCACTACCGCTAATATTAAAAAAATCGGACTATATTTTCGCATAACTTTTTTTATTGTTTTGTTGGATACAAATCTAAACACAGGTTTGTCGTATAATTATTAAGAAAATTACAATTAATCCCGATTTAACTAAAAGAATATGACCGGCTCAAAATTACGTTAAGGTTTCGTAGCCAAAGCGTGGTTTTTAACAATTGTAGAGTAACCTTAAAATATTTTTAACCAAGTCGCCTCTTTATAGGGGCGTGCTCAATTACATTGGAGAGGATAATATGGGTTTTTATTTCGCCGTAGGTAATTAACCTGTCAATGAATTCGGTGAGATGAACCTGGTCATAAAGCACAACTTCCATAATGATATTCTCATTTCCTGTGATTCGATAACAGTTAACTACTTCTCTGAACTCAACCACTTTTTCAAGAAAGGGTTTTAACCGGCCCATAAATGCTCTAAGGGTAATAATGGCCTTTAGCTGATGTCCTGTTTTGTGATAGGAGACTTCGGTTTTATAACCTGAGATCACCCCGGCATCTTCCATTTTTTTTACCCTTTCGGCCACTGCAGGAGAACTCAAACCGATTTCCCGGCCTATCTCAGAGAAGGACCGCCGCGCATTTTTTTGAAGTTTTTCCAGGATAGCCCAGTTCAATTCATCAAGCTGCATTTTTAATTATTTTAGATATTATTCCTTAAAATCAAAGGTAAATTAAATATATAGAATTAAAACCTAAAGTTAGAACTGAAATTTCCATAGTAAATTTATATTAAAATTGTCAGGTTATGGATTCAGCATTTCCCAATAACACGTACCATCTACCCGTGTACAGAAAAGCCTTAGAGATCTTTAAGATTTCCAGGGCCATGGCCGCCTATTTCTCTGATGATAAACACGTTATTGAAATGGATTTTTCAGCTAATCCCCGGCATTACCAAGCCGGTTCTCTTGTAACTGAATCCTTACAGCTCGCTCCAGGAATTGCTTCGGCAGCCTGTGCTCCTAATTCAGAATCAAGGCTTCAGCGCGTTAAAAATATCAAGGCAGTGGCCAAAAACCTTAAGCACCTTTGTAGAAAACTGGAAGGCTGTGGAGTTAAAGAGGTGGAATTTCTGAACCTACTTCGGAAAGAAATCCATCTTTTTGATAAAATGGTTTCCGACTGGTTCCAAAACCACAAGACTTAGTGCTTATTCGAGGAAAGCTAAATTTATACCCTCAATCAACATGTTGGTTCCGATTATCGCGATAATCAATCCCATAATTTTTTCGATAACAATAATCTTATTCTGGCCTATAAAGCGCACCAGGTAATCGCTGGAAATAAAGGCCAGGTGATTGAGAAGCATTACAAGCCCAAACATAACCACCAAAATAGCCATATCAAGGTAACTGGCTGTGGTGGTATAGTTCATTGCTGTTACAATGGTACCGGGACCTGCCAAAATTGGAATTGCTAATGGTGAGATAGAAATACCTTCGTTAAAATCTATTTCGGTTTGGTTATCAATACTGGATTGCTGCGCTCTTATCATCTCAAAACCAACAAAAAACACCAAAAGTCCTCCGGTGATTTTAAAGGCCGGAATGGTAAGGCCAAAAAATTCGAAAATATATTTTCCCAGAATTATAAAACCGGAAACGATAACAAAGGCGGTGAAGGTTGCTTTTTTAGAAATAAATTTCTTCCGGCTCCTGTCGGCCTGTTTGGTAAGGCTCATAAAGATTGGAATATTTCCCACCGGATTATTAATGGCGAAAAACGCGGTAAAAACTCCTATGGCAAACAACCAGAAATTTTCCATAGTTTTATCCTTTAGACACTTACGAAGTTACAGGTTAATTTTAAGAAGCTGCAAAATTAAGCTGAAATTTAAGAGTGGCAAACTAAAAGACTTAAATTTTGTAAAATATGAATAGAGAATTTGAAAAAATGCCTTTATATAAAAAAGGAATTGAAATCCTTGATCTGGTAGAGCATATTGTACAATTAATTCCGGAGGAAAATGAAATGCTTAAAAGCACCGGGCAGTTCATGATGAGTGATGCAATGAAAATTCCTGTAAAAATAGCCGGGGCTCACGGGGGTGATCTCTACGATTTAAAAATGGAAAATGCCACGATTATCAGAAAAAGTGCCCGGGATATTTATGTTTCCTGCAATCATTTTTTAATAGAAGATTTCAAAGATGTTGATTATCTGGAAATGTTGAGGGCTACCATAGAAGAATTCAGGATTTTGTTTGCTGAATGGGTTAAGACTTTCGATCAATGGAATTACATTATAGACCGCTGGGGTTTATTTAATCCACCCGGCGTTAACTATGACGATAAAGATCCCGATGAGGATATCCCTTTTGAAAATCCTTTTGACGATGATCCCGAGTAAATAAAAAAACCTTGCAGGTTTTAGAAACCTGCAAGGGTTAGATTTTTTTGCATCAACTTCCTCCTCTAAAGATCCCGATATCGCTGCGCTCATCGGGATAAGCAGCCTGTACCTTTTTCTCTGCCTTTCAGTTGAGAAAAAGGGCGATCTGCTTACATATTTCTTCTATACTGCCCGCCGACTTCAAACATCGCCTGGCTGATTTGGCCGAGGGAACAAACTTTAGTGGCCTCCATTAAGACCTCAAAGAGATTTTTGTTATTTACCGCGGCTTCTTTTATCTCATCCAAAGCAGCTTGGGCTGAATCTTCTTTTGCTGTATGCAGTGTTTCTAATGTTTTTATCTGATGTTGCTTTTCTTCTTCAGTAGCTCTTATAACTTCTCCCGGAGTAACTGTTGGCGACCCGGTGGAACTCAAAAATGTATTTACTCCAATAATAGGGAATTCACCGCTGTGCTTCAAAGTCTCGTAATACAAACTCTCTTCCTGGATCTTCCCGCGCTGGTACATGGTTTCCATCGCGCCAAGCACTCCTCCCCTTTCGGTAATACGGTCAAATTCTAAAAGTACCGCTTCTTCAACCAAATCGGTAAGCTCTTCTATTATAAAAGATCCCTGGATTGGGTTTTCATTTTTGGTCAAACCTAGTTCCTTATTTATGATAAGCTGAATAGCCATTGCCCTTCTTACTGAAGCTTCAGTTGGCGTGGTGATTGCTTCATCGTAAGCATTGGTATGCAGCGAATTACAGTTATCGTAAATAGCGTAAAGCGCCTGAAGGGTAGTCCTGATATCGTTAAAATCGATTTCCTGCGCGTGTAGAGACCTTCCAGAAGTCTGGATGTGATATTTCAACATCTGAGCCCTGGAATTAGCACCGTATTTCAATTTTAAAGCCTTAGACCATATCTTTCTGGCAACCCTCCCAATTACCGCGTATTCGGGATCTACTCCGTTGGAAAAGAAAAAGGAAAGATTAGGTCCAAATTTATTGATATCCATTCCCCGGCTCAGGTAATATTCCACGTAGGTGAATCCGTTTGATAGGGTGAAAGCCAGCTGGGTAATTGGGTTGGCTCCTGCTTCGGCGATATGATACCCCGAAATAGAAACCGAATAGAAATTGCGCACTTTCTCTCTGATAAAATATTCCTGCACATCTCCCATTAAACGCAAAGCAAATTCCGTAGAGAAAATACAGGTGTTTTGTGCCTGGTCTTCTTTCAGAATATCGGCCTGCACGGTACCACGCACTACGCTAATAGTTTTTTCCTTTATTTCTGAATAAACTTCCTTGGGAAGAACCTGGTCGCCGGTCAATCCAAGAAGCATAAGCCCAAGGCCATTATTGCCTTCGGGAAGTTCTCCACGATAAACCGGTCTGTCTATATTATTATCGTCGTAAAGCTCTTTAAGTTTCGCTTCAACTTTATCTTGCAGACCATTTTCTTTTATGTATTTTTCACATTGCTGATCGATCGCGGCATTCATAAAGAACCCTAACAGCATAGGAGCCGGACCATTAATCGTCATACTCACAGAGGTATAAGCATCGGCAAGATCGAAACCTGAGTACAATTTCTTCGCATCATCCAGGCAACAGATCGACACCCCTGCATTCCCGATCTTTCCATAGATATCAGGACGATGGTCCGGATCGTTTCCGTAAAGCGTAACCGAATCAAAAGCGGTAGAAAGCCTCTTTGCCGGAAGTCCTAAACTCACATAATGAAAACGCCTGTTCGTACGCTCCGGCCCACCTTCTCCGGCAAACATACGGGTTGGATCTTCTCCCTGACGTTTAAACGGATATAAGCCGGCCGTATATGGAAATTCTCCCGGAACATTTTCTTGCAAACACCATTTTAAAATATCACCCCAGGCCTTGTACTTTGGCAGGGCTACTTTAGGGATTTGAGTATGCGAAAGGGATTCGGTATGTGTATCTATTTTAATCTCTTTGTCACGAACTTTGAAACTGTAAACCGGCTGTCGGTATTTTGTAACCTTTTGTTGCCAGCCCAGGATCGTTTCCCAATGATGAGGATCGAGATCCATCTTAACCCTGTCAAATTCTGCAAACAAAAGTTTGATAAGGTTTTTCTGAGATTCCTCTGTGCCTTCAAGGATCTCGTCCTGCTCAACCCCGTATTTTGTAAGATATTTATCTTGTTCTTTATCCAGTTCCATTCCTGAAACCGATTCTATGGTTTTGAAAATTCCATAGAGCTTTTGGGCTACCTCAGCTTCTTTGGAAGCCTTCTCATCATAAGCCCTGTTATTTTCAGCGATCTCTGAAAGGTAACGGGTTCGTTTTGGCGGAATAATGAAGATCTTTTCGCTCATTTCTGCGGAAACCTCAAAGTCCGATTGAAGTTCAACTTTGGTCTTTTCCACGATCTTGTCCATGATTTCGCGGTAAAGCGTATTCATCCCGGGATCGTTAAACTGAGAAGCAATGGTTCCAAAAACCGGAAGATTATCAGGTTTTTCATCCCAAAGCTGGTGATTGCGTTGATATTGTTTTTTTACATCCCTAAGGGCATCCTGGGCCCCGCGTTTATCGAATTTATTTATCGCCACCAGATCGGCAAAATCAAGCATATCGATTTTCTCCAATTGTGTAGCAGCCCCAAATTCAGGAGTCATTACGTATAATGAAACATCAGAATGATCGAGGATCTCTGTATCGCTTTGTCCAATTCCTGAAGTTTCTAAAATTATCAAATCATATTCTGAAGCTTTTAAAACCTCCACGGCTTCTGCTACGTGTTTGGAAAGTGCCAGGTTAGACTGTCTTGTAGCCAGCGAGCGCATATACACCCGGGAATTGTTGATCGAATTCATCCTGATGCGGTCTCCCAAAAGGGCCCCGCCGGTTTTTCTTTTTGAGGGATCTACGGAAATTATCCCGATATTCTTTTCCGGGAAATCCAACAGAAACCTGCGAACCAGTTCATCAACAAGGCTTGATTTTCCGGCCCCACCGGTACCGGTAATTCCAAGTACAGGAATTTCGCTACTTTCTAATTTCTTTCTTAACGGCTCAAAATGTTGAAGGAAGGAATCGTGTTTATTTTCAGCAAGGGAAATAAGCCTGGCAATGGTATTAACATCTTTATTTTTCAGTAATTCAGAAACAGATTTTTCAGCATCAAGATCGGAATGAGCTTCATCGGCCATCTTCACCATATCATTGATCATTCCCTGAAGACCCATTTCCCTGCCATCATCGGGAGCATAAATCCGGGTAATACCGTAATTCATCAATTCCTTGATCTCTTCGGGAAGGATTACTCCGCCTCCACCACCAAAGATCTTGATGTGGCCCGCGTCTTTCTCCTGCAGCAGATCGAACATATATTTGAAGTATTCGATGTGACCGCCCTGGTAAGAGGTCATTGCGATAGCCTGGGCGTCTTCCTGGATCGCGCAATTCACAACTTCTTCAACACTACGGTCGTGACCCAGGTGGATCACCTCAACACCTGTAGACTGAATGATGCGGCGCATGATATTAATGGCGGCATCGTGCCCGTCAAAAAGGGAGGCTGCGGTTACAATTCTTATTTTATTTTTAGGTTTATATGGGCTCTGTTGTTCCATTTGTAATGATATCGAAATTTAGGTTCCGCAATTTACGAAAATCGCAAAGAAATAAGAGTTGGATTAACGTTTTTCAGAGTTCAGTTATGGAACATCAAAAGCAAAGTTCGAAGCTCTTGAAGTTTTTCCAATATTTTCACCGGAAATTTATTGATACCTTTGAAGCAAAATCCAGATTATGAAGAAGTTTTTTGTCCTGTTAAGTATTTTCAGTTTTTATTCCTGTGCCGAATTGCAACAAATAGCCAGTGAATATCCAATTGGAGTCACCGACACCGAAATAGCCTCCGGCCTGCGCCAGGCACTCGATTACGGCATCGACAAACAAGTCACGAAACTCACCGAAGAAAACGGATTTTACAGTAACGAACTCGTAAGGATTGGTCTTCCCCAGGAATTGCAAAAAGTAGATAAAACCCTGAGAGATGTTGGCCTGGATGCCCTAGCCGATGAAGGCTTAAAGGTACTTAACCGTGCTGCCGAGGAAGCCGTTAAAGAGGCTACACCCATTTTTGTGAATGCTGTAAGAGAGATCAATTTTACCGATGCCCGCAACATTTTACTGGGAAGTGAAAACGCGGCTACAGTGTATCTTACCAATAAAACCGAGACTCCACTCTATAACAGTTTTAACCCGGTTGTAAAGGAATCGTTGGATAAAGTTGGAGCAACTGAAGTTTGGCGCAACATTATTAACCGTTATAATAATTTACCTTTAACCAACAATGTAAATCCGGACCTCGTGGATTATGTCACAAGCGAAGCCCTTGAAGGGGTTTATACCATGATCGCAATAGAGGAAAAGGAAATCAGGGAAAATGTGGCTGCCAGAAGCACTGCCTTACTAAAAAGGGTTTTTTCGCTGCAGGATTAACCTAAACCATTTAATTTCCAGGGTTTACCTTAATTTTTTAACAAACACAGTACTTATAAAAATTATTTTACAATAAGCTTAACCAAAGCTTAGCACAACTTATGGAGGCCTAAATCTATCTTTGTACGCGAAAGGAAGATGGAATGTTTAAGGTTGATGATGCTATGTTTAAGATTTTTGAAACAAGAACAAAAGAGGAATGCATGTGTGATAAGTATAAACAGCTTATGCACCGCTCCTACAAACTTGCATTAACCGATAAGGAAGAAAGTGATCGGTTAAATGATAAGGCAAGAAAAATATTGGACGAACTACACAGAATGGAATATGATAAAATAGACCATTAAAAATTCAGATTTTTAAAATAATCCATGGCCCCTAATAAACGCGAGCCATACCAGCTAAAATACTCCCCGTCCACTAGTTTTATTTCCGCTCCAGTATTTCCAAAAAACTCAATATGCTTTTCAGAAAAAGGATAAGGCTCTGATGACAGTAAGATCAAATCAGGTTTTTTCGCTTTAAGTTCTTCAAGGTTAGTAACCGGATATCTTTCATCTTCAAATACATTTTCAAAATTATTCAACTGCAAAAGAGTATCGATAAAAGTATTTTTTCCGGCCACCATCAGGGGTTTTTTCCAGATCAAATAAGCTGCTTTTTTTGTCGGTTTTCCTTTATTAATTTCCTTTAATGCTGAAATTTTATCCTTTATGGATTTCACCATCGTTTTGGCAAATTCTTCCTTGTTAAATATCTGCCCATACTGAAGCATCATTTCAAAAGCATCATCAATTTCGTTGATATCTGAGACATGAACGGGAGCAATTTTTTCCAGAGCTTCTACTATTTCAGGAGTATTCTCTTCTTTATTGCATAAAATGAGATCGGGCTGTAAATTTTTTATTCTGTCTATATGAACCTGCTTGGTACCACCCACGATCTTTTTAGTGTTCAGAAGATAAATGGGATGCACACAGAATTTGGTGACGCCCACCAGTGTTTCTTCCAGTCCCAGATCTATGAGGAGTTCGGTTTGGCTGGGCACCAAAGACACCACGCGCTGCGGAACTCCATCTAATACGATTTTTCGTTGAAGCTGATCCCACAATTCCATAAAAATATATTTAAAGTTGCCTTAATTCCTCGGCCATCTGTCGTTGAAGTATCTCAGCTTTGGCCCCGGCTATTTCGGCAAAATTAGAAGATTCAGAAGCATAAATGATCTTCCTGGAAGAGTTAACCAAAAGACCTACATTTTTGCTCAAACCATATTTACATACATCTTCCAGTTTTCCACCCTGGGTGCCAACTCCAGGCACCAGCAAAAAGTTTTCGGGAATGATCTTTCTGATCTCAGTGAGAAATTCTGCTTTTGTTGCTCCAATCACATACATTAGTCTATCGGCATTTTCCCAGGTTTGGGACACCCGAATGACTTTTTTATAAAGTTCTTCCCCATCGATTTTTTGGGTCTGAAAATCAAAAGCACCCTCATTCGAAGTTAGGGCCAGAAGAATGGCGTGTTTATTTTCAAATTCAAGAAAGGGTTCCACAGAATCCTTTCCCATATAAGGCGCTACTGTAACCGAATCGAAACCTAAATCCTTTAAAAAGGTCTTGGCGTACATTCGGGAAGTATTTCCTATATCTCCCCGCTTAGCGTCTGCAATACTATAAATCTCGGGGTATTCCTGGTGCAAATAATTTATAGTCTTTTCCAAAGCTTTCCAGCCGTCAATCCCATTAGCTTCATAAAAAGCGATGTTGGGTTTATAGGCCACACAAAACTTATGGGTGGCGTCAATGATCGCTTTATTAAAACTGAAAATAGGGTCCTCTTCAGAAAGCAAATAGGTTGGAATCTTTTCCAGATCAACATCCAGGCCTACACATAAAAAAGATTTTTTCTTCAGTATTTGTTCGGTTAGTTCTTGGTTGGACATTGAAACTGGTTTTTGGGAGGATTTAAATTATTGGTGAATTGTATTGATATTAAAAAAGAGACCTCCGCCTTCGCGGAGGTGACTATTTTAAAATACATCAGAATTTTCCTTGAGCTTTTCGGTGTTTTCCACCAATTGCAGTTCATCGATGATCTTCTGAATATCGCCGTTTATGATATTGCCAAGGTCATAAAGGGTTAAGTTGATACGGTGATCGGTTACCCTTCCCTGGGAATAATTATAAGTTCTAATCTTAGCACTACGGTCTCCGCTGGATACCATAGAATTTCTTTTTGCAGAATCAGCTTCCTGCTTTTTGGCAAGCTCCATTTCGTATAAACGGGAACGAAGTACCCTAAAAGCTTTATCCTTATTCTTATGCTGAGATTTCTGATCCTGACACTGTGCTACCAACCCGGTAGGCTCGTGAGTAAGTCGTACTGCTGAATAGGTGGTGTTCACCGACTGTCCTCCTGGACCTGAGGAACAGAAATAATCTATTCGCACATCCTTAGGATCTATTTCTACATCAAATTCTTCGGCTTCAGGAAGTACCATTACCGTAGCAGCAGAAGTATGAACCCGACCCTGGGTTTCCGTTTGCGGAACACGTTGAACCCGGTGAACTCCGGCTTCAAATTTTAAGGTGCCGTAAACATCTTCACCGGTAACTTCAAAGATTATCTCTTTAAAACCACCGCTGGTTCCTTCGCTAAAATCTACAATATTACTTTTCCAGCCTTTGCTTTCAATGTATTTAGTGTACATCCGGTAAAGGTCTCCGGCAAAAATACTGGCCTCATCCCCACCGGTACCGGCGCGGATTTCCATAACTACGTTTTTGGCATCATCAGGATCTTTTGGCACAAGCATCATTCTAATCTTCTCCTCGAGTTTTGGAAGTTCCTCTTTTGCCTCTTCCAACTGCATTTTAGCCATCTCGGTCATTTCGGCATCACTGCCATCGGCAATGATCTCTTCAGCTTCCTTGATATTATTGGTGAGTTCAAGGTATTTGGTGCGCTCATCCATAAGCGCCTTAAGGTCCTTGTACTCTTTGTTTAATTCTATATATCGTTTCTGATCTGAAATCACATCGGGTTGAATGATAAGATCATTCACCTCATCAAAACGCTGCTTTACTATGTTAAGCTTCTCAATCATATAAATCTAACTGATTTTTAGGAAAGCAAATTTACGATATTTTAGGCGATTTCGGGTAATGGAAAATTTTTAGAAAAACCGCGGTGTTTTTGAAATTGGAAATCCACTCCACCAATTTTTCATAACTTTAGAAACGGTACTAAAACCTCCGGTTTGATTTTAAAAATTAGAGTCTTCTTTATTTTCTACAGGAAATTTCTTTTTCCCAGCCTTATTCTGAATGCATTTCTGGTTTTTATGAAGAATCCGGCAGAGGTTACGCTACTTCTTAAATTTTTTCTTTTTACAGGTTTATTTGCCTGGTTTAGATTTACTCCTGAAGATGATAAGCTGATATTTTTTAGGAATTTTGGAATCAGTCCGCGATTTCTTTTAGCCGGATGTCTTATTGCCGAATTCATTCTTACCGCTGTTTCCTATAAATTTTTTAGACTGCTCTATGGTTTTTGAACTCGAAAATATAGAACTAAATTTTGGAGAAAAAAATATTCTCTACGGGGTCTACTTAAAAACCGAAACCGGAAAAGTAACCGGACTTTTAGGCACAAACGGTTGTGGGAAAACCTCGTTGCTTAAAATTTTCTTCGGAAACCTCACGGCGAATAACCAGCTTATAAGAGTAGATGGAAAAGGTTATCTCAATAGATTTTACCGTACAAAAATGGTGAAATTTCTTTCGCAGAAAAATTATCTACCCTTAAATATTAAATTGAAAAGCCTTTTCAATTTATTTAATATAAACTGGGCTGAATTCGCCGAAATTTTTCCAAAGCTTGCATTACAGAAAAATCACCGAATCGCAGAACTCTCAGGAGGAGAAAAAAGACTGGTAGAAACCTGGTTAATTATAAAGTCAGATGCCAAATTGGTTTTACTTGATGAACCATTCACTCACCTGGATCCGATTTATATGGATATTATTAAACAGGAAATACTTCGGGAAAAGCAATTTAAAGCTTTTGTAATTACTGATCACCTTTATAAGGAAATCCAGGAAATTGCCGATGATTTATACTTTCTAAAAAAGGGCTGCACCAAACTTATCACAAGTCCCCTGCAATTAGAAGAATTAGGATATATAAATCCGGAATTTACCAGTTAGATTTCTATTTGTACTCAAACTTTCCAAACTCACTTTTAATACTGAGTTTTTTTTCTTCGGAAGCTTCCACTCTACCCACAATCTGAGCGTCTACATTGAAGGATTTAGAGATTTCTATTATCTCTGAGGCGATCTCTTCGTCTACATATAGCTCCATCCTGTGGCCCATATTGAACACCTGGTACATCTCTTTCCAGTCGGTTTTGCTTTCCTGCTGAATAAGCTTAAACAATGGCGGCACTTCAAAGAGCTTATCTTTAATAATATGCAGATTTTCAACAAAATGAAGGATCTTGGTTTGTGCGCCTCCACTGCAATGCACCATCCCGTGAATTTCCTTATTGCTGAATTTTGAAAGTATTTTTTTGATGACCGGAGCATAGGTGCGGGTTGGAGAAAGCACCAATTTCCCGGCATCAAGCGGGGCGTCTTCTACTCTATCGGTAAGTTTCTTAGATCCGGAGTAGATCAAATCTTCAGGAATCCCATTATCAAAACTTTCGGGATATTTTTCAGCAAGAATTTTTGAGAAGACATCATGTCGCGCCGAAGTTAAGCCGTTGCTGCCCATTCCGCCGTTATACTCCTTTTCGTAAGTTGCCTGCCCAAAAGAAGAGAGGCCAACAATCACATTTCCTGCTTTTATATTGGCATTATTAATCACCTCACTGCGTTTCATACGGGCAGTTACGGTAGAATCCACGATAATGGTTCTTACCAAATCACCAACATCAGCGGTTTCACCCCCAGTGGAATGAATTTCCACTCCAAATTCCTTAAGATCTTTAAGGAGTTCTTCGGTTCCGTTGATAATTGCGGAAATCACTTCTCCCGGAACCAGGTTCTTATTTCTTCCAATAGTTGAGGAAAGCATAATATTATCGGTAGCACCAACACAAAGTAAATCGTCAATATTCATGATAAGCGCATCCTGGGCGATACCTTTCCAAACCGAAAGATCTCCGGTTTCCTTCCAGTACATATAAGCCAGGGAAGATTTTGTGCCGGCACCATCGGCGTGCATGATGAGACAAAATTCCTCATCTCCGGTAAGATAATCGGGAACTATTTTGCAAAAGGCCTGCGGAAACAAGCCTTTATCTACATTCTTTATAGCATTGTGAACATCTTCCTTTCCTGCCGAAACACCTCTTTGGGCGTAGCGTTTACTGGTTTCCTGGCTCATATTGTTTTGTTGTTGAAGGCCCAAATATAAGGAGATTACCAATTTTAGAACCTCAGAAGCTGACTAATTTTTAGCCATAAAAAAACCACGTACTTCTAAAAGCACGTGGTTTGTTAACAGATGTAACCTAATTTAATTTACTTGGTGAACAGGAGTTCGCGGTATTTGGTTAATGGCCAAAGCTCATCGTCTACCATTAACTCCAGTTTATCACAGTGGTATCGTATCTCATCAAAGAATGGTTTTATCTCATTGCAGTACTCAAAAGCCCGCTTCTCTGGATCTTCGATCTTATTGGCAACTTTCCTTGCCTCAATCATCTCATTCACTTTACTGTTGATATTTGCGATATGCGCCGAGATCTTCTCGATGATATCCAGTTGCTCTCTGGAGTGTTCTTTGAAGCCTTCATTGTAAATGTGCTTAAGACCTTCTACGTTCTCAATAAGTAAATTCTGATAACGAATCGCAGTAGGGATTACATGGTTTCGGGCTATATCACCCAGAATCCTACCTTCAATCTGAATTCTCATAGAGTATTCTTCCAGTTCGATTTCGTGACGCGCTTCAATCTCAACCTTATTCATCACTCCCATTTCTTTGTAAAGATCTATGGTCTTTTTAGAAACCAAAGCTTTTAAAGCTTCCGGGGTAGAGCGATTATTGCTCAAACCACGTTTTCCAGCCTCTTTTTCCCAGGCTTCGCCATATCCATCTCCTTCAAAACGAATTTTCTTGGATTTCTTAATGTACTCTCTCAACACATTGAAGATAGCATCATCTTTTTTCATCTTCTTGGCCTTAATCAGCTCATCAACTTCTTTTTTGAAGTCCTTAAGCTGCTTGGCAACTATAGTATTGAGAACGGTCATTGGGTTCGCACAGTTGGCGGTAGACCCTACTGCCCTGAACTCAAATTTATTGCCGGTGAAAGCAAAAGGTGAGGTTCGGTTCCTGTCGGTATTATCAAGAAGGATCTCAGGGATCTTTCCAACAACATTCAATTTTAGTTCTGTTTTTTCCTGTGGAGAGAGTTTGCCATCGGTTACTTTTTCGAGTTCATCCAGAACTTTGGTAAGTTGGGACCCGATAAAAGTAGAAATAATTGCAGGTGGCGCCTCGTTAGCTCCAAGTCTGTAATCATTGGAAGCGCTGGCGATAGCAGCTCTCAACAATTCTTCATTATCGTGTACCGCTTTAATAGTATTGATGAAGAAGGTTAAAAACTGAAGACTCTTCATCGGTGTAGAACCGGGTCCTAACAGGTTTGTTCCTGTATTGGTACTAAGGGACCAGTTGTTATGTTTTCCACTTCCATTTATGCCGGCGAAAGGCTTTTCATGAAACAGAACTTTAAAATCATGTCTTTCAGCAACCTTAGACATTACATCCATAAGCAGGGAATTGTGGTCTACTGCAAGATTGGCTTCCTCAAAAATAGGTGCCAGCTCAAACTGGTTGGGTGCAACCTCGTTATGACGCGTCTTTACCGGAATTCCCAGTTTCATACACTCTATCTCCAAATCTTTCATAAAGGAAAGTACCCGTGTTGGAATAGAACCAAAATAATGATCGTCCAACTGCTGACCTTTTGCCGGAGAGTGTCCTAAAAGAGTACGTCCTGCCAGTTGTAGGTCGGGTCTTGTATTGGCGAGGGCGGAATCAATGAGAAAATATTCCTGTTCCCAACCCAGGGTAGCTTGTACCTTGGTTACATTCTTGTCAAAATATTTAGCAACTTTTGTGGCCGCATTGTCTACCGCTTGTAAGGCACGAAGCAATGGAGTTTTATAATCTAAAGCTTCCCCGGTATAACTCACAAAAATAGTAGGAATACAAAGGGTAGTTCCCCAAATAAAAGCAGGAGAAGTTGGATCCCATGCGGTATATCCACGGGCTTCAAAGGTATTTCTAATACCTCCACTAGGGAAACTGGAAGCATCAGGTTCTTGTTGAACTAATTGCCCGCCTCCAAATTTTTCTATTGCACTGGTTGGCCCTACGGTATCAAAAAAGGCATCGTGCTTTTCGGCGGTAGTTCCTGTAAGTGGCTGAAACCAGTGGGTATAATGAGTTACTCCTTTGGAGATAGCCCATTCTTTCATTCCTGTTGAAATATGATCGGAAACATTCCGACTTATTTTTGCCCCTGTTTCTATAGCATCTTTCACATTCTGGTAAGCTTCTTTGGTAAGAAACTGACGCATTATATCTTCATGAAAAACATTGGTCGCGAAGATTTCAGATCTTCTTGCAGGCTCTTCCACCTTTACCGGTTTCCGGTTAAAAGTTTGTTTAATGGCTTCAAATCGTAAAGTTGACATATTGTGCTGTTTGAATTTTAAATTTCAGCACCAAATGTAGTTATTTTTAAAATACCCCCTCCAAAAAATAGGGGTCAAGATGTAATTTTTTAACTTTTATCAATATATCCCCCTAATTTTATCCCAAAAATGCAAGACCGATAAAAATCACATATCCTACAAACAATATCATACCTTTATATCGGCTTAAAAGATATTTTTTTGGAAGAAATGCTAAGGGAACTAGAACAAAAGAGAAAGCGATCATCCAGAAAATATCGCTTGTCAGGATTTTATCAGACTGTAGATAAATAGGCTGAATTAATGCCGTAATCCCCAAAACCGAGGCGATATTGAAAATATTAGAACCAATGAGGTTCCCCAGGGAAATTGCTTTTTCCTTCTTTAAAGCAGCAATCACCGATGCCGCAAGTTCAGGAACACTGGTTCCAATGGCGATCATAGTCACCGAGATAACACGTTCACTTACTCCTAAGGTTGTTGCAAGATCGACCGCGCCGCTAACCAATAATTCTGAACCACCCCACAGTGTACCGCCACCAATTAAAAGCCAGATGATCATTTTGAAATTCGTGGTTTCCTTAAGGGAATCATCAATCCCTTCCACTGGCAATTCAGCTTTCTTCCTCGAGCGATAGATAAGAACGATGAGATATATCACCAGGGCAATAAGCAGGGCCAGCCCTTCCAGGCGGGAAATGTTTTCACCAGACTTCAGAAAGTAATAAAGTGCAAAAGAGAAAAGCATCATCACCGGCCAGTTGAAGCGATAAAACTCTCTGTCTACAGCAAGGGATGATATAATAGCCGTGATTCCCAGTACCAGGCCAATGTTTGCAATATTGGAACCAATAACATTACCCAGGGAAATATCTGAAAACCCTTCAAGGGCCGCCTGCAGACTCACGATTAATTCAGGTGCAGAAGTGGCGAAAGATACGACCGTAAGTCCGATCACCATGCGTGAGACACTTAATTTAAAAGATAAGGCTACTGCCGCTCTAACCAAAAACTCACCTCCTACAACTAAAAGCGCCAGTCCTATTAAAATGAATAGTATACTCATCAATATTTTTTTTTGCGAAGATAAAAGAAGTAAGCCGCTATGGGAAATCTAATTTTAAATTAATAACTATTTTTATAGTTTACTAACTATTTTTTTCGTTACATTTGAAAAACCAAATTCTAATTTTTTTATTAATTACGTGGTAGTATGGAGAAATTAACCAACAAGGAAGAAGAGATAATGCGTACTCTATGGAGGCTCGAAAAAGCTTTTGTAAAAGAGATCCTTCCTGAGATAAAGGACCAAAATCTGCATTATAATACGGTTTCAACGATTGTAAGGAAGCTGGAGGAAAAAGGCTTTGTAGCCCACGAAGCTTTTGGAAAAACCCACAGGTATTATCCCATTATCTCTAAAGAAGAATACCGCAAACATTTCATGAACCTGGCGACAAAAAGATTTTTTGACAACTCCTTTAAAAGCGTGGTGAGTTCCTTTGCCAGGGAAGAAAAAATCAGTGCAAAAGAGCTACGGGAAATCCTGGAAATTATCGAAAAGAATAAATAGCCATGGAAGAATTTTTAATTTACCTTTTGAAAAGTACTGCTCTTTTAAGCTTGTTTTACCTTGTTTATGTGCTTTTACTAAAAAAAGACACCGATTTTGTGGCTAATAGAAAATTTCTTTTTGGAGGTATAGTTGCCGCTGCTATATTGCCCGCCATAACTTTTACCAGAAAAATCTGGGTAGAACCTGTGTCAAATTATACTGCCACAGGAATTACTGAAACTTCCGTTAACGAAGCTTCTCCAATTTTTAATATATGGGAGTTTGCAGGTTGGATTTATATGATAGTCACCCTTATTTTGTTGTTAAGGCTCGGTTTCCAGTTGATTTCTGTCATAAAGCTTATTTCAGCCCATCCAATTCAAAGAAACCAAAGTTATTATCTTATTGAAACCACAAAAGACTTTCCCCCATTTTCATTTTTCTGGTTTATCATTTACAATCCTGACGCTCATTCTAAAAAAGAGCTGGATTTAATTCTTTGCCACGAAAAGGTTCATGCGCGCCAAAAGCATTCTATAGATGTACTTTTTGCAAATCTCACCACTGCCCTACTCTGGTTCAATCCCTTAAGCTGGTTTTACAAAAAAAGCATTGAACAAAACCTGGAATTTATCGCAGACAAAGAAACAGTGGCAGCTTCAGGAGAAAAAACAGCCTATCAACGTACGCTTGTAAAAATAACGGCCAGAAATTTTCCACCGCCGCTTACTAATCAGTTTTATCAATCATTAATCAAAAAACGAATCCTTATGTTAAACAAAAATCAGAAATCTAACCAGCAACCATGGAAAATGATGCTGTTATTCCCGCTCATTTTAGCCTTTATGCTTTCTTTTAATGTAAAGACAGAAGCAAGAATATTAAAATCCGGAGACAATAAATACAGCTCAATTTCTGAAGAAGATCAGCAAATTTTAGAGGCCCATTTTTCAGAAAAAACTACTGAAAAGGATTTGGAAAAATACAAAAAAGCTTTTGCTGAAAAAAATGTAAAACTAGACTGGGATCAGGTTCTGTTCTCAGAAAATAAATTAAAAAAAATCCATATCACTTACACGCTTGAAACCGGTGATTCCCGTAGTTTCAAATCGGAAACCGATGAAAACAATCACTTAATTCCTTTTAAGATCGGTGCTAAATTTCATGAAAATGCTAAAGTAGCTTTTATTGCTATAGGTAATAAAAAACCAGGGCAAAAAACGGAAGAACAATTGGTGAAAAAAGTTGTTAAGCCTGACAGTGAACAAAACTTACCCCAGAACCTTGTGTACATGATCGATGGCAAAGAAGTGGAAAAAGAAGTTTTAGACAAGCTTGATCCCGAATTGATAGCTGAAATCAATGTGCTAAAAGATAAAAAGGCCATAGAAGAAGTAGGGAAAAAAGGTAAGAACGGCGTAATCATGGTTAAGACAAAAAAGAGACAGGAGACCAATGTTGAGAATAAAAGCCAGGGAGCTATAGAAAGAACAAAGGTCAAGATAAGGGAACTTGATAAAAAGGACGTTTTACCGATATCTGCCGATTCTCTAATCGCTTTTCAACCCACTAAAATTGAAACAACTAAAACTGGAATAAGAAATCCACAGCCAAACTTCCAGTCAGATAAAACCGCGCAACCAATGGTAATAGTTGAAGGTGAGGAAAAGGACATGGAATACCTAAAAAGATCGATTCAGCCCACAGATATAAAGTCTATGAACGTTATAAGGGGTTCCGCAGCGATTGAAAAATATGGCAAAAAAGCAGCAGGAGGAGCCATTGAAGTGAAATTAAAAGAATAAGATAAAAACAATTCCCTTTATAAGGCCCTGGATGTTACCGGGGCTTTTCCTATTCCTTGAATTTCAATACCTTTGGGTAAAACCAACCGGAACTAATGAAAAAGAAATTCTTCAAATTACTCTCTCGTTTCAACAAGAAAGTTTTACCGAGCTACTCAAAAAAGCAACTCGACCTGCAAAAAGCCAGTAAAGTACAGATGGCGATTATTGGCTGGAAGCTCTGGGTCACGAAGAATGCTCTTGATTAATACTTAAGCAGAGATTCCACCTGATAATTCTTCAATTTATCCCGACCTTTCAAAAAGCCTATTTCTACAAGGAAATTACATTGAATGATCTCTCCTCCTAGTTTTTCCACCAGGTTGCAGGCAGCGAGCGCTGTCCCGCCTGTGGCCAGAACATCGTCGTGCACCAATACCTTCTCCCCTTTTTCAATCGCATCCTGATGGATCTCCAGGGAATCGGTGCCGTACTCCAGTTCGTAAGCTTCGGTGTGGGTTTTATAAGGTAGTTTCCCCGGTTTCCGAATTGGGATAAACCCGGCATTGAGTTTTTCGGCTAAAAGCGTTGCGAAAAAAAATCCGCGGGATTCCACCCCAATAACTTTATCTATTTTTTCCCCTTTTAGGTTTTCAATGAAAGTTTTAACCGCAAAGCGCATCGCCTCGGGACTTTGAAGCATTGGGGAAATATCTTTATATACTACCCCTTTTTTAGGAAAATCGGGGATGTCTCTTATGTACTGATCAAGATTTATCATAATCGCAAGATAAGAAACCTCCCTAACTAGAGGAAAGCCTATTTGTTCATTTTTTCAGCTTCCTTTTCCAGCTTTTTTACGTTGGTTGGATACGGATTTTCTTTCAGTGTTTTGGCAAGATGCACCAGATTATGAGTCATAAACAACATCATATTAAAATTAGCAGCCAAAGCCACTTAAAAAGGCTTAGACTTATGTTATAAATTAGCTAACTTTCGGCTAAATAATCTTAAGATATGAAGCTTCTCTATTTTTGTTTTTGCCTTTTGTTTATCACCCCGGCTTTAGCTCAAAACTGGAAAGGACTACCCGCTAAAAATCACGCTTTAAACAGGCACGAAAATGCTTTTGTTCAAGTTGGGGACGAATTATTTCTTATTGGGGGGAGAGGTGAAAAGCCGGTGAACCGCTACAATATACAATCAGCGAAATGGTCGGAGACCTCAAAACCGCCCCTGGAAATTCATCATTTTCAGGCTGTAGCTTTAGACGGATTAGTTTACGTTATTGGGGCTTTTACCGGAGGCTGGCCTTATGAAACTCCGGTAGGCAATATCCTGATTTACGACCCAAAAGAAGATCTATGGAGTATTGGGCCTGAAATTCCTAAAGATCGCCAACGCGGTGCTGCCGGTGTAAGTGTTTACCAAAACAAAATATACGTTACAAACGGAATTATTAATGGCCACAGCTCGGGATGGGTAAATTGGTTTGATGAATATGATCCGTATTCCAATACCTGGAAAACTTTACCTGATTCGCCAAGAGCAAGAGACCATTTTCAATCGCTTGTGGTAGATGATAAACTTTTTGTTGCCGGTGGAAGAAGATCAGGTAGTGTTCCCGATAATGGGTTTGCCGGCACGGTAAAGCAAACCGATATCTACGATTTTAAAACAGGAGAATGGAACACTTTTGAAGATATTCCCACTCCCAGGGCGGGAACTGCTACAGCTATTCTTGATAATAAACCGGTGATTCTTGGCGGGGAAAGTGAAAAGCAGGAATCCGCTCATAGCGAAGTAGAACAATTTGACCTTGAAACCAAAACCTGGACCTCTTTACCGGATATGCAATTTGGGAGGCACGGCACCCAGGCAATTTCTTTAAATAATAGTATAATTATTGGAGCAGGAAGTGGAAATCGCGGCGGTGGCCCCGAATTGGATAATTTTGAAATATTTTCTTCGGAAGAGAAGGTTTCTTTTGAAGCAGACTCTATCCTACCAGGTAAATTAATAGTCTCAGCAGATAATATTGATTTTAAGAATTCTTCAGAAGTAATAACTATTAAAAACACAGGCGGTAATCAAGCGATTTTAATAAGCTACCTTCAAATCGATACCCCTGAAATCTTTGAAATAACCAACAAAGAAAATCTGCCCAACATAATTGCTCCCAACTCCAGTTTCGATATTGAAATAAATGCTTCTAAAGCAGGAGAAGGCAATTTATTGATCAAACCCGCAGGAAAATCTGCTCCCTTGTTGATCAAGTTAAAACGCAAATAAGCATCAAAAAAGGGTAGAACTTTAGCAGAAAATAATCCAATCATAAAATTTTCTATTTAAGAAAATAGCAGAGATATTTGCTGCTTGAAATCACTTATGGAAAGCAGGAAGAAACAACGTATCGCATTAAGCACCTATTTTTTTATTTCGGGGTTTTTCTTTTCGACCTGGGCATCCCGCATCCCCAGTCTGAAGACATTCTTTGACCTGAATGAGGCTGAACTGGGAAATTTGCTTATCACAATGCCGGTAAGTTCTATGATAGGTTTACCAATTTCTGGTTGGCTTGTATCCAGGTTCGAGAGCCGATTGCCATTGCTGGCCTCCTTCGCTTTACTGGCATTGGGACTGCTGGGAATTGGTTTTACAGATAATATGTTTATGCTGGTGATATCGATCTCCGTCTTCGCTTTTGCGATGCGTATTTTCAATATCGCCATTAACACTCAATCCCTAAGCCTTCAGAAAAAATTTGACCGAAAGATAATAGGATCTTTTCACGGCTTATGGAGCACCGGCGGAGTTGCCGGGGTTGCGGTTTCCACTTTAATGATAAAACTGGAAATACCTATGTTTTATCATATCCTGATGGTAGCTATTACAGGGACTCTGGCGGCAGCCGTGAGTTTTTCCTTTCTGCTGAAAAAGGACAGATCTACGATAGGAAATAAATTAAGACTGGGAAAACCCGATAAATTTATACTCTATCTGGGCTTACTGGTTTTTTTCGCGGCATTATGCGAAGGCGGAATGTTTGACTGGAGTGGCGTATACTTCAGGGATGTTGTGAACGAGGATATTTTCACACTGGGCTACCTCATCTTTATGATCTTTATGGCGCTTTCCAGATTTTATTCAGATAAGATAATGGAACGGCTAGGAATGCAAAAAACCTATATTGTAAGTTCAGTGTTTATCATTTCAGGAGTTTTATTGATGACCATTTTCCCCAATTTTTGGGCGGCTCTGGTGGGATTTTGCCTGGTAGGCCTCGGCGTGGCTGCTGTTGTCCCAATGACCTTTTTACTTGCCGGTTCTTCGGAAAAATATTCTCCCGGAATGGCTATTTCCATAGTGACAACTTACGCTATCGCGGGGATGTTACTGGGTCCACCCCTTGTTGGTTATATTGCTCATCTTTTTAATCTGAGAGTTTCCTTTGGCCTCTTCCTAATTGCCGGATTAATGCTGATTCCTATCTCGAAACGAGTCTTAAAATACAGGGAATTTCAGGGTACTTCTGAAGAAACTTAATGGATTCAACTCAATTTTCCGGTGATTCTTTTCGGGCCACTGATCCTTTAGGCGGATAATCGAGCGACGATCGCAGCGATTCGATCTGCTCTTCACTGTATTTAGGAATGGGCATTTCGCCTTTTTCCCGCCATTTTTTCACCTGGTTTTCTGCAATTTCTCCTTTTTCTTTGGAGAGCCCCTCATCTTTGGCAAAATAAAGTGTTTGAGAAGGAAAGGCGAAATCGGTACCACTGCGTTCTACCACGTCCATCATTAAGAGCATGAGGTCTTCTTTAATTTCCAAAAACTCGTTATAATCTAAGGCGTTTAAATAAGCAAAAATCTCAATATCCAGGGAGCTGGACCCAAAACCAATAAATCTAATTCGGGCAGGATCTTCAAAAACCTTGGGGTGAGCATACAGAACCTTCCGTAATTCTGCCAGGAGAAACCTCAGCTGGTCGGGACTGGTTTCATAACGGAAGTTAATAATGCTATGAAACCGAAATTTATCACGATGAGCATAATTCTCAATAGTATCAGATGAAAAGGCGCCATTGGGAATGGTCACCAGGGTACGATCCAGTGTACGGATTCGGGTAGATCTCACTCCTATTTTCTCTACAGTTCCTAAAATCTCTCCTACGCGGCAAAAATCGCCTACCCGTATTGGCCTGTCGGCGATAAGGGTAACACTCCCTACGAAGTTTTCAATTGTTTTTTGGGCTCCCAGGGCAAGAGCTATACCTCCAATCCCCAGTGCTGCAAGCCCAGCGGTAACATTAATCCCCAGTATTCCTAAAATTGCAATAACTCCAAAGATCACTATGGCTATTTTTACAGCTCTCTGCAGAAACAAGACTATTGAGACCCCGGAAGGATTTCCTCTTAGAATCATCTTTTGTTGAGAATACTTTCCCAGGAAATCAGATAAGCGCCATAAGAGTATAAGTAAGGCCGCTATGCCAATAATGATGATGAGCACACTGAATTTCTGTCTTATTATAATAGATAATCCCAGGTTTCGAGAGAAAATCACGAAGATCCAAACCGCAGCATAAAGCATTAAGGGCAATTTAAGAGCCCCGATAATCCCTGAAACCGGATCTTCTTTGGCAGCTTTCAATAGTCTGGGAAGGAGAAAAGTGATAAAACTTATAAGGCTCCAGGCCAGAGCATAGCTCAAAAAGATAAGTAGCACGGCGATTATCCATTGCCCGGCAGGCACCCCTCCCCAAATACGATTCTGTAAAAATTCTGGCATTATACGGTTAACAAGAGCCCTTCGGTCCAGCGTTAACGAAGCGATCTGACTTAAACTTTCTTCTGAAAACAACCATACAGGATTAGCATTTTCGTCCCTTGTTTGAACCAGAAGGATGTCTATAACCTCTCCATCGGCAGAAATGCTCCCAATCCTGTCTGTATCCTGATCCAGGTTGTCATCGGTGCGTCCCTCCGGATTTTTACTGATGAGAGAATAAGGCAGAATATCCCCTCCCTGGTCGAGCAGCCTTAGCAAAACCTGCACAATTTCCTCGCGTTTCTCTTGATTTGAAATACTGGAAAGTTCAAGGTATCTGGCAGCCCGTGAATAATTTTGGCCAGCCATAGCATCAATAAACCCCGTTACCGTTCCTCGTGGGCTTCTACGACCCAACGGATCTTCCGGAATTTTTTCCTCTTTATCTTCCTTTTCAGCCGGAGCCCCCAGAATTTGAGCCTCAGCATTAAAAGGCAGAAAAAGACATACCAACAGTAAAAGAAGTAATGATCTAAAATGTGGGATTCTGAAATTGAGTTTATGCATGGAACAGCTAAATTGGGTATACTAAATCTTTTCCCAAGATAAGAATTTAGTGAGTAATAGAAGTAAGAGGGCCAAAAGGAGATAATAAAAACACCCAAATTGATTTCCAATTACCAGGAAAGTGGGATTTGAGTTGAGTTAAATTATAAAATTCTGGTCTTAGAATGTTTTAGAATATATTGTTGTTTTTTTCAGGAAATATTGAACCCCTCATTATTTCAGTAGAAAGCTGTATTTTTGATAGATACATCCAATTAAAATATCATAGTTATGAAAAAAAATATTCTCTTATTATTTATAAGCCTAATTGTGCTAGGTTTTACTTCCTGTAACAAAGAAGAGGGCGAAGAAGTTATCGTCCTGGTTAAATACAAAACCCTTCCCAATAAGAATATAGACGCCCTGGCAAGTATGGAACGCCTCATAGAAAATGTTGAGAAGGAAGACCATTTCGTTCAGATCAAACTTCACGTAGACAAAAACGATAATTCTAATATTATGCTCTACGAGGTATGGAACGACGAAGACTACTATAAGAATGAGCACATGGAAACGGAACACCTCAAACAGTTTAAAACTGAATCCCAGGCCTTTCTTGCCGGGCCACCTGAAATTTCTTACTGGAAAGAGCATTCGGTGTATGAGTAAGGAATTTTCAGGCAGTTTTATCTATCACATTGCAAATAAATTATTATTTCTGCTAAGATATCATTAGAGACACTTTGAATTTCTTTCATATCAATGGATAATAATTGTCATAACCCAGGCTATCAAGACCTGTTCTAAGTCAACACCATTTTCCTTTTATTTCTGAAGGCATAGAAGAGAATGTAGGCATAGCAGCATATTATTAAAATAAATGCAATATTAAAATTAAAAGAATCTGTTAAAAATCCATAGGCCGGGGGAATAATCGCCCCGCCTACAATCATCGTACATAGAATTCCTGAGCCCTGTGCTCTATCGTCCCCTAAACCTTTCAGGGCGAGGCTAAAAATTGTGGGAAACATAATCGAGTTAAAAAATCCAACCGCTATAATAGCCCACATTGCGGGAAGACCAACCAGGGTAATCGATACTAAAATCATAACAATCGCCCCCAGGGCAAAAAAACTTAGTACTCTGGCAGGATTAAAAATTGTTGTGAGATAAGAACCAATAAAACGGCCTACCATAGCACCTGTCCAGTAAAAGCTAACAAAAACACCTACTACTGCCATATCACTGGAAGCTGTTACTCCACTAGTCAGGATCCACCCTGCAATTGTTCGCATAAAGGAAGTCGTCCGTACCGTTTCAGCGAGGTCGAGGTTTAAAAAATAATTCACCATATAACTTCCCAAAGAAACTTCGGCGCCAACATAGCAAAAGATCCCTATTGCCCCTAAGATTAGATTTGGATTCTTCAGCACTTTTCTGTAGTCATTTGAATCCTCTTTATCACTAACTTTTGGCAGATCTACAAAAAAGAAAATCAGGGCAATTATGGCTATAAAAGCCGCGATCCCAAGAAATGGTAATTGTACCGCTGATGCTTCAGCGATATAATAAGTTTTTTGGGATATTGAATCTAAAACCTGGATTTCAGCAGTGCTTTTCACTCTATCCTGTAGAATAAATAAGGCGCCTAAAGCAGGAGCAATGGCAGTTCCAAGCGAATTAAAGGCCTGTGAGAGATTTAAACGGCTGGAAGCTGTTTCTTCCGGCCCTAAAACAGTAACATACGGATTAGCGGCAACCTGCAGGATGGTGATTCCAGCGGCAAGAGTAAAATAACCTAACATAAAAATACCGAAAATACGATAAGAGGCGGCAGGATAAAAAAGAAGACAACCTAATGCCATTGTGCTTAAACCAAGAATAATACCCTTTTTATAACCAATTTTTGAAAGAATATAACCTGACGGAATAGAGAGTAAGAAAAAAGCACCAAAAAATGCAAACTGTACCATTCCCGACTGAAAATAGGTTAGATCAAAGACCTCTCTTAACCTTGGAATTAGGGAATCGACTAATACGGTTATAAAACCCCAAAGGAAAAATAATGCCGTTAAGAAGATAAAGGCAGTTTTGTATTTTTTAGTCTTCATAAAAACAGGAGTTAAGCTTTCACACTTGGATCTAGTATAATTTTTTTATAAAAGGGATTTGCTGCTAATATTCTCATTTATAGTCTTAGCATATTTCATAAATGTAAAACCTTGATGAATGCAGAAACTCCCAACCTCGCCTTTTTTGTTCAAAGCAAGAAAAGCCACCTGAAAATCATTATAGCTGGGATTTTTGGAGATTAAACGTTGCATAGCAATTTCACATGATTCCTGAGGGGACTTGCCTTGTCTCATTAACTCAACGATAAGAAAGCTGCTTACATTCTTCATTATTTCTTCGCCCAAACCGGTGGCAACAGCACCGCCAACTTCATTATCTACAAACAATCCGGAACCTATGATTGGCGAATCCCCAACTCTACCATGCATTTTATAAGCTAAACCGGAAGTTGTACATGCTCCTGCCATATCTCCATTTTGGTCTAAACACAACATTCCAATCGTATCGTGATTTTCAATATTAATAATGGGCTTATAATCTTTATGCTCTAACCATTCCTCCCATTTTTCCCTGGATTCAGGACTTAGAAGATTTTTAGGTTTAAAACCATTATTTATAGCAAAGCTATAAGCTCCTTTCCCTACAAGCATTTTATGGGGAGTCCTCTCCATAATTTTTCTTGCAACAGAAATTGGATGCTCTATATTCTGCAGAAAAGCTACACTACCACAGTCCCCATCGGGGCCCATTATACTGGCATCGAGGGTAACAAAACCATCTCTGTCTGGCGTCCCACCGTTTCCTACGGTATGGTTTTTAATATTTTTTTCTTCCACACGAACACCTTGCTCAACTGCATCTAAAGCCGAAGTTTTATTATCCAGTAATTTTCCGGCTTTTTTGTTAGCTTCGTGAAAATTCCAGGTGGTTATACAAACAGGCTTAAAAGCAGGAGCAATAAATTCTTCTAGAGAATTTATTGAATAAGAAGTAGGCATTACTGAAAGTCCTAAACCTGTTAAGCCAGTCTTTCTTATGAAATTTCTTCTTTTCATAATTGAATTGAGTTTTAGTTTTAGAAAATATAAGGGGTCATCTTTCTTAATAGAAGATGACCCCTGTGATAAACAATCAAAGTTTAAACAAGTTGACTAATTCTCTGCCCACCATAACTCGGTTCCCTGTTCATCAGGACCTTGTATTTGGATGGCTGCTTCAACATTTGCACCGTTAGTATTATACTCCTGGTTTCCATATCTCATACGCTGAGGATATTTACCATTAAGAGTTCCTGCAGAATAAATATCATAATCTGAAACTCCGTTAGCCAGTTCAACCGGATATCCAGTATCTCTGACTATGGCCCATGCTTCAAATCCATCAGTATAAGCAGCGATCCATCTCTGAACGGCTATTTTTTCAAGGTTTTCCTCATCTGTTCCATTTAACAGAGCCATTTCTTCATTAGCTAGAAACTCGTCTATTTCGCTGTCTTCTACTCTCCAGATTTTCATCGCCTGTCTTATTCCTTCCTGGTAAAGAGCCTGGGCATCCCCGGAACTTAATCCTTTCACGATAGCCTCAGCTTGTAAGAAGTTACCTTCTGCAGCAGTAAATACCACTTCTGGGAATATTTCCTCTCCCTGGTTCTTCGGATTGATTATCCAGTCTGCAGGTTCAGAAAACAAATCGTTCTTAACATGTGGGTAAATTTCAGCATTCAAACGCGAGGGCTGCCCTACATAATATTCTTCATCCTGGGGCACACTGATAAAAACTTCATCCCCAGAATCTTCTCTGGTATAAGGTACTCCTGCATTATCCAATTCCCCCAAAACAAAGTCAAGGTGTTTTTCAAATAATGAAGCGGCTGACCCTTCTGCTGGTCTGGTGAATGTAAAATCACCTCCGAAAATCGGTTTAGCATATTTGGATAACCTTGGATCATTATTATCCCTTAGGTAATCCACCAGGGTTTTGCCAACATTCCAGTGAGAACCAACCCCACCGAAATTATGCCATATATCACCATAAGCGGCATTTCCAAATTGATCGATTTCTGTATCCTTCTCCATTAAGGCATTGTCCATCTCTGTGCTTAACAGCGGAGCCTGGAGGGCTTCGGAAATTGCGGTTTCAGCAAAAGAAGCTCCTGAAGCACCCTGGGCTCTTAAAGCCATCCTTAATTTTAAGGTATTAGCCAGTTTTTTCCATTGCTGAAGATTACCATGGAAGAAAAGATCGTTTTCCTCCAAATACTCAATTCCCTCTCCAGTTACAGATTGACTTCCAATGATGGCCATAGCCTGATCCAGCTCTTCTATTACCCCCTGGTAAATCTGGGCCTGTTCATCCAGTTTTGGGGTGATAATATCCGGGTTCAAAGCCTCAGAATATGGAACCATACCAAAGGTATCCGTATACATCTGGTAATAAAGTCCTTTCATAATAAGGCCTATAGCATAAAAGTTTTCATTCTCCAGATCCCCGCCTTCTTTCACGAAGTTCTGATAGACACTTAAGTTACTTACATAACCTGCCATCCAATTATATGCAGCATCTGTATACCCCGCACTATAATTATAGGCTAGGGAACCAGACCACCAACAACCGTTGTACCCGAAGGTAAATTGGCCAGCAAACCGATCAGCATGTATAAGTTGTGCCCGCCAATAGGGGAAGCGATTAGGGGCATATAGTTCAATCTGGATACCGGTAAGAAAGTATTTCGCACTAACTTCATCAGATCCAAAGGCATCCGGTCTTGTGTTGATCTCTTCAAAATCCGAACAACCTGTAAGTGAAAAGACTAACAACAATGTTGCACCTATTGTCTTTATAATTCCTTTCATAATTCTTTTATATTAAAAATTAATATTTATGTTTAAACCAAGACTACGAATAGTTGGTGCATTGTTCAATGAGATACCCTGTCCCGAAAGACCTGTACCTATTGAAGCATCAGGGTCTATATCTTCAGCATCTTTATAAAGGAAGAAAAGGTTTCTACCAATAAGACCGATTGAAGCAGAATTTAACCCAGTATTTCCGATCATCTCGCTAGGTAATCTGTAAGTAAGTGCAAACTCTCTTAATCGCACATTTGTTTGGTCATATACATAATTTGAGGTAATGCCTGAGTAACTACTCCAGTATTGCTGTGCACTTATTTGAGTGTCATTCTGCTCACCGGTTCCTTCATTAATGGCATCTATGGTTACCCCCTGGTCACGATATTGCAGGCTTCTTTCTGATACCCCGGCCGCATCCAGGTAGGATGAGGTTGCAGAGTAAATTTCTCCTCCAAATCGTCCATCGATCAGGAAGCGTAAATTCCAGTTTTTGTATCGGAAGGTATTGGTAAGACCTCCAATGAAATCTGGTTGGGCATTCCCTAATAATTCCCTGTCATTGGACGCTACAGGGAAACCTTCCGCATTAACTAGTCTTTCCCCATTCTCATTGGTCTTCCAGGTTGTACCATAGATATCACCAATTCCACCTCCTACTTCAGCTCTAACTGAAAGGCCTCCAAGAGAATTTAAGACAGTATAATCCAACCCATCTATCAATTCCACTAATTCATTTTCATTCCTGGAGAAGTTAACGGAAACATCCCATCTAAAATCATCTGTTTTAATTGGAATACCTCCTACCATGAACTCAATACCATTATTTTTAACCTCACCTACATTCTCTTTGTAATAACTATAACCTGTAGAAAAAGGCACAGGAACATTGAAAATCATATCGGTGGTAACAATTTGATAAACCGAGAAATCACCATATAACCTATTCTGAAACATATTGAACTCAACTCCAAACTCAGTCGATTTCACACTTTCTGGTTGTAGATCAGGATTCAATTTCACACTTGGCCCTTCTAATACCGTAAGTCCAAGATACCCTTGTGTAGGCACACTAAATGTCTGGTAAAGTTGATAAACACCTGTATCGTTACCTACTTCTGCCCAACTTGCTCTTAACTTCAGCATATCAAAGACATCATTATTAGGATCTAGAAAACGATCAATTAATAAGGAGTAACTCACAGAAGGGTAGAAAAAAGATCTATTTTCTTCGCTTAAGGTAGATGACCAATCATTTCTAGCCGTTAGATCCAAGTACATAAAATCGTCATACGAAAAGCTAAAAGATCCGTAAAGAGAATTTATTTTTTTGGTTCCAAGTGGTGTATGGGTACTGGTTTGAACATTGGTATTATTCAGAAAAGTACGTGTAGGCAATCTAAATTGAGACCCCCTTACGCTCATTCCTTCAAAAGTTCGTTTTGACAAACTCCCTCCAACATTGGCAACAAGGTTTAATTTTTCAGAGAGGTCTTTATTTGCTGTAAATAAAAAGTCACTGTTAATCTCTACATTCTTACGATTGGAAAAATTAAGTCTTCCATCATAGAAGAAGTGGTGACCATAGTCCTGGATATACTCACTTCTAACATTGGTGACATCCCCACCAATTCGAATAAATGCTGAGAGCCAATCATTAAACTCATAATTTAATTTAGAGAACCCAAGAAAGCGATCTCTTCGTTCATCATTAGTGTCCTGATTTAACATCCAGTAGGGGTTACCCATACTTTTATTTTGTCCCGCAAAACTAATAGCCCCATATTCATCGGGGAACATCTCAGGATTACTCCACAAGGATGGTTTATATTTTTTTAAGTCATCTATAGCTACGTTTCTCGGCATTCTATAAACATAAGCTAAAACCCCTTCTGTACCCACATTTACTCTATTTTCTAATTCTTGTGTAAAATAGGTGGCTTTACTATCCAACGTTAATTTATCAGAGAGGTCAATGACACCTCTAAGATTTAAATTATGACTGTGTAGTTCGGAATTTGGAATCACAGAGGTCGTTTGGTTGTTTGTGTAAGAAAATCTTACGCTATGATTTTCGCCGCCCTGATCCATAGAAATGGTATTGATACTTTTAACCCCTGTTTCAAAGAAATCTTTAACATTATCGGGTTGTGCTGTATAAGCCCTTTCTTCTCCAGTGTAATATAATTGTTGAGAACCGTCTAAACGGGGTCCCCAGGAACTAGACCCGAAATTATCCAAATCTGAATAAACAGCACCATTGGTTCCCTGTCCATATTCATTTTGAAATTCAGGTAAAAACATGGTTTCTTCTAATGAAATATTGGAATTTACCGAGATACCTAAACCAGCTCCTCTTTTTCCTCTCTTTGTAGTAATTAAAATCACCCCACTTGCTGCACGAGACCCATATAATGCTGCCGCATTAGGGCCTTTAAGAACAGAAACAGACTCGATATCGGCTGGGTTAATATCTGTAATACCTCCACCCGTTACGGTACTGTTGTATATACTTCCTCCAGATTCATTTCCAGAGGCATCAATTGGAATACCATCTACCACTACAAGGGCCTGGTTATTTCCTGTTAAGGTATTATTACCACGAATAGTAATACGCGATCCTGAACCTACTCCGCTAGCTTGATTAACAACCAGACCGGCAACTTTACCCACCAGGGAACTGGCTACGTTATAATCTTTAACCGTATTCACTTCATCTGAATCCAGTTCGGTTACTGAGTAACCTAATGATTTTTTCTCTCTTGTTAATCCTAAAGAGGTTACTACCACCTCATCAAGAGCCTCCATATCGGGGGATAGTGATAAGTTCACTGTGTTTTGCCCGCCAACCGGGATTTCCTGGTTCACAAAACCTATCATGGAAAATACCAAAATAGCATCTTCAGGAACCTCGATAGAGTAATTCCCGTCAAAATCTGTAGAGGTACCATTATTGGTGCCTTTTTCCAAAACAGTAACCCCTGGTAAAGGTATTCCGTTCTCAGAATCAGTTACTGTTCCTGTTACTGTTTGTTCCTGTGCAATTAGGTTTTGATTAAATGAAAAAAACATTAATCCCAACAGGAATAATAATTTTTTACCCATGTGTAATTAGTTTTTGATTAGTTGTTTCACGCATTTCAGCATGTTTTTGATTATAAATTTAGTTAAATTTTAGGTTAGTATTAACTATTCAGAAATGTTTTCGACCGACAACATATTTTAATAGCTAAATAACAAACCTAGACGAAAATGTTTAAGCTAAAATAGAAAGAAGTACGTATACTTAAACTATAATTTTAATTAATTATTAACAGTTTTTAAATTAACTCAATCTGATTTCAGAAAAGCATTGTGATGTATAAAAAACCCCTGCTTAAGAGTCGTAGGAAAATCGATGGTCGGGTTAGTGTCATTCAATGACCTGAAGTCAATTATAATGGATTTCTTTTTGTAGTATTGGGTGTTAAGATTAATTTTCACCATATCAAAAACCGGTTCTGTAAAGGTATAAATGGGATTTGCAGGAATAACTGGATAAAAACCCATCATAGAATAAACAACCCAAGCGCTCATAGTTCCAGTATCATCGTTCCCGGGGAGACCGTCAGGGCTGTTTTTGCAGTATTTTTTTATAAGTTCAGTAACCTTTGCTGAAGTTTTATATTCACTGTCTTCAATATAATTATATAAGTAAGGATAAAGTATATCAGGCTCATTAGCCATATCATAGTGTCCTCCATCAAAAACCAAATCCAGTTTCCTATCAAATGCTTCTGCCCCACCCATCAGCTTCTTCAGACCCTCAATATCATGGGGCACCATAAACAGGTATTGCCAGGCATTACCTTCTATGTAGCCCACATTCTTTTCAAAATTAGCTCCGGCTTCTGGGTTAAAAGGATTATACCATTCTCCATTAATGTGTTTAGGCTGAAGAAATCCGGTTTTGGGATTATAGAGATTTCGATAGGATAAAGAGCGATCAGAAAACATTTTGTAATCATCTTCTTTCCCCAGAGCTTTTGCCAATTGAGCAATGGCGTAATCTGAAATATTATATTCTAATGTAATTGACACCGGTCCCGGCACACCGCTATCTACACTTAAATAGCCATTTTTAAGATATTCCGTTAAACCCGGGCGCAAAGGATTATTTTCTGTAACTGTTGCGCTTTTTATCATCGCTTCATAAGCTTTTTCTACATCAAAGTCAGTTAAGCCTCGTAAATAGGTATCCGAGATAACCACTGCTGCCGGATCTCCCACCATAGTGAATGTTTCTGTTGAATTTAGCTCCCATTTTGGCAGCCAGCCATTTTCATCATACATTGCTAACATGGAGTTCACCATCTGTATTTGTTCTTCCGGATATACCAGACTCATCAACTGATGATAATTTCGATAAGTATCCCATAGCGAAAATACCGTATAGCGGGTTCCTTCAGTTTTTCCAATTTTCCCTGTGGAAACTTCAGGATATTCACCATTGACATCATTTAAAATATTGGGATGAATTTGAGTATGATAAAGTGCGGTATAAAAAATAATTTTATCATCTTCTGATCCTCCTTCAACTTCAATTCTATTCAGTTTTTCGTTCCATTTATCACGGGTCTTTTTATAAACCTCATCAAAGGAAGCCTGACCTGCTTCCTGTTCTAAATTCTCACGAGCATTTTCAATACTCACGTAGGAGACTCCAATTTTCACTTCTACCTGCGTAGGTTGTTCAAAATTATAACTAAAGAATGCACCTATACTATCTCCAATGACTTCTCGGGTAAAACCTTCTTTTATTCGGGTCTTACCATTGTAAATCATCCATTGCGCTTCTTCACCTTCATATTTGTAAGGTGTTTTCCAGGCCCCAAACTCATGGGCAGGTTCAGAGAATTTTGCAACAAAATAAACCGGATATGCTGCTTCGGGATTATTATAACAGAAAGAGCCTACTGTGCGTATTCCCTCAACCTCATTAGGAGAGACAATTTTCAGCATCCCGCCCTGCTCGTTGGTTAATCCCAGCCCAAGGTTTAGTAAAATATTCGACTCACCGGCAGGAAAACTATAACGACTCACTCCTACCCGGGTTGAAGCAGTAGCCTCTGCCTTAATATTATATTTTGTCAATTCTGCGGAATAATATCCTGCCTTTGCGATTTCGTTGGAATAAGTAGACCCATATTCCAGATGATTTGTTTTTAAGGCTCCTGTGGTAGGCATGGAAATTATTACTCCCAGATCGGGGCAGCCAACTCCGCTTAAATTAACGTGAGAGAAACCAGTCAAAAATTTATTTTCATAAACATAGGGATTAGACAACCATTGGCTGTCCTTTTCCAAAGGATTAAGATCTATTCTCCCGGCAACATTAAATGGAGAAACACTTGCCATTCCTCTCGGCGCTATAGCGCCGGGATTGGTTGCTCCGTAATTAGAAGTACCTATAAACGGATTTACATAATCTACAGGAGCTTGTTGTGCAAGACCAAATTCTATAGTTAAAATAGCCAGGGCAAGTAATAGGACATTTTTCATAAACAGCGTTTATTTTTTATCAGAACTCATTGAAAAGGGAAAAGCCTCTTCTCCAGTAGCTCTTTTTTTATTAGGACTATTGGTCATTTCAAGTTGCAACCTTCCGCCCTTCTGTATATCCTGGTAATTCAAATAAGTTTTATCCCAGCTAGTTCCATTTAATTCAGCCTCTTTGATATAAAAATTTTCTTCTGAGTTATTTTTGGCAATAATTTCAAATTCATTGCCATCCTGAAGTTTTAGCGTCGCCTTATCAAATATAGGACTACCCATTACATATTGATCTGCTCCCGGAGTGACCGGATAAAAACCCAATGAACTGAAAACATACCAGGCAGAGGTTTGCCCATTGTCCTCATCCCCAGGATAACCATCTGGAGTTGGTGCATAGAGTTTAGTTAGCACCTCTCTGATTCTTTGCTGAGTTTTCCAGGGTTCTCCGGCATAATTGTATAAATAGATCATATGCTGAATTGGTTGATTTCCGTGAGCATAATTTCCCATATTTACAATTTGCATTTCCCTGATTTCATGAATGGTGAATCCGTAATATGAATCATCAAATTCTGGTGGCATTTCAAAAACCTCATCGAGTTTTGCTGTAAACTCTTCATTACCTCCCATTAAGTTGATAAGTCCTTCGATATCCTGAAAAACAGACCATGTATAATGTAAACTGTTTCCCTCGGTAAAAGCATCGCCCCATTTAAGCGGATTAAAGGGTTCCTGAAAACTGCCATCTTCATTTTTACCCCGCATTAAATTGGTAGACGAATCGAATATTTTTTTATAATTAAGGGCTTGCTGGTTAAAACGTTTTACCTCTTTTCTTCTGTCCAAATCTTCCGCCATTTTCGCAATGGTCCAATCGGCATAGGCATATTCCAGAGTTCGGGCTGCATTTTCATTTATACCTACATTATATGGTACATACCCCAATTCATTATAGTAATCCAAACCTTCACGTCCAACCGAGGCTTCCGGACGGCCTTCTTCAACATTGGCGTTTTTAAGTACTGCTTCAAAAAGTACCTCAACGTCTTCAGGATATACATTCCCTTTTAAATACGCGTCGGCAATTATAGGTGCAGAATTGGAGCCAATCATCACATCTCTGTGCCCGGGGCTTGCCCATTCCGGAAGCCAGCCAGATTCTTTGTAGGTATTCGCCAAACCGGCCATTATTTTTCTATTCAGTTCTGGATACATCAAATTAAAAAACGGAAATACCGCTCTAAATGTATCCCAAAACCCATTATCGGTAAACATATAACCTGGCAAGACCTTGCCATTATAGGGGCTGCAATGTACCCTTTCTCCTTCTTTATTTATTTCATAGAATTTCCGCGGAAATAATAAAACCCTATACAGACTTGAATAGAAGGTTTTAATATGATCTGTATTTTCTCCTTCTACCTTTATTCGACCAAGTTCCTGGTTCCATATTTTTTCGGCATTAGTTTTTACCTGTTCAAAATCACTTTCGCCAATTTCTGAATCAAGGTTTAATTGTGCCTGTTCTGCACTAATAAAGGAAGAGGCAACTTTTACATTAACTTCTTCTCCTTTTTTAGTTTTAAAACCAATAATAGCTCCTACGTGATCGGCTTCTGCTTCTTTAGAATTTTGTTGCAACTCCCACTCATCTTTCCAGGTGTGACTAACTTCAAAATCCTTATCAAATTCAGCAACAAAATAATTATGGAAATTTTCAGGCACACCACCATGGTTATTCCTGGCATAACCAATAATCTTACGCTCCTCAGGAATGATCTTCACCATAGAACCTTTATTGAAAGCATCCAAAACAACATAGGAGCTATCTGAATCTGGAAAAGTAAATTTGAAATGAGCAGCCCGTTCGGTTGGAGCAACTTCCGCAATAACATCATAGTCGGCTAAATAGACACTATAGTGATGCGGCTTTGCAGTTTCAGCCTTATGCGAAAACCAGGAAGCTCTTTCCTCTTCCTTAAATTTCAACTCCCCGGTCACTGCCATCAGCGAAAACGCTGCATAATCATTTAACCACGGACTTGGCTGGTGAGTTTGTTTGATTCCGCGGATTTTATAATCATCGTATTTATACGTCCATCCGTCTCCCATTTCAGCCGTTTGGGGTGTCCAGAAATTCATTCCCCAGGGAAGTGCAATAGCGGGATACGTATTACCGTTGGAAAGGTTAAACTCTGAATCTGTCCCCATTCGGGTATTCACATACTCTACAGGATTGTTTTGTCCGGATGTACCCTGAACAAAAATAAACAGGACTAAAAATACTAATCTATTTCTCATTACTGAAAATTCTGGGGGCTTGATACATTTTTATTTCACAATTATTTCCTCTAAAAAAAGCCAGGCACTGCTTCTTTGTGGCGGGTGAATTAATAATAAACAGTAAAAATTGGCCTTTGATTCTTATCTCTGAACCAGGCGGCTTTTAAATTTATCATTTAATATTTCCGCAATTTACTTCTGCTCATTACTCTCTACTATTTACTGGCTTCTTTTATGGCTTTAAGTTGCGCTTCCGTAAGAGCATTTCCATCGAAAAATGAAATACCCTTAGCTCCATTTTCTTTTGCAAGTTTAATAGCCCGGGTAACCTCCTCGGCACTCATAGGTGGTAGAAAAATTCCTGTATGCAAATCGGTGTTTCTACCTTTTAGGTCTTTCACTCCTTGCTTTGTAGCGTACCCAATCCAGTCTACCTCTTCATTATAAAAATTATGGTAGATCATAGGTAAAACGGCGTCAATTTTCCATTTATCCCAGCGCTGACGCACCATATGATCGGCCATTTCAGGATAGGGGAAAACAGCGGCCGTTAATTCTTTATTATTACTATGTGCAATTTCATAGGCCTCATCAACCACTGCTTTTATCTTGTTTAAACGGAATTGTTTCCATTCCATATCAATCGCCGGATTTTCAAAATCCCGGGGATTTTTATGATGAATTTTCTCAAATTCAGCGATGCAAACATCACAGTAACAAAAATCAAATTCGGGAAGTTCTTCTTCCTGTTCCAAATCATATTTTGGCAAGAGACCAATAGGCAGAAAAATATCAGAAAATCTTATATAATCCAGGTGCACGCTGGCTACACCTTCAACCTTCGCAAGGCCTTCAACTAAACCTAACACATGATTCCGTGATTCTTCTCTTGTGGGGCACAACCACTGGTAATAATCCACATAAGGTCTGGTATCGTGCGTACTATTGCCTTCCCTACTTACGGCATACCAATCTGGATGCTGAAGGGCTATACTATCTCCCGGGCGGATCATTGTCATGATCCAGGCGTGAACTTCCAGACCTTCCTTTTTTGCCAACGGAGTTAAACGGGATAATAATTCAGGATCTGTATTCGTATTTATTAATACCGCTTCAATTCCATTTTCGCTGTATTTTTTAAATTCTGAAGTATAAGAGGAATCTGCTCTTTTCGCATCGGCAGTGGTCCATACCCAAAATTTAAAATCGTCCTGTTTTTCTTCAGTAGTGTTTTGTTTGTTTTTTTTAGCGGCACTTACGTTATCCAGGCAGGAAGTAAATCCGAAGGCCAATAAAGCAATTAGTAAAAGTTTAGTTTTCATATAATTTAGATTTTGGAGTTTAAAAATTTGCCATCTTCTCTAATGATGTAGCGCTTTCCGGTAAATGGACTTTCCACAGAGATGTTCCAGCCGGTGAGATGATTTTCCAGTTTAGGTTTTAAAACCTGACCATCGACTTTTAGAGGTTTTTTCTGAATTTCTTTTAGGTTAGAGGCCCATTCACTATATTCATTATAATATGCTTTTTGACCGCGGTACAATCTGTATAAGGCCCATCTGATTTTTTCGTCCTGCGGAATAATAAATTCATCAAATTCCCCTACCTCTTTCGAAGAAAAATACACATACCCCCAATGTTCAGGCTCGTGCATATTAATAACTCCCTGGGGTGACCACACCCAGTTATATTCCGGTAGAAAATCCTCATTTTCATTCTTTTTTCGGGAATATCTCCCTTCAATTAAATCGTGATCCCAGTTAACCCTTGAAAAATTTATCCTCCAGAATTCCTCTTGCGGCAGTTCATTATGCAAGTTTGCTTCCTTTAAAACTTCCCAGGGAATGGCTACCTCAACACTCCAGTAATGATCTACATCTGAAGCATCGTTTAAAGTTCCCTCTATATGTACTGCCGATTTCAATCCCTGAATATCCCAGCTATCCAATACAGGTGCAGGTTCACGATAGGGTTTTACAATAAAAAGATCCCACACAGTATTAAGTGCGTTCATTTCAAACTCCATGTAATTATGGGTGTCGCCATCCGGATCTATAAAAATTTCAAAGTCATTGTTATAAAAAATCACAGTATCGCGTTGCTTAAGCGTTGCCCAAATATGAGGTTCTTCCATTTTAGCATAGAAATAAAGATATTCTTCATCGTATACTATTTTCATATTCGTTTGAAATTTGGGAACCTTTTCCCCCTCAATATCAATAAAATCTTCACTCTCGGAAGCTTTTTGCCAGGAAGCTTCTCTAGCCTTCCCATCAATTTCAATCTCATCAATTGTTTTATAAGCTACATAAGACCTTGGAGGATTCTGAGCAAACGAAAATTTGGCTATCAGTATCAGATTAAAAATTAGCAAGAGTTTAAATTTCATAACTACAGGTTATTATTTTTCAAAATTTCTACCATCTCACTAAGATAAAAGCTTTCTTTAAAATCTTAATACCAATGGAAAGTGTGAAATTGAAATATCGCAAAATAACGGGAACATCCGCAAGCTCCATCATTCTGCTACTTTTGTTACTCCCCAATTTTTATTGGGTTTATTGCCCATTTTAAATATCAATTCTCCCCCTGCTAATAATTCTTCGTGGGAAATAGAAGTCTGGTTGAATATTTCGCCATTTAAAGTTGCAGCTTGGATATAAATATTATCATCGGAAACATTTTTAGCCAGGATACTAAATCTATTACCGTTTTCTAAATCGATGGTAGATTTCTCAAATAAAGGACTGCCAATTTCATATTCTGCTGAAGCCGGATTAAAGGGGTATAGTCCCATCGAACTAAAAACATACCAGGCAGACATTTGACCTGCATCTTCATTCCCGCTTAAACCATCAGGTTTGGTGCTATATTGCGTTTTTAAGATTTCCCTAACCCAATATTGGGTTCTCCAGGGCTTACCAGCTTTATTAAATAAATAAGCGATATGATGGCTGGGTTCATTCCCGTGAGCATACTGCCCAATTAACCCAGAAATATCGGCTGATGCATTTTCTCCTGTTATTTCTGAACTTTCTGTAAAAAGCTGCTCTAGCTTTTTAGTAAATTTTTCTGAGCCGCCGTGTAGCTCTATAAAATTCTCCGGTTCATGTAAAACAAACCAGCTATGTTGCCAGGCATTGCCCTCGGTATAATCAGTGTTTTCACGATGATTGGAAAATTTGGGATCAAAAGGAGTATTCCAGGTTTGACCATCTTTAGACTTACCTCGCATAAATCCGGTTTCAGGGTCGAAGAGCTTTTCATAGGCTTTAGCTCTGGTGGAGAAATATTCGTAATCTTTAGTTTTGCCTAAAGCCTTGGCCAATCGTGCAACACACCAATCATTATATGCATATTCAAGGGTAATTGTTACAGACTCGTCTAACAGCTCGAAGGGAATATAACCATACTCTTTATAATATTCCAAGCCCCTATCGTCTTGCATCATAGTATTTTTCATAGCATCGTAGGCCGCTTCAACATCAAAACCTCTAATCCCTTTTAAGTAAGCTTCAGTAATAACGGGAATGGAGTGGTAACCGGTCATAGTATTTGTTTCATTTCCGTAGAGCGTCCAAACCGGAAGAATTTCATTGGTCTTATAATATTCCAGCATAGAATTAATAATATCTGAAACCCTGTTAGGATGAGTTATGGTAAGTAAGGGTTGTTGTGCTCTAAAAGTATCCCAAAGTGATAAGGTGGAATAGGCTGTAAAATCTTCAGCTTTAATAATACTATCACTTTCTTTTCTAAACTCGTCATTCTTATCGCTGAACGTTACCGGAGCGAGTTGAGAGTGATATAAAGCGGTGTAAAATATAGTTTTTAAAGAATCTATAGGAGTTTGGACTTTTACATCTTTTAAGGATCCTTCCCAAAGCCTGTTCGCTTTTTCTTTTATTTTTTCAAACTGAAACCCTTGTTTGTCGAGATTCTCCCTAGCATTATTGATACTTACAGAAGACAAGGCCAACTTAAGTTGCACTTCCCTACCAGTTGATTCATCAAAAAACAATTGAGCAGAGGTTTTAACACCTTCAGCTTTTTTTCCTTCTATCTTTTTGCCCTCTGTAATTAATGTATGAGAGGTTATAGGCTTAGAAAATTCGGCAATAAAAAAGACTTTTTGGTTTCTGGCCCAGCCAGTACTATGCCTATAACCACTAATAGTTTTATCATCCTCAAGAATGATCTTTGTGTCAGTAGGACTATCCCAATTAATTGCAAACCCGAGATCCAGAACTACAGATTGTATATCTGCTTCAGCAAAAGTGTATTTTGAATAGCCGGTACGCCGGGAACTTGTGAGCTCCACGTTTACCTGATGATCCTCAAGAAAAACCTGATAATATCCGGGCTTTGATTTTTCATTTTCATGACTAAACTTAGATTTATAAACAATATCTTTCCTACTGTTAACCTCGGTGGTCAAATCTATTTCCTTGTTTACCGGCATAAAAAGTAAATCGGCCAGGTCCCCAATTCCTGTTCCGCTTAGATGAAGGTGTGAAAAACCAGCAATAACATCATCAGAAATATGATAACCAGAACACCAGTCCCAACCGCTAATTCCATTATCAGGACTAAGTTGAATCATTCCAAATGGAACGGTCGCCCCCGGATAAGTATGTCCGTGGCCACCAGTTCCAATAAACGGATCCACATAAGAAGTTAGTTCTTTATCTAAATCTGGAGCATCAATATTTTTTATATCTCCTTCCTCACAGGCGATAAAAGCCCACAAAAAAGCAAATAAGAAAATGGGGGATTTTTTAACCATATTCCTTTTAAGTTATCGATTTTAAAAGATAATACCTGTAGATATTTCGGTTCAAGTTGGGTATACCGTGAAATTCCAATTGAAAACGGCAAGATATGAATAAAGATGTTGTTATCATTTTTCCAACTTTAAACCTAAATAGTTGATTAAATCAAAATCCACCTTCCAAAAAAATAAATCAAATTTAGAATTGAAAGATATTGAATTTAATCTTTTAATAAGAATTTAAATCTTAACCCACTTATTAGAATTCCCATCTGCATAGTACATCCTTATAAGGTGTATAAAGAATTTCACTAATCCCGGATTAGGATTCTGAAATCATTAGAAGTAAAAATTTTTCAGCAACTATAAAGAGAATACACTCTAAGTATAGTCTTTAGACGATTTGAAAAACCATCTTATTTTGGAATACGTTTATTTTTGGAACTAAATAAAAAAAGATTGAAATTTAGAATTTTATGGCTAAAAGCTGGCCCGAAATTCAAAAATGAATCGTTTAAAAAACAAAACCCTTGATTTCTCAAGGGGTTTTATGGATTTAATCTGGTATCGCCTGAACTAATTTCAATGACTTAAACCGGTCTAAGAAATCCGTTTATTTCTTTTTCTGATAATTCGGGATTAGCGCCTTCCCGCCCGGCTACTAAAGCTCCTACCGCGCAGGCAAAATTCAAGGCCTGCTGAGGCTCTTCATCCTGAAACAATTTGGCTAAAAGCGAAGCCAGGAAAGAATCTCCTGCACCCACGGTATCTTTCACGCTGATCTTGAATCCGCTGTTGTAATATAATTTTCCGTCTTTCAATAAAACTGCCCCGTGCCGGCCTTTAGTCACACAAATATCTTTGGTGCTGGTCTTTTCAGCCAGAAAATGAATATTCTGTTCCAGGGAATGAAATGGAGAACCCAGTATTTCGGCGATCTCAAAAAGTTCGTCATCATTGAATTTGATGAAATCAGCTTTCTGCATTAGCTCAATAAGAATTTCCTTCTCGTAATGCGGTGGTCTAAGATTCACATCAAAAACCCTGAATTTGGCATAAGACAAAAGTTCGAGCAAAGTATCCCGGCTCACCTCATCACGGCATACCAAACTTCCGAAGATCATAAGATTGGCTTCTTTAACTGCCTCTTTCATTTCCTCAGAAAGCTGAATCTTATCCCAGGCGGCGGGATAGGAAATCTCATAGCTCGCCGAACCGGATGCTGAAAGTTGCACCTGTACCACCCCTGAAGGAAAATGAGGTGTCACCGAAACCAGATCGGCATTAACTCCATTATTCTCAAGATAGGATAGCAATTTTTTTCCATTTTCATCCTCTCCCACCTGGCTTATCATTTGAGTTGCTATCCCCAACTTTTGAAGCCGGGAAGCCACATTAAGCGGGGCGCCACCAATCCGTTCCTTATCGGGAAAAACGTCGATAAGGATCTCACCAAAGCAGATTGCATATTTATGTATCATTCTTTGTATTTAAAATTAAAATAGCAGAACATAAAAAATAAATTCTATGTTCTGCCTGAAAACACAGCCTAAATTATTATAGAGTACTTAGGTAATCAATAGCATTTTTATATATGCCCTCTATGTTTCCTCTATACTCATTGGTGCGTCCATCGTTCATATTCCATTCAATTCCGCCAATACCGATAGCGATAATGGTTCCCGAATAAGGGGTCTTAGGTTTGAATTCTATGATTCCCGGGCAACATTCGTCTGACACACCGCTCCACACGGCTAAAACCTCACCTCCGTAAAGACGCTCAAATTCATTAAACTGGCCGGGCTGATTTCCGGGTTCCAGAAGGGAAGATGCATCCCAAAGGTTGTTATGATCTTCTCTGAAACCGGCATCAATAACGGGGAAATATCCTTCTTCATTTTCTTCTACCAATCCTTCATTAAAGGTATAGATTGGATGTGATTTTTTAGAACTCACAAAGTTCACTCCACCATCAATGGCCCAGGTATCAGGGGAATCAAACCCTTCTCCATTGCCTTGTATGGTTAAAAGGCCGCTTTGATCTCTTCCAACGGTTTCAGCAAAACTTGTGGCCATACCTCCTAAAAGTAGTTTCCCGCCTTCAACCAAATATTGAATAAAAGCAGATTTTGCTCCTCCTTCGGTAAAAACTTCGGGTAGATCAGAACTTCCTACCTGGTCATAATAGAACACAACCACATTCACGCTTTGAAGATCTTCAAAAGTTACCTCGGCTGCATTTAGATATTCAAAATCTTCGGGGTAGGTTTCCTGCACCCATTCTGCGGCTGCGACTATGTCATCATCGGCATTTTCAAGGAGCTCCTCAAAGGTTTCCTGTTCTCCAAGAAAGGCAATCTTATTAGGTAAAACTCTCGTGAGTAACTGATAACTTCTTGTTGAATTTCCGTAGGTTGTAGTAATTTCAACACGTTCAGAAAGATCTAAACTTGCACCTGATGAAGGATTAACCTCTACTCCTTGGGGAGCAGAGATATCCAGTTCGACATTGTTGATGTCAGTTCTGGGTGGAAGCACCAGGTTTATCCTTCCCTGTAAATGATCGATGTTTGCCCGGGTTCCATTACCCTCTAAAGTGGTAAGAATATTTAAAACCGGACTTAAATCTTCATCAAAATTTTCTCTTTCTTCACACCCCAGTAACAAAGCCAGGGAAAAAAAACTGAAAATTATATATTTAAATTTATTTCTCATGAGCTTTAGATTTAGTCTTCAAGGTTGTATAAGTGATCAAGAATATTCTTAGTGAAAGTTTCTATGTTCGACTGGTAATCATTTTGAGTACCGTTAGAATCCCATTCGTAACCTACAATCGTATTTTCTATACTGAAAATGGAGCCTTTATAATCTTCGGATATTTGGTCATCAAAGCTGTCGTGTATGTTCTCATCGGTCCTGTTCCAAAGCACGGCTCCATACCCAAAGGCATCACCAATGTGACCTAAGGTTCCAAACTTCGTAGCACTTAGAGTTTGCTCAAATACAAGAGCAGCATCCTGACCACAACAACCCGGGTCAAGAATTCCATCAAAATGCTGCCACCATATCAAACGTACTTCCCTGGTTGCTGAATTTTGCAGCGCGAGAAATTCATCATTCTGAAAGCTTAATCCATCAAAAATGGGATGGCTTCTGCGATCTTCTGAATTATTTTCAGGTCGCATTCCTAATCCCCAGATATCGTCAGCAGGTTTTCCCTGATCTACACAACCTGTTGATCCGGCACATCCAAATTCAGAATACACATAATTTCCGGGATCTCTTGGTGCTGAAAAATCGGCCGGCACTCTGTCTAACGAAAAGATAAGAGGAGTTGCATCTCCGGCAATAAGCATATCACCACCAGATTTCACCCAGTTTTTCAGAACCTGAGCCCTGGTTCCTCCAGGTCTTAAACCAGTAGGTAATAATGTTGAAACATTGTCTGGGGTTGCACTATAACCTAAATCTTCAGCAGGTGTGAGATAATAAATCATCGCTACTTTCACCTCGGCCATATTCTGAGCTGTGATTTCGCTGAAGGAGAGGTATTTAAAATCATCACCATAGTTGTCTCTCATCCAGGTTGCCGCTGCTTTAGCATCATCGTCTACCAGAGCATCGATCTCATCTTGCTCCCCAAGAAAAGCATAGAAAGTGGCCTCTACATCCTGGGCTTCAACGGTAACGGTATAGGTTTTTTTAATATTCTCAGTATTGGTAACAGTATATTCCACAGGCTCTGTAAAATCTACTTCCTCCCCTGATGCCGGCGAAATACTTTGGCCTTCAGGAATTGAAATTTCAGGAGTGAGACTGGAAACATCAGTTCCTGCAGGTAAAGCAAGATATATGGTATTTTCTTCATTATCTATAACTCCTTCCGTTTCTTCAATTACAAAACTATTAACTTTAGGACCTTCAATTTGATTAACGGTTACTGTATATTCTTTTGCTGTAAAACCATCATTCGATTGGATAGTATACACTACAGGTCTGGAAAAATCCCTTGAAACTCCTGAAGCAATATCTACACTTGTGCCATCTGGGATTATAAAATTGGGAGCAAGACTTGTAATATCGCCATCCTCGCTACCAATATTTACCGTGATGGTATTATCATTATGGTCTATTACCCCGGCATTTTCCCCAATAGTGAAATTCAGGAATTTTGGTTCACCATAAGCAGCAAGCATTGCCGTATACTCACGGTTGGCACCGTTTTGAGCCTGAGTTTTAAAGATAACAGGCCCTTGAGTGAAATCTATAGTACTACCGGATGCAGGCTCAATGCTTGTTCCTTCAGGAGTTTGAAGCTCCACCTGAATGGCACTTAAGTCGGTCCCGGCAGGTAAAGTCATAGATATGGTTGCAGAGGTATGGTCAATATCGGCAAATTCACCGTCTACCTCGAAAGACCGAATAATAGCCTCAGAAAAATCCGGTACCACATCGGTAAAATTATCATCATCGCTGCAGGAATACAGTACTACAAAAGGCAATATCAGGAATAACCCAAGTGTAATTTTTGCTAATTTTTGGAATGATTTCATTTGATCAGTTTTAATTTTTTAAAATAATTTTATTAATATCCAGGTCTCTGGGTGTAAACTCCGCCACTGGCATCAATTTCTATTTGTGGGATAGGGAGGTAATATTCGTGTGGTTCAAGACTTGCTCCCGACAGATATGGTCTTCGTGCCTGTTCAGTAGCTATGTATTCACTTAAGTAGCTATCGGCAATTTCCCATCGTACCAGGTCATAAAACCGGTGTCCCTCATTGGCTAATTCCAGCCTCCTTTCAAAACGCAGAGCCGATAAAGCCTGTTCCTGAGATAAGGAGGTTGAATAGGTATTTATTAAATAATTAGCGGCATCTTCAGTAGGGTTCTCAAAATCTTTTACATAGGGAGAGTTTTTTGCTCGCAAACGAATCTCATTAATGATTTCTACACCCTCGGAAACACTTCCGGTTTCAATAAGGGCTTCAGCTTTCCATAAAAGAAGATCTGAATACTTGATTAAAGGAAAATCAAGATTCCCTAAAGCCCAGGGAAAACCATTTGGGTTAGAAGCCATTCCATCAGAGGTTGGATAGATCATATTTTTCTTACGCACCAATAACCCGTAGGTTCCGGCATCCCTGCTCCAGTTTGGCTGTTGAGGCATGGCTGTCCAGTCTTTCCAGGTAATTCCCGGTCTACCTATGGTATGATCTAATCGCGGATCTACCAGATCTTCCTCATTAACATTTTCTGCATTAAATGTGTTGAACATAGGAAGTCCATTATCATTAACTTTAAAAGCATTAGCAAGGTTCTGTGAAGGTTTGTGGAAGTCGTCTCCATTAAGGTAAGGATGATTGGGATCATCGTTAGGGCTATCTGGCGAATTTAAAAGATCTCCAAAATTCACATTCCCATATTGCGACCCGTCTTCAATAGAAAACTGAATGGCAAAAATATTCTCAGGATTTCCATAACCTGGTTCAGAATATAATCTTTCGATATCCTCAACCAATCTATACTGACCGGAATTTATTACCATATTGGTATGAGAGATCACTCCTTGCCAGTTTTCCTGAAACAAATGTGCTTTTGCCAAATATGCATGAGCAACAAGGGCATTGGCGCGACCAAGATCAGGCTGACTTTCAGGAAGCAATGAAATCGCATTATTCAGATCTCCCTCAATTTTTTCCCATATGAAATTCTCATCAAAGGTATTCGGGATAGATTTCAGTTCGGTTACCGGTGTATTTTCATCGTACCAAACAATAGAACCAAAGTTTTTCATTGCTTCGAAGTAGAAATGAGCACGGAGAACATATAATTCTCCAAGCCTGATATCACGCTTGTCGAATTCCCCTTCTTCCAGTTCGGTCAAAAACCTTATAGCGATATCAACTCTCTTTACTCCAAAATAGATAGATCTCCAAAGGTTATATACATTATCACTGGAAGGAAAAAGATCATGAGTTTCTAATTGGTGCATGCCGCCACCCGGATTATCTCCGGTGCCACCTCCACCTTTATAGGCATCTCCAGAACGTATGTCTGATGTTCCCCAATTGGAAGGCGAGTGGTCAAAAGGCCAGAGATCTCTAAAATCTCCGGTATTATATCGGTAATCCAAAGCACTATAGGCAGCAATTACCAAGGCTTCGGGCTCAAGGTTCTCTTCAGAAATCGTATTTGCTTCCTGAACATTCAGATCATCCTCTGAAACACATCCGATGATCAACATTAACCCTAAAACGGTTAAAATGTGCTTTAATTTATTATTCATAGTTTTCATAAGATGGAATTAAAAATTTGTAGATACGCCAAAACTCACAGTTTTGGTATGCGGGATGCCATAACCAGCTATCCCAATTCCTCCGGCTCCTAAACCTGATACTTCGTAATCAAAACCTGAAAAAGAAGTAAAATCAACCAGGTTTTGGCCCGATAAATAAAATCTTAAGTTCGATAAGCCTAACTGCCCGGTGATATCTTCTGAAAAAGTATAACCTACAGTTATATTTTTTAATCTGAAATAAGAACCGTCTTCAACAAAATAACTGGAAGGCTGAATTTCGTTATTCGAATTATTTGTACTTAAAGCAGGAATATTGGAATTCGCTCTTTCAGGTGTCCAGGCATCCAAAGTGTTTTGCCCGAAATTGAAACTGAAATATGTAAAATCTCCCAGGTTTCTTTGGGTATTGTAAATATCATGACCTTGTTTTCCATCAAAATAAGCACTTAGGTCAAAACCTTTGTAGGCTGCGTTTAAGTTTAGCCCATAGATGAAATCAGGATGTGGGTTTCCAATTATTGTCCTGTCATTGTTGTCTATCACCCCATCATTATTAAGATCTTTATATCTTATTCTTCCCAGGTCTTTTCCAGATTGGCGGGCATGAACAGCGACCTCTTCAGGAGTTCTAAAGATGCCGTCGGCAATAAGACCGTAGAAAGAAGCAATTGGGGAACCTTTTTGGGTTATGGCAACCGCACTGTTTAACAGAAAGTTATTATCGGTATCTAAAGACTCTACATTGTTTTTATAATGTGAGAAATTAAGATCGGCGCCAAAAGTGAAATTTTTGTCTCTTTTACTCTGAAAGCTCAAAACACTTTCAAACCCAATATTGGAAACTTCTCCGGCATTAATTGTTGGCGGATCAGATTCTCCGGTTATCGCCTGTGCAATAGGTTGGAGTATTAAATTATTGGTTCGTTTATCAAAAAAATCAGCAGAAAGAGAAAGCCTGTTCATAAAAAAGCCAACATCAAAACCGACGTTATACTGGGTAGTTTCTTCCCATTGAATATCGGGATTAGCCTGTCTTGCCTGTAAAATACCATTTTGAGTGCCATAACCATCCCCCACAATATCGTAATCTGAAAACTCAATTACATTGCCTACACTATTATTAAGAAAGGCACTAAGGAAAAGGTAGTTACCAATAAGGTCGTTTCCATTAACACCCCAGGAACCTCTGAATTTAAGGTTAGAAATCGTTTCAGAATCTATGAGAAATTCTTCATTCGAGACATTCCAGGCAACTGATGCTGCCGGAAAAATACCAAATCTATTGTTCGGACCAAACCTGGAGGAACCGTCCCGGCGAATACTTCCGGAAATAATGTAACGATTATCAAAAATATATTTTAAAGATCCAAACTGTGATTGCTTCCGGTATTCAATAGCACCTCGAAGGGTTTGAAATTCAGCATCGGTTCTTACGATGTAATTCGGGTAATCCGTAATATCCACACCTCTGATTCTTTCATTAAGAAAATCTTCATCTTCTCTTGTAAACTCTATCCCCCCCAGAACATTAAAACGATGTTTATCATACTCAAACTCATAGGAAAGCAAATTGGTGAAAATGGTTTTAAAGAATTCATTTTCTACCTGGTCTACATCTATGTTTCTAAAAACACTTGGGATCTGGTTCATTTGTACAAAAGGCTGAGTGCGGGTATCGAAATTATGCCGCACATAATCGAAGTTTATGGAAGTATTAAAATTTAATCCTTCCAGAATCTCAAAGTTGGCATAAACATTACCTAAAAATCTATTATTACGTTGTTGATTTTTTCGGTTTGCCCAAAGATTGGCCAGGGAGTTAGCTTTATCCTGTATTACAGGTGCCATATAGCTTCCACTTTCAGTATAAACCGGTAAAAGAGGATTTTGCAGGATCGCATTTTCAAATTCATTGGCCTGTACTTCATTAAAATTGGAATAAAGAAAATTCTCACCTACAGTTATACGGTCATTCCAGAGTTTAAAGGTGGTGTTTAACCTTGCATTAAACCTGTCGTAATAAGTATATTTCTGAATCCCATTATCCTTGGTATAATTAACACCGGTGAATAGCTGTATGTTCTCATCTCCGAAGCGATAATTGGCATCAGTATTATAGGAGAAGGAATTATCAATAATTACGTCTACCCAATCGGTATCGGAAGCACGTAATAATTGTTCCTCATCAAGAAATTCAGGAATATCAAAACCACTTCCGTTATCGGTAAGCATATTATAATTTCCTGAAATTCCGTCATTGGTACGTGCCTGGTAATAAACATCGGCCCACTGCCTTGCATTTAATACATCTATGTCATCTCTTAGCATGTTTAAAGTAGTTTCCGACTTAACTGAAAATTCAGACATTCCTTCCTTTCCTTTTTTCGTGGTAACTACAATTACTCCGTTTGCGGCAGAGGTTCCATACAAAGCGGCTGAGGCCCCGTCTTTTAGTACCTGGATACTCTCAATTTCATCCGGATTCAGGGAAGAAGGATTAAAAGTTTGCACCCCATCTATTACCCAAAGTGGGCTCGAACCTGAATTTACGGTAGTTAATCCTCGAATTAAGATCTGGGAATCATTACCTCCCGGTGTCCCGCCCGAATTTATCTGGATCCCAGGCACCCGTCCTTGCAGAGAGGTTAGAATATTGGGACTGAATTCCTGGGAAAGTTCAGAAACATCTACCACTGTAATTGCTCCGGCAATGTCAGATTTCCTTTCCGCAGTATATCCGGTCACAATTACTTCGTCCAGTTGAGACACATCCTCCTGCAATACTATATTATAGGTATTGCGATTATCGATGGGCACTTCCTGAGTGAGGTATCCAATAAAGGAAATCACAAGGGTTTCACCATCATTTACGGTTAATTCAAAATTTCCGTCAAAATCGGTCATCGTTCCCCGGTTGGTATCTTTGATCAATACACTGGCGCCGGGCACTGTTAAACCAGTTTCATCGGTTACAGTTCCGGAGATCTGCCTGTCCTGGGCAAACCCGTAAAGGGAACAAAATAGAGTTAATATTAAAATATAATTTTTCATATATGAGCTGGCTGGTTTAATTGTTTTCAATTTCATAAATGGTAACATCGGCAGAGGCAGATCCTCCTTCAACAAAAAGATCAACACCATTGGCATCAGTACTTTCCGGGAAGAATCTTCCTGTAAAGTGTGATTCCCCATCAATAAATACTTCCAATACAGATCCATCTACAAACACCTGCACGTCTACTGTACTTCCCTGGCTTAAGCTGAAAGAACCTCTGCGTACATCTCTTCTCACCAGGTCAGATGTTGAAGATTCTGAAGCGTCCACCACCCATTCCTGTGTGGTAAAATCGTAGTACACCCTGTATTCCTCACCACTGGTTTCAGATTTTCCAAAGACGAAACCAAATTTGCTGGCAGTGCCGGTATCGAAAGTGGCATTCATTTCAAAATGTTTTCCGTTGAAGTCTATATTATCTTCCTGTCCAGCTTCAAGATTAACATTACCAATATTCACCTGTTCTCCACGGTAATCAACTAAGTGTGGATGAGGTTCAATTAATATGGTTCCTTCGTCGTCTAAGGTCCACACCTGCGGAATGCTGAATAAATGAGCATAGCCCTGTTGCTGCTGAAATTCCGGCGAAACTTCATCGGGAATAATCCCTATAGCTGTTGTTCTGCCATCTGCATCAATAGCTACTGCCGGCGAAAGGAAACCATTTACTACCTCCAGGTATTTAGGAGCTTCAAATTCGGGGATAAACTCACCATCTTCGAAACTACCGGTCCAGTAAAAAGTGATTGCCGGAGAAGTATTATCTGGTGTTTTCTGAACGAGGAGAATAAATCTTCCGTCAGAAACTTCATGTAATACAGGCATTTCCCAGAATTCACCCTGGCCCTGATTGATATCTCCCTGAAACAGGATTCCCTCATAAGTCCAGTCTTCAAAGTCTTCGCTGGTATAATAAACCACGTTTCCTCCTTCTGCAGCAATTCCGCTTCCTATGATCATATGGTATAAACCGTCTTTATGAATTACATAAGGATCGCGAAAATCAAGGTCCACCTCTTCCGGGGCAGCGGGAATAAGCGGGTTATTAGGATTTTTCTCTAAGGTTTGGTAATTATCTGAAGAAAATGCAGACCCCATTCCGGCACGATTCCCGTCTACACCGGTATAAATCACGGCAGGAGTGCCATCTTCCAGAATTATAGCGTCACCAGACCATATTCCGGCCTGGTCCCATCCTTCAGTAGGCCATAAAACAGCATCCTGTTCTTCCCAGTCTACGAGATCAGGGCTGGTTAAGTGTCCCCAGTTTTGTTGCGCAATTCCCAGGAAAACTTCATTTTTCTGAAAGAACATATGGTAGGTTCCGTCAAGATACACCAGGCCGTAAGATTCATTTGTCCATCCATAATCGGGGATAGGGTGATAGATTGGTCTATGTGGATCTCCGGAATAATCGATTCCTAAATTATAATCTACCTCTCCGGGAGTACCATACTGCCCGCCAATAAATTCGGCAACTGCAGGAGTGGCACTTCCGGAGTACACCTGGATCTCATCGAGAGCCCCGGAATAGAAATCAATTTCAAAATCGCCCAGAGATTCACCCATGGTGTTTTTCCCTATACTGAAAGAGGTACTACCAGAGGGCCAGGTAAGCGACCCTGATGGGGCACTACCAGAGGTTATTTGTTCATTGTTAAGGTAAATATCTACCGATTGGGTAGCAGGGCTAATTCCAACAATGATGTGGCTCCACTGGTTCCTTGGGATACTTGTTGTACTCACGGTCTCCTCAAAAGAGCCGTTTATAAAATACTGCACTACAATCTTTCCGAAAGTATTAAGACCTACCATGATACCTGTCTCAGAACCCTCTGACGTCATGGCTAGCATTGCTGCGGTTCCCACAGGAAAAGATCTAGGGGAAGCCCAAAGCGAAATGGTTACTTCGTCATCCGGAAGCAGATTCGTATCAATTTCGCCGTTTATTTCATTGCTTAATCCGTCAAAGAACAAAGCATTTCCCGATATCCCTTCCATTCGGTTTACCGATTTTCCTTCAATAGGGAAAGTCTCCCCGGTTGAGGTTTCTGTAACGGAATCGTCAGATGGTTCATCAAAATTAAATTCCAGTAGTTTTTCGATTCTTAGGCTATCGATTTCGTCAACAAAAACAACATCGTCATCATAGCAGGAAGCAAACAAAGTGCTGGCTAAGAATATTTGTAAGAGAAAAATCATTTTTTTCATGGGTTAAAAATGTGTGATTAATAAAGGGTCATTCGCAGTAACCTATTGGTTCTGGTAACAGGAGTTATTCCTGATTATGTTTTAATTGGTTTATTTTGAAATCGGATATTTTAAAACTCTGATCACTTTCTGCCGAAAAATTCTTAAAGGCCTGTTGTGGGAAAAAGATCTCAGTCATAACTGTCTGGCCTTCGTCAAAGAACAGCTCAATAGACATATTATCTGTTATTGCACGTACTTTGAGGTTTTTAGACTCGGAAAGTCTCGGGGCCGAAGAAATCTTATCCCCAAAATTATCGTTGAAATCAACCAGGCCGGAATTACTTCTATCGATAAAAAATTCTTCCTTCCCGTGGTCGTAACCAAACTTTAAAACATCTCCTTTATCATTGCTAAGAGAGAATGTGTATTGCTGGTTCTGCTGCAGTTGCGGGATTTCAAAAAGAATTTCGGCCTTGCTTAGATCCAGATCTGCTGAAGTGGCCAGGCTGGTGCTGTCCTCAATCTCAACCGAACTTTCTGAAATCCTTTCTGAACTATATTCGTTAAGTTCACGAACCGGTGTTGAAACAATTCGGTAAGTGTTCTCCTGTTGAGTAAGGTTTAGATCCCGAGGAAGGGTCATGGCACTTCTCCAGGTTTCGGTAGGAACTTCATTGGCGTACTGCCAGTTAGACATCCAACCGATAAAAAGATGGCGACCATCCTCTTCCGGAATATTTGACCAGGTTACCCCGGCATAGTTGTCTTTTCCAAAGTCTATCCAGTAGTCGTGCTCTTCTCCAAGATCTGCAATAGATTCATCGGGAGTAAATGTGGATCCATCAAAATCACCTACGAAATACTGGGTGGCAGAACCGCCGTTTGGTCCACCGGGATTAATGCTTACCAGAAGCACCCATTTTTCTTCCTCCGTGTCCTCTACTTGCATTGGAAACAAATCAGGACATTCCCAAACTCCCCCATGGCCACCCAGAGCCTGACCAAAATCACTCTCATGCTGCCAGTCTAAAAGGTTAGATGAAGAATAGAAGCTAATATGATCCTGGACTGCTAGTGACATGATCCATTTATTTTCTTCTTCATACCATATTACTTTCGGATCTCTAAAATCCCTGATCCCCGGGTTGTCCAGGACAGGATTTTCTTCATATTTGGTCCAGGTTTTTCCTGCATCAAGGCTATAGGCGATTCCCTGGGTTTGAAAATCATCTTCTCCCTCTTGCTCTCTATCAGCATCGTGATAGGTGAAAATGGCAATAACCGGAGGGGTTTCGCCATCTCCCAGACCGGAGGTATTTTCGTGGTCTACAACAGCACTTCCCGAGAAAATAGTTCCGTGTTCATCGGGCTCCAGGGCAATAGGCTGCTCCTCCCAGTTTATCATATCAGTGCTGGTGGCATGGCCCCAGTGCATAGGTCCCCAAACATTATCATCGGGATTATGCTGAAAAAATAAATGATAAGTCCCGTCGAGGTAAAACATGCCGTTAGGGTCATTCATCCATCCGGATTTTGGTGTGAAGTGGAAATCCGGACGAAAATCTTCGTCGGCCTGCACTACGGTATCATTTTCTGAAGGAGACTTTTCTGTTTCACGATCCTTACAGGACGTAAAAAGAATACTCCCCAGGAAAAAGAAAAGTAAAGTTTGATAAATATATTTCATGACTTCTGGTTTGATTAATGATTTTTATATGAAAGTTCACCGGTATCCTTTAATGCCAGTTCTTCGCTTAGTTCTTCAAGGGATTTCCCTTTTGTCTCCGGCATCATGAAGATGACGAAGAGTAGTTGCAACACCATCATAAAGGCGAAAAAGGCGAAAACATACCCAGCTCCTATAGTGGCAAACAAAAAGGGTATAGAAGAAGGTATTATCGCAGCCAGCACCCAATGTGTTGAAGAGCCAAAAGCCTGTCCCGAGGCGCGTAAATGATTAGGGAAAATTTCAGAAATAAAAACCCAGATCACCGCGCCCTGGCCAATGGCGTGTGCCGCTATAAACAGGAAGAGGAATATTGGCACCCATAGCCCGCCCCAATTAAGGAAAAAAGCGGCTGCCACTAGTGAAAGGGAAATGATATAGCCTATAGAACCAATAAACATTAACTGTTTTCTTCCCAGTCTGTCGATTAGAAAAACGCCTAATAAAGTAAATAGCAGATTCACCACACCTATTCCAATACTGCTTAAAAGAGCTGTACTTGCGCCGAGACCGGCTTCTTCAAAAATTCTTGGTGCATAATAAAGGAAGGCATTTATTCCCGAAAGCTGGTTGAAAAACGCTACCAAAAATGCCAGAATGAGCGGAAACCGGTATTTTTTCATGAAGATGTTCTCACCCGAAACTTTGGTCTCAGACTGCTGTTTTATCTCCTGCATCTTCGTCTCAAGGTCAGTTTCTGGATTTATTTTTTGCAGAATGTTAGCAGCCTCAGCATTTTTAGATTTTGAGATAAGCCACCTGGGGCTTTTGGGAATAAACAAGACAAAAAGGAAGTAAATAAAAGCCGGAACTGCTTCAATCCCAACCATCCAACGCCAGGGTTGTTCGCCGGTATTTCTTAGTAAATAATTAGAAAGAAAAGCGATTAAAATTCCTAAAACTATATTGAACTGGTACATAGAAACCAGTCTGCCACGGTGTTTGGCCGGCGCGATTTCAGAAATATAAGTGGGTGCTGCAATAGTGGAAGCACCTACTCCCAAACCACCGATAAAACGTAAAGCAGCAAAAGTTATAGGATCATTGGCAAGGGCTGATCCAAGTGCCGAAATAAAATATAGCACTCCTATTATTAAAAGGGTGTTTTTTCTCCCAAATTTATTGGTGGGAATCCCACCAAAAATAGCGCCTATAACAGTGCCCCACAAGGCCATAGCCATCACCACCGAGCCGTGAAAGGCATCGGAGGTTCCCCAAAGTGTCTGAAGTTGTTTATCGGCTCCAGAGATCACCACGGTATCAAATCCAAATAAAAAACCGGCTAAAGCTGCACTAATCGACCAGGCGAAAATCTTGTTCATATCACATTTTAATTAAGATGTAACTAAAATATGTTTAAAAAGAGAGGCGCCCTTTTAAGTTTATCTCAAAAGCTTATAAAAATGTTAATTGAATGCAAAATATCTGTTAAGTCTCTATATAACAAGTTTTTGAAGGCTTTTATTATAGTTGGCTAAAACGTTGTAGTTTTAATTATGATACTTAAATTCTAATGAGGATACAATAAAACGGTTTGAAGCGAAAACCTTTGCGAAGAAATTTTACTTTCTGAATTGCTTGGGACTCTCTCCATATTTGTTTTTGAAACTTGTGGAGAAATAACCCGGTGATGAGAAACCAACAGAATAAGCTATTTCTGAAATATTAAGGCTTGTATCCTGAAGCAAATGCCTGGCTTTTCTTAAGCGCTGTTCATTAATATATTCACTTATGCTCATATCCAGCAAAGCCTTAACTTTCCGGTAAAGCTGAACCCTGGAAATTTTGAGAAGCCGGGCCAATTCCTCAACACTGAAATCGGGGTCTTTTAAATTATTCTGAATATGTTCATTTAGTTCCTTGAGGAATTGCTGTTCAGAATCTTCAAAGTTTTCGTCGGCTATCCTATCAATCCTATTCGTATAGTAATACCTTAATTTTTCACGATTATAAAGTGCCGTACGCAGGGATTCCAGGAGGATTTCAAAGTTAAAGGGTTTAGTGATATAGGCATCGGCTCCAGCTTTCAGGGCTTTTAAGCGGGATTCCTCATCATTAAGAGCAGTAAGAATAATGGTAGGAATATGGGAAGTGCGCAGGTCATTTTTGAGTTCCCTTGAAATTTCAAAGCCCGATTTCTCAGGAAGGTTTAAATCACAAATTATGATATCAGGAATAAGGTCCAGTGCCATTTCTACCGCTTTTCTTCCGTCAGATAAATATACCTTATACCGATTACTGAATTTCTTAGATAAGAGGTGAGAGAGATCGGGATTATCTTCAATGATTAAGATTGACTCAGCATTTTCCGGCAGGGTCACTTCACCAATTTCCGGCGGACTTACAGTTTCAAACTGTTTCTGATAGGTATTTCCAGGATCATTTTTTTCCACCTCGTATTCTTTGAGATGATCATCTCCTTTCAAAATAGTAATTTTAAATTCTGAACCCTGATGCGAATAAACTTCAATTTTACCTTTGTGCAACTCTATATATTGCTTACTGATATATAAACCTAAACCAGAGCTAGGCCGGGCATTATTACTCGCCTGACGAAACGGATCAAAAATCTGCTCCCACTCTTCTTTGGGAATTCCAATCCCCGAATCTTTAATTCTTATTTCCACGCTATTTTTTGTGGATTCTTCAATTTTGATTAAGATTTTTCCATTGTGAGGAGTAAACTTAAGTGCATTAGACAGGATGTTATAAAACACTTTATCCATCATATTTCTGTCTATATATACCTCGACCTCATTTCGGGGAGCTTTAAATTCAAGCTGTATAGATTTTCTTAAGGCTTCGCTTTTAAAATCCTCGTAAATATTCTGAAGAAAACCAATAATACCTGTTTTTACAGGTCTGGGTTTTAAATTTCCACTTTCCAGTTTTCTGAAATCCAGCAACTCGTCAATTAACCTGAGTAAACGTTTGGAGTTATTTACTATTAAACTGGTTTCATAGGAAAATTCCTGTATATTCTTATTTTCCCTGTCGGTGATGCTCTCTATAGAACTTATGATTAAGCTTAGAGGTGTTTTAAACTCATGAGAAAGGGCTGTAAAGAAATTGATCTTAGACTCATTGATAATTTGAAGTTTCTCCGCAAAAGTTTCGATCTGGTTACGCTGGGTCTTTATTTTTTTATTATTTATCTCCAGTTTTCTTTTGCTCTTTTTCAATTTATAAACGAGATAGCCAGCCCATAACCCAAGAATAAACAGGAGCATACTTAGGCCGATCATTACTTTTATTAGAATAGACTGTGATCTATAAGTGGCCAATTGCTGACCTATGATTTCCTGCTGTTTTTCAATATCATATTGCTGCTGATTAATTCTGTTGAACTGGTTCTGCATTATATCGACATTCACAGAATCTATAATTACCGTACTGAGAATATTATTTTTAGGGACATTTTCACCACTAAGGATACGATCGGCGAGTTTAATGGCTTCACCTCCTCCGGTAGGATACAGAATAGTAGCTGTTAAAAGCCCCTCCTTCACTAATTGGATACCTCCACTTGGTCCAAAAAGGCCATCCACACCTATAATTTTTATATCATCTTCCAAATTCCTGCTCCTGGCCACTTCCCAGGCACCAAGTGCCATCCTATCGTTATGAGCAAAAATAAAATCAGGGGTTTTGATGGAATCAAGTATATTTTCAAGTTGTTTTTTTACAGAAGCCTTTTCCCAATCCCCACGAATTTGAGAGGCTAGCTTAACTTCATTGGCATTTTGAATAACTGAAGCAAAACCTTCACTCCGTTCATAAGCGGGAGAAGACCCCTTCAATCCAGTAATTTCAACCACTTCTATTTCCCCATTTGAATGAGACAGGATGAAATTAGCCGCATTTTTACCTATCTCAACATTATCGGCTCCGATATATGAGGTATAATTACTGCCTTCTATCTTTCTATCTATTACAATAGTAGGTATACCGGTATTCATCGCCTTTTCAATCACAGGAGTGATGGGTTGTGACTGAATTGGAGAAACGATCAAAACATCTACCCCCTGTTCAATTAAGCTTTCAATTTGTTCAATTTGCCGCTGAACATCGTTTTGAGCATCCTTTATTTCCAGCTGCAGACCGGGGTGCAAAGAAGCTTCCACCTGCATAGACCTGTTCATTTGTTTACGCCAATTATCGGTAGTCATAGCCTGTGAGAAGCCTATTCTAAAACTGGTGCTTTCTGTTTCAGAAGCACAAGAACAGATAACCAGAATTAGCAATAAGAAAATTATTTTTTTGAACAGGGTCATAGGTAAGGACTTGAATAAAATTGGATTCTTAACTCTAATTATTTATATGAGCTGGTAAGATAAATTAAAATTCTTGTTTTTTTAATAAACCTACAATCCTTCCAAAAAGGAATTGGTGGAAGTGCCTATCCCCATTCAGGAATAAAGTCACTCCCAGTGATTTGAAATTCTGCCGCTGCTGTTTGTGATGGCTTCGGGATTAGAAGTAAAGACCAAAAAGAGTCTGCCCCAAATTAAGAGAAGCCTGTAAAAAAGAATCATAAGGTTCACGAATAAACCATTATAATTGTATGCTTTTCTTCTAAATTTAAAAAAACCTTGCAGCTAGCTAGCTTTTTATTATTTGATCTAAATTTTCCCAGTTAGTTTTAATCTGGCAAACCCGCCACCTTCAGTTTCAAACTTCTGATCTATGTCCAAAATATTAGTCTGATTTTTTTATGAAAACTTTAGAAAAGACTCATTTATTAAGCTATAACTTAGATTTAAACCAATCAAAATTTACGTACGTTATGAAACATATCAGAAAAATTTGGTTACTCCCCCTGTTATTTTTTGTCTTTACGGCCTGTATTGATAAAAAACAGGAACAAAGCGTAGAAGTAGATACCGCAGAAGAGATTAAAAAAAAGAAAGAGGAAATTCCTGATATCGCCAACAGTAGTTTTAAAGATGGCATGACCGGTACTGTATATCATTACTATTTAATGGTGAGAACCGCCCTGTTTAATGATGATCTGAAAACCGCTCAGGATGCTTCTGAAAATATTGCCAACAGTTTCAATGAAGACTTTCCGGAACTAAAGTCTCTTTCAGAAAAAATGGCTAAGGCCGAAGATATTGAGCAGCTAAGAAGTAGTTTTTCTGAATTTAGCATTGAGGTAGAAACGCTCTTTAAGCAGAACCTTTCTGAAGGGACCATTTATAAGCAGTTCTGTCCTATGGCCTTCAACAACAAGGGAGCATTCTGGTTCGCAGAAATCGAGGAAATCAAAAACCCTTACGGAGGGGAAAAAATGCCGAAATGTGGCAGTGTAAAAGAAATAATCAAACCAAAAAAATAAATTATGCAAAAAGGGAATTATCTAAAATTCGGACTAATGATGTTGGTCTCATTTATAGTTATGTACGGCATCATGTTCTTAAACGCCGATAAGTTTGAATACGTTATGTTAAGCACTATGCGCACCTACATGACGCTTTTAATGATCACAGCCATGGCGGTTATCATGCTCTTATTTATGCTGGGAATGTATAAAAATAAAACGCTGAATACCATTATATTAGTGGTTGCCATCGTTGGTTTTGGTTCTGTTTATTATATGATGCGAACTCAAACCGGCATTTCTGATATTCAGTATATGAAAGGGATGATCCCCCATCATGCTTCAGCTATTTTAACAAGTCAGGAAGCAGATCTAAAAGACCCCGAAACTAGAGAACTCGCCAAAGAAATTATCGAGGCCCAAAAAAGAGAGATCGCTCAGATGAAGAAAATAATTTATCGTCTCGAGAATGAGGAAAAATAAAATTAATTAATGGAAAGAGTAGCTTAAGGTTTGTTAGGGATCTTATCGAATATAAATCAATTAGTTAGCATTTCATAAACCTCAAAAATGACGAAAAGGGATTTCAATTCTGAGAAATAATAAATACTAAAATATAATAATTATGATGATGTGGTGGTGGATAATAGGTTTCGGCCTTCTTTTTTTCGTGATATTCTTTTATGCGAGTAAAAATAAAAAAGGACCAGTTGAAAAAAGACCTAAGAGTCCCATGAATATATTAGAAGAAAGGTATGCAAAAGGTGAAATAACCAAGGAGGAATTTGAAAATCAAAAAGAAACCCTCAATCAAAATTGATAAAGAGGTAAGCCTTAAAACTCACAATAAAATCAGAGTGAAATGATTAACCAGTAAAAATTAAAAATAATGAATGGAAATAGGAGGTTATGGCTATTTAGCGTATTGTTTTTTTGTGCGATCACTTTAACTTTTGGTCAGCAGGATCGTAGCGCTTCTGTGGAAGGGAACGTAGATAATTGGCCGGTTCATGAATACAATATTACCATAGATGAAGAAATGGTGAACCTTACCGGAGATTCAGTGAAAGCCATGACCATTAATGGAGGGATCCCGGGTCCCGTATTGGAATTCACCGAGGGGGAATATGCTAAAATTCATGTAACCAATAATATGGATGAGGAAACCTCAGTTCACTGGCATGGTCTTTTACTCCCCAATTTTTTTGACGGAGTTCCTTACCTTTCCACTCCCCCTATTCGTCCGGGAGAAACCTTTACCTACGAATTTGCTCTGAAACAATCAGGAACTTATTGGTACCACTCCCATACCGGATTGCAGGAACAAAGAGGGGTATATGGCGCGATCCAGATAAACCCCAAAGAACCTGAATTTGAATATGACCATGATCTGGTATTGACTCTATCAGACTGGATGGATGAAAAACCCCATAAACAACTGAAAAACCTGAAAAGGGGTAATGAATGGTATCTAATCAAAAAAGGTCAGATTCAAAGTTTAAATAAAGTATTGAAAAAGGATGCGCTTGCAGCAAAGTTAAAGATGAGCTGGCAGCGTATGCCCGATGTTGCGATATCAGATAATTACCATGATCTTTTTCTGGTGAATGGTAAACCTAAACAGGAATATCCCGAATTCAAACCGGGTGAAAAAGTTAGATTAAGGTTCGTGAATGCCTCTGCTGCTTCCTATTTCTGGTTGACTTTTGGTGTGGATCCTACTCTGATTGCTGCTGATGGATTAAATGTTGTACCCATAAAAAAGGATAAAACGCTTATTGCTGTAGCTGAAACCTACGACTTTATCGTAACGATTCCCGAAAATGGAAAATTGGAGATTAGGGCAACTTCTCAGGATGGGTCTGGGAAATCTGTAACCTATCTCGGTGAGGGGCCCATTGTGGCCGCTCCGGAAGTTCCGGAACCAGATCTTATTGAAATTATGAAGCAAATGATGTCTATGGATATGAAGATGGGGGCTCCCGCATCTAAATTCAGACCTGGTCATCAGGATTCCATAAAAGTCATGGAGAAGTATTCAATGAAAATGGATATGAATGATGAAAGTATGGATATGGAAAAGATGGATGATTCGAAAACTGATATGGAGAAGGATGCCGATGCGGATAAGAAGGAAGGAATGAAGATGGATATGGACCAAAAACCCTTGCCGGCTGAGGTGGTTATAGGCGACAATATGAAGACCGCAGGAAACCCTAAATTTAACTATGATTATTTAAGATCTCCGGAAAAAACTACTATTTCTGATGAACAGCCTCTTAAGGAAATGCTGTTCAACTTAACAGGAAATATGAACCGGTATGTATGGAGTATCAATGGGGTGCCTCTTTCGGAAACCGATAAAATTAAAATCGAACAGGGACAAAAGGTCCGGATCACCCTTAATAACCTCACCATGATGCATCACCCTATGCACCTGCATGGGCATTTCTTTAGGGTGATCAATGAACATGGTGAATATTCCCCTTTAAAACATACAGTGAATGTTGCTCCCATGCAGAAAACGGTTATAGAATTTGATGCTAATGAATATGGAGATTGGTTTTTTCATTGTCATGTTCTTTACCATTTGAATGCCGGCATGGCTAGGGCATTTAGCTATGATACCCCGCGTGATGAACGTTTAAAGGAGTTTCCTTTAACCAACCTAACTACAGAAGCCAATGAGATGTTTAGCTGGGGAGAAGTCCTGGCCGCAAGCCATATGACTGAATTGTATGCCACGGCTTCCAACATTCGAAATCAATTCACATTCCGGGGCGAATACGGATGGAATGAAAATCTGGAGGCCAGCCTTACCTATGAGCGTTATTTGAACGATTATTTTAGATTATTTGGAGGGGTAAGCGTGGAAAATGAAATGGAGGATAATCTTGACGAACTCGAGACTACGGCTATTGGAGGAATTCGATATTTACTGCCTATGTTAATTAATTCTGAGTTGCTTATAGACAACAAACTCAGGCCAAAAATTGCGCTTAGCGGAGGATTAATGGTTTTTCCCAGATTAGGTATTTTTGGGGAATATGAGTATCAAATGGATTTTGGTTGGAATACTACCTTGCCGGCCAATTCAGATTTTGAAAGCGAAGAAACCTGGCAGGCGGGTCTGGAATATGTTGCCGGGAAAAACATAAGGCTCATCGCCAGTTACGATAATCGTTTTGGCGCCGGAGCAGGTTTGTCGTGGCTTTTCTAAACTACCAGTTGTATTTTTATAAAAACTTCCCTGCTGAAAAATCCAGGGTTTGATAAGTTCCTCCTTCATTCTACCGTGAAGAGACTACAATTACTTACTAAAAGAACAAAGGTGTTCTGGCTCAAAGTCTGAAGATTTTGCAACAACGAGAGGTGACTTTTTTTAATTAAATAATGAAAAAGTAGAACAGAGTAACTGTAACGGCCAGAAATAGGATTGTCATTCCACTCCCTGCCTTTAAATAGTCAGCATTGCGATACCCACCCGATGACATCAGGAAAGCATTAACCTGGTGTGTGGGCAGAATAAAGGAGTTTGCTGCACAAACGGCAGCCATCAGCACAAGTGGCCTGGGGTCAATACCGGCTATACTTGCCATACCAATTACCAGCGGAGTCAGCACGACAATTGCCCCAACATTGGACATAAACAGTGAAAAAACGGTTGATAACACTCCGATCATCAGTATGAAGAAAACAGGGTGTAAATCAATAACTACGCTCATGATGGATTCGGCCAGGAAGGTAGCAGTCCCTGTTTTTTGCATGGCCACCCCCAAAGGAATTAATCCCGCCAGCAGAAAAACTACTTTCCATTCAATTGAATCATAGGCCTGTCCGATATTCAATACACGGGCGAGAACCATACAAAGAGCTCCGGTCAAAAAAGCCATGCTAATAGGAAAGCCGAACATTGCCAGGGTAATGGCAAATACAAAACAGCCTATTGCCGGCCAGGTTTTTGACTTGTCTTTTTTATCTACATCGAAGTCAGTGACCACAACAAAATCAGCACTTTCTTTCAAATCTTTTATATTGTCCCACCTGCCGTAAACAATCAGAGCATCACCCGTGCGGATTTCCACATCAGAAAAATCTCCTCCAACTCTTTCTCCTTTGTTGAATAGTATTACCGGCTCAACAGCGTAGCGTTTTCTGAGGGAGTATTCTCGTATACTTTTTCTGGCAAGTTCTGAATCCGGAGGAATAATTACCTCTGCAAAACCGCTTACATTAGGGTCAAAATCATCAGAGAAATTGCCCGATGAAGAGAGATTCTCAAGCTGAAAGTCTTTTGAAAACTGCTCTGTGTTCTCAGCAGAACCCAAAACGGCAAGCGTTTGCCCATTCTCAAACTTATTTTCACGCCAGGGGGCGTAAACCACATCCTCCCCTTTCCCGATGCCTAAAAGATTAATATTGTATGTTTTCCATAAGCCTGCCTCTTCTGTTGTTTTCCCGGCCAGTGAACTTTCATCGGGTACGGTCAACAGCGTGATGTTGTCTGGCAAATCAAGCTTCTCAACTAGCTTTTCCTGTTCAGTTTTTCCTGTTTCCCCACCTTTCTTCTTAGGTAAAACTTTATTTCCAAACAGCAAAAAATAACCTATGCCCGACAAGAGAAGTACAATCCCAACAGGGGTTACGCTAAATAGGTTGTAGGCTTCAAGGCCTTCATTTCTTAACAGGTCGTTTACCAGAATGAGCGGACCCGAACCAACCATGGTTAGGGTCCCCCCCAGTATGGCAGCAAATCCAATGGGCATAATAAGCGATGATGCGGGAATCTTCGTACGGCGGGAAACCTGCATGATTCCGGGCAGAAAAAGCGCAGCTGCGCCAATGTTTTGAATTAATCCCGATAGTAAACCTGCCGAAATTGAGAGTAATCCAACCAGATTTCGTTTGCGGCTGCCAGCCTTGCTAATAATAAATTTTGAAAATTCATCCATGATACCCGTTCGGGCAATGCCTCGCCCCAGTATCATCACGCTTAGCATGGCTATTACGGCATTACTCGAAAACCCGGAAAACATCTCTTGCGAATTTAAAACACCGGTCCAGCCCAGCGCCAGCATACAGCCAATAGCAACAATGTCAATACGAACTAAATCGAGTACCAGCAATATTACTGTTACACTTAGAATTATCAAAACTATAATAATATCTGATTCCATTATTTTTAGTAGAATTCTGAGAATACAATTTCAAACAATTTTGTTTGAGTTTAAGTTGCCTCTGTCTTTTCTTAGCCTTGTTCGTAACACTAACGGTAAGTTAGTAATTATTTTTTACGATTATTGTACTTCCTGCCTAATTTACGCAGGGATATTGAATCGAAAATTTTCCGGGATATACCAGCTTTACTTCCTTTTTAAAAATTTCAGAATGCTTTCAGAGAGTTTTTAAACAACTTCTGATTCAATTTATAAAAAATACGGGGCCGCATATCGGACGGTACAAGGATATAAAAAATCCGCAAGCGAATAAAAATTAGCGCATTGCGGATTATTGGTGTGACCTTTCCAGGAGTGGCTTCGCCCTTCCTTTGAGCTCCCACCTGAAAATAGAAAGTTGCCCCGCCCTTTGGGGGGGGCATTGCACCTTTTTTGTTTTCCTCCAAAGCTTTGAGCCACGCTCAGCTTTTGCGGAAAACAAAAAAGTCCGCACTCACGTGCGAACTTTCTGCTTTAAGTGACCTTGCCAGGATTCAAACCTGACAAACGCGTCCTAGAACTAGAAGGGCTTACAAAATATAATATGGCAAAAGTAACCTTTTAGCTATCTTCAATTTTGAACCTAATTATGTTTAAGTGACTTCAATTATATAAAAATACAAGTAATTTGATTGACATTAGAATTTTAGGGTTATATTTTTAAAAATAAATTCTAAGTAAATTAGGGTTAGCAAAAACGCCTAAACTTTCAATTATAGAAAGCATGGTTTCATATGTTAATCGCCAATGGATTTTCCCAAATATTCTAACTGTCAGGTATCTGTTCTCTTACCCATTCAACATATCTATCGTGTCGGAAGTCAAACCATTCCTGCCTACAACTCGATCGGTGTATAAAGTAATTAAAATTCCAGAATGGTTTTGGGGCCTTTAGAGCAGCAAGCAACTTTTTGCGATATCAAATTTCATGAGCGCCCCAACTTTACAAATTATATCCAACAGAGAACATTACTACCCTTGGTAATTTATAAGTTTTTGTATCTGAAATAAAATAGGATGAAAAGTTGTTCCTATTTTTAAAAGCAACATCAAATGGATTTTGAGCTTCTATCTCAAAAATCCAGGCACTGTTTTACCGTTCTTGAATTCTTTAAGGATCTTGGAGATCTGCTGAGGGGAAAATTTACTTTTTTTCATACTGTTTAAAATTAAGAATTATTCTACTTTTAAACAGTTCGGTTTTAAGGGAAGCTTACACAACGTCCCGTATAAAAACAGTGCGAGCTGGCGAGCTTGATTGTCCGCAGAACAATCAGGCGTTGCAAGCGAGCACGAACTTTCGATTCGCAACAGGTTTGAGCATTGTTTTTATATATTGTTATCTCTAGTTTTTATTTTTTTCAAACTCATTTATTAAAGTATTTAGGGTTTCTGACTTATTGTCCAAGTAATATCTTGACTCAAGTAATCGTACCATATTTTCTCCGTCAATAACTGTATCAATTTCAATCATATCTAATAGTATTCCTATAAGAGTGTCATTTGAACTGGAATAAGAAAACTTAATGTTATTCATATTTATTGATTCAAAATCTGTGTTTATTGAATCCTCTCTATTAAGAAGGTATAGTTGTAATCGTCTTCGAGTAATTGGGGATTCTATATTGTGAATGTAGCCAGAATGGATTTTTATTTTTCCTTTATATTCCCCATTGGTTTTGGCACTCAAGTCTAGTTCATAAAAGTTACTTTTTGTAGAATCTAATTTTCCATTGACAAAAAATTTGTTTTGATTGTAGATGGTATCTCCAAGTTCTGAGATATACACTTCCATTTGCTGCTTTTGATTTTTTTCTTCGTCTTTAATCACAATCCATTTCCGATGATAATTTATTACGTCCGATATTTTTTCGTTTTCCTCGTCATCGCTGTTTGTCCGTTCCGAATTATCATTTGCTATATGCCTACAATTTGTAATTATAAGCATTAGCATCAGCAGAAGTGATATGTTGAATGTCTTTTTCAAATTAGAGATAACGTCCCGTATAAAAACTGTGCGAGCTGCCGGGCGTGATTGTCCGCAGGACAATCCGCTGAGCAAGCGCGCAAAGAGTTTCGATTAAAGACTGATTTAAGCATTGTTTTTATATAGTGTTGAACTAAACCTAAAGGTAGCTTCAAGAGATCGCTAAATCACTATTCACTACCTTTAAGTATCTCTAATTATAATATTTAAAGTTATGAAAAAAAAGTAGTACCCTCATTGACAGGGCCTGTAATTCTGTACCTGAGTTTGATCAGCTGTACCGCAAGTTAAAACGTTCGGTAGAACTCGCCGGTAAAAGCCAAAGTACCCTTACCAACTATGCCCGCTGCCTTGCGCATATGTCCCTCCATTTTAAATGTAGTCCTCTGGACCTTGACGAGGAACAGGTTTTGGACTACCTGCACCTTTTGAAATCGCAGCGCAAAACACCATCCGACAGTTTCTTCAAGCATACGGTCTATGGTCTTCGCTATGCCTATCGAATCTCCGGGATGAAGGAAATGCGGGTTGTGCTACCCTCGATAGAACGACCCCACCAACTCCCGGTGGTACTAAGCCGTAGTGAGATTAAACAACTGCTTAAAACACCCAAACTGCTCAAACACCGCTTGGTGCTGGCGATACTCTACGGTTGTGGCCTTCGCTGTTTTGAACTTCGGAACCTTCAATTAAAAGATCTGGATTTTGATCGTAAGATGCTTCACATCCGCCAGGGCAAAGGAAGAAAAGACCGTTATGTTCCTTTATCCCAGATGCAGATTCGTGGCCTAAAAAAATATATCGCTGCAGATAATCCTACCATCTGGTGTTTTAATGGTTACGACAGGAAAGGTAATCCATCCCAGTTATCGGCAATGGGGGTACAATGGATCGTCCGGGAAGCCCGTAAACATAGCGGAATCCAAAAAGAGATCACTACCCATAGCCTTCGGCACAGCTATGCCACCCATCTTTTGGAGATGGGGTTGGATATTATTAGTGTCAAGGAACTTCTTGGACACGCAGATATCCAGACTACCCTCACCTACCTACACGTGGCACAACTCGGTAGGCAGAAGCCCTTCAGTCCTCTGGATCGGCTCTACAAGGAGTAGGCGTGAAACCTGCTGCTCACGAGGTGGCCCAGGTGCTGGAAAGGAATACGGAATCTTTATCCAACTATTGTTACAACAGCTGGCAGACAAGAACCCTGCACGCCTTGCGCAAATGCCGCACTGCTGCCCTGGGTGGCCATATCGACCGTTGTAACAACCCTTCCTGCCATAGGCTTCACCTTAGTTACAATAGTTGCCGGAACCGCCATTGTCCCAAGTGCCAGGGACATAAAAAGGAGGAATGGATCCGGGCGCGGGAAGAAGAACTCCTAAATGTGCCTTACTTCCACGTGGTCTTCACATTGCCATCAGAGCTCAACGGCTTATGCCTGTATGAACCTAAAAACATGTACGGTTTACTGTTTAAAATAGCCTGGCAGGTGATCCAGGGTTTTTCCTCCAACCATAAATTTCTGGGTGCTAAACCAGGGATGATCGCCATCCTGCATACCTGGGGACAAAACCTGTCTTTACATCCCCACTTGCATTGTATTGTTCCCGGCGGTGGTATTGCCCAAAGCGGTAAATGGAAATCTGCAAAAAGCAAAGGTAAATACCTGTTTCCTGTAAAGGCAATGAGCAAAGTCTTCAGGGCACGTTTTGTGGCTGCACTCCGGAAAATCCTGAAAAAGGAACAGCCTTCTGAATTCTATGAGAGCCTGTTTAAAAATGATTGGGTAGTCTATTGCAAACGTCCCTTTTTAGGTCCCGCCCAGGTGGTGGAATATCTTGGCCGTTATACCCATAAGATCGCCATCAGTAACCATCGGATAAAAAACCTGGATAATGAAGGCGTTACATTTGCTGTAAAGGACTACCGCCACGGGGGAAGAAAATCCTTACTACGTTTATCCGATGCAGAGTTCATCAGGCGGTTCGCACTTCACGTACTCCCTAAAGGCTTTGTTCGCATCCGACATTACGGGATCTTGAGTTCCTACCACAAGAAAATCACGCTTACCCAGCTACGGCAAAGCCTGGGACGGGTACAACTCGAAAAACGAAAACCATTACAACACCGGCTGTGCCCGGTGTGCAAGAAAGGAAAATTGGTGACCCTTACTACTTTTACGGCACGAGGCCCACCTGGATACTGGATGGAAAAACTAAGAAAACAATCAAATAAATGAGTATAAAAAAACGATCCTTCAATGCGTAACAGGAAACCTATGGCCTAAAACGATCAAAATAGCATGAAATACCAAAAGTGCTATGGAAAACATTGCAAAAAGGAGTTGCACCTTCCCTCAATAATCAAAATCTGAAATCCAGGAAAGAGGTTTCAGTCTTCTACTCTAAAAAATCAATCTCTCAAAAACAGGCTAATCCCCATATATAATTAACCAGCAAAGAACCGGTTTAGTCAACAGTGCGTTCATGTTCGGCCGTACCGGCCACACGAACGCTTAGTTATTGT
>NZ_FOVL01000004.1:51789-187345 GCF_900115145.1 Salegentibacter flavus | reverse complement strand
CCACTATGAGCATCAAGCGCAACGATTAGGTCTCGGAGGCTTTCTCGATTAGTCAGCTGACCGAATAGCATACAGAGTAGTTGGTTCCAGCAAGTAAAATGTTTCACATACCTGTTTCCATCATGCTTTTTGACAAACCCATCAAAAACCCGTTGGGGTAAATATCCCGTCAATTGGGAGAAAACGTATTTTCCTTGATTCATGGCCGCCAAATTTTAGAGGCTAAACCTAATCAATTCAAATCGTCACGCGCCTATTAGGCTTGTAAAGTATAGATTATCAGTAATTTCAAAGAACAATTAAAAATTTTTAATGGACACTAATGACATTTAATTTAAAATCACTAATTCTTTCTTTAACTTTTTTCATAATCTACTGGCGTAAAATGATTAATAGCACTGTGGCTTTTTTCAGTGATTATTCTTCTCAGTAAGGAGTAGTCAATTCTCGGGTCTGGCTTAGCATTCAATTTTTATTATAAAGTTGAATTGAAATTTTTGCTTTTATTTGCAAAAAATTAGAAATGTCGGTACGGATCAAAGCCTTTAGTTCAACTGAAGTAGAAACTCTTGCTCAACTCAGCATAAAAACATTCATAGAGTCTCACGGCCACAGCGCCCTTGCAGAAGATATCCAAAGCTATGTAGATTTAAACTTCAACCAGAAAAAACTTTCAGAAGATCTACAGGATTCGAGGATCTTCTTTAATAAAATTTATGTGGATGATCAAATTGCCGGTTACTCAAAACTTATCATTTACGAAGCTCAACCCCTAACCCAGATCAATCCGGTAGCGAAGTTCGAAAGACTCTATCTACTCAAAGATTTTTATGGGATGGGATTGGGAGAAAAACTTCTTGAGCATAACATAGAAATTGCAAAGATTCATAACCAAAAAGGACTTTGGCTTTTTGTATGGACTGAAAATAAAAAGGGGCTTCAGTTTTATGGGAAAAGTAATTTTAAATCTATTGGTGAACATAATTTTAAAATTAGTGAGCAGCATTCTAATCCCAATTATGTTATGTTAAAAACCTTATGAACCGAAACCTGAAACATTGAATTCATCCTGAACTCTAAATAATTTTACTCCTTTCTGTTTTTTTTACGCTCTTCTTTTTCTTTAGCTTTTCTCACCTGTTTCCGCAGTTTGATGATGGTATAGATCACTACAGCGAGGAGGACCGCCCCGGTGATCAGGGCATAACCTAAGACGGTATTCGAGAGGATGGTGGGCATAACAAAGGTTTTTTATCTTCAATTTACCAAAAAAAAATATGCTTTTCTTAAGCTTCTTTCACAATACTTTCAGGTTTTAAATTTTTCAGCAACGGAGGCCTTGCGTATCTTTATTTTGAGCAATAAAAAATCAATTATGAAAAATTTACGTGCAAAAGGAAAGAAATGGGTCAAGCGGGCACTGGCCTTTAAAGTCGGGAAATATACTGTGAGAAAAGGAGGGCTCCTGGGCGTTGGAATAGGCGCTGTTGCCGGGGTAGCTTACCTGAGCTGGCGTTTGAGTAAAAAATGTAAAACCGAACATGGGGCTGAAAGGCCCATCAATGAAATTACGGCAGATAAAGAACGGGAGATCGTAGTCTGAGATCCTACTCAATACTTGGGAAGGCAGGGCCAAAATCCTATGATTTTTCGTTAGATTTGTGGGTAAAATAAGTTTTGATGGAAGACCTGAAATCCCGGATCCTGGCTCTGCAGAAGATATCTGCCGGCCTGGAACCTACCCCCTCCCAGCGCGATAATTATTTCAACGAGGTAAATGACTATTCCAACAGCTTCCTGAATGGGCTTTCTACTTCTGGGACTTATTCTCCTGAAAAGGTCCGGCATGAGGCTTTCGCCTTGGGTAAAGAGCCCAAATCTCTGGAAAAGATCCTGAGGATCTTCGAAGAAGAGGTAGCCGGGAAGGGAATAAAACCTGCCTCAGGGGGTTATATGGGTTATATTCCCGGGGGCGGGATTTATGCCTCGGCCCTGGGCGATTATCTGGCCGATATCACTAATGAATATGCAGGAATGTCTTTCGCTTCTCCGGGAGCCGTGGCCATGGAACACGAGCTTCTCAACTGGATGAAGTCACTTTTTGGTTTTCCCGAATCGGCTGTGGGGAATCTCACCTCCGGAGGCTCTATCGCTAACCTGATCGCCCTCACCTCGGCCAGGGATAAACACAAAATTAAGGGAGCCACAATCGAAAAAAGCGTGGTTTATCTGAGTCCGCAGTTACACCACTGTAACCTGAAGGCTTTAAGGATTATCGGGCTAGAAGATGTGATCATCCGGGAACTTAAGCTGGATGAAGGCTCAAGGATTGTTGCTTCAGATCTAAAACAAAAACTGGAAGAGGATAAGGCTGCAGGCTTAAATCCTTTTCTGCTCATCGCTTCTGCCGGAACTACCGATACGGGGGCCATGGATCCTTTAAACGAATTGGGAGAGATCGCAGAAGCAAATAAACTTTGGTACCACGTGGATGCCGCTTACGGGGGATTTTTCATTTTAAGCGAGAAGCGAAAACATCTTTTTAAAGGCATAGAAAAGTCAGATTCTCTCGCTGTAGATCCGCATAAAGGGCTTTTTCTGCCATTCGGACTCGGGGCGGTGCTGGTAAAAGACAGGGAAGCGGTTTTTCATTCTCATCACCGAAGTGCAAATTATATGCAGGATGCTGTTGAAAATGATTCCGAGATAAATCCCGCCGATGTCTCTCCTGAACTAACTAAACACTTTCGGGCTTTGCGGCTTTGGTTACCCCTGCAGCTACACGGCATAAAACCTTTTGTGGCCTGCCTGGAAGAAAAGTTACTACTTACCGTCTATTTCCGGGAGCGACTTGAGGAAAAAGGTTTCGCCCTGGGCCCCGAACCCGATCTTTCTGTGAGCTATTTCTGGTGGCCGCTTTCAGAAAATGAAACCAACTTTAATAAAAAGCTGCTGAAGGAGATTCACAATGACGGCACAGTATTCTTCAGCTCCACCAATATCGAGGGCTGCTTCGTGATCAGGATGGCACTTTTGGCTTTCCGTACTAAGATCGAACATGTGGATAGGGCTGTGGAGCTTCTTGATAAGGCCAGGAATAGGTTGTTAGGCAGGCTGTAAATCTTAAACTCAGCCAGGCCAAGCTTGGAAGGACACAATTCACAACAGATAACTATTAATCTTAATACAATCAGTCGTTTATAACAGGGGACCGGTCTTCATTATATTTCCAGTCCCGGTATTTTTGCAGATCCAGGCGTACATATTTTAGGAGGGCGGCAAAAACAGCCGCATCGTCAAGGTATCCAACAAAGGGTAAAAAATCGGGGATGAGGTCGATAGGGGAGAGTACATAAAGAAGTGCACCTCCCACTGAAGAGATTACCAGCCAGGGTACATCTTTGTACCGACCTTTATACCAGTCCTGCAGTAGGGAGAACAGATCGACAAAATCCCGGTAATATTCGTTGAGGTTTTCGATATTTAGAAACTTGGAGAATAAGGAGTTTTTTTCCTTAAAAAGCTGCTTTAACTTCTCGGTAGAAAAGGTCTTTTGTCTTTTCTTTAGTTCCTTATCTGCTTTCTGCTGAGAAAATTCTGACATTTAAGATGCGTGTTTATTTCGGCTAAAATTAAGAATTTATGGCGAGTCTGGTAAATGCCGGGAGGCTTATAACAGAAGATTATGAAATCTGATCCGGAATTGAGGGAATATCTAAATTACAGGAAAGCCCTAGTATGAAAAACCGACTTTTTCGCCTTACTTGCAGGGGTAATCATTTCATGAAGCCTGCCAGTCTCAAAACACTTTAGCGAGCGGCGGGCTTTTCCTGTTTTAGTCGATAGTCTTTAGTCCTTAATCGGCACCCCTTAATCTGGAGAGGAGTGGCACCTCAAGAGTTTATCCTATAATTCTATGGATGCTTTTATTCGCAGTTACAGCTCGCCCACTAAAAAGAGCTGAAAAGCAAAAATCCGCAAGCGAAACAGAAACCACAGATTTCATTAACTTAGCCTGAAATTTCTATGCCTTGCGATTAGTATTTTCTCTGCTTTTTTTACTGTTTACCGCTGTGTTTTCTGCCCAGGAACTGCCCCCTGTGATCAATTTTAATTCCAATCTTTATGCCGGGGGAAACCAGAACTGGATGGTCTCCCAGGCTGCAAATGATAATATCTATGTGGCAAACAGTGCGGGCCTGCTGGAATATAATGGAGCAAAATGGAAACTCTACCCGGTGCCTAATGAAAGTGTGGTGCGATCGGTTAAAGTGGTGGATGAACTTATTTTTACCGGGGCCTATAAAGAATTGGGCTTCTGGCAGCGCGATGGGAAAGGTGAACTCGAATATACCAGCCTGGTTCCCCAGTTTCCCGGTGAACTACGAGACGGGCAGCAATTCTGGCATATTGAGAATGTAGGAGAGACAGTGATCTTTCACAGTTTTGAAGGCCTGTACCTCTATGATATTAAAAGCGGGCAGCTTTCTGAATTTCCCGTGCCCGAGGGTGTGGTGACCAATCTCTTTGAGACCGACGGAGAAATCTTTTACCAGGTGGCCCAGGGCGGACTCTTCAGCATTAAAAACGGAAAACCGGAGATGATCATTCCTCCTGAAAGCCTGGGGGACGTAGAGTTGATGGAAATATTCAGGGAGGATAAGCAGCTGGTGCTCATTAGTCGTGAGGCTCGCTTTTACCGATGGAATCAGGAAGGATTGGAGCAATATCATGAGGAATTAAGCAGGCGGCTAAGGGGGAGAAGTATCTTTTCGGCGCTACCGGTGGAAGATAGAGGTATGTTGCTGGGAACGGTGGAAGACGGAATCTTTCATGTGAGTGACCGGGGGGAAATCCTCCATCATTTCAATCAGGAGAACGGTTTTCTAAACAATACGGTGCTGCGGCTTTTCAGCGACCGCAATAATAATATCTGGGCCGCTCTGGACAACGGGCTTAGCGTGGTAAACCTGGATTCTCCCTTTAAGATCTACCAGGATCTTTATGGGAAGCTGGGAAGCGTATACACCTCCTTTCAGAATTCAGAGTATTTATATCTGGGTACTAACCAGGGGCTCTTCTATCGCCGAAATGGGGAAGAGGAGTTTAATTTTATAGAAGGCAGCAACGGGCAGGTATGGAATCTCAGTTCTATTGATGGCGATCTTTTCTTTGGCCATAATACTGGAACCTTTTTGGTTGAGGGCACCCAAATAAAACAAATTGCTGAACGCTTTGGAACCTGGATTATATTAGAACTAAAGAGCCATCCCGGATATTATATTCAGGGGCATTATAATGGCTTAAGCCTGCTTAAACGTACAGCAGAGGGTTTCGAGGAACTGCCTATGCTGGAAGGCTTTCCGCATTCGTCGAAGTTTATTGTTTCCGAAGAAAACGGGGAAATCTGGGTAGGGAATGAGCACAAAGGAGTTTTTAGGCTGATGTTAAATGAAGAAATGAATGGCTTCTCCGAAATCCGGAATTATCCTTTCGAGGGAGTATCGGGTATTTCTTCTAGTCTTTTCAGTTTCAGAGATGAACTTTATTTTGCGACCAGGGAGCATGTTTTTAAATATCTCCCGGAAGAAGATAACTTCATCGCTAAAAATGATTTAGCTGAAATCCTTAGTGCTGAAAAGCGTATTTCAGGGAAATTTGTCAGAGAAAATGAGGAGGAGCTCTGGGCCTTTTCGGCTAGCGCCCTCCTGAATATCACCCCCGATCCTTTAAGCTCCAAGTTTAAACTGAATTCACTTTACCTGTCGGAAGAGATCCAGAACATCACTCCCGGGTATGAGAATATAACCCCGCTCTATGATGGAACCCGTCTTTTGGGGATCGCGAACGGCTATCTTAAAATTGAAAAACCCGATTATGAACAAGGCAATTACAGTTTGCGCATAAACAGTGTTTACAATGCGGCGCTTGATGAAGAATCGCAGCTTCTTAGCTTAAATGAGGAAGAGCCTTTTCATTACAAGACCAACAATATAATTTTTAACTACAGTATTCCTGAATATAAGAAATTCCTCACTCCGGATTACAGTTACCGGCTGACAGGCTTTACTGCTGTTTGGAGCCCCTGGAGTGAAATTCCCTCTGCCGAATTTAAGAATCTTCCCTTCGGGGATTACGAGTTTGAGGTGCGGGTAAGGATTGGGGATGAAATCGGGCCATCGGCGACCTATGAGTTCAGTATTGCCCGGCCCTGGTATCTGAGCTATACAGCACTAATTGTCTATCTTCTTCTCTTCGCAGCAATACTCTATATGGTACATAAGATCTATAAACGTCGGCATGAGAAGTTTGTAGAGGAAAGCGAGAAAGCCCTTAGGATGAAAAACCTGGAGGCTGAGCAGGAGATTATAAAACTTCAGAACAGGGAGCTGGAGCAAAATATGGCCAGCAAGAATAAAGAACTGGCGGTTTCCACCATGAGTCTGATCAAGAAAAATGAATTCCTCAATATCGTGAAAGACCGACTCAAGGATTCTGAACAATCCTCAGAGGTTCGTTCGGTGATCAAAACCATCGATAAGGAAATAAGTGAAGAAGATAACTGGAAATTCTTTAAAAAAGCCTTTAGTAATGCCGATAAGGATTTCTTTAAAAAGATGAAGGCAAAGCATCCCGAACTTACCAGTAACGATCTTAAATTATGTGCTTACCTGCGTCTTAATCTCAGCTCTAAAGAAATCGCCCCGCTCCTGAATATTTCGGTGAAAAGTGTGGAGATTAAACGATATCGTTTGCGGAAAAAGATGGAATTGCCCCGGGAAGTGAATTTAACCGACTACATTCTTCAGGTGTAAAGCTATACAAAGCCTTTAAAAAACTCTACATAAACTCTACAAGAGCCATAAATACCTGTTGGCTTGTGATTTAATGTTAAAGTCAGGCACTTCACATACAGCCCTGTTATCCCCAAATTCCCACCTGTTTTTTAAGTCTTTTGGAATAATCTGCCTGTTTACCGGGCATGTATATTTTTTGTAAAGGTGGCTTTTTGTTGCTCTTAACAATTCTTTAATAGCTTGCAGTAACAAATTCTAATATTTATTCCAATGAAGAAATTTTTATTTTCAATACTGCTCCTATTCGGCGGAGTTTTCTCGATGCAGGCACAAACCATTACAGTAGAAGGTAATGTGACTGATGAGAATGGAATGCCGCTCTTAGGGGTTAATGTACTTGTAAAAGGAGAAACCCGGGGAACCACTACCGATTTTGATGGTAATTTTTCCATTAGCGGTGTTAGCGAAGAAAACGTACTTGTTTTATCTTATGTAGGTTTTGAAACGAAGGAAATTCCCGTTGAAGGAGAATCGTTCCTTAATATAGTTCTTAATTCTGATTCAGCAGCACTTGAAGAGGTGGTGGTGATCGGATACGGAACTCAGCAGCGAAAGGATATCACCGGAGCTGTGTCTGTAGTATCCAGTGAGACCATTGAAGAAATGAAGCCTATCAGGTTGGAGCAGGCCTTGCAGGGTACTGCAGCTGGGGTGAATGTAACTCCGTCTTCAGGTGCGCCGGGAGCAGGAATCAACATTAACATTCGTGGTGTTGCTTCAAATAGTGTTAACGGACCTTTGGTACTTATTGACGGGTACCAGGGAGATCTTGGAACCCTAAACCCTAATGATGTGGAATCTATCTCTATTCTAAAAGATGCGCAGGCCGCCATATACGGTATTGCCGGAGCAAACGGGGTGGTGCTTATCACCACAAAAGGAGGAAAGAAAAATATGGCTCCTACCATACAGTATGATTCTTATGTAGGAATGCAGGAAACTTCCCGCCAGCTACCACTTTTGAATGCCACGGAATATGCTTTGCTTTTAAATGAAAGCTATGCCAATAACGGGCAGGAAATTCCTTATCCGGATGTTAGTGAGTTAGGAGAAGGCACCGATTTCCAGGATGCAGTATTTGAGACCGCACCTATTATTAATCACAATCTTACCCTTAGTGGAGGTTCTGAAAGAGTAACTTATTCAGTAGGTGCCTCTCACCTAAACCAGGAGGGGATTATTGGAGGAGATAAATCTGATTTCCAGCGAAATACAGCCAGGTTCAATTTAGGAATTGATATCTCTGATGAGTTCAAATTGCAAGCCAACTCTATTTATACCAGTATAGATCGCCGTTCGATCAACGAGAACGGACTTGGCTCGGTATTGTTTAATGCCCTGAATATGGCGCCAACTTTTGCGATAGACCAGGAGGACCTGGATGGAAGATTAGGGAATGAAATTATCAACCCGCTTTCTCAAATAGAAAATACCTTTAACGATTATAACCTTAATAAATTTAACGGGTCATTCAGTCTGGAGTACACACCAATTGAAGAATTAATTTTTACTTCCCGTATCGGTTACAATCTCAGCAACAGCAAAGGAAAAGATTTTTCACCTATAGTAGATTACGGATCAGGGAAGGTGTTTAATGTACCCAGAAGTACGGTAAACCAGAACAGGATCAACGATAATTCTTATACCTATGACCTTTTTGGTACTTACGACAACACTTTTGATGAGATGCATCATATTACCGCTACAGCCGGGATGACCGTTATTCGTGACTGGGGTGACGGGCTGTTTGCTACCGGCTTTGATGTACCAAATAATTCCTGGGAATTTGCCGATATCAGTCTAACAACAGGTACCAATGATGGGATCAACAACGGTTCTTATAAATATGATATCCGTAAGCTTTCTTTTTTCGGAAGGTTACAATATGACTATCAGGGAAAATACCTGGTATCAGGGATGCTTCGTAGAGATTCTTCCACAAGATTCAGTACTGAAAACCGGGTGGGTACTTTCCCATCATTCACCGCAGGATGGATTCTCTCTGAAGAAGATTTCTTAGCCTCCTCAGAAGTGATTTCTTTCTTAAAACTTAGAGGAAGTTTTGGTGTTCTTGGTAATGATGAAGCGGGAGGCGCCGAGTTTTATCGTTCGCTCCTTGATGGGGAAGCCACTTATGTTCTTGACGGAAACCTTGTTAACGGAACGGCAATGGGTAGGATAGCCAACCCGCTTTCCGGCTGGGAGGAATCTGAAAAAACCAACATCGGGATGGATCTTCGTTTATGGGATGGCCAGGTAGAGATCGAGGCCGATATCTTCAGGGAAGACCGTAAAGATCTTTTGGTTTCAGGAATACCTGTATCAGGAATTCATGGAGGTGGAGCTCCGGGTTCCGGTTCGCCAACCATTAATGCCGGTACCACCCGAAACGAAGGTTTGGAATTCGCCATCAAATACCGCAATTATGTAAGTGACGACTTCAACTTTAATTTGAGCTATAATGCTACTTTCCTTAAGAATGAGGTAACCGCTATAAACGGGGTTGATTTCATTCCCGGAGGACAGTTTGGAGTAGGGCAACCACAGCCTTCGCGTTTTGAGCCCGGTTTCCCTATGGGATATTTCTATGGTTACAAAACCGATGGGATCTTCCAGAACCAGGCTGAGGTGGATGCACATCCTTCTCAAAAGGAACTTGGTGCTGATGCCGCTCCCGGTGACCTGAGATATGTAGACCTGGATGGAGACGGGGTGATCACTCCCGATGACCGAACCAATATTGGAGATCCTATTCCGGATGCCACTATGGGAATAAACATAAATGTAAATTATAAGAATTTCGATTTCACGGCTTATACCTATGCTTCTTTAGGGAATGATATGGTAAGAAACTATGAAAGAAGTCAGCCAAACGTAAACCGTCACGCTTATGTGATGGATCGATGGAGAGGCGAAGGGACCAGTACTACTGTTCCAAGGCTTACTTCCGGGGCAACCTCGAACAGAGTGCTTTCAGAATTTTACGTAGAGGATGCTTCTTATGCAAGAATCCAGAACATACAGTTGGGATATACCCTTCCTGAAACCTTGGTTTCTTCTGTAGGTATCCAATCATTGAGATTTTATGCAGCGGTAAATAACCTGTATACTTTTACTGATTACAAGGGATTTGATCCTGCTGCATCAACCGGCGAGCCTATCGGGGGAGGAATCGATTTTGGTTTCTACCCTGTACCACGTATTTATATGGCCGGACTAAACTTAAAATTCTAAAATACTGAGCGATGAAAATATATAGTTTAAAAATTAAATCCGTTCTTCTACTGCTAGCCGTGATCACATTCACCGGCTGTAGCGAGGATTACCTGGATAAGACCGAGGAGTATACTATAGACTCGGAGAATTATTTCAATTCTGAAGATGATTATTATAACGCTCTTATCGGGGTTTATGATATCCTTCAATCCACTTATGTAAATGTACTTTTGGGCGAGATCGCTTCAGATAATACCCTCAGTGGGGGAGAGAGCGCTACAGATGTTATCGGTTTTCAACAGGTAGATGAAATGTCACACACCCCAATAAACGACAACCTGGATGATGTGTGGGACTGGAACTTTGCCGGAGTGCAGCGTGCTAACTACATCCTGGAATTTCAAGATAAAACCGAGTTTGAAGGTAAGCAAACCATCATAGCTGAAACCAGGTTCCTGCGAGCCTATTTCACTTTTGAACTGATGAAATGGTTTGGGCCTATTCCTATCAAAGGCGATGAGCGTTTTGTACTTGGTGATGAGCAAACTATCCCAAGGGCATCAAGAGAAGAGGTTTATACCCAGATTGAATCTGATCTTCAATTTGCAATAGATAATCTTGACTATACCGCACCGGAAACGGGACGTGCAACTAAAGGCGCTGCTATGGCCCTGAAAGGGAAAGTACACCTGTACCAGGAAGAATTTGATGACGCTGCAAATGTGCTAACCACATTGATCGATAACGGTCCTTATGCACTTTCAGATTTTGAAACTCTTTTTGAACAAGAAGGTGAAAATAACGAAGAATCTGTGTTTGAAGTTCAATATACGGGAGAAGAAGGAGCAGGCTTTGAATGTCTTCAGTGTAGCGAAGGAAACGTAGCTGTAGGATTCCAGGGAATAAGAAACTATAGTGGACCTTTGTTTGAATCAGGCTTTAGTTTTAATGTTCCTACCCAGGAAGCTTATGATATGTTCGCTGATGATGATATCAGGAGAGACCTGTCAATCCTTGATATAGAAGCCTGGGCTGCTGAAACCGGAGCTTCATATGGGGAAGGTTACAAACATACCGGATATTTCAACAGGAAATATCTTCCGCGCAAAAATGACAATATGGGAGATGCAAACCTTACCCAACCAAATAACTACCGCGCGATTCGCTATGCTGATGTATTGCTGATGGCTGCCGAGGCTCTTAACCGTGGTAACATCAATGACCAGCTTGCGCAAGACTACCTGAATGAGGTTCGCGAAAGAGCAGGTTTAAGGGAAGTGGAAAATTCAGGGGATGCCCTTACTGAAATCATCTTCCAAGAAAGAAGAAAAGAACTTGTAGGAGAAGGACACCGTTTCTTCGACCTGGTAAGAACCGGAAGGGCAGCAGCCAATATAGACGGCTTTACTGCAGGGAAAAACGAAGTATTCCCTATTCCGCTAGAAGAAATAGAATTTTCTCAGGGTAACTGGGAGCAAAACCCCGGATACTAAAAAATAAAGATTATGAAAAAATACTATAAAATAATTTTTGCTTTACTGCTCACGCTGCCTTTTATAAGCTGTGAGAGTGATGACGATTCCCTGGTGGACCTAAACCAGATCCAGGAACCGGCCAATTTGGGAGCTATTTTCCAGATAACCCAGGATAATTCAGGCCTTGTAAGCATTACCCCAACGGGGGAAAGCGCTAATATGTTCAGCGTTGATTTTGGAGATGGAAGCGAAGCAGCTTCTGAGATCAGGCCGGGAGAAAGTGTAGATCATCTTTATGAAGAAGGAGATTACGAGGTAGCCGTAACAGGAACCAATTTAAACGGGAAGTCTTCAACCGGAGTACAACCACTAACGGTTTCTTTCCGTCAACCTGAAAATCTGGAGGTGGTTATTACCAAGGATCCTGATGGGTATTCTGTTACCGTTTCAGCTTCAGCAGACTATGCGACCAGGTTCGATGTGTACTTTGGCGAAACTGTAGACGAGGAACCCACTGCGCTTATGCCCGGTGAAACTGTCACTCACACTTATGCAGAAACTGGTACTTATGATATGCGAGTCGTAGCCCTAAGTGGTGGTGCAGCAACTGTTGATTATGAAGAAACTGTAGAAATGAGTGGACCAGTTCCTGCTCCTACTCCCAATAAATTACCTGAAAGTGTTATTTCACTATTCAGTGATACTTATACAAATGTTCCAGTAGATACCTGGAGAACTGAATGGTCAGCTGCAGACTTGGAGGAAACAGATATTGGAGGAAATGATATTAAGAAATATTCTAATTTGGATTATGTTGGGATTTTAACTGAAAGTACTCAGATTGATGCAACCAACATGACTCATTTCCGTACTGATATTTTCTCTCTTGATGCAGAAACCTTCAGAGTTAAACTTGTAGACTTTGGACCTAACGGTGTCTATGACGGCGGTGGTGATGATGTTGAGCATGAAGTAGAAATAGAGGCTCCTGCACAAGGTGAATGGGTGACTTTAGATATACCTTTAGAAGACTTCACAGGATTAACCACCAGAGCACATATCTCGCAAATAGTATATTCAGCAGCACCTGCGGGTGAAACAACTGTACTTGTTGATAATGTATTCTTTTATGATGATAGGGTACAAATACCAACTTCGCCGGTTATTGCTGCTCCAACCCCAATTCACGTTGAGGAGAATGTAAAGTCAATATTTAGTGATAAGTATTCAGATCCGGCAGGAGTTGACTATTATCCAGATTGGGGTCAATCTACAACATATGAAATGGTTTCTATAAATGGAAATGCGGCGATTAAATATGGCAATGCAGATTATCAGGGAATAAATATTGGTGAAGATATTGATGCAACTCTATTTGAATCTGTTCACATTGATGTCTGGTCCGGAGATTACTCCTCAATTCCGTTCTTCCTGATTTCTAAGTCGGGAGAAAAAAGCGTAAACTTGGATGTAACTCCTAATCAATGGAACAGTATTGAAATTCCATTGTCTGACTTTACCAGCCAGGGACTTGATATCAGCGATGTATTTCAATTTAAATTTGATGTTCAGCCTAGTGGTAGTGGTGGTGCGTTTTATATTGACAACCTTTACTTTTCTTCTGAGAGTAATGCAACTACCGTTACATTACCGGTAAGTTTTGAAAATTCATCTTTGACCTATTCTCTTACTCCTTTTGAAGGCGCAGAAACTGCAATAGAAAATAATCCGGTCCCTGGAGGTATAAACCCTAGTAGTACGGTGGTTAAATTCACTAAAACTGTTGATTCTCAACCTTGGGCAGGAGCCACACTCGAACTTGAGGCGCCTATAGACTTTTCATCTACTACGAAAATCAGTGTGAAAGTATATTCTCCGAAAGCCGGGATTCCTGTATTGATGAAACTTGAAAACAGTACTGTTAACACTATTAATAGTGAAGTATCTGTAATGACCACTAAGGAAAACCAATGGGAAGAGCTTGTCTTCGATTTCTCGACGGTGGGAATAGATACTGCGCAGGAGTATGGAAAAGTGATCATGTTCTTTGAATACCCTGGAGAACTACGGGGTGATGGATCAATTTACTATTACGATGATATTCAACTTACGAATTAAAATTAATTAAAAATGAAAAATATACTTAAGATAAGTCTCTCGGTTTTCATGCTGGTCTTTTTTATGGCCTGCACCGATGACGATTACGATATAGGTGAGATCACTGCTCCTACCAATCTTCAGGTAGAGACAGCTATCCTTGGGCAATCAGATGATATGCCTGATGGAGACGGTAGCGGTGAGGTAACCTTTACTGCAACAGCTCAGGGTGCCATGACCTATAAATTCATTTTTGAAAATGGAACTGAGGTAACCACAGCCAGTGGGGTTTATACGCATCCATTTTCTGAAACCGGTACCCAAACATATAATGTTAACATAATAGCCTATGGTCCCGGCGGAACTGCCAGCTCTACAAGCGTAGAGGTGGCCGTGTTGGTGACTTATGAGCCACCGGCCGATCTACTTGAGAAATTAATTGGAGATGGTGCTAAAGAATGGCGTATTAAAGCTGAAGCTGCCGGTCACTTTGGTCTGGGCCCTGTAGGAGGAAGTATTCCTACGGAATGGTATGGTGCAGGTCCGAATGAGAAAGCCCATACGGGAATGTATGACGACAGGTATATCTTCGAAGAAGATGGAACATTTGTTCATATAACCGATATCACTAATGATGATGCTTCAGGTACTGTATTCGGAAGAGCACCACTGGTAGAACAATTAGGCGTTAGCTGTGATTGTGAAACTGAGGGTGATGATGTTCTCAACATACCTTACGATGATTATACTGAAAACTGGTCTATTTCAGCTCCGGGAGGTAATGAAACTATTAACCTTACAGGAATTGGTTTCATTGGCTATTACATTGGTGGAGATCACCGATATGAAATATTTGATCGCTCTGTACCTAATGAACTTATCATTAAGTCTACCGATGGTAATGGAGATTTCGACTGGTGGTTTATTCTTACCTCAGATTCAGGCGGTGGTGCTGAAGAAGAATTCGTATCAGAATACAATGAGTTACATCGTGAATTCAATTTTGATACCGATGGAGAGCTGGATACTACGGTATGGAACTTCGAGACCGGAAATGGTGAAGACGGCTGGGGTAACCAGGAGTCTCAATACTACACCGAAGATAACGCGGTGATAAGTGGAGGGAACCTTGTAATTACCGCCAAGGCTGAAGACATTGAAGGTTTTGATTATTCTTCTTCAAGAATAACTACAAAAGATAATTTTGAATTCACTTACGGAAGGATCGAAGCCAGGGCTAAATTGCCGGAAGGCGCAGGGACCTGGCCCGCGATCTGGATGCTGGGCTCCGATTTTGATGAAGTGGGATGGCCGCAAACCGGCGAGATAGATATTATGGAGCACGCCGGAAACGAGCAGGACCTTATCCACGGTACCCTTCATTACGAAGGTAGATCTGGTGGTGATGCCGATGGCAATACTATTGAGGTTGATGGCGTGAGTGATGATTTTCATATCTATACCGTAGAATGGTCTGACGAGCATATAATTTTTCTTGTAGATGGCGAGGTATTCCATACCTATGAAAACAATCCTGATTCCCCCTTCAATAAAGACTTTTTCCTTATCCTGAACGTAGCGATGGGGGGAACTTTTGGAGGCGAAATTAACCCTGATTTCGTGGAGTCTTCGATGGAAGTAGATTACATCAGAGTATTTCAATAACTTTGAGAATTAGCCAGAAATTCTGGTAGCCAAAGAACCTGGACACCCCCGAAAAACGGGGGTGATACCGGGCTCAAAAAGAAATGAACTGAAAATTTCCGCATAGGGAATTTCTCAGAAGAGGTAACCTATAAAATAATTTAAGATGAAAAATATTCCCCTGATGGTCCTTTTCCTTTTCGGAAGCCTTATGGTTACAGGACAAAACTCAGAAATACCAAGCTCGGTCAAGAATGTGGAATCCAAAGTAGATTCCGTGTTGTCCTTAATGACACTTGAGGAAAAAGTAGGGCAGTTGGTACAATACAACGGCAGTTGGGACCTTACCGGCCCGGCTTCTGAAATGAACAACAAAGAAAAAGAAGATAATATCAAGAATGGTCGTGTAGGCTCTATGCTGAATGTACTTTCAGCAGAGGCAACCGCCGAAGCGCAAAAGCTGGTAATGGAAAATTCCCGGCTAAAGATTCCTATGATGTTTGGCTATGATGTAATTCACGGCTATAAGACTATGTTCCCGGTTCCCCTTGGAGAAACCGCTAGTTGGGACCTGGAAGCGATGGAAGAATCAGCCCGGATTGCCGCGCTGGAATCAGTTGCTGAAGGGGTGAACTGGACCTTCTCTCCAATGATAGACGTTTCTCGTGATGCACGTTGGGGTAGAATAATGGAAGGATCAGGAGAAGATCCATATCTCACTTCACGGGTAGCTGTTGCTAAAGTAAAAGGTTACCAGGGTAATGATCTTGCAGATGAAAAAACTATCGCCGCTACCGCAAAACACTTTGTGGGCTATGGTTTTGCTGAAGCAGGTCGTGATTATAATACGGTGCACATCGGTGAAAATGAACTTCATAATACCCTTTTACCTCCTTTTGAGGCTGCGGCAAAAGCCGGAGTAGCGACGGTAATGAACGCTTTTAATGATATTGATGGTACCCCGGCAACGGGACATAAAGTTTTACAGAGAGATATCCTTAAAGGAAAATGGGACTGGGATGGATTTGTGGTTTCAGACTGGGGTTCAATTCCAGAAATGATCGAGCACGGTTTTGCAAAAGACAAAAAACAGGCTGCCCAAATTGCCCTTAATGCCGGCAGTGATATGGATATGGAAGGTGGCGCTTATGAGTCAAGCCTTGAAGAGCTGGTAGAAGAAGGGAAAGTTAGCATGAAGCATATAGATGATGCGGTAAGAAGAGTATTGAGGGTTAAATTCAAAATGGGACTTTTCGATGATCCTTATCGTTATTCCAATGCTGATCTGCAGAAGGAAGTACCTTATGAGGAGCATAGGCAAGCTGCCCGTGATATTGCCCGGAAATCTATTGTGCTTCTGAAAAATGAAAAAGAATTGCTTCCGTTGAAACCTTCGGTAAAAAATATTGCAGTTATAGGGCCACTGGCCGATGACAAGGATTCCCCAATAGGAAACTGGAGAGCACAGGGAGAAGCTAATTCAGCTATATCGGTGCTGGAAGGGATCAAAAATGCCGCCGGAAAGGATGTAAAGATTAACTATGCTAAGGGCGCAGACCACGGGATTGGGGAAAGAAGCTTCTTAATGCCTTTAAAGATCAATACAACCGATAGATCTGGTTTTAAAAAAGCTATTAAAACTGCCGAAAAAGCCGATCTTGTGGTGATGGCGCTTGGAGAAGATGCATTCCAGGCGGGTGAAGGCAGGAGCCAAGTGAATATTGGCCTTGCCGGACTTCAGCAAGAATTGCTGGAGGAGATCTATAAAGTGAACCAGAATATTGTGTTGGTACTTATTAACGGAAGACCACTGGAGATAACCTGGGCTTCCGAAAATATTCCAGCCATAGCCGTGGCCTGGCAACTTGGTTCTGAAAGCGGGAACGCGATCGCCGATGTGCTGTTTGGAAAGTATAATCCGTCAGCTAAGTTGCCGGTTTCCTTCCCAAGAGCTGTTGGTCAGGAACCTTTATATTACAATCAGAAGAATACAGGACGCCCCTCTAACGATGAGCATGTGACTTACTCTGCCTATACCGATGAGAAGAAAGATGCCCTTTATCCCTTTGGTTTCGGTCTTAGTTATACCGATTTTGAATACGGAGATCTTAGCCTTTCTTCAGAAGAGATGGAAGCAGGCGGACGTATTCAGGCTAGTGTAGAACTAACTAACACCGGGGATGTTGAAGGAAAGGAGATCGTGCAACTTTATATCCGCGATCTTGTAGCCAGTACTACTCGACCTGTAAAAGAACTTAAAGGTTTCGAGGCGGTGACACTCGCCCCCGGAGAAAGCAAACGCATTGATTTCACTATAGATGAAGAAATACTGAAGTTCTATAATGTGAACAAAAAATGGGAAGCAGAAGCCGGAGACTTTGAGGTATTTGTTGGTGGTAATTCCCGTGATCTGCAAAAGGTAGGTTTCAGCTTAAAAGAAAGCAAGGTGATCTTTGAAGATCATTTTGAAGGCGAAGAACTGAATATGGAAAATTGGAATTACGAAGAAGGTGATGGCTGTCCCAACCTCTGTGGATGGGGGAATAATGAACGTCAGGGCTATTACCGCGAATTTGTAAAAGTTGAAGATGGAAAGCTTATCATTAAAGCCGTTAAAGAAGGCGACAAGTATTTCTCTGGAAAGATAAATACCAAAGATAAAGTTGAATTTAAGTACGGCAGCGTTGAGGTTCGTGCTAAGCTTCCCGATGGTCACGGTCTATGGCCGGCGATCTGGATGTTGGGGAACAATATCGACGAGGTGGGCTGGCCTGCTTCTGGTGAGATAGATATTATGGAATATGTAGGCCGCCAGCCGGATACGCTTCATAATGCGCTACATACTCCTGCGAGCCACGGGGAAACCGAAAATATTAAAAGTACTCCCGTTCCCGGAATTACAGAAGATTTCCAGGTTTTCAGGATGGACTGGAGTGAGGATGCTATCGAGTTCTTTATTAACGATGAAAAGACCTATACCTTTTCCCCGGAAGTAAAGAACGATGAAACCTACCCTTACAATCATCCCTTCTACCTGCTATTGAATCTGGCAGTGGGAGGAAATTTTGGAGGCCCCGATGTAGACGATTCTATCTTCCCCAAGGAATTTATAATCGACTATGTGAAGGTGACAAAATAGAAAAGGTCAATAACAGAATTTTTTTGGCTTTAACCCTGTAAACTTAGATTTGCAGGGTTTTTTTGGGTCAATATCGGGGAGAAACTCTAGAAAAAAGGCGGAAAATTTTCCGCCTTGTAGATTGACTGATCTTCGGAATGTAAATCCCGCTTATGCCATTTCCACATCAACTTTCATGGGATTGCGCAACATGTCCAATACGGGAGAGGTCTTCTGCACGTAAGCACAGAGTTCCTCAATCTCTTTTTTGGGAGCATTTGCCTTAACATTATACTTTACCCGAATTTTTTCATAACCCGGGCGAGATTTTTCAGACAACCCCAGGAAGGCATGTAAGTCCAGGTCCCCCTGGAGGTCAAAGCTGAGGGATTCCACCTCGATATTCCGGGCTGCCGCGTTATAGATAAATCCTACACTAAGGCAGGAACCCAGTGCGTGAAGTACGGCTTCCACCGCGTTAGCTCCCCGGTTTTCGCCTAATAATATGGGAGGTTCATCACCTTCCATTATGATTGGATTAGTTCTGGAAGAATCTTCTTCTTTCGCTCCATAAAAGGGCAAAAATGTAGTTCGGCAATGCCCGCCTTCCAACCATTCGGTCTTTGCCTTAAACCTGAAATCAGCGACTTCAGGATCACTTTTTACTGCGTTTATTGTACCCAGTAACTGATCGACATCTATTCCATTCTTTTTATTCGCTATCTTTTCCATGGTGTAAAATTTTAAGTTTTAATTCAATTTTCTTCATCCCCGAATGATCAGTCATTGCCATAATATAGGCATAATACATCTGATTATCAATACAATAGAGTTAATTTTACATAGTAGTGAGAAAGCATTGCTTTCCAACTTATCGGTTATGATTGCATAGGGAATTTTCCCAGGAGCTTCTATTTTATTCGAAATTAGCCGGCTGGATAACCGAAAGTGATTTGATAGGAGATGCAGACAATTGTTTAAGTCTTGCCATAAACCGGCAGGATGAAATTTCCGTTCAGGAATTCCTCCGGTTCAATCATACTTTGTAAGACCACTCCTTTTTTATTTGATTCCAGGATAATCTGGGCGCATTGAAGTAAACCGGCTGCGGTAGTGGTTTGGATAGCTCTTAATTTATGTCTTCCTACCAGCAGGGGCAGGATGTGTTTTGAAACCTCGCGCCTCTGCAATGTTCCTGATGAATCTTTTCCTTCTACGGCGGCATAAATGATGATTTGGTCATCTTCTATGTTTGGAATCACCGTCTGCATTATTTCCTGTAATTCTTTCACGGCCTCCGGTCCCTTTCCGGTTTTTTCCAGTTGCTCCTCAACCCAGGCATAATGTCCTGGATGCCTTAAGGTTTTATAGTCAAGACTGCTTACTTTTTCCGCCATGGCATCCGGCAAATCTGCAGCCCCGCCCGAGGTCAGGTCTTCTTCATAAGCTAATCCATCGATGATAATCTGTTTCCGTTCCGATAAAGGAGGTAGGCTGGCCTTTTTATAATCGCGCAGTACCAGGGCCTTGTTCAGATATTCGGTCGCTACTCCAACCGGGCTCCATGTGAAGCCGTAATAATGCGGGGACACAGCATTTTTCGTGAGTGCTCCCACTTTAAATTCCAGCTTGTCAACTTTCTTTACATCAAAATCTTCACGGAAATCATTAAAAAGGCCCATTGCCAGAATATTGATATATCCCGGAGCCAGTCCGCTTTGAAGCACGAAACCGGAGTGTGCATCCCGGGCCAGATCAATGATCTGATCAGTTTCGGCGACATATTCGGTTAGGTTGACGTAATGTAACTTATGGTCTTTTGCCAGCTTTGCAATTCTGGGTGCCAGGCTACCCGGCAAACAATCCAGGATGATATCTGCTTTTTGCAGGATGGCTTTCATTTCTTCGGTCACTTTATCTCCCGGGAGATGAAAGGCCTCTATTTCACAATTTTTAGTGGTTCCTTCTCTAACCCATTTCACTAATTCCTGTGCATTAGAGAGCGTACGGTTTCCTATATAAATAGAGGGAGTGACCCCGCTCCATTCTGCGAGAAGCAGGGCGGCAGCTTCAGCAATACCACCGGCACCGGCAATAATGATATTATAATGCTTTTTCATAGTCTTAATTTACGGAATTTTGAGGTTCTTCTGACCCTTTATCGGTCGGTATTCAGAAACAAATTTCAGAAGGCCTATACAATCCCTGACTGACCTTCTACTCAAAGCTTTCTGCATAAGTTTGAAAAAGGTCGCGGAAAATTCAGTAAATTTAAGGGAGAATTCCTGTCATACTTCACTGGAAACTAATTAACAGGCTGAGATTATGGAAATGAAATGGTCTTTAAAACTTGGGCGTATTGCCGGGATAAAAGTCTCGGTTCACTGGACATTTATGATCCTCCTGGTATGGATATTTATTCTGCATTACCGGCTGGAGCAGGACATGATGCAGGGTATCCTGGGCGTTGTGTTTATCCTGGCGCTCTTTCTATGTGTCACCCTGCATGAATTTGGCCACGCCTTAACGGCCAAAAGATATGATATCAACACAAAAAGCATAACTCTTTTGCCAATCGGCGGACTCGCACGCCTGGAGAAATTCCCTGAAAAACCCATGCAGGAGCTTTTGGTAGCCATTGCAGGCCCCCTGGTAAATCTTGTAATAGGTGTTTTTATTCTTCTGGTCCTGTTAGCTTTTAATAGTTTTCCGTCCTTTTCTGAACCCATGAACCTTATGAACTTTAGCGGGGTGGGATTCTGGTATAACCTGCTTTTTGCTAATATGATTCTTGCTATTTTCAATCTTATTCCGGCCTTTCCTATGGATGGGGGAAGGATACTTCGGGCTTTGTTGCTCTTTAAATTTGAACGGGGGAAGGCTACAAAAATCGCGGCAGGAATCGGGCAGTTTTTAGCTATCGGGTTTGTCTTTTTGGGATTATACGCCAATATTTTCCTGGTATTTATAGGAATCTTTATCTATTTGGGTGCCGGAGCCGAAGCCGAAATGGAAATGACTAAAACCTCTCTTACGGGATACAAGGTGAAAGATATACTGATGAAACAGTTTGCCAGGCTTAGTCCGCGGGATAATCTGGGGAAGGCCGTGGAACTCCTGCTTGACGGGCAGGCCCACGACTTTGTGATCGTAGAAGAGGGAAAAGTGCTGGGAATACTAAGCCGGAATGACCTGATAAAGGGTTTATCGGAAAAAGGGAATTCTTCCCCGGTAACTGATGCCATGCAAACCGATTTCCTTAGCCTTGATCCCGAGATGCCGCTGCAGGAGGTATATCAGCAAATTTTGGAACAAAGTATTTCGGTGGCACCCGTAGTGCAAAACGGAGAGCTGCTGGGCATAATAGATAAGGAAAATATCTATGAGTTTATCCTCGTTAATGAGGCGATGGGAAAGAAGATGGATATGAAAGAACTCAGAAGAGAATACGAAATCCCTGAGAAGCTTTCTTGAAATCGGTTCTCAGTTGTCCGTTCCGGGTTTTTAGTTTTTAAAATTCAATTGAATCTGGAATCTTGCATTTTGAATCCAGTCGGTTCTAACTTCCTTTTGCCACTTCTTTTACTCTTTCTACAGAGTCTGCCTTGGAAAGCGACAGTCTTATCGTGCTGTCTTCTTCGGCTTTGAGGTCATGAGGGATACTGGCCTCCAGGGATACCAGGTCACCTTTTTCAAGCTGGTGGGTGTCGCCATTAACTCCGAAGGAAATTTTGCCCTCGAAGATCTCCACCATGATAGGGTAGGAGGTTTTATGTTCTTTCATTACCTGGCCTTTTTTTATCAGGATACGGATTTCCTTGCTGCTATCTGTATCCAGTAGGATTTCTATGGCCGGTTTTGAATCATTGTATTTAAGGTTTCTGGTAAGGGATGCGCTTTTCATAGTTGATATTCTAAATTAGTTAGTTCTAAGCTGAAGATACAAAAGATGTTCAACAATGAAGAATCAGCAACCTTGATACAAATTTCAAAAATATGATTCTGCTCATATTTTATTGCCTGTCGAATCTTCACCTTTATCGGCTTAAAATTATCTGTGCTATGAATACACTATCTCCACACCAGTTCCATATCCCGGTTATGGGCCTTGCTTTTACTATTGATTCTCCTGTTAAGGTTGCCGCTTTTGGTATAAGCTCGGCGCTTTCCATCATTGAAGACAACCTTATCGAGACTATGAGAAAATATTATTACCAGGATACCGGAGAAACCTATGTCCCGATCTCTAACAAGGAAGAGAATTATCGCTCCCGCCGTATCACTGATTACCTGGACCTGGTAAACCGGAATGTACAGAATCGTTTGGAAAAAATCAGGAATTCTGCCTTTGAAACGGGTTCAGATCTGGTTAAGTATTTCGAGATGTTGCCGGAAAACTCTGGCTTAAAGGAGAAATACCATGAATTCATCAAAACAAGCGATGCAGAGTTGAAAAGGACTTTGGAGAATCTCTTGCGCAAAGAGGTTAAAGCCGGGGCTATCGAGGTGAATATAATGACCAAAATAGATAAGAACAATTTTGATAAATCGGGAGAGCCTATCCCTAACGGATCGGATGCGCTTGAGGCTTTAAAGGCCTATGCAAAAAGCAGTCTGGACAACTCGGCGGTGATCTTTTCGGCTGGGATGAATCCTAGACTTTATAATTACCTGGAAGATTTCAGGGAATTCGACGCTACTGCCTGGGGAAGTTTCAGCAAACGGATCGTGATCAAGGTGAGCGATTACCGCTCGGCATTGATCCAGGGAAAATACCTGGCCAAAAAAGGCATCTGGGTGAGTGAATTCAGAATAGAATCAGGCCTGAATTGTGGCGGGCACGCCTTTGCCACCCAGGGTCTATTACTGGGGCCAATCCTGGAGGAATTCAGCAGTAAAAGAGAAGAACTGGCTGAAGAGCTTTTTAGTTTATACGATCCGGCGCTAAGGGCTAAAGGACAATCAGGCTTTGAGAAGCCGCACCCCATAAAAATTACCGTTCAGGGCGGGATAGGGACTGCTGAAGAGGCCACATTTCTGCAAACAAAATACGGGATTGATAGTACCGGTTGGGGCACGCCTTTTCTACTTTGCCCGGAAGCCACAACAGTTGATGAAAATACCCTTGAACTTTTAAGTAAAGCCGGGGAGAAGGATGTGGTATTGAGTAAGAATTCTCCTTTAGGGGTTCGTTTCAATTATCTTAAGGATACCAGTGCCGAAAAGGAAAAACTGGACCGAATAAAAAATGGTAAGCCCGGAAGTCCCTGTACCGAAAAGTATTTGGTTTCCAATACCGAATTCACCAAAGAACCTATTTGTACGGCTTCCACGAAATACCAAAAACTAAAGGTGAAACAGCTGGAGGAAGCTGGATTGCCGGAGCAGGAATTTAAAAAGCAATTGGAGGAGGTATTGGCGAAAGAGTGTCTTTGTATAGGCCTGAGCAATGCCGCGCCGGTGACTTATAAGGAGCCTTTCCTGAAAAAACTGGAAGCGGTGACCATCTGCCCGGGACCAAATATCGCTAATTACTCAAAAATCGCTTCCCTTCAGGAAATGACCGATCATATCTACGGAAGAAAAGACCTGCTTAGTAATAAAGCCAGGCCCCATATGTTTGTTAAAGAGCTGGAACTGTATCTGGATTATTTTCAGGAAGAACTGGAAGAGACTAAAAATCCCGATAAGAAAACCCTGCGGAACCAGAATAATTTTGCTAAAAGTCTGAAGGAAGGAATCGCTTATTACCGTGCATTACTTGTGGAGAATTCCTTCCCGAATGGGTTTGAAGCCTCGCTGGATATAGCTGAAAACAGGCTGGAGGAAATGCTGGCAAGCTGCTCGTAGTATGGAGTTTATTGTTTGGTGTTCTTCTTTGAGTTCCCAGTTTGAAACTGTTTAGGGTTGGTGTTTTGTTGCGTTTTTTATTTTAAATCAGCTCTTAAGGCTTTTCCAGACTTTGCTACTTCCTTTTATGATCAGCAAAACGATAATTCCAACCACCAGGCCAGTCACGAACTCTACGAGAATACCGGGGAGGCTCTCAAACAGTCCGTGCAAGAATTCTATGTTGTGTACAAAAATGCCTCCTGACACTAAAAGCAAAGCTATGGTCCCAATTACCGTAAGGCTTTTGATGACCTTAGGTAGTGCATTCACCAGGAAGTGACCAATTTTATCGGAAAAGCTGTTTTCTCTGTTTAATTCGATAAGCTTAAGTCCGTAGTCATCCATTCTAACGATAAGGGCTACAATTCCGTAAACTCCTACGGTAGCTATCAGGGCGATTATGGTGACCACAAGGATTTTCATGAGCAAGTCCTGACCTTCCACGCTGGTGAGAGCTATGATAACGATTTCTACCGAAAGTATAAAATCGGTAAGAATCGCAGATTTTATTTTTTCTTTTTCTCTGCTAAGCACTTCCTCTTCGGTAAGTTTTTCGAGTTTAGGTTTTTCGGCTTTAGTAGAATGAGGAAAAAAATATTCAAATATCTTTTCAGCACCTTCGTAAGCCAGGTAAAGCCCACCCATTACTAAAATTACAGTAATGGCAACGGGAAAGAAAGCGCTGAGTAAAAATGCCAGGGGTAGTATAATTAGCTTATTAAGGAATGAACCTTTGGTAATGGCCCAGAGCACCGGCAATTCCCGGGAAGAAACGAAGCCGGAAGCCTTTTCAGCATTTACGGCCAAATCGTCGCCTAAGAGTCCCGCGGTTTTTTTTCCAGCGACTTTGCTCATCATCGCCACATCATCCATTAAAGTTGCAATATCATCCAGAAGTGCAAATATTCCTGAAGCCATAATTATTCTTTGATTAGGAAATGCAAGATAGATTTTTAGTCATTGGATTTATTGCTGTTAACAATTTTTAATATTTCCGGGCCGGGTGTGATTTTTTAATGTCCATGTGCATTCCTGGAGTTATGATCCCGTAATTTAGTGATAGGTTTTCTGTTTATCGACCAAAGAAATATTATCCCTTTATCTCCAAACTGCTATAGCCCTGTCCGTTTCGCTGTAATTGAATTTGTGTCGCGATTCGTTCCTTCAGGGAGTCTACGTGGCTGATAATTCCGATAATCTTTGAGGACTCGGCCTGCAGTTTCTCCAGAGTGTCCAGGGTTTGCTCGAGAGTTTCAGGATCAAGCGTACCAAAGCCTTCGTCTATAAAAAGGGAATTGATCTCTACGTTACGGGAGGCCAGATCTGATAAGGCCAGGGCCATAGATAAGCTCAGAATAAAGGTTTCCCCGCCTGAAAGGGTTTTTACCGATCGACGTTGACCACCCATATGCTCGTCTATAGCCACCAATCCGTCATCTTCTTCCTCTTCGGGTTTGTCTATGCGGTAGCGATCGCTAAGGTCTTTCAGTCGGTGATTGGCCAGGTGAAGCAGCTGGCTTAAACTCAGGTCCTGGGCGAAATCGTTGAATTTTTTTCCTTTTGAATCTCCTATAAGCTCATCCAGCAGGCGCCATCGCCTAATCTGCTTCTCTTTTTCAGCGATCAAAGCTTTGATCTCCTCCAAATGTTTCAGGTTGTTTTCGTGGTTTTTGATGCTGCTGTAAAGTTCCCTGCATTCTGTTGAAACCTCGGCTAGACGTTGCTTTTGTTCGCTTAGTTTATCTTCCAGGCTCTCCTGGGATTCATCAGTATCTTCGTTTTTAAGCTTTTCAAGTTGGGAATGAAGCAATTTAAGAGAGGATCCCGCAGCGGTTATGGTTTTTTCTATTTCTTCTCTTTGCACCCGAAGTGCACGACACTCTGCTTCGGCCATTAAGGCCTGCCGGGCTGTGCTTATATTTTCGAAGCCTTTTTCCTTAACCTGCGGCAGTAATTTTTCTTCCAGTTCCTCAAGTTTAGTCCTTTTAAGACCTGATCGTTTTTCTAATTCCTGAAGTCTTTCTTTTAGATGTTTTTGCTCCTGCTGAAGGCTGGTCCATCGGGTTTTTAGTCTTCCGGTATCCTGGGAAATATCCTTTCCCTGGTAGAGGTTTTCCCGTTCCCGGCTAAGCTTTTTACCCTTTTCAAGGACTTCCTGAAGTTTTTCCAGCAAAGGAATCCCGGTCCTAATTGCCCTTAGTCTGTTTTGTTCCTTTTCCCAAGCCTCCAGATCATTGAGTTTTTCCTGCCAATTATTACAAAGTTCTTCCCAATTAAGGCTTTCCTTCTCCTGAAGATGCCCGTATTTTTCGGTGAAGTTCTTTTTCCTGATATTCAGGTTTGATTGTATCACCTGCTGTTCCTGCAGTAAACCTTCCAGACGTGTTTTATGGTGACTCAATTCAGCTTCAGAAGTGCTGAGCTTTTTACTCCAATTTGAGAGCTCATTCCCGGTTTGTTTTATTTCTACTTCCAGAGTATCATCCTTTTCAGGAAGTTCTTCAGCAAAGGGATGTTCCAGGGCGCCGCAGAGGGGGCAGGGTTTTCCGTCTTCCAGAATATGTCGTTGCTCCTCGAACTTTGCTTGCAGTAGCTGATTCTGCTTTTTTAGGCTTAATTTTTCCTGTCGCTCTTCCAGCAAATCGCATCGGTCTTTCGCCTTTTCGATTTCCTGCGGAAGAGCTTTTAATTTAGCCTCAATACTTTCAGCTTCATTTTGCAGCCTTTTTGTTTCTGCGGTTATATTTTTTATCTCTTCTTCCTTGCGCCAGGCTTCCCGTGCCTGCTCAAGTCGGGAACTTATCTGTTGCTTTTCTCCGGAATGATTGGTAATATCCAAACCGGAAAGTCTCTGCTGAATTTTATTCCTCTCTTCTTCTGAAGTGTGGGCCAGCTGTAATAAATCTTCCTTGCTTTTCCCAGGAACTTCTTCATCTAATGTAAATGAAAGCTCCCTTGTCTCACTCTGAAACTGATTGCAAAGCCCTCTGTATTCCTGGCGTTTTGCCCGGCGTTCTTCTTCCAGCCAGCTTATTTTTTGATAAAAAGCTTCTAAGCCTTCTTCGATGGTTTCCGGCTTTAATTCGGTGCCGGTGAGTCCTTCTGCTTCAGTGAGACAGGTAGTTCGGCTTCGTTTATTCAACTGCTCACTTTGGCGGATGTTCTTAAGCTCAAGCTCCAGATCTGTTAGCTCCTTTCTAAGAATGGTCCAGCTGCGCAATTCCTCTGCGCTATCTTCTATTTTTTCGTGTTGCCTAAGGGGGTAGCCGTGTTCCTGTTCAAATGTTTTCAGGTTATTTTTGGCTTGTGAATTTTCATTTTCCCTGATTTTGATCTCTTTTTCCTGTAAAAGGATTTTATTCTTTAATTCCAGGTTTTTATTCAGGCTTTCAATTTTCTTTTTTAGATCCTGCTCAAGCTGGTCTTTTACCTTTAGTTCTTCAGTGATTCCAGCATATTTTTCTTCGCTAAGCAACTGTTCCTTAATCGCTTCTATCCTGTTTTGCTGACCTTGAATTTCCCGGTTTTCTTCCCTGTATTTCTGAAAGGCTTTTATCCCTAATTGCCTGTAAATTCCGGTGCCGGTTATCTTTTCCAGCAACTCACCCCGCTCATCCTTTTTAGCCTTCAGGAATTGAGCAAATTCCCCTTGGGCCAATAATACAGCCTTGATAAACTGGTTGTAATTGAGGCCTATGAGCTCTTCGTTCTTGCCGGGTACCTCCGATTTCTTAAGATCTATGAGAGTTCCGGTTTCCGCATTGCTCAGCTCCATTTCATAATCGCGAAGATTTCCGGTTCGGGCAGTTGAAATGCTCCATTGGGACCTGTATTTCCCGGATTTCCCCTGGTAGGTTACTGCTGCCATCGCATCCTGCTGGTTACGGGTTAGGATGGCTCCGGTCTTATTGATCTCTGAGGTGGAAATCTTTCCCATTCGGGGGATGTTATTGAACAGGGCAAGCGAGATCACATCCAGAATAGTGCTTTTCCCGCTACCGGTAGGTCCTGTAATGGCAAAAAGTGAACTGCCGGTAAAAGGAACATCGGTGAAATCTATCTCGTGCTCTCCCTTTAGGGAGTTTATATTTTTGAATTCTATCCTGAGTATCTTCATAGCTTACAGGTTCTCGTTTTGATAGGTTTCGCCGAGTAATTCTTCAAAAGCGCTCAGAATCTCCTCTTTGGTTTTGTCGTCGTATTCCTGCCTGCTGATGAGTTCCAGAAATACCTCTCTGGGTTTGAGATCCTCCAGTTTTTGCTCTTGGTAGATTTCAGAAGCACCTGCAATACGGTTTCTGAAATTCACTCGGTGTTTTACTATCCTGAAACCCTCAAGCTCAAAATTGCTGACTATAGTGTCAAGCTGGAGGATCTTAGCGGCATCATAATTTTCCTCGGTGAGTTCCACTTCTATAAGCGATTCCAGGTTTTTTCGGTCCCCGGGATCTCTCAGTTTCAGCTCAAGGTCTTCCAGACTTCCACTTATTTTCAACAGACTGCGGAAAGCGGGTACCGGGATATTTTCCGGTTCCCAACCGTTTTCGGTATTTAACAGCAATACCCGTTTGTTATCTTTTCTTTCGCTGAAGGAAAGCGGAAGGGGAGAGCCACTGTAATAAGTGGGTATGGAAGAATTTAATTTTTGTGGTTTATGGATATGTCCTAAAGCGATATAATTAAAATAATCCCCAAACTGATTCGCATTGAAGGCCGCCAGGTTGCCGATCTGTATTTCCCGCTCGCTCTCCGAGGTTTCAGCCCCGGCTGCAAAAAGGTGCCCCATGGCTATGGTCGGAATCCCGGGATAATTTTTCCGGCATAAGTCGGCAGCATTTTCAAAACACTGCTGAATTCCCGCACGGATAGCTTCCAACCTGTCCTCATAAGTCTGGCCATCAGCGGCGCTACGCAGATCGGCATCACGGAGGTATGGCAGGGCGGCGATCACCAGTTCAGTTTCTTCTTTCTTATTTTTTATGGGGATGAGTAGCTCTTCCATATTTTCTGGAAGACCACCAATAACATGCATTTCCAGTTCCCGAAGGATCTCCTGTGGGGCGTCCAGCATGGATGGGGAATCGTGGTTTCCGCCGGTAATTACGAGCTTACAGTCAAGCTTCCGAAGCCGCATCAGGGCGCGGTAATATTGCTTTCTCGCCTCAGAGGATGGGTTCGCAAGATCAAATACATCTCCCGAGATCAGTAAAACATCCACAGCTTCTTTTTCAATAAAATCACACAGCCAGGCAATAAAGAGCTCAAAATCTTCAGAAAGCTCATGTTTATGTAGTTTTTTGCCTATATGCCAATCGGCGGTGTGGAGTATTTTCATGTTTGGGGTGTTTTCGGCTTTCAGTTTACAAAATTAGGAATGCAAACGACAAAAGCTGACTTTTTAAAGGCTTAATTGTAGGTCTTGTCTGCCCTCCATCTCTTCTAAGCTCGAAGTGACCCTGGACTCAAAAAGCGGAGACGAGGGAAATATCATCCCGAGCGTAGTCGAGGGGTTATTCCACAGGAAAATCAAAATAAGTCTCAGGATATGGCTCGTTCCTAAGCGTGTAGTGCCACCATTCTTCAGGGTAGGGGTGAAAGCCTTGTTTTTTCATCAAGCTTTTAAGCAACTCGCGGTTGGCCCTTTGCTCTTTGGTTACCTGCCCGGAGTCGTGATGAGAGATAATTCCGAAGAAATCATAGGAACTACCCATATCCAACTCCTTTTTAGTTTTGGCATCGATGATAGTGAGATCTACGGTGCTACCACGGGAATGCCCCGATTTTGAGGCGATATAACCCCGCTGGAAAAGCTCTGATTTTGGGACATCGGGATAGAATTCCTGTTTGGCCAGGGTATCGTTTGTATCCCGGGCCCAAACTACAAAATGATCTACCGCCATTTGCGGGCGGTAGGCATCAAAAACTTTAAGACAGTAGCCTTGTTGCATTAGACCATGCTGGACTTTTATCAAGGCATCTGCAGCGGGCTTACTAAGAATGGCCACCGGCCGGTTATACCCATTTACGGGGTTGCCAAGAAAATTATGATCTCCCGCGTAACGGATGTCAAGTTCAATACCGGGGATCATCTGGTGGAGGTATATAAATCCTTCAGGCAATACCCTGTCCTGTCCCTGTCCCGAAAGACAAAGAAGAATGGCAAGTGTGAGAAATAAGGGTTTCATACGGGGAATTTCCCGGCAATTTAAGTAAAATAAGCTTTCCTGAGTTTTCTCATAGTTTCTAAGTCTCTTTTGGTGTATTTTTAAAGGAATAAAAAAAAATAATTATGGAACTAAAAGGAAAAGTAGCTCTTATTACAGGAGCGGCATCGGGAATAGGGAAAAGTACTGCGCTTCTTTTTGCGAAAAACGGAGCCTCAGTTTTGCTAACCGACATCGATGAGGAAAAAGGTAAAGCGCTGGCAGAAGAAATTAAAGCTACCGGAGACAAGGCAGTTTTTGTGAAAGCAGATGCCTCGAAACCTGAGGATTCAGAAAGAAGTGTAGAAGAGGCCTTGTCCCATTTTGGTAAACTGGACATTGCAGTTAACAATGCCGGAATTGGCGGGGAGCAACTGCCGGTAGGCGAGTATGGCATTGAGTCCTGGGATAAAGTGATCGGGATAAATCTTTCGGGGGTTTTCTACGGAATGCGATACCAGATCCCTGCTATGCTGAAGAAGGGTAAGGGCTCAATTATAAATGTAACATCCATACTTGGGAGCGTTGGTTTTGCCAATTCAGCGGCTTATGTGGCGGCTAAGCATGGAATTGTCGGGCTAACGAAATCAGCTGCCCTGGAATATTCTGCCAAAGGAATACGGGTAAATTCGGTAGGTCCTGCTTTTATCAAAACGCCTTTACTGGATGGCCTGGATAAGGATTTGCTTGATCAATTGGTTAGTGCTCACCCCATTGGGCGCCTGGGAGAACCCGAGGAAGTTGCCGAGCTGTTTATGTGGCTGGCCGGGGATCGGGCCTCCTTCGCTACCGGAGCCTATTATCCTATAGACGGAGGTTACCTCGCACAATAATTTTATAAAAAAATAGAATTTTATGTTGCGCTATCGGAATAAATCCAATAAATTTGGATTTACACTGGGAATAATTCCAAAAATATTCTGATATGGGAACACCGCCTTCTATTGAGATCAAGCACTTTAAGGAAGTAAGAGAAGAAAACAACTTTACTCAATCTGAATTTGCAGAACTGCTGGGGATAAAAAATTCCACGGCTGATATTGAACGTGGCCGAACGAAATTATCGGGTAAGGTAGTGGCCGGGCTTTTGAGTCGGTTTGGGATTAATCCCCTCTGGCTGTTTGGAGAAAGCGGTCAGAAATACCTGCAGCTTAGCAAAGGAGATGTGAGCCCAAAGGTGGTTACTGTAGACAGTGCGGATAAAGAGAATATTCTGATGGTCAATCAGAAGGCTGCAGCGGGATATCCTCATAATGTTCAGGATGTGGAATGGTATCATCAACTCCCTGCTTTCGATATTCCCCTGCCGGAATTCCGTAATGCTACTTACCGTGGGTTTCAGATAGAAGGCGACAGTATGCTGCCAAATTATTATCCCGGGGAATGGGTATTGGGTAAAGCCGTTGCCGATCTGGATCAGGCTTCTAACAATAAGGTTTATGTAGTTGTGTTATATGACTCTGTACTTGTAAAAAAACTTCAGAAATTACCAGATTCCTCTAAGGTATTGCTTATTTCCTTCAACGAAGAATACTTACCAGTGGAAGTTGATGTAAACGATATTCAGGAGATCTGGCAGGTGAATAGCAAATTGACCTTTAACTTGGATAACCCTTCCCAGAGCGGACTCTTCCGGGAGCTTCAGGAATCTATGGAAGAATTAAAAAGAGATTTGAAAGCCTTTAAAAAAGAGGCATAAAAAAACCCTCCGGGTAAGAGGGTTTTTAGGGGTTAATAATCCTTTGTTGTGCCACTAAATATCGTCTGTAGCATCGTCTATGGCATCACCTACGTCATCTGCTGCATCCTCAATGTCATCTGCAGCTTTTTCAACACCGGAGCGATCATCCCTGCAGGATGTGAAAACCGCAGCGGTGCTAAATGTTAATGCCAGTAAAAAAACTAACTTTTTCATAATTTAAATATATTTATTAAAGATCGTCGTTACCTTCAAGCTCATCTTCGACTTCCTGAGCACCTTCGTCAATGGCATCTCCTGTTTCGTCTACAGAATTCTCAATAGCATCACCGGTATCATCGGCGGCTTCCTCGATATCATCTCCTACATCATTCATATCGTCCATGTCATCGCTATGCATTTCCATTTCGTTTTCTTCCTCCTTTACTTCTCTACAGGAAGTTAAAGCGGTTGATAACGTAAATATCATTGCTAGTAATAAAATTGGTCGTTTCATAATTTGGTTGTTTTTTAGTTTATGTATTCAGCAAAATTAGAGATGTGACTTATTGTAAGGCTTATTTTATTGCTAAAATTTTCATAAAATTACAAGAAATACGCATTAATTAAGATAAAATATAAGTTTTTATCTAATTATCGTCTCCAATTTTATCAATTTCTTCATCGATCTCTTCGTTGACTTCCTTGTCAACTCTTTCGCCGGTCCTTTCCAGGATACCTTTGCGTTCTTCGGTTTCGGCCGGTGTTTCTTTCTCAACTTCCACTTCTCGTACGATCACTTCTTTTTCATTTTCTTCAGAAGTTTCACGACAGGAAATAAGACTTAAAGTACTTACAAGGAATAAACTTCCTAATACAAATACACGTTTCATAAAATTGTAGTTTTTAGTTCAATCTTCGAAATTAAGCTGAAAATCTTTCCCAGGGCTTTTATTTATGATTATTTAGCAGAAACTCTTAAAAAAATAGAAAAATTATTAAGGCCTCTCTGAAAGATAGGTGCTTATTACCCGGGTTGCGCCGGTATTGGAATTTATAAAATGCCCGGCAATCATTCCCGTTTGTTTTCTGAAATCCTGGTTTTTAACCAATTTCTCAAAGATTTCCATTAATTCTGCTGCCGAAGCTACCGAATATAATCCGGCCAGTTGCTGGAGTCTTTTCGCTTCCGGGAACTTTTCGAAGTTTTCACCTATAACTATTGGAATACCGAAGGTTGCGGGTTCCAGGATATTGTGAAGGCCGGTATTACCTGCCGCCCCCCCCACGTAAGCAATATCAGCATAACTATAAATCCTGCTTAGCAGGCCAATATTGTCTATTATAAGTAATTGAAAATCTTTGGGCTCCTGGGAAGAAGTTTCAGAATATAAAACCGATGACACTTTTAATTTTTTTCTGAAATCATTGATTTTTTCCGCCTTTATCTCGTGAGGGGCGATAATGAATTTCACCTTCGCCGGAGCAGAATTGATGTATTCCAGCAGCAGTTCTTCGTCTTCCGGCCAGGTGCTTCCGGCCACGATACAGAGTTCATCCTGAAGAAAATTTTCCAGGATTTCTAGTTTATTATCATATGTGAGTTGCCGCGAAACCCGGTCGAATCTGGTGTCTCCACTCAGGCTGACATTGTTGAAACCATTTTTCTCTAGGAGTTCTTTTGACTCCTGATTCTGAACAAAAATATGTTCAAAGCTTTGCAGGGCTTTTTTCATCCAGCTACCATAGCTTTTAAAATAAACCTGATCTTTTCTGAAGACTCCAGAAATAAGGAAACTGCGAATCCCTCTTTGTTTTATTTCCTGGAGAAAATTGGGCCAGATGTCGTATTTTACGAAGAACACGAGCTCTGGTTTTACCAACTCGAGAAATTTGCGGGCATTGCCCGGAGTATCAATAGGTAGATATGTGATCACATCTGCGAGTGGATGTTTCTTCTTATTTTCATATCCAGAGGGGGAAAAGAAGGTCACCAGGATTCTGTGGCCTGGATATTTTTCCTTCAGGAGTTCAATAACAGGAACGGCCTGTTCAAACTCTCCCAGGGAAGCGGCGTGAATCCAGATGTATTTTTCTCCAACCTGGATTTCACTTTTTAAGCGTTGGAAAATCTCCTTTCTACCTTTAACAAAAAGCTTCATTTTATGACTAAAGATCCCGGCTATTGGTAGGAGAAATTCGGTTAAACTGATGAATAAATTATAGATGATTTGCAAAATCCGGTTTTTCTTCTGCTAAAATAGGCCTTTCCTGAAAATAGATTGGCGGGAGTAGTGATATTTCGTATTTTCGTGCTTTATAAAAAACACCTATGAAAGACTTACAAATGGTTGACCTTAAGGGTCAATATGCCGAAATAAAAGATGAAGTAGATGCCTCATTTAAGGAGGTTATAGAATCAGCCGCATTTATTAACGGACCGCAGGTTCAGAAATTTCAAAAGGAACTAGAAGAAAACCTCGGGGTAAAGCACGTTATCCCCTGCGGCAATGGCACAGATGCCCTGCAAATAGCAATGATGGGACTAGACTTAAAACCAGGAGATGAAGTAATCACTGCCGATTTTACCTTTGCCGCTACGGTTGAAGTGATTGCCTTGTTACAATTAACCCCGGTGTTGGTAGATGTAAAACCAGACACCTTTAATATTGATCCTGAGGCGATTAAAAAAGCCATCACGCCGAAAACCAAAGCTATAGTTCCTGTTCATCTTTTTGGTCAGTCTGCCGATATGGATGAAATCATGGAAATCGCAAAAGAAAATAATTTATATGTAATAGAAGATAATGCGCAGGCCATAGGAGGGAATTTCCATTCAGAAGATGGGAAGAGCTATAAGACCGGAGTAATAGGTGATGTGGGAGCAACTTCCTTTTTTCCGTCTAAGAACCTTGGATGCTACGGCGATGGCGGCGCCATCTTTACTAACGATGATAAGCTGGCACATACCATCCGCGGAGTCGTAAACCATGGGATGTATGAGCGTTATCACCACGATGTGGTTGGGGTTAACTCCAGGTTAGATAGTTTGCAGGCTGCGGTTTTGAGGGCTAAACTGCCACGCCTTGACAAATACAACGACGCCAGGAAAGCAGCAGCCGAAAAATATAATGCCGCCTTTACAGGGCAAGAGGGGATAGTTACTCCGGTGATCACCGGAAAACCTGATACCCACGTTTTTCATCAATATACCCTGAAGATCACCAATGGGAAACGAGATGCCCTGGCAAAACACCTGCAAGAAAAAGGAATACCTTTCGGTATCTATTATCCCATTCCGCTGCATAGCCAGAAGGCCTATGCCGATGAAAGGTATGATGAAGCCGATTTTCCTGTTACCAATCAACTGGTGAAGGAAGTTCTTTCCCTACCGATGCATACCGAACTGGATGACGAACAGATTAATTATATTGCTAAAACAATCAAGGACTTTTTAAATCAATAGAAACCTAATGAAAAAACTTTTGATCTTTTGCTTCGGAATTTTTCTTTCCGTTACACTACAGGCTCAGGATATCTACATCCAGGCAGGTAAAATTATTGACACGAAGAACGGTAAGGTTTTAACCAATAAAACTATAATTGTTTCCGGAGAGAAAATCAGGAGTATTGAAAACGGATTTTTGTCCCCGGAAAAGGATGGTGATACTCTTATCGATATGAAGGATAAGACCTTGTTGCCCGGTTTAATTGATTTGCATGTTCATCTGGAAAGCGAGACCAACCCCGGAAAATATCTGGAGCGGTATGTTAATAACGAGGCCGACAATGCTTTTAATGCTGTAGGTTTTGCGAAAACCACGCTAATGGCCGGTTTTACTACCGTTCGTGAACTTGGTGGGAGTGGGGTGAATATCTCACTGCGCGATGCTATAAATAAAGGTAGAATAGATGGGCCAAGAATTTTTACCGTAGGCAAATCTATTGCTTCTACAGGAGGCCACGCCGATCCTACCAGTGGGATGAACCAAAAATTGATGGAAGATCCGGGGCCAAAGGAAGGCGTGGTGAATAATATAGATGACGCCCGAAAAGCTGTAAGACAACGCTATAAAAACGGCGCCGATCTGATAAAGATCACTGCAACCGGCGGTGTATTGAGTGTAGCTAAGAGCAGTTCTAATCCGCAGTTTTCTGAAGAAGAGATCAGGGCAATTGTTGAAACGGCTAAAGACTACGATTTTCACGTTGCAGCTCATGCTCATGGCGATGAAGGCATGCAAAGGGCGATTAGGGCAGGAGTAAAAACCATTGAGCACGGAACCAAGATGAGCGATGAGACCATGGAATTAATGAAAAAGCATGATGCTTACCTGGTTCCAACAATTACTGCAGGAAAGGAAGTGACCGAAAAGGCTGAGGTGGAAGGTTATTACCCGGAAGTGGTTGTACCAAAAGCAAGAGAGATAGGGCCTCAGATCCAGGATATGTTTGCGCGCGCCTACAAAAAGGGAGTGCCAATCGCTTTTGGAACCGATGCCGGAGTTTTTAAACACGGGGAAAATGCGAGGGAATTTGTGTATATGACCGAAGCCGGAATGCCCGCTATGGAGGCAATCCAATCGGCGACTATTACCAATGCCCGTTTACTAAATATGCAAGATAAAATAGGTCAACTGCAGGAAGGTTTTTTAGCCGACATCATCGCGGTTGATGAGGATCCTATAGAGAATATTCAAAGCCTTCAAAACGTAAAATTCGTGATGAAGGAAGGGAAGATCTACAGGAAATAAAAGAAATTCTTATCGAAATAAAAAACTCCCGGAAGCAATACCGGGAGTTTTTTATTGTTCTTTTTTGAGGAACTATACTTAAAAAAAAATGAGTCTTTACTAAAAAACTTCTGCAGAAGAAACATTCATACTACGATCAATTTTCTTTACAAGACCCTGTAGCACTTTTCCAGGACCAACTTCAATAAATTCGGTGGCACCGTCTTTTATCATATTCTGAACGCTTTGCGTCCATTTTACCGGAGATGTAAGCTGAAAAACAAGATTTTTCTTGATCTCTTCAGGATTGGTTACTGCAAAAGTACTTACGTTTTGGTATACCGGGCAGATAGGTTTTCTGAAGGTCATATTTTCTATAGCGGCTGCCAGTTCTTTTCTTGCCGGTTCCATCAATGGAGAATGAAATGCCCCGCCTACAGGAAGGATCATCGCTCTTCTGGCGCCACGTTCTTTTAAATTCTCACAGGCCAGTTCCACGGCTTTTACATCTCCTGAAATAACTAGCTGCCCGGGACAGTTGTAATTAGCTGCTACTACGGTGCCTTCGGTTTCAGCACAAACAGCTTCTACCATTTCATCTTCCAGACCGAGAACGGCAGCCATAGTGGAAGGCTGTAACTCACAAGCCTCCTGCATCGCCATTGCTCTTTTATAGACCAACTGAAGCCCTTCCTCAAAACTCAATACTTTATTAGCCACCAGTGCAGAAAATTCTCCGAGGGAATGCCCCGCTACCATATCAGGTTGAAATTTATCCCCAAGCAATTTACTTAGGATCACCGAATGAATAAATATGGCCGGCTGGGTAACTTTAGTTTGTTTCAGATCTTCGGCGCTACCTTCAAACATAATATCGGTAATCGAATAACCTAAAATCGCGTTAGCGGCTTTGAACATATCTTGTGCTTCAACCGATTTTTCAAAAAGGTCCAGTCCCATTCCCGGAAATTGTGCTCCCTGTCCGGGAAAAATATATGCTTTCATTGTTTTGAAGTTTAGATACCGGTTTTTCGCAAAGAAATTAAACCGATAAAATTTTCGGCTAAAATAGAAAGAATAAAAAAGACCTCATAACCTGAGGCCTTTTTGAATGCTTTTTAAGCTATAACTGAAGTTTTCCTTTTTCGCCTGTTCTTATTTTATCCTTTTCAGGGATGCGATCGCTGGCAAAGGGGTCGGCATAATTATTTCGTTTTTCATCCCAGTAATACGATTGTTTTGGAATGACTTTTATAGCCGTGAGATTGGGATCGTCAAGACCGGTGAACCAGGCATCATCGCTCGTATGATAAAGCTCTTTAAGTTTTTCAGGATTGAGACTGATGGAAGCCATCCCGTAAATGCTAATGAATTCCTTGTTATTAGGGGCACTGTAAAGCAACTGTATTTCAGGTTCCTGAGCGATATTACAGTTTTGACTGCTGTCCAGCCTGCTTAAAAACCAGATGTTACCTTCGCCGTCAATTTTTTTTGTGGTCATGGGTACGACATTAAGCGGGCGGTCACTTAAACAGGTGATCAGCATTCCGGTTTTTATGCTTTCTACCAGGTTGGTCATTTTTTCCAGGGCTTGTTTGTGATTTAGATTTTGGGTGCTCATACTTCAAAGGATCTATAGTTGAAAAGCTGAAGATAAAGACCTATAATTCCCCATCTCGCCAATAAAGTGCTAAAAATTAAGCAGTTAATGTTAATAAATGTGAAGTTAGCTGTACTTTTTAATGATGTTGCTAACAGAGGCCAGATAGCCTGTTCCAAAGAGATTAAGGTGAACAAGCAGGTAATAAAGCTGCCAGAGCGGAATCCGTTTCTCCAGGCCTGGAACTATTGGAAAATAATCATTGTAAACAGTGAAGACCTCTTCTTCAAATCCTCCAAAGAGCTTCATCATTGCCAGATCCATTTCCCTGGGGGCATAGGCCGTGGCGGGATCAATAAGGCAAGGCAGACCTTTCTCGTTTACCAGGTAATTGCCGTTCCAGAGATCGCCGTGAATGAGCGCAGGTGGTTCTTCCGGAATTATTTCTGAAATATTTTTGAAGAAGTACTCGCTAAGCTGAAGGGAATAGCCTCGGTCTTTCGCCTTGTTGAGTTGTGGTTCGAGCCGCTGACTTATATAGAAATCGGCTGCTGATTTCGAAGACTTGTTGTACTGCGGAAGACTTCCAATATAATTATCTTCAGGGAACCCGAATTCCTCTGAAGTTGTTTTGTGAAGTGCAGCAAGTTGCATCCCGAATTTTTCCGCAAAATCAGGTGCCTTCGGGGCGGAGCCTTTATATTCCAGCAAGAGATAAGCTGTGTTTTCAATATTTCCCACGGCAAGAACTTCAGGAATATCGATAACTCCAGGCCTGGCGAGTTGTTCCAACCCAGCTTTTTCGGCCTCGAACATTCCCGGATATTTATCGGCATCGTTAAGTTTTACCACTGACTTTTTGCCCTCTTTGGAAGTGAGCAGAAAAACATCATTAATATCTCCCCCGGTAAGCCGGGAATAAGCTTTTATTCCGAAGTTATTTCGCTCTGCTATTTGGTCTAACAGCTTAGCGACGCTCATAAGTTAAGTAAGTAAAGGCATATTTATGCTTTTCGTCGGTAGGATGAAATTCTTCATTAACCAGTTCCCAATTAGTATTGTCAATCTTGGGAAAAAAGGTGTCAGCTTCAAATTCAGAGTGCACCCTGGTGAGTTCAATTTTCTCAGAATAGGGAAGTGCCTGTTTATATATCTCACCCCCACCAATAATAAATGGCTGTGGATCATCCTTAGCTATTTCTAAGGCTCTTTCAAGGGAATGAACCACTACGGCTCCTTTAGCTTTATAATCTTTGTTACGGGTAATGATAATGTGAGTGCGGTTGGGTAAAGCTTGCGGAAAAGATTCAAAGGTCTTTCTTCCCATGATAATATGATGGCCCGTGGTAAGTTTTTTAAAGCGCTTGAAATCATCGGGAAGATGCCAAACCAGATCGTTTTCCTTTCCCAGGGCATTATTTTCGGCTGCTGCCGCAATCATCGTGAGCATATTTCAGGTATTGTAAGGTTGGTCAAAATCATCCGGATCAATTGATTTTTCAGGACCGGGTTTTATTTCTTTTGGTTTTTCAACCGGTTTTGTTTTTTGATGCTCCGGCAAGGGATAATCTTTTTCCACCTGTTTCTGCATTTCGGCAATCTTTTCCTGTTGTTTGCTTACCAGGCGTTCCATCTGCCGATTCTTCCAGGCCTTGCCCATAAAACTGTTGATAACAAAAACATTAATGAGATGAATAAAAAAGAGGAAACCCCAAACCAAAATAACAGTAACAAACCAGTCGTAGCCCAGCAATTTAAACTCTTCTTTGTAGCCAATGACCACATTAAGTACAATTAAAAAAGTAGCGCCTATAAGGAATATCACAAAATGCTGGAAAAGATGTCTTTTTTGGAGTGTTCTATGGCGGGCATTATCATAGAGTTCACGCTGCTCGGCATCGAGTTTCGAAGGGTTTTTCTTTTTAGAAAACATAATAGTACTTTAGTGTCTAATCAAATTTACAGGTTTTAGCAATAATTAACCACTGCTTATGGATAAATTTAGAAAAGGTTTCCCGGTTTTAGAGCAATATACTTACCTCAATACGGCGGCTTCGGGCTTGCTTCCGGAAAAAGTATGGGAATTCAGGCAGGATCATGACCTGGATTTTCTTATAAAAGCGGGAGTGTTAAAGGAGAAAATGGGAGAACTTCTTACAGAGGTGAGAGAAAGCGTGGGCAGTTTTTTTAATTGCCCTGCGAATCAGGTGGCTTTGGTGCCTAATTTTTCTTTCGGATTTAATACGCTTTTGGAAGGTTTGGAAAAACCTCAAAAAGCCTTATTGCTGAAACAGGATTATCCCTCGATAAACTGGGCAGTAGAATCCCGAAATTTTGAAGTGAGTTATGCTGAAATTGATGAAAACCTTGAGCAGAATATTGCTGAAGCTTTCAAAAAAGAGCAACCCGACTTTTTTGCCTTTAGCATTGTGCAGTACCTAAACGGGATCAAACTGAGTATTGATTTTTTTAAGGAACTGAAGGAAAATTACCCCGATACCATTTTTATCGCTGATGGCACCCAATATTGCGGTACGGAGGAATTTGATTTTGAAGCTTCAGGCCTGGATGTTTTGATCTGCAGCTCCTATAAATGGCTTAATGCGGGCTACGGTAATGGTTTTATGCTTTTTAATGAGAGCATCCAGGGGAAAGTCTCCCCAAAAGCACTTGGTTTTGGTTCCCTGCAGGGAAAATACAAGGAAAGGGAAGGCAATTTTATTGGAAAATTTGAGCCCGGGCATTTAGATACCCTGAATTTCGGAAGCCTGAAGGTTGCGCTGGAATTATTAAAAACCATGGGGCTGAAGGAGATAGAAAACCAACTGCAGAAACTACTGGAAAAATCAAAAGCTGCTTTCGAAGAACTTGGTTTGCTGGAAGAAGCCGTGATTAAACGCGAGCAACATTCCTCAATTTTCAATATAAAAGGGGATGAAAAGTTATATAATTCTTTGCGCAGCCAGAATATTATCACTTCCAGAAGAGGGGATGGGATAAGGATTAGTTTTCACTATTTCAATACCGAGAAGGAAGTAGATTTTCTTATAAAACAACTTAAGAAATTTGCCGGTTGAGAATTTATAGCTTTCTGAAAATATAGTTTCGGAAACAATCTTCGGAATCTGCGAAGCGGGTTTCGATCTTTAAACCTGCTTCCCCTGCCAGCCATTCGACTATCTTTTCATCGTATTTCTGGGAGATTTCGGTGTGAATGCTTTCCCAGGCATCAAAATGCACTTTTAAATTAAAGGCTTCAATGAAAACTTCCTGATCCAGTTTGCTCACAAGGAAGCTTTTTGCCGTTCCGGTTTCGGGGTCGTAAGTTTCCCAGTGTTTAAAGGTATCAGGGTTAAAATTTCCGCCTAATTCATAATTAATCCTAACCAGCAAATTTTTGTTGAAGGCCTCGGTAATTCCGTGCGGATCGTTATAGGCATCTAGGATCTTCTGTGGATTCTTTTTCTGATCAAAACCCATAAATAACATATCTTCCGGCGCCATCGCCTGCTGAATATTCCGCAGAAATTCAATCGCGTTTTCGTGCAATAGATTACCGATGTTGGAACCTAATACCAGAATCACTTTTTTTCTCTTGCTGAAATCTGCGAGGTTTTCCAGTGTCTTGAAATAAGTACCCTGCTGAGGTTTTATGTCTATTCCTGGCATTTCTTTTTTTACTGAAGCCTCCAGAACCTTCAAAACGTGCTCGCTGATATCAATAGGGAGATAAGTGAACTCATAATTCTGCTCATTTAAATGCTTAAGGAGCACTTTGGTCTTTTTCCCGTCGCCTGCACCTAGTTCGATAAGATCGAAGCCGCCTGTGGCAGTAAAAGAGTCGGCTATTTGGGCGGTATATTCCTGAAGAATACCCATTTCGCAATTGGTGAGGTAATACTCCGGCATATCCATAATTTGCTGAAAAAGCTTGTCGCCTTTTTCATCGTAGATATACTTGGAAAGCAAATATTTTGGATAGCTGGTAAGTCCCTTATAAACATCTTCTTCAAATGCAGTTTTAAAACCGGTAGTAGGTATGGATTTCATATTTTCTCTGGTGGTTATTTTGCTAATCTTAAGCCGGTGAATTGCCATCTAAGCTGGGGATGGAAAAAGTTTCGGTAGGTGGGGCGGGTATGGTTTTTTGAAGTGGCTACCGAGCCGCCTCTCAACACCTTTTGGTTAACCATAAATTTTCCGTTGTATTCGCCCAGGGCGCCTGGAGCTTTGGTGTAACCAGGATATGGAGAATAAGCACTTTCAGTCCACTCCCAGCGGCTTCCCCACTTAAAATACTCGTTGGCCGCTTCCCATTCAAATTCCGTTGGAAGGCGCAAACCTCTCCACTGGGCATAGGCAAAAGCCTCAAAATAGGAAATATGTGTTACAGGCGCTTCGGGGATTACCGGGTGCAGACCATTCAGCCCGTAACTGTGCCATTCGCCTTCTATTTTATGCCAGTACAAAGGAGAATTGATTTTGTTGTTGTTTATCCAATCCCAGCCTTCGGCGTGCCATAACAATACATCATTGTAACCACCTGATTCCATAAATTCCAGGTACTCGGCATTGGTAAGAAGTTTACTGGAGATCACGAAATCATCAAGAAACACTTTGTGTTGCCCCAGCTCGTTGTCATAACAAAAATCATTGGTGTTATGGCCAATTTCGTAAAGTCCTTCAGATAATTTTATCCACTCTGCTTTGAAGTCCTCGATGGGATTTTCTTTGAATTGATCGTTGTATTTTGGAAAAAGCGGATTGTTTCCCAGGATGTATTTTATATCGGTATAGAGCAGTTCCTGGTGTTGTTTTTCGTGATGACAGCCAATTTCTATGAGTTCCAGGATTTCTTCTGAAAGCTCTTCAGATTTCATAAGTTCCTGAAGGGCTTTTGAGACATAGGTGCGGTAATCGTAAACCCAGGCTACCGTAGGCCTTGACAGGTTTCCGCGGTTGGTGCGAATTACCTTTTCCCCAACGCTCTCATAGTAGGAATTAAAGACATAGGCTGAATTTTCATCGAATAGTTTATAGCCCGGTTTATGCGGTTTGAGCACAAATTCTTCGAAGAACCATGTGGTATGTCCCAGATGCCACTTTGGTGGGGAAACATCAACGATAGGTTGCACGACATAGTCTTCAGTTTCCAGGAATGAACAAATGAGTTCAGACCTGGCCCTGGTTTCGTTAAAAAAAGATATTAATTCCTGTTGTGATTGCATAAAACTGAGAAAAAGCTAATGGTTTTCTCTCAAATTTAATGAATTTTGAATAGGATAAGACTTAAACCAGGTTAACGCGAAGTTAAAGTGTTAGCGCTTCTCTATATAAATTGGTAATCGAAGAGGGTAGGGTACCTTCTGCCCATTTTTTGTAGCCGGATGTATTTGGGGAAGTTTTTTAATTACGGTTAATAGAGCCCGGTTTAATTTTTCAGTTTCTCCTGTTACTTTAATCTCTGCGACTTTCCCTTCAGCATCAATCACGAAAGATAGTTCGGCAAAATGCCCCCCTTTTTTCACTTTAGGTATTTCAACATTTTTATTTACAAAACTCTGAATAAATTTGGAAAGACATTCCTTCTTTACTTCTGAACTTTTACATTCATCAGGGAAGGGTGGGGTGTCCACCTGGGAGTCAGCAAGGTCTCCATAGCCTAATTTAACTGCGAAATCTATTATAACTCCTACTTCGGTTCCGTTGTGCATAGCTGGAGTTAATGTTGGTAGTACTTTTAAGCTGCGGATAGCTTCTGCTTCCACTTCCGGAGAATCTGTTGCAATCCTTTGCCAGGTGAGAGCACCGGCTTCATCAAGGATGATCTTAATTGCAAGATCGGTTTCTTCTAAGTTATCCGGAAGAACTTTCCGGTTAAATTCCATAACAAAGAAGTTGGTGATTTTTTGAAGGGTGCAGTCGCGGTCTTCATCTTCACAGCCCTCAAAAACCGGAGGCTGTTCTACGAGTTTAAAAGGCACAATTTTACCTGATGCCTTGCTTTCCTGTGAATTAGCTGTAGGGAAAACAAGCATCAGGAATAAAATTGCAAAGTATTTCATGTGCTTTTATAAGTTTAAAGGAATAGTATAACTTATTGCTGAAGGTTTCCCGTCCAGAGTGCCGGGTTGCATCTTTGGCATTTTTTCGATCATTTCGGTTGCGGCAGCATTGACCTTTGGATTGTCTCCTTCCACCGATTTTATCACCACAATTCCTTCTTCGTTCACTTCCATTTTTATGGTTACTTTTCCGCGTAGATATTCACCTTCATCATTTTTAGGGTACTTATAATTTTCTTTCACATGAGTCATGAGATTCATGTTGAAGCAGGATTTTTTATCGGACTCATCTTCACAACCAGGCCAAACAGGGGCGGTTTGTTTTGAGGTTACCGTATTACCTTCTACCGAAGTTTCCTGGGCGAAACCAAAACCTGTCACAAAAAACAAAGCGATTACAAATAGATTCTTCATTACAATTTTTTAAATTTTTAATTCATTTTAAACTGCCACAGGAGCTTTAATTCCTGGGTGGGGATTATAATTTTCTAAGATAAAATCTTCGAAATCAAATCCAAAAATATCGGTTACTTTCTTGTTGAGCTTCATTTGAGGAAGAGGGCGAGGATCCCGGCTCAATTGGAGTTTAACCTGATCCATATGGTTATTATAGATATGAACATCGCCAAAGGTATGGATAAAATCTCCCGGTTCATACCCACATACCTGTGCCATCATGAGGGTAAGCAGGGCGTAGGAAGCGATGTTAAAGGGCACTCCCAGAAAGACATCGGCACTACGTTGGTAAAGTTGAAGGGATAATTTTCCATCGGCCACATAAAACTGGAAAAAGGCGTGGCAGGGGGGAAGGGCTGCCTTGCCGTTTGCTACATTTTCTGAAAAAGACTTGGAAGTGTCCGGCAAAACCGAAGGATTCCAGGCCGAAACCAGCATCCGGCGGCTGTTCGGATTTTTTTTCAGGGTTTCAACGATCTCTTTGATCTGGTCTATGTCTTCGCTGTTCCAGTTTCTCCATTGATGGCCGTATACCGGGCCAAGATCTCCATTCTTATCGGCCCATTCATTCCAGATGCGTACCCCATTTTCCTGGAGATATTTCACATTGGTATCTCCTTTAAGGAACCAGAGCAGTTCGTAGATAATAGATTTCAGATGGAGTTTTTTGGTGGTAACCATGGGGAAACCTTCGCTTAGGTCAAAGCGCATCTGGTAACCAAAGACGCTTCGGGTGCCGGTACCTGTGCGGTCACCTTTGTCGGTTCCGTTTTCCAGGATGTGATTTAGAAGATCGTGATATTGTTTCATGTTGCTATTTCTGAAGTAAAAAGAATACTTCAGCTAAAATAGCAAACCACATTTATTTTCAGCTTTACTTCGGCACTATTTTATCCCCAGGTTGTTAACCTAAGATCATTCCGGCAATTGTAGCTGAAAGTAAAGAAGCCAGGGTCCCGCCAATAAGGGCTTTCATCCCGAATTCCGAAAGGGTTTTTCGCTGTCCCGGTGCAAGGGAGCCAATTCCGCCAATCTGGATTCCGATAGAAGCAAAATTCGCGAATCCACAAAGCATATAAGTAGCCATAATCACCGATTTCTCGTAGGTAAGACTAAGCGCATTCGCAGGGTTTTTAAGTTCTGCAAGTTGCACGTAACCTACAAATTCACTTGCGGCCAGTTTTATTCCCAGGAGCTGCCCCATCAGCATCATATCTTCTTTTGCCACCCCGATTATCCACATAAGGGGGGCGAAGATTATTCCCAGGATAGATTCCAGGGAAAAACCTCTGTAGGGAGTATTTTCGGCTAAAATGGCGTTTAGCCCGGTTAGATTTCCTGTATAGTTAAGCACGTAATTTATCATCGCGATAAAAGCGATAAAAACCAGGAGCATAGCACCTACATTCGCGGCGAGTTTTAACCCCTCGGTAGTACCGTTGGCGATGGCATCCAGGATATTGGAGCCTATTTTATCTGACGAAACCTCTACATTTTCATTGATGGGTTCCAGTTGCGGATAAAGGATTTTCGACACTACGATGGCGCCCGGGGCGGCCATTACAGAGGCGGCGAGCAGGTGTTTAGCAAACTGAAGCCTTAAGACCGGGTCATCCCCTCCAAGGAAACCAATGTAAGCAGCAAGCACCCCCCCGGCCACAGTAGCCATTCCACCAACCATTACCAGCAGGATCTCAGAGCGGGTCATACGCTCCAGATAGGCTTTGATCATTAAAGGAGCTTCCGTTTGCCCCAGAAAAATATTCCCGGCAACACTCAAACTCTCTGCTCCGGAAATGCCCATAAGTTTAGTAAGTACCCAGGCCAGGCCTTTAACTACAATCTGTATTACTCCAAGATAAAAAAGTACTGAAGTCAATGCTGAAAAAAATATGATTGTAGGCAATACCTGGAACAGGAAGATAAATCCAAAACTATCTACATCCATCATTCCGCCAAGCAGAAATTCACTACCGGCTGCGGTAAAATCCAGAATGAGCACAAATATATTTCCTACAAATTCAAAAATGCTTTGAATAAAGGGTATCTGTAAAACCCCAAAAGCGAGTAGTAGCTGGGCGGCAAGGCCCATCCCTACAGTTTTCCAGTTAATAGCTTTTCTCCTGGTACTAAATATGAAGGCTATAAGCAATAATACGGACATCCCAACAGCACCGCGAATTACACTGTCGATACTTATTCCCTGATTGGGGATCATTTTTTTGGCAGCCTCGGGAGGGATTATTTCTGCGGTACTTTTAAGGGTTTCCGCAAAGACAAAATCCCTTTGGCTATCTGAGAGCACCATAGAGGTGTCTGTAAGTGAGGATATACGATAGTTTATTATGCTATCCTTTGGCTTATTGGCGAAAATAATCAGCAAATTGTTCTGGTAGATATAATCTCCTTCCGCCAGGTTTTCTTCTGAATTTTCTTCGCTGATTTGAAACCTGCCTTCATCTAAATTCAAAAGGGTGTTTGGAGAAAACAGCGATTGTTGGGTGCTATCCACATCAGATTGCAGTTGCCAGGTTTTTGAAATACTTTGAGAAAAGGCGGTGCTTAATCCGAAAATCATCAAAAACAGACAGAACCAGGTCTTGTTCATAAAAAATGGGGGAATTATTTTCGTTTGGAGATTTCGTCTCTTATTCGCGCTGCTTTTTCGTAATCTTCGTTATTTACGGCCTGCGAAAGAAGGGTTTTTAATTCGTCCAGGGGAAGTTTTTTATAGTCGGTAGAATCTGATTTGATGCTAATATCGTCAGGAAGGACCTCTTCAGAAATTATCTCTTCCTGTTCCTTTTCCGGGGTAGCTGAAGTTTCATCCCCTTTAAGGTAAATACCGGCTTTGTCCAGAATATTTTTATAGGTGAAAATAGGGGCATCAAACCTCAAAGCCAGAGCTATAGCATCACTGGTGCGGGCATCTATAATTTCCTCTATTTTATCGCGTTCACAAATAAGGCTTGAATAGAAAACCCCATCTACCAGCTTATGAATGATTACCTGTTTAACGGTGATATCAAACCTATCGGCGAAATTCTTAAATAGATCGTGGGTGAGGGGGCGTGGAGGTTTTATTTCCTTCTCCAGGGCGATGGCGATAGATTGCGCCTCGAAAGCGCCTATGACGATTGGGAGTTTTCGCTCGCCATCTTCTTCGCTCAGGATTAAGGCATATGCCCCGTTTTGGGTTTGACTATAAGAAATTCCTTTTATATTAAGGCGGACTAAACTCATATTCCAAAAATTAAAAAAGGCTGTCTAAATAAGGACTTTGCACCAGATTTAGACAGCCCTTTTAAGGGGCACAAGTTATGAAAATTATGCGTTTTTTGCTTTAAATTCCTTCAATTTTTCATTCAGCCTAGGCACTACTTCAAAAGCATCGCCAACAACCCCGTAATCTGCGGCCTTAAAAAATGGGGCCTCAGGATCATTATTTATAACCACCTTGGTTTTCGCGGCATTCACTCCAGCCAGGTGCTGGATAGCTCCGGAGATTCCTATGGCGATATACAGGTTGGAGGCTACCGGCTTACCGGTTTGGCCTACGTGTTCGCTGTGAGGTCTCCATCCCATATCACTAACCGGCTTAGAACAGGCTGTTGCTGCTCCAAGAATTTCGGCCATTTCTTCTATCATTCCCCAGTTTTCCGGGCCTTTTAATCCGCGTCCTCCGGAAACGATGATCTCGGCATCGGCTATAGTTACTTTATCGGTAGCTTTATCTACAGATTCTACGTTTACACTGAAATCTTCCTCAGAGAGATTCGGGCTGAATTCCTCAACAGTGGCATCGGCCTGGTTTTCCTTTAAACCAAAAGCATTTTGAGATACTCCAACGATCTTAACCTCGGTATTAATCTGGAGCAAGTTGAAAGCTTTGTTGGTGAAAACACTTCTTTTTACAATAAAAGGATCGGTGCTTTCAGGAAGCGCAACCACGTTTGGAGCGTAACCGGCATTCAACTGAACTGCCAATAAAGGAGCAATGTATTTGCTGTTTGCGCTTTGGCTAAGCACCATAACTTTGCTGCCTTCTTTTTCGGCAGCTTGCTTAAGTGCGTCTGCATAAGCTTCAGCGTTGAACTTGCTTAATTTATCGTTTTTGATGTTCAATACTTTATCTACGCCATATTGGCCCAACTCAGAAGTATCTTCGGCATTAAAGGTTACAGCGGTTACGCTGCCACCTGCCTTAGAGGCCACTTCCCGAGCATAAGAGGCTACCTCTAAAGCAGCCTTTTTGAATTTTCCTTCTTCGGATTCTGTATATACTAATACTGACATATTTGAATTTTTTAGTCATTTCCTCGCAGGAGGAAATCTTATTTTTATGAATACTTCACAGATTTAAAGGTGAGGTCTCTTTTTTATTTTTAAATCGCCTTGGCTTCATTGTGAAGCAGATCGATAAGTTCGTCCAGGTTATCAGGATCTACAAGTTTAACCTCTCCTTTTGGATCGGGTTTTTCAAACTTCTTCGTTTCTGTTTGTGCTGAAACGTCTTCGGCTTCTACCACGTTAAGCGGTTTTTTACGTGCCTGCATGATACCCCGCATATTTGGAATCTTAAGATCTTTTTCATGTACAAGTCCTTTTTGGCCTCCAATTACAAGTGGAAGTTTTGCGGTTAGGGTTTCCTTCCCGCCGTCTATTTCACGGATTGCTGTAGCGGTATCACCTTCAACTTCAAGGCTAATACAGGTGTTTACAAAATTCGCATCCATAAGTGCTGCCATCATTCCCGGTACCATTCCTCCATTATAATCTATAGATTCACGGCCGGCAATAATAAGGTCGTAATTTCCTTCTTTAGCAACTTTGGCCAGTTGTTTAGCCACAAAAAAGCCGTCGGTAGGAGTGGCATCCACTCTAATAGCTGAATCGGCCCCAATGGCAAGGGCTTTTCTCAAGGTTGGTTCGGTTTCTGTTCCGCCAACATTTACGACATCTACCGTAGCGCCTTGTTTTTCTTTAAACCACATGGCTCTGGTTAAACCGAACTCATCGTTAGGGTTTATAACAAATTGAACTCCGGCGGTATCGAACTTCGAATCCCCGTCGGTGAAATTGATTTTTGAGGTAGTATCAGGTACGTGGCTGATACATACTAATATTTTCATATAAAAAGATGTTTTAATTAAATCGTTTTCGTTTACGAAGTTACATAATTTAAATCAAAAAAAGCTATGCACGCATAGTAAATTTAAGGAAGTGTTTTTCTTCGAAGTTTAAGGAATTGTTAATGAATTGGAATAATCGGTGGTTTTATTTCCTGAAATAAATGTTTTTGTTGGAGATTTCTTTTAGAGTAATTAAATATAAATTTGAAAAAATTCGGTTTTGAAAAATTTGTGGACTTAATATGGTATAAACATTAGCTAATTACTATTTTTGTTACCGCAAGTTTTACAATTAATACGATACAATATAATGAAGACAATTCAATTTAGGGAAGCAGTTGCCGAAGCGATGAGCGAAGAAATGCGCAGAGATGAGAGCATTTACCTGATGGGGGAGGAAGTTGCTGAATATAACGGAGCCTATAAGGCATCTAAAGGGATGCTGGATGAGTTTGGCCCGGAGCGCGTAATAGATACTCCAATCGCTGAACTTGGTTTTTCCGGTATAGCGGTAGGATCTGCAATGAACGGTAACAGGCCTATTGTTGAATATATGACCTTCAACTTCTCTTTGGTTGGAATAGACCAGATTATAAATAATGCTGCCAAAATGCGCCAGATGAGTGGTGGGCAGTTCAATATTCCTATTGTTTTTCGCGGGCCAACAGGTTCAGCTGGGCAATTGGGTGCTACACACTCCCAGGCTTTTGAAAGTTGGTTTGCCAATACTCCCGGTTTAAAAGTGATCGTACCTTCAAATCCATATGACGCCAAAGGACTTTTAAAAGCAGCAATTAGAGATGACGATCCTGTTATCTTTATGGAAAGTGAGCAGATGTACGGCGATAAGGGAGAGGTGCCTGAAGAGGAATACGTCATTGAGATTGGAAAAGCCGATATTAAACGTGAAGGAAAAGATGTGACTATTGTTTCTTTCGGGAAGATCATAAAAGAAGCTTACAAGGCTGCCGAAAAACTTGAAAAAGAAAATGATGTCTCCTGTGAGATCATTGATCTTAGAACGGTTCGGCCAATGGATCACGATGCTATTATCGAATCGGTTAAGAAAACCAACCGTTTGGTAATTTTGGAAGAATCCTGGCCTTTTGGTAGTGTTGCTACCGAGATCACCTACCAGGTTCAGGAAAAAGCATTTGATTTCCTTGATGCACCTATCGTTAAGATTAACACTGCAGATACCCCGGCTCCTTATTCCCCTGTTCTTTTAAAAGAATGGTTGCCTAACAGCGACGATGTGGTAAAGGCCGTTAAAAAGGTGATGTATATAGACTAAATAAAGAGGAATCCTCTGGATTAAAGCTTCATCTTAAAAAGGTGAAGCTTTTTTTATAGATGGAATTGAGCTATTTGTTTGTTGTGATATGATTTCTTCTGAAATTTTTAATCCAGGAATCTACCTTTAAGCAGAATTGTAAAAATATTCACCTTCGAGGAAAGAACCCTTCGCAGATACATTGGTTTTCGGTTTTTATTGGGAGTAAATAAGCTGAAAATTCCTTATATTTGCCGCCCTTAAATAAGAAAATAATAGAGAAATGTCTGAGACTTTTGATGTAATGATAGAGATCCCGAAAGGGAGTCGAAATAAATATGAGTACGATTTTAAACTGAAGCGGGTTCGATACGACAGGATGATCTTTTCTTCTATGATGTATCCGGCTGATTATGGATTCATACCCAATACTCTGGCCCTTGATGATGATCCCCTGGATGTGTTAGTGCTGGTTGCAGAGCCTACGTTTCCCGGGATAGTGATGGAAGTGAAACCAATTGGAGTTTTTCATATGGCCGATGAAAAAGGGCCAGATGAAAAGATAATCTGCGTACCGGTTTCAGATCCTATCTGGAACAGAATGAACGACCTAAAAGAGTTAAACGGTCACCTTATTATGGAAATCGAGCATTTCTTTAAGGTTTACAAGGATCTTGAAAAGAAGAAAGTTGACGTTGATGGATGGGGAGATGCAAGTGAGGCGCGTGAAATAATTAAACAATGCGTTAAGAGATTCGAAGAATACGATGGGGACAAAAACCGCTTCGGGATATAGCAAAAACTGACCGTCATCATTGAATATTAAAAAGCAATAACCTTAAAAAGTTATTGCTTTTTTAATTATCCTCAATTTACTACTTTAGCCGTATTAACTAAAACTTAACAGATTAATATGGAATCAATGATGATTTATATGCCTGCAATACTGGCAATAATAGGGCTCATTTATATGGGCATTAAAAGATCCTGGGTTTTAAAACAGGATGCCGGAGACGGCAAGATGAAAGAAATTTCATCGCATATCTATGAGGGAGCCCTCGCCTTTTTAAATGCAGAATATAAATTACTCAGCATATTTGTAGTGGGTGCCAGTATTGCTCTGGCAGCGGTTGCATATGTGGTGCCAACCACACATTACCTAATTATAGTGGCCTTTATATTTGGGGCCTTTTTTTCTGCCCTAGCCGGAAATATGGGGATGAAGATTGCCACCAAAACTAATGTTCGTACCACCCAGGCAGCCAGGACCAGTTTACCTAAAGCCCTGAAAGTTTCATTTGGGGGAGGTACCGTAATGGGGCTGGGCGTTGCAGGACTTGCAGTACTGGGATTAACTACCTTTTTTATTATTTTCTTCCATTATTTTATGGGGGGGCAATGGACTGATACTTCGCAAATGACTATCGTTCTTGAAACCCTTGCAGGATTCTCTTTAGGAGCTGAATCTATCGCCCTCTTTGCACGTGTTGGCGGGGGGATCTATACCAAGGCAGCCGATGTAGGTGCCGACCTGGTAGGAAAAGTTGAAGCCGGGATTCCGGAAGATGATCCACGTAACCCGGCAACCATTGCCGATAACGTAGGAGATAATGTTGGGGATGTTGCCGGAATGGGTGCTGACCTCTTCGGAAGTTATGTGGCCACGGTACTTGCTGCTATGGTACTCGGAAATTATATCATTGAAGATATGGGCGGAAATATTGTAGATTCCGGGTTTGGCGGAATTGGTCCTATCTTATTGCCTATGGCTATCGCCGGGGTTGGTATTATTATGTCTATTGTTGGTACTATGTTGGTGAAGATCACCAGTAATAGCGCAAAAGAAGCTGAAGTTCAGAAAGCGCTTAATATAGGAAACTGGGTATCTATTATTTTGGTAGCTGTAGCTACTTTTTTCCTGGTAACCTGGATGTTACCATCAGATTCGCTTACAATGGGCTTCTTTGTTGGAGGCGCTGAAGGTTTTGAATATAAAAGTATAGATGCCATCAGGGTATTTTATGCTTCTCTTGTAGGTATTGTTGTAGGAGGTGTGATTTCCGCAGTAACCGAATATTATACCGGTCTTGGTAAGAAACCTGTGCTTTCTATTGTACAGAACTCAAGTACAGGAGCAGGAACAAATATAATCGCCGGACTTGCTACCGGGATGATCTCTACTTTCCTTTCAGTTTTGTTATTCGCATTTGCCATTTGGGCGTCTTATGCTTTTGCAGGATTTTACGGAGTTGCTTTGGCAGCATCGGCGATGATGGCTACCACGGCAATGCAGCTTGCTATTGATGCTTTCGGTCCAATTTCCGATAACGCCGGAGGAATTGCCGAAATGAGTGAACTTCCCCCGGAAGTCCGGGAGCGGACAGATATCCTTGATTCCGTAGGAAACACAACCGCAGCTACCGGAAAAGGTTTTGCGATTGCTTCGGCAGCACTTACTTCGCTGGCTCTTTTTGCGGCCTACGTGACCTTTACTGGAATTGACGGAATCAATATTTTTAAGGCTCCAGTTTTGGCGATGCTATTTATCGGTGGAATGGTGCCGGTGGTATTTTCGGCTTTAGCGATGAAATCTGTTGGGAAAGCAGCGATGAAAATGGTAGAGGAAGTACGCCGCCAGTTCAAGGAAATTCCCGGAATTATGGAAGGGACGGGGAAACCTGAATATGATAAATGTGTAGCTATTTCGACACAGGCGGCCTTAAAAGAAATGTTATTGCCGGGAGTGCTAACCATTGGTTTCCCGATTGCAATTGTAGTTTTACCAATGTTATTTGGCTATGATTATCTCCTTATTGCTGAAATGCTGGGAGGATATATGGCTGGAGTAACTGTAAGTGGTGTTCTTTGGGCGATTTTCCAGAACAATGCCGGTGGCGCCTGGGATAACGCTAAAAAATCTTTTGAAGCCGGGGTAATGATCAACGGTGAGATGACCTATAAAGGCTCTGAAGCGCACAAAGCTGCAGTTACCGGTGATACGGTGGGAGATCCTTTTAAAGATACTTCAGGGCCCTCTATGAATATCCTTATTAAACTTACCTGTTTGATAGGATTGGTGATGGCGCCAATTTTGGGAGGCCACACCGAGGAAGAAATTCCTAATGAACCGGAAGAAACTCCGCAGATAGGAGAGGTTTCACAAACAGAGGATATTTTTGAAGTTAGTATAGAATAAGTGTAGGGAAACTTAGTAGTTTTTAAACCTTAAATAAAAAAGCCCGTTTGAAGTCTATCTTTAAACGGGCTTTTTCGGCTAATTCAAACTTGTTATTTGGCTTTTTTATTAATTCTGCCTTCTGCAAGTTTATCCAGATTGTCATCGGCTTTATATTCCTCATCCAGGTTTTTTTGTACTTTATTGGGGATCGCTTTTTGCCCCAGCTCTTTCGCAAAACGAACAAGGGTGCCATATCCGGAAATTTTTTATATAAAATTTAAATTAGAATGGTTAATAAATTGGCTATTAAAGTTAACGGCTAAGTTGTTCATTTTTAGTTAAATATGTGGTAAAGCTTTGTTGAGGTTCTATTAAAATTGCTTTTGAATTCGGCATTATGATTTTTAACATAGCTACAACTAAGGCTCGCAGATAATTCCCTTAATTTTAAGTTCTAAATACTTAATTATGAGGTCGATTTGGAATGGTTCAATAAGTTTCGGGCTGGTGTCTATCCCGGTAAAACTTTATTCGGGTTCAGAAGACCGGCGTATAGAACTTGATATGCTTGATAAGCATGATAATGCACGAATAAGATATAAAAGGGTTAACGAAGAAACCGGAAAAGAAGTTGAATGGAAAGATATTGTAAAGGGTTTTAAAAAAGGCGACGCCTACGTGGTCCTGGAGAAAAAAGATTTTGATAATGCAAATTTAAAAAAGAGCAAGACCATAGATATTGAGGAATTTATCGGGGAAGATGAGGTGGCGGAGGTCCTTTACAAAAAACCTTATTTCCTTGAACCGCAAAAAGAAGGCGGTAAATCTTATAATTTACTCAGAGACGCCCTTAAAAAAACCGAAAAACTGGGTGTAGCCACTTTCGTAATGAGACAGAAGGAACACCTGGCTTTAGTTGGAGTCTATAAAAAGGCATTGGTTCTTCACGTCATAAGGTTTTCTGATGAGATCCGGGATACTGAAGAACTTAAATTGCCAAAAACAAAAGTTACAAAAAAAGAGGTGGATATGGCCATATCCCTTATTGAGCAGCATACCACCAAATTTAAACTCGATAAATTTAAGGATGTTTATAACGACCAGTTGATGAAGATCATCGAATCTAAAAGCACGGGTAAAAAGATTAAAACTGAAGATTTCGAAAGCAAACCCACTCCCGCCAAAGATCTTATGGCCCAGTTAAAGGCAAGCCTTGAAAAGAAAAAGAAAAAAGCCTCCTAGAAAATGGGTCTTGAAGATTATAAGAAAAAAAGAAATTTTAAGGATACTCCGGAACCCGGGGCTGATTATAGCGATGAGAACCGCGGTAGGTTCGTGATCCAGAGACACCAGGCCTCCAGGTTGCATTATGACCTCAGGCTGGAAATGGAAGGGGTCCTGAAAAGCTGGGCGGTACCCAAAGGGCCTTCTATGAATCCTAAGGATAAACGCCTTGCAATTCAAACCGAAGATCATCCTGTAAAATACCTGGACTTTGAAGGAACCATTCCCAAAGGGAACTATGGAGCAGGCGTGATGAAAATCTGGGATAAAGGAACTTTCCGGGCCGCTGAAGGTACAGCCGATAATTTACTGGAACAATTGGAGGAGGGTAATTTAAAAGTCGAATTTAAAGGACAAAAAATAAGAGGGGAATTCGCGCTGGTACACACCAGCAGGGGAGAAAAGCAAAATCAATGGTTATTGATTAAGAAGAAAGGCGACTTTTCTACCGATCTGGATTATGATGCTGAAATCTTTGCAAAAAAAGAGAAACCTGATTCCAAAAAAGAGCCTGTAAAAATTAAAAAGATCGACCCAGGAGATTTTTTAAAGCCCATGCTGGCTACCGTAACTAAAAAGATATTCAATAATCCGGATTGGATTTATGAAATAAAATGGGATGGTTACCGTCTAGTTGCCAATATTCAGGATGGGGAGGTAAACTTATATTCCCGAAACGGAATTTCATTCAACAAAAAGTTTCCCGGACTTAGAAAGGAATTGGAGCAAATTCCTCACGACACTATCCTGGATGGGGAAGTGGTGATCCTTAATGAGGATGGGGTACCCGATTTTCAGGCTTTACAGAACTACGATAGTAAGACTAAGGGGGAGTTGAGGTATTATGTTTTTGACATGCTATATCTCAACGATCATTCTATGCTGGATTTACCGTTGCTGGAGCGAAAGAGTCTGCTTCCCGAGGTACTTGAAGACCTGGAAGCTGTGGTTTACTGTGATCATATCCAGGGGATGGGAAATGCGTTTTATAAGAAAGCAATAGACGCAGGGCTGGAAGGGGTAATTGCTAAAAAGGCGGATTCTACTTATTCTCCGGGTTATCGCAGTGAAAGCTGGTTAAAAATAAAGGCGGTGCAAACCCGGGAAGCTATTATTTGTGGCTACACAGATTCGGAGGAATCTGTTTTTGGTTCTCTTATCCTGGGAACTTTTAAGGACGGAGAATTAATTTATATAGGGAATTGCGGTACGGGTTTCAGCAATGAGGAACAAAAAGACCTGCTGAAAAAGTTTAAAAAACACGAAACAAAGGAAAGTCCTTTTCCGAAGAAAATAAACCTGAGAGGCAGAAAACCTATCTGGATGCAACCCAAACTTATTTGTGAGGTAAAATATTCTGAAATGACCAAAAACGGCTTATTGAGGCATTCCGTCTTTAAAGGACTAAGGGAGGATAAAGAACCTGAGGAGATCACCCGTGAAAAGCAAACCAAAGCTCCTAAAGGGAAGGGGAAATCCAGTAAATCGGGAGCTTCGCTTGAGGTGGGCGGAATTTCAGTAGATTTTACTAATCTTGAGAAGGTGTATTGGCCCGATTCCGGTTTTCGAAAATATGATCTTATAGATTATTATATCAAGGTAGCCCATTATATGTTGCGGTATCTAAAGGACCGACCTCAGAATCTTCATCGGCATCCCAACGGTATTACTAAGAAGGGGTTCTATCAGAAAGACACCGAGGGCCAAATGCCCGATTGGATAGAACGTGTCAGTATTTATTCGGAATCTACTGAGAAGGAGATAGAATATATGCTGTGTCAGAATGAAGCTAGCTTGCTTTATATGGCGAATCTGGGTTGTATAGAGATCAACCCCTGGAACTCCCGGAAAGACGATCTTGACCATCCCGATTATACTGTTATCGATCTGGATCCATCAGATAAAAATACTTTTGAAGAGGTTATTGAAGTTGCACAAGCTGCAAAGGAGGTGTTGGATCTCGCTAAAATCGATGGGTATTGTAAGACTTCGGGTTCCAGCGGTTTGCATATTTATATTCCGTTGGCTGCAAAATATACTTATGATGAAGCCCGGGATTTCACCAAGTTGCTTTGTTATTTCATTCAGGAGAGATTACCTGAACTCACCAGCATGGAGCGAGCGGTAAAAAGCCGAAAAGGGAAGATCTACCTGGATTATCTTCAGAACAGTAGAGGGCAAACCCTGGCAGCGCCATATTGTGTGAGGCCTAAACCCGGGGCACCGGTTTCGGCACCGCTGGAATGGGAAGAGGTGAAGTCTGGCCTGAAGATAAAAGATTTCACTATTGAAACTATACCCGATCGCCTCAAAGAAAAGAAAGACTTTTTTAAGAAAGTCTTGGGTAAAGGCATCTCTATAGAAAAGGCAATCAAGCGCCTGGAGAATTCCTAAAATTTAATTAAAGCCTGTTTTAGGCGACTTTAGAATTTATATCTTGGATTAAAACCAAAGAATAATGAAGAAACGAATAAGGAAACTTGCTGGCAGATATAAAATGTTAGACCAGATCCTTATTACGTTATACCGCAGTTATGGTACTCATTCCCACCTTTATATTCTTGGAAGGGTATTGGATAACGAAGCATTACAAATCGCCAAAGACCCTTCTTTTTTTAAAACCATAAGAAACACCTGGAAACAGTTTGATACTTTTGAGGTTCCCGATGCGGAGGTAGAGTTGGTGTTACCCGGCAAAATTATTGCAACTACCAAATCCGGGCCTGAAGGTTACTTCTTATTTGACGATGTTCTTGACCAGAACCTCGCTGAACATGCAGATGAAGAAGGTTGGGTGGATTTTAAGCTTTTTTACCGCGGCCCGCTAGGTAAAAGAACAGAAGTACTGGAAGAACCTTTTACCGGAAGTTTTCTTATTCCTGATCCTGAAGCCGAATTTGGGGTGATTAGCGATATAGACGATACTATTCTCCATACGGGAGTTACTTCCTTTTTGAAATGGCGTTTATTAAAAAATAGTTTGTTGACCAATGCTTACCAGAGAATCCCGTTAAAAGGCGCCCCGGGATTTTACAAAAAACTACATCTGGGAACTTCAGGAAAGAATAAGAATCCGATGTTTTATTTGAGTAACAGTCCGTGGAATCTTTATGAATACCTTAAACTATTCCTTGACCATAACCAGTTTCCCAAAGGACCAATCCTGCTTCGAAATTTCAGGACTCCCTTTGATCGCAGCCTGAAACCGGAAAAACCTCATAAGCAAAAAGAGATTGCGAATATTTTAAAAACCTATCCCAGCCTTAATTTTATTCTTATCGGCGATAGCGGGGAGCATGATGCTTCTATTTATACTGACATTGCTGCTCAATATCCTGATAGAATTCTGGCGATCTACCTGAGAAGCGTGAAGCACAGGAGACAAATGCAACGGGTGCAGAGTATTATAGATAATTTTGAAACCACTGAGGTTCTAATGGTAGAATCCTCTAAACAGGCCGTGGAGCATGCCCGTGAAAATGGTTTTATTAAGTAAAAAATTCCGCCTTTTGCGGGATTTGCTTTTTAGTCGTCTATACTTGCTCCAACCGCTGTTCGTTCTGATCTCCCGGTTTTTCTAGGCATCGTTCCAAAGAGATGATCCCAGAGTGGAGAGGTTACTCCAAAAGCTCTGTCAGGTTCGCGGTAATGATGAATACTGTGATGATGCCATAAGGTCTTTAAAAAATTATTTGGAACCTTAAAGGCGTGTACTGAATAATGCACAGCGAGATAGCCGGCGTAACCGATTAAAAATCCTGCCAGGAATCCGAAAACATAATCACCAAGAACCGCCCGGTAAATAATAAAAAGCACGGTAGCAATTATCAAGCTAAGTACCGGCGGCATAGCAAGACGGGATTTATCCTTAGGATAGTCATGATGTACGCCGTGCATAGTATAGGAGATTTTCTTTTTACGTGGGGTGGTTGCAGGAATATGATATATATATCGGTGCATTAAATATTCTACCAGGGTAAAGAAAAATAAGCCAGCCATAAATAATAAGATCATCATAGGAGCTTCAAAGCCTTTTTCTACAATTCCGTAGTATACCAAAACCGCAGCGATCGCTCCAAAAATTATCAGGGGAAGCGAAATGTGGGTATGGGTTAATTTTTCCAGGATAGGATTATCGAATAATTTGGGAGAACCCTTATGCTTTGGTCTTTTTAGTTTAGTAGATTCCATAATTTTGGATTTTAAAATAAACCATGCAATTCCCCGTCAATCCGGTTTATTATATTTCCAAGATCTTCCGGGTTATCTACAAAGTTAATATTATCAACATCAATAATAAGCAGATTCCCTTTGTTGTAATTGTGAACCCAGGCCTCGTAACGTTCGTTAAGTCGGCTTAAGTAATCAATGGAAATTGAATTTTCATAATCACGTCCGCGTTTGTGTATTTGGTTAACAAGGTTAGGGATGCTGCTGCGCAAATAAATCAAGAGATCCGGCCCTTGTACTACACTTTCCATTAAATCAAATAAAGACCTGTAATTCTCAAAGTCACGGTTGGTCATAAGACCCATAGCGTGCAGATTGGGAGCAAAAATATGGGCATCTTCGTAAATGGTTCGATCCTGAATGATTTTTTCTCCACTTTCTCTAATCTGAAGAATTTGTCTAAACCTGCTGTTTAAGAAGTATATCTGCAGGTTAAAAGACCAGCGTTCCATTGTATTGTAGAAATCCTCCAGGTAAGGATTTTCCAGAACGTCCTCAAAATGAGCTTCCCAATTATAATGTTTTGCTAAAAGTTTTGTGAGGGTGGTTTTTCCGGCCCCAATATTTCCTGCAATAGCTACATGCATAAGTCAAAATTTTACTCGCTGGTTAGATTTGGTAATTGATGGTGTAAAGATAAAAGATTTGAACAATACCCAATTTTTGGGTTTGTCAATTTATTCTAGGAGGGTAAATACCCCGAGGCTAGCCTCGTTTATAAATGTTATAAAATTTGAAAACGTGTTCCACTAAAATGCACCGTGGGCTTGCCCCGGTGAAATTTACTTATAAAATTTAAAATCAGGAACAGTACACTTCTTTAATTCTCTGTTTTTTGCAATTTCAAGAATTATCTTCCTGGGGCAGTTAAAAGTCCAGGAAGAGGAATAGACTACTGTGATGCGTGCCGAAAGTTGTTTTGCTTTTGAGGAAACCTATACCCGTCTTAAAGATCGACTCGCAGAAAATCCAGAAATAAAAATTCTTGCTGAAATTGATCATTTAAAAAATGGCCGGGAAGCCGGATTACAATTGGAGCCTGCCAGGCTTATTATCTTCGGAAATACCAAAGCAGGAACCCCATTAATGTAGAATCGGCAGGTAACCGGTCTTGATCTCCCTCTGAAAATTTTTCTGGGGTAAGATGAAAAAGGAAAGGTGTTTCTGGCTTATAGCGATGTGAATCATCTAAAAACCCGACATGCGCTGAAGTCAGGCAAGATTTTAAAAAATATAAAAAAGAGACTGAAAGATATTGCTAAAGATGTTACCGGCCGAAACCCTAAAAAGTAAAAAAGCGGCAGAAAATTAAGCAAGATTACTTTTTACCAATTTTCTATATTGATTTGGGGTGATTTTTTCAAAGCGTTTAAACTGCCGGTTAAAATAACTCGTGTTGTTAAACCCACTTTTATATGCAATATCAGAAAACTTCCATGCCGTTTTTTGAATCAGTTTTTTTGCAAATTTTATCCGCTCGCCGTTTAAATAATCTATTGGTGTTTCTCCCAGTGTATTTTTAAAGCTTCGGTAAAAATTAGAAGTGCTCATACAGGCTTTACCAGCCAGATCGTCAACGTTAATATTTTCTGTAAGATGTTCCCGCATATACTTTACAATAAATGCCATCCGGTTATTATCAAAAAGTGTTTCATTATCTACCAGCATCCCTTTCGCTTTGGTTTGAAGCAACCTGATAATTAATTCTTTTACCATAAGGTCCAGCAGTGCATCTTTCGCTTTTCCGTTTTCCAAAAAAGTACTAAAAATGCGATCCAAGACAAATTGCACCTGATGGTTATTCGCTAAATGCACGGCACTGGCGTCAAAACTATGACTGTCATTTTCAAATTCGATACGGGTGTTTTCATTAAAAATTTGAACGGTTTCCTTTATTTTATCGGGATCAATTCCCAGGGCGAGGCAACGGGTAGGGTTCTTGGAATTTGCCAGCGGAAAATCTATCACCATCTTTTTATCTGAAGGCAGGACAACCGATTCACCGGGAAAAAATTCAAAAGATTTCATCCCTTCCAGGTGCATTATTTTCTTACCGGTAAGCATACTCGCAATAATTGGAAATCCAAATTGAAGATTCACCTTCTCAGCAACCTGCTGGGTTTCAAAAACATTTAATTCAGCGTAATCGGCGCTGTAAATTGTTCTGTTTTCAATAGAAGTATTTAGCTTCAAATTGCGATTGTAGTTTGACAGATTGGTATTCAATTCCTGATTAATTTAATAAGTTAGTAGTAATGTAATACTTATTTGTAGAAATGTTCAATTAATTGGTTTTAAAATTAAGGATATTACGGTGTTAATTTTAAAAAATATTTCTATGAGCTATTCAGCACCAAAATTTAAAGAAAAATATGGTAACTTCATTAATGGAAAATTTCAGGACCCTATAGATGGAGAGTATTTTGAAAATCATTCGCCGGTAAATAACAAGCTTTTGGCTAAGTATCCACGTTCTAACGAGAAAGATGTAAAAAGTGCGATTGAAGCCGCCAATAATGCCAAACACGAGTGGGGAAATACTTCAGCTGCAGAGCGCGCTGCGATTCTACATAAAATAGCTGATGTTATCCAGGATAACCTTGAAACCTTCGCCCAAATGGAAACGGCCGATAATGGGAAATCTATACGGGAAACAATGAATGCCGATGTACCCTTAGCGGTAGATCATTTTAGGTATTTTGCTTCCGCAATCAGAGCCGAAGAAGGATCGGCTACAGAATTAAATGAAAATACCCTTTCCTTAATTATCAATGAGCCGCTTGGCGTGGTTGCACAAATTATTCCGTGGAACTTTCCATTACTAATGTTGGCATGGAAAGTAGCTCCGGCTTTGGCTTCCGGAAACTGTGTGGTTTTAAAACCTGCGGAACAAACACCGGCTTCAGCAACATTTTTAGCAGAAAAAATAGCCGATCTCTTACCTCCCGGAGTATTTAACGTAATTCATGGATTTGGCCCCGAAGCAGGAAAACCACTGGCTTCAAGCCCTAATGTAGATAAAGTGGCCTTTACAGGAGAAACTACAACGGGACAGTTAATTATGCAATATGCTTCAAAAAACCTGCATCCTGTAACAATGGAATTGGGAGGAAAATCGCCAAATGTTTTCTTTAATAGTATTATGGATCACGACGATGCTTTCCTCGATAAATGTATTGAAGGCGCCGTGCTTTTCGCTTTTAATCAGGGAGAAGTATGTACGGCGCCATCCAGGATTTTAATTCAGGAGGATATTTATGATGAATTTATTAAACGGGTAATTGAACGCACTAATGCCATTAAAATGGGCAATCCGTTTGAGGAGTCTACGATGATGGGCGCTCAGGCTTCCAGCGATCAACACCAAAAAATTCTGGAATATATCAAAATAGGAAAAGACGAAGGTGCTGAGGTTTTAGCCGGTGGGGATTCCGCAAAACTAGATGGAGATTTGGCTAACGGATTTTACATTCAACCCACTATTCTAAAAGGCCATAATAAAATGCGGGTTTTCCAGGAAGAGATCTTTGGACCTGTGGTGGCGGTTTGTACCTTTAAAGATGAAGCCGAAGCTATTGAAATTGCAAACGACACGATGTATGGACTTGGTGCAGGGGTTTGGACACGAGATGCGCATCAACTTTATCAAATTCCGCGAGCGATAAAAGCCGGACGGGTTTGGGTGAATTGCTATCACGACTACCCTGCGCACGCGCCGTTTGGAGGTTATAAGAAATCTGGTTTTGGAAGGGAAAATCACCTAATGATGCTAAACCACTACCGACAAAGTAAGAATATGCTGATTTCTTATGATAAGAATAAACTAGGATTCTTTTAGACTATGGAATTTAAGCGAGTAGAAATAACTCCTGAAGCAGAAAAACTGCTGCAAGAACTCAAGCAACAGCACGGCGAGGTAATCTTTCACCAAAGCGGCGGCTGTTGCGACGGGTCTTCGCCTATGTTGCTACCAAAGGAAGATTTCTATATAGACGAGAACGATATTTTAATGGGGGAAGTTGGTGGTGTTAAATTTTATATGAGCCACGATCAGTTTGAATATTGGAAACATACCCATCTTACGGTAGATATTATAAAGGGCAGAGGAGGTAGTTTTTCTCTTGATATTCCTACCGGTTACCGGTTCATCATCAAATCCAGAATGTTAACCGATGAAGAAAACAAAACGCTGAATCCTTAATTTGTTACTTAAATCAAACCCGAGGCCTGAATACTTCTTCAAATGTTCAGGCCTCGGTTTTTTATAGCTAAACATTATTTCTGAAGAGTTTACCTGAAATATTTATAAATTTCAGAATTAACATAGCATTCTTCACATTTAGAGAACATCCACATGCAGTCTATAAAATCGGTGATCATATGGAATAAAAGACCAATAAATATCAGCCTGATAGTCTTATGTTTTACAAAAATGGCGCCTAAAAAATATCCCAATATTGGAATTTCTGAATGTAGGGGATGATAGCCAATTCCGCAGCGCATAGGGTCAAAAAGGGGCGTCGCAAATACGTGGTCGAGATCTACTGCCATTGTAGCCAGGAGAATCAGCCAGTTCTTTTTCCAGTTTTTTTTATTGTACCAGTAGGCGATAGCACCTATGGCTATAAAATGAAGGAAGTAATGCGTGAAAGTTTGCAATTGGAGTTGTTATGTGTTGAAGTTGCAGAGTATACTATTTTCTGTTTGTTGGCGGTTTCGGAATTGACTTTCCAAAAACCATACCTCTAAAATACAACCTCTTTTAAAGTACAATTATAATATACTAGAAACAGAACCCAAGGAGTGTGCCTAGAAACTAATTAGAATGCTTAATAATAAATATCGAATCCCTTGAAATTGGAATTATTTTCTGATTAACTTAGAAATTCCCGGGATCCTCCTCTTCTTCCTCCTCGGCTGAAGACTCCACCTTTCCCCTCAGCAGATCCTTCATTTTATTCCTTAGAACTATAAATCGCCAGATGCCCACGGTGACAAAGAGCACCGAGAATACCAATGCGAGATAACCAATGTAATGCATCTCTTCATATTCCTTTAACTGAATTAACGCAAGACCCCCAAGCAGAAAATAAAGCGCCGCCTGGGTATAGGATAACAGAGTACGCTCATTGGCGAGCTTCGTCCGCTCCAGCGCAAGGTGTTCGCGGATGATACTCTCATCTATCTTCCTTCCCGTAAAAAGCCTTCCGAATTTAACTTTCCTCATAAATTTTATTTTCTTAACAGGTTAAAAAGATAGCTTTTTAAGATTCAAATTCTAAAAACAAACGCAAGTACTGTCCTCCTTCATTCTTCACCACTAAAAAATAGTATTGCAAATCATATCTTTTTAACCCTCTAATGAATAAATACTAATTACTGGCAGATGCACCCCGGTGCAGTAAAGCTTTCAGTGCCTTCATGCCAGGGAAAAGCTGCGTTATATTTATTGTTTTCCCAATAGAAATCACCGCGTTCCTTTGGCTCGTTGCCAATCTCATTCATCGTTTCAGCATCATATAATCTTCCGTTTACCATGGTGTAAATAACAGTTTCAGAGTTGCGAATATCCTCCAGCGGATTCTTCTCCAACACGATCAAATCGGCCAGTTTTCCATTTTCCAGAGAACCTATCTCGCTTCCCATTCCAATATAATCAGCGCCGTTAATGGTAGCTGCCTGTAGGGCTTCCATATTAGTCATTCCGCCCATTTGAAGCAACCAAAGTTCCCAGTGGGCACCAAGGCCCTGTAATTGTCCGTGGGCGCCCAGGTTAACTTTTACGCCAATATCAGTTAGGGCTTTAGCAGTTTTTGATACAAGCACAGGCCCGTTCTCATATTCTTCATCGGGAAGTTTGGTACGGTGACGTGAACGGGAATCTACCAAATATCGCGGGGTGAAATTAAGCAAACGCTCGTTTTCCCATACATTATCCTTTTCGTAGAAATAATACTCCCCGTTAATGCCGCCGTAATTCACGATTAGAGTAGGAGTGTAGCCGGCGCTGCTATTACCCCAAAGGGTTTCTATGTCCTTGTAAACCGGCGCGACAGGAATATTATGCTCTATTCCGGTATGGCCGTCAACTATCATGTTCATATTATGGAGAAAAGTACTTCCGCCTTCCGGTACAACATTCATCTCCAGTTCCTTAGCAGCCTGCATGATTTGTTGACGCTGTTCCCGGCGCGGCTGATTGTAACTTTTTACTGAAGTCGCTCCAAAAGCTTTGGTTCTTCTCAAGGCAGAGCGTGCATCCTCCAGGTTGTTGATAACGGCCTTAAAATCTCCATCGGCTCCGTAAAGAATAACTCCGGTGGAATAAATCCTTGGGCCAATCATTTCTCCGGCCTTCACCATCTCGGCCATACTGAAGATCGTTTCACTCAGTGCGGAAGGATCGTGAACTGTAGTTACCCCGAAGGCAAGATTTGCATATAGGGGCCAGTGCTTTTCAGGGGTAAGCCCGTAACGGAAAGCGCCAATATGGGCGTGAGCATCTACGATCCCAGGCATAACCGTTTTGCCCTCCAGGTCATAAACCTTTGCGCGATTTGGGATATCCACTTCGGAAGCTTCGCCAACCGAAACAATTTTATTGCCATCAATTAATATACTTCCATTATCAATGACCTTGTCACCGTTCATAGTGATGATGCGCGCATTGGTAAAGGCGATCTGCCCTGAAGGAACATCGGTTTCCAGCTTTAGCCCTATTTTTGTGCCTTTTTCAGTAATTGGGGGAATAGAATCGGGCGAATTCTGTAAAAAGGTGAACCTTTCTGATACCTTGTTGGTGAAATATTCGTCCCCCAGGGTCCAGTGCAAATTTTTGCTATCGTTAGACCAATGCAGGTTAAGTCCGGCATCTTTGGCGATCTGGCTCACCGGAACTGTTTTGGTGTTATTGTCCAGGTCTACCGGGCGACCGTTCATTGGAAGCGGGGCAACATAGGCTTTATGCAAATGTGAAAAAACCACCCATTTGTTGTCCGGGCTTGGAACCAATCGGTTCGCATATTTAGACTTGATGTGCGTGCGCTCCTCATGGCCGTTAAGGTTAATACTTTTTAGATTTTTCTCGATGCTGCCCATAAGTCCGCCACCGGTTTGAAAAAAGATGCGTTTACCATCGGCGCTGTATTGCGGGAAATCTCCGGAATCGTGGATCTTTTTCAAATTCTCTCCGGAAGCATCAATAGTGTAAATTCCCGGCTCTTTGCTGAAAGTCTGTCCCTGGTCTGAGTTGCCTTTTTCCTTTACGAATACGATGGTTTTTCCATCATTCGAAAAGGAAGGATTTCTGAAAATCCCTTTTTCTGAAGTTAGTTTTTGAGGATTCCTACCATTAAGACCAACTTTCATCAAGGCGCCCATTCCCTCGTCTGTCCAGGTTACATAGGCGATCTCTTTTCCGTCGGGTGAAAAAGCAGGTTCAAATTCAAATTCGTCGTTTTTAGTGATGCGCTGAGGTTTGCCGTTGGGCAGGTCTTTTTTCCAGAGATGACCTACGGCGCTAAACACTAAGGTCTTTCCGTTAGGTGAAGTCATGGCGTGACGTATTACTTTAGCATCAAATTCTTCAGAAAATACCTGATGCTCACTGCGGTGGCTTTCTGCGATTTCAATAGTGTTTTCTACCTCAAAAGGAATAACCTGGCTTTCGAAAGTTTCAATATTCACTTTGTTGATCTTGCCTTCGGCCCAGAATACGATTTCCTTATTGTTGGGCATCCAGGAATAGCCGGGATAAACGCCAAAAATTGCCCAGGCTTCCTGTTGGTCTTTGCTTAGCTCATCATAAACCGGCCATTCCTCGCCGGTTTCCAAGTCGTGAATGTATAAAACAGATTTTGTTCTGATGCGCTTCACAAAAGCCAGTTTCTTGCCATCGGGTGAAACCTGAGGTCTTGCTGCGCCTCCGGGACCTCCGGTAATGGTAGTGTTCTCGCCGGTTTCAAAATCGTAACGTTTGATCACGTAGATCTGTTTGTTAGGATCTTTATTATACTGAAAAGCACCTCCGGGATACATATCTTCGCTGTAATAAAGATATTTGCCATCGGGAGAAATGCTGGGTTCATTTACATCCTGCTGGTCGTTCTTGCGCTCGGTTAGCTGCAGGCCTGCTTCTCCGCCAATATGATATTGCCACATTTCACCGGCACCCAGGGAACGTCCTGAGGTAAAATGTTTTCTGGCAATGATGGAATTACCATCAGCAGTCCATTCCCCATTATTTAAAAGTCTGAAATCTTCTTTGGTGAGCTGCTTTGCGTTTTCGCCATTACTATCCATTATCCAGATATTATCACCCCCGGCGGCATCGCTGGTGAAGGAGATTTTGGATCCATCAGGGCTAAACCGGGGTTGTACTTCATAGGCCATCCCGCTGCGAAGGACCTTGGCTTTTCCACCAGAAACAGACATTGAATAAATATCGCCCAAAAGGTCAAAAACTATGGTTTTCCCATCAGGGCTAACGTCAAGGTTCATCCAGGTACCTTCGTCGGTTTGAAGCTGCACCTCTTTGATATTCCAGTCGTCGGAATAAGGATCGTTAACGTTCCATTTGTCTTTTTCTTTGTCTTTTTCTTCCTGTGAGATCAGGTTAGGGGCGGCCAGAAGTAGAAATATGACCGGAATGAAATTTTTAAACATATTATATATTTTAAGGGGGATAAATATACGGCTTCTTTTTTTTGATAAAAGCGAAATAGAAATCAGCTTTTTAGAAAGGCAGGTTGCTTAAATCCACATTTCCACCCGAAATGATCATTCCAGTTTTCTTTCCTCTGAATTTTTTTTTCTCGCGAAGCACGGCCGCAAAGGCTACCGCGCTCGAAGGCTCCACGATAATCTTCATGCGTTCCCAGATTAGGCGCATTGCTAAAATGATCTCATCTTCCTCCACCCTAATAATTTCTGAAACATACTTTTGAATCAGTGGAAAATTTTTGTCTCCAAGTTGGGTTTTCAGACCATCGGCAATGGTGTTTGTTGTCTCGTTGGTTTCTATCTTTCCGCTTTTAAGGGATCGGTATGCGTCATCGACTTCAAAAGGTTCGGCGCCAATGCATTTGCAGTTTTTTCCGAAGTAATCTACCGCAAGGGCGGTTCCGGCCAGGAGTCCGCCACCACCTACGGGAGTGATCAGCACATCCAGATCGGGATGCTCTTCCAGCAGTTCGATGGCCGCGGTTCCCTGCCCGTAAATCACATCAAGTTGATTGGAAGGATGTAAAAAAGTAGCACCGGTCTCCTTCACTATCTTTTCAGCGGCTTCCTCCCGGTCTTTTATGGTAGGAGGGCAAATTGTGATTTTTCCGCCATAATTCTGAACCGCTGCTTTCTTTACTTCCGGAGCTGAAGAAGGCATTACAATATAAGCAGGAATCCCCAGGCTTTTTGCTGCCAGAGAAACTGCCTGGGCAAAATTTCCGGAAGAATGGGTGACCACTCCTTTTTCCCGCGCTTCCTCGCTCAGGTTCAAAATAGCTGCTGTAGCACCCCGCATTTTAAAAGCTCCGGCCCGCTGAAAATTTTCGCATTTAAAGAAAATTTCTGTCCCAGCTATTTCGTTAAGCAGATGGGAATTCATTACAGGTGTGCGATGAATATGGGGTTTTATATTTTCGTGGAGCTTTTGAAATTCTCTTTTGCTAATCATCTTGTGAAATAAGGGCAATACCCGGATTAGGGATTAAAATATTTAATCCCTAAAGTTAAGGTTTCTCACTAAAATCAAAAACTTTCCAAATGCGGATTCTTATTTCTCTTCCTCAATTGGAATGGCCAAAAAGGGCACTTCTGCCTTTTTGAGTAATTCCAGGGAAACATTTTCCGAAAGGATATTAAAGAGAAATCCGTGTTTGTGGGTGCCAACGATCAAAAGGTCGGCATTAAGTTTTTTTACTTCTTCGATGATAGTCTGAACCGTAGATCCTTGAATAAGCAGAGCCTCAGATTCGATGTTTTGATCTACAAAGAGTTTGCTAATGGCTTGCAGCTGCCGATGTTCTTCCCGGAATTCATCCGCCTTTACATCTCTGATATACTGCGGACCAACTTCGTATCCGGTAAATTCGGGACTTGGCTCAGCCACGTGAACAACCCAAATCTTCGATCCGAATTTTTCAGCAATGCTTTCCGCATAACCCATAAGTTCTCCAATAGTGTCATTGAAATCTACGGCAACCAGAATGTTTTTAAATGTATCCATAATATTAATGTTTAATAACCTTTTTCACGTTCTACTACATTTTTTAGTGGTTCGTCTTCCTTCATTCTTTCATAATTCTCCACGATTTGGGGGACAACGTAATTTGGATGCGTAACACTTGCTATGTGAGGAGTTATAAAAACTTTTGGATGTTCCCAAAACGGATGATCCTCGGGCAGAGGTTCCTGCCGGAAAACATCCATAGCCGCTCCAGATAGATGGTCCTTGTCTAACATTTCTATCAGATCGAGTTCCACAAGATGTTCTCCCCGGGCTACATTTATCACATAGGCCCCTTCGGGAAGTTTTTCAAATAGTCCCTTGTTAAGAATATTTTTGGTTTCGGGGGTAAGGGGGAGTAGGTTTACCAGTATTTCAGATTTTTCAAGGAAAGCTTCCATTTCATCTTCACCTGAAAAACTTTCAATATTTTCTATATTCTTCGGAGTTTTTGAGAAGCCATGTACCTTGAAGCCGTTTTTCGCCAAAGTTTTTGCCGTCGTTTGGCCAAGATGGCCAAGACCTAAGACCCCCACATTAACGTCTTTGTTTCTCTTGTAAGTTACGGGATTCCAGGTTTTCTCCGCTTGTTGTTTTTGGTAAATTAAAAGATTACGCTGATAATTAAGAATAAGGCTTAAAACAAAATTACCCATATCTTCTTCAAGCATATTATCTACAACCTTGGTTATCTGTATATTTTCCGGTAGCTCCGAGTCGGAGGTGATATGGTCTACTCCGGCGCCCATAGAGGCAATAACTTTTAGATTTGGATAATTTTTGAATAGTCCACGTGGATGCTTCCATGCAAGCACAAAATCCACTTCTTTCTTATCGTGTTCTTCAGGATATACATAAATATTTAATCCCGGGTGTTGGTTTTGTAAAGCTTTTACCCAAGGTTTCGGGTCTTTCCCCGGACTAACAATTAATAATGACATTCGTTTTCTTTTAAAATTGTTTATATTTAACTAACAAAGGCACTGTGACCAGTTATGGCACGGCCTACAATTAATGAATTTATTTCTTTGGTGCCTTCATAGCTGTAGATAGCCTCGGCATCGGCCACAAACCGGGCCACATCATATTCGAGTAAAATTCCGTTTCCTCCCATTACTTCCCTGGCCCGGCTCACCACATCCCGGGTGCGCATACTACAGAAGACTTTGGCCAAAGAAGCATGTTCATCTGAAAGCAACCCGGCATCCTGCATTTCCGAAAGTCGGAAAACCAGGGTTTGCATTGCGGTAAGATTGGAAAGCATTTCAACGAGGTGATCTTGAATAAGCTGATAGGAAGCAATCGGTCTTCCAAATTGTTCCCGTTTTCTAGTATACTTCAAGGCGCTTTCATAAGCACCACGGGCACAACCCACGGCCTGCCAGGCAACTCCGGCACGTGTCATCCGCAGCACCTTGGCTGTATCCTTAAAGCTGTTGGCCTTTTGCAACCTGTCGCTTTCAGGAATTTTGCAATTTTCCAGGGTGATAAGTGCATTCTGCACAATTCGCAGCGCCATCTTATCTTTCATTTTTTCGGCTTTAAAACCGGGATTTTCTTTTCTTACCAGGAAACCTTTAACCTGGTTGGAATCTTCATCGCGGGCCCAGATCACTATCACATCGGCAAAGGTGGCATTGCCAATCCATTTTTTCTGTCCGTTTAAGATCCAGTTTTCACCATCTAATTTACAGGTGGTTTCCAGACCTCCTGCCACTCCCGAACCTACGTTTGGTTCGGTAAGTCCAAAGGCACCAATTTTTTCCAGTTTCTGCATCTCCGGAAGCCATTCCTGCTTTTGTTCCTCGCTTCCACAGAGGTAGATAGACCCCATTGCCAGGCCGCTGTGAACTCCAAAAAATGTGGAGATGGAAACATCCACCCGGGCGATTTCCTGAGCGATGATACCTTCCATTAAAAACGGAAGATTGGGACAGCCGTAACCCTCATAAGGAACACCGGTTATATTGAGTTTTTTGAATTTTTCGATGATCTCGAAAGGAAATTCAGCCCGGTTCCAGTGATCATTAACCAAAGGTCGAACCTCATCTTCCATAAAATTCCGGACGTCCATCTGCAATTTGCGCTGTTCCTCGGTTAATTTGAGATCCAGGTCATAGAAATCCCCATCGATAGGAGGTAGGTCACTTTTGCCTTTTTTCCGCTTCGTTTTTAACATTTTCATCAGCCCTTTGAGTTGGCGTTCATCAAGCGCACCCAAAGTTTTCATAGCTTCTGATAGATCTATTTGTTGATTTATTTTTGCCAGCTGCTCCATGTCAACTGATCTTAGTAGGCTGAAGGTATCACGAACTTTTTTGAAAACGGACATTTAGTGTGGGATTGGTTGGATCTTAAAATTAGGAATAATTTCTCCTGCCCGCTGTTAAAGCTTTCCGAAGAAAACCTAAAAAAGTAAACCGCGAAAATCGCGGTCTACTTAGTACTATTTATGGAAAAAAATTAAAGTCCGAAAGCTTCTTTTACCTTATCTACATAATCCAGTTTCTCCCAGGTGAAGAGTTCCACTTCTTTCGTAATCCTGCCATTATACGGGCTTTCAAAAACCTTGGTGATGGTCCTCGGTTCTTTTCCCATATGCCCGTAAGCAGCTGTTTCGCGGTATATTGGATTTCTTAGCTTTAGTCGTTCCTCGATGGCTGCAGGGCGCATATCGAAGATCTCTCTTACTTTTTTGGCGATCTCTCCATCTTTAAGTTTCACTTTGGAAGTTCTGTAGGTATCCACAAAGATAGAAGTAGGTTCTACCACACCAATGGCATATGAAACCTGTACCAAAATTTCATCGGCCACTCCTGCAGCAACTAAATTCTTAGCAATATGTCTTGCAGCGTAGGCAGCCGATCGGTCTACCTTGCTCGGATCTTTTCCTGAAAAGGCACCGCCTCCGTGAGCGCCTTTCCCTCCGTAAGTATCTACGATGATCTTTCTCCCGGTTAATCCTGCATCACCGTGTGGCCCGCCGATCACAAATTTTCCGGTAGGGTTGATATGATAGGTGATATCCTCATTAAAGAGTTTCTGTACGTATTCAGGCAATTGTTCTTTAACCCGAGGAATAAGAATTTCCTTAATATCTTTTTCAATTTGTTTTTGCATCGCCTCATCTTCATCGAATTCGTCGTGCTGGGTAGATACTACAATGGCAACTATTTTCTGCGGAATATTTTCGTCGTTGTATTCTATGGTGACCTGGCTTTTAGAATCGGGACGCAGGTAAGTTATTTCTTTTTCCTCCCGTCTTATTTTTGCCAGCTCAATAAGGATCTTGTGAGAAATATCTAAAGCCAGGGGCATGTAGTTTTCGGTTTCATTTGTGGCGTAACCAAACATCATTCCCTGGTCGCCGGCACCCTGTTCTTCTTTATTTCCTCGATCCACCCCCTGGTTGATTTCCTGCGATTGTTCGTGAATAAGCGAGATGACGCCACAGGAATCCCCGCTGAATTTATAGGCACCTTTGGTATACCCAATATCATTAATCACATCCCGTGCTATAGTTTGCACATCCAGGTAAGTATCGCTGCGTACTTCTCCGGCAAGAACAACCTGTCCGGTTGTTACCAGGGTTTCACATGCAACTTTGGAGTTTTCGTCAAAAGCAAGAAAATTATCGAGAAGGGTATCGCTAATCTGGTCGGCGATCTTATCTGGGTGTCCTTCAGAAACGCTTTCAGAAGTAAATAAATAAGCCATATTTCTTTTAAGTATTATAGAATTATGGGCGGAATTTGACGTGTGGAGCTAACAGGAGTAATATTACTGCTTTAGCATTTTTCAATACACCTTAGTGTATATAGGGTTGCAATCAGTCAAATCCTTCCCTTTAAATTATTCGGATACAAATGTATAAAAATAAGCGGGATTCAATATTTCTTTTTTAAAGTTTAATTCAACTCTTTCCCTCGGAAGGTAACCGGTTATTTTAAAAGAACTTTAGGAAAGCTATATTAATTTTCTGAAAAACAACTTTTTTTTCATTTAAAATAAATATTTCGTAAAAGTTGGTCTTTAGCTTGGATATTAAAAGATTGTGCACTTATCTTTGTAGCCAACAAAACAACGAAATGTACAAGTTTATTTGCAATATGATGCGTATGATGATGTGGAAAGTCTCCGCAGCGCGCACTATTGCATAAAACTGAAAAGATATTTTGCAAAAGCCGCTGCCACCGCAGCGGCTTTTTTTATATAATAATTTGTCTTTTCCGTGAAGACGGAAATCCAGAGAAAGAATAAAGAGTAAAGATTCCCGCCTCCGAGGGAATGACAAAAAATAATTAGTATGAGTAATAATCTGTCAATAGCAAAAAATATGATGATGCAAATTATGATGATGTGTATGTCTATGCACATGAAATGCTATTGCCAGAAGCGAATGTAACTTAGTTTTTAAAGTTCGATTCAAGTCCCCCTGGTAATAGCGAAACCAGGGGGATTTTTCATTTAAACATTAGTCATTTCCGCGCAGGTGGAAATCTCAAAACGAAATTCAAACATTAAAAAACTAATATCATGAGTACTCAAAAATTTTCAACCAACGCCCTTCACGCAGGATACGATGTAACAGCTAACGCCGGAACCAGAGCAGTACCGCTTTATCAATCTACTTCCTACGTATTTAAGAATTCCCAACACGCCGCCGATCTTTTTTCATTGGCCGAGCCGGGATTCATTTACACCCGAATCAATAATCCTACAAACGATATTTTGGAACAGCGTCTTGCCGCAGTGGAAGGTGGAATCGCAGCGGTGGTTACCGCCTCGGGAACCGCGGCTATAAATACGACTCTGTTAACTTTGTTGAAAGCGGGAGATCATATCGTGGCCTCCAACAGTTTGTACGGTGGAACCTATAATCTCCTGAATGTAACCCTGCCTCGCCTTGGGATTACCACCACTTTTGTGGAACCAGGGAATCCGGAAAACTTTAGTAAAGCGGCCAAAGAGAATACCAGGGTGTTCTTTGTGGAATCCCTGGGGAATCCAAAACTGGATGTGCTTGATCTTAAAGCAATCTCTGCGGAAGCTAAAAAATTTAAAGTTCCTTTTATCGTCGATAATACGGTGGCAACCCCATCACTTCTGAAACCCATAGAGCACGGCGCCGATATCGTGATCGAATCCCTAACAAAATACATCAACGGAAATGGTACTGCCCTTGGCGGCGCGATAATCGATGCCGGAAGATTCGACTGGGCTAATGGAAAATTTCCCGAGTTTACCGAACCTTCTCCGGGCTACCACGGCCTGGTTTATCACGAAGCTCTAAAGGAAGCTGCCTTTATCGCGAAAGTGCGTATTGAAGGTTTGAGAGATCATGGGGCTGCACTAAGTCCGTTTAATGCTTTCCAGATCCTCCAGGGGCTGGAAACCCTGGAGATACGCATTAAACAGCATAGCGAAAATGCGCTGGAACTGGCCAAATGGCTTCAGGAACAACCGGAAGTAAAATGGGTGAATTATCCCGGACTAGAAAGCAGCAAATACTACAAGTTGGCGAAGCAATATCTTCCGAAAGGACAAAGCGGGGTAGTAACCTTTGGGGTTGATGGCGGCTACGAATCGGCAAAAGTGGTGGCCGATGAGACCAAACTCTTTTCTTTAGTAGCCAATATTGGTGATACTAAATCCCTTATTATCCATCCCGCCAGTACTACTCACCAGCAACTCAACGAAGAACAACAAGCAACCACGGGAGTTACCCAGGACCTTATACGACTTTCGGTTGGGTTGGAAGATGTGGAAGACCTGAAAAACGATCTTAAAGAAGCATTTTCTAAGATTGGAAAAAAAGCATTGGTATAATTATTTGTTGGTTGGAAGGCGCAGGGAAAAGCATCCAGGTTAAGACTTTTCCCTTGCCGCCTTTCGAAAAAAAAAGAAAATATGCTTCACGAGATTTGGATAAAAGACTTTAAAAATTCCGCCGGCGGGATTCAGGATATTCGGCTTAGTTTCCAGCTTTTCGGGCGGCCTCTTGAGTTGGCCCCGGTAGTACTGGTAAATCATGCCCTAACCGGAAATTCCCAGATCACCGGCCAAAATGGCTGGTGGAGTGGGATCGTAGGCCCGGGAAAAACTATAGATACCGATCAATATGCGGTGCTGGCGTTTAATATTCCCGGAAATGGTTTTAGCGGAAAAAAAGAGGACCTGATAGAAAACTATAAGGATTTCAGCTTAAAAGATATCGCCCGCATACAGTCGCTCGCTCTGGAAGAGCTGGGAATCACAAAGCTGTTTGCCGTAATCGGCGGATCTATTGGAGGAGCTCTGGCCTGGGAGCTGGCAGCTTTACAACCCGATCTTGCCGAAAATATCATTCCCATCGCAACCGATTATAAAGCCACCGATTGGGTAATTGCAAACTGCAAGGTGCAGGAACAAATTTTAAATAATTCCAGCAGTCCGGTAAAGGATGCCCGGATGCACGCGATGACCTTCTACCGAACCCCGCAATCGCTCGCCAGAAAATTTAATCGCTCGCGGGAAGAAGCGCAGGCATGTTACAAAGTAGAAGGTTGGTTGAAATACCATGGCGATAAGCTGGAGGAGCGCTTTCAACTGGCTTCGTACAAATTGATGAATCACCTGCTTACCACTATAGATATCAGCAGTGGCAGCGGGAATTACCTGGAAGCCGCTAGAAAAATAAAAGGAAATATCCACATTATCACGGTGAATTCAGACTGGTTTTTCCTGGCTGATGAAAACTGGGAAACCTATGTGGATCTGTCTCTGGCCAAACCCAATGTGAGTATTCACGAAATCAAATCCATACACGGGCATGATGCCTTTTTAATCGAAGCCTCCCAACTAACCCGATTTTTAAAACCTGTTTTTAAAACCAACAAAATTGAAAAAAGTGAACATCATCTTATTTGGAGTAGGTAATGTAGGCAGTACGCTTATAGACCAATTTTTAAAAATCAGGTCCCGGTGGACCGCCGAATCAGGGATTAGACTTAATATCCCCGTAATCGCAAATTCGGGAAAAGCCCTTTTTATGCCTAAAGGGATCGGTGAAAACTGGAAAGAGGATTTCGATAAGAATGCGGAGGCTTATAAACTGGAAGATATTTTGGAATTCAGCCAAAAACATCAGCTTGAAAATCCTGTGGCCATAGATGCTACGGTCAGTAAAGACCTGGTGCTCGACTATCCCAAACTTGTGCAAAACGGCTTTCATCTGGTGGCAGCGAACAAGGTGGCCAATACGCTTTCCGATGAATTTTATTATGGATTAAGAAGGGAACTCGAAAAGCACAAAAAACATTTTTATTACGAAACCAATGTTGGTGCCGGCCTACCTATTGTGCAAACCGTGCAGGGGCTGCACCAGGCTGGGGAGAAGGTGATCCGTATTCGCGGGGTTTTTTCGGGCTCGCTGAGCTTTATCTTTAATACTTTTTCTGAAAGCGAGGGGGAATTTTCTGAAGTCTTGAAGCAAGCCGGAGATCTTGGGTATACTGAACCTGATGCCCGCGAAGATCTCTCCGGAAATGATGTGGGGAGAAAACTTCTTATTCTGGCACGGGAACTTCAGCTGAAGAAGGAGTTTAAAGAAGTGAAAATTCAGTCGCTTATTCCTGAAAAATTAAATGGAAAAACCTCCACGGAAGATTTTCAGAATAGAATTTCCGAATTGGATGAGATCTTCGAAAAACGAAAAAAAAATCAAAAGAAGAATCACGTATTGCGCTATGTTGGCGAGCTTAAAGTTGGGAGGGGCAGTCTGGAGGCCAAACTTATTTCAGCACCCAGGGAGAGTGCGTTGGGACAGATTAAGGGAGCCGATAATATTTTTGAGATTTATACCGAATCTTACGGCGAGCAACCCCTGGTGATCCAGGGAGCAGGGGCCGGAGCAGCAGTGACTGCCCGGGGTGTAGTGTGTGATGTGCTTAAGCTCTCACAAAGGCTTAATTAATAATAAGAAAAACAAAGCAGATGCATTTTGAAACCGAAGCTATAAGAACCCAAACAGAGAGAACGCAGTTCCAGGAACATTCCACACCACTTTACTTAACGTCAAGTTATGTCTTTGAGGATGCCGAAGATATGCGGGCTTCTTTCGCTGAAGAAAAAGAGCGCAATATTTACAGCAGGTTTACCAACCCAAATACTTCAGAATTTGTTGAGAAAATCACAAAAATGGAAGGAGCTGAAGCGGGTTCTGCCTTCGCGACGGGAATGAGCGCGGTGTTTTCCACGCTGGCGGCCTTGCTCGACAGTGGGGATCATATCATTTCAGCCAGGGCGGTTTTTGGTTCCACCCACAGCTTGTTCACCAAATTTTTTCCGAAGTGGAATATCTCACACAGCTATTTTAATGTGAACGATGTAGATAAGATCGAAAGCCTTATCAGGCCTGAAACAAAGATCATTTTTGCTGAAAGTCCTACCAATCCCGGGGTGGAGCTTCTGGACCTGGAAGTATTGGGTAAAATTGCCGAAAAGCACAATCTAATCCTGATAATCGATAATTGTTTCGCGACCCCATATTTGCAAAATCCAATAAAATTTGGCGCACAACTGGTGATTCATTCGGCTACCAAATTGATTGACGGGCAGGGGCGTGTTTTAGGAGGAGTAACTGTGGGAAATGCAAATTTGATCAGGGAGATCTATTTGTTTTCAAGAAATACCGGACCGGCTTTGTCGCCGTTTAATGCCTGGGTGTTGTCTAAAAGTTTGGAGACCCTTCCGGTGCGACTGGACAGGCATTGTGAAAACGCACTGAAGATCGCCGAATTTTTAGAAAAGCAGCCGAATGCTGAAAAGGTAAAATACCCCTTTTTAAAATCGCATCCGCAATATGAGATAGCAAAAAAGCAGATGAAGGCAGGTGGGAATATTATTTCTTTCGAAATTAAAGGCGGCCTGGAAGCGGGGCGAAATTTCATAAATGCCATAGAACTTTGTTCGAGATCGGCCAATTTGGGGGATACCCGCAGTATCGTAACCCACCCGGCCTCGACAACGCATAGTAAACTAAGTGAGGAAGACAGGCTGGAAGCAGGAATTTCAGTTGGATTGGTGCGAATTTCGGTTGGACTTGAACATCCAGATGATGTGATTGCAGATTTAGAACAGGCTCTAGCCAGGGTGTAAAATGAGTAGTGCAAAATTACAGGAAGATAGATAGCAAACGGAGTAAAAATTTTATTTAAGTATCTTCGTGCTATGCTTTCAAAAAAGACTAAATACGGGATTAAGGCGCTGGCCTTTATCGCGTCACGCGAGGATAAAAAACCGGTGCAAACCTCCGAGATCGCTAAAAGCGAGAATATCTCTTTGAAGTTTCTGGAAAGTATTTTGCTAAGTCTACGGAAATCCGGCTTCCTGGGCTCGAAGAAAGGCAAAGGTGGCGGTTATTATCTCATACAGGAACCTGAGAAGATCAAAATGACCTCTGTAGTTCGGGTACTCGAAGGCCCCATAGCTATGGTGCCTTGCGTAAGCCTGAATTATTACGAAAAATGCGACGACTGTCCCGATGAAGCAACCTGCTCGGTACATGCCCTGATGATACAGGTTAGAGATAGCACCCTGAATGTTTTAGGCGGGAATACACTTTACGATTTGGCCAGGGTGAAGAAAAAAGCACAATCTGATTAAATTAATTATGAATTAGTTGGCATAACCGCAGGTTTAAGTTTATTTTTGCTTTAATAACCTACTAATCCGATAGGGTTTATAAAAATGATTCCCGGTTCGATAAAAGGCCTCGGCGAAAGAGCATTATCAATTCCTGGAATATTATAATATTTAAAGGGATAATATGAAAAAATTTACTCAATCTCAGTTAGAAGAACTTAACGAAAAGTTCAAGGCATTTAGTCCTTTCGAAATCATAGAGTGGATAATTACAAAAGCTGAAAATCCTGTGGTTACTACAAATTTCCGACCCTATGAAGCCGCTATCTTGCATTCGGTAACCCGGGTGGAACCCAATCTTAAGGTAATTTGGTGTGACACAGGGTATAACACTCCTCAAACCTATAAACATGCTACCCAGGTAGCTGAGCAGTTGAATTTGAATATAAAACTTTACATACCAAAACAAACAGCAGCATACAGAGATGCATTTTTTGGTGGTATCCCTGAAGTAAATTCATCTCAACATGATGAATTCACGAAACAGGTGAAGCTCGAACCTTTCCAGCGTGCGATGAAGGAACAAAATCCAGACCTATGGTTTACTAATTTACGGAAAGGGCAAACCACTTTTCGCGACAGCATTGGTATTTTGAGCTACAGCAAGGATGGGATTTTAAAAGTGAGTCCATTTTATCATTGGAGTGACGAGAAACTTGATACTTATTTGGCAGAACATAATTTGCCTAATGAATTTAAATATTCTGATCCCACTAAGGTGCTGTCTAACCGCGAGTGCGGTTTACATGCCTAAAATCAATTAAAACCAGCTAAGTTGAAATAATACTGAGGTCTTCTCTGGTATTTACAAAAATTAAAAGCTCCTGATTTCAGGAGCTTTTTCTACATTTGCTGGAAAATTGACCGCTATGAAAATTCATCTGAAACGCATAAACAAAGAATACCGCTTTGAAACCACCAACGAGCGCGGGGATGTGGTTTACCTCGATAATAAATCGGTAGAAAATCCGCAGGGTGCGAGCCCGATGGATCTTTTATTGCGTGGTCTTGCCGGCTGCAGCAGTATTGATGTGGTGATGATCCTTAAGAAACAAAAGATAGAGCTCGACGATCTTGAAGTTGAGGTAGAAGGTTTCAGGGAAGATGGTGCTATTCCAAATGTTTTTAAAGGTATCCACCTGCACTTTATTCTACAGGGAGATGCACCTGCAGCCAAGGCCATCAGGGCGGTAGAACTCTCCATGGATAAATATTGTTCAGTTTCTAAAATGCTGGAAAAAGCGGCTGAAATAACCTATTCTATTACCTTAAATGGGGAAAAATTAAAATAAGCTTAAAAAGATTTTAATTCTTTGGAATTGGATTAAGTATGACCGATATTTGGCGATTCAAGTTCATTAATTTACATCGTTATCAAGAAAGGTTGAGGGAATAGACCCGATGAAACCTTAGCAACCCTCCTGTAATGGGAGAAGGTGCTACCTTCTACTTCGCTTAAGCGCAGATAGATAACAAAAGACTCTTTTCCTGCTTCTTTTTTTGATAGTGATTTATTACGATACTATGTCAAAATTAGAAGAACAACTCAAACGTAAAATATTGATCCTGGATGGTGCTATGGGCACTATGCTTCAGGAATATAAATTCACGGAAGAAGATTTCCGCCGAAATCGTTTTGCCCAGTGGCCGGTATCCCTGCAGGGTAATAACGACCTTTTATCTTTAACGCAGCCTGAAGCCATTGCTACAATACACCGAAAATATTTTGAAGCCGGTGCCGATATCGTGGAAACCAACACTTTTTCCGGTACTACTATAGCGATGGCCGATTATCAGATGGAAGATCTGGTTTATGAGATGAATTACGAATCTGCCAGAATTGCCAAAAAGGTTGCTGAAGAAATGACTGCTGAACAACCGGGACAACCGCGTTTTGTAGCCGGAGCAATGGGACCTACCAACAAGACCGCCAGCATGTCGCCAGATGTTAATGATCCTGGGTTCAGAGCTATTTCTTTTGAAGAACTTCGGGTAGCTTATAAGCAACAGGCAAGAGCTCTAATTGAGGGAGGAGTTGATATTCTGCTGATAGAAACGGTTTTTGATACCCTGAATGCCAAGGCTGCGCTTTTTGCCATAGATGAGTTAAAGGAGGAACTCGGGGTAGATGTCCCTGTGATGGTTAGCGGCACGATTACCGATGCTTCCGGGAGAACCCTTTCAGGTCAAACGGCAGAGGCTTTTTTGATCTCTGTTTCACATATCCCTCTTTTAAGTATAGGATTTAACTGTGCTCTCGGAGCAAAACAGCTTACCCCACATCTGGAAGTGTTAAACCGTTATACAGACTCTGGAGTTTCGGCTTATCCCAATGCCGGCTTACCGAATGCTTTTGGGGAATATGATCAGGATTCAGAAGAAATGGCAAGCCAGATAAAGGAATATTTAGAAAAAGGTCTTGTAAATATTTTAGGAGGTTGCTGTGGTACCACGCCAGATCATATCAGGGCAATCGCCAAAATCGCTAAAGACTACAAGCCCAGACCTATAGAAAAACTGAAAAATCCGGAAATCGTATAAATTATGACAGAAAAAAGAGCATTACGCTTATCCGGGTTGGAACCTTTGATCATCACTCCCGAAAGTAATTTTATAAATGTAGGGGAACGCACCAATGTGGCCGGATCCAAGAAATTCTTACGACTAATCAAAGAAGAAAAATTTGAGGAGGCTTTGGTAGTTGCACGGGAACAGGTGGAGAACGGAGCCCAAATCATCGATATCAATATGGACGATGGCCTTATTGAAGGTAAAGAGGCAATGGTGAAATTCCTCAATCTAATAGTTGCTGAACCCGATATTGCCCGGGTACCCATAATGATTGACAGCTCGAAATGGGAAATTATAGAGGCCGGTTTGCAGGTGGTGCAGGGGAAATGCGTGGTAAATTCCATCAGTTTAAAAGAAGGGGAAGCAGAATTTATTGAGCACGCCAAAAAAATTAAACGATACGGGGCTGCGGTGATCGTAATGGCCTTTGATGAAATTGGCCAGGCCGATAATTATGTCCGCCGTCTTGAAATTTCGAAACGTTCTTATGATATTCTGGTTGATAAAGTGAAATTCCCTCCGGAAGATATCATTTTCGATCTTAATATTTTCCCGGTGGGAACGGGGATGGATGAGCATAAAAGAAATGCGATAGATTATATTGAAGCCACGCGGTGGGTAAAGGAGAATCTACCCCACGTGAGTTTGAGCGGGGGAGTGAGCAATGTTTCGTTCTCCTTCCGCGGAAATAATCCGGTGCGTGAGGCGATGCATTCGGTTTTTCTTTATCACGCCATCAAGGCCGGGATGAATATGGGAATTGTGAATCCTTCCCTTTTGGAGGTTTACGATGAAATTCCCAAAGACCTGCTCGAGCACGTGGAAGATGTAATCCTGGATCGGCGGGACGATGCCACCGAACGTTTACTCAATTTTGCTGAAAGTGTGGTAGGTTCTAAAAAGGAGAACAGGATCGATCTTTCCTGGAGAGAAAATCCTCTTCAGGAGCGAATTACTCACGCCCTGGTGAAAGGGATAGATGCCTATATCCTCAAGGATATTGAGGAGGCGAGAATACAAGCCGATCAACCCATTGAAGTTATCGAAGGTCATTTGATGATTGGGATGAATGTGGTTGGCGATCTTTTCGGAAGCGGGAAAATGTTCCTGCCGCAGGTGGTGAAATCGGCCAGGGTGATGAAAAAAGCTGTGGCATATCTTTTACCATATATTGAAGCTGATACGTCCACCAAACGCAAGTCGGCTGGAAAAATTCTTATGGCTACAGTAAAAGGCGACGTGCACGATATTGGAAAAAATATCGTAAGCGTGGTGCTGGGTTGCAATAATTATGAAATTATAGACCTGGGGGTGATGGTGCCGTCGGAGAAGATCATCGAAACGGCAAAGGCCGAAAATGTCGACGTGATAGGTCTTAGCGGACTTATAACCCCCTCTCTGGACGAGATGGTTTTTCTGGCGAAAGAAATGCAACGGCAGAATTTTCAGGTGCCATTACTCATTGGTGGAGCAACAACCTCTAAGGCGCATACGGCTGTAAAAATCGATCCGCAATATGGAAATGCTGTGGCTCATGTTAATGATGCTTCCCGTGCGGTAACGGTGGTGGGCGATTTGCTTAAGGATAGTACCCGCGTGAGATATATGAGCGATCTTAAGGAGGAATACGATAAATTCAGAAAAAATTTCAAGAAACGCAGTAAAGTGAAATCATTCCTGAGTATAGAGGAAGCCAGGCAGAATAAGTTTAAAATAGACTGGGGATCCTCTGAAATTTCTAAGCCAAAAGAACCAGGCATTCAGGTTATTGAAGATTTTGATCTTAAAAAGCTGGAGCATTATATAGACTGGAGTCCATTTTTCAGGAGCTGGGACCTGCACGGGAAATATCCGGCGATCCTGGATGATGTGAAAGTAGGGGAGCAGGCCAGATCTTTGTTTTCTGATGCCCGAAATTTACTGGACCGAATCTTCGATGAAAAGTTACTGAAGGCTAAAGCTGTGTTTGGTTTATTTCCTGGGAATACCGTAAATGAGGATGATATAGAAATTCGGCACGAAGAGAATTCTGAAGAAAAAACCATGCTTTTCAGAACGCTCCGCCAGCAATTAAAAAAGCACGGCGAACAGCCTAATTTTGCCCTGGCCGATTTTATCGCGCCGAAAGAATCGGGAGTAGAGGATTATATGGGCTGTTTTTGTGTCACTACCGGTTTTGGAACTCAGGAAATGGCAAATAAATTTGAAAAAGACCATGACGATTATAATTCGATAATGATCAAAGCCCTTTCCGATAGGTTGGCAGAAGCATTTGCCGAATATCTTCATAAACAGGTAAGGACTAAGCATTGGGGTTATGAACCTGAAGAAGACCTGAGCAATGAGCAGCTTATAAAAGAAAGTTACAAAGGAATTCGCCCTGCACCGGGTTATCCTGCCTGCCCAGATCATTTGGAAAAACTGAGCATCTGGGAGGTTTTAAAAGTAGAAGAAAAAATTGGGGTTAAACTTACTGAAAGCCTGGCCATGTGGCCTGCAGCCAGCGTTAGCGGATATTATTTCGGCAATCCTGAAGCAAGATATTTTGGTCTTGGAAAGATAAAGGAAGACCAGGTAAAAGATTACGCCATGCGGAAGGGAGTTTCGGTAGAAAAAGCCGAAAAATGGCTCAACCCGAACATTGCAGATTAAAGGCCCTCCTAACCTCCCCAAAGGGGAGGAAAACGGACCATAAAACTTTTGTTTAACTCAAAATCCCTTAAAAACATTGGGATTTCTCACGAACCTAGAAGGTACAATGAAGATAACCGAACATATAAAAGCCGCGAAAGGCAGAAGCTTATTTTCCTTTGAAATATTACCGCCCTTAAAGGGCCAGAATATCCAGTCTATTTATGATGGTATAGATCCCCTGATGGAGTTCAAGCCTCCGTTTATAGATGTGACCTATCACAGGGAGGAATATGTGTTTAATGACCAGGGGAACGGACTTTTACAGAAGAAGATAGTACGAAAAAGACCGGGTACGGTAGGGATCTGTGCTGCCATTCAGAGCAAATATGGGGTAGATGCGGTGCCGCATATACTTTGCGGCGGCTTTAGCAAAGAAGATACCGAGAATTTTTTGATTGATCTTGATTTCCTGGGAATTCAGAATGTGATGGCCTTAAGAGGAGATGCGGTAAAAAGCGAGACTTACTTCACCCCCGAAAAAGAAGGAAACCATTTTGCCAAAGAACTGGTTGAACAGATTGGAGATATGAACCAGGGAAAATATCTTGATAAGGTTATAGAAAAAGGACATAACACCGATTTTTGTGTTGGTGTAGCAGGTTACCCCGAAAAACACATGGAAGCCCCAAGCTTGGATAAGGATATTAAACGCCTTAAAGAAAAAGTTGATGCCGGTGCAGAATACGTGGTTACCCAAATGTTCTTCGACAATCAGAAATATTTCGAATTTGTGGAAAAATGTCGGGTGCACGGAATTACTGTACCGATTATTCCGGGTTTAAAACCTATAGCCACCAAGCGCCAGCTTAGCATTATCCCCCATCGTTTTCATGTTGATATGCCTGAAGATTTAATCCATGAGGTTGAAAAATGTAAGGACAATAAAGAGGTGAGAGAAGTGGGGGTAGAGTGGGGAATTTATCAGAGCAAGGAGCTTATCGCGGCCGGGGTGCCGGTGCTACATTATTACTCGATGGGTAAAAGCACAAATATTCAGAAAATAGCTAAGGCAGTTTTTTAAAATATTGGCCTACATTTGCCGGTAATGAAGAAATTTACTGCTCTTATTTTTCTTTTTGCAGGTCTGAGCCTCGTTGCTCAGGGTTCCGGGAGAAATCATTACTCATTTGATGCCAGTTATTTCTACGGAACTATTGCCGAGCACAATACTGATATTGCCCATTTAATCACAGGTCATCCCCAGGCTTTAATTCTCGGGTTCAATAAAAAGAGTTTCGGATTTAAAGACTGGGAAAAGCGATATAATTATCCCGATGTAGGGGCGTCCTTTACCTATCAGGATATGAAAGAACCCGCTTTGGGTGAGAATTACGGGCTCTATGTTCATATGAATTTTTATCTGTTGAAGCGCAGTTTGATGTTCAGAATAGGGCAAGGCCTGGCTTACGCAGGGAATCCCTATCATCCCGATGAGAACTTCAGGAATAATGCTTACGGTTCACGGCTGTTGAGCACCACTTATCTGATGGCTAACCTCAAAAAGGAAAATATCATTAATGGTTTTGGGCTTCAAGCAGGGCTCTCCGTTATTCATTATTCCAATGCCGATTTTAAATCTCCCAATACAAGTACAAATACTATTGGATTGAACCTGGGGTTAAATTATGTTCTGGATCACGAAAATCTACCGGCTTATTCTCCAAAAATACCCGGAGAAAAATATACTGAGCCTATTCATCTGAATCTTGTTCTTCGCGGTGGGGTGAATACGATGGGCGTGATTGGATCCAAACAGTACCCATTCCTCACTTTTTCTGCATTTGCAGATAAGGTAATCAATCATAAGAGCACGTTACAGGCCGGGGCCGAATTATTTCTCTCGAAGGCGATGGCAGAACGCATCAGGTATCAATCTATCGCATTTCCTTCCGGGGACACAAGTGGAGATGAAGACTCCAAACGGGTTGGAGTTTTTGTAGGTCACCAATTGGTTTTCGATAAATTATCGGTGATCACTCAGTTGGGGTATTATGTATATTTTCCTTACGAACATTATGTAGGGCAGCTTTATAACAGGATCGGTCTTCAGCGAAAACTCACTGAAAAATTATGGGCATCTGTTACCGTGCGCTCACATTGGGCAAATGCAGAAGCTGTGGAACTCTCAATTGGATACAGGTTATGAAAAGATACCTTTTAATATTAATGCTGGTTTTCGCACTTTTCAGTTGTGATTCTGAAGATGCCCCGGGTTGTATCCAGACTGCCGGGGAGATCGTTTCAGAAGAGATTGAAGTTGCTGCATTTGAGGAAATCAATGTCTTTGACGATGTAAAGCTTTTTATCCAGAAGGGATCTGAACATAAAGTGGTTGTAGAAACCGGAAAAAATCTTTTGAGTGGTGTTTCAGTAGAAGTGCTGGACAACCGGCTTCATATCAGAAATGAAAAACCCTGTAATTTCCTGAGGGATTACGGAATTATAAAAGTGACGGTTACAACACCAACTTTGAGTTGGTTGCAAAATAGCAGTCATCAACCCATTGAAAGTATAGGAATATTAAATTTCCCTGAAATCTGGCTGCGATCGCTAAACCAGGAAAGGGACCCTGAGGTTTATACCAATGGTGATTTTATTCTGAATTTGGAGGTAAATTCCCTGCGTATCACGAATGATAATGTTTCTAATTATTTTCTCTCCGGAAAGGTTGGCAGGTTAGATCTTTTCTTTGCAGCGGGAGATGGCAGGCTGGAGGCGGGAGGCCTGGAAGCCGCTCATGTAGACCTGATGCACCGGGGTACCAATAAACTTATAGTAAATCCGAAGGAATCGATAAAGGGAGATATTTTTGGTTTTGGCGATGTGATAGCCATAAACCGCCCGCCGGAAGTAAGTGTGAATGAGCATTACACCGGCCGACTTATATTTGAATAAAGCCCCCCGGCCCCCCCGAAGGGGGAGTTTAGTTTTTGAAAATTTATTCAGGTCTTTTCCTTCTGGAATTATCGGATTTCCATCCAATAAATTTGATAAAATGAGATTTTTATCTAGTGAGTTTATCTAGTGAGTTCACTGAAAAGACTTTCCAGATTTTTTGTTTTTTGGTTTAGCTGAAGGGTTTTTAGGCCGTTATCGTGGGCGAAGTCAAAGACTGCAGGACGCATGTCTTTTTTGGTATCGAAGGTCAGTTCCCAGGCAAATCCACCAATATTTCTGGCAGACATCAAATGTGGGATTTTTTGGATGGCCACCGGTTCTAACAGGTAATCAAATTCTACATGGATCACCTGTTCTTTCTCTACCCGCAGGTCATTAAGTTTTTTATCGGCTACAATCTTTCCCTTATTTATAATTATCACCCGGTCGCAAACGGCTTCCACCTCCTGCATAATATGGGTGGAAAGGAAAACGGTTTTGTCTTTGCCAATATTCCGGATGAGGCTGCGTATTTCAACCAGCTGATTGGGATCGAGCCCGGTAGTGGGTTCGTCAAGAATCAGAACTTCGGGATCGTGGAGCAGGGCAGTAGCAAGTCCAACGCGTTGGCGATAACCTTTAGAGAGCTGTTCTATCTTTTTATTAGCTTCAGGTTTTAGTCCGGTGAGTGTTATCACTTCTTCAATCCGGGATTTATCGGTCTTATAAATCTTTGCATTAAATTCCAAATATTCCCGAACGTACATTTCAGTATAAAGCGGATTATGCTCCGGTAAATAACCGATGTTCTGTTGAATCTTGTGCAGGTTCTCTTTCAGGGATATACTATTCACCGTGGCCTCGCCTTTAGAAGGGGGAAGATATCCGGTGAGGATTTTCATCAGGGTGGATTTACCGGCACCGTTTGGGCCTAAAAAACCCACGATTTCTCCTCGTGTGACCGAAAACGAAACCTCGTCCAGGGCCTTTTGTTCCCCGTAAAATTTAGAAATCCCTTCTACCGAAATAGACATAGCTCTTCTTTTTTTCAAAAATAGGTAATTATAAACGAAATTTCTCTGCTTAAAAGTATGGGTAGGGATTGCATAATTCGGAATTTAGAAGTGCAGAATTAGCCAGGTTTTTATAATTTGAAGACAAACCCTGCAATATTAGAGCAACCCCATAAAAAGCATAAAAATTTCCCTGAAAATGTTTTTCATTCTGAATTTATATTCTACTTTAGCCCCATAACGAAGGAACAATGATCAACTTAATTCGCTGGAACACATTCTTTTATTTTTATTTCTATTTCAGAGATAGGAACGGGAATGTTATGTAATTAAGTCAAGAAATTATATAGAAAAGTCCCGATACAAATCGGGACTTTTTTTTATGCAAAATTTGAATGGAAAGAAAAATAGCAATACAAGGCATTCAGGGTTCATTTCACCACTTGGTGGCCCAACAATATTACAGGGAAGATGTGCCGGTGCTGGAATGTATGTCTTTTGCCGAGCTAACAAAAAGCCTTGTGAATGGCAATGCATCAGAAGGGGTGATGGCTATAGAGAATAGCATTGCTGGTTCTATACTACCCAACTACGCGCTTATTGATGAGAATAAGTTACAGGTGGTGGGCGAGCATTACATTCCTATAGATATGAATTTAATGGTGCTTCCCGGTCAGAAGCTGGAGGATATTAAAAAGGTGTATTCACACCCAATGGCCTTATTGCAGTGTAAAGAATTCTTCAAGCAATACCCGCATATAAAACTTATTGAAGATGCCGATACTGCTGAAGTTGCCAGAAGGATTGCAGAAAAAGAATCCCATAAAATTGCAGCTGTAGCAAGCAAAGCGGCGGCAAAACTCTTTGGGTTAGATATCCTGGCAGAAAGTATTCATACCAAAAAAAGCAATGCCACCAGGTTTCTAATTATCAGTACTAAAAAGAAAGAACCCAATGGTGATATAATAGATAAGGCTTCCCTGAAATTTGAATTGGAAAGCAAGCGGGGGAGCCTGGTATCTGTATTGAATATTCTAAGGGATTTTAATCTGGATATGACCAAAATACAGAGTATGCCTATTATCGAAAGCCCGTGGAAGTATTCATTTTTTATCGATGTTACTTTTGACAATTATGAGGAATTTTTAAAAGCGGTAGGCATTCTGGAAGTGATGACCGAACAACTTACAATATTAGGAACTTATAAAAACAGCTTGATATGATAGCGCAGGCCAACAGGTTAAACCACGTAAAAGAGTACTACTTCTCTACCAAGTTAAAAGAGGTGCGTGCTATGCAGGAATCGGGAAAGGATATTATAAATCTGGGGATTGGAAGTCCTGATCTACCCCCACCGCCACAGGTTATCACGGCTCTAAACGAGGCCTTGGTGAATTCGGCGGCGCACCAATATCAGCCATATAAAGGCACGGTCGATTTTAGAAAGGCTATCGCAGAATTTTATAAAAATAAATATAAAGTAGCGCTCGATCAGGAAACCGAAATCTTACCACTAATGGGGAGCAAAGAGGGGATCACTCATATTTCCATGGCCTTTTTGAATGATGGGGATGAGGTACTTATCCCCGATCCGGGGTACCCCACTTATACTTCGGTGACCAATCTGGTGGGAGCAAAAGCGGTTTATTATCCACTTAATGAGGAAGGAAACTGGCTACCGGATCTGGAAAGTCTGGCCAGAAAAGACCTTAGCAAGGTAAAACTTATGTGGGTTAATTATCCTCATATGCCAACCGGGGCTTCCGCTACAGATCAGGTTTTCAGAGATCTTGTAGAATTCGGTAAAACTCACAATATTCTCATTGTTAATGATAATCCCTATAGTTTTATTCTGAATAATGAGCCTAAAAGCATTCTACAGACCGAAGGTGCAAAGGAAGTTGTCCTGGAACTTAATTCCCTAAGCAAATCTTTTAATATGGCCGGATGGCGAATTGGGATGCTCTGCGGAAGCGAACAGAACCTCAATACGGTACTCAAGGTAAAAACCAATATGGATAGCGGGATGTTTTATCCGCTACAGGTAGGTGCAGCCGCGGCTTTGCGACTCAACGGAAACTGGTTTAGTGAGCAGAATGAAATTTATCAAAGTCGGAAAGAAAAAGTGCTGGAACTTGCCGAAGCCTTGCAATGCGAACCGGCAAAAGACCAAACCGGGATGTTTGTTTGGGCCCGGGTTCCCAGCGGAACGACTTCTGAAGCTTTTGTTGAATTCCTGCTTCAGAAACATAATATTTTTAGCGCACCGGGATTCATCTTTGGAGCCATGGGAGAGGGCTATGTAAGGTTTTCGCTATGTGCTTCCGAAGAAAATATAGAAAGAGCTATTAAACGGGTAAAATAATGAAAGTACAGATTATTGGAGTAGGGCTCATAGGCGGATCATTTGCGCTGGATATTAAATCGGCTTTTTCTGAGGCTGAAATTTATGGTTGTGATGCCAATAGCGAGCATTTAACCAAAGCCAAAGCTCTCGGGTTCATAGATCACCAGGCCGAACTGGAAAATGTTCAGCAGGTAGATGTGGTTATCCTTGCCGTGCCGGTAGATGTTGCACCCGGAGTATTGGAAAAGGTTCTGGACCTAGTGAATGAAAATACGCTGGTTTTTGATGCTGGTTCCACCAAAGAAGGGATTTGTAAAACTGTAACAAATCACCCTGGAAGAAGAAATTACCTGGCAGCACATCCTATCGCAGGGACCGAATTTTCGGGGCCGGAAGCGGCGATTTCTAATTTGTACAGGAATAAAACCAATATAATTTGTGAAGTGGAAAAAACAGCCTTTAAACTGCAGGAACGAGCACTGGAAATCTTCCAAAGGCTGGGGATGCGCATAAGGTATATGGATCCAAAATCGCACGATAAACATATTGCCTATGTTTCGCATCTTTCGCATATCAGCTCTTTTATGCTTGGCAAAACCGTATTGGAAAAGGAGAAGAACGAACGGGATATTTTTGACCTGGCCGGAAGTGGGTTTGCTTCTACGGTGAGATTAGCTAAGAGTTCACCGGAAATGTGGACACCAATTTTTCAACAAAACAAAGAAAATGTGCTGGAGACCCTAAATGAATATATCGCTAATCTTAATCGCTTCAAGGATCTTATAGAAGATGACGATTTTCAGGGGGTATACAGGGAAATGCAACGTACAAATCATATAAAATCAATTTTAAACGGAATAGACTAATACTCAAAGATTAATTTTACAATTATGGAAAACAAGAAGGAAATGAGAAAATGGCTGGATGATTTCGGGTTAGATCATCCGCTAGTGATTGCCGGGCCTTGTAGCGCCGAAACTGAGGAACAGGTTTTGAAGATCGCGCATCAATTAAAAGATACCGATGCTACTGTGCTGCGTGCTGGAATCTGGAAACCGCGTACCAGACCAGGAAATTTTGAGGGAGTTGGTTCTCTTGGATTAAAATGGCTGAAAAAAGCCAAGGAAGAAACAGGGATGCTTACCACCACAGAGGTTGCTAATCCTGCGCACGTAGACCTGGCCCTGGAGTATGATGTAGATATTCTTTGGATTGGAGCCCGTACCACGGTTTCACCTTTTATAGTTCAGGAAATCGCCGATGCCTTAAAGGGTACCGATAAAACTGTTTTGGTGAAAAATCCGGTTAATCCTGATCTTTCACTGTGGTTGGGTGCAGTAGAAAGGTTGCATACAGCCGACATTAAAAATCTTGGGGTAATCCATCGTGGATTTTCAGCCTATGAAAAAACAAAATACCGGAATAATCCGGAATGGCAGATCGCAATTGAACTTCAGAATAAATTTCCAGATCTGCCTTTAATCCTCGATCCGTCACATATTGCGGGAAGAAGGGATATTATCTTTGATCTTTGCCAGACCGCCCTGGACCTGAACTATGATGGTCTTATGGTAGAAACCCATCACACACCAGATGATGCCTGGAGTGACGCCGCCCAACAAATTACTCCTGCAACTCTGGTTCAAATAATGAAAGATTTGAAGATCAGGAAAGAAATTTCAGAAAGTGAAGAGTTTCAGAATAAACTCAGCAACCTTAGAGCCCAGATCGATATAGCCGATAACCAATTGATCGAGTTGCTTTCAAGAAGAATGAAAGTTTCCGATGAAATCGGAAAAGTGAAAAAGGCCCAGAATGTATCGGTACTTCAAACCAAACGATGGAATGAAATTCTTGGCAATATGGTACTGGAAGGGGAGCAGCATGGTTTAAGCGAGGAATTTATCCTTAGGTTGTTCAAGGCGGTTCACCAGGAATCTATCAATCACCAGGAGAAGATCATGAAAGGATAACCGCTTTGGTTTTCAATGATTTTTTGGTTAAAAAGCAAGCAGTAATTGCTATTTTAGCAGACCGCAAAGGTTTCTAACGCCTATGAGGTTAAAAAGCATTACGTGAATGAAAGGAACTGTTTATAAATCTACCGGTAGCTGGTATTATGTCAAAGGCGAAGATGGCAAGTATTACGACTGCCGTATCAAGGGGAAATTCCGAATAAAAGGAATTAAGAGTACAAACCCCGTGGCTGTTGGTGACAAGGTGGAATTTGATATTGAAGACAAGGAAGGTGCGGAGCAGGGAGTGATCAAGAAAATTGATAAACGAGAAAACTATATTATTCGTAAATCGGTTAATCTTTCCAAGCAAATCCATATTATCGCTTCGAATATAGATCAGGTGTTTTTGCTGATCACCTTAAACAACCCGCCTACGTTCACAACTTTTATAGACCGCTTTCTGGTTACCGCGGAAGCCTATGGAATAAAAGCAGTGCTGCTGTTCAATAAAATAGATACCTATAATGAAGATGAATTGGTAGAAATAAAATACCTGGCAGCAATTTATCGCGAGGTTGGTTATGAATGTATTGGCATTTCAGCAAAAACCGGAAAGAATGTAGAAAAAGTAAAAGAGATGATGCTGGGGAAAACCAGTATGTTTTCCGGCCATAGTGGTACCGGAAAGTCTACTTTGATAAATGCCCTTGAACCAGGACTGAATTTAAAAACTTCGGAAATTTCCGGGCAGCATAAACAAGGGCAGCATACTACTACTTTTGCTGAAATGTTTGACCTTAGTTTTGACGCCAGAATAATAGATACCCCGGGAATTAAAGGTTTTGGGGTAGTAGATATTGAGCGGGAAGAACTGGGCAATTATTTCCCTGAGTTTTTCAAAGTAAAGCAAAACTGTAAGTTTCACAACTGTATGCATCTCGAGGAACCACAATGTGCTGTTAAAGAAGCTCTGGAGGAAGGGAAGATAGCCTGGAGCCGGTATAAAAGTTATTTGCAGATCCTGGAAGGAGAAGAAGATAATTACCGAACCGATATTTATAAAAAAGAATGAGAGTAGTACTTCAACGGGTTTCAAAAGCCTCGGTAAGCACAAACCGCGAAATTAATGCGGTAATTAAAAATGGCATTGTGATACTACTTGGAATTGAGAATGCCGATACCGAAGAGGATATTAAGTGGCTTTGCAACAAGATCGTTAAGATGCGTATTTTTAATGATAGGGAAGGGGTTATGAATAATTCTCTTCTGGATGTGGATGGAGATGCCATTGTAGTGAGTCAGTTTACCCTGCATGCCAGTACCAAAAAAGGAAACAGGCCCAGTTATATTCAGGCTGCAAAACCTGGAGTGGCTATTCCGCTTTACGAAAAATTCATAAAAACCCTTGAAGAAAGTTTAGGAAAACCGGTAGGAACAGGTGAATTTGGCGCCGATATGAAAGTTGAACTGATTAATGATGGTCCGGTTACAATCTTAATGGATTCTAAAAACAAAAGTTAAAATAAGTTAAAATTTTATTATCTTGCTGTTTCTAAGTAATCCTTTTATCTGAAATGCGCAAGATTTTAATAGCCTTGCAGCTGATTTTTATTGGCCTCGCAACCCCACTCCACGCACAGGAAATCCCTGCAAATACTTTTAAAATTGAACTTCTGGCGAATGCTAATGCTATTTTGCGGGAAGAAATCACGGAAATCAATATTCTTTCGGTAGATAAAATGCGGGTGAAGAACCGGCGCACGGTGACCGTGTTAAATGAAAATGGGGATTATCACGTTCAGGCCTATACCTTTCACAAAGACAATATAAAGATCCTTGACCAACAGGCCCGGGTCTATAACTCCTCGGGAGAAGAGATCAAAAAATTTAAAAAACGGCATTTTGAAGACCGAAGCTACCTTAGCAGTAGTGAGATGTATGGGGATTCCCGTATAAGTTATATGAATTATACCCCTGTTGGCTATCCTTATACCGTAGTTTTTGAGGAGGAATATGAGACCAACTCCACGGTGTTCCGAACCTCCTGGATTCCGTTAGACACTTATAATTTAAGTATTGAAAAGGCGAGGTATATTTTTAAAAATCCCCAGGCAATACCATTTAGATTTGAAGAAAGAAATATGGATGGTCTTGAAGTTGAGCGGGAAATAATGGCTACCGGGTTAGAATATAATATTAGCAATGTGCCTGCATTCACTTCAGAAAAGCATAGTCCCGATAAAAGCGAATTCCAGCCACGATTACTGGTGGCTCTTGATGAGTTTTCCCTTGTTGGAGTAGAGGGTTCGGGAAATAACTGGAAGGATTTCGGAAAATGGCAGTATGAGCATTTGCTGGAACATGATGCTCAGCTTCCGCAGGCAACCATAGAAAAGATCGAAAAGCTTACTGCCAATGCCGAAAGTGACCGGGAGAAAGCCAAGATCATTTATCAGTATGTGCAGGATAATACGCGTTATATCAGCGTTCAACTGGGTATTGGAGGCTGGATCCCAATGCCTGCAGCAAAGGTTGATGAGTTGGGTTATGGTGATTGTAAGGCACTAACCAATTATACCAGGGTTTTACTGGAAACACAAAATATTCCTTCTTATTATACCGTCGTATATGGCGGAGACCGTAAGCATCTGGATCCGGAATTCCCATCCATGCAGGGAAATCACGTGATACTTAACATACCGCAGGAAGATCAGGATATCTGGTTGGAATGCACCAGCCAAAGTATTCCCTTTGATTTTCTGGGTAGATTCACAGACGACCGTTATGTGCTGAAACTTACCCCCGAAGGTGGGGAATTGGTAAAAACCCCTGCCTATGGAGCCAAGCATAATCTTACCCGAACTGAGGCAGAGATCCGCTTAGATGAAGAGAGTTTTACCGCTGATATCACGCGTCATAAAAGTGGGATTGCCTATGATAAAATCTACGGGATCCAAATTATTAAAGAAAGGAATCAAAAGGAATATTATAAGGAGCTATGGGGATATTTGGGCCATTTTGAGATTCAAAATCTTTCTTTTAGTAATGATCGGGATTCAGTGAAATTTCTTGAAAAACTGGAAATAAAAGGGAAGAATTTTTCTAGGAAGGCAGGGAATAGATTGCTGTTGCCGGTGAATTTCTTACGCCCAACAGTGTATAGTCTTCCGCGGGACGAGACCCGAAAAATGCCCATTGAAATTACCCGAGGCGAAAGCTACGCCGATACTTTTCGATACTATTTTCCGCAGGGATTTGAAATTGAATCTATTCCTGAAAAAGTCCATCTCGAAAATGAATTTGGGAGTTTATTCATTCAAACCAGTTTAATTGAAGCCGAAGACGGCCCTGTCCTGGAAGTAGAAAGAAAGTTAATTATTAACCAGGGGCTTTGGGAACCTGAGAAGTACGAAGCCTACTATAAATTCTTAAACCAGATTAAGTCCTATAATAACCAAAAAGCCGTAATACTCACGGCAGGCTAAAACCTAAATTATGAAAAATTCAATTTTATTAATTCTAATCCTTTTGCTGAGCCTCCCCATAAATGCTCAAAATTATAAATTCGGAAAGGTCTCTGAAGAAGAGGTAGCTCAAACCGAGCACCCTGAGCATAAGGAAGCCAATGCAGCAGTGCTTTACAGAAAGCAGGAGGTTTATTATGAACTACATAAACAAACCGGACTAACCTTAATAACTCAAATACACGAACGTATAAAAATCTATAATAAGGAGGGCTTTGATTGGGCTAATAAAGAAATAAAGGTTCACAAAAATTCTTCAACAGGAGAGAAGGTGACTTCGGTTAAAGCTTATACCTATAACCTGGTAGATGGGAAATTACGGGAAGAGAAATTAGATAAGAGAGATATTTTTGAGGAGGAAACTTCCAGGTACCGTAAAACTACCAAATTCACTATGCCGGCAGTAACCGAGAGTAGTGTTATAGAAATAGAATACACCATACGTTCACCTTTTATTACTTCTTTAGATGCAGTGCCGCTTCAGGATGTGATCCCTATTGACAGGTTGGAAGTAAGTTTGAAAATCCCTGAATTTTTTGGTTTTAAGATTCATTATAACCCCAGATCCCCTCTTATCATCCCAATAGAACAAAGTCAGGGTAGTTTCACTTATAACTATACCCAATCAAAAAGAGCAAATCTAGGAATGGGGGAAACCAAATTTGAAAGAAAGAAAGTAGAGTATTTGCTGAATGAATACAGCCTCGAACAGGATGCTATCCCTCCTCTAAAAAATGAAAATTATATAGACTACCTTAAAAATTATGCTGCTTACATAAGGCTGGAGCTACAATATACCAAATACCCAAATTCCCCCATCGAAAATTATTCTCAGTCCTGGGAGGGGGTGGCTAAAAGCATCTTTAATGATTCCGATCTCAAAAAGGAAATAGGAATTACCAATTATTATAAAGATGATCTTGATGTGCTTCTTAATGGAAAAAAACAGGAAGAAAAAGTTGACCTTATCTACAATTATGTGCGTGATAATATTAAGTGGAATGATTATGTAGGGTTCCGGGCCGAGGTGGGAACACGCAAGGCCTATAAGGAAGGCCTGGGCAATACAGGTGATATTAACCTTATGTTGATTAGTATGCTTAGGTATGCCGGTTTTAAAACCAACCCGGTTTTGGTGAGTACCCGCTCTCACGGTATTCCTTTATACCCTACCCGTGAAGGTTTCAACTATGTAGTTGTGGGTCTGGAATTACCCAATGGAGTAGTGTTAATGGATGCAACCGATCAAAATGCAGGAGTAGGGGAATTGCCTAAGAGAGCAAGGAACTGGCAGGGTAGAATAATAAGGGAAGATGGCAGTTCGGGATGGTTACCTCTTTTGCCACAAATCAAATCTGTTAATACCAATCGTTTGGACCTACAGCTGAAGGATGATTTTAGCATCCACGGCCGTGTTTTGAATTCTTATTATGGGTTACATGCCAAAACTTTCAGAGATAAACATGGGAAGACCAATACTGACAATTATGTGGAAATGCTGGAAAAAGATAAAGGTAATATTGTAATTTCGAACGTAGAAATTCATAATCGCGAAGACAAAGGTGAAAATGTGCGGCAAACCTATGAGTTTGACCTTAAAAATGGGATAGAGGTTATAAATAGTAATATTTATATAAAGCCCTTAATATTCGGTGGAATGACTGAAAATCCCTTTAAAGAAAATGAGAGGAATTACCCTGTGATCTTCGATTTTCCAAGTGTGGAAAAGAACACAGTAAACCTTATGATCCCCGATGGTTATGAAATAAGCTCAATCCCGGAGAATTTTGATACCATGTTAGGGGAAGGTGCAGGACAATTTATCTTTAAAACCACTGTTGCAGGTAAATTTTTAAGGGTTGAAACCATAATGGATTTAAATAATATTGTGTATACTTCGGCCGACTATGAAATGTTGAAAGAATTTTTCGCACAAATGGTGGAAAAACAATCCGAAGCCATTGTGCTCACTAAAGTATAAGGAATGAATATAGATAACGCTCAAAAAGCGGTAGACGATTGGATAAAGGAGCATGGAGTTCGTTATTTTAACGAGCTCACCAATATGGCGCAACTCACTGAAGAAGTAGGGGAAGTTGCCCGAATAATTGCACGTCGCTATGGAGAACAAAGCGAAAAGGATAGCGATAAGGACAAAGACCTGGGAGAAGAACTGGCAGATGTGATGTTTGTGGTGCTATGTCTTGCCAACCAAACCGGAGTTAATTTGCAAGAGGCATTCGATAAAAAGCTGGACATTAAAACCAAAAGGGATAAAGACCGCCATAAGAATAATGAAAAACTTCAATAATGGGTTTTAAGAGTATAGTTTCACAAAAAAGCTTCTGGAAATCAGTAATATTACTGGGGGTTTCCTTTCTTGTAATTTATAATTTTGTGAGTATGTTATTTGAATATGGTGGGATTGAAATAGCCACTTTTTTCAGGGAGCGTACCGAAGACGGGAAATTATTCCGGTTTATTCTGGGGCAATTTGTAGCGGCTCTGGCCTACGGGTTTATCATTGCTTTTGGCCAGTTTAAGATGAAGGAAAAGGAAGATTCCCGGAATAAATAAAAATCAGAAGGAGATGAAGATTAAACTTTTTAACGATAAAAAGCAGCTTTCGGGAGACCTGAAAATTACCGGTTCAAAGAGTGAATCGAATCGCTTACTTATTCTACAGGCTCTATATCCTTCTCTAAAGGTCGAGAACCTATCCAATAGTGATGATACCCAATATCTGAAAAAAGCTTTAGCTTCCGAAGAAGAGTTAATTGATATTCATCACGCGGGTACGGCTATGCGTTTTCTTACGGCATATTTTGCGACCAGAGAGGGCAGAGAGGTGGTCTTAACCGGCAGCCCACGTATGCAGGAACGGCCTGTCAAACTATTGGTGGATGCCTTAAAAACTCTGGGCGCCGATATAAGTTATGAAAAGGAAGAAGGTTATCCGCCGTTGAGAATAAAAGGGAAAACGCTTACCGAAAACGAAGTGAAAGTACAGGCTAATATCAGCAGCCAGTATATTTCGGCTTTAATGCTTATCGCGCCTTCATTACTTAATGGGTTACAAATAGATCTTGTGGGTCAGGTGACTTCAGCACCATACATCAATATGACCCTCGAAATGATGAAAAATGCCGGGGTGACGGGAGAATTCACCAAAAACAAAATAATAATAGGACCTGCCGAAAAACTGGAGAGCAAAACCATCGCTGTGGAATCAGACTGGAGTTCGGCTTCTTATTTTTATAGTCTCGCGGCCATTAGTGAAACTGCGCATTTAAGACTGGGTATTTACCGGGAAAAGAGTCTGCAGGGCGACTGCTGTATTTCTGAAATTTACCGGCAGTTTGGGGTGGAAACCCATTATGAGGATGATGCGATAGTGCTTAAAAAAACCTCTCAAAAGAAACCAAGGCATCTTGCAGAAAATTTGATTGACTCGCCCGATATCGCTCAGACTATTGCGGTAACCTGCCTTGCGCTTGGCGTAAATTGCACTTTAAAAGGACTGCATACCCTTAAAATAAAGGAAACCGATCGGCTTGCCGCGTTAAAAACTGAAATTGAGAAATTTGGAAGCAGTGTAAAAATTTCAAAGGATAGCCTGGAATTGATTCCGCAGAAAGATTTCACTAAAAATGTTTCCGTAGCCACCTATAACGATCACCGAATGGCGATGGCCTTTGCGCCTCTTGGTCTCAAAGTGCCTTTTGAAATTGAAGATGCCATGGTAGTTTCGAAGTCTTATCCCGATTTCTGGAAGGATCTTGAAAAGCTGGGCTTTAACATAGGCAGGGCCTAAACACCGGCAAAGACAAATAAAGTCTTATTTACTTGACAACGCCTGTTTTGAGGTTGTATATTTGCAGCTTTTAAAAGCACACTTATGGGAATGAAACTTTCACAATTCAATTTTGAACTTCCACCGGAACTATTGGCTGAGTATCCTGCTGAGAACAGGGATGAGGCAAGACTAATGGTTCTTAACAGGAAAGAACAAACTATTGAGCATAAACAATTTAAAGACATCCTGGATTATTTTGATCCTGAAGATGTTATGGTTCTTAATAACACCAAGGTTTTTCCGGCTCGTCTCTACGGAAATAAGGAAAAAACCGGTGCAAGAATTGAAGTTTTTTTACTCAGGGAACTAAACCCTGAAACCAAACTTTGGGATGTGTTGGTAGATCCTGCAAGAAAAATAAGAATTGGGAATAAACTTTACTTCGGGGAAGATGAAAGTCTGGTAGCCGAGGTTATTGATAATACGACTTCCCGTGGGCGAACCCTTAGATTTTTATACGATGGTTCTTACGAAGATTTCAGAAAAAAACTACAGGAACTTGGGGAAACCCCGCTTCCAAAGTATATAAAAAGGGAAGTACAGCCTGAAGATCAGGAGCGTTACCAAACGATTTATGCTAAAGAAGAAGGGGCAGTTGCCGCTCCTACAGCCGGGTTACACTTTTCCAAACATTTGTTGAAAAGATTGGAAATTAAAGGAGTGGACTTTGCTGAAGTTACCCTTCACGTAGGTTTGGGAACTTTTAGCCCCGTCGAGGTAGAAGACCTTAGCAAACATAAAATGGATAGCGAAGAAGCTTTTATTACGAAAAAAGCCACGGATACTATCAATAAGGCCAAGCTGGAAAACCGTAGAGTTTGTGCGGTGGGTACTACTGTTATGCGTGTTCTGGAGAGTGCGGTTTCTTCAAATCAAACTTTAAATGAATATGGAGGTTGGACTAATAAATTTATCTTTCCTCCCTACGATTTCAGTATCGCCAATTGTATGGTGACTAATTTTCATACGCCAAAATCAACCTTACTTATGATGGTTTCAGCATTTGCCGGGCACGATTTTATGAAGAAAGCCTATGAGGAAGCCGTGAAGGAGAAATACCGTTTTTACACTTACGGAGATGCTATGTTGATCATCTAAAATCGCAAAAAATAGTATTAAAGCCACAAATTTCAAGTTTGTGGCTTTTTTTGTTTTCGAAGAAGCTAAACACTTAAGATTCAATTAGTAATAAAATCCTTTAATTCTTCATACTTTTGCAGCGTGAAAAATAAGAAGAAAGACATACGGGCACTTACCAAGAAGCAATTGCAGGACTTTTTTGTTGCAGAACGCGATAAATCCTTCCGCGGAAGTCAGGTATATGAATGGCTTTGGAATAAGGGAGCACACAGCTTTGAGGCGATGACCAACATTTCCAAGGAGACCCGTGAAATGCTGAACGAAAATTTTGTGATCAACCATATTCGGGTAGACCAGATGCAACGCAGCAGTGATGGAACGATCAAAAATGCGGTAAAGTTACATGATCAATTAACAGTTGAATCGGTTTTGATTCCTACGGCTACTCGAACTACGGCTTGTGTTTCCTCACAGGTGGGATGCAGTTTGGATTGCCAGTTCTGTGCCACTGCAAAATTAAAAAGAATGCGTAACCTGAATCCTGATGAGATCTACGATCAGGTTGTCGCTATCGATAACGAAAGCAGGCTATATTTTGATCGGCCCCTGAGTAATATTGTTTTTATGGGAATGGGGGAGCCGCTAATGAATTACAATAATGTGATGAAGGCGGTCGAGAAGATAACCTCACCGGAAGGTCTGGGCATGTCGCCGAAGCGCATCACCATTTCAACTTCAGGAGTGCCTAAGATGATTAAAAAGCTGGCTGATGATGAAGCCAAAATCAAGCTTGCGGTTTCTCTGCATTCGGCTGTAGATAAAATTCGCACGAAAATAATGCCGTTTAATGAGACCTTTCCTCTAAATGATCTAAGAGAAGCCCTGGAGTATTGGTATTCAAAAACCAAAAGCCGCATTACCTACGAATATATTGTGTGGAAGGATATTAACGATACCAGAAAAGATGCTGAAGCCCTGGTGAGATTCTGCAAGTATGTTCCCTGCAAGGTGAATCTTATCGAATACAATCCTATAGATGACGGCAATTTCCAACAGGCTTCTTCCCAGGCAACCGATATGTACCAGCAAATCCTGGAAAGGAATAATATTACGGTTACGGTACGTCGCTCCCGCGGAAAAGATATAGATGCTGCCTGCGGTCAATTGGCAAATAAATCGGCTTAATTTGGAAATGAAGTCACCACTCAAAATTCTCTTTAAATAATTATATTTGGTGGCTTAATGAAAGTAATTTCCCAAATAAAACTCCCGGTAGAGAAAGAAATGGAACTTTTTGAAAAAAAGTTCTTCGAGTCCATGTCTTCTCAGGTAGCGCTACTTAATCGTATTACCCATTATATTGTTAACAGAAAAGGTAAGCAGATGCGGCCAATGTTCGTGTTTCTGGTTGCCAAAATGGTTTCAGACGGGAGCGTGAACGAGCGAACCTACAGGGGAGCTTCAGTCATTGAACTGATCCATACCGCCACGCTAGTACACGATGATGTGGTTGATGATTCAAACCGCCGTCGTGGCTTTTTCAGCATTAATGCTTTATGGAAAAATAAGATCGCTGTTTTGGTTGGCGATTACCTGCTTTCTAAAGGTTTGCTCTTATCTATTGATAATAATGATTTTGATTTGCTGAAGATCATTTCGGTTGCAGTAAGAGAGATGAGTGAAGGGGAATTGCTGCAGATTGAAAAAGCGCGTCGCCTGGATATCACCGAGGCGGTTTATTATGATATCATCCGCCAGAAAACAGCTACTCTTATCGCTGCTTGTTGCAGCCTGGGAGCAGCTTCGGTTAAACCTGAATCCAACGAGATCGCCAAAATGAGACGCTTTGGAGAACTTATTGGGATGGCGTTTCAGATCAAAGATGACCTTTTTGACTACGGAGATGACAAAATTGGGAAGCCTACAGGAATAGACATCAAGGAACAAAAAATGACGCTTCCGCTGATCTACGCCCTGAATAATTCTACGAAAAAGGAAAAATCCTGGCTTATAAATTCGGTTAAGAATCATAATAAGGATAAAAAGCGGGTAAAGGAAGTTATAGAATTTGTGAAACTGAAAGGCGGGCTTGATTACGCGGAAAATAAAATGATGGAATTCCAGCGAGAGGCTCTTTCTATTCTGGAAGATTACCCCGATTCGACTTATAAAGATTCGCTGGAGTTAATGGTGAATTATGTAATCGAACGAAAAAAATAAGCCCTCGCTCTCGCCTCGCCCAAAGGGAGAGGAGCTATACTACTATAATTTTGGCAATGTTAACGATGAAGTTATTCCGTAATTCATGGAATTGATTGAAAATTAAAAAACCGCATAATTGTGATTACACGGTTTTTTGATTTAAGGTGTCAGGCAGAATTAATAATCGTCATTTGCCTCTTGCCCATTTATATCATCGGTTTCGTGAATTTCTTCATCGATCTCCTTTTTTACCTTCTCGGCACCTTCTTCTATTTTTTCTCCTGCTTTTTTGGCATTATCTTCAATGTCTTCGCCTATAGCTTCAATAGCGTCCTGGGTTTTCTCCTGGGTGGTTTCTCTACAAGCATTTAGTGAAAACGCCAGGATGGCAACTAAAAATAAAATTAACTTTTTCATATGTAGGATATTTATTGTTTTTTAATGGTCATATGTAATTCGCATACCCCTGCCTACCGGCCAGGTTCATGAGTGTTTGTATCGCGTTTCCGTTATGCTCATTTTATAGGGTTAATAAAAAAAAGCCACTTTCGATGAAGAAAGCAGCTTTAGAAAATAATTTTAAGTACGATTTTACATATTATCGTCCTCATTCATTTCTTCGTCAATTTCCTGCTTAGCTTCTTCAACAGCTTCTTCAGTTTCATCAGCAGCTTCTTCAGCAGCGTCTTCTATATCTTCACCTGCAGACTCTATAGCGTCTTCGGTTTTTTCTTCAGTAGTCTCTCTACAAGAGTAGATCGAAAGGGACATAGTTGCAACAGCAAATAATAAGAATAATTTTTTCATTTTTAGATAATGTTTAGTTAGTTGAAGAAACAAATTTAAGCTAATTTTTAATTTATCAATGGAATCTTTTTACTCAAATATTTCCAATAAGTTTCGGGGACGTGTTGTAAGGGTAATTTCTGGTTTGCCCACGGTTTAATATTTGCAGATTGAAAATAATTCTTCCATAGTTGTTGAAAGTTTGCATAAATACAACAGAGCAGTCCGTCGAAACTCCATCATAATTGAGCTGAACTGTATTCATTTAAAACAGGCTTAACTGAGTTCCGATTTCCTTCCTGAATTTCCCTTTGAATTCTGAAGCATCAGGCCTTTTATTTTTGTAGAAGCGAATTCAGTTTTCCTGAAATCCCCGCCCTGGAAGATAGTATCTGGACGAGGATTTTACGAACAGTAGTTAAGGAACTTAGCTTTCAGAATTAAGCAGGATAATAGCTATATTTGGTTATAGAAATATCTAGCCGAAACTTTAAACCGGTTTCAGGACATACTTTAAAAACTATATTCCTCATGAAATACAACATACCACATAAGATCAGTTTTCTTCTGGTAAATTTCTTTCTCCTTTCTTTAACTGTGGAATCTCAAAATATAAATAAGTATGATTCTGAAGTTTTTGTGGTAGAAGGAGATAGTTTAAATTACCGAATTTTATTTCCGAAGGACTTTTCGGAAGAAAAAGAATATCCCGTGGTTTTATTTCTTCACGGCGCGGGCGAAAGAGGCGGGAATAATGAGTCACAATTAACGCATGGAAGCGAATTATTTCTGAAAAATCAGGAAGAATTCCCAGCTATAGTTATTTTTCCCCAGGCACCAAAAGATGGTTATTGGGCCCGGGTAGAAGTAAAAAGGGACAGCCTGCCTTATCAATTTGATTTCGGGTTTGAGAAATCGGCTACCAAATCTCTTGAACTGGTAATGAAATTAATGGATAAAATGCAAGCCGAAGTTTTTATAGATGAATCCCGAATTTATGTGGGAGGTTTGTCTATGGGGGGAATGGGAACATTTGAGATGATTTACAGAAAACCTGAAATGTTTGCCGCGGCCTTTGCTATATGTGGTGGTGCAAATCCTAAGGTAGCTGAATATTACAGGCCAGGCTTTAATATCTGGATTTTTCATGGGGAGAAAGATAATGTGGTGCCCGTTGAATATTCAAAGAAAATGGCCAGAATGATCAATCATTTTGGAGGAAATGCAAAACTATCATTATATCCGGAAGCTAATCATAACAGTTGGGATACTGCCTTTGCTGAACCATTCTTATTGCCATGGTTGTTCTCCCACTCAAAGAATTAGATTGACCTAGAGAACCTTTATCCCCCACCTAATAAATTCCATTCAAAATTCATTTCTTAACTACACTGAAAAACATAATAAAATCTGGCCGATGAATAGTAAAATTCTAATTTCCAAATGCTTGTTGTAAATTCGCATGTCTCTTAATTTTGCAGGGAGAATAAGTGGGGATTTTAATTTTAATATTTTATCTTCGCTGCTGAGATTTCCGCCTACACGGAAATGACAAAGATAAGTTATGAGTTTACAGGATAAAGTAATGGCAGAGATGAAAGCTGCTATGAAAGCTAAAGACAGTGAAAAGCTGGAAGCTTTACGATCGGTTAAAAGTGCTATTTTACTGGCTAATACGGAAAGCGCTGCAAAAGACGGTTTGACTGAAGATGAAGAGCTTAAAATTTTGCAAAAACTGGTAAAGCAACGCAAGGAAAGCGCTGCTATTTACAGGGAGCAAAACAGAGCAGATTTAGCTGAACCTGAAGAAAAACAGGCTGCTGTAATCGAATCTTTTTTACCTGAGCAATTAAGCGAAGCTGAAATTGAAGCCAAAGTAGACGAGATCATCGCTAAAACCGGAGCCAGTGGAATGCAGGATATGGGTAAAGTGATGGGAATGGCTAGTAGTGAATTAGCCGGTAAGGCTGATGGCAAAACTATTTCTACAATTGTAAAAAGTAAATTGAATAAATAATTTTCGAAATCTTACAGGTCCCGATAACTATGCGGAATTAAAACCTGTGAGGTCTGGGAAACGGCCCCGTGGCGCAACTGAATAGCGCATCAGATTTCGGCTCTGAGGGTTGCAGGTTTGAATCCTGCCGGGGTCACACTGGATAGCTTCCATAACGCTGGAACCCGAACCCCTTGAGAAATCAAGGGGTTCTGTTTTTTAAAGAATTATATTTTGTGGTTTTAGCCACCAGTTAGCCAGCAAATTTTAAGTTTTATACATTTTTATACTATTTATTTCCATTAAAAAACCGCCTTTCCATTTCTGAAAAGACGGATTCCCAATCAAGACCATATAGAACCGGATGACGATTCCTAAATGGGGATGGGTGGTACTGAATAATATCCTGGTATCTTCAGAAATCTAATATCTCCATTTATTGGCTAAAGCAACCAAACTTAGCATAACAGGCACTTCTACCAATACACCCACGACGGTTACCAAAGCTGCCGGACTTTGGAGTCCGAATAAGGCGATGGCCACTGCAACTGCCAGTTCGAAGAAGTTACTCGTTCCTATCATCGCTGCGGGAGCACAAACTGCGTGTTTCAATTTTAGTTTTCTGCCAGCAAACCAGGTTAGGAAAAAGATAAAATAGGATTGAATGATAAGTGGCACCGCAATCAACAGTATGATTAATGGATTATCCAGGATATTAGGGCCCTGGAAGGCAAACAGCAACACCAAAGTAAGCAACAGCGCTAAAATACTCAAAGGCTTCAATCCTGGTAAAAATTGATTTTTAAACCAATCTTCTCCATGTTTTCTGACGAGTATTTTATTGGTGATCACCCCGGCAATCAGCGGAATTACCACAAAGATCAGCACTGAGGCTACTAGGGTGTTATAAGGGATAGTAATATCTGTAATACCTAATAACAAACCTACCAGGGGCACAAATGCTACCAGGATAATCAAATCGTTAATGGAAACCTGTACCAAAGTGTAATTCGGATCTCCATCGGTTAAATAAGACCATACAAAAACCATGGCTGTACATGGCGCAACCCCAAGGAGGATCGCTCCGGCAATATATTCGCCGGCCATTTCGGGATCGATCCAGGCAGAATACAGATGCTCAAAGAATATCCAGGCAAAAAAGGCCATAGTAAAAGGTTTAATCAACCAATTAACTATGAGCGTAAGGATAAGGCCTTTTGGAGCTTTACCTACACCTTTGATACTGCCGAAGTCGATTTGCAGCATCATCGGGTAGATCATGAGCCAGATGAGGATTGCGACCGGAATATTAACGTTATAGATCTGTGCATCGGCCAAAACCTGCATATTGTCTCCCAGGAAATGGCCAATTAAGATTCCTGCTGCAATACAAAGCGCGACCCATAGGCTGAGGTAGCGTTCGAAAAACGGTATTTGTTTTTTAGTTTGTGGCATCCTGGTTGATTTTTGAAAAGACATAACATAATTCAGTAGCAATCTGGAGGCTGCGTTCCCGATATTTTTCTTTTTGTTGGGGGGTACCGTCATAAGCTTTGGGATCATCATAGGTTATCGGGATCCGCTTTTCTGCTCCGGCAATAAAAGGACAGCCTGCATCGGCCTGGGAACAGGTCATAATTGCCGCAAAACCGGAAACAGGATTAAAGTCATGATCATAGGTTTTTGAAAAACCAATTATCGGATGGGTATTTGGGGCATATTTAATAGCATAGACCGGATTCTTTCCCTGGGAAATCGGGGAAATTTCAAATCCTTGCTCCTCCAGGGTTGTGCCAATCAACGGAAACATAGCTGTAGCTTCGGTACCGCCGGAATAACACCTTAGGTTTTCAATGTTGAAATAATCACCCATAACCTGTGCCCAAATTTGTGAGAGATGACTTCTTCTCGAGTTATGAGTGCAAATAAAGTTAAGGCGAATCTCCTCTTTGTTTTTGAATTTCTCTCCTATGTATTCAATGAGGGGAGCTAAGACCGCTTTTCTTGAACCTGGAATCGATTGAACATCCAGCGATTCAATGTTGTCTTTAATTTTTTTGAAAATCATATTATCCATACTAACAAGAGGAAAAACTGTTGGGATCATAACTGTCAAAGAATTCAGAAAATCGATCTTTGATAAGCTGCCATTTTTCGGCATTGATACAATAGTTTACGGATACGCCTTCCACAGTTCCCTTTATTATTCCAAGAGTTTTTAACTCTTTCAGGTGCTGACTGATAGTGGCCTGTGCCAGGCCTAATTCTTCTACCAGGTGCGTATTGCAACAGGTATTAGCCCTTAATAAATACTGCAGGATTGCTATTCGGGCAGGATGTGCAAATACCTTGGCATAGGTAGCCAACTCATTTTGAGTGGTGCTGAATAAATCGGATTTGGTAACTCCCATGATTTACTTATTAAATGATTAGCAACAACCACTCTCAGGGGAGCAGCAATTAGAAGATGCGGTCTCAGTAGTGGCAATTGCAGGCTCTTCAACAGGGATTCCACAATTATCTTTGGCGAGGCAATCGGTTTGCTTAGTGCTAAGCAAAAAATTGGTGCCATTGAAGTCCAAACCAAATTTTTCAATAGTTTGTCCCTGATATTCTACCTCAATTTCAAGATCTCCTATTCCTAAAGTATTTTGAGAAAGTTCAATAATGTGGAGCAATTTCTCAGGATGGAGCCTGTGGTCGTAATCATTGGCATTCCAGAGTTGAAAATTCACCACTTCTTCTTTTCGAACCGTACCCCCGCAATCAATAAAATGTTTGGTGATCTTCCCTATTTCAGTAACGTGGAAGTGATTTGGTACTAATTCGCCGTTTGGCAACTGGAAAGCAATCTCTTCCAGGTTGTTTAGCTGTTGTTTTATTTCTGAAAGTTTCATAGTATATGTGTTATAATATATAATTGCAATATTACGATTAATATAAAAATAAACAATGAAAGTTGGTTTTAATTTTGAATGGTGTTCATTTAATTAAGATTTTCCCTCCCTTAAACTGTGAGTGAATCGGGGAGAATAGTGCCTACGGAGTATCGTGGTTTTGGAAGATAACATTGTGCTTTCTGAATGCATCTCTCCTTAATATAAGGTTAAGGCCTAAAGTAGAAGTTCCTCTTTTTGGCCCGTTAAAGGCATAAAGCTCAGGTTATATGATTGTATAATCCTTAGAATATATGAGGAATAATTTAGAAATTTTTAGAAATGTGCGTTAAACTCGGCATAAATTGTTTTTAGCTTGACATTGAACCCATAATTTTACTCCAGAATCTAACATCTAAACTAATATAATTATGGCTTCTTATTTGAATGAAAATGAAATCAAAGCTTCCATGAGGCAACTCGTAAAGCAATATGTTGAAGAGTGTGAAAATTGCGGCAGCCTTCCCGAGGAGTTTATTAGCCTTATTAAACATAACTTCCTAGCGAAATACGTTTACTATAATAAAGAGAAAAAACATATTGAAATTGGGATCGATGAATCCTATTCCCCGGAAACTTATCCTGAAATAAAAGTTTATAAATTTCCGGTTAAAAAAGCCTCAGAATGGCTGGATAAGTCATTTAAGAATTCCAGGGGCGATATGGAATTCTACGGAAAACTTTTAAACCGCAATGAAATTTTAAGTTCATCGGAGGTTGTCCTGATGAGTAGATAAGTACTGTTCTGCCCCAAATTAAAAGCGATTTTGAGACCTACTTTGAAATCGCTTTTTTATTTTTCATTGTTGTCCGGTAAAAATTAAAACCATTGTCTGAATCCTTGCAATCACCTGACTTATATTATTTCGCCCCGATGGGGCTTCTCTTTTCGATGACAAACTTTTCTACCAATATATCGTCCCGATGGGACTAAAAACAGCTCCGTTAGGAGCGAAATGTCGGTAGAAAATAGGGGTTTGCGTTTTTCTAAGTCCCATAGAGCTTGTCCATATTTTTCGGGACGCGGTCTATTTTAATCGGGCAATAGTAATTTTTATGAAATGAATATAGAAATAGCGAGAATTTACGAAAATAAAGAAGCTTCAGCAGCTATTAGGATATTGGTAGACAGGCTTTGGCCCAGAGGGATTTCTAAAGAAAATGCTAATCTGGATTTTTGGTTTAAAGAGTGGGCGCCAAGTAATGATTTACGCAAAGAATTTCACCAGGAACAAATAACCTGGGCCGAATTCAGGAAAAAATATCAAAGGGAATTATCAAATAAAAAAGAGAAAATTCTTGAAGATCTCGAGGAATTAGATAAACGGAAAACCTTTTTACTCCTATATGGTGCTAAAAATGAAGACAGAAATCACGCTATTTTACTAAAAGATTTTCTTGAAAATTTATAGACTAAGCTTCTTCCTTATTGGCCAGGTCTTCCATTATCATTTTTGCGTGAACCCTTGAATTTTCTATAAACCATTTATGGGTTTCTACCCCACCGCAAATTACACCAGCCAGGTAAATTCCTTTAACATTGGTCTCCATTGTTTTCTCATTGTAATGAGGAATTTTTCTTCCGTCATCAGAAAGCTTAATTCCCATACCCTTCAGGAATTCAAAATTTGGCCTATATCCTGTTAACAGTAATACAAAATCATTTTCAAGAGTTCTTTCGCCATCCGGGGTGCTAATCACCACATCATTTTCTCTGATTTCCTTGAGGGTGGAATTATAAAATGCCTTGATGCTACCCTCCTTAATTCGGTTAATGATATCAGGACGAACCCAGTATTTTACCCGTTCCCCAATATCTTCTTTGCGAACTATCATACTAACCTCTCCACCTTTGCGATAAATTTCCAATGCGGCATCAACAGCCGAGTTACTTGCACCTACTACAATAGTTTTCTGAGTAGCGTAATAATGAGGATCGCCGTAATAATGAGCAACTTTTGGAAGATCTTCTCCGGGAATGTTCAGGTAATTGGGAATGTCGTAAAAACCGGTTGCAACGACCACATTTCTGGCTGCGTAAGTCTGTTTTTCGGTATTAACCTGATGTAAATTATCCTTCGGAGTTTCTACCGAATTCACTTTTTCAAATAATTTTATGTTGAGTTTATTTGAAGTGCTAATTCGCCGGTAATATTCCAGGGCTTCCGCTTTTACCGGTTTAGGGTTATTGCTGATAAAGGGTATATTGTCCAACTCCAGTTTTTCGGAGGTGGAAAAAAATGTCATTTTGGTAGGGTAGTGGTATAGCGAATTTACCAGGCATCCCTTTTCCAGAATCAGGTATGAAAGTTGTTTTTTTTGGGCTTCCAGTCCGCAGGCAATTCCTATGGGACCACCGCCAATTATAATAACATCAAAAATATCCTCAGGAGTTTGCAAGTAGTTTCAGGTTTTTAATAGTTTTAATTTGATCTTTAGCCTTAAAAACAAAGCTCCCGGCAACCAAAACATCGGCTCCGGCTTCAATTAATCGGGCAGCATTTTCATCGGTGACCCCTCCATCAATTTCGATAAGCGTGGTGGCATTGTGGGTGATAATTATTTCTTTTAGGCGCTGTACTTTTTTGTAAGTGTTTTCAATAAAACTTTGTCCGCCAAATCCCGGATTAACACTCATCAAACAAACCAGGTCTATGTCCTGAATAACGTCCTGTAATAAATCAACACTGGTGTGCGGATTAATGGCCACTCCTGCTTTCATTCCTTCGGCTTTAATCGCCTGGAGCGTGCGGTGAAGATGTGTGCAGGCTTCATAATGTACCGTTAGGTTATCTGCTCCCAGTTCAGCGAATTCACTGATGTATCGATCCGGATCTACGATCATGAGATGAACATCGATGGTTTTTTGAGCATGTTTATTGATGGCCTTTAAAACCGGCATTCCGTAGGAAATATTCGGAACAAAAACACCGTCCATTATATCTATGTGAAACCAGTCGGCATCACTTTGGTTTACCATTTCAATATCCCGCTGAAGATTGGCAAAATCGGCAGCCAGAATAGATGGAGCAATAAGTTTTGTTGTCATAAATGTTGTGCTGTAAGTGTGTCACAAAAATAATAAGATTATACTTAATTGATGCCTTCTGAAAATTTATTTAGGATGGACTTTTCTGAACTTTGATTGGAAAATTTTCAAAGACTATTTTATTCGGCGCAGTCAGGCCCCCGATAGTAAACGGGATTAATCTCAGAATAAAATCATGAAAAAACCCCGGTTCATCAGGCCGGGGTCATTCATCAATCAAAAAACGAACAGTTATTTTGGTAACCGGTAATCAGCCGGTATTAACTGTTGTCATCTTAAATTTCTTATCCTAAATAAGTTTTCAGGATCTTACTTCTTGAGGTATGTTTCAACCTTCTAATAGCTTTCTCTTTAATCTGTCTAACTCTTTCGCGTGTAAGATCAAAAGTCTCGCCAATTTCCTCAAGGGTCATTGGATGTTGATCTCCTAAGCCAAAGTACAAACGAATAACATCAGCTTCCCGCGGAGTTAAAGTTTCTAAGGCGCGCTCGATCTCTGTTCTTAAAGACTCGTGAAGAAGTTCTTTATCAGGATTTGGAGATTCGCCAGAACGCAATACATCGTAAAGGTTAGAATCTTCACCTTCTACCAAAGGAGCATCCATAGATACGTGACGGCCAGAATTCTTCATAGATTCCTTAACGTCATTAATCGTCATGTCCAGTTCCTTCGCGATTTCCTCAGCACTTGGTGGGCGCTCGTGAGATTGTTCAAGGAAAGCAAAAGTTTTGTTGATCTTGTTTATAGATCCAATTTTGTTCAATGGTAAACGTACAATACGCGATTGCTCGGCCAGTGCCTGAAGAATGGATTGGCGAATCCACCACACCGCGTATGAAATAAATTTAAAACCACGGGTTTCGTCAAAACGTTTCGCAGCTTTAATCAATCCTAAATTTCCCTCATTAATAAGGTCAGGTAGAGTTAAGCCCTGATTTTGATATTGTTTTGCCACAGATACAACAAAACGAAGATTCGCTTTTGTTAATTTCTCCAAGGCACGGTCATCACCCGCTTTAATTCGTTGTGCTAATTCTACCTCTTCATCGGCAGTAATCAAATCAACCTTACCAATTTCTTGCAAATACTTATCCAGCGAAGCAGTTTCACGGTTCGTTACCTGCTTCGTAATCTTAAGTTGTCTCATCTATCGTCTCCTTGGATTTTAATTGTGAATAGCTCTTGTATTAGTTTATACGCAAAGAGTAGTCGAAATGTTACAAAGATCCTTAATAAATTTTTTCTGGGCGTTTCCCTCCGGGCCGGGCTTTTCGTTGCAAGTCCTCGCTCGCTCCAATCGCTGTGGGCTTTCCACTGCAACCTGCCTGCCGGCGAGGCAGGTCCCTAACGTGGAAAAGATTCAAGATTTAATTAAATATGTTTACCAGATAAGAATGAAAAAAACACAAAAAAATCCCCGGAAAATTAATTCCCGGGGATTTCAATTTATAAGCTAAAGACTTTTTTAGTTGTTGTCTTTACGGTCTCTGTTGTCTCTGCCTCTGCGGTCATCACGGCCACGATTGTCCCGGGAACCACGATTGTCGCGACCTCTGTCGTTACGATCGTTGTCTCTTGGTGGGCGAGGCTGGTAGCCTTCCGGCTTTTCGAGTAAAGCTTTACGGGAAACCTTTTCTTTTCTGGTTTTTGGGTCTACACCAAAGTATTTCACATCTATAACATCACCCATATTTACAATATCGGTTACGTTATCGGTGCGGTCCCAGGCTAGTTCAGAAATATGAAGTAAAACCTCGTTGCCTGGAGCATCAAGATATTCTACCACAGCTCCAAAATCAAGAACTTTGATCACTTTTACCTTATAAGTAGCTCCTTTTTCAGGCTTAAAGGTGATAGACTCTATTTTAGCAAGAACTTTTTCGATGCCTTCCGGATCGGTACCCAGAATTTCTACAATTCCTTCTTCGGTCTCAGGATCTTCATTGATCACGATCTCGGTTCCTGTAGTTTTCTGAAGTTCCTGAATAACTTTTCCTCCGGGTCCAATCAATGCACCAATAAATTCATTAGGAATTCTTCTGGTGATAATTTTTGGAGCGTGAGCTTTAACATTTTCACTAGGAGCAGATATAGTTTCTGTAAGTTTCTCTAGAATATGAAGTCTGCCTGCACGAGCTTGTTTCAGCGCTTTTACTAAAATCTCGTAAGGAAGTCCTTTTACTTTAATATCCATTTGGCAGGCGGTAATCCCGTCAGCGGTTCCGGTTACTTTAAAGTCCATATCTCCCAGGTGATCTTCATCTCCAAGAATATCTGAAAGTACAGCGTGACGCTCACCATCGGAGATCAATCCCATTGCGATACCCGACACCGGTTTTTTCATTTGGATACCAGCATCCATCATTGCCATAGTTCCGGCACAAACAGTTGCCATAGAAGATGAACCGTTAGATTCCAAAACTTCTGAAACAATTCTTACTGTATATGGATTGCTTTCAGGAATCATTCCTTTCAAGGCACGTTGTGCCAGGTTTCCGTGTCCAATCTCACGTCTTGAAGTACCTCTAATTGGGTAAGCTTCTCCGGTACAGAAAGGAGGGAAATTATAATGCAGGTAGAATTTTTCTTCTCCCTGGTGAGTTGGCATATCAATAGTGTTCGCTTCTCTGGAAGTTCCCAAAGTTACGGTTGCCAATGCCTGAGTTTCCCCACGGGTGAAGATAGCCGAACCGTGTACCGATGGTAAATAATCGATTTCACACCAGATAGGTCTGATCTCGTCGGTTTTTCTGCCATCCAATCTCACGCCTTCAGCAAGGGTAAGCTCTCTTACCGCTTCCTTCTCGGTTTTACTGAAATATTTTTTGATTAACTTTTCGTTTTCTTCTAATTCTTCTTCAGAAAACAAAGCTAAAACATCTTCTTTTACTGCTGAAAATGCTTCACTACGGTCTTTTTTGCTGTGACCGCCTTTGGCAATATCATATATTTTTTGGTAAGCAGCATCGTGAACTTTCTTCTCGATATCTTCTTTTTCTTCAGCCGAGGCATATTCCCTTACCGGTTTTTTGCCAAAAGCTTCAGCTAAACGCAACTGCGCGTCTATTTGTTTTTTGATGTGCTCGTGAGCAAATTGAATGGCTTCTGCCATTTCTTCTTCTGAAATTTCTTTCATCTCACCTTCCACCATCATTACAGAATCTGCAGAAGCACCAATAATCATATCGATGTCTGATTCTAGTAATTGGCTACGGCTTGGGTTAATCACGAACTCGCCGTTTATTCTACCCACACGGGCTTCAGAAATTGCGGTTTCGAAAGGAATGTCTGAAAGCTGGATTGCTGCAGAAGCGGCAAGTCCTGCCAATGCATCTGGCATAACTTCTTCGTCGTGAGACATTAACTGGATCATCACCTGAGTCTCAGTTCTATAATCTGATGGGAATAACGGACGTAATACACGGTCTACAATTCTCATTGTTAAAACTTCACCATCACTTGGTCTTGCTTCTCTTTTGAAAAAACCTCCGGGATAACGCCCGGCAGCAGCAAATTTTTCACGGTAATCTACGGTTAAAGGGAAGAAATCCAAAGTGCTTTCTTTGTAAGAAGAAACAACGGTACACAGCAGCATGGCTTTGCCCATTTGCACAACAACCGACCCGTGGGCTTGTTTTGCTAATTTTCCGGTTTCGATCGAGATCTCTCTTCCATCTCCAAGATCGATAACCTCTTTAAATGTTTGTGGAATCATAATAAAAATTTCAAATCAGGCCGTAGTGTTAGGGCCTGTGTTAAACAATGGTCTCCGTCTTTCAGGACGGTCTGGTTGTGTTGTTGTGTGTGTAGTTGTTGCAGACCAATGAAAAACTACCTTTCGCTCCGGACAATGTTGGAACTACAGGGTGACAATTTAAGGCAATTTACAAATTGCTTCTATATAAAAAAAGGGGGCATATAGCCCCCTTGAAATTTATTTTCTTAATCCTAATTCCTTAACGATAGCACGATATCTCATAATATCTTTCTTCATCAGGTAATCAAGCAGGCTTCTTCTCTTACCTACCAACATTACAAGAGAACGCTCGGTGTTGTAGTCCTGACGATTTTTCTTGAGGTGTTCAGAAAGGTGAGAAATTCTGTAAGTAAACAATGCGATCTGACCTTCAGTGGAACCGGTGTCGTTCTTACCTTTTCCGTACTTTTCGAAGATCTCCTGCTTTTTTTCTTTTGCTAGATACATTCCAATATTTATTTAAATGATTTTTATGTATTGACAGTTTTTCTGTCAAGCGGCAAATATACTATTTTCCTAAGATAAAGTTCTTTAAAACTCTGTTTTATTTTCTTACTGGTTGATTCTGAATAAGATCCAGATATAAGTTCACTTTGTTTTTAAGTTCCGATCGTTTTACGATGAAATCCAGGAAACCATGTTCTTTAACGAACTCTGCAGTTTGAAAATCATCGGGAAGATCTTTTCCTGTGGTGTCTTTCACCACGCGCGGACCCGCAAAACCTATAAGTGCACCCGGCTCAGATATATTAATATCGCCAAGCATTGCAAAGGATGCAGTTGTTCCTCCCGTAGTTGGATCGGTACATAAAGAAATGTACGGTATTTTTGCCTCTGCCAGTTGTGCCAGTTTAACCGAAGTCTTTGCCAGTTGCATTAAGGATAATGCCGCCTCCATCATTCGGGCGCCTCCCGATTTTGAAATGATCATAAAAGGGATGTTGTTCTTCAGCGAATAGTCGGCTCCCCGGGCAATTTTTTCTCCTACTACAGAACCCATTGAACCACCAATAAAACTAAAGTCCATACAAGCTATTACCAGTTCTTTTCCTTTAGATTTTCCTACGGCAGTACGAACGGCGTCTTTCAGGCCGGTTTTATCTTCGGCAGCTTTTAATCTGTCGGTATATTTCTTGGTGTCCTTAAAACCCAGTGGGTCTTTAGAGGTCATATTTTTATCGAGTTCCTTAAACTCATTATCATCAAAAAGGATCTTGAAGTATTCCTTGCTTCCTATCCTAACATGGTAGCCATCTTCCGGACTAACATAGAAATTACTTTCCAATTGTTCGGCATCTACGATCTTTCCTGTTGGAGATTTATACCATAAACCTTTGGGGACATCTTTTTTGTCCTCGGTAGGGGTTTGAATTCCTTTTTGTGTTCTTTTAAACCAAGCCATTTGTTTCAGGTTTCAGGGATTGAACTCTTCCGGAACTACTCCGGAGACTGAGGGTTTATTTTAAATAAAAACAGCTGAAGTATAAAACTCCAGCTGTTTTTTGCAATTTAATCTATAAGGTATTTACGTTATTAAGGTCTTCGAATGCCTTTTTTAGACGGGCTTTGAAAGTGAGTTCACCTTCACGAACCCATTTTCTCGGATCGTAATATTTTTTGTTAGGAACATCATCTCCTTCTGGATTACCTATTTGAGCAGCAAGAAAATCTTTGTTTTTACCCATATAATCACGTATTCCTTCCAGATAGGCATATTGAAGATCGGTGTCAATATTCATCTTGATCACTCCGTAACCAATTGCTTCTCTAATTTCTTCTACCGTAGAACCACTCCCGCCGTGGAATACGAAATCGATGTGATTTTCTCCCAGGGAGTACTTTTTGGTTATATATTCCTGTGAGTTTTTAAGGATCTTAGGAGTAAGTTTTACGTTTCCTGGTTTATAAACTCCGTGTACATTTCCAAAAGCAGCAGCAACGGTAAACTGGTCACTAACTTTGCTTAGTTCCTCAAAAGCATACGCTACTTCTTCAGGCTGAGTATATAATTTTGAAGAATCCACATCGGTGTTGTCAACTCCGTCTTCCTCACCACCGGTAATTCCTAATTCTATTTCCAGGGTCATCCCCATTTTGCTCATTCTTTCAAGGTACTTCTTGCTAATCTCCATATTTTCTTCCAGAGATTCTTCTGAAAGATCTATCATATGTGAGCTATATAAAGGTTTTCCGAATTGTTCGTAGTGTTTTTCACTGGCATCAAGAAGCCCATCTATCCAGGGAAGTAATTTCTTGGCACAATGATCGGTATGCATAATAACCGGTACTCCGTATAATTCGGCAAGTTCGTGAACATGTTTTGCACCTGCTACACCACCTGCAATGGCGGCCTTTTCATTTTCGTTAGATAGTCCTTTTCCTGCATTGAACTGAGCTCCTCCGTTTGAAAATTGAATGATAACGGGTGAGTTTAATTCTGCAGCAGTTTCCAATACAGCATTGATACTGCTGGAACCTATAACATTTACCGCGGGAAGGGCGAAACCTTTTTCCTTGGCAAGTTTAAATATTTCCTGAACTTCTTTTCCTGTGGCTACGCCTGGTTTAATATTGTGACTCATAATTTAATTGAATTTGGCTTACAAAAATAAGAAAATTAAATGGCTTAGAAAGGATAATTGATACCCACATTATAAACCGCGTGGTTGAAGTTGTAATCTTTAAACCAGCGGTTTCCTTCTTCGCGGGCAGGGTCGTAGGTTTTGAAACCTATATCGAATCTCAAAACAAAAAAGTTAAAATCATATCTCAATCCAAAACCGGAGCCAACGGCTATATTTTTAAGATCGGAAAAGGAGGTGAATGTGGCCTCTTCATTTTCAACAATATCGAGAACATTCCAGATATTCCCTACATCAATAAAAACCGCCGAGTGCAAAGATCCGAAGAGATTATACCGGTATTCCATGTTAAAAGCTAGCTTCATATTCGCCTCGTTAAATTCGTTGCGTCCACCTGTGCTTCCGGGGCCCAGGTCATAGGCTTGCCAGGCACGGTTGTCGTTAGGACCTCCTGCAAAAAAGCTACGCGCAAAGGGAATGCTGTTTGCATTTCCATAGGGAATTGCAATGCCGCCAAATGCTCGTATTGCAAAAATATTTTCCTGGCCAAGATCCCAGTGTTTTATAAAGTCTATTTCGGTTTTGGCATATTGGGAGAAGTTTACTCCCAGAATTTTGTAATTTCCATTGTCATTTTTCTCCAGGCCGGCCACACTGGAAATGGCTGATAAAAGATTACCAGCAGTCTCCACTTTAAACCTGAACCTGGTAAACTCCTGGTCGTACAGATTTTCTTTGGTATTCCATAAATAAGTATAATTAGTAGCGAAGATGAGGTTGTTTTCTGTCAGGCGGTTTTTTCGCTCTTTTACATAATTCGCTATCTGGAGTTGCGCTGAATTTAATCCTGTGGTAGGCCCATCATCTGCATCTATATCTTCAAGGAAATTTTCGGCGCCCTGGGGTATGGTCAATTGGCCCTCTTCGTCAAGATAATCGGGACTGGTAACCACATTGGGTGACTGAACGATCTCATTTAATTCATTATAGGAATTTCTGTAAACATTAAAATAATTATCGGTATTTAAATTTCTTACATATTGAATATTAAGCAGGTCCAGTCTATTTGATAATTGACGCGAAGGCGTCCAGCGATACTCCATTGCTCCCGAAAGATTCCTTTTGTCTAATCCTATATTGGATTGCGTGCTCACTCCCAAACTCAGGGTGGTGAAGGGCGACATATACTTAGGGATAATTTTTTCGGTATCAATGGGAAGAAATATTCTAGGGAAGCTGAGTTTGAGATCGGCTCCAATTTCAGAAATATCAAAAAAACGGTCTTTATCACTGCTTGCTGCCGCATCGGTAGATGAGCCAACACTTCCCCTACCTGATATTTCCAGGTTCTCAGCGCCCCGAAAGACGTTTCTTATTAAAAGGGAACCACCAAAGCCAATCCCAAATTCCTGGATGTTGCTTTGTGAGATTTCAAAATCGAAGCCTAAGGAATACTTCTGTTGTGGGGTAAGAAATATATTTGCTACCAGGTCGGTGCGGGTGCTGTCTTCAGGATCCGGGGTGTATCTAATGGTAGGGTATTTAAAATTCCTAAGCGAATTAAGCCTGTTGTAGGTACGCGTACGTGCGATATCGCTGTAGGTATTTCCCGGTCGTATAAAAATAGCATCAGTAATGGCTTCGGGTTTGTAGCGTTGCTTTTCAAAACTGTAAATATTATATCCTTCGTGCTGAACGCTATCTGTAACGGGTTTTGATCTATTAGCATAAGCATAATCGGTAAAGACATTCACCTTGGTTACATCATGAATTTTAAATGGTAGCGTTGAGGTGGTGTCACCTTCGCTTGCAGGCCTGTTCTTAATGATTACCGCCGTATTTACTTTATAATTAGTGCCTACAGTATCGGCTTCAAAACTAATAAACTCCTGGTCAAAATTGTAAACTCCACTATTTCTGAAAAGACGGGTGAGCCTGTCTCTTTCATCGTTGTAATCAAGGGTTTTGTATTGTACCTCTTCCTTTATGTGGGAATCCTGGGCGTTAGCATCGTAAAGAGAATCTATTACTTGAGAAGCTATTCTTTTGCTTATAGAATCTACGATATAAGGAGTATGGGTCTGAACATAATATTCTACACTTGCCCGTTTCTTTTTATCTTCTGAAGGAATTATTTTATAATCTGTCTCGACATTAAACCACCCGTGATTCCAATACCAGGAATTTAAACGTCTAACCGATTTTTCGGTTTCTTCTTTGCTTACTATTACCGGGGCTTCTCCGGTATTCTTTATCCATTCATTAAATTTCTTTCGGGAATGCAGAAATTTTTCAAATTGTTTGTAGGAAAGAATATCTACTAAAAATTTTTTCTTTTTGGGGTTGTCCAGATATTTTTGGGTAAGAATTGAATCTATATCCGGTCGTGCGAGGTTATAAAAATGAAGTCGTATTGGGACTCTCAACAACCTGGTGTTAGGTTCCTGATAGAGCTGATTATAGATTTGATTATCATTGATTTTTTCTCCATCGAGGAACACTGTATTTTCTGTTAACAATGCCTGGTCACTCTCTACGTGTTTAACAGCGTTACAGGAAATTAATAAAGACAGGAATAAGAAAAATAATGATATTTTTGCGAGAAACCGGTTCAAACAGTCGTTTTTAAGAAATCAAAAATACATTTTTTGTATGGTTAGTAAAAGCCAAATTAAGTTAATAAGAAGTCTTGGTCAAAAAAAGTATCGTCTTAAAAATGCGATGTTTATTGTTGAAGGTGAAAAAAGTATACGTGAGTTTCTGTCTTCCCGGTTTGTACTGGAAAAACTTTATACTACTGAAGATTGTTTTGAGATCGCTGCATCCAAAATTGAAATTATTTCTGAAGCAGACCTGAAGAAAATAAGTCAACTTAAAACCCCTCAAATCGCACTGGCGGTTTTTAAAATTCCGAAGCAGGAATCTTTCCGGCCCCAAGGCCTGGTAGTTGCCCTGGATGGAGTGAGAGATCCCGGTAACCTGGGAACGATAATTCGGTTATGTGATTGGTTCGGAATTCAAAATCTGATCTGTTCTTCAGATACTGCCGATATTTTTAACCCAAAAGTAGTGCAGGCAAGTATGGGCTCGTTAACCCGGGTGGAAGTGGTTTACAGCGATCTGGCTGAATTTATTAAAAATACTGATAAGCTTCCGGTTTTTGGGGCATTTATGGAAGGAGAAAATATTTATACCAAAACCCTCCCGGCTGAAGGGATCCTGGTAATGGGTAATGAAGCCAACGGAATTTCAGAAAAGATAGAGAAGCTAATCACCCAGAAAATAGGAATTCCCCGGTTTGGCGATACTAACCAAACAGAAAGTCTTAATGTGGCTACCGCAACTGCCATCCTTTTAAGTGAGTTTAAGCGCAGATGATCTACTGAAAAGTAAAGTTTAGAAAAACTGCCCTGGTAGACATTTTTTCGATATTGCCTGTGTAAAGACTGTTGGAGGTATTATCTCTTATCAGTTCGTCATTAATAGCAAATACCCCTCTAATGGACGGTGAAAACTTAAAGTAATACAGGTACAGGTCTACCCCAAATCCTATTTCATAATAATAGGAATTTGTTGTCATCCTGAATTGCCCTGCATAATTATCATCAGGGTTGTTTTCGTTACTCGAAAGATTAATTGAAGTAGAGACTCCTCCTACCACAAAGGGTTTAAAATTGTTAAGCCTGTCGGTAGAAAATTTAAGCAGAAGGGGAATGTGAACGTAAGTTGAATTGATTTCACGGTAGGTGTCGGGATCGGCCTTAGTAACCTGAAAACCCCTGGTGTTAAAACTAACTCCCGGTTCGAGCCGTAGGTCGAGGTTGTTGGAAAGTCTAAGATTTCCAACCAAACCTACGTTAAAGCCCATATTGGTTTCAACGATTCTGTCTTTACCGGTAGTGGGACTGGGATCGTATTCTTCATATTTAAATTTGAAATCGTAGGAATTCAGGCCCAGGAAATAGCCCCAGGACCAACGTTGCCGGTCGAAATTTTCATTGTTCATAATCTTTTCCCCGGAAAACAACTGTGCGTGGGAAAATGAAAAAGACAGCATGAAAAAGGCTAGCAGAAAAAATCTTCTCATAGTTTTATTTTGAACCCTTATAAATGGTTGCCACCCCAAAAGTTTGAGGTTGGTGTTCTACATTAGTAAACCCTGTTTTCTTCAAAATATTGTTGAAGTTTTCTCCATATGGGAAAGATGCGGCGCTTTCGCTTAGATAGGAATAGGCATCTTTGTCTTTAGAAAAGGCTTTTCCTATTAATGGAAGAACGTAACCTGAATAAAATTTGTAGCCTTGTTTAAATGGAAATTTTGTGGGTACAGAGGTTTCAAGTACTATAAAAATACCTCCCGGCTTTAAGACTCTGTATATTTCGGCCAGACCTTTTTCAAGGGTTTCAAAATTTCTTACTCCAAAAGCGACTGTAATAGCATCAAAAGAATTGTCATCGAAGGGAAGAGCTTCAGAATCTCCCTGGATCATTTCTACTCTTTTATCCAGGTTTTTTGCTGCAATTTTCTTTCTGCCCACATTCAGCATTCCTTCAGAGATGTCTAATCCTATAATTCTTTCAGCTTTTATTGGGGCCATTTGTATAGCGAGATCTCCCGTTCCGGTGGCAATATCCAGAATGGCTTTAGGGTTTTGAGCTGCAACAAGGGCTATTACCTTCTTTCTCCACTTTACATCGGTTCCAAACGAGATCACTCGGTTTAGATCATCGTAATTTCCGGAGATATTGTCGAACATCTGTTCAACCTGCTTTTTCTTGTTGAGTTTTGAATCGTGGTATGGAGTAACCTTTTTGCCCATGCAAATAATTTTTTCCAAAGATAAGTCTTATCGGCAAACTGCGTCTCACAGATTCTTAATTTGTTGAAGCGGTAGAGATTTTTGGATTGTGGAAAATAACGTACATTTGCTTTTCCTTACAATTTCAAGCAGTTATATGAAGATAATTATCGCCGGAGCGGGAGAAGTAGGCTTTCATTTGGCAAAATTACTTTCCTTTGAATCCCAGGATATTACATTAATTGATACCAACCGGGATAATTTAATTTATGCTGATACTCATCTTGATATTAGAACCATAAAAGGGGATGCAACTTCTATTGCTATTTTAAAAGAGGCTCATGTTAAGCATGTAGATATGTTAATTGGGGTTACCTCCAGTGAAGCAACTAATATAACGGCTTGTGTTCTGGCAAAACAGTTAGGTGCAAAACGAACTATAGCCCGTATTTCTAATACAGAATTCCTTCATAATAAAGAGGAGATAGGTTTTGCTAAACTGGGAATAGATGAACTCATTTCTCCTGAAGCCATTGCAGCACGAGAGATTGAATTACTCTTAAACCAGTCTGCTTTTAACGATAGCTATGAATTTGAAGGTGGTTTGCTTACCATGATTGGGCTTAGCCTGTCACGCCAGGCGCTTTTTGTAGGTAAAACTGTAAAGGAAGCGGCGGCCATATTTCCCGAATTAAATTTTGTGCCTATCGCCATCCAGCGCTTAGGTACTCAATACACCTTGATTCCTCGTGGAGATACAGAGTTTAGAGAGGGAGACCAGGTGAATTTTATCACGCTAAAAGAAGGGGTGGAGAACCTTTATAAGTTAGCAGGAAAGGTAAAACAGGATATCAAAAATGTGATGATCCTTGGAGGGAGTAGGATCGGGATGAAGACTGCCCGTGACCTCTGCAGTCACAATTTTAATGTTAAGCTGATTGAACAAAACAAAACCAAGGCTTATGACCTGGCCGACGAACTCCCGAAAGCCCTTGTTATCTACGGAGACGGTCGCAATGTAGAATTACTGGAGGAAGAAAATATTCATGATATGGATGCTTTTATCGCCGTAACCGGTAATTCTGAAACCAATATTATGTCCTGCCTGGTAGCGAAATCCAAAATGGTTAAGAAAACGATATCACTGGTGGAAAACATGGATTACTACCAGTTAAGCCACTCCATAGGTATCGATACCCTTATCAATAAAAAACTCCTGGCCGCTAATAATATTTTCCGTTATATAAGAAAAGGGGAAGTGGTTGCTATGACTAAAATAAACAACATGAACGCCGAGTTGCTCGAGTTCATTGTTAAGCCTAATTCCCAGGTTTGCGATAAAAGAATTAAAAACCTCGACTTTCCACGTTCAGCGATTATTGGAGGGATTATTAGAAATGGTGAAGGGATTATCGCTTTGGGTGATTTTATGATCAAGGCCGGAGACCGGATTGTTGTGTGCTGTCTTCCACGATCTATTAAAAAAGTTGAAAAACTCTTTTTGTAATGCCAAGGCTTAACTACCAGATCATCTTTCACGTGATGGGGCTGTTGCTTTTGTGTAACGGAGCCTTTATGTTATTAGCCGTTTTAATAAGTTGGTTTTACCAGGATGGCGTTACCCTCGAAATTTCTTCAGCAGCTTTAATCACCTTGTTTATCGGGATTCTTTTAATGTTTAGTACAAGAGGACACCGTAAGGAAGTCAAAAAACGTGAGGGTTATATAATTGTAACCTTCGGATGGATCTTTATGGCCCTTAGTGGAACCCTGCCTTATATTATAAGTGAATCAATTCCTCAGTTTCATAATGCTTTTTTTGAGACCATGTCTGGTTACACCACAACCGGAGCCTCCATTTTGAATGACATTGAATCTATCCCCGATGGGATTTTATTCTGGAGGAGTTTAACACATTGGATAGGCGGGATGGGAATTATTGTTCTGGCTATCGCCATCCTTCCTCTTTTAGGAATTGGAGGCATGCAGCTTTTTGCTGCTGAAGCTCCCGGTCCAAATGCCGATAAGCTTAAACCCCGAATTACCGATACAGCCAAACGCCTCTGGTTAATCTATGTATCTTATACCGTAGCTGAAACTATCCTGCTTAGAATTGCCGGGATGAGTTTCTTTGATGCGATTAATCATTCTTTAAGTACGCTGTCTACCGGAGGGTTTTCAACCAAGAACATTAGCGTTGCTTATTGGAATGATCAACCGCTAATTCAGTATATTATAATTTTATTCATGGTCCTGGCGGGTAGTAATTTTGTACTCAGCTATTTTAGTTTCAAAGGTCGAATTCAAAAGGTTCTGCATGATGACGAGTTTAAATGGTATATCCTGTTTATTGCAGTATTTACGGTCCTAGCTTCTGTTTTAATATATTTTGAAGCCGATATAACTCTTTCTCAAATAGACCATCCAATGGTATGGGGAGAAGCCGAAAGTGCTTTTAGGCATGCCCTGTTTCAGGTGATATCGATAATTACTACCACAGGTTTTGTTACTGCCGATTATACGATGTGGACTCCGTTTTTAACACTAGTCTTTTTTGGCTTGTTCTTTCTCGGAGGTTCAGCAGGTTCTACTTCGGGAGGGGTAAAAGTTATGCGTCACATCATTATGATTAGAAATGGGATGACAGAATTTAGACGCAGCCTGCATCCCAATGCCATCTTGCCTGTACGCTTCAATGGAAAATCCGTTAGCCATGATATCGTTTTTAATATTCTGGGCTTCTTTATTCTTTATATGCTGGCGTTTATTATAGGGTCGGTTGTTTTTGGAGGGATGGGCCTGGATTTTGAGACTGCCATTGGCGGTGCAGCTTCTTCCCTTGGGAATATTGGACCAGCATTGGGGGCCCTCGGCCCTGTTAATAATTATGATATCCTACCGGTCTTTGGAAAGTACTGGAGTGCCTTTTTGATGTTGATTGGGCGATTGGAACTCTTTACAGTTCTAATAATCTTAACCCCGTATTTCTGGAGGAACCACTAATAAAAAACCGATCTGAAATTTCAAACCGGTTTTAATCTATTCTGAAAATTTTAATCAGCAGTAATTTATGCTTCTGCTAAAACTTTTTTGATGCGTTTTAAAGCTTCTTCGATCTGAGCTTCGCTGGCTGCGTAAGAAATTCTTATACAATCAGGATTTCCAAAAGCATCACCGGTTACAGTAGCTACCAGGGCTTCTTCCAGTAAGAACAAGGAAAAATCTGTGGCATTTTCAATTTTATGTCCTTTGATTGTTTTTCCGAAGAAATAAGAAACATTTGGGAAGACATAAAAAGCTCCTTCCGGTTCGGTGGTTTTAAAACCTTCTATCTCATTTAGCAAATCGATGATGAGTTTCCTTCTTTTCTTAAAGGTGTCTACCATATAATCAATTTTGCTCACTGGAGCTTCCAGCGCAGTGATTACCGCACGTTGAGCAATACAGTTTGCGCCGCTGGTTATCTGGCCCTGCATTTTATTACAGGCACGGGCTATCCAGGCCGGAGCACCTATGTAACCAATTCTCCAACCAGTCATAGCGAAGGCTTTGGACACTCCGTTAACAGTGATCACGCGATCATACATATCTTCGAATTGTGCCATTGAGGCGTGGTCTCCTACAAAATTAATGTGCTCGTATATTTCATCACTAACCACAATTATGTTAGGATATTTCACTAGAACATCGGCAAGAGCTCTTAATTCTTCTTTACTGTACACCATCCCACTTGGATTACAAGGGGAGCTGTACCAGATCATTTTTGTTTTAGGAGTAATAGCTGCCTCAAGTTGTTCCGGGGTCATTTTGAAATCGGTGTCTACGGTAGTAGGAACTTCTACCGGTACTCCTTCAGCCAATTTTACTATTTCCGCATAGCTCACCCAATAAGGGCAGGGCAGAATAACTTCATCTCCGGGATTAAGGATCACCATCGCTGCATTGGCTAGCGATTGTTTTGCACCGGTTGAAACCACGATCTGAGACCTGTCATAAGTAAGATCGTTATCCCTTTTAAATTTATTGATAATTGCATCCTTCAGTTCTACATAACCATCTACCGGCGTGTAGCTGTTGTAATTATCGTTAATAGCCTGAATGGCCGCTTCTTTAATGAAATCGGGGGTGTTGAAATCTGGTTCCCCCAGGCTTAGTCCAATGATGTCTTTTCCTTCGGCCTTAAGTTCACGCGCTTTTGCAGCCATAGCCAAAGTTTGAGAGGTTGCCAGGTTATTAATCCTGTCAGAAAGTTGTTCTTGCATTTTTAAAAGGTTAAAAATTAATTATACTTATGAAATTGCAGGTTTTGCTCCCATTTCTTTAAGATGTTTGAAATGGGCAATTATTGCTGCGCGTGTGGTTTTGTATTCGTTGTAAGGAAGGTTACACTCCTTAGCGGTTTCTTGTACTATTTTAGAAATTTTTGAATAGTGAATATGACTTATATTCGGAAAAATGTGGTGCTCCACCTGGTGGTTAAGGCCACCTGTGAACCAGTTCACTACCTTGTTTTTTGTAGAAAAATTCACCGTGGTAAAGAGCTGATGAATGGCCCAGGTATTTTTCATAGTTCCGGTTTTATCAGGCAGTGGCATTTGAGTTTCTTTGACCACATGGGCCAGCTGAAAAACTATGCTTAAGATCAATCCGGCGGTATAATGCATGACGAAGAATCCAATTAGAATTTTCCACCAGGAAATAGAAAGAATGAGCATTGGAATAACAATCCAGATAGCAACGTAGATAATTTTTGTTATTGCCACTATGCTCCATTGGGTAACCGGATTTGGCATTTTCCCGTAGGAAAGTTTCCTTTTCAGGTAGTTTTTCGTTTGTTTAAAATCGGTGGTGAGAGCCCAGTTGAAGGTTAATAATCCATAAAGAAATATGGAATAATAATGCTGAAATTTATGAAACCATCGCCACTCGGCATGCTCAGAAAAACGGATGATACGTCCTGCATCAAGGTCTTCATCATGGCCGTGTATGTTGGTGTAAGTATGGTGAAGCACATTATGTTGTACCTGCCAGTTGTAAACGTTTCCGGCAAGCACATAAATAGTGCCTCCCATGAATTGATTTACCCATTTCTTAGTTGAATATGAACCGTGATTTCCGTCGTGCATAATATTCATGCCCACACCGGCCATTCCGGCACCCATTACTACGGTTAGTAATAGCATCCACCACTGGGATATATCTAAAGTAAGGATTAAAAAGTAAGGCGTTAAAAACAAGGAGAACATAGCTATGGCCTTCAGATGAAGCTTCCAGTTCCCGGTTTTTTTTAGATTATTTTCTTTGAAATAATTATTCACCCTTTTGTTTAGAATTCTGAAGAATTTTGCAGAATCTACCCGGGAGAATTTTATTTGATTTTGAACGTTTTCCATGTAATTTTTTGTAAACGGTAAAGGTAAAATTTTTATATAGTTAATCTATAATCAATACCGTATTAATATACGCTGCAATTTCAGCACCAAATTATGTATTTTTGTGGCAAATTTGAAAACTTTGGAATTAATAAAGAAATACTTCCCCAATTTAACCGAAGACCAGCTTTTAAAATTCGAGAAAATAGAGGAACTATACAAGGACTGGAACCTGAAAATAAACGTTGTTTCCCGAAAAGATATAGACGAGCTTTACTTGCGGCACGTTTTACATTCGCTGAGTATTGCAAAAGTACAAAGCTTTAAACCCGGTTCAAAAATTCTGGATGTAGGAACAGGTGGTGGTTTTCCCGGAATTCCGTTAGCAATATTATTTCCAGAAACCCAGTTCCACCTGGTAGATTCTATCGGAAAAAAGATAAAAGTAGTGGAGGAGGTAGTGGCCGGTCTCGATCTCAAAAATGTGAAGGTTACTAATGCGAGAGTAGAGGAAATTTCAGGGGAATACGATTTTATTGTAAGTAGAGCTGTTGCTGCTATGCCTACTTTTGTTCATTGGGTGAAAGGAAAAATAGCCAAAAAGAGCAATCACGAGTTAAAGAACGGAATTCTCTACCTGAAAGGCGGAGATCTCACCGTTGAACTTCGCGAATTTCCAAAAGCCACCATCTACGAACTCCCCGATTATTTCGAGGAGGAATTTTTCCTCACCAAAAAAGTAGTTCACCTTCCTTTGAAATATAAAAAATAAGCTACTGTTTTATGATCACTTGGGTGGCTATTTCCCCTTTGTTGGTGTAAGCTCTTACTACATAAACAGCAGAACTAAGCGGTTTGTCCAGTTCCAGGGTTATTAGTTTCGCTTTTGGAACTTCGAGAAAGCTATGTACCTCCTGACCAGAAATACTATAAATAACCAGTTTGTTTATTTCAAGCATTTCCGGGTTTTTGATATGTAATTCCCGGCTGTTGTAGGAGTATCCCATTTCCAGCAGAGCCAAATCTTCATCATCCACATCTTCCTCCGGTTCCTCTCCATTGTAAAAAACAATCTCGTACCTGTTGTTATAAATTTCCGGGCTAAGACTAGCTTTGAAATCAGCTTTGGTTAGATCAAAATAGGAGTCATCAATTTTATCGTGGAGGTAGATATTTACGTGTTCAGGAAGATTTTCCAGTTTACTTATCTTTATACCAAACTCACTTTCTTCTGCGATTTTCAACCCAATTGGCAGGACCTGGTCCAGATAAAAATTTGGTACTCCCTGGATTACAAATTCATTATCATTAATCATCCAGTACATATCTTCTTCAGAATTATCAAGGAGTGGGGCATCATAACCCAAATCTATGCCATTAGTGGCATTCCGGTCTGCTGTAACCAGGATTTCCCGAAGATATCCCTTCGGAGAATTAAACTGAAGACGTATTTTGTATCGGGTATCTTTTTGCATTTTATTAGCCTGCACTGTAACTTTTTGCTTTGAGGGACTTTCATGACTCAAGAAAAGACTTTGAGCTTTATTGGCTTCGGAAGCAAAAACCCTGTATTCATTTTTGAATTTTATGGTTCCACCGGAAATATTGGTATTGGTTTCTGCACCTGAATCCCCCGAGGCGGTATTGATGAAGAATCCCTGTCCAACTGGAATATATGGTCCAGGTGTTTTTGTTCCCGTTTCGTTTGTATCATCATTTATCCGGTCGTCGTTGGAAATTGCCTTAAGCCCACCTGAAAGATTAAAAGCGGCATAACCTCCAACATATTTCTCGAGATAGTGGGTTTGGCCAGAGTAATGATCCCAGTAATAAATGGTTCCGTTGAAAACATTTCCGCTAAGGGAAGGATTGCTGTTTTGAAGATGTCCTTCGATAAATTTAATAGCATTTACAGCGGATGGGTAGGGGTTTCCGATCAAATAATTCTGATCTGCAGTAATTCCGGTCAATTCGATATCTCCGTTATTTGGGAAGCCTTTAAAGGTGTAATTCTGAAGTTTATTCTGTTTAACCGAAACCCAATGTGTTCCTTTCATGGTGTAGCCTTCTCCAGGTTTGAGGAAGTATTGTGGATCTGTTGGGTTGCTGCCAATTCTTTCCCACTGGCTGTATTGGTTCGCTTCTTTTTTTCTAAAGACATTAATCCAGAAATTACTGATCTTAATCGGAGAACTTAATGGTCCATCGGCATGGGCATAGCGATCTCCAAAGTTGATAACTTCATATGTATCAGTGCCCGGTATAGTACCATCAAACATAACTTCTGCAACAGTGTAAGTTGAAGAACTTGAAGGTAAAACCGGAGAGCTCCAGTAATTGTAATTAAAGCTACTGGCGGTACCCTGCTGGTCTCGTTCAATATGCCCGGAACCTAAGACTTCACTGCCTTTCGACTGAATCAGCTGTGATTCCCCATTGAGGTCCAGCACCCCATCTAACTTGAAATAGCGGGTAATGGTTAGTCCATTTCCGGAAACGTTATTCGCTCCCTGCATATCCAATGTACCTCCTTCATCCAGAAGGGCAAGCAGGTCTATGCTTTTAGAATTATTGGTGCTGGCAGGATTATGGATCAGTTTATTGTCTAATCTGACGATATTCCAGGCGATGGTATCTCCGGTTATTCCAGGGCTGCTGGGCGGATCCCAAACTAAGGGTTCCTTCCAGGTATTTGTGTCCCACCAGGAGCCATTGATTGCTGCAATATAAGGCAGGGGGGCGGTGTTATCCTGTGGAGTTGTAATATTTTTTAGAAGCCCTTCAACTTTATTGGCAGCCTTATCCTTGGTTATTCCATTGGCTATTTCATTTACAAGTAACTGGTAGTAACCTTCAAGGCTGGTCCAGGCAAGGTTGCCGGGAACGCTCATAGGTAAGACTTCCCCTTTAACCGGGGTTACATTTACTTCAAGCCTCTGGTTCATCATAAACCTTAATTGTTCCTCTGTTAGAGCAGTATTCCAGACACGCACTTCCTCGATCCAACCGTGGAAATAGTTTTGGGGAATTTCCGGGTTGTTCTTATCGAATTCGGCGCCAATTAGGAAAGGGGATGAATTTATTGCGGGATTAGTGGCAGCGGCATTTCCCACTCTTATTCCATCAACATATAAGTGAGCTCTTGAATCTTTAAATATTACCGCAATATGATACCATCTTTGAGTACCTAACTGTGAGGATGATGAAACAGAACTGTTTCCCCATCTAAAGGTTGGTGCTCCCTGGTTGATGACCAGGTCATAACCTCCCTCCCCGGGATTCCTCATATTTCTCTTGGAAAGGATGGTCTTAACTCCATTGATAGATTTTAATTTAACCCAGGCCTCCATACTGAAGGTGCCGGAGGTAAGCCCGTATTTATTGCCGAAGATAATGTGATCATCAACCCCGTCAAAATCCAGGGTGCTGCAATCTCCAACAAAGGTGATTTGGACTTCATCATAGTTTGCACAAGAACCATCGGCATGGGCAATTGTCCATCTTAGAATATGGGTGCCGGCAGTAGCGGTAAACCCAGAATTTGGATCATTAACATTTGCAATTGTTCCTCCCGTTCCCGAAATGATGGACCAGGTGCCAGTTCCTGTTACCGGAGTATTTGCCTCAAGAAGAGTGCTGTTAAATCCGCAACTGAAAGATTGGTTTATGCCTGCCTCTGCAGGGCTTGGTTGTACCGGCTCAATAATTGTAACTTCTTTAAGAATCTGGCAACCATTGGCATCAATTACCGTTACGGTATAATTACCTGCAGTTAATCCTGTAGCTGTTGCAGTAGTTTGCTGGCCGGCGTCATTCCATAGATATTGGTATGCAACACCGGTAGTAAAAGGAGTGCCTCCTGTGGCTGTGACAGTAGCTTCTCCGGTTTCTCCGAAACAGAGTGGCGGAGTGGTGACTACTTCAGCAGAAATTGCATAAGTAGGCTCAATAATACTAACGCTGGCTGTAGTTGTATTTCCTCTTGCGTCTTTAATGTAAATAATATAATCTCCGGCTTCATTATTAATAAATTGGCTATTTGTTTGATATTCGGGGTTGTCCTCTGTTAGGCTATAGGTATAAGGTGCAAACCCGCCTGAAACTTTCACATTAATAATCCCCGAAGCCTCGCCTTTACATAAGATTTCATTAGCAGTAGCCTTAGCATCTAAGGCTGTAGGTAGTACTAATGGATCATCTATAGAATAACAAAATGCATTATTGTTTTGTCCACAATCCTTCTTGGATACATTCGTCCAGGTTATATAAAAGTTATCAATGTCCAGATTGTCACCGCATTTAAAATCTATTGGATTTTTCGTAAAGCGTATGTACTCACCAATCTTATTATCTTTGCTATCATTGGGGTCATCGTCGATGTCATCTCCATTCCTACAACCTTTTATGAAATTAGTATCAATTATTTCATTGATGTCATTTCGAACAATATATACCAATTCTACGTAAGGGTTGTAGGCGTTTGCACTTTTATCTACTTTTAAATAAATGTATTTATTTTGTTGATCATTACAATTATTCTGAAGATCTATAGCTGTTCCGTTGCTATCTCCAACATAAAAATTATTAGGATCAAAAACTATGTTTTCAGATTTTCCACAAGGCTCATAACATTTCCCTACATACAATGATTGAGTAACAATTAATTCAATACCGGTTGAATCCGTTATAGTTAATGTTATGATTTTATTCCCTATTTCAGAAAAAAATACCTGATGTTCCCCTACACCTTTTCTCAATGGATTAGCAGCATCTGCCCCAAAATCCCAGGAGTACTCATACGGCGCCACTCCGCCAAAAGCAGTTAGGTTTTCAACTTCAAAATATGACGTTCGCATGTCAGTGGCTCCTTCAATACTTTCGCAAATACTTCTAGAAACAATAAAGGCTTCAAGGCCATCAATTATAGTGAAATCTTTTTCGTCACGACATCCCTTTGAATCTATGACAGTGAGTGTATAATTTCCAGCTGCAAAATTATTAACAGTTTTTGTAGATTGTAAAATAGCAGTTTCTCCAGCCTTTCTCCATTCGTAGGTATAACCTGGGGTTCCTCCGGAAGCATTGACCGTAGCCGATCCCGTGGAAGTTCCATAGGTTGTGGTTCTGGTAGTGGTTAAATCTGCAGTAAGAGCAGCTTCCGGCTGAGTAAGTTGCAGATTGTCTTTAAGTATGATAACACAAGCAGTTTGTGCCGCATCTCTGATATATACTTTGTACGAACCGCTTTTTAAACCGCTGAAAGTTTGACCGGTTTGCCAGTTGATTGCGTCTATGCTGTATTCGTAACTGCCACTTCCACCGCCAGGACTGCTGAGAGAAATAGTTCCGTCATTGCCTTCAAAGCAGCTGATATTAGTGTGGTCTACCGTGGCACTAAGCACTGCAGGTTCGCTTACTGTAACGCTTTTTTGAAGGGCACAGCCTTTGCTGTCCTTTACAAAAATGGTGTGGGTCCCTGCGGTTAATCCGGAAAAAGTGGTTCCTATTCCATAAGTTACGTTGTCAATAGAATATAAGTAATCGCCGTTTCCTCCGGTTACGGTTCCGGCAGTAACTGTTCCGTCATTTCCTCCATTACAGCTTACAGGAGTAGAGGTGGGCGTTACCATAGTAAGTGCATCTGGTTGTGCAACAGTTACAGACTGGGAAATTTCACATCCTTTGGAATCTCTAACCATAATGGTATATGTTCCAGCCGCTAATCCACTTAAGGAATTTGATGTTCCGTAGGTGCCTCCATTCAGTTTGTATTGATAATCCCCGTTTCCTCCAGAGGGTGTTCCTGCGGTAATAGTTCCGTCGTTTCCGCCGTTACAGCTAACGGGCGTTGATGAAGGACTGGTGGATGTAAGGGGATCTGGTTGAGTAACAGTTACAGTTTGGAAAGTCTCACAATTTTTTGAGTCTTTTACTGTAATGGTATAAGTTCCCGAAGTTAATCCACTAAAAGTATTTGATGTTCCATAAGTACCTGCATCTAGTTTATACAGGTACCCACTGTTGCCGCCTGAAACATCTCCTGCGGTGGCAGTTCCATCATTTCCTCCGTTACAGCTAATTGGCGTGGAGGTTGGTGTCGACATAGAAAGGGGATC